>JALUUM010000020.1 GCA_027021365.1 Spirochaetales bacterium
GATCTTTGACATAGTGAGTGAGAAGGGAAGGGAAGAAGGGGTAAGGGGTGATATGGTCAAGCGAATAAGGGTCTACGGTGGATGCCTAGGAACGGCTGGGCGAGGAAGGCCGTGGTAAGCTGCGAAAAGCTGCGGGGAGGAGCAAACATCCAGAGATCCGCAGGTGGCCGAATGGGGTAACCTGGCTAGCTGGAATGCTAGTCACCTACGGGGGTAAAGCCTTGTAGGGGGCAACCCAGGGAACTGAACCATCTAAGTACCTGGAGGAGAAGAAATCAATAAGAGATTCCCTTAGTAGCGGCGAGCGAAAGGGGAGGAGCCTAAACCCGTAACATGTAGAAGGCTTGCACTGTTGTGTTACGGGGGTAATAGGGCCATACTGGGCTGGGTGCAAGACTGGCCGCTGAGTGATAAACCTTAACTATAGAGGAAAGCTACTGGGAAGGGCTACCGGAGAGGGTGAAAGTCCCGTACTTGAAATAGTTAAGGCTCAGTGGGTATGGTACCTGAGTAGGGTGGGACACGAGGAATCCTGCCTGAATTTGGGAGGACCACCTTCCAAGGCTAAATACTGGTCGTTACCGATAGAGAAGAAGTACCGAGAGGGAAAGGTGAAAAGGACCCCGTGAGGGGAGTGAAATAGAATCTGAAACCGTAGACTTACAAGCGGTCACGGTATGTGGAGACACATATTGTGGCGTGCCTTTTGTAGAATGAGCCGGCGAGTTACTCTATGTAGCGAGGTTAAGGCATGGTAGTGCTGGAGCCGAAGGGAAACCGAGTCTTAAATAGGGCGGCAAGTTACATGGAGTAGACCCGAAGCCGAGTGATCTATCCATGTCCAGGCTGAAGCTGCGGTAAAACGCAGTGGAGGGCCGAACGGTAGTCTGATGAAAAAGGCACCGATGAGGTGTGGATAGGAGTGAAAGGCTAAACAAACTCGGAGATAGCTGGTACTCCCCGAAATGGCTTTAGGGTCAGCCTTACTTTAGTGTTATGGAGGTAGAGCGCTGGATGGACTAGGGCCCTTCACCGGGTACCAAACCCAACCAAACTGCGAATGCCATAACATGATGAGTAGGAGTGAGACTGTGGGCGATAAGGTTCATGGTCGAGAGGGAAACAGCCCGGACCGACGGCTAAGGTCTCAAAACCAGGCTAAGTGGGAAAGGAAGTGTGACTGCTGGGACAGCCAGGAGGTTGGCTTAGAAGCAGCCATACCTTGAAAGAGTGCGTAACAGCTCACTGGTCGAGTAGTCATGCGCCGATAATGTAGCGGGGCTAAGTCTGGTACCGAAGCCTTGGATGTTACGTAAGTAACATGGTAGGGGAGCATTCTTTAAGCTGAAGAAGGCGAGCTGTGAGGCTTGCTGGAGGTGGAAGAAGAGAGTATGCCGGTATGAGTAACGAAAAGACGGGTAAAGAAACCTGTCCGCCGAAAGCCTAAGGTTTCCTGGGTAAAGGTAATCTGCCCAGGGTTAGTCGGCCCCTAAGGTGAGGCTGAAGAGCGTAGCCGATGGGAAACTGGTTCATATTCCAGTACCTCTGATAACGGAAGCCGAAGGGATGACGTACGAGGTGAAGCCCGGCCCGGTGGTGGTTATCCGGGTCTAAGCAGCGAGTCCTGGGAAGGGTCCAGGCAAATCCGGATCTGGAGGGTGAGCTGTTAAGGCGAGTGGACGGAGGACATCCTAAGCGAAGCGGGTGTAGTCATAGTACCGAGAAAGAATCTCTAAGGGGTAGTTATCAGGGACCGTACCGTAAACCGACACAGGTAGGCGGGATGAGAATTCTAAGGCGCTCGAGAGAACCCGCGTTAAGGAACTCGGCAAAATGCACACGTAACTTCGGGAGAAGTGTGGCCCTTGGTGGGGGAGATACTGGGCGACTGGTATTGAACTTACTGGGGGTTGCAGAGGATAGGCCCAGGCGACTGTTTAACAAAAACACAGGTCTCTGCTAATCAGTGATGAGAGGTATAGGGACTGACACCTGCCCGGTGCCGGAAGGTTAAGGGGAGGGGTTAGCGTAAGCGAAGCTCTGAACTGAAGCCCCGGTAAACGGCGGCCGTAACTATAACGGTCCTAAGGTAGCGAAATTCCTTGTCGGGTAAGTTCCGACCTGCACGAATGGTGTAACGATCTGGGCGCTGTCTCGACGCGGGGCTCGGTGAAATTGAAGTATCGGTGAAGATGCCGATTACCCATGGTTAGACGGAAAGACCCCGTGAACCTTTACTGCAGCTTGGCATTGGGACTTGGCTTATGATGTGTAGGATAGGTGGGAGGCTAAGAAGCTAGGGCGCCAGCCTTAGTGGAGCCGACGTTGAAATACCACCCTTCATAGGTTAGGTTTCTAACGGTGGCAGAGAAGCCTGTCACTGGACAATGTCAGGTGGGCGGTTTGACTGGGGCGGTCACCTCCTAAAAGGTAACGGAGGTGCGCGAAGGTCTCCTCGCGCTGGATGGAAATCAGCGTGTGAGTGCAAAGGCATAAGGGGGCTTGACTGCGAGACTGACAGGTCGAGCAGGAGCGAAAGCTGGTCTTAGTGATCTGGCGGTGGCGAGTGGAAGCGCCGTCACTTAACGGACAAAAGGTACTCCGGGGATAACAGGCTTATCTTCCCCAAGAGTTCACATCGACGGGAAGGTTTGGCACCTCGATGTCGGCTCATCGCATCCTGGGGCTGGAGCAGGTCCCAAGGGTTTGGCTGTTCGCCAATTAAAGCGGTACGTGAGCTGGGTTCAGAACGTCGTGAGACAGTTCGGTCCCTATCTGCCATGGGCGTTGGTTGCTTGAGAGGTTCTGCTCTTAGTACGAGAGGACCGGAGTGGACGGACCTCTGGTGTACCAGTTATCCTGCCAAGGGTAAGTGCTGGGTAGCCATGTTCGGAAGGGATAACCGCTGAAAGCATCTAAGTGGGAAGCCCGCCTCAAGATTAGGCAACCCTGGGGATTAAATCCCCCTGAAGGTACCAGAGAGAAGATCTGGTTGATAGGCTGGAGGTGTAAGCATGGTAACATGTTTAGCCGACCAGTACTAATTTACCGTGAGGCTTGACCATATCATTCGTTACCCCTTCTTAAAGAAGAACTCACTTACATGTATGTCAAGATTGAAGAATAATTTAGCCTGGTGACCATAGCGGAGGGGAACCACCCGTTCCCATTCCGAACACGGAAGTTAAGCCCTCCAGCGCCGATGGTACTGTCCCTGGCACGGGGATGGGAGAGTAGGTCGTTGCCAGGCTTTTTAAAAAAACTGAAATCAATTGTAACTTATATAAATAAAAGTTGTTTTTTATTTGGAGGCGGTAAGAACAGGTTTTTTGGTGGGCAAGTTTCACCTCCTTTCCTTGCCCTTTTTTGCCTCAAAGCTATATGGGGATAGGTTTCAGCCTATCCCCTTTTTTTATATATCACCCATATCCGTAACTATCTCTATGCCCGCACCGGACAATCCGGAGGAATTACACTTGGAAAGGTCAAGCCCGGAAAAAATCAACTGAAGAGCTCCTTTATTTCATTTGCATAGAGTTCGTTTATAACATTCCGTTTCATCTTTAATGTTTGAGTGAGTTCCCTTCCAACCTCGAAGGGCTTTGGAAGCAGCTTTATCCTGTATATCCGCTCGAAACTCTTGAAACCATTCTGGGGGCTTACTCTGGAATGGATCTCGTCGTATATCAGCTCGTTGATCTCGGCGCTATCGATGAGATCCTGTTTTTCGACATAGGGGATCTCGTTTTCAACTGCATATTGTTCTATCCTCTCGAAGTTGGGAACTACCAAAGCAGCGAGAAACTTCTGATCCTGGCCAAGGACTATCACCTGATCCACGTAGTCTGATTGGAGAATCGTGCTCTCGATGGGATCAGGCTCGATATTTTCTCCTCCAAGAAGGACTATCGTATCTTTTACACGACCGATTATCCTTAATTCGCCTTTGTGAGTAAGCATTCCGAGATCGCCTGTATTGAGCCATCCATCCTCGCTTAGGACCCTCTTCGTTTCCTCGGGTTTCTTGTAGTAACCAAGCATTACCTGGGGGCCTTTGACCATTACAACACCCTTGTGCCCGGGAGGCAGAACATTGTTCTGATCATCCACTATATGTACCTCTGTGCCATCCAGGGGTGGACCAACCGTACCGAGAACAGGGGCTTTTTGCTTTCTGACTGCTATAACCGGTGCAGTTTCGGTGAGGCCGTATCCCTCGAGAAGCAGAATACCCGCTGCGGCAAAAAATTTGTCTACATGTGGGGGAAGAGCGCCGCCTCCGGAGACAGCAGCCTTGAATCTTCCGCCGAGCAGCTTCTTTAGCTTTCCGAAAACGAGAAGGTCGCCGAGAAGCTTGAAGGGGGTAAGGATTATTAGTGGAAGAATGCTCAATGTAATATCCACCCACCTGTAGTGTTTTTTCCACTGAGGCATCAATCCCTTGAACATCTGGAGGAGGGTCGAATGTGCCATGCCAATGTATAGAAAGAAATGAAAGAGAGCCTTCTTGACACCCCCCTCTGAGTTGACATTCCTTAGGATGGCAGACCTTATTCCTTCCCATATCCTGGGAACGGAAGCCATGAATGAGGGACGAACCTCCTTCATGTCATTCAACATCACCTTGCCGACGGGCTTGGAGTAAGCCTGGGCTGTACCTGAACCCATCCATACGTACTCTATTATCCTTTCGAAAGAATGCCATACAGGCAACACGGAGAGCCAGATATCACCCTTGGAGATATCGAGAACCTTGGGTATCTGCTTTACCTGATAGATAAAATTATTGTGAGAGAGCATTACTCCTTTTGGTTCCCCCGTGGTACCGGAGGTATATATGATTGTCGCAAGGTCGTCTTTTTTACCCTTCTCGATTTCCTTTTCAAATATACTTTTGTCCTTTGAAAGCTTCTCCCTTCCCCGCTCTATTACCTCCTGGAAGCTCAAGATTTCAAGTTTTTCCGCCTCTTTTTTCCTGGGCTTCTTGAACTTGCCATTCATTACAATGAGTTTTTCAAGTGTATCAGAGCCGTCGAGCTTTGAAATAACCTTCTCGAGCTGTTTTTCATTCTCCACCAGGGATACCTTGCAGTCACCGTGTTTCAAGATATACTTAATTTCATCCGCCGTGGAATCGGAACCTCTCGGCACATCGGCCGCACCTATTCCGAGTATGGCAAGATCGGCAATGATCCATTCCTTCCTGTTGTCAGAAATTATCCCCACGTGATCTCCCCTGGAAACACCGAGGCTCATGAGTCCCGCACCGAAGCTGCTTACCAGCTCGTACAGTTCGCCATACTTGATTATCTTGAAGCTGGTATCCTTCTCCCTGTAGTAGAGAACCGGCTCGTCGGCGTGTTCCTCTGCGATCTCTCTAAATAGTTTTGGAATCGTTTCCTGCATTAATATTCTCCTAAGTAATTTTTATTTGATAAGCTATCATGAACCGGTGCTGCTGTCAATGAAAGGTTTTTCCTTCGATTGACATATTTTTCATATAGTTGGAATATAGAGGAGTCAATGCCGATATTTTTATTGTAAAGTTCAGGAAGGCGACGATGCTAAGGCGACAAATATTCATATTGATACTTATCACGGCGGGACTACTTGTGCTTCTCCCTGCATGGACTGATCATTTCGATTTTAGCAAGGGTTGGCAGTACAGTTTTGTAAGTGAAGAAACGAGTGGTATACCGGGTTCCGGCTGGCAGGATATCGATCTCCCGGCTAACTTTTCCTTTCTACGTAATAGGGGCAGAGGATATGTGTGGCTCAGGAAGGAACTCCCACCCTTAAGTGAGCCGTCTGCAATAATGATAGGGCCTTCGGGCCTTGTCTATGAAGTTTACCTGGGTAATCTTCTTATTGGCAAGTCGGGCAAGATAATAAAATCAAGAGGTTTGATTTATACAAATCCGAATATATCACGCGTATTCCCAATACCGGTCAATCGCGGCGATTCGATGCCATCGGGGAACAGGATTATTTACATCAAATTATCCTTTATGGACAGAGCCTGGATAAAATCCGGAATCGAGATCCTTCCGGCATCGGTCATGTATTTCAAATTGGCCACGGCAAATTTTCTTCATTTCATGCTTGCAATGCTCCTCGGAGTAATCTTTTTTCTTACGGCACCTGTTTTGTTTGTCATGTATTTCTATGAGAAAAAGGATTACTATCTCTTTTTTGGTCTTTTCCTCTTTGCGGCGGCTCTTCACTACCTTTTCAATGATATCATTACGATGGCACTGCCCTACATATGGTCTGTAAAACTCTCTCTCCTTTCGGAGCAATTGATGGTGGTTTTCTTTCTTCTCTTTGTTTTTCTCTACGAAAAGATATCCACCAAATTGAATATCTTCATTCTGATATTACCCGTTGTCGGATTCAGTATATCGGGCATTTTCCTTCAGAATATGGCACAGATGGAGATATTCAAATTCATAGAGGGATTTGTTCTGCTTGTAACGGTATCCATGGCAATTGGTTTTTCTTTCTATTCGGCAACCAAGGGCATAGTAGCAGGGGTCTCGCTGGGTTTCTTTTCCATACTCCTATTCATTACCCTTGCATACACGCATTTCGCTAATTTGATTTTTCACAATACGGATATCTATGATTCGGTTACAGGCATTCTGATTATGATACTGATAGGTCATTCCCTGCTCGTGGACAGAGAAAGAATGAAGAGATTGTACAAGGAGACTACCGAGCAACTGATAGAACGGGTCGAAGAGGACTGGGAACTCATAGAGAAGGTGAAAGACGGTAAGGAAAGGCTGGAAACGAGAAACCTGGAGAGCATAAAGCTTTCAGAACGACTGACCAAGAGTGCTCAAACACAGGCCCTCTCGATTGGGGAAATAATGGGTACCGTTGAAGAGGCAGGAAAGGTAGAAGACAGGATAATGGAAAAGGAAAAGGAAATCCTCCTCTACACAAACAGGGTAGACGAGATGATTACAGACTTCAACAGGCAAATTCAGGATACCGTAGCCCAGCTGGAATTACTGAGGACGAAATCCAATACGATCAAGAATGCGGTAGGCCAGATAATAGGAATAGCTGACAGGACGAACATGTTGTCATTGAATGCTGCAATAGAGGCTTCCAAGGCTGGTCAGAAGGGTAAGGGGTTTGCAGTCGTGGCACATGAAATCAGAAAGCTTGCCGATCTCACGAAGACGGTTTCCGATCAGGTTAACTATCTGATAAAAGAATCCGGCAAGGATGTAGACGCCGGTGTCGAGAGGGTAAAGAAATTGGGTGAGGGTTTCTCTGAGATTGTAAAGCAGAGTGAATCCATACGAAGGATGATCGAAGAGAATACATCTGCAATAGAGAGTGTCTCGAGGGCTCACATAGAGATTCAGGATGGACTTGCGGGAGTGGATGTAGCCATCAGGAATGTCCTTGATGTTTCCGAGGAACTTCGTAATATGACAAAGCAACTGGCGAAAGCCTTTTCCTGGCTCGGAGAGACCCTTGAAATAGAAGCAAAAGTTTCACTTCCTGAGCTTGAAGAAATTGAGGTGGAAGAATCCACCGCTGTAAAGGAGCAGGTGCAGGAAGAAACAGCCGAGCTGGAAGAAGTGGAAGAACCGGAGAGCCTGGAAGAGGTTGAGAAACAGGAGGAAGCTGAGGAATTTGAGATTACCCTAGAGGAACCTCATACTGAAGAGAAAGCCGGGGAAGAAGAGGGTAGAGAGCTTGCCAACACGATTCTCGAAGAGGTGAACGCCGAGAGAGCTCCGGTCAATTCACAGGCAGTTGAGGAAGGAGAGGTAGAAGAACTCGAAGTGATCGATTCGGAGGAAGAAGACGGGGTAGAGGATATAGATATTACCGAGCTTGGAGTTCCCGAACCGGAAACGGAGGATCAGATAATCGACCTGGAGGAACTGGAAGAAATCGAGAGAGAGGTAAACAAATCGAAATGATTTGTTTTCAGGAAGACTCTCTTCCTACGAGACAGAGCCATTCTGCTTCTGCTGCAACATCATCACCAAGATAGGCCTTTCCTGACTGTCTCAACATGGATTTTGATATTCTCTTGTTTCTTATCACCATTCTGATCTCATCGCCCGGTCTTACCTGTTTGCGGAATTTGGCTTTCTCAACGGTGGCAAGGAAGATCAGTGAATCCCCGAGAATGCCTAGTTTATTTACCCCGGCTCCACCGCACTGTGCCATGGATTCTATCATGATCACTCCCGGAACGACGGGATAGCCCGGAAAGTGCCCTTTAAAGAAAAACTCGTCTTCTTTGAATCTCTTGTAACCTATTATCTCTTCCCTGTCGGCTTTTTCGATTCTGTCTACGAAGAGAAAAGGGTCTCTGTGCGGAAGAAGCTTTTCAGTTTCTCTCATGTAATAATCCTTCTCCGATTTCAATTTGTTTTGCAGTCGATTCTATACTATTTATGGCTTACATGTCGAGTAGGCATTGACATTAAGCGCCACCTGTGATAAGTTCCCATCAATTTAATTAGACCGGGTGGTCGTTTATTTGCTCTATTTTTGTCTAGGAGGAGCTGGGATGATTTCAGATGAAAAAATGGTGAGTAACCTCATCGCATTATTCGAGAAAAGCGGTCTTACCGAGCTGGAATTCTCCAACAAACAGATTAGCCTGAAACTAAAGAGGAGTAGTGTTAAATCGGAAAAAACCGAAGAAATCGTATCCAGAGAGATCAAAAAGGGAAAAGATGAAAAGGTAACCATTATCACATCTCCCCTGGTTGGTACATTCTACAGAGCCCCTGCTCCCGATGCCCCCCCCTTTGTGGAAAAGGGAACCAAGGTGTCCAAGGGAGATGTGATCTGTATTATCGAGGCGATGAAGATGATGAACAGTATAGAAGCCGAGTTTGATTGCATGATAAGAGAGATACTCCAGGAAAACGGGGAGAAGGTGGAATTCGGAACCCCTCTCTTTGAGGTTGTGAGAGACTGATGCCATGATAGACTCGTTGTTCATTGCGAATCGTGGTGAAATCGCCGTACGTATCATCAGGACAGCAAGGGAATTGGGCATTCGGACAGTAGTTGGCTATTCAACGGAGGATGCGAATTCTCTGGGTGTAAAGCTGGCAGACGATACTGTCTGTCTTGGGCCGGCAGAGGCTATTGCCAGTTATATGAATGTAAGAAATATAATTGCCGGTGCACTGTTAAAGGGGTGCCAGGCGGTACATCCAGGTGTTGGCTTTCTTGCAGAAAATGATGATTTTGCAGAAAGGGTAATAGAGAATGGGCTGATTTTCATAGGTCCACGGCCGGAAACACTGAGGGCGCTGGGTAACAAGATAAGGGCAAGGCAGCTCGCAACCGAACTTTCCATACCAATAATTCCAGGTAGTGAGGGTTCTATTGATACCCTGGATGAAGCGATAGAGGTTGGAAGAGAGATAGGCTATCCCATACTTCTCAAGGCATCGGCCGGAGGCGGAGGAAAGGGAATTCGTATAGTAAGAAGGGAGGAGGAGCTTAAAGAGGCGATGCAATTCGTTTCTAAGGAAGCTATGGCTGCATTTGGTGATGGTACTCTGTTTGTAGAGAGATTTCTTGAAAACCCCAGGCATGTTGAGGTTCAACTGGTTGCCGATGAGAAGGGAAATGTGCTTGTCTTCGGAGAACGTGACTGCACCATTCAGATAAATCATCAGAAGATTGTGGAAGAACAGCCTGCTACATGCATAGAAAGAGAGGTGAAGAAACGAATAGAGGCAGATGCCGTAAAACTCCTTAAAGAGCTGCATTTTGTCGGCGCGGGAACGGTGGAGTTTTTATATTCAGACAATGAATACTACTTTATGGAAGTGAATCCGAGGATACAGGTGGAACACCCGGTGACTGAAATGGTTGTGGACAAGGACCTGATAGCCCTCCAGATAATGGCGGCGGGTGGTAAAAATCTATCTGAAATATTTCCTTCTGACGGAGAGGAATTGATGGAAAAGAGGTATGCTCTTGAATGTAGGGTGAATGCATTGAAACCGGGGCAGATAACGGAGTTCATTGCACCTGGTGGCTTTGGCGTTCGTGTCGATACTCATATATATCCTGGTTACTTCGTTTCACCGTACTACGATGCGCTTCTTTTGAAATTGATAACCTTTGCAGAAAGCAGGGGCAAGGTGATCGAGAGAATGAAAAGGGCTCTGGAGGAGACCTTTATCGGAGGAATTGAAACGAATATGGAACTATTGAAGAAGATTATTACAAATAGTGAATTCAGGTCGAACTCCTACGGCGATAAGTTGCTAAAAATCCTGAAGGAGGGTTGAAATCGTTGAAAAGGTTTTTTTTCAGAAAGACCGTACATGAGTCTGCTAAGATTCACGGAGAAAAATCCGAAGGGGAGATAGTCTGTAAAAAGTGTAAAAAAAAGATGTCTGCCGAGGAACTTGAATCGAATTTTTATCTTTGTCCATCATGCAACTATCATTTCAGGATGCCCCCTTTTTCAAGGATAAGGATGCTGGCTGACAAGGGAGAATTCAGGGAATATTTTTCCGAGATAGGGAGTAGGAATCCACTGGATTTTCCTGGCTATGAAGAAAAAATGAATGAGTACAAGAGGAAATCGGGTCTCGAGGAGGCTGTCGTAACGGGGAGTTTGAAAATCGGTGGATACGAGACGGCTATATTCGTGATGGCTCCTAATTTCATGATGGGAAGCATGGGTTCCGCCGTTGGTGAGAAGATAACGAAACTTATACTCCTCGCCTGTGATATGAACCTGCCACTTGTCGGTTTTACCGCCTCGGGTGGGGCGAGAATGCAGGAGGGTATCTTTTCACTCTACCAGATGAGTAAAACGGCCTCAGCCCTCTCCGTTCTGGAAGAAAAGAGGCTTCCTTTTTTTGTTGTCCTAACCGACCCAACTACAGGCGGAGTTACAGCCTCTTTTGCAATGCTTGGTGATATTATCCTTGCAGAGCCGGAAGCCCTTATCGGCTTTGCAGGGCCAAGGGTAATAGAGGGAACAATCAACCAGAAGCTTCCCGATGGATTCCAGCGCTCGGAGTTTCAACTCGAAAAAGGTTTTGTTGACCTGGTGGTGGAGAGAAGAGATTTAAAGAATACCCTGATTTTTCTCTTGAAAACTCACAATCCCTACATCGGGGTGTCTGTATGAAGGATACAGGGTATCCATACGATTTATCCATAAATTTACCCGTAGGGGAGATCATTTGATTATCGGATGAATCGAGGAGAATTAAAATGGAGATCGATGAAATAAAATCCAGGATCGAAGAATTGAAGGCTATATCGGAAAAATCCGGGATTGATATATCAGCTGAGTACAGGAGCCTCTTAAAGAAACTGGAAAGCAGATCTTTCGAGGATTCAGTATGGAGCAGGGTTGAAATTGCAAGGCATGCAAAGAGACCGACGACACTGGACTATGTTGGTCTGATCTTCGATGATTTTTTGGAACTTCACGGGGACAGACTATTTGCCGATGATCCTGCCATGGTAGGAGGGCTTGCCCTGCTCGACGGATTGCCTGTAACGATAATAGGCCATCAGAAGGGGAGAAATGTAAAGGAGAATATCGAGAGAAACTTCGGGATGGCCCATCCTGAGGGTTACAGGAAGGCCTTAAGACTTGCCGAACAGGCTGAAAAGTTCGGAAGGCCCCTTATCGAGTTCCTCGACACTCCAGGCGCCTTCTGTGGCATAGCAGCGGAGGAGAGGGGTATTGGCAGGGCAATAGCCGTGAATCTTAAGCGTTTTTCGACACTTAAGGTACCGATTGTTACGGTAGTGATAGGCGAGGGAGGCTCAGGGGGAGCACTTGGAATTGGTGTGGGTGACGTACTTATAATGCTGGAGAATGCAATCTATTCAGTGATCTCGCCGGAGGGATGTGCATCGATACTCCTTAGGGATTCCAGCAAGGCAAAGGAAGCTGCGAAACTTATGAAACTTACCGCTTTCGACTTGAAGGAACTGGGCATTGCAGACAGGATTGTTCCGGAACCACCGGGGGGTGCCCACGAAAACCCGGAAGAGGTGGCCACCACCCTGAAAAAAGAGATATCCAAATCCATAGAAAATCTGTGGAAAAGGTCTCAGAAGGGTCTCTTGAAGGAGAGGAGAAAGCGACTGATGTCTGTAGGTGTTTTTTAAGGAAAAACCGGCTCCATAACAACTTAAAAAACAATATTTTACGAGGCGGTTTCCAAGACCGGTCCCATATATTATACCATGTTTATATTATACCGAGCTTCTTTGCCTCTCTCTCTGCTATCTCCAGAACCATGTCCAATTCTTCATCCTTGTGGATAGCCATGAAGGAAGTCCTTATCAGCGAGCGATCAGGAGGGACCGCAGGGCTGATAACGGGATTTGCATAGACACCGTTTTCGAAGAGAGCCTTCCAGAATAGGAATGTCTTTTCATTGTCTCCTATTATGAGCGGTATTATGGGTGTTTCAGCTACTCCAATATTGAAACCAAGCGACTTGAAACCATCTATCATCTTTTTCGCGATACTCTGCAGTCTCTTTACATGCTGAGGTTCTGTTTCGATTATACGAAGAGCTTCACTCACCGAGGCTATTGTCGCAGGCGGCATGCTTGCGCTAAAGATCAATGGCCTTGCGAAGTGTTTTATGTATTCGATAATCTGCTTGTCTCCGGCAACAAAACCTCCGAGGGAACCGAAAGATTTGGAAAATGTACACATAACCAGATCCGTCTTATACTCATAGTTGTAGTACTCTTCGGTTCCTCGTCCTCTCTCCCCGATAACACCTATTGCGTGGGCATCATCCACATACAACCGTGCATTGTATTTGCTTGCAATTTTCCTGATCTCAGGAAGTTTTACTATGTCCCCCTCCATGCTGAATACACCGTCGGTTACTATGATCTTTGGTTCATCTATCGGGATTCTCTGTAGTGTTTTTTCAAGACTGTCAGGGTTATTATGAAAGTAGCGATGTATATTTACCCCTCCTTTCAATCCAGTTGCAAGGAATATCCCGTCCATTATGGATGCATGGTTGTACCTGTCCGTAACTATATGCTCATTTCTGCCAACCAGAGCCGATATTGCGCCAAGATTTGTCTGGTATCCGGTTGTAAAACAAAGAGCTGCCTCTTTCCCTACGAATCTGGCCAGTTTTTCTTCCAGTTCTTCGTGAAGGGTCAGTGTCCCATTGGCAAATCGGGAACCGGAACAGCTTGTTCCGTACTTCTCTATTGCCTTTATCGATGCTTCCTGTACCCGCGGGTCCCATGAGAGACCGAGATAATTGTTGGAACCTATCATTATGAGTTCTCTGCCCTTCATTACGACCCGGCTTCCCTTACTCTCTTCTATGGGAATGAAAAAGGGATAGAGACCTCTCTCCTGTGCTTCTGCCGCTTCTGTGAACTTGTAGCATTTGTCAAAAATGTCCAAGGAAAACCTCCCTATAGAATTAATCTAAAACGCAGGATTGGTAAGAACTAAATCTAACCTATTCTGGGCTATATGTAAAGGTAGTTTTTTATGGAGTTCTGTAGTTCATATTCCCTGGAAGGTGAACCAGAATGTTATCAATCTTGACATGTCTATTACGCCGGTGAAGGTAAGTATACCAAGCGTGATAAGAAAAATCGTAAAGATCAGCCATCCGGGGTGTAATTTTTTTTCTCTGATAACTTTCCTTATATAATGTATCAGCATGGCTATACCGGGAATAAGAAAAATCAGAGTAAAGATATTTCGCAAGCCTATGGGATAGGTTTCCCGTGCTTTTTCTACTCGGTTTGCAAGGGAAAAGAGTAAAACGTTGAATTTCTGGAGGCGACCAAGAATAATAAGGATACCTACGATTATAAGAAATATTCCTGATGCTATCTTTATCGATTTCATGTAAGGCTTTAGCCTTTCCGTGTTACGTGAGAATGTATTGAAAAAGAGCCCTGCCATTATGAATGGCAGACCAAGGCCAATGGAATAGGTTGTAAGAAGTACAACTCCCTGGAGTAAATTTCCTGAAGTTCCCGCTAGAAAGAGTATCCCTGCAAGAATAGGTCCGACACATGGAGTCCAACCTGCAGCAAAGGCCATTCCGATGATTATAGAACCGAAATATCCACTTTTCCTCTCTATGTGGAATTTCTTTTCAATCTCGAGAATCTTCCAGAAGTCGAAAATGAAATTGAAACCCAGGAGTAAGACGATGATTCCTGCTATGATGTTAATGACCTGAGAGAAATTGCCGAGTAACATGCCTGTGGTACTGAACAGTACCCCCAGTGTAATGAATACTACTGAAAATCCCAGAACGAAGAGGAGGGTATTTATAAAGATCCCCATCCTGGAATGTTTTTCATCCTTCAATTCATTGTACGAAATGCCACCGACAAATGAAAGATACGATGGGATCAGTGGAAGTATGCAGGGGGAGAGAAAGGAGAGAAGTCCTGCAATGAATGCCAGTGCTATATTTAACTGGGCAGGGTTCATTATTGCTGATCTCTTATTTTTTCAGTATTTCATTGAAGAGGTTGTGAATCTCTTCGGTATCCCACTGCCGGCCGCCTATTGTCCTTGCCATGATCATCCCGTTTCTGTCGATGATATATGATGTTGGGATACTCCGTGCCCCGTATATCTGGCCGACTCTTCCAGTGGTATCGAGAAGGACCGTATATGTCATCTTGTATTCATTTACGAAGTCCCTTACAAGTTTCTTGTCTTCCTGTAGGTCCACACCGATGATTTCCAGTCCCTTGCCCTTAAGGCGCTTGTATAGTTTCTCCATGGAAGCTATTTCAGCCCTGCATGGCGGGCACCATGTTGCCCAGAAGTTCAGGAACACCACCTTACCTTTGAAAGAGCTCAAGGATCTCTTGTTTCCTTCGAGATCCTCCAGTTGGAAATCTATGGAGGCCAGTTCGTTCTTTGGTATCTGGAAACCTTCCTTTGCAAAGAGTTGCTGTATTTTGTCAAGCTTGACTTCATCGGAAGCAGGTATCGCAGTTGTTTTATCGCTTTCATCTTTGGCAGTACCGGAACCGGAGTCAGCACTGGAATTCGAAATATTTGTGCCGCTTTCTGTATCTTTTGCAGGTGAAGGTACCTCGGGTGTCGGCTTTACTGTTTTCGACACCTTTTCCTTTCCGGAACAGGATATAAGCAGGAAGGATGAAATAAAAATGACCAGTAGAATTAATACTAATATTACAATACTTCTATGTTTCATGAACTAAAAAGATATATAATTATTTTGACGAGGGCAAGTGATTTCAGAAGCCTTTATATACAAGTGTTAAGGTAAGAACAATAAAGTTGTACACTCCGTGTGCAATTCCTATGGAATGAAGATTTCTTTTGCGAAGAAATAGGTATGAAAAGAGAACTCCCTGAATGAGGGCGACGAAGAAACCCAGGTATCCTTGGTAGATATGTCCCATCGCAAAGAGCAATGTGCCTGCTGATACAGAAGCTATGCTGTTGATACCAAGCTGTTCGAATCGAGTTAGAAGGTAGGAACGAAAGAACAGCTCTTCCCTGTATCCTATGGTGAGACAAAATATCAGCGCTATGCCTAGTTGTCTGATGTTTCCCAGTTTCCACCTGAACCCCGAAGACACTATTTCACGTGCCGTTTCAGGTATGATAAACAGGAGCAGGGCGGTGGGTATTAAAATTGTAAATAATTCCAGGAGCGTTACAGCGGCCTGGAGGAGATCGGAAGCTTTTAATTTTCTGATTCCAAATATTCGTATATTACTTCTCTCCTTTAACCATATGATATAGACAACGAGTAAAATCTGCGGAATGGTTATCGTTATGAATTGTAGCATGTAAGAGGATAGGTTGGTGGTATTTTGCTGAAAGAGCGAGAATTGCCAGAGTATCCCGGGGAAATAGAAAGAGAAAAAAATAAGTACTATTTCCCCTAGTATCTGAACCATGGATTCCAAAGATTTTCCTTAAGAATTCTTGTCTGGAATAGTTTTGCTAGTTCAATTCTGGCTCTTATCGATCTTAGAATTGCCACGTCTGTACTTTCCGGAAGCATGAAAGAGTAGAGCCTTACCGAATCGTCGAGAAAGGATACGGGAACATTGTTGTACTTCTTCACGTTGCCCTGGTGCATGTACCTGTAGAAATGCCTTATCCCCTTGTCCAGATAACTGTTGGCGATTGAAAAATGCCTCATAAATTTGGTGGAGTTCTTGGCGATGGGAAACGGGCGCATCTTTCCCGATTCGGTGGCTCTGAGAAATACCGAAAACAATGTCTTGAAATAACTGGCTATTCTGCTGTTTTCCATGAGCCTTTGGAAATTTTCTTCGTTCAACAGTGACACCGTTTTTTCGAGTCCCTCCCGCATTGAAATTGCAAATCTGTCCCTGGGATACCTCTGAAGCCAGCCAAGCAGAACGGCATTTTCGAGATATTCATCACCAAGCTGGCATTCTCGCTCGATATCTTCCATCGTCCAGGTAACCGTTTCCATTGAAGATTGGGAGCCCCAGGCGCCTGGCCGGTCCGTGTTCTTCTTCTTTTCATTGGCCACTGTAATCGTATTGTCATTATCCTCGGCCTGACCTTCTACGGTGGGGAGGTATTCTAGAAGAATAGTATAGGCCTCATTGAATTGCTGCATCATCCTCGTGTACCATTCTGCTTCTTCGGGGTGTTTATCGGGATGATACTTCTTTATGAGGTACCTGTATCTTTTTTTAAGCTGTACGAGATTGATATTCCCCTTAAGGGACATTATCTGAAGACTCTTCTCTATATCCAGCTTGTTTATCCCTATAGACATTTCATAGACATTAAAAATTAATAGTTTACCAATGTCAATCATTGAAGTATAATTGACTTTTAGTTTAAGATAGGTTAAACGATAATAAAAGTATGTGGATTATACTACTAATAGTTATTGTAATCTTTGCTGTTATCTTCGTATTGATGCGGAGAGCCGGTGGCGGTAGTTTCCCATGGCTGCAATTCTACACAAAGGGCAAAGAGTCCGGATTCACTTTCAGAGAGATAAACCTTTTGAGAAAAATTGCAGTGGAAAACAAGCTCCAGAACCCAACAGCACTATTCTGGTCTATCAAGCAGCTTGATAAATCGATAAAGGGCATAATCCTCAAATACAGATCCAAGAACATGGAAAACGATCCTGAAGCAAATTTTCTTATATCGAAGCTCTTTGAATTGAGGAAAAAGGTTGAATTCGAACTTCCCAAGTACAAGGTGGGGTTGAAATCCACGAGAAATATCCCTACCCACCAGCGGTTGCGGATAATGCTTCCCGGCGAGGGACCCTTCTTTTCCATGGTTGTTGAAAACCTTCCAAGGTACATGGCGCTCGCATATCCTAAAGGACCGAGGATGCCGGAAGGATTTTCCTGGAAGGGGCAGAAAATCGGGGTTTATTTCTGGAGGAAAGACGATGCCGGATACTATTTCCAGACAAAAGTTCTGGAAGATTACATCGAAAGGCAATACCCCATAATACATGTTGCCCATACCGACAAGGTGATAAGGACACAGAAGAGGAAGTCTGTCAGGGTAGAGACCAATATTCCCGCTGAAATATATCCCTTGAAATCCATAGACCTGGCCAATGAGAACGAAGAAACAGAACGGGGCCTGCGATGCAAACTTCTGGACATTTCCGAAGATGGGGCGGCGGTTCTTATAGGAGGGAGGGCAAAGGTTGGTCTTCCTCTGAAGATTCAGTTTGAACTCTCAGGCAAGGTTATAGTAATGTGTGGGATTGTCAAGGGTGTTAATTTCGATGAAAAACGTAACAGGTCGGTACTCCATATTCAGGCAGTCGAACCGAGTGCATCCGTGAAAAACAGAATTCTCACCTATGTATACAATCTCTTCGGGGAGAGGGAACCATCCCAGAAAAAGAGCCTGGCCTCTTCGAATTAAGAGAGTAGCCGATTTACGGTTTATGTACCTTCATTTTCGAAACTACTGTTGCCCGAGAACATGGACTTTAAGCAGATTCGTTCCTCCCGCGCGTGCAGCGGGAATCCCTGCGGAGATTACTATCAGATCGCCCTTCTTTGCCATTCCTCTGTAGAGTAACTCTTTTTCAGTCTTTTTAACCGTTTCGAGGAAATCTTCTTCCATACCCGGTAGCAGAATA
This sequence comes from Spirochaetales bacterium, assembly GCA_027021365.1. Taxonomy (GTDB): domain Bacteria; phylum Spirochaetota; class Spirochaetia; order SZUA-6; family SZUA-6; genus JALUUM01. The sequence goes on from JALUUM010000020.1 coordinate 18,141, forward strand.
GTTTCTACACCCCAATCAAGGGAAAGCTTTCTGTATGTGCTTTCAAGTGGAGTAACGGCAACTATCTGTGTCTGGGGTCTGTACATGGATATCAGTCTTGCCGTTTTACCAGAGATTGTCTGGGCGACGATCATCTTTGCATTGAGGTTTTTTGCTGTTTTGCATACAGCGCTGGCCACTGCAGCTTCTCCGGTAACCTCGAGGTATTCTTCTTCGCCACGTACCCAGTTCCTGTCTATACCGAGATTTTCCTCTACATGATCTGCAATACGCCTCATCATTTTCACCGCTTCAACGGGGTACCTGCCCGAAGCTGTTTCTCCTGATAGCATTATGGCATCGCTTCCGTCATAGATTGCATTTGCCACGTCGGTAACTTCCGCCCTTGTAGGAATTGGATTCCTAATCATACTGTCCAGCATCTGTGTGGCAGTGATTACCGGTATACCATGTAAATTTGCCTTTCTCACTATCTGTTTCTGGTATATTGGTATCATTGATATTTCCGTTTCAATTCCCAGGTCTCCCCTTGCAACCATCACACCATCAGAGACATCGATTATGTTTTCGAGGTTTTTTATCGCCATGCTTCTTTCAAGCTTTGCTATTATAGAAACATTCCCGGAAAGCCTTTCTATCTCTCTTTTAAGTTTAACAATGTCATCTGCCCTCTGTACGAAGGATAGAGCGACGAAGTCCACACCATGCTCGATACCAAATTTCAGGTCCTTTAAATCCTTTTCAGTGGGGGCGCGTAGGGAAAGTGTATCATCCGGGAAATTTACCCCCTTGTGACTCTTCAAGAGCCCCCCGTGAGTTACCCTGCAGTAGAGAGCATTTTCCTCTTTTTTCTCGTTTTGAAGTGACAATAGCCCGTCATCGAGGAGAATTCTGGCTCCCTCGGATATGTCCTTAAGGAGGTATGGATAATTCACCGGTATTACGGGTATTTTACCCTCCCTGTAAGAACCTCCCTGTGAGAGCCTTATATACTGGTTGTCTTCAAGTTGCACACCATCACCCGGAATGTCTCCGACCCTTATCTTGGGCCCGCTTAAATCCTGCAGTATACCAATATTTTTTCCCGTTTCCTCTCTTACCAGTTTGAGTTGGTTTATTACGGCTTCGTGCTCCTCATACGTTCCGTGGGAGAAATTGAGCCTTGCAACATTCATCCCTGACTGTATAAGCTCCCTCTGTATGCCTATCGATGATGAGGAGGGTCCTATTGTGCAGATGATTTTTACTTTTCCCATGTCTCTTTTATATACAATATCCTGCCCAGGTCAAGTTTAATTTTATATAAAAGTCGTTGATTTTAAATAGAAGTCCATATAGTATATAGAAAAACGAGTTGTAGGAGCTATGGAATGAAAAGGGCACTCCTGTTCATTATTACGATATTGATATTTTTCACGGTAACATCCGGGTGGTCACAGGACAGCAGTAAATTACTCGAGGCGTACAAGAGAAATTTTGCAATTGCCAGCCTCGACGTGAAGATTCAAATCCTCAAGGATGCGGCAAAATCGGAGAGCAAGGAGATGGGTCCCCTGTACCTTCAGGCAATCGATTTCGTTCTGGACAATGCCTCTCTCATAGCAAGTGATACGAGATTCAGGCAGCTATCTGTAATTGCAGCAACTCAAATTGCCACCATAGGATATGAAAAAGCCAAATACTCCCTATGGAAGCTTTTCCAGCTCGATGAAAATACCTCCGTGAGAATACAAACGATTCGTGCTCTAAGTGTGGTAGCCAAGGGTGACAAGGAGATTATCGAGAGTATAAACAAATGGCTCGATGCGAGGAACAATTCCTTCAAGAGTGGGAAGATACCGGATCTCCAGGTCGTGGCCGAAGTGGTAAGAAGCCTCGGCGAACTGGGAGACCCCTCGTCTTTTCCACTTCTTTTTAGTTCCATGATACTCGGTTACTCGGACAACATAACCACCCTTGCCAAGGAGGCACTTTTCAAGATAAAGGGTGATCTCAAGGAGATGCTTATTGGCATCATCAAGAATCAACCTATAGGTGAGAAGAAGGCGGCACTTGAGATGGCCCTGGAGAGTGAAAAGCTCACCGATGACGAGAAGGGTGAGATAGCTCAGACGGCGCTGGATATAGCCTTGGACTATTCGGCAAATAATACCCTGGAAAGACAGACGAGCAGGGAAATCCGCTTTATAGCAATAAGGGCATTGAGCGAGAGAAAATGGTCAAAGGCAACGGACCTTGTGATAGAACATCTAAACAGGACAATCGAAGAGTATGAAAAAGGTATAACCGATAAGAGCCGGCTGCTGGAGGCAATTACATGCCTTGGCAATATGGGTACTCACAAGGCTGCCTTAAGGCTTACACAGTACCTCGTTCTTTTGAATTCCTATACGGAAAAGGGTAAGGGATATGACAGTCAGATAATTCTGGCTGTTCTTTCCAACCTGGGGAAGCTCGGTGACAAGGTTGCTTTCGACGACCTAATGTATACGCAGTACCTTAATTACAGTAATTCCATAAAGAAAGAGGCGAAAAAGGCTCTGGAAAAGATAAAGTGGTAAGAATTAATTCATAAAAATAAAGCATCCTGTTAGAAATACCCTTTTAAAGGGTATGTGTACAGAAAGTTAGTATCGCCAAATCTCCTATTTGCCCTCATCCTGATAATGTCTCTCTTAATTTTCAGTAATGATACTCACTGGACGTGGCTGCTCTTTCCTGTAATGACCCTTTCTGCAGTTACTGTAACCCTGCTGGCTCTAAAGTCGTGTTTTAATAAAAAGCTGATTATAACCATCACACTCCCTCTGATTTTCGCATGCTGTATCATCTTTAGAGAATCTGCCAGTTCGAGGGAGTTTATCGGCATTCCCCGGGGTGAGCTCTCTGCAGTGGCTGGAAGTGTAATAAGCGACAGTACCTATGATTTCGAGAGAGATACGACTTTCTTTACAATGAAAGTGACTAGGGTTACTTCGAGGACTTTGAGGTATTCAGGTATGGCCAACTTTAAGCTCCGAGTATCCATTGCGGGAAACAAAGAATTGACATCCGGTACCAAGATAGCTATAGAGAGGCTCGAAGGCAAAGTAGGGAGATTTAAAAATCGGAGAAGGAACCGGCTTGGTCTGGGTGTTGAAAAGTATCTAAGGAGAATAGATTCCAGAGAGTTGCATTTAACCGGATATGTAAATCTTGCATACAGATTGAGAAGCAGCCTTCTAAAGAGTCTTCGTTTCAAAATCATGAGACTGGGCAAACCCCAGTCTGATTTTCTCCTTGCATTGTTCTTAGGAAAGCGTTACATGATTTCCAACAGTATCGAAGAAAATTTCAGGATGTCCGGTACCCTTCATGTTCTCGCTCTCTCCGGTCTTCATGTTGGGATACTGTACGCTCTCTGTTCTTTTATACTCTTTCCCTTGAAGCCACGTTTCATCAGAGCCATGGTGATCACAGCTTTTCTACTTGTTTATCTGTTCATCGTGGGGATGAAAGCCTCCCTGGGGAGAGCCACTGTCATGCTGATATTCTTCATTTTTCTCTCTTCATTCGACAGAAAGATTAATTCCATGGAGGTTGTTGCCCTCACAGCTATTGTTGTTATCATAATCACCCCCGTTGAACTCTTTGGAATTCCCTTTCAGCTTTCATTTCTTGCAGTTATTGGCATCGTAACTTTCGGAAAAATCGTTTTCTTCTACTTGCGGGGATACCTGCCACCTCTGATACTCATGCCGTTAAGTGCCGGATTGGGTGCGCAGATCTTCGTCTCGCCTCTTCTCGTGCTCTATTTCGGTGAAATACATCCTATAGGGATACTTTCAAGCTTACTCATAGTTCCCTTTGTAAGTCTCTTTATGTGGGTGACTGTCCCATTGCTCTTTATGCCGAAAATAGTGTTCAATGTAATATGCGGACCGGTTGTTCCGATTATTCGGGTCATATTTTTTTTGATTCTCGGGATAAACAGGTTTTTTTCTAGCGTTCCAGGTGTTAAAATAGATTTTATGAAAACTCCGATTTCATTTTTCTGGATGTTTGTTCTTTTGAGTCTGATTTCTATACTTCCCTATGGAAGGAAGGGAAGGGAGGTATGATAAATTTCGATTCTCCCGTAGAGATTAGAGAGGTATTGAAGAGCAGAGGTATCGGTCTTAAGAAGAGATGGGGACAAAATTTTCTCATAAATCGCGGTGCAAGGGAGAAAATTGTAGAAATCCTTGCCCCAGAGAAGGGCGAGCTGATCTGGGAAATCGGTCCTGGCCTGGGAGCTCTGACAGAAATTATACTCGATAGAGGTGTGAATCTGTTGGCCTTTGAGATAGACAGAGGCCTCGTCTCATGGCTCGAAGAGGTATTCGGAGATAGAGAAAACCTTAAGGTAATCCAGGGGGATTTCCTGAAGTCATGGAAAAAGGTGCTATCGGGTGATAGGGAAATTGTAGCAGATGAGATTTTTTCAAGAAAAAAGCCCGAGAGAGTTACAGGGAATCTTCCATACAGCTGTTCTTCCCAGATAATACTCTCCTTCATAGAGGGTGGCTTCCTTCCCCCTGTTGCAGTATTCACATTGCAGAAGGAACTTGTAAAGAGAATGATGGCTTCCCCTTCCACCAAAGAATACTCTTCTTTCTCCGTTCTATGTCAGTACGCATTTGAAATAGAGGAGGAGGGAGAGCTTCAAGCCGGTTCTTTTTATCCTGCTCCCGAGGTGACTTCTGCGGTGGTAAAAATGATACCAAGGAAGGATATTTTGAGGCCTCTTGATGAAAAGTTCTTTTTCAAACTTGTAAAGTCTCTCTTTGCCTCGAGGCGAAAGACCCTTAGAAACAACCTGCTGACCAATCCGAGCTTGAAACGTATCAAGAAATCACTCCTCCTCGATGCAGTTGAAATAGAAGGCGTCAATGCCGGTGTCAGGAGCGAGGAACTTTCACCGGAAGTCTTTGTAAGGATATCCAACAGAATACTGGAATTGAAGGGTTGAATCAGAGAATATCGAGATTCTTCAGAACTTCTCTCAACGCCTTCTTGTGTTCAGAAGACATTTCACACATGGGAAGCCTGTAGATTTCTTCTATCATACCCTTCATTGCAAGTGCTGCCTTTATGGGAATTGGATTTGTTTCAATAAAGATAGCCCTGAACAGGGGTAAGAGGGAGTAGTGCAGTTTTCTTGCCTCTTCCCAGTTTCCCTTCAGTGCGGCACCTACGAAATTCGACATTCTATCGGGAACAATGTTGCTCGCCACGGAAATAACACCCTTCCCCCCGAGAGCCATTATGGGAAAGACGAGGTTGTCATCTCCTGAAAGAACTGTAAATGAATCGGGTTTTTTCAATATGAGGTCCATTATTTGGTTGATGTTTCCGCTTGCCTCTTTGACTGCAATGATGTTTGTATGTTCTGCAAGTTTCAGCATCGTTGAGTTTTCAATGTTTTTGCCGGACCTACCCGGTATATTATACACTATTATGGGAAGATCCACCGTATCTGCGATTGTTGTAAAATGCCTGTAGAAGCCCTCCTGAGTCGGCTTGTTGTAGTAAGGAGCTACCTGCAAACTGGCAGCCGCACCAGCCTCTTTGGCCTTTGCAGTCATTTTGATTGCCTCTTCGGTACAGTTGGAACCTGTTCCTGCGATTACTGGAACACGCCCTGCAGCCTGGTCTATGACTATTTCAATTACTCTATGATGCTCTTCATGATCAAGGGTCGGACTTTCCCCGGTCGTTCCAACTGGAACCAGACCACTGACCCCGCCATCGATCTGGAAATCGACAAGTTTCCTCAAAGCATCCTCGTCTATCTTCCCATCCTTGGTAAACGGGGTTACTATTGCCGTGAATACTCCTTCGAACATCCTATTACTCCTTTCAGATTGAAATTTGATTTATTTATTTTTTCCCTGGCAGGGTGCTGTCGATAAAATCTTCAACAGTAAAGAGTCCCTTTTTCCCGGCTAGCCATTCAGCGGCAAGAACGGCTCCCAGAGCAAAACCGGCTCTGCTTCTTGCAGAGTGGGACAGTGTAATAGTGTCTGCCAGCGAATCTACCAGTACGGTATGAATCCCCGGTATTTCTCCCCCCCTGAGAGAAGCGAAATGAAGTTCCCCCTCCTGCAAGGGCCTGTCCAGCTTATCCGTGGTAACTCTGTCGTATCTCTTGTTGTTGTCAAGGATCAGTCTGGCAATGGAACGTGCCGTACCGGATGGAGAATCCTTTTTTCTCTTGTGATGGATCTCATATCCCATAATGTCATACTGCTCGAAAGGTTCGAATAACCCCGATGCATAAGAAATGATTTTGAAAAAAAGTTGAGCCCCGATGGAAAAATTCGAACCGTACATGTAGCCGATTGAACCGGAAGAGAGAATCTTTTTTAGTGTTTCAAGTTCCGAGTACCACCCCGTAGTTCCTACGACAGCGTTTATCCCGTATTCAACATATTTTTCCGCGTTACCCAGTACAGCATCCGGCGCGGAAAATTCTATTGCTACGTCGCATCGTGAAGCCAGGCTCTCGTCTATCTCTGGTGAGATATCTGGAGCTTTTCGAACATCGACTATACCGGATACTTCATGTCCACGTTGAGTAAGGACCCCCTTGACCTCTTTGCCCATCCTGCCATAGCCAACAATCATTACCTTCATGGTTAGAATAATAGATTATAGAGGTTTTTAAGGCAAGCGTTTTTTTATTTTAAGCTTTACGTGTTAAGGCTTAAGTGTTCTGGGACTGAACGAGGGTCACGGCAGCCGTGTTAACAATATCACTCACAGAACATCCTCTGGAAAGGTCGCTTACCGGTTTGGCAAATCCCTGGAGAAAAGGCCCGAAGGCCTCGGCTCCTGCAAGCCGCTGAACGAGTTTATACCCGATGTTTCCCGAGTTCAGATCGGGGAAAACAAGTGTGTTTGCCTTTCCGGCAACCTTCGAGCCCGGAGCTTTTTTCTCTCCTATTTTGGGTATCAGTGCAGCATCGGCCTGGAGTTCACCATCCACCATTAGGTCGGGGCGTTTCTCCATTACTATTTCGGTTGCCTTTTGGACCTTCTCTACAAGGGGATGCTTGGCACTTCCCTTTGTGGAGAAAGAGAGAAGGGCAACGGTAGGTTCTGCATGCAGGAATGTTTTGCAGGAATCTGCCGCGGCAATGGCAATCTCTGCAAGCTGATCTGCATCCGGGTCAGGCACTGTTGCGCAGTCTGAAAAGATGAGGTGCCCGTCTACGCCCCAGTCGGTGTCAGGGAGATACATTACAAAGCAGGAGGAGGCTACCTTGATGCCAGGCTTTGTCTTTATTATTGTTAGTGCTGCTCTCAGGACATTGGCAGTTGCATTTTCAGCACCAGCTACCATGGCATCTGCTATTCCTTTCCTCACCATCATTGCTCCCCAGTGAAGGTTATCCACTATCTTTGCACGAGCTTCCTCCATGGTTATGCCCTTATGTTTCCGCAACTGAAAGTATTCCTCTGCGAAATCCTCAATTCTGTTTGATTCTTCGGGATTAACTACAAGTATTCCTGAAAGGTCCACACCCGTTTCTCTGGCAGCCTCTTCCACTTCTCCGGTTTTACCGAGCAGGGTAACACTTTCTGCGAGTTTTTCATCTACGAGTATCCTTGCAGCCTGTATTGTGCGCTTTTCCGTTCCCTCGGGAAGAACAAGTTTTTTCGGATTGGATTTTGCTTTCTTCCGCATTTCTTTTATGAAGTCCATAGTAAGCTCCTTAATGTGGGATTGATTTTTTGTGTTGACAGTTTAATTATTATTAAAAAATAATTAATAGTCAAACTTTTTATATGATATAATATTAACGGGAAAATTTTTCTTGGAGGAGATCGAATGAAAAGGCTTTCAGTAATACTTTGTTCCTTTTTGTTTGTCTTCTTTATGATATTTACGACTGCAAGGCTCGATGCTTTGAGTGTCGCTGTCATTCCGGTAGAACCACTCGGTGTAGATAAGAATGTCGCTATGATAACGACCGAACTTATACAGGGAGAACTTTCTTCAAGGGGAGTTTTCGAACTCGTCGAGAGAGAGAAGCTCGATGCAATTCTAAAAGAACAGGAACTCCAGATATCTGATATCACTAACAAGGAAAAAGCCATCCGGATTGGCAGTTTGCTCAATGTGGAAAAGATTCTTTTTGGGACGATTGGCCTATACTCGAGCAGCTATTTGAAATACTTTCTTTCACTAAGACTGGTAGATGTGGAAGAGGGAACAATAGACGCAGTTGCAAATACCGGCATCACTTCCGATGATGAGCTTCAGCAGGGAGTATCAAGGGTTGTTGAAAAATTGATATCGAATATTCGCTTTACAGGGAGGGTGAAAAAGGTAGAAGGCCAGGTTGTCTATACCTCGTATGGGAGTACAATGGGGGCCAAAAAGGGTATGAATCTTGCCGTGTACAAGATATTGCCCATAAGAGACGAGAGTGGAAAGATATTCATGAACGACAGAGTTCCGGTTGCAAATATCGTCGTTGAAAGCTCTACTGAGAATGGGTCCAGGTGCACCGTTGTGGAGAGCGGAGGGTCTATTGAACCGGGTTTTCTGGTGGAAAGGGGAAAGGCCGATCTTGGAAGCAAGCGTGCAGGAGGGGCTAGTATAACTGTGCGCTCTATTCCTGAAAACGCAAAGGTTTTCCTTAATTCACAGTTTTTAGGTGTAACTCCGCTTAGTAAAAAAAATGTCGAGCCGGGCAGGTACTCCATTGAAATAAGAGCTCCGGGATACAGGGTATATGCGGGAAAATTGACCCTGGGAAGTGGAAAAAACGTCGTTATCGAGAGAGAACTGGAACCGGTCTTGGAGCTGGAAGATATGCTGCTTTTGGGAAAGGTGCCGAAGAGAAAAACAGACCCCTTCAAAGCTGCCAAGCTTGCCTTGATTCCCGGGTTGGGAGAAAGCTATGTAGGCTACGATACTACGGCCGTAGCATTCCCATTTGCCATTTTCAGTAATGTCTCTCTTGGCTTGATTTACTATAACAACATGCTTGAAAGAGGGGCTTCTGCTGCGGATGAATATGATATACAACTTAGCAAGGATTACCTCGGAGAAACTATCATTTATTCGGCTACCGCCCTTGTAACATACCTCTATTCGATTATGGATTCAGCTCTTCAGGCAGGAAGTGACTTTTTGTATCCTGTTCCCGTAGAGGTTTATTTCGGAGCTTCGGGCGGATATACGGTACAAAGGGAACTCGGGAATGAGACACTCTCTGATGATGCGAGCTCACTCTACTACCTGGGTGATGCCTCCATAACAGTAAGGAGCAGGCCTCTCTATCTTTCGGTAGGGCTTCAATTCAGCCAGTACCCCCTCTGGATTCTTTTTCACTCGGTAATAAGGTACCCGATCTTTGAAAGATTGTACGTAGGAGTAGGCACTGGGTTATATGTCAATATGCAGGAACCGAGCAATGTGGAAAAAACAGAGCTCTCGACGATCAAACCGTTACCAGGAGATTTCGTATCTCCGGAATTGATGCTTTCATACGAGGGAAACCTGGTTGAAGGAGACATTACGATTGCACCGCTTGCTTTTGGGAGAGGGTGGGTGATAACACAACCGGCTTCTTCCAATTGGACTGAAACGATCTATACCGGAGGGCTTGCGGGGTATATTGCAGGGTTGAAACTCTCTTACTATTTGAATCTGAAATTTGGTATATCTGCCGGTATTACATATGTGCATATGAAAAATGCTGATTCAAATCTGGAAAATAGTAATGCTGCAAGAATAAATGAACTCACCTATATCGATGGATATGCAGGACTTGTTTTCAGATTCTAAGGTTTCGGTACATGATTTTCGCTTGAGCATGGTCGTGTTTTTCCTGTAAACTGTTTTGCGAAATGAGTATTGGTGTATATGGCCTTGGAAGGTTTGGTTTTTTCTGGGCAAAACTTCTCTCCAGGTATTTCAATGTAAAGGGCTTTTCGAGAAACCCGGAGAGGGAAGCTCCCCCTGGAGTAAAACGAGTCGATGAGCATGAACTCCTCGATCAGAATGTAATCTTTCTCTGTGTCTCCATTTCAGCCATGGAGGAAGTTCTTCGAAGAATAGGCGGGAGACTAAAACCGGATACACTTATTATAGATACGTGTTCCGTAAAGGTTTATCCTGCAGGGCTGATGGAAGAGATTCTTCCCGGGAATGTCCGTATTATTGCAAGTCATCCCATGTTCGGGCCGGATTCTGCCCGCGATGGTCTTAATGGTCTTCCCATGATAATGTGGCCCCTTAGGAATTCTGATAGGGAGTTTGACTTCTGGAGCGATTTTTTCAAGGGGATAGGGCTGAAGGTGCTTAAGATGGACCCGGATTCACATGACAGGGAAGCTGCTTTCACACAGGGCATTACTCATTACATAGGAAGAGTCATAGCAGATCTCGATTTGAAAGAATCGGAAATAGCGACGGTGGGATACAGGAAGCTCCTGGAAATCGTAGCACAGACCTGTAACGATCCATGGCAGCTCTTTATCGACCTGCAGCATTTCAATCCTTATACTGCCATAATGCGTGAAAAGCTTCACTCATCAATCGATAGGATAATGAAGAAGCTGGACAGCTTGTAGAAGCCAATGTTTCAATCCCGTCTGATAGTTAAGCAGCCTTGACAACAGTTATCCTAAAAAGGTAACATTTACCCATGCCTGATATGAGAATGACAAACCTTGAAGAGAACGAGATAGATACCATCCTCGCCGAAGATATTGATTTTTCCGGAAGTCTCTCTTTCGTGAAACCCCTTATGATAAAGGGAAAATTCCAGGGGGAGATAAAAGCGGAGGGTGACCTGTATGTAGGAGAAGGTGCCGTTGTCGAGGCAAAGATAGAGGCCAACATGATCTCTTCCCGGGGGAGGATAAAGGGGGATATCCTTGCCCATTCCGGAGTTGAGCTCTTTTCTACCGCAAGGGTTGACGGTGATATTACAACACCGGATCTTGTTATCGAGAGCGGGTGTCGATTCAATGGCCTCTGCAGGATGGAAGAAAAGGAAAAACCGGAGAAATAGGTGTTGCAGATTAAGTATATCTTACCTGTGTTTTTTTTAGTACTGGTTGTCTTCCCGATTTTTTCCCAGGATAAACCGGATGCTCTGGAACTATACAGGCAGGGTAAATATGAGGAAGCTGCAAAGGTGTGCCGTGAAGAATTAAAGGAAATGCCAAACAGAATGGATTCCTATACGGTACTCGGATGGAGCCTCATCGGTTTAAAGGATTACGAAGAGGCCTTGAAGGTTGCAGATGCAGGTTTGAAGGTATCGAGGTACGACCATAGAGTGGTGGAGATAAAGGGAGAGGCTCTTTTTTATCTTGGAAAGACAAAGGAGGCTCTGAAATATTTTGAAGAGTATGCCGTGTTGGCTCCTACGGGAAACAGGATAGAAAAGGTGTATTACCTGATGGGTGAATGTTACGTACTCCTCCGCCAGTATAACAATGCGGATACTGCATTCTCCACTGCGCTCTACCTGCTGCCAAATATTGCGAGCTGGTGGTCGAGGCTGGGATACGCCCGGGAAATGGCGGGAAACTATGCCTGGGCACTGGATGCTTACGAGAAGGCCTTGAAGCTTAATCCGAGCCTCGATGAAGCGATAAGGGGAAGGTCAAGGGTAAAGAGGAAGTTACAGGGAGGATGAAGGTAGTACTACATACACTTGGCTGCAAATTGAATCAGTTGGAAACAGAAGCCCTGGCTTCGTCATTCAGAAGACAGGGCTTTTTTATCGAAGACTCCATGAATCCGGCTGACATATATGTCCTGAACAGTTGCACGGTAACATCGAAGAGTGATCAGAAGGGAAGAAAATGGCTTAGGCAAACGCTAAAGAAAAATCCCGATGCTCTTGTTATTGCCACCGGTTGTTATGCACAACTTGAACCTGAAGAGTTGTCTCGTATCGGGAAAAACGTTGTGGTGGTGGGAATGGAGGAAAAGGACAGGCTTCTTCTTTTCCCCGGTTACTTGAGAGAGCATCTAGAGGGTCTTGACCAGGGGAAGGTGGATTTCGAGTGTAAGAGGGAGATTCTTAGGCAGTTTCTCGAAGAGAGTAGGCCGGCCGGCAAGAATCAGTTCAGGTATTTTCCGTTGGATTACAATTTTCACACGAGGGCATTCCTTAAGATACAGGACGGATGTGACTATTCATGTTCGTACTGTAGGGTACCCCTTGCAAGGGGCAAATCCGTAAGTCTCGAGGCGGACAGGGTAATAGAGAGATTTTCAGAACTGGAGAGCCGCGGATTCAGGGAGATTGTGCTGACCGGTGTCAATATCAACTCCTACCGCGACGGTGACTGCGATTTTGTCTGCCTCCTCGAAAAGCTCCTGGACTGGAAAAAGGCAAAGCTTTCGAAGGAAGGAGGAAAATGCAGGGTGAGGGTACGGCTCTCATCCCTTGAGCCGGAGAGGATAGATGACAGGCTTCTATCTGTTCTCGAGGATGAGTTTTTCTGCCCGCATTTTCACCTCTCGGTACAATCCGGTTCCGATGAGATTCTAAAGAGGATGAGGAGACGCTACAACAGCCGGAGAGTCTTAGAGGCGGCAAGTGCATTGAGGAGGATAAAGTCAGATCCCTTTCTTGCGGCAGACGTAATTGTTGGATTTCCCGGAGAGGGTGAAGGGGATTACAGGGCAACCTATGAGATTGTGGAGAGGATAGGTTTTTCCAAGCTGCATGTATTTCCCTATTCGAACCGCCCGGGGACTGCTGCCAGCCTCTATAGAGATCATGTCCCGGAGCGGGTGAGAGACGAGAGGGTTCATGAGTTACTGAGGCTCTCTGAAAAAATGCACGATCAGTATGTAAGACGCTGGATGGGAAAGAGAGTCACACTCTTAGTCGAGTCGAAAAGGAATGGTATTATTAGCGGGGTGACAGAGAACTACCTGAAAGTGAAGGTAAGGTTGGGAGAAAGGGAAGTATCGGTGGAGAGGGGTGAACTGGTAGATGTAGTGCTCTTTGGCAGGGAAGATAAGGAAAGGGAAGGAACTGACAGGGAAACTCCATCTTCACAGCGTGATACGAGGATTTCAGGTCGGCTGATACATTAGGCTTGTTTTTTTGATTGCTTGGTATATATTTAATATTGTCAGTTTTTTAAATGGAAAGTTTACTTGTGAAGTGAACATTTAACAGGGAACTTAGAAATAAATACAAGGTTCAGGAGGAATCGAAGTGAGGAATGTGAAAATTATTCTAGTAATTGCAGCTGTATCGATAGCCCTGCTTGGCTGTCAGCAGATGTTCGAGTTCAATCTGTTTTCAGCTGTGGATCATGCAAGTATTCCATCCGCCAGTGAGCTCAAAAGCATGGAAACAAGTGCGGCACTGGATCTGCTTGGTGATGAATCCAGTTCCGACAAGTTCTACGAGGACCTGGCAAATGATCCTACCAAGAAGCAGGAACTGGAGGGTTACCTCGGGGACATCTGGGCTCCTGGTTCGAGTGAGGCACCGGAAGACCAGCAGAGGGCGGCACTCCTGTATGCAGATATAGAAATGAAGACCACCGGTGGCGATGAGCTTGTGAACAACCTTGTGAATACCCTGTTGAGCGACAATCCTCCCAACGATTTTTCTGATTTCTGGGATCAGGTCGTACCGGCAGAGGCACAGAGTGAACAGGGGATGGAAGAGATGCTGGGTGGATTCTTGGATGCATGGAATGCCTATGATGCATTTGGAAATACGTTGTCCAGCAATGATCCGCCGGAAGGTACCAATATGGGTGAAGTTGCCCAGAATGCAGTAGTGTCTTTTTACCTGTATAGTTTTGCAGAGGCAAATGGTGTGGATACGACAAGCGATACGGCGGCATCGGACCTCTATGATCTGCTAACTGGTACCACAACCCCCACTGCAACTGCTATTCCGGATCCGACAAGTTCAACATCGCTTAACAATATTATTAATACGGCAGGTCTGACAGACCTCTTCAATACGGGTGCCTGAGAAATACTAGATGAGGAGAATAGAATGAAAAACAAATCTACAATGAGAAGGTCAATCAATACCATTTTTATTCTTTTATTGTTTGTCTTGCTTGCAGCTTTTCCGTCCCTTCTTTTTTCCCAGGCTGTGAGGATAGAGGAAGCCCCATTCGTTCCGATGAGTCCCGAGGTAATGGCTCAGGGCGGTTCTTTCGTCGGGGCAGCTCACGGATACAATGCCCTCTTCTATAACCCGGCAGGATTTGCCGAGAAGGGCGGTTCCATTACTATCTCATCGCTGAATTTCTGGATGTATGCCAACCCGGTTAGGGCATGGGAATTCCTTAAAGGATTCTCCTCCCCCGGGCCCGATATGATAGCACTGATAAACGATCAGGTCGTTTCGGGGGGCTTTGGTATCGGTGCTTCGGCAGGTATCGGAATTGTAGGACGGGGACTCGGCCTTGGAGCGGCCTTCATTATGGATTCCTATCTCTACGGACCCACGATGCTGGGCATAGAGGGTGATATTTCCGGTACGGTAGGTTTCATTGGGGGGCTTGCATTACCCGTGAACCTCTTTGGAATCAGGTTCAAATTTGGCGGTGATGTGAGGCCGATGGTGAGGGTCCATGCCCCGCTTCCCAACAGTGATGCACTTTCGCTAATAACTAGTTTCGCTACCGGTGGCGATATTATGACTGCGCTGAACAGTGCGAAAGCTTACCACGGCTTTGGCCTTGGTGTGGATCTCGGAGCTTCCATAGCTCTTGGTCCCATAAAGGCGGGCATTGCAGTGAGGGACCTGGGAGGTACCCGTTTCTACTACAGTGAAAATACCTTCGGGGACATAGTCACTTCCTTTCAGAATCAGGGAGGATTTCCCGAGGGAAGTCCCGTACCGACGGATCAGTACGAATATGTGATTCCGATGAACGTCAGCGGAGGTGTAGTTTTCCACCCGGATCTTGGTGTTTTGAGGTTTATCATAGATCCCATGGTTCACGCCGACCTTCAGGATCTGGTAGGAGTAATAAGGGACAAGAGAAGCCCCTGGACCTTGCTTCATATCGGCTCCGAAGTGAAGCTTCTATCCCTCTTCAGTGTGAGGGCAGGCCTCAACCAGGGCTACATCACCGTAGGAGGTGGCGTGAAACTTCTGTTTCTCGATTTCAACTTTGCCGTGTTTACCAGGGAACTGGGAAAGCACGTGGGTGACATACCAAACTCCGGTGTAACGGTGGAAGCAGCGCTCAGGTTGTAAAAAAATCAAGATTAATGGGCTTTGAAGGCTTTTTATTACCTTCAAAGCCTTTTTTCCGATATAATAGTTAGGAAAGAATATACAGGAAGCTAAGATGAAGAAAAATAAGAGTTTAATTTTATCGGGCGGGAGATATTCTTTTCTCCTGATGATTGCAGGCGTTTCTATGTTGCTGCTCATGCTATCCTCCTGCCAGGCAGTCTTTACCTATAGCCCTCTGTCATTCTTGCAGAGAGACCCCTCTACACTGTCCGAAGCGGAGAGAGTTGCCTATGCAGAGGATGCTCTTTCCAGCGGTGATACCACGGCTATGCAGAAAGCATACGATTCGTTGAAGGCTCTCCTTGCCGACAATCCGGATGATCCCACATTGAATGAACTTGCCGCAAAACTTGCCGTAGAACTATCCGGAGTACCCACCCTCGTAGAAGGGATAATAAGCGGCGAGATAGATATTACAGGCACTACAGCCAGTCAGGATATTGCCAACTTCTTATCCGGAAGTGGTGTGGATCCTTCCTACATGGAGGAGGCTGCGGACTATTACGTGGCAGCGGATACCGGAGGAGCCGACTTGAATTCTACCGATTATGTCATGGGATCGATTGGATTGTTGATAAAGGCTGCTGATGAGGCCAGCGGTAATACGGGAGATTATTCTACTATAGAAGACCCGTCAACATGGAACTCCACTGCCAGGAGTACGGCAACCGATGCCCTGAACTTCCTGAATGAGGGAATATCAGGATTGTCTGCAGACGACCCGTCCAAGGCAATACTTCAGAATTTTTCAGATTTTATCAGTGATTACACGATTTGACTGTAAAATACAAGGTACGGAAACGAATGGATTGGGAATGAAAAAAGCGGAAGAATAAAAAGGAGTGAGGTTTTGAACAGTAATCCAGATTGTAACCCAGATTATAGATTAAAATCTATTCTTGTTATTCTATTCTCTCTCTTATTATTATCACCAGGGTTATTCGCTCAGGCTTCTTCCAACATAGAAGAGCCAGTTGAAATCGTACCGATACGAATGGCGGCAATGGGGGGAACCCATGTTGCTCTGTCTGATGACCTGAGTACACTGCTCAGCAATCCCGCAGGCTTCAGGAGGGCGGGTCCTGAACTGTCCATATCCAAGTTAAACCTCGGCCTCTCAGGGCCAATTTTCGATATCGCAAGCGTGATAATAGAGAGTTCGGGAGCAGGTTCACCGGCTGACATCCTACTATCCTCAAATGTACAAGACCTCTTGAAAAGTCTCTATGCATCGATGAATATTCTGGGGCCACTTGCGTTCGGATTTGTGGGCAAGGGCCTTGGTTTTGGTTTCTTCAGTAATAGCAAGCTTGAATTCAGCTCTGCAGGAAGTATTCCCAGTATAGATGCCGGAATAGAGCAGGATTTTCTCTTCTCTGGCGGCTACGCATTTAGGATACCTCTCCCTGAAAGCTGGAACAGCACACTTGACATTGGTGCCCTGCTGAAATCTTTTGTCAGGGGAACAATCGGGATTTCCAGTTCGATGCTCGATCTGATCGGACTTTTTCAATCTCCCAGTCTTGATATTATATACAGCCAGCCTTTTACCCTCGGTATCGGGATAGGGGTGGATTCGGGATTACTGTATAACTGGAAGGACCTGTTCTCATTCGGTATTGTTGCAAGGAATCTCTACGCTCCAACGCTGGACAATGAGTATTCCAGTTTCAACGATTTTCTTTCATCCGCTTCACCGACGGTTACCTACGGAATAGTACCGATAGACCTCTCGGCAGGTCTCATGATTGCACCGAATCTCGGTCCTCTGGAAAGATACATAAGCAAACTGAAGGTATTCCTCGATTATGGTGATATCCTTGACTTCCTCACTCACCCCGCAACGGCGAAAAATCCCGTACTTCATATCGGTATAGGTACCGAGGTGATTCTTCTTGACATCCTCTACATAAGGGGCGGATTCCACGAGGGGCTGTTTTCTGCCGGTCTCGGTGTTGACCTCACGTTTTTTACGCTGAACCTTTCGATGTTCGGCAGCGAGCTCTCCACTGAACCGGGTTTAAGGCCTGTATACAACCTGATGCTTGGGCTCGATTTTACCCTCTGAGACTTTTCTCTTTCCGGTTCTCTCCATATTGATACTTGACGAGGGATATGGTAGTTTTGGAAGTAATTTTGGATGGCAGAAATATTGACATTAATATTTACAATTGTTAAATTACCAACGCCAGGTGTTGATTTTTATCAGGGCTGTTAGGCAGAATGTTAAGCAGAAATAGAGTTTGACAACCACAAAGAGGGGCCGCTAGCTCAGGTGGCAGAGCAACAGCCTTTTAAGCTGTGGGTCACAGGTTCGAATCCTGTGCGGCTCAATTATGTCTCCTTCGTCTAGTGGTTAGGACACCGGGTTTTCATCCCGGCAGCAGGGGTTCGACTCCCCTAGGAGATGGAGGCCGGAAATCTTTCATATCTGGAAGATTCCGGCCTTTTTTTATACATGTATTGAGCACACTGTTATAAGTGTAATGTACAGGTAAGAGTACTGTTATCGGTGACGGTGCACCTGCCGTTGTACGTAACTATCGAGATTACCCGGTTTCCCGGACCTCAGTTTTCTCAGCAATGATAGATTGTCAATATCTTCTCTCATATCTTTTCCCTTTGGAGTCTCCAGATTCATTGGTATTCTGCCAAAAAAGGGGTCGGTGAGAATGTTTCTGAAGGCATCAAGACCTATCTTCCCTTTCCCTATGTGCTGATGGCGGTCTCTGTGACTTCCCAAATCCTCCACCGAATCATTGGTGTGTATTGCCATGACTCTCTCTATTCCTACGGTTCTTGCTACCGTGGCTATGAGCCTCTCGTATTCATCGGGAGTTGAAAAAGGGTAGCCCGCCGCAAAGATGTGGCATGTATCTATGCAAATGCCGATGTTATCGGAAACCTCGCCCGAGGAGGCTATTATGTCCCTGAGATGCTCGAATCTGTAGCCAATTATGTTTCCCTGTCCCGAGGTCGTTTCGAGTAGGAGTGTTACGGTGGACTCTGAAAATCTATCGTATGCCTCCCTGATTGCTCGTGCAATTCTCTCTATACCTGATGTTTCACCGGAACCTCTGTGGCTTCCCGGGTGTATGACGAGCAGAGGCAGTTCAAGGGTTCTGCAACGCTCAAGCTCCAAAACCAGGGCATCTATGGATTTGTGGTAAAGTTCATCCTCCGGTGATGCCAAGTTGATGAGATAGGAGGCATGTGCATATACGGAAAAGAAACTCTTCTTCATTCGCTTGAAAGCCTCCACCTCCTCCTCCTTCAGTGGCGGAGCCTTCCACTGCATCTGATTTCTGGTGAATATCTGGACAACGGAGCAGGTTGCTCTTTTGCCTCTCTCCAGTGAAAGCTGTATTCCGCCGGCAATGGGCATATGTGCACCGAGGTTCAATTTATACCCTTCCTCTCCTTGAAACTTAACGTTACTTTACCTATGATACACTGATATGACAACAACAGGGCTTCCCCTTTCATTCGATGGTTTGAATATTTTTCTCATAGGAATAAAGGGTACCGGTATGACTGCGCTGGCCGAGGTTCTCCTTTATCTTGGTGCAACAATATCGGGTTCGGACGTGGAAGAGGAGTTCTACACAGATTCGCTGCTCAAGAGGATGAATGTGGATGTAAGGAAATTCAGCCGGCAGAATATAACGGATGACATACAGATAGTTGTTCATTCGGCTGCCTATTCCAAAGATGAAAATCCCGAACTCAAAGAGGCAGAGAAAAGGGGAATACCTGTTGTCTCGTATCCTGAGATGTTGGGCCATCTTTCCGGGCTCTTTGATTCTTCGGGTATCTCTGGTACACATGGGAAAACGACTACAACTGCAATGGCAGGGACGATTCTTAAGGTACTTCAACTGCCTGTAACTGTTATCGCCGGTTCCGAGGTTCCGACTTTCGGGAATCGCTCCACGGTGACTGCGGGAAAAAAATACCTCATTGCAGAAACTTGTGAGTACAGGAGACATTTTCATCTCTTTAAGGCTGACAGAATAGTAATTTGCAGCGTAGATGAAGACCACCTCGATTATTACAGTGATATTGAGGATATCTATGATGCCTTCGAGCAGTACGGGAGAAATCTTCCGTACATGGGGACGGTAATATACAATGCAGACGATGCAGGGGCACTTGCCGTAGCAGAACGGATAAGAAGGAGGCGGGATGACCTTAATTTCATTCCATTCGGGAAGAATGCAATGGGAAGGTACAGGCTCTTGTCTGTGGAATTACGTGAAGGAGTCCAGCATTTTTCTCTGGAAGGTGCCGGCGATTTCGAGCTTAAGGTTCCGGGAATGCATTCGGTTCTAAACGCCTGCGGCGCTATTGCTCTTGCAGAAAATATTGCTGAGGCGGAAGGCCTCGACTTAAGTGAATCACTCGCCGAAAGGATGCGGAGAGCACTTTTCGATTTTAGGGGAAGCAGGAGGCGAAGTGAAGTTCTGGGCGAGGCAAGAGGAATACTTTTCATAGACGACTATGCACACCATCCTACGGAAATAAAAGCCACTTTAAAGGGTATGCAAGAGTTTTATCCGGGTAGAAGAGTAATAGCGGATTTTATGCCCCATACCTATTCAAGGACAGAGGCACTGATCGATTCATTTGCCGAGTCTTTCGAATCGGCAGATATTGTGATTCTTCACGGGATATATGCCTCTGCAAGGGAGAAGGATAATAGAGGGATAACGGGGAAGGATCTTTTTAATAGGGTTAAGGAAAATCACGCCGGTGTTTTCTACTTCGAGGATTACATGGAAGCGGTACCTTTCCTTGAGAAAAATCTGAAGAAGGGTGACCTCTTTTTGACGATGGGTGCCGGTGATAATTGGAAACTGGGAAAGATGGTATTCAATCATTTTCTGAAAGCCACGTGAATAGTATAAAATTTTAAAAAGGAGCTTGCAGTTTTGAAGAGTATGACAGGCTTCGGCAGTGCCGAGTACAGGGACGATGAGATTCATCTAACAATAGATATAAAGTCATACAACAATCGATACCTCGATATCTATGTCAACGAACCGTCGTACCTTGCCCCGATTGAACCGAATATAAGGAAGAAGGTTGCAGGGAAAATTTTGAGGGGCAAGGTGGAGGTAAGAATCAATATAGTGAATTATTCGGAGGATATCGAGGTATTTCTCGATGAGAAGAATATAGAAACCTATATAAAGGTCTTAAGAGAAATCATAAGTAAAGGATCCCTCGAGGATGATGTGAGGCTTTCCCACCTCTTGAGGATGGACGGGATAATCAAGCGTGAAAGCACCACGGATACTGAAAAGATATGGGAGAAATTGGAACCCGTACTGGAAGAGGCTATTGTCAATTTCGACGAAACAAGGATTCTCGAAGGCGAAGCAACGAAGATAGACATCTTAGATAACCTTAAGAATATAGAGGGCGAACTTTTAAAGATCGAGGGCTATGTTCCTCTAATGGAAGAGAGGCTTATGAAGAACCTCAGGGAGAGGTTCGAAGAGCTGCTTCCCCAGGATAACGAGGGTAATGAACAGAGAATACTTGCAGAGACAGCCGTTCTTCTTGCAAGATTCGATATAAACGAAGAGATACAGAGAATGAAATCACACCTTCAGCATTTTCGAAAGATAATAGAAGGTGGCGGAAGTGTGGGGAAAAAGCTTGATTTTGTATGTCAAGAGATGAACAGGGAGATCAATACTATCGGTTCGAAAAATATTCTTTCGGAGCTGGATGGGATTGTAATTTCCGTAAAAGACGCATTGGAAAAGATAAGGGAGCAGGTGAGGAATGTCGAATAATCTGATTATAGCAATTTCAGGGAAGAGTGGTTGTGGGAATTCTTCCGTTTCGCGTATCGTTGCAGAGAGGTTAGGACTGCGGCTGATAAATTATACATTTCATGACATAGCTAGGGAGAGAGGAATTCCCTTCGAGGAGCTCTGCATGCTTGCTGAAAAAGATTCCCAGTATGACCTCGAACTGGACAGAAAACAGGTGGAATTGGCAAGGGAGGGAAATTGTGTACTCGGTTCGAGGCTTGCGGTATGGTTGCTGGAAAATGCCACACTAAAAGCATATCTGTGGGCCAGCCTCGAGACGAGGGCGAGAAGAATAGCATCCAGGGAAAGTATTCCTTACCTGCGTGCCTTAAGGGAGACCGAGGATAGGGACAGGAGAGACAGGAACAGGTATCTCAAGTTGTACAACATAGACATCGACAGTTACAGATTCGTTGATATCATTGTAAATACCGAAGAGGGTGATCAATTCTTCGTTGCTGAAAGCATATTGAAGGCACTCCCTTTACAAAAAGGGTAGTTTTTATTATCTTATCTATACACAATAAGGGGACAGATTAATGATAATACCGCTTGAAGAATTGATAAAATATGAAGGAAACATATACGAACTTACTGTTGCGGTTATAAAAAGGGCAATACAGATAAATCTCGCCGGCGATGAAGAACTTGAGAAGAACAGGGGTAAGGTCGTTTCTACAGCCTTGAAGCAGGTCTTAACTGAGAAAGTGAGGTATCAAATCGAGGAATAGAAGGCAAGTACCGGTAATATTGGTTTTCGGGCCTACAGCGGTAGGGAAAACGAGTCTCCTTGTCCGTATCCTTGGTGGTATTTCAAATAATCGTTTCGAAATAATAAATGCGGATTCAATGCAGGTTTACAGGTACCTCGATATCGGTACTGCAAAGCCTGATGCGGTGATACTGGAGAAGATACCCCACCACCTCATAGATATCGTAGATCCAGATGAGCAGTTCACCGTGGGGGATTTTGTAAGGGAAGCAGAGAGGCTGGTAGCTGAGATATCGGAGAGGGGAAAGATTCCGGTTATTTCGGGCGGTACTGCCTTTTATCTTAAGACTTTCATATGCGGAATGCCTGAAACGCCTGTCGGGAATAAAGAGGTGAGGAAGAAATTGAAAGAAAGACTTTTCGAGAAAGGACTTGCTTCGATGTACAGACAGCTCGAAAATGTGGACCCCCTTTCTGCCGGTAGAATAAGACCGGGTGACAGTTACAGGATACTGAGGGCTCTGGAGGTATATTACAGTACCGGAAGGCCTTTATCTTCATACAGGAGACCCGATGAGATACGGAGAGATTATGATTTACTTATGATTGGTCTGGAAAGGGAAAGGGCTGATCTTTATGGAAGAATAGAGCGACGGGTGGATGATATGTTCGAAAGAGGCCTTGCCGGTGAGGTGAAAGGCCTGATAGAGCAGGGGTACCGTGAGAGTGACCCTGGAATGAAAGGCATAGGCTACAGAGAATTCTTTGAATTCAGAAGGGGCTGCGGAACTCTTGATATGGTCAGAGAATTGATAAAGCGGAATACGAGAAGATATGCAAAGAGGCAGATAACCTTTATGAAGAAGTTGAAAGGGGTTTTTTGGTACCATGCCGATGATGAGGTTAGAATATTATCCCTGATAAGGGATTTCATAGGTGAATTTCACCGGTGAGGTGTAAAATTTTACTTGACTTGCACTTTACCTGCAAGCATAATCTATGTGCTTTTTCAAGGAGGAATGGGAATGTACAGTTCAGATGAGGTAAGTTTTTCGGTGTATGTTGCCATACTCGGACAGAGTGCCATGATGCACCTTGGAAAGATAATGAACCCGGCAACCGGCAAGTTAGAGAGAGACCTCGTGCAGGCCAAGTTTACCATTGATATCCTCGGTATGCTCGAGGAAAAAACAAAGGGAAACCTGACAAAGGATGAGGCAGATCTTTTAAGAACCACTCTTGCAAACCTCAGGTTGAACTATGTTGAAGAGGTGGAAGAGGAGAAGAAGAGACAAGAAGAGGGACAAAAGCGACAGGCAGGCAAAGAGAAGGGTAAGGTAGAAGAGAATAAAGGGAAGAAAACCGAAAAGAAAGAGCAAAAAGCCGAAGAAACCGGAAAAAAGAGAGATGAAAGAGTAAAAGAAACGGAGAAAACAACTAAAAACAAGAAATCAAAGAAAGAAGAGGAGTAGGAAAAGTGCCTTGCGGTAGAAAGAGAAAGAGACACAAAATTGCAACACACAAGAGAAAAAAGAAACTAAGAAAGAACAGACATAAAAAGAAGTAATATTTAAGGAAATCCTACGATAATAATTGTAGGAGCAACCTATGAAACTTATCAGAAGCGGATTATTACTTTTCTTTTTATGTTTTTCGATAGCCGGGATTTTTAGCCAATCCCTGTGGAATCCTGATTTCAAGGGTTATATAAATCCCAATCTGGCTATTGCTGTAGGTGATATAGTCGTCGTTGAATTGAACGAAAACACCACACTTAATTTCTCATTTTCGCAGAAAGAGGATCGTCAGCTTACACTTCAATTCTCAGGTGGAGAAGGAGGCAACCTGTTTTCCTTTTTGCCCGCGGTAAAAACCGGAGGAAATGAAGGGGGTAAGGGAAATGAAAAAGTGGAGCTTAAGGCGAAAATTGCGGCAAGAGTCACAGAGGTAACGGGCAATGGCATCCTTCGTATCGTTGGTACGAAGAGCATGAATCTGGGAAAAAAGAGCCAATCCGTCACTATTGCAGGATATATCAATGCATCTGACCTGAAGGCGGATAATACGATAGATTTTGCAAGGATGGCTGATGCAACAGTTACCTTCAAGACACTCGTTGAACCGGGAACACCAATACTTACTTCCAATGACATCGAGGAAGTGATAACTCAGGCGGCAGCCGGTGGAGGGCAGGGATCTACCCAGGGAGGAGCAGGAGCCCAGGGAGCACAACCTCCCGTTGCCGGGGGAGTTGCAGGTGCTACTGCGGGCGGGAATCAGCCTACTGCGGCTACCGGCGGAATACAGCCTGTAACAGCACCTACCGGTCCTTCCCTTCAGAAGAAAACCCTTACCCTGACGAATGCTAAAAAGAAAGAGCTGCTGCTCATCTACTTAAACAGAATGATACAGCTTATCTTTCAGTAGTTGTTGTTTTGACTAGTTCTACTGTTTTCTAGGCATAATCAGAAGAATGTGCCTTATTATCCTGTATTCTCCCGAACGTTTTTCGAAGTAGAAGATATCCATGAAATTTTTTTCCCTGTAGTCATAGATGTAAATCGGTAAATCACCGCTCTCCGGGATAAAGCGTGCCGGCTCGGGATAATTCAAATGTAACGATGGATAGTCTATTCGATCGAAAAGCATCTGCTGATTCTCCCTTACAGCATCGATGCCAACTCTGGATGAGGATTTACCATTGGTACTGTAGGTGATATCGAGTACTTCAGGCCAGTAGCAGCTTACCATAGAATCGATATCCTCACTGGATAATGAAGTTGTCCATTTGTCCATCAACATATCGAGTTTCCCCTGTGCCTGATTGTCTGTAAAAGCAGGAAACACAGATAGAACCAGTACAATGTTGAGAATAACAGAGCTGGCAATTCTTTTCATGAAATCACCCTCCTTGAGATCCTTTTTTTTAAAATTAGATATAATATAGATATTACTAACAAGAAAATATTGTTTTCTTATGAATTTTTTCTCGTGAAAGCCTCAATTGACATCATTCACTCACTATTGGTACTATGTCGAATAGCCATGAGGATAAGCGAAAGTAATATTACCACACGTCTCATACCTCTAGAGACAAAGTACGATATAGAGGATCAGCTCGAGTCACTAGGTCTGGACGAGAAGGGAATCGAGGAGTACCAGGACAGGCTGAAATACTATTCGCTGAAGATTGAAAATCTCGATACTCGCGGTGCAAACCTCCTTGCCAGGTATATGGAAAACCTGGGAGGCGAAGTGGCAATGAGCAGGGAGGCAAGATCTTTCACCGTTCGTGAAACTGATCTCATTGTAAGTGGTAATCTGCATTCACTTCTTCTTCTCTCAGTGAAGTTGAAGGGGGAATCCTTCGGATTGGATGAAGTTTCAAAGGGCATCGAGGAGTGCCTCAGTGCTGATAACGGGATCATTCATTGGAATGGCAAGGTACTCGATTTCCACCGAAAAACCTACGTCATGGGGATACTGAATGTAACTCCCGATTCTTTTTACCCCGAGAGCAGGGCATCAACACTGAATGAAGCAGTGAAACGTGCAGAAAAGATGCTGAAGGCAGGTGTTGATATCATCGATATAGGCGGAGAATCCTCAAGGCCCGGTTCGGAGGGAGTTTCTACGGAGGAAGAGATAAAGAGGGTGATACCTGCAATCGATGAGATAAGAAAAATCTCCGATGTAATTATTTCGGTTGATACGAGAAAGCATGAAGTTGCTGAAAAGGCATTGGAAGCTGGTGCTGATATCATAAATGATATTTCCGGCCTGAGGCACAATTTTGAACTGGCCAAAGTAATTGCACGTGCGGGGGTTCCGATTATCCTTATGCACATGCGGGGAACTCCCAAGACAATGCAACAGAATCCCTATTACAGGAATACGATCGGTGAAATAATTAGAGAACTCCAATCGTCGATTTCATTTGCAACAGGAGCGGGTATTTCTCGTGAAAAAATCATAATAGATCCGGGTATAGGCTTCGGGAAAAGGCTTCAGGATAATCTTAGAATTATACGTGAGCTTAGGTCTTTCAAAAGCATGAATTTCCCTGTTCTAATAGGTGTATCGAGGAAGTCTTTCATAGGGGAATTATTGAACAAGCCTGTAGAAAAGAGATTGATCGGTACAATAGTTGCCAATACCCTTGCTATTCTGAACGGTGCCAATATCGTAAGGGTGCACGATGTAAGTGATACTGTGGAGATGATCAAAATTATCGATTCGATTCGAGGAAGAAAGTAATTGGATTGGCTTTCAAAATCCTGGATTTTCCGTGAGATAATACGTCCCATTCTCGATGTAACACTGCTGGCATTCATAATCTATCGAAGCTACCAGATACTGGTGAAGACGAAGGCGGTTCAGCTTATAAAGGGCGCGTCCTTCATGGTATTGATATATGCCCTTGCCTTCTTCTTAAAGCTTAACACCCTGTTATGGATATTGAATCTCCTCGTTCCTGGTCTTGTAATAGGTGTAGCCATCATTTTTCAACCGGAACTTCGCAAGATATTTACACAGATAGGCAGAGGAGAATGGTTTCGTCTTTCTTCGAGGGGTGAAGAAATCGATATCGAATCTATTTTAAACACCGTAGAGGTTCTCTCTGCAAGAAGGTGGGGTTGTCTTATCGTGTTCATGAGGAATGTAGGATTGAAAACCGTAATCGAGAGTGGTACGATTCTCAATGCAGATCTCTCATCGACACTTCTCCTTACTATTTTCAGTGAAAAGGCACCGCTACATGACGGTGCGGTTGTCCTGCAGGGGAGCAAGATAATTGCAGCCGGTTGCTTTTTGCCACTTTCCGAACAGGCCGATATCAGACGAGCCTTCGGAACCCGCCACAGGGCGGCATTGGGACTGGCAGAGGAGACAGATTCGGTGATCCTCGTTGTTTCAGAAGAGACAGGGGCCGTATCACTTGCCTATGATGCGAATCTTCAGTACGACCTTTCTCTGGAAGAAGTGGGAAGAAAACTGAAGATGTTATTGGAATATAGCGAGATAGAGGAACTGGAAAGTGAAGGGTAAAGGTTTCTTTTCCAGGATATTTGCCAACTGGCCTGCCAAGATTCTCTCACTTGCCGCAGCGGTGGTGATATTCATGTTTTACAGGATGAGCAATCTGGAGGAACGGTTTTTCAGTGTTCCGGTACATGTAATTCTACCCGAAGGCTTTGCAATTTCCAGCGATTACGAGAAGAGTGTAAAGGTTACTATCAGGGGAGACGCAGATAAGATTTATCCTATCCTGGAAAACGATATCTTTGCCTTTGTCGATTTGAGGGATCACAGGAATGCGGGAAGGTATAAGGAACCTGTAAAGATTGAAAAGAGGGGAACTGCCAAAGATATTGAATCCATTGAGATAAGGGTAGACCCGGCTGAATTGACTGTTACTATCGAGGAAATAGTTACAAAACCGGTGAAAGTCAAAGCAGTAATACGGGGATCACCTCTCCATGGTTACGAACTCGTTCAGTATTCTGTCACCCCCCAAAGAGTCCTGGTTAGTGGTCCGAAGAGTCATGTCGAGAGGTTAAAGGAGATTCCTACTGAAGAGGTTGATGTATCGGGCAGGGACAGCAATTTTACGGTAAAGGTCAGACTTGTACTTGATGACAGCTATGTAAAGATAAAGGGGAACGATTCTGTTGATTTCTATGCTGCAATAACGGAAGCCTTGATTTTGAAGTCATTTAAGGGTATAGATATCATAAGCCTCGATTTGGATCCTGCCTTGAGATTGGCTTCGTCTCTCCCGGCAGGTACTATCAGGGTTCAGGGACCACAACTTCTCGTGGAGAGTATCAATTCGGGGCAGCTCAGGTTGATCGTGAATTGTTCGAAGATAAAGAAGGCGGGAAGGTACCTGCTTCCGGTTACGCCAGATACCCCGGAGGGAATCATAGTGTTGTCCTACGAGCCAAAAGAGATTCTTCTCGAATTCGTACCAGTTGAAGGAGAGGAAAGTAAACAATGATTCTTGGAATCGGTCTTGATGTGGTCAGTGTAGACAGGCTGAGAAGATGGAAGCATATACCGGGTCTCTTTGAACGTTTTTTCAGTCCGAAGGAGCTGGATGTGGCTCTTCCCCGGGGTGAAGTTGGGATACTCTCGCTTGCTGCCAGGTTTGCCGCAAAGGAAGCCTTTGGCAAGGCACTTGGAGGCGGAATAAGGGGTTTCGCGCTGAAAGAGATAGCAGTTATGAACGATAAGTACGGCAAACCTTACATGGTGTTGGAAGGCAAGGCAAAAGAGGCTTTCAGGGCTTCCGGAGCATCGGTCATACACATTTCTCTCACACATGAGCATGACAATGCACTGGCAGTTGTGGTGATTGAGCGATGATTGGAGATAATAATGGTTGAAGGTGGTAGGACACAGAAGATAACATACTTTTCAAAAACTCCGATAGGCTGTCCCATCTGTGGAAAGAAGTTCTACAAGGAAGAACTTATGTCCGGAGGGGGAAGGCTTGTGGCCGGAGAACTTACCGATGAACTCAGGCGTCTCTATGAGCCGACTCAAAAATTCGGAGCACTTTTCCCCCTTGTATATGTTATTGCCGTTTGTCCAGATTGCTACTATTCAACATACCCCCAGGATTTTTCTAAGGTACCGGAGGAATCTCGAACAGCATTGGAGAATGAAACCGACAAGAGACGTAACAGTATTTCGACAATTCTCGGAGAGTTGAATTTTGAAGAACCAAGAGGTCTGAAGGAAGGAGCGGGGAGTTATATTCTTGCAACAATGACATACGAGCATTTCCCTTCTGAGTTTCTCCCTACATTCAAGCAAGGTCTGTCCGCACTTCGCGGAGCCTGGCTTTTCAACGACCTTCATTCACATTTTCCCAGTGAAAATTATGATTACCTGGCAAAGCTTCTCTACAGGAAGGCTCAGTTTTTTTACCGACTGGCTTATGAGAGGGATGTTTCTGGCAAGGAGGTCCTTTCCGATTTCGGTGCATTTGGGCCCGATCTGGATAAGAATTTTGGCTATGACGGGTTTCTCTACATGATGTGTCTCTTGAGGTACAAGTACGGGCAGAAGAAGAACCGGGAATTGAGGATCGAGGCCCTGGAAGAGTCGAAGAAGATACTCTCTAAAGTATTTGGTATAGGGAAGTCTTCCAAGTCCAAACCATCTGTAATTCTGGAAAAGGCTAAGCTACTGTTCGAGAAACTAACAGAGGAACTTAAAACTCTTAAGGAAGAGCAGTAAACGATCTGGCTGCTGCTTGAATTCCTGGTTTGGATTCTGATATGAGAAACATAAAGATAGTTATCGCCTATGATGGAAGTGACTTTGCCGGTTGGCAGGTACAGAACGATCAGAGAACCGTTCAGGGTGTACTACAGGAGGCGCTTGCCAGAATGCACGGGCATCCTGTAAGGGTCCAGGGAGCAGGGCGAACGGATTCCGGGGTTCATGCAATAGGGCAGGTAGGCAATTTCAAAACTGATATAGATTCCATAGAATCGCATAAGTTTCGTGATGCTATCAACTCGTATCTGCCCTTTGATATACGGATCCTGGCAAGTGAGGTGGTTCCTGAAAGGTTTGATTCGAGAAGGTGGGCCAAGGCAAGGATATACAGATACTACATTTTTCCCGGTGATGTCGGGTTACCTCATTTGAGAAAATACTGTATAAAGATACGAAGATTTCCTGATATGAGGAAATTGAATGCAATGGCTTCCCTGCTGGTCGGTGAAAAGGATTTTACCACATTTGCCGCAAAGGGAGATTCCAATGGCAGCAAGATAAGGAGGGTTTTTTCGTCGGTCTTTTATACGAAAGATGGGTTTATCGTTTACCAGATAGCGGCAAATGCCTTCCTATGGAAAATGGTGAGATCCATAGTAGGTACGATTCTTGAATTGGAGGGGGCAGGAGGTACCCCGTCTGATTTCAGGGCGATTGTTGAAGGAAGGGACAGAAATCTTGCTGGTAGTACTGCTCCCGCCCGCGGATTATTCCTGGAGAAGGTGATTTATGGAGAAAGAGATACTTTTTAAGGATTTTCTTGATCTTCTGGAAATGACCGAGGTTTACCTTAAGGGTTGTTTTAAACCCCTGGAAAAACCTTCGGATGCCGGAGGTAAGGAAACAGAGGGGGAGATATCCCGGGGGATATCCCGGAGGGAGGCTGAATTGAGTCATCTGGAGGAGGAGATCAGGGTTTGCAAGTTGTGTGAGCTTGCAAGGACACGCACTAATGCCGTGCCTGGGGAAGGGGTCTTTGACCCACTGGTAATGGTGATAGGGGAAGGACCCGGAGCGGAGGAAGATGCAACTGGAAGGCCCTTTGTAGGGCGTGCCGGCAGGTACCTGGACAAATGGCTCGATGCAATAGATCTTTCCAGGGAAAAGAACTGTTTTATTGGTAATATCGTGAAATGCAGACCCCCCGGTAACAGGGACCCGAAGCCTGAAGAATCAAGTGCATGTCTTCCCTACCTTGTAAAACAGATAGAACTACTTAAACCAAAGGCCATACTCACCGTTGGCAGGATATCTTCACAGATTCTTACCGGTTCGATGCAGGGAATTGGGAAACTACGTGGGAGGATCTATAATTACAACGGTGTTCCACTGGTGCCTACCTATCATCCGAGCGGTGTGTTGAGGAACCCCTCCCTTCGTCCCTATGTCTGGGAAGACCTGAAGCTATTGAAGGCCATCCTGGAGGAAAAAATCACTAAGAAAGATCTTTATTAAGGCCGTAATATCGACATGCCAATGGCAAGATTTGCAGAGGTAGTTTTCAATCTACCTGTCAATCAGAGTTTTTTCTATGATTCAAGCGATTTTCCGGACCTCGAACCAGGAAAGAGGGTGATGGTTCATCTGGGACGGAGGAAATTGGCCGGCTTTGTGATCTCGGTAAGCGACAGTGTGGATCTGGAACCGGAAAGGGTAAAACCGATAGAGAAGGTAATAGATGACAGGGTGGTTTTTACCAGGGAAATACTTGGGCTTGCCAGTTGGTTGTCAGTAACGTATATGTGCAGCCTTGGAGAGGCTCTTGGTACCATAGTTCCCGGAGGGAGAAAGGAGGTCTCTGTTGAGTTTCCCGCGGATGAAGAGGGGTATCAGCGGATTACAGAGTTATCCGAGCATCAGAGAGATGCCATAGAGAAGGTACTTTCCAGGGAAAGAGGGTTCTTTTACCTGAATGGAGTTACCGGTTCGGGCAAGACCGAAGTTTACCTTCAGATAGCCGACAGGGTGTTACGGAATGGGGGAGGTGTGATATACCTTGTTCCTGAAATTGCATTGAGCCATCAAATTGTGGAAATACTGAGAAAGCGCTTCGGTGAAGACGTTGTTGTTCTTCATTCCGGGTTGACACCTTCGCAGAGACTGAACGGCTGGATGAGGCTGCTGGAAGGGAAGGCCTCTGTAGCGGTAGGTGCAAGAAGCTCTGTATTTGCTCCGGTTAAGAACTTAAGGCTGATCATCATCGATGAGGAACACGAGGCTGCCTACAAATCGGGGTTTTCACCGAGGTACCATGCCAGGCAGGTGGCAATGTACAGAAGCAGGAAAGAGGGGGCAATTCTGGTTATGGGTAGCGCCACCCCCTCACTGGAAGCTTACCACTATATGAGGATGGGAAAAATCGAGGAAATAGTGCTTCCCGAGCGCCTTAGTGGCGGCGACATGCCATCGATACAAATCATCGATATGCGAAAAGAGTCGTTACCCCTGTCCCGTGAACTTATCGGCGCGATCAGGGAGGTTCATGACTCGGGGAACCAGTCTATTTTATTTCTCAACAGACGCGGGTTTGCCTATTTCTTTCATTGCAGGTCCTGTGGCTACGAGATGAAATGCAAGAACTGTTCGGTACCTCTTACCTACCACAAGTCGCGCAACGAAATGGTTTGCCATTACTGCGGATATAGAACCAGACCTATAGAGCAATGCCCTGATTGTGGTTCACTGGACGTTGGTTACTCGGGTTTTGGTACGGAACGGATAGAGGATGATGTGGAGAGATTATTTCCTGATTATTCGATAGAGAGGATAGACAGTGATTCGGCAAGGAATAGGAGCTTCCTTGCGAAGACGCTTGCGAAATTCAGAGATGGCGGAATCGATATTCTTTTGGGAACTCAGATGGTTGCAAAGGGTCTTCATTTCCCGGGTGTAAAACTGGTAGGGATCATTCTCGTGGACACGGATTTGAGACTTCCAGATTTCAGGTCGCAGGAAAAAACGTTTCAGCTTCTCGTCCAGGTTGCAGGAAGGGCGGGGCGAGTGGTGAAGGATGCCAGAGTCATTATACAAACGTACGATCCTGAAAACTGGGTGATAAGAATGGCAGCACGGGGAGAATTGAAGGAATTCTACCAACGTGAACTGGAGTTGCGGCGTGAACTATCATTTCCCCCATTTTTCCGGATAATCAGAATCGTATTCCGCGGAAGAGATAAGAAGGAAGTATTTCGCCAGGCAGAGAAATTTTCCAGAATCCCCTTCAACTTGAATGGAGAAGAGGGTGAACTGCTGGGGCCGGCCGAATGTCCCCTTTCCTACATTGCAAGGAATCACAGAGTACAGTTGATTATTCGTGGAAAGAGAATGGCTCACCTGCACAGGGCTGTCAGCAAAGCGCTTCGCAGCTTCAGTGTGTCAAAGGGTATACATATCGAAGTGGATGTGGATCCTGTTTCACTTCTTTGAAGGAAGAGTGTGCTTACCATAGATCATATCGGCCTGTTGACAATGAATAGCAGTTTGCGTATTTTAGCTTCATGAAAGGAATGATAATATGTTGAACATTGTAACCCTCGGCGATCCTATTTTAAAAAAACATTCCACACTTGTAACGAGTATCAACGAAGATGTGGAAAGATTTTTAAATGAAATGTTTGATACTATGTATATGGGTAAAGGAATCGGACTTGCAGCTGTCCAGGTTGGGAAACTGGATAGGATTTTTGTCACCCATGTACCGCGAGATATGCCGAGGGTATTTATCAATCCGGAGATAGTTGAAACCTCTCTGGACGAGGAAATATATGAAGAAGGATGCTTGAGTATTCCGGGAATAAATGCAGATGTTATACGGCCGTATGCAATAAAGGTTCAGGCATGGAATGAAAGGGGGAAACCATTCACAATGGATGCCGAAGGTCTTCTTGCAAGGGTGATCCAACACGAGCTGGATCATCTGAATGGCATACTCTTCATAGACAAACTCGATGACAAGAAAAGAAATCGTTTGCTCAAAAACTACGAGAGGAAAGCAAAGGCCGGATGAGGATCCTCTTTGCCGGTACTCCAGAAATTGCAGTAGTCCCACTAGAATCGATCAATGAAAAATTCGATATTGTGGCAATACTTACGGCGCCCGACAAGGGCAGGGGAAGGGGCAGGAGAGTTTCCTTCTCGCCTGTCAAAAAAAGAGCCATCGATCTTGGTTTGAAAATTCTCCAACCGAAATCCCTCGGAGATCCGGATTTCCTCTTTCAAATCAAGGAATTAAAACCAGAACTTCTTGTTGTAGTTGCATTCGGAAAGATATTCAGAAGAGAATTCATGGATCTGTTCCCCATGGGAGGAATAAACATGCATCCTTCGTTACTTCCCAAGTATAGGGGACCTGCACCTATTCCGGCGGTTATTCTTGCGGGAGAGAAAGAAACGGGTGTCACGGTGCAGCGCCTAGCCATGGAAGTTGATAGCGGAGACATACTCGCTGTAAGAAAGATCTTGCTGACAGGGAGGGAAACAACAGCAAGCCTCTCTTACGAATCGTCACGAATCGGGGCGGAATTGCTCCTTTCAGTGATAGAGAGAATGGAACGTGGAGAGGTATGGGGAGTCCCCCAGAGAGAGGATGAGGCAACCTACTGCAAAAAGGTTAAAAAGGAGGATGGCCTTATCCGATGGGGGAAAAGTGCCATTGAGATAGATAGAATGGTGAGGGCCTATTTCCCCTGGCCCAATGCCTATACATATATGGGCGGAGAACTGCTGAAGATTCTTGCCGGTTCTGTTCCTGATAGAAAAAATCTTTTAGAAACAGAATTGTCAAATACCCTTCCCGGAACAGTTCTGGGTACCTTGGAGAATTATGGTATCCTTGTAAAGACCGGCAAAGGAGTTTATTGTATAGAGAAGCTTCAACTTCAATACAAGAAGCCCAATAATTGGAAGGCATTTCTTAACGGGCATCCTGAAGTGCTCGAAAGTGTACTTGGAGGGTCTAAATGAAACGTATAAACGGAAGAATAAAGAGGTTACTACCCAATGCGGAGGATACCAATGAGGTAAGGGATTTGAAAATAGCCATCCTCGTTTTCATAGTTGTATTCGGTTTGATGATAACAACCGGAATCGTTGTCTTTTTTATCTCCCTGCGTGGAAGTGAGGAGACACTTGTTCCCGATGTTGTTGGCAAGGATATCGTAGATGGGCTCTTGGAATTGCAGGAGAAGGAACTGTATCCTCTAATACAGATACGGTATTCCTCCGACTACGATCGTGGTGTTATCATGCATGAGAATCCCAATCCGGGTTCGGTTGTCAAGGCTGGAAGAAAGATCGAGATTGTCGTGAGCAAGGGACCCATAATAGACAGGGTGGAGAATTTCGTTGGCCAAAACATAAATGAAGTGAGGATGCACCTTCAGACACTTTTTGCATCCCACAAGGTATTGTTGAAAATCGATGATAACAAAATAATGTACAAGTATGACAATGAAAATCCCCCCGGCACGATACTGGAACAAAAGCCAGCTCCCGGTACACCCATAAGCGGTGTCATGGAACTAGAGTTTGTCGTAAGCAAAGGGCCAAAGGGGGAAAAGGTAGAAATCGGAAAGTATATAGGTGAGAACTTCAAGGATGCGATTGCAGACCTCGCTTCCAAGAATATTCCCTTCATTTTTACGATAAGGAATCCGAAAGATGGTGAGGAGGGAGGGATGATAGTATCCCAGAGTCCGGAACCACAGAGTGAGATCGAGTATGGATCGGTAGTCCAGCTTGAAATGACAAGGCCGTTAAAAATTGGAAGCGGAAATATATTCGGTGTTTTCAAGCAGATCCTTCCTGATTATCCAATACTCGTGGATATAAGGCTGGATGCCGTCGAAGGAGATCACACTGAGACATTGCTAAAGATGAAACATCCCGGAGGCCCGATATCGGTACCCTATATCGTTCCTGAGAATACCGAATTGATCCTCTACATATTCGGCAGAGAGGAAATAAGGCAGAGGGCACTGCCAGAGGCGCGATGATTATCTTCGTTGACAACTGAGCTTCTCTTTGCTATATTTTTAGGTGGAAAGCGAGCGTCGTATAGTGGCAATACCCGAGCTTCCCAAGCTCGTGCCGGGGGTTCGATTCCCCTCGCTCGCTATATAAATTATGGGTGAAAAAGATATTACGTACATCTTTCACATCAAACGAAAAGACGGAACTCCACTGATACTGCATGCCTTTTCTACTCCTGAAAAGTTTCTCTACTCCGTTGAAAACACGGAGATTCGGGGCCGATACGGTGACGAACCAAGGGTGGAAACCCTTACAATGTTTCGAAATGAGTTGTACAGGATGGCTGAAGCTGCTGTAAAAAACTGGATTTTCGACCAGAGGTTTATTCCTAAATTTCTCATGTCAACGGGAATATTTCTAGTCACCTATTTCTTTTTTTCCTATGTGGTAAGAGATCCTATTCCGATGATAGACGAAACAGTACTGGGTCTTGTAGCTGGCATAGCCTCCTATATTCTGCTGGGAAAGAAAGACATTGCATCTCAGAAGGCGATGGAGAAGAGGGTCGAGATAAGAAATCGCATAGATAGGATTAAATTTACAGAGAGTAACTTCGTGAAGGAAGTGGAGGCGCTGCTCCATAAAAGTGAGAATGAAAAATTCGAGGAAGTAATAAAACAGATAACGGCCCCGTCTAACATGGTGTCATCGGTAAGCGAGAGGGAAGAGGTTCTTCAGTTTCTGAAAATGCTGGAGATTCGTTTCAATTTCAAGAGAATGAAGCGCGAGGAAAAGAAACTGAAAGAACTGGTGAGAAAGAGAAACTACAAGTCCCAGGTGTCTTCGATAAAGAAATGGATGGAATCCAAGAAGCTTGATTATCCCCTCTATGCAGTTTACAAGGCTTTCAAAGAGACAATTTCGAATAAGCGGTGATTCTTTAAGTATTGATTTCTTGGGCGGTGATCCTTTACAGTGTGATTCTTTAGGTAGTAATTCTAAAGGTTAACTTCCTTCCTCTTTGCTTTCCTTTATCAGTCTTCCGAGAATTTCAGAGAGTTCCTTGACCTTGATTCCCTTGTATTGTTTTTTATTGATAGTTACTATGGGACCATTTTCACATACCCCGGGACAAGGTATCGTTTCGAGGGAGAAAAGTCCGTTTTCACTGGTCTTACCCACACCGAGATTAAGTTGTTTCGTTATTGCATCGAGAATATCATATGCTCCCATTTCCTGGCACAGGTCTCCTATGCAGACCTGTATCTTGTATTTTGCCGGTGGCTCCAGCCTGAAGTTTCCATAGAAATCTATTACCTTGAGTACATTGGAAATGGGGATATTTATGAAATCTGCGATGAAATCCAGTATGTCTCTTGGAAGATAACCGAAGATCTCCTGGGTTTTTTCCAGAATAGGAATGAGATACTCTCTCTTTGGCTGGTATTTTTGAAATATCTCTATTACCTGTTTTGGCGGATTCTTTTGTTTTATCTCTGCCTCTGTCTTTTCCTTCTCATGCTGGATCTTATGTGTCTTCAGATAGTGTGATAGCATTGCAATGCCCATGGCAATGTTCTCATTCCTCACTGTAACATCCGGGGGAACCGATAGTTGTGTTGGGGCAAAGTTCCAGATTGCCTTTATCCCAAGTGATACTATTCTATTGCAAACAGATTGTGCTTCCTCTTTGGGAACGGTTATAATGGCTATGCCAATATCATAACTTTTAACTACTCGTTGAAGTGAATCCATTGGGAGTATGGTAAAGGGACCTATAACATTGCCTATCTTTGAAGGGTCATTATCGAATATAGCAATCAATTTGAGGCCATACTCCTTAAGACCGGGATACTGGGCAAGTGCAGATCCAAGATGGCCAGCCCCGATAAGAATCGCAGTATTTTCATAGTTTATTCCGAGGAATTCTTCTATTGCATTTTTCAGGCCTGTTACAGAGTATCCCGATTTGGGTTTACCCTTGTAGCCTATAATGGCAACGTCTTTTCTCACCTGTGTGTCATCCACCTGGAAGTATCTGGCCAGTTGTTTCGAAGAAATATATTGCACCCTCTTTCTTTCCATTTCAGAGAGTATCTGGTGATACATTGGAATACGTCTCAGTGTCTGTTCGGGAATATTGCTTTCACCACTTTGATGACCGAGATATTTTTTCATTTGATAGCAGAATAGAATATCGTGAAAAGAATGTCAATATTATTGGCCTATCTGCTGTTTTTGCTCCATTGTCTTCTGAAGTTGAAGAGTTCTCTTTGCTATTTCGATATTCTCTTTGGCCGGTATGTACTGAGGATCTATCTGGAGAACCATGTTCCAGTACTTGATAGCATCTGCAATATTACCCTTTGCATACTCTTCCAGGCCTGTAAGGTACAGTTCGTCAGCTTTTTCTCTAAGAGCTTTTCTCCCATTGTCACCGAGGTTCATCTTGGCAAGTATGCTGAACTTGTCGAGGGGATTCAACCTACCCGATAGATCGAGGTTGTAATTCGATACAAAGCTCACCTTGTCTAAATCCACCGAAGTTCCCAGAGAAACCCTTGGGTTATCACCCTTGAACTGGAAACCACCCTGTATTGATAGAAAATCCGTGATCACTACATTGATTCCCCCGGCTATGTTCCAATTTTCAGCCGGATAGGTAGCGCTGTTGAAACTGAAAGGATAATTGAAGTCGAAAGAAATCGTTACGGGCCTTATGGGAGAATACCCGATACCGAAAGTAAAGGCAGAGGGGAGCGGTTCCGAAAGTACGAATGGCCCTATATTCTTTACCACTGCTCCGACAGAAAAATTCTTCGTTCTTGAAATGTAGAATTTCAAGAAGTTGAACCTGGTGAGCATCCCGAAATCTGCCATAAATGCAAAGGCAGATTGATTGGGATAGATAATAGCTGGTACATTTCTGTATGCAACCTTTAGATTGGTACCTATCGCCATGCCATAGAAATAGTAATTGGAGAAGAAATTGTAAGAAATGTTCAATGTACCAACTGTTTCTGAAATATTGCCCCTGCTTGTTCTTTCTCCCCAATCGTTGTATGCGGTGAATGGCAAATATAGAAACTTACCCCCTATTCCGATACCGAGATTGTTGATACGCATCGTGTAGATTGCACCTTCAAGATTTGTATCTGCAATCCAGCTGTGGTGGAGGAATGCAAGCTCTGTGTAATCGAGGATTGAACTTCCCGATGGATTGGATTCGATATAACTTATGTCGTTAGATATAGCGGTATACGCAGTACCCATCCCTTCGTATTTGCCACCAAGAGGAATCTCCAACGTGGGGAATACGGTAAGTCCTGTATTGGGGTCATAGAAGTTCTCGAAGATACCCTGCCATTTTGAGTATATATTATTATCTACTGCATCCAATGTGTACAATGTTATTACAAGGAAGAGGATGCTCAATATTCGTCTCATCTTACTATAAATATACTACTAATGATCATATTCTTCTATATATACCTATTTTTTTATCGGTTGAGTGTTGAATGTGCTTCATCGATAATAGTCAAGAGACCTATTTTTGTCGATAATATAACAAAATATACTATATTATGGTATAGAGACATTAGATGATTACCGTTAAGGAGTGTTAACACTGAACAGATTTCCCGGGGTTCCCCGTTTTGTCATACTTCTCACATTTCTCCTGTTCTCCCTATCTGTATTTGCAGGAGGACAACGTGAGAACCCTCTCGACAAGGCGAATAAGCTAGTTCAGGAGAAAAAGTACAATGAGGCGATTCTATATCTAACCGAGCTCGTGAAAAAGAATCCCGAGTACATGGATGAGGCTGAGAAGATAATGGGGAAAATTAGGGAGATCAGGAGCCAGTACAATGAAAAGTATGCGGAGTTGATTGATGTTCTCTTTGAAAAACATGATGTGGCCAAGGCATTGGAATTGATCGACCAGTTGAGAAAGCTTGACCCGAATCCGAACAGGGCTACCATCGAAGCTATTACCAAAGCAAAACGGGGAGCTGAGATTGTATTCAACCTAAATCGTTTTGAGGGTATAATGAACAAAGCTCTCTCCCAACTTGATGAGGGTAAGTATCTGGAGGCGGTGAATACCTATCTTTCGGGCTATGACCTGCACAGAGAGGATTTTGATAAGGCAACCTACGGGGATATAGTGAAAAACTCTGTTTACAGTGCACTTTCAAAGCTTGAAGGGGCTGCCAAAAATTTCATCGATACGGCAAACAGGAGTAATAAACAGTTCGACACCATATCTGTCCTAATATCAGGAACCGACATAAAAAAACTCAAGATCACTGCTGATGGATTGATTCCAAATCTCAAGACGATTGCACGTGATATTTCCATATTGGAGAGGGCTGCAAAGATCTTCTATGAGGCGAACAAATCGATTAGAGAGAAGAGCGAAAACAAGCAGGGAGATTACTTTCTGCACTATGCATATCTTCTGACAAAGGGTAGATCTCCTGAGAAGGGTGAGGGATTACAGAAAGCTCTGGAGATGTATTTCGATAACAGAATCGTTGCAATTGAAAAAAGGTTGAAGGAAAGCGCGGCACTGAACTTTGCCAAGGGGAAGAAATTTTATGAGGAGAATAATTACACAGATGCTCTTTCCTTCTTCAATATTGCAGGTGGATTCTATGATGTCTTTCAGCGTGTAATCATGGTTCATGAGGCAGAGATAACATTGGGTGGCAAATTTGAATTGGGCAAGGAGGACTGGGACATAATCAATACAAACCTCCCTTCCTACCTCCTTGCATCTGAAAAACTGAAAGAAATAGAAGCATACAGAGAGCTGATAAGCATTGCTTTGAAAACCCCTGTTTTCAATGAAACCGTAGCAAAGAATCTGTCCCTGATACGTGAGGGGAGAAAAAAAATAGAAGAATTACAGAGGGGTATAGTTGAGATAAAGAAACGATGGGAGTTTCTTGCCGATTATTATACGAGGATCGGAAAACTCGGATTTGATACACTGGTTATTTCCGCGGATGCACGTTCGATTTTAGCCAGGCTTGATACGATTTATTCGAATCTTCTAAAGAGGGATGTGAGATTTGTTAATGCTGAGAACTTCATAGAGTATGAAAGCATTGCAACCCAGCTTGAGAAAGAGAAGAAAAAATATGAAGAGGGAAAGAGACTAAAAGACGGGTATGATGTGATAGTCGAGACGATAAAGGACAATAAGGGAAAGGAAGTAAATATCACGAGGCATGAGAGATATCCATCCAAGGCGATCACACGCCTTGAACCATTGAAGGAAAGCCTGGCAAAACTGGAAAAAGAGGGCAGCAAGCTTGTCTCAAAGGTGGGAAAGGATCCCATTCTTGCCAGCAACCCGGAGGAACAAAGGGCATGGATAAAGAAGACAAAAGAGCTACACGATTCTATTATAAATCTTCTCGAGGCTATTGATACTGCTATTGCCGATGCAAATAACCTCCTCCTACTTGCAAAGCGTTACGAAAATGAGGGACGCCTGCGAATGCAGGAGGCTGAAAGTGCTTTGAAGCGGAGCGATTTCAAGAGAGCAAAGGAGAGTGTCGCTCTTTCCGGCAAGGCCTTTGCAAACTCGCTCAGCTATGAAGAGAATAAAGAAATTCGAAGGTTGATGGATAAAGTGCTGCCCGAGCTTTCCACCAGGATAGTAAAGGAGGAGAATCTTTTTGTCGTCAGGGAAGTCAGAAAGTTGATAAATGCAGGACGAAGGTACTTTGGGCTCGGTGAGTATGCAAAAGCAGAGGAAACCCTTCTTAAGGCCAAGGCAAGATGGGAAGATACCAATACAAGCGAAAACAAGGAAATAACAAACTGGTTGACGATTGTTCGTTCGGCTCTTTCGGTGAAATCCGGGCGGGAAATATCTGAAAAGGATCCCCTCTACACGGAAATGACACAATTGCTGAATTTTGCCAGTGAAGATTATCTTGAAGGCGCAAGACTCCTTAAGGAAAAGAAAAAGGTTCAAGCACTTGAACGTTTCAAAGCGGCATTGGACAAGATACAGAGAGTCAAGCTTGCGTTTCCTTACAATAGAGAGGCGAGGGTATTGGCATTGAAGATTCAGAAATTAAGTGACCCGGAAAACTTTTCAGCTTCACTGACCAGATTCTTCAATGAAGCCATAAAGAATCAGAAGATTAATCCCAAAGAATCGTATGCCGATCTGAAAGATATAGAAGAGATCGAACCAAACTATCCTGGTTTGAAAAAGGCAATATATAACCTCGAGATTTATCTGGGTATTCGAATACCACCTCCCGATCCGAAAAAGATTGCTGAATCGGAAAGGTTGTACAAGCAGGCCTATTCGATAGTTCTGAACAACAGGATAGATCTCTTTCCGGCAGCACTAGAGGAGTTGAACAGGGCAATAGAGTTGAATCCGAACAATGAAAAGGCTATAGCCCTGAAAGACAGGATACAGATAGCAGCAGGTGGCACAGTTCAGACTGTTCTTTCCAGTTTTGCAGAGGAACAATACAGACTGGCTGAAAATAAGTATCTGGCGGGCAAGTATCTTGAAGCTCTCGCCATCGTGGAAAAACTGTTGCAGGACAAGAGAAATAGAAATTATCCACCATTGCTCGAATTGAAGAAGAGGATAGAGACGAAGATTTGATGTCCAAGATGTATAAACGATTTTTTTTCATTTCTACAATAGTTCTGACTTTACTCTTTACATACCATCTTGCGGCACAGGAAATCTACTGGGAAACTCCTAAAATATTCGTATCAGGAGAGACACATTTCCCAATTGCTAGGTCAAACGGAAAACTGCTCGTGATTCTATGGCACGAAATTGAAAGCTCAGGAAGGGAGGGCAAGGTCTACCTCTCCGTTAAAACAACAAGGGATGGCAAGAAGTGGAAAGAGAACAGGAGATTTGCAGGGCCTTTCA
Source organism: Spirochaetales bacterium (assembly GCA_027021365.1). Lineage (GTDB taxonomy): Bacteria > Spirochaetota > Spirochaetia > SZUA-6 > SZUA-6 > JALUUM01. The sequence goes on from JALUUM010000020.1 coordinate 60,156, forward strand.
CCTACAAGGGTGAAAAAACAGCTATCGCATCGCTTGCAGTTGACAATGAGGGAGGAATTTTCGTTGCGGCCCTGGTAGGAGAGAAAGCTATAGATATCTTCTATTCAAAAGACGAAGGAAAGAGTTTTATTACAAAATCACATATAGAAGCGGCCTCTACTGTAGTGGCTCCCCGAATTTTTCTTCGACCGGGTGGATCTCCGATTCTCTTCGTAACGAAAAAAACGGAAGAGGCTCTCTCGATTTTTTACTCAGTCTCCTCGGATGGTGTGCACTGGGAGGCCTTCAAACCATTTGTGCAGAATAAGGATCTGATCATCGATTTCCTTCCCTACTATATTCATTATGGGACGAGGGACTATGTGGTGTTTCAGTCGGTTACCGCAGAGACACTTCAGAGATACCAGCTGTATGTAAAGATTAGCGAAGACAATGGAGAAACCTGGGGGTCTGCCAGCAGAATTGAAATGAAAGAGTACAGGGACGGAAAACTGCAGAGTTACGACAGCTTTTCAAATCAGCGTCCCTTCCTTGCTGTAATCAACGGGAAATTGAAACTGGTGTGGGAGAGACAATTTCGAAGCACACCTCCTCAGATATACTATGCAGAGCTGGATGAGAAGGGAAGAGTCAAAGGTGATATAGAGATGGTAACGGGTGGTATCTACTCGTGTCACTATCCTCAGCTTTTCATATACAGGGGAGAGCCATTGATACTTTGGTTTGACAACAGGCGTGGTGAGGATCATATAATAATCGCCAAACGAGGGGTATTCAGATGGGAGGACAAGGATATAAGTAATATACCCGGAGAATCGACATTTGGCTCACCCGTCATACTCAATGAGACACTGTATGTATTCTGGGAAAACTCCCATGCGGGAGAGACGAGATTGTATTACCTTGAACCGGACAGGACGGTTGCAAAAGCAAAACTCATTCCACTGAATTTTTCCCCGAAAAAGAAGTATAACCGGGACACTGTAAAGATCAAATGGCTCTTACCCAAGGATCCGGCAGGAATAGCAGGGGTGAGTTATTCCTGGGGGCTTGGCATCGGGAAGAAAGTGGAACACAAACTGAAACTATTGACTGGAAAGAACCGGATAACACTTATTGCTGACAAGGATGGTGAGTGGAATTTCAACCTTGCCGTAATGGATTATGCGGGAAACTGGTCAGAGGTTTCTACTGTTTCCTATTACCGAGATACGCTTCCGCCGGAAAAGGTGAAGATAATACCTCCGCAGACTGATGAGAAGGGATTCTTAATTTCCAACACCTTCAGCATCGTGTGGGAGCCTCCCCAGGATGATATTGCCGGGTATACATATACCCTGCGGTATCTTGGAAGTGAAAAGAAAGTTATCAAGGTGAATGAGGAGAAGCTAAAGCCACCGGCAAGGTTGTTGACAAGAAATAATAAACTTTCCTACAGAAATATTGACAATGGAACCTATGCTCTCTCCGTCGCTGCCATAGATTCTGCCGGAAACATCGGCAAGCAGAGCGTGATACTCCTGAGGCTGAACAAGTACATTCCGGTAACATACATAACAAGTGTGAATTCGAAGAAGGATGAATTCGGTAACGTGAGTATCACGCTGCGGGGAAGAGGATTCTCCGAAGGCGGGCTGATAAAGACCATTGTGCTGGACAGGGATGGAAAAAAGCCCTTCGATTACACCTTCGAGAGGACTTCCGGAGCATTCAAGGTGGAGAGTGACAGGATTATAGACAATCTGATACTTTCCGATGTGGAAGAGGGACTCTATCATATCGGAGTCATACATCCTACACGGGGTCTCTATATGACACGGCCCCTCTTGAAACTTGAACCGGCCGGAACGGTAAAGTTCGGATACTTTGCCTATAAATATTCACCAGCATGGGAGAGGGCAAAGCGTGTGCTATACTTCCTGAGCTTCAACGAGCTGATTATCTGGTTGATCGTACTGTTCCTTGTCTCCCTGTTCTTCATAGCCTTGAGGAAACTTGTCCTCGTAACAAGAGAAGCAAGAATACTTAAGAGTGAAATCGCCTATATGATCTCTGGAAAGGAAAGTCCTTTCAGAAAGGAAGAGGAAATGAAAGAATTGAAACAGAGAGGGATGAGTCTGAGAATAAAATTCATACTACTGATGGTTATCCTTGTTTTTCTTATAGTACTCATCGTTTCAATACCACTGGGTTACTACATGATAGATACCCAGAAACGCGACCTGACGGAAGGATTAAGGAAAAGAGCCGAAGTGGTACTGGGAAGTCTTGCAACGGGAAGTGAGACTTATTTGAGCCTTTCCAACAGACTCGAAATGGCTCTTCTTCCCAATCAGACTCGGGAAATCGAGGAGATCACATATGCGACGATAACGGACAGGAACGAGAGAATATGGGCGACAAATGATCCTGACATAACCGGGAAGATAAAGGGGGACGTGTACATACAGACAGAATCGGTAATCGAGGATGAAGTTTCACCATTAATCGGTAAAATAGCCGATGAGATTGACAGGAAGGCAAGGGAATCTATTTCAGGGTTTGCTACGGAGGTTGACAAGCTCTCTGCTGAAGCAAAGAAGTATATACTGAAGAGTGATCCTCAGTCGAAGCAAAAATTGCTCGAACTGCAGGACGCTATAAATGCATTGAATGTACGTATTACAAGTGAATTGAAGAAACTGGGAAACAGAGTCGGAAGTATCCCGGAGTTCAATCCCGAAAACCTACAGCCAAACTATATACTGTACAGGCCGATCGTATACAGGCAGCCCAGGGAGGACTTTTACTATCATGGCATGGTAAGGATAGGCGTATCTACCGAAAAGATTCTGAAAGAGATTGCTTCATCGAGAAATACTCTGATAATCCAGACTGGTATCGTTGCCATGGTAGCAATAATACTTGGTATAATAGGTGCAATAGTGCTTGCGAGTATAATCGTAACCCCCATAAAGAAACTCGCCATCGGGGTTGCAGTAATTCGAGATACCGAGGACAAGGAACAGTTAAAAGATCACAGGATAGATATAAGATCGAGGGATGAAATCGGCACTCTGGCAGAAACGGTAAACCAGATGACCCAGGCCCTGGTAAAGGCTGCGATTGCAAGCAAAGATCTGACCGTTGGTAAGGAGATTCAAAAGATGTTTATCCCCTTGGATCCGGATCGTTCCGGCAAGAAGGGGTCAACGGGAAGCATGGTGGATGACAATGTTGAAATATTCGGTTATTACGAGGGTGCAAAGGGTGTCTCGGGAGACTACTTCGACTATATGAAGCTTTCCGGCGATAACTATGCGATAATAAAGTGTGATGTTGCGGGAAAAGGAGTTCCGGCTGCCCTGATAATGGTTGAGGTGGCAACGATCTTTTCTACGTTTTTCAAAAACAGGGTGGTAAAGAATCCCTCGAAGAGTGCGCAGGAGCTTGTGTATCTTATAAATGATATGCTCGAGGAGAGGGGGTTCAAGGGGAGGTTTGCCGCTCTTACCGTATGTATCATGAATGGCAGGAGCGGGAATGGTTTTTTCTGCAACGCCGGTGACAATATCATACATATATTCGATAGTAGTGAAGGAAAAATGGTACAGAAACTTCTCCCCGAAGCCCCGGCTGCAGGTGTATTTCCAACAATGATAGTAGAGACACAGTCCGGTTTTCAGTCAGTTTCAACCAGGTTGAATTCCGGTGACATACTTATTCTATTCACAGATGGTCTGGAAGAGGCAAAGAGACACTTTCGTGATTCGGCTTACAGTGTAATAAAGTGTGAAGAAGAGGGATTAAAGGAGGGTGAGCTTCACGGTGGAACACATACGCCGGGAAGTGATGGAGAGGAACTGGGAATTGCGAGGATACACGAGATAGTGAATGCCGTAATGAACAGAGGTGAGTACAGGCTTGTAAAGTATCATAACCCAATTCCGGACGAAGAACTCGTCTTTGATTTTTCGACTTGTGAAGGAACGGTGGATGAAGCGGTAATGGCTTTAGTTGCAGTGGAGCGAGTCTTCAGACTGTATCCGGACCCTGAGGCCGGGTTGGAAGACAGGATTGTCATTGATGCAAAGGTAAACGATTTCCTCCTCGAACATTTCCTCCAGTATGATAAGTATTTCAACCATCTGATCGAGCAGGATGAAACTTCCGGTATAATTTTATTCTCACACCTCAAGGAGGATGAGCAGTATGATGATCTTACAATTCTTGCGATAAAGAAGAGATAGAAAATAGATAAAAAAAGAGGTGGTCGATATGAAGATGGATTATGATGTTATTATCCTTGCAGCAGGGCTGTCATCCAGAATGGGCAAATGGAAGATGACACTTCCATTTGGTAGCAAAACCATGATTGAGGCTTCGGTGGGTAATGCTCTTGAGGCATGCAGGCGTGTTATTATTGTTGGCGGGTACAGGATACGAGAGCTAAAGGAAATATTTCCCGAGAGGGGAGACATAGACCTGATCTACAATCCACAGTACGAGAAGGGGATGTTTTCTTCTATCAAGCGAGGTGTTTCAATGGTCAAGAGTGAGAGATTTTTCGTTTCTCTCGGGGATATGCCACTTGTTACGGCGGATATCTATTTTGAGCTTGGCAGATACAGGGAGATAGACGTTGTAATACCGCAGTACAGGGGAAAGAAGGGGCATCCTGTCTTTCTGTCGGAGAGGGTTGGCAGAAGAATCCTTCAATTTTCAGACGACAGCACTATGAGGGAAGTCTTGATGGAATTTCTAAACCTTATTGTACCTGTTGGGAGTGAAAACATTTTGAAGGATATAGATACGGAAGAAGATTATAGGGGTGTGCTGGAGAAAAAGACTTGAGAGGCCGATATTGAAAGAGTAACGGATAATAAGACGGCAGAGATGGGGGCACTTTCATGATTGTTAGAAAGTCTTTCTGCAATTTATTCTGTATGTTTCTCCTGGTCTTTTCGGCCTCGGGTATGGGTTTCGGAGAAACGGGGGATACCTATTCGGTAGTGCTTGAAAATGTGGAAAGTAAGCCCTTCATATTTGCATTAGACCCGAAGGGTCTGGCAGGTGCCAATCCGAGGACTTCTTATTTCTATGGGAAGATCGGTAATTTTTTAAAAAATCTATCAGAGAGCGATTCAGGCAATTTAAAGCTCTTTATTGTAAAAGGCGGAAAGTCTCTGCAATTGGATAATCTCCTGGTGGGAGAGCATTTGGCAGTCGGATACTTTGATGAAAATCCTGAAGAAGGGAAATTGATAAATGGGGAGGTCCCGGTAAGGGTAATAGGAATAACTGTTAAGAGAGGGATGGAGAGAAGGGTAATCAGAATAGAAGGGGAACCTGTGCTTCTGAAAATCAAACGGCCCGAAGGGCTCTCTTTGGTCTCAATGGAAGAGATGACATCAAGCATGATGAAAATGGGGAAGGATAGATGGAAGGATATACCAAAGTTGCTCTCCTTTTCCGGTAATTTCCTGCCTCTCTACTTCTATAGGGATGATACCTCTGGTTACAATAAGATGCATATAAGTCTATCACGTTTCTGGAACCGGGGAGGGACAGGAATAGATTACCTGAAATTATTCAGAAAAGGTGATGCACTATACATACTTCTCGAATCAAAGGAAAAGATATCCGAAGCAGTTTCGTATTTCTTCTACATCTATGAAGAGAGGGCGGACAAATCAAACAGTGCAACACTCGAATTGAAACCCCTGATCGGTGGTAAAATGGGAGGAATTGTCCTCTGGCTGGACGAGGGAAATGGAGCGGGTAAGCCTTTGTATGTGGGGGATGTGACTGTAGAAGGCAAGATCTTGGAGGGGAAGGTGGATTTGAAAAAGATACCGGGCTGGTTGAGCGGTTCGTCATTTGAGGGTGTATCCGCTGATTTTTCTTCCTGTTACTATGATTCTGAAGTAGGCACCTATGAAGAATTTCCTCTTGCAACCCTGTATTTGAAGGACATACCAGTTGAATTTTGATCTAATTACTTAAATGTTGAACCTTACAACAATGACATCACCATCCCGTACTATATACTCTTTACCCTCTACTGAAACCTTTCCTGCCTTCTTCGCCTCGTGTATTCCGCCGAGTTCAAGAAGTTCGTCCCATCTTATCACTTCGGCCCTTATGAAACCTTTTTCCAGATCGGTGTGGATCCTTCCGGCCGCCTTTTGAGCAGTGCTGCCCCTTGTTATGCTCCATGCCCGGACCTCGTCCTCTCCAACAGTGAAGAAGCTTATCAGGTTAAGGGTTTTGTACACTTCTCTTAGAAACCTCTTTAAGGCAGGTTCTTCGATTCCGAGATCGCTCAAAAAATCTTTTTGGTCCTCGGGAGGAAGCTGTGATATTTCCATCTCGATCTCACCACGGATGGGGAAGAGGCTGAGACCGAGTTCAGAAGTTTTGTCCTTTAGTTCTTTAAGTTCAATTTTATCTTCACCGAGATTTGCAACAACCAGCAGTGGTTTTATAGTTAGAAACCTGAACCCTGAGATTACCTTTAGTTCATCATCGTTGAGAAAATCGGGGCCAGCTACTTCACCCGATTCAAGTTTATTCCGGATTTTTTCCAGGATGTGGTATTCTCTGTCATTTTTTTTGCCTTCCCTCTGAAGGCGTGATAGTCTCTTCTCTACGACCTCATAATCACTGAATATGAGAGACTCTATGATCTTGTCAAAATCCCTTGCAGGGTTTACCTCTCCCAGTGGATGGGGAATCGATCTGTCTTCGAAAGCTCTTAAAACGATAGTAATAGTATCGGAGTTTCTTATTTCTCCCAGGGAGGAGGGAAGGATACCTCTCTGCGTATCGAATGCTACCGGAATGTCCTTTACAAGTAGTGTTGCATAGATTTTCTTTTTGGGTTTGAAGAGCTCGGTAAGTTTATCGACTCTTTCGTCGGGAACCGTTACTTCAGAGATGTTTAGTTGTTTCTTTCCCCCCGAATATGATGAGGTTTCGGCGGATAGCCCTGTCAGAGCATTGAAAATAGTCGTTTTTCCTGAGAGTGGGAGTCCAATAATTCCTGTTTCCATATCATTCTCCTTCGAAATGCGGCAATTGTACATCCACATTTTAATGATAAATAATTCATTCTACAATCCTCAACCTACTTGTACCTTTCTCATGGCCAATTGTTAATGGCTATTCGAGGTATTTATAAAATATTTTACAAAGATTCCATGAACCGATATAATGGAACCGAAATAATACAATAAAAAAGTAACAGACATACGGTTCTTAGGACCGTAGAAGCAATTCCAAAGGAGACGAGGAGGAGTGATGTTAAAAGGTATAAACTATTGGGCTTTCCCGCCCGGTAAGGATGGAAAACCAGTGGACGTTATCGTTGCAATGAAGATTGCCAAGGATCTTGGTTATGATGCAATTGAATTGACGGTGGAAAACAGTGGCACAATTTCGCTGGAAACGACGAAGGATACTGCGGAGAATGTGAGAAAAAAAGCAGATGAACTCGGAATAAAACTCGTCACTCTTGCCTCAGGGTTAGCCTGGGGAGCTTCTCCTACAGATCCTCGTGAAGATGTAAGGGAGAAGGCTGTAGAAAATTACAAAAAGATAGTGGACATTGCATCGTGGCTTGGAGTTGAGACGATTCTCTACCTACCGGGAATGGTATCTGCCGTTTTTATTCCGGATTTTACACCTCAACTGTATACCGATGTCGACAGGTGGGCCAAAGAAGCATTGAAAAAATTGCTTCCGCATGCTGAGAAGAATAAAGTGAAGATAGGTATTGAGAACGTATGGAACAGATACCTCTTGAGCCCGGTAGAAATGAAAGATTTCATCGATTATTTCGATTCACCCTATGTTGGTTCATATTTCGATGTGGGGAATGTAATGCTCTACGGACATCCGGAACACTGGATAAAAATACTTTCAAAACGCATCTTTGCGGTACACCTGAAGGATTTCAGGGTGGATGTTGGGAACCTGAATGGTTTTGTCGACTTACTTGATGGTGATGTGAATTACCCTACTGTGATGAAGACATTCAGGGAGATACAATATTCAGGTCCTTTTACTTCAGAGATAGTACCCGGCAAATTGGGAGCTGTAGAGAAGGCGATCGCTTCCATGAAACTGATTGAAAGAATGCTGGAGGGTTGACTATGAAGAGAGTAGCATTGATTGGACTTGGTTTCATGGGGAAAATGCACCTCAGTGTTTACATGAAATTGAGAGAAGCTGAGGTCAGTGCAATATGTGATGTGAATGAGGAAGCCCTTGATATCGAGAGCCTCGAAGCGGGAGGGAACATCGATACTGGCTCGGAGAAGGTTGATCTTTCCGGGGTAAGAAAGTACAAGGATTATGAGAAGATGCTGAAGGATGGTGGATTCGATATCGTAGATATCTGTCTGCCGACTTATCTTCATGCGGATGTTGCAATAAAGGCGATGGAAGCAGGTTACCATGTGTTCTGTGAGAAACCCCTGGCAAATAGACTGGAAGATGCTGAAAGGATTGTTGCAAAGGTAGAGGAGACGGGGAAGTTTTTCAGTGTAGGCCAATGTCTAAGGTACTGGCCGGCCTATACCGAGATTAAGAGACTGATAGATTCAGGGGATTATGGAAGAGTCAGGTATGCCGAGTTTGCAAGGTTCTCAACTACCCCTACATGGACATGGAACAACTGGATACTCAATGGGAATCTCTCTGGTAATGCTGCTCTGGATTTACACATTCATGATGTAGATATGATCCTCTATCTATTTGGTTTCCCGGAGGCAGTGCATTCTCGTGGTGTGGTTGAAAAGGATGGTAGCATTTCTCAGATATCCACGATTTACAGATATCCTGATCTGGTTGTCACATCTTCCGGTGGCTGGATATGTTCCGACAGTTTCGGTTTCAATATGAGAGCCCTCTACATTCTGGCGAAGGCGACGATCGAGCTTGATTTCAGCAAGAATCCGGTTGTCATGGTCTACCCACAGGGTAAAGAGAAGTACGCACTTCCCCTTCCGGAGGGTGATGGTTACTACTACGAATTGAAAGATTTCATATCCGGTATCGAGCAGGGAAAACTTTCCGGTGTTGTCACACCGAGATCGGCGGCAGATTCGGTAAAGATGTGCCTTGCAGAGATTGATTCTGCACTGAATGAGCGAGAGGTAGGAGGATTCAAATGAGAGTACTGGCAGTCGGTGCTCATCCGGATGATCTGGAGATACTCTGTGCCGGGACGCTGGCTCGTTTCGCCAGGGAGGGTCACGAGGTGGTAATGTGTCATGCCTTGAACGGCAACCTTGGGCATACGGAGATACCACGTGATGAACTTAAGGAGATAAGAAGAGAGGAAGCAAAAAATTCCGCTGCAGTCATCGGGGCGGAATCGATAACGCTGGATATAGATGATCTCGATATCTATGTGGATAGAGAGGCAAAATACAGAATGATAGAAGCCTTCAGAAGGGCAAAACCGGATGTAATGTTGATACCGGCACCAACAGATTACATGCCCGATCATACCGTAACCTCAGAGGTAGCCTTTGATGCGAGTTTCATGGCTACACTGCCTCAATTGATAACGGAGACAGCCGCTCATATGAAACTGATACCTGTTTACTATATGGATACCCTGGCAGGACTCTCATTCGAACCTGAGGAGTATGTGGATATAACCGACACTGCCGATACGAAGAGAGAGATGATAGCATGTCACAAGAGCCAGGCACAGTGGTTGAAGGAGCATGACAATATAGATTATGTAGAATTTGCCATGCTCCAGTCTGCTTTTCGAGGAATGCAGTGCGGAGTAAAATATGCCGAAGCTTTCAGGTTGAAAAGAGTCTGGGGAAGGATACCAACGAAGAGATACCTGCCATAGTGCATTTAAAAAGGAGTATAGATTATTTAAAAGGAGTTCAGAAATGGAAGAGAAAAATCTTATAAATACGATAAGGGGTTCACTTCTCGATGGTTTTTTCCCGGCTGGCTGGGATCTCGAGAAGATGGATAGTTGTGCATCGAATTCGCCTGAAAAAGTGCTGGAGAGACAGGAATGGTGGAATAAGGATTTCAATCCTGTCATGTGTGATTCGATCGAGGACTTCAACACCTTAATGGGACATGAAATCGCTATCAATATCAAAAGAACTAGGGATGAAGGGAAAAAACTCATTCTCATTCTCCCGGTGGGACCCATGGGCATGTACAGGTGGGTGGTCTTTTTCCTGAGAGAGTGGGGTGTGAAGGCCGATCATGTGTATGGTTTCAACATGGATGAATGGTCCGACTCGGAGGGGAATACCCTGCCTTCTAGCAATCCAGGATCATTCACCTATTCAATGGAACAGGCCTTTTACGGGCCTTTAGGTGAGTATACTGTCCCTGAGAACCAGAGAAACTTTGCAACAAAGGATAATCTGCCCAAATACCCCGAAAAGATATTCAAACTTCTGGATGGCGGAGCGGAGTTGATTGTAGTATTCGGTATTGGAAGGGTTTTTCACATTGCTTTCTGGGAACCTCACTTTGCAGGGGAATTCTCTTCGGAAGAAGAGTGGAAAAAACAAACCCATCGTCTCGGGGCCAAGCTCCACCCTCTGACAATAGAGCAGAATGCCATAACGAGTTTCAAGAGCAGAACCACCCTTGTCCCTGCATTTGCAAATACCATAGGACCGGGTCTTTTTCTGAAGGCAAGCAGGATCATCGGTGGGTGTGATGGTACTCTTTCAAGGGGAATGCAATGGCAGGGTTTTAGTCTTTGGGTCACTCTGCGTTATGGCCCTGATATATGGGTGCCATCGAGTTTCATGCCTACACTGCCGGGAAAACTTTTCTTTCACAGGGATCTGGCCGGTCCGCTCGTGGCAGAATGCAATTAAAAGTATACTGGAAGATTACAAGCGGGTAATAAAAAACATTTTCGAAACAGGATATTCGAATTGAAAGCAAGGTTCTACTGTGAGAGCTGCGGGAAGGAGGTTCCTTTCAATGCAGAGATTTGTCCGTACTGTGGCCAGGAATTCAAAGCGGTGAAGTGTCCGATATGTGGTTTCGAGGGAAGAGCTGAACTATTCAGGAACGGTTGTCCAAGCTGCGGCTACTTGAGTGTAAATCTCGAGCTTGAAAGAATGAACCTCGATGAAAAACCGGTTTCGCCTACCAGATTGAGAGCTGCTTCGGAACAGGTTCCTTCTCTAAAAAAAAGAGGAAGAATTTGGAACATTTCTCCTGCTATTTTTTGGCCATTACTTGTTATACTACTTGCGCTATTGTTTTTTTTCGTCTATCTTCTCATTAGGATGTGATGCCCGGGGGTATTTGTCATGCTTCCCCCCTGGTGTATCACCTTTGGCTCTACACTCAGAGGTGAAAGGAGGAAACGTGACTGACAAGAAGAGAGAATCAGGTGAAATAATTCCAGGTCTGGAAGGAGTCCCTATTGCCAGGTCCTCGATATCGTACATCGATGGTGAAAGAGGAATATTGGAATACAGAGGATTCCCCATTGAAGAACTGGTGGAGAAGAGCTCTTTCGAGGAAAATGCATTTCTCCTGTTAAAGGGAAGACTCCCGAGAAAAGAGGAACTGGATGAATTCGACAACCAATTGAGGGAGAACAGGGAATTGAAATTCAGACTGATCGACATTCTGAAATCTTTTCCCGAACAGGGTCATCCCATGAATGTGTTACAGGCCAGTGTAGCAATCTTGGGGATGTACTATCCTATCGATGATGTGGAAGACGAAAGAGAGGTGGAGAGAGCTATCATCATAATGCTTGCCAAGATACCCACAATAATTGCGGCATGGAACAGGATAAGAAATGGTTTCGAACCAATACCTCCTAAAAGAGAACTATCTCATTCGGCAAATTTTCTCTACATGTTACTGGGGAAGGAACCTGACGAAAAGATGAGTCACATAATGGATGCGTCCCTTATTTGTCATGCGGATCACACGATGAATGCCTCTACCTTCACAGCGCGTGTAGTAACTTCCACTCTGGCCAAACCTCATGCTGTAATAGCATCTGCCATAGGTGCCTTATCCGGCCCGCTTCATGGTGGGGCTAATGAGCATGTGGTAAAGATGCTCCGCTCAATAGGTTCGGTGGAGAATGTAAGGCCATACATACAGAACCTTATTCGTTCTGGAAGTAAAATAATGGGATTGGGACACAGGGTGTACAAGGTAAAAGATCCCAGGGCAAAGATCCTACAAAAACTAGCAGAACTTTATTTTGCCACACATGGTTCTACTCCCCTCTTCGAGGTTGCAAAAGAGGTGGAAAATTACGCGGTTGGTATGCTTAAGGAGAAAAAAATATATCCCAATGTTGATTTTTATTCAGGAATTGTGTATGAGCGGATGGGTATACCAACTGACCTCTACACTCCGATCTTCGTGATGGCAAGGACAGTGGGGTGGCTTGCACATTGGAGAGAACAGCTCGAGTATAACAGGATTTTCAGGCCCACGCAGATCTATGAGGGTGAGCATGGGAAAAAGTACATCCCGATAGATCTCAGGTAGAAAGGCCTTTATCTGTCACTTAACATCAGTAGATAAGCCCCAGGCCTCCTCCTGCCAGTACATAGTAGCTGTCGAATGAGTTTCCCTCGGCTCCGAGAGCGAAGGAAATGAAAAGGTGAGTATCGGGCACGAGCCAGTTGAGTTCGAAGCCTGTCTGAAGAGGATACTCTATCAGAGTAAAATCCGGGTGAGCTACAGGAGAGGATCGAAGTACAAGTGAGATGCCGGTAGATAGGTATCCGAAATCTAACATAAGTCCCACCCTCTGGTAGAACCACGAATAGAGAGGAGAAACGGAGAAAGAGGGAGTGATGCCGGGATATTCTACCCGGTCATTGGATACGATTACTTCCGGTGAATAGAACAGCTTGAAACTACCTGCAGAGATTTCTATGGGAAAACCTGTGGTCAAGCCGGTATAATTTGAGAGTATGTCTGTCTTTGTTCCCCATTGATAAGAACCCTTGATATAGCTTCCTACTGAGAGAGATAGGGTACTACCTGCCTCGAGTAAAGATTTTTTCAGGGAAAGGCTTCCGCCAAGGGGAACGATTCCGGTGTTTCCCGCTATAAAATCGGCAAACAGGTCGAGTTCAAATCCCAGGCCAAGGCCGGCCCTCAGAGAAATAGCGGTTGGGAATCTTGAAATCAAATTACCTGATACATTTTCCATATGGCCCAGTGACAGGGCGGAGAATTGAACACTGGAAAGGGGTAATACCTCCGGGGTAGTGGAGTAGAGAAGCCCGGAATTACCGTTCCACACGTTTCTGTAGGTGATACTCACCTTGTTGTCTATTTCGACATACCTTTCTATCACCTTTTTTTCACCGGATTTCGATGACTGCCCCTCCACGATAATCCTGTATTTTCCCTCGGGTAGGATTTTCCCCTTGCTGTCTCTTCCGTTCCACCTGAAAGACTGATGCCATGTTTTGAATTGGGGGATTTGCTCGGTAAATACGGTTTTCCCTGATTCATCGATTATCTTTATCTTCCCATTTCCTCTTGATGTTACATCGAAACTTATCTCTATTTCACCGAGGAGGCCGGGGTTCAACGGTGAAAAAACCTCTTTCGAGGTTTCCAGCTTTGATAACTCGAAACTTGCCTCTTTCAATCGGATATTGAGATTGATGGTTTCCAGCTCTCTGATCTCTATTTCCTTACTGTACTCTTCATAACCAAACTTTCTCACCGTAATGGTGTAGTGACCAATCGGTAACTGGTGTATACCTTCGCTTAGAAGACTGTCACCGACTCGTATTTCGGTATCATGGGGTATTGTTGTTATGGAAAGGTATCCCACTATCTGTTCCAGATCTGTTTCGTACACGAGAAGGTCTTTGGAGTAGTCTATCCAGACAATCTTCGTATAGTACCCATCCCGTTTTATCATTAGTCTGTAACTTCCCGGATCCAGGTTCTCTATGAGAAGTGGGGTCTTCCCCTGGTAAATATTGTTAAGGTAGACTTCGGCATCATCCGGATGTGTGATTATTTTTAGTCCCTTCTCCTCTGAGGATTTTTCGTTGCTTGTTTCGCCCCCTTCATTGCCCGAGGCATTGTCACTGGTGGCCTGCTTTTTTTCTTCGGTTACTATGTTTGTATAGATTTCCCCCTTGGAGGTTGTACAGGATACGAAGAAAGATATCAAAACAATACCGAAAAAAAGATAAAAGAGTTTTCTTGTTGTTTTCATAATTCAAATATAACTTTATTTATGCAGGTGAATCAATCGAAAGAAATCGTTTTATAGTATTGCTTTAAATGGTTTGTTACCGATAAGATAGTTAGAGGCGATGAAGGTTCAGAACAAGAAGAAAAAACGTGCAGAAAAAAAGAACAATTTTTTTTCCAGAGTAAGTGATTTCTACCTGGATCTAAAGAAAGAGAATTTACCGAAGCTTCTCTTTGTGGTCACGGTAATTGTAATAGCCGGCGGGACATTTGTGTTTCTTGCCGAGTATCGCTTTAACAGAAAGATGTTCTCCGGTGTATTCGATGCTTTCTGGTGGGCGGTCGTTACGATAACAACAGTTGGTTACGGTGACAAGGTGCCTATCACTTCTACCGGGCGTATACTTGCGCTTTTTCTTATGCTGATGGGTGTTGTCACGACTTCTATCCTTTCAGGTACGATCGCAAGTATCTTTGTAGACAGAAAGATAAGGGAGGGTAAAGGTTTGCAGGATGTATCAATGAAGAATCATACTGTAATATGCGGCTGGAATGTCAATGCTGAAAAAATACTTGAAGGAATTCGGTTGATAACTGAAAGGGCAAAGCAGGGTGTCGTGCTGATAAACGAGATGGACCCGGAAACTTTTCAGGCTCTCGCTTCGAAGTTTCCTGAGCTCGATTTGAGGTTCGTTCGAGGGGATTATACCAATGAGCAGATATTGAAAAAAGCTTCCGTATCCACGGCAAAGGCAGCAATCCTTCTCTCTGATTCTTCCGGGAGCCATTCACTGTCCAATGCCGACGAGAGAACAATTCTAGCTGCTCTTGGCATAAAATCGATGAATCCTGATATCGTTTTGAGTGCGGAAGTTGTAAATCCGGAGAATGAGCAGCATTTGAAGAGGGCCAACGTGGATGATATAGTTGTGTATGGGGAGTTCAACGGCTTTCTTCATGCAAGCTCAACCGTGTCGGTGGGGATTCCTCACCTGGTTAAGGAAATGCTATCCATAGAGAGCAAGCATGTCCTTAAAAATGTACCTATTCCTCCTCAATTTGTGGGAAAGACATTCATGGAACTGGCCGATCATTTTATGAGTGAGGGCAGGGGCATTTTGCTGGGTATTCTTTCTGAGGAAAAGAAAATGACCCTCGATGATATCCTTTCAGGTGATTCTTCGGCAATCGATGAGTTCATAAAGAGGAAATTCGCCGAAGCTGAGATAGACCTTATGGAAGAAGGAGAGAAGGAGGAGCTGGAAATAAAGCTGAACCCTGGGAAGGATTATGTAATAAGAGATACGGATTCTGCTTTCCTGCTTGGTTAAAGGAAAAAATCGGGAGTGATTTATGAGTCATAAGAAGGATATAGAACAGTTTAAGAAAATAGGAATTCTCTCTGATCTCGATGAAAGTGAAATCGAGGAGGTATATAAAATCGCCAAGAGGGTGGAAGTGCCGGCAGGAACCGTCATAATGAAAGAGGGCGATGTGGGAGATTCCATGTTTCTCTTTCTGGAGGGTGAGGTTGAAGTGAGCAAGAATCTTACCCTGAAGATAGGCAAGAAGGGTTTCAGCCAGGCAGAGAAATCCATGGTAAAGCTAAATGCTGAGTATGTATCCTTCTTTGGCGACATGGCTATGTTTGAGAATGATACGAGGAGTGCCACGATAACAGCATCTACTGACTGTCTGCTCTATGAAATAAAGAGGGATGATTTCGAGAAACTCTGCCAGGAACGGCCTGAAATCGGCTACAAGATAATAAGAAAAATAGCAACGGTTCTATGCCAGAGGGTGAGGAAGGGGAACCAGGATGTGCTAAAACTCACCACAGCCCTCAGCATAGCACTTTCGAAATAGAAGGCCTTTTAAAACCATGCAGGGAATGTATCTGTGGCGGAAAGTATCAATAGTATTTCTCCTGACGATTTTTCTCTTATTCGAGGCGGACCTTCTGACTGCCCAATCAGGACTTCCCGCTACGAGACCCGAACCAAGGGGATTTGCCTCGATTAAACTGGGACAGGATGTAGAGACGGTAAAGGAGGAACTGAAAAAGGAGAGTTACTTCAACTACAGGGGAGATCCGGATGTGAGTTTTCTGCCACATACGGAGCAGATTCTTATAGAGTGTTCGGGTTTTACCTATGTAAGACGCGGGTATTTCCAATTCAATGACAAGAAACTCTATATAATAATAATAGAGTTGAACAGGGACGAGGTCGATTACTTTTCCACGTACAGCGCTCTTGTGGCAAAGTACGGAGAGCCAACATCTATAACTCCTACAGAGGCAGTGTGGGATTACAAGACATCGAGACTCTCTTTGGAAAAACCCTTAAGTGTAAAGTACGTAGACAAGGGAGTGTTGAAGAAACTTGTCGAAGAAGGCAAGGCGAAGAAGAGTTTTGCAGATACCGCCCTTGATGATTTTCTGAAACAATTTTAAACGGATACCAAGTGGCAGACATGAAAAAATCGGTAATTCTCAACAGTAAGGGTGAGACTTCGGTTGTGAGGTATCATCATCCATGGGTTTACAGGAGCTCTGTTTCGGGAACGGATGGTAATCCCGAGAACGGAGATATAGTTAGGATTGTCAACTCGTCCGGTAGAGTCCTGGGATGGGGATTCTTCTCGGAGAGAAGTCTGATCCCCGTGAGGGTTTTTGCAATCGGCGAAGACGAACCGGAAGGAGACTGGTTGGAGAGAAGACTGGAGAGAGCGGCACTTCTTAGAAGAGAGTTGAGAATCGATTCGGATGCATACAGGCTGGTAAATGGTGAAGGTGACTTTATTCCGGGGTTAATTGTGGATGTCTATGGCAATACTGTAGTGGTGAAGCCCCAGATAAGAGGAACAGAACTCCTGATCGACAGGGTAAGGGTCTGGCTGGAATCATTTTATCCTCACAAGAGTATTTTCTTGAAGAGGGATGAGAGGGCTGCAAGAGTGGAGATGATGGAATGCAGGACGGGATACATAAAGGGGGAGGGTGACGGAAGGGAGGTCATCACGGAGACTGGTTTGCAATTCCATGTCGATCTGAAGGAAGGCCAGAAAACGGGCTTTTACCTTGACCAGAGAGAGAGCAGGTCTCTTGCAGGCATGCTGTCCCAGGGGAAGAGGGTACTGAACCTCTTTTCTTATACAGGGGCATTTTCACTCTATGCATCCCGAGGTAATGCGAAGCTCGTTGATTCGATTGAACATTCAAAGGCAGCCATCGAACTTGCCAGGAAGAATGAGGAATTGAACAGAGAGAAATTATCATGTGCTTTGAACTGGATTCAAGGAGATGTGTTCGATTTTCTTTCCGATATGAGCGGGTACGATTTCATTATTGTCGATCCGCCTCCTTTCGCAAGAAAGAGGGGAGAGCTCAAGGGGGCCATTCACGGATACGAAAGGTTGAACCTCGCTGTAATTAGAGCAACAGAACCCGGTGGTTACCTTATGACATTTTCGTGCTCACAGGCAGTTGAGGTTTCCCTTTTCAGGGAGATTATAATGAAACAGGCATTACGGGCGGAGCGGAATGTGACGTTGCTGAAAGAACTTTTCGCATCGCCTGATCATACCGTTTCCGTGTATCATCCGGAAGGTTCATATTTAAAGGGATTTCTGCTGAAGATTTGGTGAATCGAAATTGGAGACGTGTAATGATATGTGAGCATGTGCAAATGAAATTTCCGGTTAAGCGTGTCTTATTCAAAGGAATCTTATTTCTACTTTTCATTTTTCTTTCCTTCTTTACCCTCTCGTTCCTCGCAGGTTGTAACGGGAAGAATGGCAGGCTGAAGAAGATAGATATTGTTATAGACGGAAAAACCTTTCATGTGGAGGTGGCGAGGACAGAGGAAGAGAGGCAGAGGGGATTGATGTTCAGAAAAAGCCTCAAGGAAGATGAAGGTATGCTTTTCGTCTTTACTTCGGATCAGCACCTATCCTTCTGGATGAAAAATACCAGTATTCCCCTCTCGATAGCGTTTATCTCCAGTGAGGGAAAAATCCTTCAGATAGAGGACATGGATCCCTTTTCGGAGAGGGTAATAAGATCGGAACATTCGGTGAGATATGCGCTCGAGTTGAACAGGGGAATGTTCAAGAAGATAGGAGCCGGGGTGGGGAGTATCGTTCGCTTTCCCGAGAATTTTTTCTAGGTGTTCTCTGATTTTTCATCTGAAAGTTCGGGGAAAAGCTCCAGTTTCGGTCTTTCAGCTTCGTCGGGATTGTTTACCAGTATCTGTATCTTCCTCTCGATTCTCGAGAGCTCCTTTTCAAGCCTTTTAGAGATTTCTATTCCCTCTTCGAACATCTTTATGGCTTC
The DNA here is from genome assembly GCA_027021365.1 of Spirochaetales bacterium. Classification (GTDB taxonomy): domain Bacteria; phylum Spirochaetota; class Spirochaetia; order SZUA-6; family SZUA-6; genus JALUUM01. The sequence goes on from JALUUM010000020.1 coordinate 78,685, forward strand.
TTCCAGCGGAATATCACCGCTTTTCATCTTAGAAGCAATTTCTTCCAATCTCTTCAATCTTTCTTCAAAGTTCTTCATCCGTATAAACCTCCGTTACCGATACATCGAGTCTTCCCCTGTACAGTCTTATGTCAAGGTTTTCAGATATCTCGACTTCATCGGCCCTTTTGATGAGTTTACCTGTCCTGTATGATGTAATCGCCGCGTACCCGCGTTTCAATATCTCTCTGGGTGAATATGACTTTATACTATTCGTTGCAATTTCGAGCCTATGCCTGATGTCTGTGACCATCTTTGAAGTTTCGTTGACTATCTGTTCTGTCAGGTCATCCAGAGCAAAGAGGTTGCGCTCTAGCATCGAACTTATCCAATGGGAGAGATTCTCCGGCGAGAGATTTTCAAGCTTCAACCTCAGCTTGTCGATTTTCATCTTCATCTGATACGTAAGCTGTTCGTAGAGGTCGGATACCCTCCGTACGATTTCTTCCCTTGCAGCGGTAACCATTTCGGCCGCTGCGGAAGGGGTCGGTGCTCTTCTGTCTGCCGCAAGGTCTGAGAGTGTGACATCGATCTCGTGACCCACTGCTGATATCACCGGTATATCCGATTCTGCAATTGCCCTTACAACCCTCTCATCGTAGAAAGGAAGAAGATCTTCCAGGGATCCTCCCCCTCTCGTTACTATGACAACATCTCCAAGCCCAAAAGTATTGGCTATCCGAATCTGTCTGGCGATTGCCTCTGCGGCCTCTTCTCCCTGCACAGGTGTGGGAAGGATATTGAGGTTTATTCCCGTGTTACGCCTCTTCAGTACTCTCAGTATGTCCTTTATGGCTGCTCCTGTAGGAGAAGTCACGACTGCAATCGTGGATGGTATCATCGGTATAGATTTTTTTCTCTCCCTATCGAAGAGGCCCTCTGCAGCGAGCCTTCTCTTTCTCTCTTCGAGAAGGGCGAGAATGTCCCCTTCACCGGCTCTTTCAAGGCTTTCGCATATCAACTGGTAGGTGCCCCTTTTCGGATAGACAGATATCGAGCCCCTCGCAATGACCACCATACCGTCTTCAGGCTTGAAACCGAGGTTGTAAATTCTGCTCTTGAACATGACGACGGATATCAGGGAATCCTTATCCTTTAAGCTGAAGTAGTAATGACCTGTACTGGATGGCCTGAAATTGGAGATTTCTCCCTTGATCGAGATATCCGGAAACCTCGATTCGAGCATATTCCTTATCAGGGAGGTTATCTCGCTTACAGTGTAGTATTGCTTCCTGGACTCTTCCATCGTGACAAGAGATTATCTCTTTTGGAGTATAGTTTCAATAAGATTATTGATCATCAAAGATTTCCAGAGGGGGCGGCGGTGCCCCGCCTTCCCAGACATTTTCGTACTCTGTGAGAAATGGTTTCCCATAGAGGTATTCGAAGAGGAATCTGAAATCTTCCGGTGTAATCCTTAGGAATTGAACTCCGAAGTGCCATGTGTTGTTCTCATTGAACTTTCTCATGACCCTTGAACCTATTTTAAGCTTACGGTTCCTGATTGTTACCGTAATTTCGATATCACTGTGTATATGAAGTTCGTTTCCCAGTTCGGGTGCTGTGTGTGAGAAGAGCAGTCCCGAAGCACTCATGTCTATGATCGGGGCTTCATAACGCTTTTCACCTGTAGTTTCCACCTTGAAGTATCCGTTTATCTTAAGTGAGTAGCAGAGTATCTTCGAGAATTCCCATACGAAGTCGATAAGCGGCTCTTTTATCCTTCTCTTGTTCTCCATGTTGTTCATAAGGCGGATGTAACCAACGATGTATTCGTTGTAGAGTATGGGAACGTAGAGTTCCGAAAAGATTCCCGCCTTTATCTTTTCATAGAGTATGTTGCCGAGTTTGCTGGTAATAATGTATGGGGGAGTACCGAGTGTTTCTTCGAATTTTATCAAATCTCTCTTGGTTACGATTCTTTCATCGGGAAATGGATCCTTCAGGGGGAAATCGTCTTCCGTAGACGGTATCCAGAGGCACTTGCTTGTCTTTACAATGACCTTTTCCTCGTAGGTTCGGGGAATCTTATCCCTGAACATGGTGATCTTGTTTTCGGAAACAGTCACTTTCATCCTCTTTCTAAAGTTGCTTATCAGGATGTCGAGTCTTGCCGGATCGAATTCTTCCGAGTGCTTGGGTTCTTCAACCTTCTGGTAACTTGTGGATCTTGGAAAGTTCAATTCAACCTTTTTCCCCTTGAGGGTGAAGTAAACAAACATGCCCTCTGGCATTTTGATTCGCTCATACTTCCTCTGGAGATTCTTGTAGATACCCTCGGGATGTTTGATGACGAGGTTGTTCTCTTCCACCTTTATAACCCTTGAAGTAAAGGTGTGATAGTTGTTCTTGAAATAGAAGAAAGCTCTGACCTCCTCGCCCTCTTCGAAATCATCCATTGACAGATTCTTGCCCTGGATTATTATTTGCTTTTCATCGATCTCCAGAATGATTCCTGTAAACTCCTTCATATTGCCATGTATCTCTATGGGAATTTGATCATCTATCAGAGATTTGAAAACGAATTCTTTTTCTATCCTTCCTACCTGAGTACCCATTCTTCACCCTGCTATGATATGGCTGTCACATTCCACTGCAACTATCATCCGCCTCTCTTGAAATGCAAAATTCAATATCAGTATCACTCGATTCGGAGCTGAGCTTTAATAGGTAGTCCCCGGATTCGAGGAAATAGGTGTATTTCCCTTCAACCCTGCCCATTCGTGGCAGGTTGAACAACTCTGCCGAAAGCCGTATCTCTTTTCCCCGAGAGTTTCCCTTTGCCTTCAACTTGTAGGTATCGGTGTTGAGAATTCTCAAAATGAAATACAACGGTCTATCCTCTATCCTTGCCTTGACTATCCCCCCGTCAGGGTAAACCCTCGTTGGGTTCATCTTTTCCAGTTTCAACTGATACCTTATGGGCAAGCCTGAATTGCCTTCGGGATAAAAGTTTGCGACGACAGGATAGTTACCGATGAAAAAACCGGTGTATGAGATCTCATTTTCTTCTATGGTACTCTTTGCGATTAGTTCAGGCTGCTCATTCTTGTTTCTGAGCACGTAGAGAGCCAAACCCATTTTCCCGTTTCCCTTGCATGTGAGAGTGTAAAATCCGGGCAATTTCCCCTCCATGCGTACCCAGTCTCTGTCATCCTTAACGAGTATCCGTGACTGCGTTTCTCCGAGATTGATACTTGACGCACTGTTTATTTCATTATCAGGCTCGAAGGTATCATTTTCATTTGCCGTGAAAGAGGCAATAAACTTGTAGTTTCCCGTGGTGTACGGTGTAAAACCCGATACCTCGGCTATGTATACACCTTTTTCGAGTTCTATTTCCAGGGTGATGTCACCGTTTTCATCCGGCCTGTCTTTTGTTGCAATGGGAAAATCATCGGTTTCATTGAACAGAAGAAATTGAAGGTTTGCACTTGTTATCACCTTGAATGAAACGATTTCTTTTTCATCGAGTTGAAATATAAACCTGTCTACATCGCCCTCGGTGATGACACGCTGGAAACTCTGTTCCCCTTTCGATTCGATCTCTACCTCGAAGCCGGGGTTGTCGTCGGGTTCGAACTGATCGGTCTCCGGCCTTATTTCTTCGGGGCCTGCTGTCTCGACAGGAAAAATCAATGACCTCATCGCCGGATCTATTTTTTCATCCACATATGTTCCCCCTATTATACTGCCATCGGGGCTTGTTATTCGCATTACTATTCTCAATGTATCCAGATAGACCTGTGTCTCTCCCATAATACTGTATGATGGTGCTTTTTTATAGGATTCCACAACCCTTGTCTCTCTGTAATGGTTTGTCAGGGCAAGTTCAATAAGGCTTTTCAATCTCTTTCCGAATATACTCTCCGAACCCGTGTCCATGAGAAATGGTTCAACGGATACCGTGACCTCGGGACTGTCCGGTATACTCTTCTCTATATAATCGGTGAGTTTTTTTACTATTTCGTCCATCTTTTCCATGGTCTGGGAGTAGAGGTTGGTTGTGAGCAGGAGTGAAAAGAGGACAAATAGTATAATAACAACTTTTTTCAATACTTTTCCTCCGGCCTTAAGTAATGTCCTTTGAAATCGTTAGTCCTTAAAGGCCAAGTTCATCTGAAACTTTTTGCATACTCTTTACCGCTATCTCCGCAAACTCCTCTATGCCGAGTCCGATCTTTTCGCAGAGCATGATGTTTTCTCTTGAAACCTTCCTTGCAAAATCCTTTTTCTTCATCCTTTTTACAACGGATTTGGGTTTTACCGATGCCAGTTTTTTGTCTGGCATGACAAGAGCAGTTGCAACGATAAGGCCTGTTATGGTTTCTCCGCATGTAAGAGCATAATCCAATGTCGATTGCCTATCAACCCCAAGTCCTTCAGCATTATGGGACAGAACGGCGTGGATATACTCATCTCTGACCCCGTGTTCCTTTAGGATCTCTGCTGTTTTTTTTCCATGGACTGCAGGGTCTTGAGTCAAGTCAAAATCGAGATCGTGAAGCAAACCTAGAAGGCCCCATACCTCGGAGTTCTCTCCCAGCCTTTCTGCGAGCCCCCTCATGACAGCTTCACTCGCAATGCTGTGTTTCTTAAGCCAATCGCTCTTTACGTAACTTGAAAATAGTTCGATTGCTTCTTCCCTGTTCAGAAAACCGTCGGTCATCGATACTCTCCTTGGTGTTTTTTTATTCTCTCTACATCTCTTCGATCATCCAGTTGAAAGGTGACGGATCGAATTTTTTCTTCTCCCCCTTCTCCTTAACACTGAGCCGGTTCAAATCTATCTGTACACCCTCTATATACCATACCTTGTCCTTTTTGATAAGGTATATTTCACCTTCGGAGCTACCTACGCTACTGAACAGTCTTAAGTTGACACTTGCCTTGCCTTCACCATTCTTGTTGACTTCACCTATCCTGTAGGAAACAGGAATATTTCCTCTTTCGAAATGAAATTTGAGTGTAGAACTAAGGTCTGAACGCACCTCACTCTCTATGAGATCGTTGTCCACTTTACCCTTTTCCATGGCAATGAGAAATGGGATTAATCTCTTCAGTATTCTTGATGTTTCTCCTCTGGCATCGATTAGTCCTTCCAGTGAATCGAGTTTGAAATCCTTGGGAAAGATGAATGAGGCCTCTCCTGCCGCAATAAAACGCACCGATTCATAGCCAGGGGGTGTATTCTTTGCAGTCGGAGTTGTTTTTTTCCCTGTTTCCTCTTTGTTCAGGCTTATCTTTTTTCTCGGATTGTTAAAGGGATTTTTCTTCTTTGAAAGTGCGGTAGTCGATTCTTTGCCCTTTTCAGGGGGTTTGGCTTCTCTTTCCCTGTTACATGAAAAGAGGGCTGCAGTGATAATGAGTATCAATACGAAGTATACTTGCAACTTCATGATTAATTTCTATCAGATGAAATCGAGTTGGTCAAATACTGGACATTTTTCGGAATTAATTTGTAGTATTGGGCAGGAGGATTCTATGGGTTATACACTCACCGAAAAGATTATAAAAAATCATCTCGTTTCCGGTAGCATGAAACCGGGCGAAGAGATAGGAATAAGGATAGATCAGACACTTACTCAGGATGCAACAGGAACGATGGCATATCTCCAGTTCGAGGCCATTGGCATAGAAAGGGTAAAGGCAGAGTTATCCGTTTCATATGTGGATCATAACATGCTGCAGACGGATTACAGAAACATGGATGATCACCGTTTTCTCCAGAGTTGTGCCTCGAAGTATGGCATCTATTTTTCCAGGCCTGGTAACGGCATCTGTCATCAGGTACACCTCGAGCGGTTTGGGGTGCCGGGAAAGACACTTATAGGTTCCGACTCCCACACACCGACAAACGGTGGAATCGGAATGCTTGCAATCGGCGCGGGCGGTCTTGACGTTGCTGTGGCTATGGCCGGTGCTCCTTTCCATATTAAGATGCCCGAAGTTGTGGGAGTCAAACTCTCCGGCAGACTGGGTGACTTCTGTTCGGCAAAGGACATCATACTTACACTTCTCGGGCTCGAGACTGTAAAGGGTGGTATCGGTAAGATATACGAGTACTTCGGAGATGGTGTCAGGTCACTTACGGTTCCGGAAAGGGCTACCATAACGAATATGGGTGCTGAACTAGGAGCGACTACTTCCATCTTTCCCTCCGATGATGTAACAAGGGAATACATGAAATACCAGGGGAGGGAAGACTCCTGGACAGCTCTTTCCGCCGATGAGGATGCCGAGTACTCGAGGGTGGTTGAAATTGATCTGAATGAAGTGGTTCCTATGATTGCAAAGCCACATATGCCGGACAATGTTGTACCTGTCAGTGATGTAGAGGGGACAAAGGTGGATCAGGTCGCAATAGGTTCATGTACCAATTCATCCATTAACGACCTTGCAATTGTGGCGGGGGTTCTTAAAGGCAAGGTCATTGCGCCCAATGTCTCGCTGGGTGTATCTCCTGGTTCAAGACAGGCCCTGCTGACTGCTGACAGTCTTGGAATCCTCTCTGACCTTATTGCCAGTGGTGCAAGGATTCTTGAAAGTGCCTGCGGGCCTTGCATAGGTATGGGCTTTGCCCCTGCATCGGGAAGTGTCAGTTTGAGAACCTTCAACAGGAATTTCAAAGGGAGGTGCGGGACCCCGGATGCGGGAGTGTATCTTGCCTCTCCCGAAACGGCTGCCGCTACTGCTTTAAAAGGGTACATAGCAGACCCGAGAAAACTCGGCAGATCCAAAAAGAGGAATCTCCTGGACAGGTTGATAGTTGATGACGACATGATTATCCCTCCCAGTGAAAAACCGTCGGAGGTAGAAATTGTGAGAGGCCCAAATATCAAGCCTGTACCTTCCGGTAGGCCTGTGGAAGAAGATTTCAAAGCAACAGTCCTGATAAAGGTTGGTGATGATATAACGACGGATCATATTATGCCCGCAGGAGCAAGGATACTCCCTCTGCGTTCCAATATACCTGAAATATCGAAACATGTTTTCGAGCCACTCGACCCCGAGTTTTACCTGAAGGCAAAGGAAGCAGGTACCGGTGTAATAGTAGGTGGAGAGAATTACGGCCAGGGCTCCTCGAGGGAGCATGCAGCTCTCGCCCCCATGTATCTCGGCATATGTGTTGTGATAGCCAAGAGTTTTTCACGTATACACAAGGCGAATCTGGTAAATTTCGGGATCGTACCACTCCTCTTCAAGGAAAAATCTGCCTACGATACGATTGAAGCGGGAGATAAGCTTTTATTTGAAGACTTGCGAAAGAATCTGTCCTCAGGGAAGGTGATAACGGTAAGGATAGAGGGAAGAAAAGAAGCTGCCATCGAAACGATCTGTGATCTTCCGGATAGGTTCGTAGAAATACTTCTGGAGGGTGGTCTGCTTCGGTATACGAAAAAAAAGATAGAGAATGAAAAGTGAAGAGCAGAATAATCCAACACCTGGCAAATGACTATACCGAAGCGATAAGGGATCCCGTGTGGAAGAATATCTATCTTTCACCTGAGATGCTCGATATCGTGAATCTCGAAATAGTTCAGAAGCTGAACCGGATAAAACAGCTTGGACCTGCATACCTCGTATATCCAGGGGCTACGCATACGAGGTTGAATCACAGTCTTGGTGTCTTCCATATTGCAAAACGGCTTATAGAGCGTCTGCTGATGCGCGAGGGTGAGATAGATTTCAGCCTGGAAGGCGTAAAAGCCTTTCTTCTGGCAGCACTCCTCCACGACCTTGGTCACTATCCCTTTGCCCATTCTCTGAAAGACCTCGATCTGGAAAGCCATGAATCATTGACTGCCCAGATGCTGAATGAGAGGCTTTCGGTAAGAATACGCAATCAGCTTGGTATTGAACCAAGGCTCGTAGCCTCTATTATAGATCCCAATATCGATTGTCCTGGATTTGATAATGTAACCTTTTTCAGGAATCTGCTCTCGGGTGTACTGGACCCGGACAAACTCGACTACCTTAACAGGGATGCCTATTTCTGTGGGGTTCCTTACGGAATCCAGGATGTGGATTTCATATTGAACGAGGTGGTACCCTACAGAAAGAATGGCATAGCCATATCGGAAAAGGGGCTTTCCTCGGTAGAGAGTATCCTATTCTCCAAATATCTCATGTACAAAACTATATACTGGCACAAGACTGTTCGAGTGGCTACTTCGATGGTTAAAAAGGCAATCTTTCTGGGTCTTTCCTCGGGAGAGATAGAGAAGAAAGACCTTTACTGGCTGGACGATGAGGAATTCTTCGAAAGGTTTTCCCGGGACAATTTGCCTGCCTTCGAGTTGATACGGTACGTAAAGAAGAGAAAACTCTACAAGGCTCTCGGGTCACTGCCATTTTCAGAAAAGAACAGTTTTCATTTGACACTGGAAAAACTTGAAAAGAGATGTGAATTTGAAAGAGCAATAGCAGAGGAGGCTACATCGATTTCCGGCAAAAAGATTTACGAGCATGAAATCATCATTGATATCCCTGAAAGGATATCCTTCGAAATAGACCTTCCTGTTTACGGAAGAGGCGAAGAAGATTTTATTGCCTTCGAAGATTCGGGGTCTGTTTTCAATGTACAATCGATAAAAAATTTCACCAGGTCCTTGAGAAAGGTAACACTGATAACATCGAGAAGGCCTGAAATTATCGATGCAGTAAAAAAGATCGGGATGGAGAGAATATTGAGACATGGAGAAGAGGTGTTTTCCGGCTGAACGGAAGAGAATTGTTAGATTTATAAAGCATGTTGGCAGGGGGATCAACCGCTTCCATATGATAGAAGATGGAGATCACATACTGATCGGTATTTCAGGGGGAAAAGACTCCCTTGCCCTTGCCTATGCCCTTTCCGAGAGAAAAAAATGGGTCCCCATAGACTACTCATTGACAGCAATGCAGATAGAGTGGACAGAATTTCCGATTTCCCGTGAGGAGAGGAGAAATCTGGATAACTATTTCGACTCCCTGAGAATTCCTCTGATACGGAGAAAAGCAGCAATATTCCCTGATTCTTTCAATGGTGACTTCAACTGTTATATCTGTTCCAGAAACAGAAAGCGTATTCTCTTTGATGAAGCCGAAGAACTCGGAATCCACAAAATTGCACTTGGCCATCATCTCGATGATATCGTAGAGACCACGCTGATAAATCTCTTCTTCAGGGGTGAAATCTCGACTATGATGCCGGTTCAGGATTTTTTCGGAGGTAAACTGCAGATAATCAGGCCGATGTGCGAGGTTCCCGAGAGGGAGGTGGAGAGGGCAGGTAAGATTCTGGACCTTCCGGTTGTACCGGTAAGATGCCCTAAAGGTGGAATCAGTGATCGTCTCTTTGTCAAGGATATGGTTAAGAGGATGGCAAGAAAGAACAAACACGTACGGGAAAATATCTACAGGGCTTCCTGGAATATCAAGACAGACTATCTCCCCCTTCACTTGCAGGAAAAATAAATCTGGAATAGATTAGGGATGAGTAATGATTTACGGTATAATCAGTGATGTTCACAGCAACTACGATGCATTGGATATAGTTCTTTCACATATAAAGAGCATCGGAGTTGAAAGGATCATTTTCCTCGGGGACATGGTTGGATACAATGCTGAGCCGGACAGATGTGTGGAACTTTTGTTCCCGCTTCTCTACAGTGAGGTTCGTGGAAATCATGACAAAGCCGTTTCCGGTAAGATGAATCTGGATTACTTCAATGCGGTAGCACGTCAGGCAGTGCTATGGGCAAGGAAGAATATGAAACCTGAGAATATGGAAATCGTGAAAGCCCTTCCCAAGGGACCCGTGGGAGTGGATAGTCGGTTTATCATATGCCACGGTTCACCTATGAATGAGGACATGTACATTCTTACCCACGGGGCTGTTGAAGAGTCATTTGCTTTCATGGAGGAGAATTTTCCTGATATAGACATCTGTTTTTTCGGACATACCCATGTTCCTTTTGTGTTTGAAGAGCGGAGGGGGATGCTTGATCTTGAAGATACGCTTCACTTGAAGAGAGGAAAAAGGTATATTATTAACCCCGGTTCAGTGGGACAACCTCGCGATGGGAATCCCCGTGCTTCCTTTGGGATTTTCAACGATATTGACTTGACTTTTACTCTCCACAGGGTAAGCTATCCCATTGAAAAGGCTCAGGAGAAGATAGTAAAGGCCGGACTTCCCGGGATGCTTGCAGAAAGGCTTGCAATGGGATACTAATAGGATTAATTTAATAAAGGAAGGAAGGTGTATGAGGCATTCAAAAATCATGGAAGAGAGAATCAGAAGAGTAAAGGTTCTCTTTAAAGAACTCGGTTATAAAATTTTCAATGCTCAGTATGCCGATGATGTCTATACTGCCGGTTTCGAAAAGGAAGACGGTTTGCAGGGAGGGATCTTCATCGACAGTGAGAGCAAATTCCTCGAGATTACATATACCTTTTCATTTTCAGTTTCACTCTCTGATTTCTTAAAGAAAAAACTGGAAGATATGATGAAGGTATGCTATGAATACGGGTGCTATACCAATATACAGAAAGATGAAAAGGGGATAAGTTTCTCCGTTTTTACAAAGATATACTTTGCGGGTTTGAATTACTACTCTTTACGAGATTCGCTTAAAGATTTTAATGAATGTGTAGATGTGCTGACAGAGATGCTGGTGATCAGAAAGCAAAACAATTGAGCTTGGGGGTTTTGCAGTTATGAGGATACATAACCTCATGGAAGACATGGTTCTCAAAGTCGTCAACGAAATATTCGACGATGAAGAAGCCAAGAAGAGCATGGGTTTCTGTACCTGTCATCAGTGCAGGCTCGATGTTGCCTGCTATGTGTTGAACAGGTTGCCGCCGATGTATATGATTTCGAGCCGGGGGCTTGCCCATATAGAATCGGATTACCAGCACAGGGTTCAGCTGGAGGCCGATATCGTGGCGCTTGCCAGAGAAGGAATAGAGCAGGTTTCCAGTGCAAAGAGGCCCCATTTCCCCCATCAGGATGAGGAAGAGGAGGAAATGCCGGAAGGCCCCTTTTTCAACTTTCCACAGATAGTCGGCAGGATTTACAATAGTTCAAATTTCGAGCCGGTATGCGGAATAGATGTTTCTCTCCTGTTGGGTGGCAATCTCGCAAAAATGGTAAATCCTAACTGGGAAAATCCTTATCCCATAGCCGAGAATACTACCGGGGTGTACTCTTTCTGGCCTTATCCCCTTGGGGCAGATTCAAGGGGTTTGAAAAAGGAGGTGGAGCTGGAGATAGCAATAGACGATGCCCGTTTTGAACCCTTAAGGCATTTTATCAAGCTGGAACTGGAATCGGAGGACGGTTTTCTTCAGTATCTCTCGGGAAACAGAATCTTTAATGTGGAAGATATATACCTCGTCCCGAGGTAGAGTATCATTTGTAGTGTTCTGAGAATATCCTGGTATCTATTAGATAACCAGGGGTATTTTCCTCCACAAAGGAAAGTGCCTTGTGAAGTACCGATTCCCCGTGTTTCTGTGAGTTGGAGACTATGACAGCGGCAAGATGGGCAATATTCAGCTCGTCGTTTCTGTCCACCTCCGCAACGGAAAGTTTGTATCTCTGGATAAGCCTGTCCTTGATCGATTTGACAACTCTCCTCTTGTCTTTCAGTGAGTAAGCATCGGGAATTTCTATGACGAACTGAATAACCGAGACGACCAAGATATTTTAACCTTTCGGTAAAATATCTTGAATGTCTTTCATCTCGATGTCAAGTAGTGGCTTTTCTTCACCGGTTGAAAATTTGTCTTTCATTGGTAGGAAAACCTCGTTGTAGAGCTTTGCCACCCTGAAAACATCGTCCGCCGCATATGCACTTGGAATTTTCACTTCTAGGTTATACCCCTTTTCAGACATTCCCCTCTCTATGATATGAAGCGGATCCGTTACCGTAATGGCGAAGTGCGGGCTGTAAAAAACAAGGAATGCCACAACAGTCAAAAGAACGATGATAAAGAATATTATATTTTGCAGTGAACTGGCAACGGATACTATTCTCGAATCGAAAAAGAGCTCGAGGCCATCTTTTGCAAAGTAACTGTAATCTCCGGGTCCGAAATTCTCCGCATAGTATCCGTTACCATACCTGCTATAGATAGTTTTCCCGTCCTTTTTTACAACGAGCAGAGTATCTGTGAACATATCTGCATTCTCCAGAGCCCTGTTCAGTCCTTCATCGGACGTGGCAAGCTTATCGATTGCCTTGGCTATTTTAAGCTGTTCGCCGTAGATTCTTGACTCCACACCGGGAAGGCCAAGGCTGCTCTGAAGAATTGAAATACCCAGGAGTGAAAAGACAAGAACGGTAATACTGATCGTCGTTATATTGGCGATATGGCGCTGTGCCATTTTTGATTCGACATACTTTATCTTCCCGAAGATCTTGACTATCCTTAGGAACCTCAAGACCCTGGCGATTCTTATTGCCTTTATAACCTTGAGGATGTTTAAAATGCCACTCACATTAACTAGGGTTGAGCCCTTAAGTAGTATTGCAATGGTTGTGGGGCCGGAATTGAACATGAGAAGCGGTACCGATGCAAAAAAATCGATCCAACCGCGTTCTCTTATAAGGTAATGCATCGTTTTCCTGTTGACAGAGGCGTAGTAGAGCCTTACCAGAAACTCTATGGTAAAGAACAGGTCGAAGAAAAAGCCGGAGATCGATAGTTTTCTCCGTACATCCATATTCCATCCCGAAATTACTGCAAAATCTTCCAGGAACATCTGAACGAGAACGAGAAGTATAGCGACGATCACCAGAGATTCGAAGAAGACCTTGACTCTGCTTTCTCCGTTAGAGGTATTACTCATATTGCCCCCTACCACCCATTTTCAGCTGCAATCTTGTAAAGCTCATCGAGCATATTTATATCGAAACCGTAAAATTTATAGTTTCTTCTTGCTATATTGAACCAGCTCTTGTCGGGGGAATCAGCTCCCCTTTCGACCTTCTTCACCTCACGATAGTTCTTTCCGCGAGAGGCAAATATCGATGTCAGTCTGGCCGTTGCCTCTGTCCCCTTATCCTCGATGAAGGACAGGTTACTGTCAAGTGCACTTTTAAGAAGTGCCTCGGGAACGTTTTTCAGTTGATTGCGGAGGATATTGAAAACCTTGTCTGTAAATTGCTTGTGAACGACACCGGATTGTATGCCTATACCTTCCGTCTTGTCCGTTACCGTAAGGAGATGCACGGAGGGCCTTAAGAGAAGGTTTGCCTTTATATAATTTTGAAGTTCTTCCTTTCCCATTTTAAGTTTTTGAACCTTGAAGAGTTCAAAGAAAATGTATTTTTTCCTCTCCATTATTTCATCTATATACCTTACTGTCAGATTTTTCTGGAAAGATGTGTAAGGTCCTGAAAAATTCTTTCTCACCTCGGGTTTGGCCATTATTCTCTTTAAGAAGGCTAGTAGTTCTTCCTTCATGCTTTCAATGTCGGTTCTTCTTTCCTCTATGAAACGAACGAATGCAAAATCAATTCTTTCCCTGATTGCCCTGTCCAATTCAGTGAAGAGAATTCTGTTGCTCTCATCGATTACCGTTTTAATAAGTATTCTGAAGATGTTTTCCCAGCTCTTGCCCGGGAAAAAATTGGCAGATGAAAGTGTCGGATACAATTGTCGTGCATTTATCCTTAGAAATTGTACTATCTGCTCCTCTCTTTGCAGTACCGGGAGTGTTGATAGAGAAGGATTACCGAGGAGCCGCTTTATGAAACTGGAAGCCTTTTCCTCTTCGATACTCATCAGTATATTTTCGGCTTCAAGTATCATTTACATGACTGATGTTTTTCCTGTATCATTTTCCCGATTTGAAAAGGTTCTTCCTCGTATTCACCATGCTTACCTTTTTCTTGGCTACCCTTTCATCTGAGGGATGGATCTCTCCCGAAGAGGAGGCACCGAAAGCACTATTCCAATCGAAGATTGGTGATGCTGACGTAGATTTCTTCATAAACGGGTCATGGTCGACATTGCTGGGATATTCCACCGGTTTGATGCTGGGGCAGGGTATTCCCCTGATGCCCATAGATTACTTTCCCGGTGAGGTCTTGGGATTTACATATGAGAACATGCCCGATCTCACCCTCTCTGCCAGATTAATGGACAAGTACTTTCTTGAACTTTCCGTGCTTGGTGGATTTTCTGAAAACAGCATCCTCATGGGCTACGAGGGGGATGAGAATGATGTTCTTGAGATGCTTCATATTGGAAACAGAGACATTGGCTTTGAACCTTTTCCCTATATGGATATACCGAATGCCGGTGATTCATCGATAGGTGGAGAGGCCATCTTGAGATCTGGTGAAAACAGCAGACATCACATTATTCTGCGCTACGATTCTCAGAAACGGGAGAGTGTCAAATTCCTGGGTAAGAATCAAATTGAAGAGGAGAGGATCGGGGTAAAAAACTACATGAAAAACAGATACTTCTACCTACCTGACAGTGAAGTAGAGAATCTTCGAGTTTACATAGCGGATCCGGCAGGTAATTTTCTTGCAAGCGATGGGAAGAAATACAGTCTCCTCGACAGCAATGAGTATGTTTTTTCGAATTCCCAGGGACTGCTCTACTTTAACAATCCTCTCGATAGACGGATACTTCTCTATTACGAAAAAAACGGAAAGCCAATAGGTGATGTGACAATCGGAAAGGGAGGACTTCCCGGAACTGCGGCCAATATGTTCGATTTCGATAAGCCACCCATAGATTTCAACTGGGGAATCACTTATCTTGGTACTCCGATGACTGAAAGACGCATAGAGGTCGATTCGAAAAACTGTTTTCTCCTCTACGATCCCGGCAGTTTCAATCCCTTTGCAATATCCAGCACTTACGCCATTCAGAGTGACCTCCCTGGTAGTGAAGGGGATGTAGATATTAAGCTTGTCAGGACAGGTAGCTCTAATGAAAAACTCTTTAAGGGCTACCGCGTATCGTTCAAGCTGGAAAAGGAAAAAAAGCAGTTGGTGCTTGTTCCTTCCGATGCAGGAACAAGCACCACTTCGGGGAACAGTAGCCGTTTCAGGCAATTCTTTCCGCTCCCTGACCCCGAGGGAAGAATCTACGGACCCGAAGCTTTCATGCCCGGAAAAGATGCGGACTACGAAATTATGCTTACCCTCTTGAGCCCGGTGGACGGATATATCCTCGGAGAGGGTATTATTCCCGGTTCGGTGAAGATATTGCGAAATGGCATCGATGAGACGAGATACAAGGTCGATTATACAACCGGGGAGATAGAATTCGAAACGGAGATCTATCCTGGTGATCTAATCGAGGTAAGCTACCTGAAAGAGGGCTCTTCCTTTAATGGGGGTGACATCCTTGTCGGATGGGGGAATAAAATAGCCCTCTCGGATTACCTTTTGCTGAATCTTGGTGCTGCCCTCAGATGGAATATTCTTTCAGGCTCATACACCGAAGGCGATGAAGAGAGAAATGGTTCCTTTCTCTCCTCTGTGGGAATAGAGTATTCGAGAAAGAACGTAAATATCAACCTTAACGGTGCGGCCGGTTATTCCAATCCTGATACGACGGGTAACTACAGGATAGATGGTATGGAAGGATCTGAGAGAGATTTGGAAATATCAGAGGAGAATGTATATCCTTCCTCCGTACCGGTTGCCCTGCCCACCGGTGTTTCAGGTATCAATGCTGATAACCGCGGGAAACTTTACTACAAGGATTACAGGAGTTACGGCCCCCTCGGATCCGTCTCGATGTACTACTATGAAGATGCAATACCACCCGATCAGATTTATCCCTATGAGAGCGGTTCGAGAACAGGTCCCTATATTGCAGGCGGAAGTTCGGAAGGCAGGAAGGGTAAGAGTCTCGTTATGGATTATGAAATGGGAGAAACAGAAGAGTGGGTCGGCAGTTTGCTTCTCTTGAGAGATCCAGGTTACAACGATCTTTCCGATACCGATACAATAGCGGTATCCTACAGGGGATACGGTATCAGTGGTGATGTGGATCTTTACATACAGGTTGGTGAGACAGGTGAGGATTTGGATGGTGACGGAAAGCTGGATAGCGAGAAGGATGAATCCTCACCGGGGTTCAGTTTCGATGACCCATCCAGTAATGTAACCCTTTCCGTAGGTGGCGGCCCAGATAACAGGGGTAATGCCTTTATTGACAGCGAAGATACAGACGGAAACGGATTCTTGGATGCAGAGGATGTTACGCATGTCGTCTCCTCCGCTCCTGTTTCATTATCCGGTGACACGGATTGGAAAGTGTATACCGTTCACCTGACCACGGCAGAGAGATCACTGCTTAGGAAGTGCAGGGCGATAAGGTTCCTGATAGTAAGAAAGGGAACAGGCTCCCTCAAGGGAAGAATCCTCATAGACAGGGTATCTCTGTATGGCTCGCCGTACTGGGCAGATGCGGATCCTCCGGGTAATGTTTCTGTAACCGAGATAAGAGAGGAGGATGGAAAGTATGACCCCGGTTTTTCAGGAGAATTAACCGCTCTTTTCCCGGAGGTTAAGAATACATTTCACGGAAACGGAGAAGAACAGGAGGTTCTCCAGGTTGACTGGGCTTCTATCCCCCAGGGCGGAAGCTGGTATGCAGGCAGATACTATGAGAAACCCTTTACCCCTTCTGCTTACAGAAAATTCGTTCTCTATCTCAGGCTGCCCTATGCAAATCTCGGTTCCTCTGCCTTTTTTTTCATGAAACTTCAATCGGTTTCCGGGGTTGATACGGTCGTTAACCTCCCGATTACCGATAGCCCGCTGGGTAACGATTCCTCCTGGCACAGAGTTGAAGTCGATTTCAATGACGGCAGTGTAAGCATAGACGGTGAAAAAACCGAAGGGAGTATCGAAAACTACAGTGGCGAGCCTGTATCGGGAATAAAATTCGGTATATCGGACTCTGCTGAGGGGACTCTCTATATAGATGAGTTACATCTTGAAGAATCGGTTGGTCATCTCGGGGTGTCTCTTTCGCTGGAATCCCATTTCAAGTTTCCAGGCAATTTACTGACCATAGGAAAGTTGCCCATTCTCTCTGAAGCGGAAATCGGAGTTGCTTCTCGGTTCACGACGCCGGGTTTTTCCGCACTGTACGGTGTGGCCGGAGATGCTTTGGATTACGATTCCAATTTACACCTTAAGGGGAAACTGCTTGGAATGAATACGGTGTTCGACACGACTTTGATAGGAAGAAATGATGATATTGGCTTGCTTTTTCAACATACTCTCACCTTTCCGCTCTATAGGCTGCCCGTTAGAATCTTAGAGTCGTATACGGAGAGCTATCTTGATTATCGGTTTGTATCAACGAGAGATACGAGTGTCGAGATGAAGGCGGATGGCGTGGCAGATATCAATCTTGTATATAGTCACCTCTACAGAGAGGGAGTTTTGAGGAGAACCTGGGGTACAACGCTGGGACTCAGCGGGTGGAATCTTATAACTAGTACGCTCTCCGTGGACTTTGGGCTTGCAGAGGAGAACGGTAGTTATCCGAGAAGTACGTATCCTTCCGACTGGATTACGAGTTTTTCCTATCTCTATCCCTCCGATGTGGGAGCGGATGAGGAGAGGAGTATGAGGTTTGCCGAAACTTTAAGGATGGGTAACGAAAGAGCAGCTTCCGTTATGGATATCGATGCCGGTGTGAGAAGCTTCAATTTTCATGGGGGAACCGAGGATCGGGAGGGTACACTTGATGTTACCTTTTCTCTCCCGCTGAACGAGGGTAAATCGGGCAGCATGGGTATTTCAGTAGAACCCGCCTATAGCAGGAAGTTTAAACTGGGAAGAACACTCGTTGAGGGGAAAGATATCTGGTCGGATATTTCCGAATACGGAGACGAAATTAAAGCAAACAGCTATTTTTTCACGAATATTCCCTTCAAGGAAATATTTTCCGGTGAAACTTTGGCCGACTTTACGAGAGCCACGGCATCCTTTGGCAGTGTTAAGTACGAACCTTCATTTTCACTGCAATTTTCAAGAAATTATGGTTCGAGGATTATGGATCTGTTTCTCCCCTCGGTCACCAACTTGAGTATTGGGAGAGAGCTTTCAAGGGATTTCGATACGGTAACATCAAGTGGTTCTGCCAGTGTGGGCATAAAAAATACCGCTCTAAACCTCTTTGGCAGGATGGGTTCTTTTCCCTTTTTCGATTTTTTTTCCTCCGACGAGTACAACATCACTGCAACCTATGACATCGAGAGTGAGGATTGGAAAATAATCGATGGATTCTCACTCCTCATCGATGCCTATGTAACGCTTTCGGAGAGGAAGAGGTGGGATTCGACCTTTGAAAACAAACTCAAGGTGGATCAGACTTCTGCTGTCAGAATCGAGAATGACACAAATCTGAGCTTCCGATGGAGAGCCGATGTTCCGCCACTTATCGGACACCTCTCCTTCGGGCTCCTGGACCCCGGTGTGCTCGAGGGTATCTACATGGAGAATGAAGAGTCCCTTCATTACTCATTTCTCCGGGACGAAGGAAAGGATCTGTTAAGGCCTGTAACGGTTACTCTTGAGCATTCAACTGCATTAAAGGTTTCTCAAAAGGGCCACATAAAGGCTTTAATCGGGCTGGGTTTCGATTATTTCGATTCGATTGTCAGGCTGTTGATAAAAGTAACTTTAGAAGGTAAAATCAGTTTTTAAATTGGAAGTATTTTCATGAAGTGATATAATTTACAAAAGAGAAAGGCAAGGAGGTTTTAAATGAACAGAATCGTGAAAGTATTTGGTACTGTTCTAATTCTAATGTTAGTTGTGTTACCGGTTTTTTCTGCCGAGACAGAGAAACCTTTCGATATGGGTATGTCTCTTGTAATCGGAACACAATCTTTCAATGAAAACGGGCAGACCGTTACGTATCAGAAGTTGAGCTTTAATCCTGATATATCCTTCGGTAAGGTTGGGATAGGGCTGAATATTACACTTCATTACAACTTTACGGGTGGTGCCAACGGGAATGAATTCGAAATAAGGAAGGCAGACTGGGTACCGGATCCCGTTACGTTTCAGAATATTCTGGGACTCTACCTCCCACTTATAAGGTATGTGAGATACGGTGAGAAGGGCGATCCTATTTATGCAAAATTCGGTCAGATAGACGATGCAACCCTGGGTAATGGATTCATCATGGGGAACTATTCCAACACCCTCTTTCTCCCCGAACAGAGAATATTCGGACTGAGTTTCGATATGGACGGTTCACTCTTCAACTTTCCCTATGTTGGATTTGAGTCGGTGGTAGGGAACCTTGCCCTCTTCGATGTAATAGGGATGAGGTTCTACGTAAGGCCGCTTCTCTTCCTATCCGTTCCCATAATCAAGAATATCGAGTTTGGAACTACCATAGCGGCTGATACCAATGTATTTGCCCACGAGCCGGATTACGCGACTTCTTTAGGCATCAATGCCGAGGAAGCAAAGATAACTGCATACGGAATGGATTTCAGGCTTCCCCTGCTCTCCAATCCTGTCGTTTCCCTGGCAACATTTGGTGATATAGCCTCGATCCAGGGCAAATCGGTTGGCGGAATGCTTGGTTTTGGCGGAAAGCTCATAAGCTTCTTCACATACGGCGCACAGCTCAGAATGCTCGGGCAGGATTTCATACCCGTCTATTTCGACGCTTCCTATGATCTGTTCAGAACTCTGAAGTACCAGCTTATCGAGGCAGGCGGAAGTATCCCGCCGTTTGTCGGATGGTTTGCAAGCCTGGGCACATCTTTTCTCGATGACAAGATAATATTCAATGTCAGTCTCGACGGTCCTTTCGGTGTTGTTGATAATGATCCGAATAACTACATGAATTATCCGCACCTCCGTGGTATTTTTGAGATTGCAGAGGATATACTTCCCGGTTTTTCATTCGATGCAAGTTATGACAAGAAGATGATAGCATCCTTCAGTGATCTGATAAGCCCTGAGGATGCAGTTATTCAGGCAAGGTTGAACTACAAGACGGGACCAGCGATGATCTCATTTATTTACAAGATAAAGTATGTTCCAAATGCTGGCTCGGGAGAGAATCCTTGGGAAATCACATCGGGCCTGGAAAGTTCAATACAACTCTTTTAACTTTGGGAGGTTGATATGAGAAAAATATTAATTTTAACGGTTATCATCGCCGGCCTGCTATTACCCGGTCTGGTATTTGCACAGCAGGAGAAGGGTCAGGCGACGGACAATGTGGCCATACTCGAGTATTTTGAAGATTCGAGTGGTGCATTCAGAATAGTAACTCCGGACGGAGAGGAGCTTTATTCCTCCGATCTCTATTTCGGTTACGAGATACCGGTGGGTAGCACCATTGTCACAGAAGGTTCGGACTATGCGGAGATTTCACTGGATCCTAACGGTTCGATTATCAAGGTATCGGAAAATACCAATTTCAAGATTGACAGCCTTCAGAAAACCGACGGAACGGGAGAGACAGGATTTTCAATAGCCCTCGGCAAGTTTCGAGCCATAGCAGGTAAAGCGACTGGCAAGGAAAAGTATGTCTTTAAGGGGCCTTCCTCCGTTGGTGGTGTAAGGGGTACGGATTTCGGAATGGAGGTTCTTCCCAGCGAAAAAGAGATAGCCTTCGTTCTGGACGGTCTTATAGATTTTACCAATGCAGCCGGCCAGAAGATCCAGATAGGTTCGGGTATGATGGCAGATGCTCTCTCGTCCACTTTTCAGCCGATCCAGATTCCTCCTGATACGCTTGCGGATCTGATGCGCGGACTGGATTTCAAAAAATTGAAACCCGAATCGGTACCGGGACACGGAAAGCCTGCAGGAGAAGAAAAGAAGGCTGAAGAAAAGAAGGTGGAAACACCTCCGCCTCCTCCAGAAGAGAAGAAGCCCGCTGAGGAAAAGAAGGCACCTCCCAAGCCAAAGACAGAGGGTCCGATGTCTGCACTCTTCGACAAACTCAAAGAAATTCTCGGAATGGAGATAGGTTCCGTTACGATAAATGATGTAACCTATTCCAAGGCTGTAATTCAACCACACTTTGCCATAGGTAAGTTGAAGATGGCCCTCTACCTGCCCATTATCTATAAATCTAACATGCTGGATCCCAATGACTGGTATCACCCCGAGGGCAACGACGAGTGGTCTTTCGGTATGGACCAGACAGGTTTCGGGGAAAAGGCACTGGATTTCCTTAACGACTTGACTTTGAAGATCAAGTACATAGAGTGGGGAAAACAGAGGGATAAGTTCTTCTTTAAGGTTGGAAACCTCAATGATATAACGATCGGACATGGCCTCATTATGAGGAACTACGCAAATGATTCGGATTTTCCCGTGGTAAGAAGGGTAGGATTGAACCTTGGAATGGATTTCACGAAGGTAGGCTTCGAGGCCATGGTGAACGATATTGGCCAGCCGGAGATATTCGGGGGAAGGTTCTACTTCAGGCCTATTGCACCGGCATTCCCGCTGGCAGTCGGTATGACGCTGGTAACAGACATAGCGCCGGCATCCGACCTGCCTGATCCTTCCACTGTTGGTAATCCGCTATTGTTGAACGGCGGTCTGGACCTTGATTTCCCCATTATAGAGAGCAGTTTCTTGAGCATAATTACTTTTGCCGATATCGGCGGCATGGTGCCCTTCTTTAGGGAGGATGTGCCGGGTACCGAAATAACGGCAGGTCCTGCTTGGGATGCGATGTTCAGCCAGGATGCCGATGGAAATCCGGTTCTCAAAAATTACGGCATAGCAGCCGGCCTGTTTGGTAATGTGGCAATAATGAACTGGCGTTTGGAGTACAGGAATTTTAACGGAACATTTATTCCTGCCTTCTACAACCAGCTCTACGACAGAACGAGAAGCGGCTATGTAGATGACATAATAGCCTACCTTGAAAACCAGAACGACCCACAGTATGACAAGCAGACAATGGGTATATTCGGAGAGGCAGGTTTTAAGATAGAAAAGGTATTCTCCTTCGAGGGTGGTTACTTCTGGCCGTGGTATACCGATGAGCTTACCGGTGAGATAAAGATGGGCGAGGATGATTTTCTCCATCTGAAGGCAAAGCTTGAACCGGGAGTGATACCCGTAGTGGATATATCCGGTTCCGTATCGTATGACAGGACGAAGTTCATTCCCACACTGTTGCAGACGGGCGGTGAAAACCTCTCCCTCTTCGATGCCAATACCGTTGTTTCTGCGGAAATCGTGTATCCTGTTGCGCCGACACTGGATGTTGCAATCCTGTACACTACGGCACTGGCAAGGGATGCCGATGGAAACATAATCGTATCGTCAACGACAGGAGAGCCTGAGGTTGCCACGACTGTCAGTATAGAGACAAGAGTGCACTTTTAAGGGACAATGAAAGAGGATAATTTTTCCCGGAGGATTCAAATCCTCCGGGAGGATGTTGCAAGGAAAATTGCGGCCGGCGAGGTAATCGACCGGCCTTTTTCTGTTGTAAGGGAACTGATAGATAATTCCATCGATGCAGGGAGCAAAAATATAGATGTGTACATACGTGAAGGGGGAATGGAAGAAATACGGGTTGTGGACGATGGTATCGGAATGTCTGTCGAAGATCTTGAATTGTGTTACTTGAGCCATGCAACCTCGAAGATAAGCAATGTAGATGACATATACAGGGTAAAGAGTCTTGGTTTCAGGGGAGAAGCTCTTTCCAGTATAGCAACTTGTTCGAAACTGGAGATAGTGAGTAAGAGGGAAAATGACAAATCTGCCCACAGGCTTGTAGTGGAGGGAGGAAAACTCATTTCTCTTGAAGAGGCTTCCGGGAAGAGGGGAACGGTTGTCTCGGTATCAAAGCTGTTTTTCAACATGCCTGCAAGAAAAGCTTTCCTTAAAAGTACCTCCTCGGAAACATCGATGTGCAGGAGTTCCTTCGTGGAGAAATCGCTTCCCTTTCCCGAAATATCCTTCAGGTTCTTCATTGACGGCACGATGAAGGATTTTTTACCGGAGGCAACACTTGCAGAGCGGGTTGCACTTGCATACAGGCAATTCTTGCGGCCAGAACTCCTCTTCTCTCTGGAAAAGGCTTTCGATGATATGAACTTCAGGATAATAGGAGGTGAACCCTCTTTGGCAAGGCGGGACAGGCGGCTACTCCAGGTGTTCGTAAACGGAAGAAGGGTAAATGAATACTCCTTGCTCAAGACAATCGAGTGGGCATATTCCCGCCATGTCCCGGGCGGTTATTTCCCTGTATGCTTTGTATTCATAGAGCTGGAGCCATCGATGGCTGATTTCAATATCCACCCGGCAAAGAGAGAGGTCAGGATAAGGAATATCAACCTGGTTAAGAACAGGCTGACCGTTCTTATAGGGGATGAGCTTTCCACGAGAAAGAGGCGACCGGCAGTCGAAGGAGGAAATGCCGGTAGCGGGGAGGAGGCTCTATTCGGCGGAACCCGAAACATACTGCCTCGCATGGCGGGATACCGGCCTTCCTCCCAGGGGAAAGTGGGAGGTGGTGGGTGGAAAGAATCAATATATATCTCGAGACATGTAGAGGGGGAGAAGAACGGGGCGGATGAGAGGGACAGGGAGGATGTGGCAGAAAGGAGTTTCACCTATCTCGGCCAGGTTTTCGGTGTTTTCCTTGCAGTTCAGTATGGTGAGCATTTCTACCTGATAGACCAGCATGCGGCCCACGAGAGGATAATCTTCGACGAACTCATGTCGAAGGAGTACAGTGCGCAGGAGCTTCTCTTTCCCATTCACATAGTGGCAGAAGAGGAAGAGGTAAAAGCGATGGAAGAGAGGCTAAAGGATATCGAGGAGCTTGGGATTGTCATGGAGAAGGTTTCGGAAAGGGAGTACGATATAACAGCCATGCCGGAGGACCTATTGCTCCTGGATGAGAAGGAGATCGTAGGCTTCATTAAGGAAGCAAGGGGAAGCAGGGACGAGGTGAAGAGGGAGATAATGGATACGGTAGCCTGCAGGATGGCCGTAAAGGAAGGGGATCCGCTGGATCCTGTTACTGCCGTTGAGCTCATAGAGAAGACCTTTGGACTGGATGATGCGCGATGTCCCCATGGGAGGCCTGTGTGGTTTTCAATTTCCAGGGAGGAACTCTACAGGCAGGTCATGCGGAGGTAGAAGGGTATACCTAGGCGTAAGGCATATGTAAGCGGAATGGCGTGCGCAGGCAGGGTTCGTGGAAGAGCAGAGGTGATACGGAAATATGTAAACAGGCCGAGCGGTCTGTTTCCACATTACGGCATTGTTTCATATTACGGCATTGTTTCATATTACGGCATTACAGCCCGGAGAGTATCTTTTCTACCTCTTTTCGTTTTTCATAACCGGGATTCTTTTTTAGCAGGGTGGTAAGGATCGACTTTGCCTCTGCCTTTTCGTTCTTTTTTATCAGAATCAGGGAGAGCTGATAGTAGGCATCCCAGTAGGAAGAATCTATCTTTATCAGTTCGGAGAATGTTTGCATGGCACTGTCCATCTGGTTCAACTCGAGGTATGAGAGCCCAAGATTGTATCTTGCCAGGGTGGCACCCGGTTTCAGGGCAATGGCCTTTATAAAATGCTTGATGCTGTCCTGGTAGAGCCCCTTGTGCAGATAAACGTTTCCAAGGTTGTTGTTAACCTCGAAGGAATCTGGTGACAGTTCATAGGCCTTTATAAGGAGATTCAGGGCTTTATCGTAAAGACCGTTGTCGTCGTATATCTTTCCCAGGTTTATTCTCGGCTTTACGTAGTTGCTGTCGAGTTCGATTGCCCTGGAGTAGTACTTTATGGCACCGTTCTTGTCGCCCGTCTTTTCAAGTACCAGCCCGAGGGTGTAGTTGTAAAGTGCTGATCCGGGTTCAACCTGTACCGCTCTTTCGGCATACGGTTTTGCCGAAGCCGGGTCACCGAGTTTGAGAAATACATTTGCAATATTGTAGTTGGTGACTGCATGGTTCGGGTTTTTTGCCAGTGCCTTTTTATAGTAAACAACCGCCTCTTTGTACCTTCCAAGAGTCGAAAGTGACGTTGCATAGCTGCGGAGGAATATGGCACTGCCCGGTTTGTACTTCAGAGCCTTTTCGAAATTCTTTAATGCCAAAGCCTCATTCCCCTTGTTAGAGAGAATCACTCCCATCTCATAGTATGCCTCGGCAAAATCTTTCTTGTACGAGACGGCCTTATTGAAGGAATTAAGGGCCTTGTCCGGTTCTCCTAGTTTAAGGAGGGTTTTACCCATTCTGTAGTGTGCCTGGGGAAAATCTGGTTTCAAATGTATACAGCTTTCGAATGATTGAAGGGCATCTGAATATTTCCTCGCGTAGTACTGCATCTTCCCCAGGGAATATAGAAGTTTGTAATCCTCCGGATTCAGTCTCGAAGCCTCTTTGTATTCCTTGATGGCGTTTTCATAGTTCCTCGTATTTTCGTAGATCTTCCCCAGTGTCCTGTGCGGTATCCAGAGGTTCGGATTCTGCTGTATTGCCCTGTTCGAAGCCTCTATGGCCTTCTGGATATTGGAGGAATTCTCCGGGTTTTCCTCGAGGTAGGACATGCCAAGGTATGCACTGGCCTCTCCCGATTTGGGGTCGAGGTTGAGGACAGAGTTGAAGGTATCTATTGCACCCCTGTAGTCCTGCCTGTTTATCTGTTCTATACCCTTTTTCATCAGCCTGTTGATCTCATCTATTCTCTGCTTTTCCTTCGAAGTGGCATTCTGGGGTGTCTCTTTTGGTTTTGTCGGAAGGACTATCTTTTCCTTGGGAAGCTTCTCCTGTATCGTTTCGCCGAGCTGTGATATACTCTTTTTAAGCTGCTCGCTCTGGCTCTTCTTGCTCTCCTCCTCTTTCTTTTGCAAGGCCTCCTCTTCCTTCTTCTTCCTCTCTATAACCTTGTCCAGTAACGACTGGGCTTCCTTGTCGTTGGGATTCTCTATAAGGAGGCTGTCTAGCAGTTCCATTGCCCGATCGTATTCACCCTTGTCCATGTAGAGGGAGGCAAGCTTTAGCGTGTTTAACCTCTTCTGGATGAGTTCATTCTTCTCCCTGGCACTTCCTGTAACGTTCCTGATATAAAAAAAGCCCAGAAGGAGCAGCAGTATTATTACTACTGCTATTACTACAATAATGATTTTTCTGTCCATTTTATTTCCCCTCGATCATCCCAAGGATATTTGATTTTCCAGTCCCTCTCTATCCCTCTCTATCAGCCTGCCACGGCCCGTTTTCCCTCTTCAGTCCTGAATATCGACATCCTCGTATTCCTTCTGTATCTTCTCGGAACCTGCCGAGAGGTTCTTCGTATCTTCCGAGGCGTTTTTCAATGAATTCAGTACATCATTCATCAGAGCCTTCTGCTTGGCAAGCTCCTCCGCTTTCTTCTTCTCCTCTGCTATTATGAGGTTGTTCAGAATGGAAATCAGCTTTTCGATTTCTGTTCGCTGTTCAGTATCCGGCTTCAGGCGAAGGTAGAGGGTATAGTCGGCTACCGCTTCCCTGTACTTGTTCTGTTTCAACCTGCTGTTGGCCCTGTTGAGGTATGCCTCGGGTATCTCTTTGTTTATCTTGATTGCCTCGCTGTACATGTCTTCTGCCAGTGCGTAGTCACCCTTCGTGAAGAGATTGTTTCCGATGTTGAAGTAGAGAATGTCCTTTATGGTTGTTGCAACGTTAAGGCCTCTCCGCATTATCTTTATGGATTTATCAAGTTCACCGAGCTGGTCGTAAACGATTCCGAGGTAGAGATATATCCTCTCATTCGTAGGATCCTCATTCAATGCCGCCTCCAGAAGCGGAGCTGACTCCCTGGGTTTGTTTTCCAGAAAGAGTTTTTCACCTTCCTCGAGAAAGGTGGATGGAAATAGAGGAACAACATTGAGAATGGCAAGCGTGAGGGATATCAGAAGAATGACTATATCCCTCCGTAACTTCTTACCTTCCAATATTTTAGTTTCCTCTCTCATCTTGATCCTCTTGTCTATCCTATTGGCTATATTGGCTACCCTTTTATTATAAGATAACATGTAAATTGACATTTATAACTAAAAAAATTAGTATTTTGACCACAGGGAAAATCACAGGTAATATTTATGTCAAGTTTTATCATTCTGATTATAATACTCGGCAGTGTATTTGGTATATTGACAGTTTTCATCGTAAAAAGCTTTATTGCGCCGAGAAAAATATCTTCACTCTATGAGCTTTTGAAAAAGGGAAGGGCATCTCAGGTCATAAGGGCAACCAAGCAGATGGTTTCAAAGGATCCCTACAATATCGATGCTCACTACCTGCTCGGTCTTGCATACCTTGCCGATGGGAAGGAAGAGCTTGCATTGATGGAGCTTCAAAGGGTCAATAAATTGGGAGAATTCACAGAGTTTTGTCGAGAGGTGCCTTTCAGGAAAGAAATTGCAAGACTCTATGCCAAGTTTGGTCAACTGGAAGAGGCCCTGAAGGAGTACCTTTTGCTCATCAAGGCAGAGCCCTCAAATCCGGAGCATTATTTTCATGCGGGAGAGCTCTTTGAACAGAGGGGAAAGGGGAGCAAGGCAGTCACATTTTACATGAAGGCAGTGGAACTGGACAGGCGCTTTGCAGATGCCCATTACAGGCTAGGTGTGCTCCTCTACAGGGGGAAGAAACCCCTAGAGGCAAGGGCGGAACTGGAAGCAGCGGTGAAGCTGCAACCAGAAAACTACTCTGCTTACTACTATCTAGGGAGGTTGCTAAAGGAAGAGCACGACTATGCCGGGGCTCTTCGCATGCTGGAAAAGGCGCAGAGAGACCAGGAACTAAAAGTGAAGGTCCTTATTGAGAGGGGCACCTGCTACATGAGTATGAACAATTTCAGAAGGGCTATTCCGGAATTCGAGAGAGCCTTGAAATTGATAGATGACGACGGGGGTAACGAGGTCCTCTATGCGAGATACTTCCTTGCCTACTGTTATGAGAAGGAGAGGGAACTGGACAAGGCAATAGGCCAGTGGGAGAAGATATATTCGAAGAAACCCACTTTCAAGGATGTTGCCGACAAGTTAACGCAGTACCAGGATCTCCGTGCAGACGATTCCATGAAAGATTATCTCACCGCTCCCAAGGAGAGGTTCTTTGAGATATGTACTGCCAGTATAAAGGCGTTAAGGCTGAAGGTTAGAGAGATATCAGAGATACCCAATGGCTGCCAGATAGTTGCAGTAGAGGATCAGGAAAAGTGGAGAAACGCCAGGAAAATGCCGAGGTTGATACGTTTCTATCGTGTTCCCGAAATACTGGATGAAAGCACTGTAAGGAGTCTCCACGAAGAGATGAAAAAATCCAACATTTCCAGGGGAATGATAATTACCAGTTCCTCTTTTTCCAGAAATGCCTACAACTATGCTGAAACACGACCTATCGACCTTTACAACAAGAATCAACTGCAGGAGCTGTTGAAGCGGGCTAAAATATAGAGAACCGCCTCGGCTTTGAAAATATTTTTAAGTGCATTCAAGGTGCATTTTAAGTGTATTTTTTAGCACATCTTTGAATGCTTTTTTGGTTTTTCCAAGATGTTTTTTAGGGTGTTTCTTAGGTATATTGAACCAGGCAATCTGGAGAGGTGAACATCGTGATGCCAAGAATCAGAGGGCCTGCAGTTGCATGGCTGGCATAATGCCCTGCAACCACAGGCCCCTAAGATGTGAAAGGATCTGTCTCTCCGGTCTAAGTGTTTTCGGTGGATGCAGCTTCCGCTCCCCCGGCATTGAGCTGCTCATAGATAAAATCCACCGTATCGGAGATTTTCTGAATCTTTTCAGCCGATTCGTCTGAAATGGTTATCCCGAATTCCTCTTCTATCTCATAGACCATCTCTGCCACATCAAGTGAATCGAGACCGAGGTCATATTTCAAATGCTGATCGGGGTTAACCGTCGCCGGATCTATCTGGGTATGCCTTGAAAGAATTTCAATTAATTTTTCCTGTATTTGCTGTTTTTCCATACATTCCTCCTAGTTTATCGTTTGACGTACTATACAGAAAATAATTAATATTGTCAAAGGTAAACATATGTTTAAGCAAACTATCACTATCGGATAATAACTTTGAAAATCGATGAGTGGCCTATGAAAATTCTTTGCATATCGGATCATATCGATCCGCTGGTGTATAGCCAGTCGATAAAGAGTCGATTCAAAGATGTGGACCTGATAATAAGCAGTGGCGATCTCCCCTTGAGATACTACGATTTTATCGTATCGAATCTCAACAAGCCCCTTGTCTTTGTTTTTGGTAATCACAATTTGAAGAGAATACATTTCTACAAGCCTCAGTACAGGTCCCAGCTCGGTGCCCTGTATGACCTTGCAAGCTTCCACGGGGTAGGAGCAATCTACCTTGGGGGCAGGGTAAAGATGGTTAAGGGGTTGATACTTGCCGGCCTCGGGGGTAGCATGTGGTACAACGGAGGGCTCAACCAGTACACTGAGATTGGCATGTTCTTCCAGATTGTAAGACTGCTGCCCAAGCTACTCTTTCACAGGATTTTTCACGGGCGTTTTCTCGATATTCTTGTAACACACTCACCTCCCTATGGAATCCATGATCTTCCCGACAGGTGTCATACGGGATTCAAGGTTTTCCTCTGGTTCATGAAGGTCTTCAAGCCAAGGTACCTCATCCACGGTCATGTGCATCTCTACGATAAAAATGCGGAAAGGAGCGAGAAGTATCTTGACACCGAGGTTATTAATGCCTATAACCATTGCTTGATTAACATGGAGGTCTAATGGCAGATTCGATGTATTCTTCAAAGGCAAGAGAAGATTTCAACAAGGCGAGGACACGTGAAATAATCTCTGGTATCCTTAAGAAACTGGTGAGGAGGGAAACTGATCTTCTCTCCCTCGATTATGCAAAGGAAATGCTGAAACCAAAATCGGAAAATTACAGGGGGATGCAGACAGTGCCAATCTCTCTCATCGTTGGTAGCGAGGGGAGATACAAGGATTTCAACAGTGAATTTCTTCCCAAGCATCAGCATCTCAGGAGCAGATGGGAAAGGGTCGATGTTGCCCACTACAAACAGATAAATCTTCCCCCGATAAAACTGTACAAGATAGGCGGAGTCTACTTCGTGAGGGACGGGAACCACAGGGTTTCCGTTGCCAGGATGCAGGGAGTGGAATTCGTAGATGCCGAAGTGATAGAATTAACCTCGGAGATAGAGTTGAAACCCGGCATGACAAGGGAAGAACTAAAGCGGGAAGTTATCAAGTATGAGAAAGAGAAGTTCTACCGGGCAACAGGAATGGAGAAGTACAGGGATAGATGCAACCTCAATTTCACTGCTCCCGGAAGGTATGATGACATCGTGAAGCATATCAACGAACACAGGCTCTTTCTCGAGGGAAGGGATCACAGGGAGGTGAGTTTCGAAGAGGCTATGCTCTCCTGGTGTGAGAATGTGTATAAACCGGTGGTGGAAATCATACGTAAGGAAAAGATGCTCTCAAGGTTTCCCGGAAGGACAGAGGCAGACCTCTACGTGTGGATATTAAGGCATTGGAACGACCTCAAGAAGAAATGGGGAGAAGACTATTCTATGGATGATGCCGCACGCGATCTGAACAGGCAGTTCGGGAAAAACCTCCTGGAAAATATTATCAGTTTTTTCCGTGAAATATTTGGAAAGGGTGATTAACCTGAGATTGCTTGTTTCATCATCTAACCTTCCGGTTTGAGAATCCTCACCTCACCCTTGCAGAGATTCCTGAACTTTTCGGCATCGCTTATGCTGCCCACTATTTTGCCATAGTGCATTGGAACAGAGTACTGCAAGGGTGATACTGCCTCTACTGCTCTTGCCGCTTCTTCCGGATTCATCGTATAGGTTCCGCCAATGGGAACGAGGAAGATATCGGGATTCAAACCCTTCATTTCCGGTATGAAATCGGTATCACCGGGGTGATAGATACTCTGTGAAAGATAGATGATATAACCGACCCATCCGTTTTTTTTCGGGTGAAATGGTTTTCCGATATTGTATGCGGGAACCGTCCTGAACCTCAGTTTTCCCTCTATGTACTCTTTGCCGGGTTCTACGGTTATTATTTCAGAGGTAAGCGTTGCAAGCTTTTCCTTACAATCAGGCGGTGCGACTATCTTCGTTCTCTGCGTATCATAAATCTTCTCGATATCTTCCGGAGAACAGTGATCGTAGTGTGAATGAGTTATGAAAATGTAATCCACTGTGGAATCATACGAGATATCGAAGGGATCAATTGCCACGGCAGGCTCATCCTCTATGACAAAGGATGCATGACCTAGAAATCTTAGTTTCATAAGGCTACCTCCCTGTTAGAAATTTTATCAATTTTTCTATCAAACCCTTGATAAACTTCAATATTCTCACTATCAGGTTAGGCCTTTTCAGCCTTTCGAGTTTGTATATACCTTCGGAAAGTTCTTCCTCGGTTAGTTTTTTTCTCTGGATGTTTTCCTCCATTTCAATCTCGAGCTTTTCAAGGTCATTATTCTTGTCCACTACTATGGCATTTATTGTCTGCCAGTTAAGGCGCTTGGCAGCTTCCAGTCGCCTCTCGCCGGCTAAGAGTTCATTTTTTCTGTTGATGATTATTGGTGTCAACTGGCCATATTTTCTGAAGCTTTCTACCAGTGCATCTATATCACCCAGATCCTTCCGTATCCTGTTTTTCACTACTATGGAAGATATCCTGACCTGCACTTTACCCTTCCTGTTTGTCCGGCCGTCTTTCCGGCAGGGAGAAAGCCTTGAGTATCGGTTTCCTGTTGGCTGTGGTTTCATCGGGCCTTCCTACCGGTGTATTATGGGGTGCATCATGGAGAATGCTGGGATTCTTCTTAGCCTCTTCGGCTATCTTTTCCATCACAGATGCGAAATCATCGAGGTTTTCAACTGTCTCAGACTCCGTCGGTTCTATCATAAGGGCTTCTTTCACTATTAGCGGAAAGTAAATGGTAGGTGCGTGAAGCCCGAAATCGAGGATTCTCTTTGCTATGTCGATAGTCCTTATACCGTACTGTTTTTTCAGATTGGAAGCGGATAGCACGAATTCATGCATGGTAGCAGCCCGATAGGGATCCTCAAACAGATGTGAAATCTTCTTTTTCAGATAGCTGGCATTGAGAACGGCATGTTTACTTACCCTCTTCAAGCCGGAAAAACCGTTTGATCGAATGTAGAGGAGGGCTCTTAACAGTATCAGAAAATTCCCGTGAAAAGCACGCATCTTTCCTATGGATGTTTCTCTGTGTGAGTAATCGAAGAAGTATCTCTCCTCATTCTTGCCCACAGTGGGATAGGGTAGGAAGGGCTTAAGCCTTTCCTTAACCGCAACGGGTCCTGCACCTGGTCCTCCTGTCCCGTGGGGGGTGGAAAATGTCTTGTGGAGGTTGAAGTGCACCATGTCAAAACCCATGTCACCGGGGCGTACATATCCCATGATTGCATTCATATTGGCTCCGTCGTAGTACAGTAGGCCACCCTTTTCATGAACAATCGAGGCAACCTCCTCGATCTCGTTTTCAAAGATGCCCAGCGTATTGGGATTGGTAATCATAAGGGCTGCCACTTCGTCATCCATGTTCTCCTTTAGTGACTTCGTATCGATGGTCCCCCTCTCGTTGGAAGGCAGTGTAACAACACGGTACCCGCACATCGCTGCAGTGGCCGGGTTTGTACCGTGAGAGGAATCGGGTACCAGGATTTTCTTCCTGGGGTTACCCTGTGCCGTATGATATGCCCTGGAGATAAGTATGCCTGTAAGCTCTCCGTGGGCGCCTGCAGCCGGTTGCAGCGTAATGCCATCCATGCCACTCAAGAGTTTCAAATCTTCGCCGAGTTGATACATTATCTTGAGGGCTCCCTGAATTGTGGATTCATCCTGGTACGGGTGGAGATTTAAGAAGGCAGGATCTCTTGCTATTTTTTCATTTATCTTGGGGTTGTACTTCATTGTGCATGAACCAAGGGGATACATGCCTGTATCGACGCCATAGTTGAGGTTTGAAAGGCGCACGAAGTGTCTTACTACCTGGTTTTCCGGAACGGATGGCAGGTTGAGAGGCCTTTCCCGTTTCATTTTTTCAGGAATAAAGGATAGATCTCTTTCCTCGGGTACGTAGTTTCCGGACCTCCCATCTCTGCTCAACTGAAAGATAAGTTTTTCAACTTGCATTGTATTCATAAGGAAGCCTCCTCTATAGCACGTATCAGCAGGTTCATTCCCTCTTCACTGTTCATTTCCGTTGTATTGAAGAGGTAGAGGTTCTCCATGTCCGGGAAAAACCTTTCCAGATTCAGCGGACCAAGGATTCGGTATCTTTTCAGGCTCTCATTGAACCTCTCCGGATCTATATCGAGTCGCCCGAGAAATTCATGAAAGAAGCGAGCATCCCTATAGACGGGAGAAAAACCTTTGAGTTGCGAGAGTTTTTCTAAGAGCAAATGGCTGTTTTTCATTGAAAGAAGCGCTGCTCCCTCTATACCTCTGTTACCCATGAGACTCAAATAGACAGTTGCCCTTATCGCAGAGAGGGCATGGTTGGAACAGATATTAGAGGTGGCACGCTCCCTCCTGATATGCTGCTCCCGGGCGGAAAGTGTCATTGTAAATGCCCTCTTCCCCGAGTTGTCGTATGTGGCGCCGACAAGTCTTCCCGGTATGTAGTGGAGATATTCACTGGTACAGGTGATGAAACCAAGGTATGGCCCGCCGAAAGAGAGTGGTATACCGAAAGACTGGGCATCCCCGCAGCAAATATCAACGGAATACTCTCCCGGTGTCTTCAATACGGATAGAGAAAGAGCTTCGTTTGTAACGTATATGAGTGCGGAATCCGGGAATCCTTTTCTTATGGGTTCAAAGTCTTCTATGATACCGAAAAAATTTGGATTTTGTATAACCACGGAAGAAACAGCATCGGGGTCTTCTTTGCTCAGAGCTTCCATGGAAGTTTTTCCCGAGGACAGAGGAATCAATTCGACTTCCAGCTCTGTATTCCTGAGGTAGGTCTTCACTGTTTCGATGTACTCCGGATGTAAACCGCTTGAGATGAGGACCTTCTTCCTTTTATTAAAACGCATGGCCATTAGTATTGATTCCGCCGTAGCCGATGCACCATCATACATGGACGCATTGGAGACATCTAACCCCGTAAGGTCACACATCATTGTCTGGTACTCGAAGATTGTCTGGAGAGTTCCCTGGCTCACCTCGGGCTGGTAAGGTGTATAAGCAGTATAAAATTCCTGTCTCGATGTCACCTCGTCCACCGCTGCAGGTATGAAATGGTTGTATGCACCTGCGCCCTTGAAGGATTCTCTAAAGGTGAGTACATCGGAGGCTATGGATTCGAATTCCGAAACAAGCTGAGATTCATTCAAGGGTCCCTCGATTGCCAGATCATCCTTTAACCTCAAGGGTTCCGGTATGGATGAAAATAGGCTGTCAATGGAATCGAGACCAAGGAATTTCAACATTTTTTCTTCGTCTCGAATTGAATGGTTGTGATACGACATTACTCTTCCTCTACCATTTTATTGTACTGATCCTCACTCATCAATTTTTCGAGTTCTTCCGGGTTACTCATCTCCAGTACGAATATCCAGCCTTCACCGAGAGGATCCTTGTTTATGATTTCGCAGTTTTCCTCCTTTCTCAATTTCTCATTGACTTCGACAACCTTTCCGGAAACGGGAGCGTATATCTCGCTGGAAGATTTGAGAGAATCGATTGAACAAACCGCTTCTCCCTTTTTTACCTCTTTTCCTATTTCTGGTAGCTCGACATAGGCTATGTCACCCAATTCACCCTGTGCGAAATCAGAAATTCCCACTCTTACACGATTTTCTTCCCTCAAAACCCATTCATGGTCTTCTGTGTAAAGATATTCAGCCATTAAGTTACCTCCTATTTGTTTCCTTTGTAGAAAGGAAGTGATGTGATTTTGCAATCCAACTGCCTTCCCCTCTGTTTGATACCAATAATATTTCCCATTTCAATATGCCCCGTGTCCAGATAGGCCATTCCGATTGTCTTTTTTAGGAAAGGCCCATAGGTAGCACTTGTCACTATTCCTATGGTTTCTCCATCCTTGGAGATAACAGGGTCTCCGTGCCTGGGAATACCTCTGCTTACAGCTTCAAAACCAACGAGTCGTACTTTGGTACCGTTTTTTTTCTGTTCCTCAAGCACTTTCTTTCCTATGTAATCGATTCCATCCTTATCCTTGACAGCCCAGGAAAGGCCAGCCTCGATGGGGGTGTGTTTCTCATCTATATCGTTTCCGTATAGCATGTAAGAGGCCTCTATCCTAAGGGTGTCCCTTGCCCCGAGACCACATGGAGTGATCTCCTCTCCTCCCTTTTCGAGGAGCAGACTCCAGATTTCTACAGCCTTTTCATTGTCCATTATTATTTCGAATCCATCTTCACCCGTGTAACCGGTGCGTGAAAGGATTATCTCGGTAGCGCCGTACTTCTCGTTGGTAAACCGGAAATGAGAGGGCATGGAAGAGGGTGCAAGGGCCTCCTGTACGATAGCGGGTGCTTTCGGACCCTGGACGGCTATCATGGACAATGTTTCGGAGAGATTTTCAACCTTCAGATTGCCGAAAGCACGGGCGTGTTCTTGGATCCAGGAAAAATCCTTCTCGATGTTGGAGGCATTGACGACGATAAAAAAATGATCTGAACTGTAGCGCATGATAATGACATCATCGATGATTCCTCCGTCTTCTCTGCACATCAGTGAATAGAAGGCCTTACCGTCCTCTATTCTTGAAGCATCGTTTGTAAAGACATACTGGACGAATGGAAGAGCGTCACTTCCCCTGATATCGATTTCGCCCATGTGGGAGACGTCAAAGATTCCGGCTCTTTCCCTTACCGCATTGTGTTCCTCTTTCATTGATGTGTAACTGATCGGAAGATCAAAACCTGCGAAGTCAACTATCTTTGCCTTAAGCCTTAAATGTTCTTCGTACAGGGGTGTTTTCTTTCCCATTTGCCTTTCCTATCTTTCCATTCTCATTTTCAATCGAGAAGCGGATTTCCCGTACTCGTTTCCCCCTTCTCTTTAGTTTGTCCTCCTCCCTCCGGATTGCTAAGGTCAAAGGTGGAGTCTGGCAGATTAAATGTGTCCAGTGGCAGTTCTCCGGGGAGGAGAGAATTCCTTATGTTGTTCTCGATGGTCTCTTTCTTCTTTGCCTCATATTCACAGAGTGTACAGAATTCCTTCGGTTCGGTTCCGGAGAGAAAGGGGAGTTTTATCGTATCTTTACAGTACTCAGTTGGCAACTTTCCGGATAGGCTGCAAACAGTTACCTCCCGGATACCACTGTCAGGTTTCTTGAAATCCAATACGGGTAGATTCTTGTGAACTTCCTTCATGTACTTTGCCCATACCGGACCGGCGGATACGGCACCGGAAAGATTTACACCGAGGGAATGACCCCTCTCATCAAATCCGAACCACAGGGCTGTCGTTATCTGGGGAGTGAATCCCACCGTCCATGCATCTGACCAGTTCTGTGTTGTCCCGGTTTTGCCGGCAATCGGTCGGTCAAAACCGCCCACGGTGGAAGCTGCCCATCTTAGAGTTCCGGTTTTTACCACCCTCTCCAAGAGGTCTGTCATTATATAGGCCACCTGAGGGGACATTATCCTTAGATCTTTTCCCTTCTTTTTCTGCTGAAGGCGAAGCTGCTTTTCCGGTTCGAGTATTATCTTTCCATTTCTGTCTTCCACATACCTTATAGCTATGGGATCTACCTCGATTCCCTCATTGGGGAATGTTGCAAAGGCCCTTGCCATTTGAAGGGGAGAAACCGTGATTACCCCTAATCCCAGAGGGTACTTCCTCG
The DNA here is from genome assembly GCA_027021365.1 of Spirochaetales bacterium. Lineage (GTDB taxonomy): Bacteria > Spirochaetota > Spirochaetia > SZUA-6 > SZUA-6 > JALUUM01. The sequence goes on from JALUUM010000020.1 coordinate 115,608, forward strand.
GAAAGGTTTTTTCAATCTCCTTGGGGTCGGTGATTCCAAGCATCCTGCTTGCCCTCTTTATGGCGGTATCGAAACCTATACCGTCAAGGACCTTTAGCGAAGGAACGTTCATCGAGTGGGCCAGGGCGTACCAGAGTAGAACTCTCCCTTTCCACTCTCCCTTGTAGTTTAGCGGTGTATACTCTGTACCGTCATCATTCCAGAATACTACAGGTGCGTCTATTATCATCGTAGCAGGGGTAAATTTTCTGGAAGTGATAGCCGCAGAATAGTAGAGAGGTTTGAATGATGATCCTGGTTGAACCTTGGATTGTGTTGCCCTGTTAAACTGGTTGGTGCTTTCGAATTTCTTGCCGCCTACCATTGCATAGATATAGCCCTTTCTGGAATCTATCGAGATCAGCGCTCCTTCTACCTCGGTTTTCTGTGATTCTTTTTCCTTTATCTTGTAGGCCACCTTTGTCGTGTACCTCAGCTCATTCATGTTGAAAAGATCTGCAACGATGTCGACCACGGGATTGAGATCACTCAGGTACATGTTCTTTGCAAGTCTCTGCTGCCTTCTCCCTGCTACTCTCAGGTCATCTATGTTGAAGCCCAGTGAGAGCAGGTCTATTATATTAAGGAATGTCTCATCGGCATATCTCAGCCTGTTGGATGTTTCCAGTTGATACCTCGCATTCACCCTTTTTATACCTTGCCGCATCACCTTCTCTGCAATTTGCTGGTAATCCAGATCGAGAGTTGTATGAACGACTAGTCCGGCCTTGTATATATCCATGGAACCGAAAAGCATGTCCTCGAGTTTTTGCCTTACATACTCACTAAAATAGGGGGCTCTGTCCTCCCTGTCTATGAAAGCGGTGGATATGTTTGTCCTTGTGTAGTCGTAGTTCTCCCAGAATTGCTCAAAGGAGAGATCCGCCTCCTCCTTTGTCAGGTAACCGAGTTCAACCATCTGGTCGAGAATCTCTCGTTGTCTCTTCCTTGCTCGGTTGGGGTGATTGATAGGTGAGTAGTAACCGGGACTTGCCAGCTGGATGACCAGCATTGCGGCTTCTGCCGGTGTTATCTCACGAACAGAGTGCTTGAAGTAGAATTGGGATGCTGCCTCGACTCCGTAGGTATTGTGGCCAAAATACATCTGGTTCAAATACATTTCCAGTATTTCGTTCTTGGAGTATCTTCGTTCCAGTTGAAGTGCCCACCAGAGTTCAACGAGTTTTCTTTTCAGAGAGATTTCCGACCTGTCCGCATATAGGGTTCCCGCAAGCTGCTGTGTTATGGTACTGCCCCCCTGAAAGAACTGGCCGGTAACTATGTGCCAGGCTGCTTTTATTACATCCACTATTCTGAATCCATGGTGCTCATAGAAATGCCTGTCCTCCCTGGTAAGGACCGCATCTATAAGAGCCCTTGGAATCTCGTCGATAGATACTATTTCTCTCTTCTCTGTAGAGAATAGCTCTGTAATGAGTCTTCCCTTTATATCGAGTATCTGTGTGGGTAAAGCGGGGGCCTGGGTCTTGAAAGCCTCGCTCATATCTATGTTTTTGGTTGCGGCAAGGGCTATGCCCAGTAATGTGCCGATTATTACGGCGAAAAACATCAATATACCCAGCAGTATTCCGGGTAAAAGGTGTCGCATCTTCTGTGATTTCATCAGAACAATTAAGTGTTTTTTATGTCGATTTGTCAAGGTACCCTGAGCTTGTCGGTGTATGCAAAAAAAGAGGCCAGCCATAATGGCTGGCCTACCCGTTTGGGTGTCGGTCAATATAGTAAACTGGGAGGGGAACTATATTAGGGTACCGACACCCTTATTATCGACAAGCTCGCCTCAATGTTTAATACTCTTTCACCAACATATCAAAAATCACGGTAATTTTATAGTTTCTGTTCCTCTTTACCTCGATTTTTCTGGTCAAATTGTAATCCCCTATCTTAATTCTAATAAAATGTTCGCCTTCTTTCAATTGAAATCTTCTATAATCGGATGTAGGAAGCTTTTCACCATCCACGTATATCGTTGCATTTTCAGGAACTTCAAAGGAAACAGAGGAAAATACCTCCTTGAGGGTGAGATTTACCGTTGTAGTCTTTCCTGCTTCGATGGTGAAGGTAGAGGAAATGGGTTCGAAAAAGTCGGATTGGATACTTAGGTTGTGGATACCTGTTTTCAATTTTATAGGCCGATTGTAATTCTCGTAGGTGTTACCGTCTATGGTCAGTGTAAAACTCGATTCTTCGGCATTGTCTGGTTTCTCTATGTCTATCTGTACGAAACCGATATCCTTCTTTCTGGTTTTGACGGAAAAGGTAAAACTCTGATTGAAGATCCAGTCCGGAAGTCCTTTCATTACAGGTTGAATGGTTACCATTATGGGGAACTTGGCTCTCTTTACTTCTCCCTTAACTACAAAGCTTCCCCTCTTGGTATCTTCTATCAGCTTTTCCCTGGGGATGTTATGACCCTCTATGGGAATGGTTATATAGAGTCTGTTGAGATAAGGAAGAAAGTGGCTGAAAAGTCGGGTTCCTCTATAGTTCTTTTTTCTCCGGTCAGGAGATGGTTTTACGGAGCCATAGATATCAATCATGAAACTGTCCGAGTATTTTTTTAAGGCATTCGGAAGGGTAAGAGACACCGTGATACTCTCTATGAGCTTTTTTTCATCCTGAAGGTCTATTGCAAAGGCATCTTCAAGCCCAATCTTCACCGTGTTTTCCGTATCCGACTGGGGGGAAAGAACTATGATACCCTTTACGGGAGCAATTATGGTTTCACCGAAGAGGGCATGGGACAAGAGAATCAAGAGGAGTAAAATAGATATTCTTTTCATTGGGCCTCGGTCCTTTCCATTCCTGAGAAAAGCGGAACAGGATTAGTCGTCTTACCCTTTCTCCTTATTTCAAAGTGGAGATGGGGGCCGGTGGCCATGCCTGTACTTCCTACCTTGCCTATCACCATACCAGACCTCACCCTGTTGTTCAACCTGACATTTATCCTGCTTAAGTGTCCATAGAGCGTTTCGTATCCTCCTGCATGTCTTAGAATAATGTAATTTCCATACACCCTGCTGTAACCGGTTTCTTCAACAATGCCATCTCTCACCGCATATACATCTGTTCCTGTGGGTGCAGCGATGTCAATTCCTGTGTGAAATTGGGGATGACCTGAAAAGGGGCTTATTCTCTCCCCGTATGGCGAAGTTATTATGCCTCTGGGCAGCGGGAATCGAAAGAGTATCTTAAGAAAATAGGCTCTCTCCACCGGATGAAACCTGTCATCGATGTAGAAAAGGAATTCCATCTTACCCCTTCCCGTTGCAAGGGTTATCCGTCTGTATTCCTTTCTCTCGGCTCTTCTCCATGAGTACATGATATCTTCCAGGGTACTGTTGGGTTTCACCGGTACAAATATCCCCGGAAGGCTCGGTATGTATATCCTGGCTAGTTTCTGGAAATCTTCCGCTGTCTTCACCCTGTTGATGGTGGCAAGGGTATCGTAAGGAAGATTCAATCCTGCTGCCATGGAAAAGAGGTCAAACTTTCCCCTTGGTTGGTAGGTGAAAATGAGAAGTTCTGGATACTCAAGCTTGTTTCCCTGCTCTCGAATTCTGTTCTTGCTCTGAATCTTGTAGAAATTGCCAATCGATTCCTGGAGTTGTTTGAATACCGGGTCACTCATGCTTAGTGAGTGTATCTCCGGGTAATCGGAGAAAAGCTTTAGGGGTGTAAGTATCAGTACTGAAAACAGGAGGAGAATGAAATAAAATTTTTCATTTTTTCTCAATAATCCTTCAATTCCTCCTTCCCAAGGATATACCTGGCTCCCGCTTCTGCAAGGGCAAGCATTTCATTCTCACCGGGATATATTTCGATAGGCGCAATCCAGTCCACTCTCGATATTATCCAGTCGGTGAGGGGCGGATGTGCAAAGCCACCTGTAAGAATAATAAAGTCCACATTGCCATGGAGAACGGTTGCCATGGCACCGATTTCCTTGGCAATCTGATAGGCCATCGCCTCGAGAACTTCCCTGGCCTTTTCATCGCCATTTTCTATTCTTTTCTCTATCTCTATTCCGTTATCCGTTCCGAGATATCCCAATAAACCCGATTTTTTTGTCAGAATATAGTTCAACTCCTTGGCAGAGCGGTACTTTCCCGAGAAACAGAGCTCTACCAGCTGGGTAGTGGGAAGAGAACCGGTTCTCTGAGGAGAGAAGGGACCGCCGTCGTTGGCATTGTTTACATCGACTATTCTGCCCCTTTTCAGTGGTGCAACGGAAATCCCACCTCCGAGATGAATAACTATGAGGTTTAATTCTTCCATGGTGGTACCATGTTTTGCTGACACCTTTCTTGCAACAGCCCTTATGTTGAGTGCATGTGACTGGCATCTTCTCTCCATGCCGGGGAAACCTGAGTATCTTGCAAGCACTTCGAATTCATCAACTCCTACCGGATCAGTGATAAATGCGGTAGTGGAAAATCTTTTACCGAGCCTGTCACCTATCAGGGCACCTAGATTCGATGCATGGGAACCGTACTTTGCACTCTTCAGGTCCTTCAGCATGGTTTCCGTTATCCTGTAACTGCCTGCTGAAATCGGCTTTACCAGCCCGCCCCTGCAGGCAATAGCTGCAAGTTTCTCTGTTTTGTTCTCTTTTAAAAAATCAAGCACGGCAGATGTTCGAAATTCCAGCTGATCAACCGGATCTCTGTATTTCTCCAGGTCTGCCGGCGGATGTTTGATGTTCTTTGTCGTTATCTCACTTGGTTCTCCGCTCTCGGTGATACGGTAGAGTGCAACCTTCGTCGATGTAGAACCCGGATTTATTATCAGTATGGTCCTTCCAGCATTCATTGGATTCCTCCCTTGCTGGCGGCAATCCCGAGAAGGATAGAGTTGAATTTTTCCCTGTCGGAATCCGAACGCGAGAGAAGAATGACAGGATTCTTCGCTCCCACTACGATTCCCCCGGATGAAAAACCGGCCAGATAGGTGAGTGACTTGCCAAGAATGTTGCCACTTACTATTTCCGGAACTACCAGTATATCGGCATCTCCCATTACCTTTGCACTGATGTCCTTGAGTTCGCAGGCTTTTCTGCTGACGGCCAGGTCCAGTGCCAGGGGACCCTCTATTATGGCATTCTTTATCTGACCCCTAGAAGCCATTCTATCGATAGATGCGGCATCCAGTGTGGAGGGTATTGCGGGGTTCACTACCTCTACTGCTGATAGAATGGCAACCTTAGGTGTGTCCACACCGATAGATCTGAAAAGAGATATGGCATTCCTTATTATCTCAATCTTCTCCTTGAGATCCGGTGAGATGTTTAATCCTCCGTCTGTTACCCCAAGAAAGCGTCCATCGGGCTTTTCATAAACTGCAACGTGTGACAGAAGTCCTTCCCCTCTCAAGCCGTATTCGGAATTTAGCACCTCTTTCATCAACGATGAGGTGGCTATGTGTCCCTTCATCAGACAGGAGGCTTCTCCCCTTGCCACTGCCTTAACGGCATCCCTTGCAGCTTCCATGTCACTTTCACATTCCACGATTCTGTAATTATCCAGTCCTGCCTTTTGGGATTGTTCCTCTATGATTTTACCCTTGCCAAAGAGGGTTACAGAACATATCCCGGAATCGGTTGCCGATTTCAAGGCCTTGAATATCTCCTCCTTTACAGGATTTACAACAGCAATGGTAACCTTCTCCGTTGATGTTATTTGTGTCAGAAGTTCCTTGAATCCCATTTTTCACCTCCTGTTATTCACTTTGTCGCTTCTCCTTGCCTGGAGAATGTAACCGAACCAGAGGAAGGTAATCGCGGAAGCGATCGTTCCGGCGATCCTCCAACCACTCTGGAGAAGCCATATATCTGCATATACAAGAAAGACGAATAAAATGATGAAAAAAAATACCTTGAATTTTCTAAAGATTGACGGAAGTATCGATTTGGGATTGTTGATGAGTTTTAGTGTAATGTAAGTTAAAAAGACAGCAGAGAAGGCTGTTAGTACCGATATATTGAAGGCTATCCTCGATCTGGATGCGAGAAGCCATATGGGAAAGACGATTGAAAGACTCAAGAGTAGAACCAGTGCGATGACGGATACAATGGCAAGCAATTTCTTCAGTAGTTGTCTGTAACTATTTAGGATTCTTTCCAGTAATGTGAGGAGGTTTGGTTTTGCGGAAGCTTTTTCCACCGGGTTTCCCATACCAAGAGATTAGTCAATGCCCCTGGCTGTTGTCAACAATCTTTTTCATTCTCTTTACTTCGATGTCATCCTTGACAGGAAGGCTTGTTTGACAAAGCGGATTGTTTCATTCTATTTTTAACAGTATGGATCTGGTTTTTTCAGCTCCCGATGGGATCGGAGGGACTATCATCCCGCCGCCTGATAAATCAATAACCCACAGGGTATTGATGTTGGCCTCTGTTTCTCTGGGTACATGCAGGATAAGAAATCCCCTCTATACGGGGGATTGTCTCTCCACTCTTGGATGTATCGAAGAACTCGGTATAACCGTAAACAGGGAAGGATTCAAGCAAGAGAGAGAGCTCCTTATAGAGGGGAGGGGAGTAAGAGGGTACAGGGAACCGGTTCATGTCCTCGATGCCGGCAACTCCGGGACAACGTTAAGGCTCCTCTCCGGTCTGCTTGCCGGTCTTCCCATCTATGCGGTTATCACGGGAGACGATTCCCTCCTCAATAGGCCCATGGGCAGAATAACTGAGCCTTTGAGGCAAATGGGAGCACACATTTCAGGAAGAAGAAACGCATCACTTGCTCCCTTAACCTTTCTCCCCGGGAAAGGTTCCCTCCATGGAATGGATTATGAGCTTTCGATCCCCAGTGCACAGGTAAAGAGTTCCATACTTCTTGCCGGTTTAAAATCCGAGGATAGTATCGTATTGAGGGGCAGAATCGATTCGAGAGACCATACCGAGAGAATACTGAAATTCCTTGGGCTGCCTATCGAAAGTGATAATGGTAGTATCGTTCTGCATCCCGGCGGCGTTGTTCCCGATTTTGTAGTGACTGTTCCCGGAGATATTTCTTCCGCCTCCTTTTTTATTGCGGCATCCCTTCTCTCGGGGAAAAAGCTCACCGTAGAGAGCTGCGGGCTGAATCCGACGAGGCTCGGTTTTGTCGAGGTTTTGAGAAGGATGAATGCAGCGATCAGAGTGACTGAGGAGAGATCGGAAATGGGAGAACCTGTTGGCTCGATTACTGTAGAGGCCTCCCGGCTCGAGGGAATAAGTCTGAAAGGAGAGGACATTCCGGGTATGATAGACGAACTTCCCCTCCTTGCAGCCGTTGCCATGGCGTGTGAGGGTGTTACGGTAGTTCATGGAGCTGAAGAATTGAGGCACAAGGAATCTGACAGACTGGAGACCACAGCCTCTATGATAAGGGCCCTCGGCGGAGAGATAGAGGTTTATGAGGATGGTTTTGAAATAGAGGGACCACAGAGTCTCAGACCCGGAGTCGTGGAATCAAAGGGTGATCACAGGATAGCCATGACAGCCGCCGTACTGAGTACGATTGCAGGAAATGTCCGGGTAGTAGGTTTCGATGCCGCATCTGTATCCTACCCGTCGTTTGCGGATGATTTTATAAGTCTTGGAGGAAGGATTGATAACTGACATCTACAGATTCAACTTTGGAGGAAATGTTTGTACTGTTGAAATAGGAATGTCATTGAAGGGCTTGAATGCACTTCGTCGGGTGCCTGTATCCGCCAAGGATACTCTTTATGTATACGATGACAATACGGAAGGCCTCTTCGCCGGGGATATAGAAAAAATTACCGGAAGAGAGGAGGAAAGTGCTGCAGTCAGGGTGGTGATAGATCACGGAGAAGAACACAAGAGCTGGGAGAGCGTGAACAGGATTCTTGAAAAGGCCGTGGAATCGGACTTCGGAAGGGATTGCACATTCATGGGAATAGGCGGTGGGGTGCTTACGGATCTGGTGGCCTTTGCATCCTCTGTATATATGCGCGGAAGTGGTTTGATTCTTGTACCTACCACACTACTCTCCATGGTCGATGCTTCAATCGGGGGTAAAACAGGTTTCAACTACCATGGTTACAAGAATCTGATCGGAACATTCTATCCTGCAGAGAAGGTTTGTATTGCAATAGAAACACTGGAGAGCCTGCCTGAAAATGAGTTTAATGCCGGAATTGCAGAGGTTATCAAGACTGCCATGCTGGGTGACGAGGAGTTGTTCGGTATGCTTGAAAGGGAGAAAAAGAGGTTGCTTGGGAGAGACGGGGAATTACTGAAAGAAATAGTGGGAAGGTGTGTGATTTTCAAGGGAAGACTCGTCGAGGAAGACTTGAGAGAGAGGGGAAAGAGGGCCTTCCTTAATTTAGGACATACATTTGCTCATGCACTTGAATCTTCCGTAAATTTCAAAGGCATACTTCACGGAGAGGCTGTGGCATGGGGACTCTTGAAAGCCCTGGAACTGGGCGCCCAGCTGAACATAACCGATTATTCCTACATGGAGAGGGTGAAGAATCTACTCTTAGACTACGGTTTCCCGTTGAAATATGATAGTATAAAACCTGCAAGGCTTATTTCTGCCATGTATGGTGATAAAAAGAAGAGAAAGGGCAACCTTAGATTTATACTTCAAAGGAGTATCGGCGATAATTTGATTGAAGAGGGTATATCAGAAGAATTGCTGAACAGGGTTCTCTCCGGATAAATTGGAGGTCTGTCAATGAAAATAAACAGGGAGACATTCGAAAAACATCTAAGGCTTTTCAGCCCGGGTAAGGTAATATTCGAAGAGGGAGAACCGGGAGATGTGATGTACATTATTATTCAGGGCGAGGTGGAGATAAGAAAAAAGACGGCTGCCTCCACTACGAAAACACTCACGGTCCTCCACGAGGGAGATATTTTCGGAGAGATGGCACTCATAGAAAAAAAGTCACGTTCCGCATCGGCAATAGCAACCCAACCGACAAAATTGCTCGCTCTCAATGAAAACCTATTTGAAAAAATGATAGAAACAAACCCGGATTTTGCAAAAAAGATGATAAAGATACTGTCGGAGAGGATCAGAAAGGCCAATCAGATCATTCAGAACCTCATAACGACAAACCCTTACAACCAGCTACTGACCGGTCTATACGATTATGCCAAGTACAATGGTACGTCCACTTTCAAAGGTTTCAGAGTGAATATAGAGAAATTCGCCGAATGGGCATCAGAACATCTTGGAATACAGAAGAAAGAGGTAATCTCCACCGTTCAAACTTTCCTGAAACGGGGGATCGTTAAGTACTCCGCAACGGGACAGGAAGAGATACTGGTAGAGCCAAGAATGTGAGCCGGGAATTGTCACGATTCGAAGATTTCAGATAGTTTTCTGTAAATCCTGTTGATCTTCTTGAGATTCTTTCCTGTCAGTATGGAAGATTCGTCTGCGAGTAACTCCAGTGAAGATAATGAAGAGCTTAGTGCATCAAGATAGTTTGCCCTGCACCTGAACCAGTACTTGCCCTCCTCATCCGTTTCGAGGGCAAGAAAACCTGCCCTTTTCCCCCTGTTCTTCGCGGTGCAGATTTTCAGCAGATCACCGCATGCGGCAATAAAGGTCTCGGAGTTCAGATTCTTCTTGAAATTCTTTCCCCGTGGCCACTTGCATGGACCGTCCTGGGGTTCCATCCTGGCAACGACACTGAGAATCGTGTTCAGCTTCTTGCCACTCATCAGTTCGAATCCGTCGTATATCAGTTTTCCCCTCAACCTCTTGAAATTCGGAAGATATTCCGGATTGATTCTTTCCACGACGGGCTTAATCTTTTCCCACCTCAAAATGACTACCTTTCTTTTTCCCTTGGCCTGCTCTATGGGAAATATCTCTTTACCGATCTTTATCTGGTTTGTGAAATCTCTCTCTCTCTTTCTTTGCGCAAGAGTAGCCCTTCTCGATCGAAGGCTGGGGATCAATTCGTGATGGATCTTTTTCAACCACCCCTCCTTGAGCGGAGAGACAGACCTTGCAAAGAGCCGGGATGTCCTTACTATCTCGCCGGCTACTATGTAGGGGGGGTTTTTTCTGAACATCACCGAACCGGGATGAATATGAATCTTCGAGGCAGTTATACTCCTGTAGACTCCCCTCGCAGTATTTATGCAGATCGTCTGTATCAAGCCCCTCGATACGGCACAGAGGTAGTCTGAAACGGAACCATTGGAGAGAACGGGAACACCCATTTCGGAAACAATCTCTGCGAGTTGATCCTTTATATTGGAAATCTCCTCCATGGTCTTCAGGTCGAGATAGTAACGCTGGCAAAATTTTTCCTTGTTCTTGCTCTTCCTGTAGGCTTTGAATATCCGTATGTAGGAGTAAAAGTCACCATTGGGGTCACTGAAGGTGTGATGGGCTTTCCTCGCCTCTATCTCTTCACCTTGAGGTAGGAGGAAGGGTGTCTTCGTGGAGAGAAATGCGGCGGCAGTAACAACCTGATCCACCACATTGGGATAGTGGAGAATTGCTTCCACTATCATCCTCGAGTGTCTCGGAAGGATGGGAAATTTCACCATCATTTTGCCGATACTGGTAAGGTTCCTATTATCATCGAGAGCATCGAGGAGTGTGAGGGTTTCTATTGCGCTTCTTATTTTCTCCTCACCGGGAGGTGAAATAAAATCGAAATGTTCGAAGTCCCTTATTCCGATTTCAGCCATTCTCAGGACGACTTCCGATAGGTCGGTTCTGTATATCTCTTCCGTTGTAAAGAGAGGTCTCTGATTGTAATCTTCCTCCGAGTAAAGGCGGTAGCACTTGCCCGGTCTTGTTCTTCCCGCACGCCCCTTTCTCTGGTTGCAGGATGCACGGGAGATGGGGGTTTCTATCAGGGAGGATGTAAAATTCCTCGGGTTGTAAAAGTTGATCTTTGCAAGGCCCGAATCTATAACAGAAGTTATGCCATCGATGGTGACACTGGTCTCTGCGATATTCGTAGCCACTATTACCTTTCTCTTGCCGGGGTAATCGAAGAAAACCCGTTCCTGTTCTTCCACGCCAAGTCTTGCATAGAGGGGAAGAATCTCCAGTCTGTCCTTGTAACCGAGGTTGTAGAGATTCATCACACATTCCTTTATGGATTTTTCTCCCGGCAGAAATATAAGGATGTCACCGTGGCTCTCCCCCTCGATAATCTTCGCAACGGTTTCTGTAATCTTGTGCATCATTGCATCGTAGTTGTTTTCCGGTTCAGGCGGGGTATACACTACTTCTACGGGATATGCCTTGGCAGATATCCTTACTATGGGACAGCCATCGAAATACTCCGAGAAAACCTCAGCATTTATCGTGGCAGAGGATATGACGACCTTAAAATCATCACGCTCTCTCAGTATTCGCTTGAGGAACCCAAGGATGAAATCTATGTTGAGGCTTCTCTCATGTGCCTCATCTACGATTATGACCGAGTAATCGGAGAGATAGTAGTCTGCTTTCAGTTCCTGTAGTAATATTCCGTCGGTCATTATTTTTATTCTTGTGGTGATATCTGTCATATCCTCGAAGCGCATCTTATATCCTACGGTATCCGGAATCCGCTTTCTAAGCTGTTTGGCGATAAAATCGGTTACTGAGAGAGTTGCAATCCTCCTTGGTTGAGTAACGCCGATGATACCAGATTGCCCGTAACCCTCTTCGAAAAGTATCTGAGGAAGCTGTGTGGTCTTGCCTGTCCCCGTCGGACTTTCCACGACAACAACTTGATTGTCTCTCAGTGCCTCTATTATCTCGGTCCTGTGTCTGTATACAGGTAACTCTCTGTAATTCATATTGTTTTCTTGTCCTTCAAATGGTAATGTATTAATTTAAAATTGAAATGTGAAGGGAAAAGGTAATGCCACTGGAAAAAGAGGGTCTGAAAGAGGAGGCAAGGGCATTCATCGAGAGTATTCCTCTCTACAGGCCCAGGGAGATTGAGAAGAAAATACGGGTTCAGGGATATGTCGGCCAGGACAACGCGGTAAAATCTGTGTCGCTCATGGCATACAGGCATGTAAGAAGGCTCAAGAACCTCTTCCTGGGACGATCAAAGAGGGATAGCCTGCCCCCTAAGACAAACATGCTCTTTATAGGACCTACGGGTTGCGGAAAGACCTATCTTGTTGAGATTCTGTTCCAGAAGATACTGAAACTGCCAACAGTGATAATAGACATAACCAGCTATTCTGAAACGGGCTATGTAGGCCAGGATACAAATAATATTCTCACCAGACTCCTATACGCTGCCGATTTCAATCCCATCAAGGCTGGTTTTGGCATAATCTGTCTCGATGAATTCGACAAACTCGCATCAGGACAGAACAATGCTGTTTTTGCAGGAGCGGGAACGACCAAGGATGTTTCGGGACTGGGTGTTCAGAGGGAATTGCTCAAGATGCTTGAGTCGGCGGATATTCCCGTGCCTTTGGAGTTTTCTCATTCTGATTACACACCAAAGGTCGTCATTTCCACTCAGGACATAACATTCATAGCATGTGGTGCCTTTTCCGGTTTCAAGGGAATGCTTGCGTTGGAGAGTGGTGAACACATTGGTTTTACAAGAGAACCGGGAAGCTATGATGTAAACAGGATTGCGGTAAATTACTCGATAGATGATGTGGAAATGGTAAGGAATTTTCAGAACTTTGGCTTTCTCCCTGAACTGATCGGAAGGTTCAAAAGAGTGGTTCCCTTTCATGCGCTGGGAGAGGGGGAGTTGGAAAAGATCCTCAGGGGAAAGGTTCTTTCTCAATACGAACACGAGTTTCAGCTGGAGGGTAAGAAACTCTTAGTGGATGAAGATGTGATCAAATGGATAATAAAGAGGAGCCTGAAAAAAGAGACAGGGGCAAGGGGGCTGGAGGCATCGCTCGTTTCATCCCTGGAAGATGCGGCATTCGAAGCCTATTCCAAACCGGAGAGTAATAATATAAGAATATTCATGAGGGAAGGCGTAATAAGTTTTGAGATCGGTTGATGATTTCCTGGTACCGAGAAGTGCCGGGAAGGAAACTTTGGAAATAATCAGGGATCTTGCCGGGATCGGTCCTCGATTCCCCGGTTCCGGGGGCCAGGAAAAGACCCAACGATACATCGAATCTGTTCTCGAGTCCAGTACCAAGAAAATTTTTAGGCAGCCATTCAATATAAGTCTATTTGGCAGAGAAGTTTCCTGTACCAACATTATCGCATCTTTCGAGAATGAACATGCAGAAGGGCATGATGAAAAGCATGAAGAAGAGAAAAGGAGGCCAATTCTCATAGGGACTCATTACGATACCAGGTTGAGAGCGGACAGAGAGGAGAGCCTTGAACTGAAAGCAAGACCGATCGAGGGAGCCAATGACGGCGGTTCCGGTACTGCCATCCTTCTCTGGTTGTCGGGGATTCTAAGGAGTCTTCACCTCGAAAGGGAAATTCTTCTCGTTTTCTTCGATGCCGAAGATGTCGGTGATATCGATGGCAATGACTTTTCCATGGGTGCAGCCTTCTTTGCATCGGAGCCGGTTCCCGCTGCACCGGAAGAGGTGATCATTCTGGACATGGTTGGGGGAAAGAATATGGTGCTTGATATTGATGCTCATCTGGGTGCGCATATGGAGTCTTTCAACCTAACAAGGGAGATATGGAGGATCGGTATGGAGAAGGGTTTCAGACCTTTCACAGAGAGTGGCAATGGAAATATAAAGTATATAATCTGCGATCATATTCCCTTTCTACTGAAAAATATTACTTCCACACTGTTGATCGATTTGAACTATCCCGAGTGGCATACCCAGAGGGATACGATAGATAATATCTCCGAAGAATCTCTGTGGATTATCGAAGAAGTTCTAGTATCCTATCTGCTGCGCTATTCTTCGGAATATTCGCAATATTCTCCCTTGAGATAAGATTCTTTATCGTTATGACATCTCTCGCTATTTCATCTTCCCCGCAGATTACTGCAAAGGGTATTCCCTTCTTTTCTGCATATGAGAACTGGTTGGCCAGTTTCTTCTTCTCCGGAAAGACTTCCACTGAAATACCAGCTTCCCGAAGAGTCATTGCAAGGCGGTGGTAGAAGGGGAGCAGAGAGCGATCCATATTGAGTACAATCACCTGGGGTATTTTCTCCTCCGGAAGATCGATTTCCTCTTTCTTGAGAGCAGCAATCAACCTGTCCAGACCAATGGAAGAACCGACGCCTGGCATCCTGTGCTTCGAATAAAGCGAAGCGAGATCGTCATAACGGCCTCCGGAACAGACAGAACCTATTTCAGGTGAATTTTCCAGAAATGTCTCGAAAACGATTCCAGTATAATAGTCCAATCCCCTTGTTATGGAGGTGTCGAACACAAAGTATTCCTCTATTCCGCATTCCTCAAGCATCTTCCACAGTTCCTCTATTCTAAGAAGGTCCCCGCTTTCAAGCTTAAGCAATTTCTTTATCTTTTCCATCGAACTGGAAAAGCTCTTCTCCGGGGAAACGAAGTTCATAATCGCGACCACGCTGTTCTCACCTGCAATGGTTAGGAGATTCTCTCTTACATTTTCACTGCCTATCTTTCTAAGTTTGTCTACATTTCTCATTATTTCGAGAGACTTTTCCCCGATGCCATGCAGCAGGAGCAACCTGTTGAATAGGCTCCTGTCAGAGATATGTATATTGAATTTTTCTATTCCAAGTGCTTTGAAACTGGTATACATCAGCATGAGAATCTCGAAATCAGCAGATGGAGAGTCGCTTCCAACGATATCGAAGTCGCACTGCATGAACTCACGAAAACGACCCTTCTGTGGATTCTCGCCTCGCCATACCTTTGCTATGTGGTACCTTCTGAAGGGCATATACAATTCGTTTCTGTGCTGGGCCATAAATCTTGCAAAGGGAACGGTGAGATCATAGCGTAACGATACGTCTCTCTGCCCATGGTCTAAGAAGCGGTATATCTGTTTGTCAGTTTCTCCTCCGCCCTTACCGAGAAGTATCTCCGTGTATTCAAGTATGGGTGTATCTATGGGAAGGAATCCGAAGCTCTTAAAGGTTCTCTCCAGGATCCCGATGAGTCTCCGACGGGTCAACTCGTCTTCCGGAAGAAAATCCCTGAATCCCTTTAGAAGTCGCGGTTTGATAGTTTCAGCCATCTTATTTCAGTTCTTTCTTGAATATTCTGTATGTCTTGTATATATGAACGGGAAGATGTTCAAGCGATTTCCTCATCGGTTCATTGTTTTCCACAATCAGGGACATCTCTATCTCTTTGAACCCGAGCTTGTGAGCCCATTCGGCTATATTCACATAGAAGGCGATTTCTATGCCTCTCAGCCTGTACTCTTCCAGTATTCCCATCAGAATATGCCTGAATCTGTCTGTTTTCTTGAGGTTCAAGAGAAGCTTTATGAAGCCGAAGGGAAACAGCCTTCCGTTTATCTTTTTGACCGCCACGTTTGCATCGTAGATCGAAAGGGCAAAGCCTATCGCTTTACCGTTTATTTCTGCGATAAAGGAAAGGTCGGGAATAACAAGCCTTGTCAATTCCTTTGCCATCCTGTTGAATTCCGATTCGGTGAGAGGAACGTGTCCCCAGTTCTTGTTCCATGCCTCCGAAAAAATATGCTTTACGATTGCAGCATCCCTTTCGAAATTCTCTTTGGGGTTGATCTTCCTTATCGTGAGGCCTGGCTGGTGCATCACCCTGTCCTTCAGCCTGTACAACCTTTCATCCACCTTCTGGTCGGTGGAACCCCTGTATGCATACCAGTCCACCGATTTCGAATATCCGGCTCCCTCGATAAGGCTCTTGTAGTAGGGTGGGTTATGCACATTCAAGACGTAGGGATCAGTGTCGAAGCCATCTATCAGCACACCTATCTCATCGTATATACCGAAGTTCATCGGTCCCTCGGATAGTGTTTTCCCCTTGCTCTTAAGGTAATCCTCGGCGTGTTTGAACAGGAGATTGGCTGTTTCCTGGTTATTTTCGCACTCGAAAAAACCAAAAAAACCCTTTCCGTCGTTATAAATCTTGTCGTGAAGGTGATTTATCTGAGCTGAAATTCTGCCGACGGGTTTCCCGTCACGAAGTGCAAGGAAAAGCACTGCTTCACCATGTTCGAAAAAGACACCTTTCCTGGGATCCAGAAAGCTCTTCTGATCGGCTATTATCGGGGGTACCCAGTGCGGGTCGTTCTTGTAGATAGGCCATGGCATTTTTATGAATTTCATTCTGTCTCTGGGTGTCTCGACCTTTTTGATTTCCAATTCACTCATGGTTCGTCATCCTTTAAAATCAATGGATTTGGTTAAATTGTGTTTTACGGTATATAAAAATTCCTATTTCAGCAGATCAATTCTCTTAAGGAGAGAATCAACCTTTGCTCCATAGGTTTTTTCATCCAGTTCCTTTGCCTTCTTAAGGTATGCAGTTGCATCATCAAACCTGTTTGCTGCAAAAGCATTTACTCCAAGGGCATAGTTGATAAGGGCCTTGTCCGTTCCCTTTTCGAGGGATTTCTTGTAGTATTCCTCCGCATCGTCGTATTTTCTCTCTGAGTAGTAGATGAGGCCCAAGTAATAATAGGGAATATTTATCTCGGAATCGAGTTTGATCGCATTTTCGAAGGATTTTTTTGCCTCTTCCAGCCTGTTCTTGCTGTAAAGATCGATTCCCTCCTTCACGAAGTCATACGGAGTTTTCAGCGACATGATGTAGGCTTTAAAATCCTTTTCCATTATCGAATATGGAATCCATGAGAAGGCCCTCTTTACCACCAGCTTAGCATTCTCTTCCAGTGTATTGTTTGGCCTCAAGGTGCTCAATGTATCCCAGAAAACCCTGTTGTACTTCTTTTCATTCGAGTTGATAAGAAAATGAACAAGACCCCAGGACTCCGGATAGAAGATGTCGATATATTTTACGGCTGCATCCCTGTCCATAAGGAGCAGCCTGTCGATGGAAATCAATTCTATGTTATTCTCTCCTTTGATTATACCTTTCAGCGAATCCAACCATACGAGATTGGGTTTCCATGTGAATGACTTTGTTTTAGGATCGTAGGTTGATGCTTCGAAGTAAGCGGCTGTTCCCTCACGGAGCCATATGGGTGTAGCCGGAATGAATGCCTTTACAAATTGTATGAAACCCTGATGCAGAAGCGAAGAGTCGAAATCTTCGATTTTTTCTTTCTTGAAACCAACCAGTTCTGATCTTTCCAGATCACTGTAGTGGATATAAACGAAATCCCCCCTTGTTTCATCGAGAAGGCTAAGAAGATACTTGTCGAATAGTTCTTTCGTCTTAAAAATCCTCACTTTCAATTTGACATGCAGAGTTGAAGTATCGAAATGAAGAAGATCGTTGAACAAAATGAAGGAGGCTTCCATCTTGTCCGAAACCTCTTGAGAAAATGCCATGCTTTCGTCGGTATAAACTTTGTAATGGGCTGTTTCGGAGATGAAAAAGTTCGTTTCAGCAGATACCGAAATGATACCTGCCCATATCATTATCACCACTATAGAGATTATGAGATTTTTTTTCATAGCTTCTCCTGGAACATATCATAGACAAGGATATATAGGTTGTCAAATACTTTATTTCTGGGTCTTTTCCGAAGCTTCCTTTTTCTTCTTTTTGTTATTCCTTATCATGTTTCTAAGTAATGAAACCTTGCCAACGGTTATACTTACCTCATCCAGGATGATACCCGTAAACTGTTCAAGGCTTTCCAGGATGTATCTCTGCAATTCGTGTAGTTCTCCGGACATCTGAAGGCCGTAGGGTATGTTTACAATGACTTCAATTCCGTAACTCGTCTCTTCCTTTTTGAGGATTATCTTGTCTACGATTATATCGGGATTGAACTCATTTACGCAGTGCAGAACCATCTGTGTAAGGGCACTTTCCGATATTGCGACTTTACCCTTCTTACTGTATTCCGGCCTTACAACTGTTTTTTCGAATTCCTTTGCTTTCCTTAACCAGGGAAGCCTGTTTCTGAAGAGTATTCTTATCGATTCGAAGAATATATGGGGATAATTCTTCTTTACCTCTATGGCCGGAACTGGAATTATGTGTTTGCCTTCCTCGTTTCTTACCTTCTGGGCATGTTCGATCTCTTCCGTCGTTGCTATCTCTTCTATAAGTATTGTTCGCGACGGAGAGGGAAGGCCAAGCCTCGAAGCTATTCTCTTCGTCATTTCTATTGAAGTACCGATAATGAGAATGCGTTTGAAGTGTGTATTCTTTAGAATCTCTCTTACCTCTCTTGCATGATCGTCATCCGTAAAGAGAGCCGTTCTCACCGCGGAAAGCATTCCCTTTTCCCGCTTTGCGGATTTGCCGGCAAGTATCTTCTGATCCTTGATAAGCAGACCATCATCTATTATGAGGTTGATTCCATGCTTCTGCGCAACGAGTTGTGCTCTGAAGCTCTTTCCCGTGCCGCTCTTACCGACTAAGGCAAAGACCTTTACACCCTTGAGAAGCCAACCTATGTGATGAAAGACACTCCGAATACCCATATAATCTAATATACCCACTTTGTTTATCAATCGGAAAGCTTAAAAGGGAAGGTTTTTCAGTATCAATCCCAAGTAGTTTTCACAAATGATACTCCCTATCATCCTATCCGATTCGGCGGGGATTGGTGCGTAGAGATGAGAGAAACCAAGAACATCACTTCCTGAAAGAAGCTCGATGGCAATTGCATGGAGAATGTAGCCCTTCTCCTTATTCTTTCTCCCGTATTTTGCATCTCCGTAGAGGGGGTGGCCAATACCTGCCAGTTGCACCCTTAGCTGGTGCCTCCTGCCAGTCTCCGGTATACATATTACAAGTGTATGGGATTCTCCCCAGGCAATGGGAATGATTGATGAAACGGCCCTCTTTGCCTCTGGGGAATTACTCTCCGAGGGTAACACTCGCCGACTTTTGCCGGTGTGCCTGTCACGGATCAGCCTGTCTGTGAGTGAAAGCTTTCTTTCTATTATACCTTCAACCACCGCTATGTAGTACTTTCGTATCCTGTGTTCCCTGAAGAGAGCGGAGACGGTTCTTGCGCCCTCTATGCTCTTGGAAAAGAGGATCACTCCCGAAGTATCCCTGTCAAGCCGATGAAGGGGGCCCGGTTTGAATACACCTCTATCATATTCGCCTCCCGAGAGATAATCCAGCACTCCCCCTTCCAATGATTTCTTTCCGTGGACAGCAATACCCTTTGGTTTGTTGAGGGCAAGGATATGCCTGTTCTCGAGGAGAATCATATCGGAAATATTGATTGGATGGGCCGCTTTGGAGGTCGCTCTTACTGCTCCTGTCTTTGGTATTTCACTGCCTTTAGGAAACTCAATTGAATCTCCCTCCGCTACCCTGTATGAAATGGATTGATATTTACCGTTCACTGTAATAGCTCCTGACCTTATGAGCTTGTAAATGTGACTGAGAGGCATGTCAGGTATCAGTTTTCTCACGATTCTGTCGAGCCTTCTCCCTCGATCGTTGGAGTCTGCTAGGTAGCTTGTATGTTTATCGGATTTTTTCAACTCGGTTACTGATTAAGGACACCTTCGAAAGTCGTCCGTAAATCTTCGGTCAATTTTTCGAGGTTGACCGACATCTTGTGAAGATTACCTATTATTTCGGGAATTTGATTCTGCAGCTCTTTTTCATTGAGGATGCTTAAGAGGGAAGATTCACCTGTGAGCTTCGAGGTTATTTCCTTGAGATTGTCCGATGTTGCCTTAAGGTTGTCCAGGGATACAGAGATCTTTGAAGAGCTTGAGTTCAGAATCCCGCTTATATTGGTATCGAGCTCGTCTACAATCCTGTCCACCTTCTTAGTTGTCCTCCCTATAAGGTCGGTCAATTCCGGAACTGTATCTGTTAGCTCTTTGGCGTTCTGGACAATTTCTTTTACGCTTTCACTGGTCTCCTCGAGATTTTGGATCGTCCGGGCTATCGCCTTTTCATTCTTTGTAAGCAGATCGGCTATTATCCTGATACTGTTGCCAATATCCTTAACCATGTCTATTCCTGTTATCATTATGGATGAAAGGTCGAGCATAGGCTCGCCCTTGAATACATACCCGTCTTTTACAGGGGGAGAAGACGGGGGAGCAGGGAGGACCTCTATGTATTGATCGCCCATCAATCCCCTTACCACGATTGCGAACCTGTCACCCTTCCTTACCACTATTCCGGGTTTCATTGTTATCGTAACAAAGACTGAACGTTGATCTCTCTTGTCTATCTCTATCTTGGTGACAGAACCTATCTTGACTCCTGATTTTCTCACCCATGTGCCAACGTTCAACGCACCAATTCTATTGAAGAGAATCTTTACGGAGACACCCCTCCTTATTTGAAAGTTGTTTATCATGAGGTAGAGGAACATTGCTGTTGCTATCCCGAAGAGGGTTATGAATATGACCCTGAATATCTGTCCTTTCCTAATAGCCATTTTCCGCCCTTATCCTTTCTCTTCGCTTTATGAAGTGCTCATAGACAAGCGAGTCTTCCGTAAATGCCATATCTCTCGACTCCATGGCAGTAATCTTCCCGTTTTCAAGAAGTGCTATGTAGTCAGCAATGAACCGTGTTAATTCGATATCGTGAGTCACGATCAGGGATGTTATATTGAGTTCACTCTGTAGCTTCTTTATCATTATCTCGACTACTGCAGAGCTGTAGGGGTCGAGTCCACTGGTAGGTTCATCGTAGAACAGATACTTTGGTTCGAGAATCATTGCACGTGCTATTGCAACCTTTCTCCTCATACCTCCGGAAAGCTCACCGGGGTAAGCATCAACAAACTTTTCCATTTCCACGATTTCAAGGTACTTCATGACTTTTCTTTCTATTTCAACTTCGCTGTATAGCTGGTGGTAGGCGAGCGGGAATGCCACATTCTCGAATACGGTAAGGGAATCGAAGAGGGCTCCCTCCTGAAAGAGCATGCCAATCTTGCTTCTTATCTTTAGGAGTTTGGCTCTGGATGCTTTTGTAATATCATCACCATCTATAAAAATCTCTCCGCTATCAGGGCGGAGCAGGCCGCTTATGCATCTGAGAAGGACGGATTTCCCAATTCCGCTTCTTCCTATTACTACCGTTGCCTTTCTCTCCTCTACTGTCAGGTAAAGACCCTTAAGAACATCATTTTCTCCGAATGACTTGTAAAGGTTTTTTACCTCGATCATACGGTACCCCAGCCTGTCAACTCTACTATGATTCCAAAGATAAGGTCTATTATCATTACATACAAGAAATTTATTACAGTGGATTTGGTAGTAGTTTTTCCGAGCTCAACTGCACCCCCCGTAAAGTAGTAGCCAAGGCCGCAGGCATTCAAGGCTACGAAAAACCCCATAATACCAGCCTTGATTAGTGAAAGGGTTATTATTGAGGGTTTCAAGAACTCGAAGGCGTGTTCGAGAAAAATCGGGAAGGATACCCCGAACCACATTTTTAAAAACACCATGGTAGAGAAAATTGCAAGCCCATCAGAGAAAGCCTTGAGTATGGGAAGTGTTATTACAGATGCCAGAACCCTGGGTATCACTATATGCTGGGTGGGTTCCACTGCCATAAGACGAAGTGCATCGAGCTGGCCGGACATCGACATCGAACCTATTTCCACGGTAAAGGCAGTTCCAACCCTTGCCGCGAATAGAATGCCTGCCATCAGAACAGATGTTTCTCTGAAAATTGAGAACGTGGTGGCAGTACCTATCCATATATATGCGCCGAATCTGTCTCCGTAGTATCCGCCGAGCCAGGCGAGGAAGAGCCCTTGAACAACGGCACCGACCATGATTGTGGCAAAGCCCTCCAGCATGGTTCTGATAAACTGCTCACCTAGTTGTCTGTAGGGAAACATATCCTTGAACAGCCAGTATGAGAAACTACCATACATGAATATTATGGATTTTCCGGCATAGAGCCATTCATTAGCTGCTTCATTTTTTTTTACAGGCATGTTATCCTGCATTGTATTTGCGTATATAATGGATGTCAAGGAATCACATTTTCAGGGTATGAAGGGAAAATCTCTTTTTACAGTGCTCATAGTTGTCACTATTGTTCTCATTGTTCTTCTCTCCTTTTCTTTCTTACGATTCGGTTTCTTTTTCGATAATTCATCTCTCTGGAAGGGTTACTATACTCTTTTCGTAAGAGAGAATGGTAGGAATGAGAATCTTGAAAAGCTCCTGGAGAAACAACCCTTCATCAAAACGGTGGTATCCCGATACTCGGAGCGCGTATCTTTCTATGATTTCGAAGGACTAAAGGTGGTAAAACTTAGCGAACTTGGTAGGTACCTGGAGGATATCGATCCCCGCTACGACAGATACATGAAAGGTCTTCCTGCATACTTCTATACGGAGAAGAAGGGAAACAGATGGGAGGTATTCTATCTGAAATCAGATGTAAGTCCTCTTTCATTCTACCTTAAACTGTGGGCTCTGCTTTTAGGCAGGGGATACCAATGGATTGTATTTCAGTTTTATGGGATTTTGAAACTCCTTGGGACTATTGTAATGATAGCCTATGCTTTTCTTACCATCCAATACAACGGTATCAAGGAGCTCTCTGCGAAATTATTCCTCTTTCTCGGGACATGGGTATGGATTTTTAGCTATCTTTACGGCGGTTTTGGCGATATTGCCATGTTCTTTATTGCCTTCCCAGTTTATGCCTCCCTTCTGAAAAAAACCCGTAGCAGTATCAATCATATTGTCAATTACGGCTGGAAACCGGAAAAACCCTTGATAAATGGTGGTGAGACAGTTTTCTTGATAATTTCATCGATGGTACTTATCGCACTGAATTTGATTTCCACGGGGGATTTTTCCCTTATGGCAAGGCTGCTCTGGTCATTTCTCTCTTCCCTTGTATTGTTGGGTCTTATGGCAGAGCTGCGTTGGTTTGCTCTGTCAAGGAATGAGCATAAGCTTTTCGAACCGGTCAAGATTCTCCAATCCTCTTTTTTTGAGAGGAAAAGGGTGAAACCGGAAAAAAAAATCATACTCATAGGCATTTTTACCCTTGTAATAATTTTCTCAATGGTGTTCACTATAGTCAATTCAGTTAAATATTTTGTAATTCCACAACCTATGGAATATGGTAGAGAAGGTGGAGATTTCTCTTGGGAAAAGATAGAAAAACTGTGGGAAAATACGAAGAAATCAAAGATACCAAATATTTCAGAGTATGTTTCGCATCGTCTATACCAGGAAACCTTTGGATTCGGGGAACCCTTGAGTTTGCAGGATAGAAACAGCGGAATCTACAGGTATCAGTACAAATTCTCAAAAAATTCCGGCAGGGTTATAGAGAGCAAGCAGAGGGTTAGGATTTTTGACAAAGCCTGGCTGGATATTACACTTGCCACTATTATGCACAATACGGTAGCGGAAATGTTGAAGGATCAGGGACGGCCTGTATCGGTTGTGCTCTTAAGCTGGAGGGAGTGGTTCAACAGGAGGCTTTATCATATCCAGTCGGCCTTTGTTCTTATAATGATAGTTTTCTATCTCCTGTATTACAGAGATATTGTGCCTTACAGGATTGCATATGATTTCAGGAGGCTCTATGAAAGAACTAAAAACCTTTCCTAAAGGTGGTGTGCATCCTCGTGATCATAAGGAACTCACGAACAGTATTCCGATAAGGAATGCCCCCGTACCTTCGGTTGCGGTGATTGCCATGGGACAGCATCTGGGGAGCCCTGCAAAGTGCCTTGTGGAGAAGGGTGATACCGTTACCGAAGGGATGTTGATAGGAGAATCTTCAGGTTTCATATCTGCCAATGTTCATTCTTCCATTCCGGGAAAGGTAAGCAAGATCGACAGGGTTTTCCTTCCCAATGGATTGAACAGCGAAGCTATTTTTGTAGAACTGGAGGGAGAGTTCGAGAGATCGGGTAAAGAGGTAACCCGCACGGAGTGGAGGGAGAAAACCCCGCAGGAACTGCTGGAAATGGTGAAGGAAAAGGGAATAGTCGGTATGGGAGGTGCTACTTTTCCGACCCATGTGAAATATACCGTGAAAAAGGGTATGAGGGTGGAGTATTTCGTAGTGAATGGTGTGGAATGTGAACCTTACCTTACCGCCGATCATAGGTTAATGCTGGAAAAAACCGACGAGATCCTTGAAGGAATAGAGATAATAAGAAAGATACTGAATCCTGAGAAAATCATGATAGGTATCGAAATAAACAAGCCGGATGCAATAGAGATCATGGAGAGAAGAATAGGCGAGAGGGGACTTGATTTCCATGTTATACCGCTGAAGATGAAGTATCCCCAGGGAGATGAAAAGCAGCTTTTGAAGGCACTGACAGGAAGAGAGGTTCCGTCAGGCGGATTGCCACTGGATATAGGAGCCGTTGTTTCCAACGTTGGTACGGTATTTTCCATATATGAAGCGGTAGTGCATGGGAAGCCCCTAATCGAAAGGATAGTTACGGTGACCGGCGGTGCCATAAACCATCCTGCAAACCTCAAGGTACGAATAGGTACGAGGATAGGAGATCTTATAGACGAATGCGGAGGATTCAAAGAAACCCCGTTAAAGATAATAGCCGGTGGTCCCATGATGGGGTTTGCTCAGGTTAACCTGGACAGTCCTGTCACAAAGGGGGTATCCGGTATCATAGCCCTTCCCAGGGAAGAGGTGAAAATTCCCCGTAAAACACCCTGCATTCAATGCGGAAAGTGCATAAGGGTGTGTCCAATGGGTTTAAGTCCGACACGTCTCTACAAATGGATAGACCACCAGCATTACGAAGAAGCAGTAAAGGAGGGTTTAATGGACTGTAAGGAATGCGGCTGCTGTGGTTACGTCTGCCCCGCAGGAATTCCGCTGGTTCAGGGTATGAGGGTAGGAAAATATTACGCTAGGAAAAAGAAGGTGTAGTATGAGTATGGAAAAAACGGAACAACTCCTGGTCACGACATCGCCTCACCTGCACGATAGAATGACGACTTCCAGAATAATGTGGACGGTAACGCTTTGTCTTTTACCTGCAGGTATCTGGGGTATCTATGTTTTTGGGATTTATTCACTAGCGGTGCTTGCCAGTTCGATCGGAGCTTCCCTTGCCACGGAGTTTGTCATTACCAAGCTTCAGGGGCAGGATACTCTATACGATGGAAGTGCTTTTCTCACGGGACTGCTTATAGGTTACAATATGCCCCCCTCCATTCCACTGTACATTCCCGTAATAGGATCCATTTTCGCAATAGCTGTGGTGAAGCACACATTCGGGGGCTTGGGAAGTAACTGGATGAATCCCGCCCTTGCAGGACGAGTTTTCGTGATGTTTTCGTGGACAGGTCCCATGACCACATGGTTGGTTCCCAGAACTAGGGGTATAGCCGATGCTGTTACGGGAGCATCACCGCTCGGTTTCCTTAAGACCGGTCTTATGACATTCAGTGGAAAGGTATCGGGACCCCTTGATTTCATGGCCAGAAAGGGATACCCCTTCACTTCTTCGGACTTGAAGGTGACAGAATGGCTAAACGAACATGTTCTCTCTCTCTGGGGGGGACATATGCAAAACGGGTATGTTGATCTCTTTCTGGGCAATATTCCCGGAAGTATCGGGGAAGTGTCGGCGCTCCTTCTCCTGCTCGGTGCGGTATACCTGTTTGCAAAAAAGATAATCACGTGGGAAATTCCGGTATCCTACCTGGGAAGTTTTGGTTTTCTCGTATGGATGCTGGGAGGCTTGAGATACGGAGCGGGCCTTTTTCATGGTGATGTGCTTTTTCACCTACTCTCCGGTGGTTTGATATTGGGTGCATTCTACATGGCAACAGATATGGTGACCTCTCCTTTAACCGGCAAGGGCCAGATCATATATGGAATCGGGATAGGGTTTTTCACATACCTGATACGTTTCTTCGGTGCATTTCCCGAAGGAGTGTCTCTCTCCATAATACTTATGAATATAGTGGTACCCATGATAAACAGATACGCTCAACCGGTACTGTTTGGCAGGGTAAGGGAGGCTAGAAAATGAAGGGTATAGTAGTAACGGGTGCCAAGCTGTTTCTTATATGTGCCATTGCCGCCTCGGTTCTGGGTTTTGTAAATGCTGTAACGGAACCGGTTATTCGCCAGAGGAAGATACGTGAATTGAAAGAGGCTCTTGAATCACTGATTCCCGAAGGAGAGGTGGGGAAGCTTGTAAAGGTAGAGAATAACGATGTTGTAAAGGGGTACTACCCGGTAAAGAAGGATGGAAAACTCTTTGCCTACATCTTGGATCTTCGCGGAAACGGGTACGGCGGTGAGCTAAAGATTCTGGCCGGTTTCAAGGGTAACGGGGAGATAGTAAATGTCAAGCTTATGGACAACGAGGAGACTCCGGGGCTTGGCAAGAAAGCGGAGAAACCGGAGTATATGAAGAAATTCATAGGTACCGGTGGTACCAAACCCGTTCCTGTAAGAAAGGATATGTTAAGCAGGAAGGATGCAGATGCGGTTACCGGTGCTTCAATTACATTCATGGGTATTGCAAATGCTCTTGCAGAGGGCTCGGAGTTTGCAAAGAAACTTGGAGGTAAATCATGATAGAGCATTTTACAAAAGGACTGTTCAAAGAAAATCCAATATTTATAATAGTACTTGGTCTGTGTCCAACCCTTGCCGTGTCAACACAGGTTGTCAATGCCCTTGGTATGGGAGCTGGGGTAATATTCGTACTTCTGGGCTCGAACTTCTTTGTCTCACTCTTAAGGAATTTCATTCCCGAGAAAATAAGAATTCCTTCCTACATAGTTATAATTGCTTCATTTGTGACGATGGTTGATCTGTTCATGCAAGCCTACGCACCGACACTATCCAAGAACCTGGGAGTTTTCGTGCAATTGATAGTAGTAAATTGTATTATTCTGGGAAGAGCGGAGGCATTTGCAAAGAATCATACAGTTTCAGAATCGGTTCTCGATGCTCTCGGCATGGGAATAGGATTTACACTGGGACTACTGCTCATATCCCTGATAAGAGAAGTATTAGGGGCAGGAACCATTACACTGTTTCCCTTCGGCAACTTCGATGGTGTGATTCGTATACCGGTAATCTACAATGCTCCGATCCGGGTAATAGGTCTGGCTACCGGGGCTCTCCTTGTTATTGGATATCTTAAGGGCTTCTTTGACTGGATGGCAATCAGGAAGAAAAAGAGAGAGATAGAAAAACGCGTTTCTGCGGTGAAAGTGTAAGGAGTATCATATGACTTATGTGGGAATTATAATAACCTTCGTTTTTATCAACAACTTTATACTCACACAGTTTCTCGGTCTGTGTCCTTTCATAGGTGTATCACGGCAGATGGAACCGGCGGTTGGAATGGGATTTGCCGTAATATTTGTGATGTCACTGGCATCTCTAATTACGTGGATGATTTACACGTGGATACTGATACCCCTTGGCATAGCATACCTGCAAACGATCACCTTTATACTTGTGATAGCGGCATTGGTACAGCTTGTTGAAATGACGATACAGAAAACCGCTCCGCCCCTTTACAAGGCACTTGGAATATACCTTCCCCTTATAACAACGAACTGTGCGGTTCTTGGCATAGCACTGATAGCGGTGAGGAGTAACTACAATGCAATGGAGAGTTTTGTAGCAGGTTTTTCTGCCGGTGTAGGTTTCATGCTGGCACTGGTCCTAATGGCTTCCATAAGGGAAAAGCTCGATACCGAGTGGGTGCCTAAACCTTTCAGGGGTGTTCCAATTGCATTCGTAACTGCCGGATTGATGGCGCTTGCCTTTATGGCTTTCGATAAAGCCCTCTTGAGAAATCTGATAGGTTAGATATATGGATTGGGAGATGAGAAATTGAATTTGATCAAGGTTTTGTATGCGTTCCTTTCCGTTTCGGGCCTGGGGATAATCCTTGGGTTAGGGCTCGCCTATGCATCGAAAATTTTTGCTGTGAAGAAAAATGAAAAACAAGAGGCGCTCGAGAACTCCCTTCCGGGACTGAACTGTGGTGCCTGTGGCTATGCCGGGTGTCCCGCATATGCGGAGGCCATAGCGTCCGGACAGGACGAGGATCTCACCAAGTGTTCTCCGGGAGGAGAAGCTACGGCAGAGAAGCTGGCAGAGCTAATGGGAGTAAAACTGGAAGTTACCATGGAGAAAATGGTAGCTCAGGTCCACTGCAGGGGAGGCAAAGAAACCTCTAAGTATATGTTTGAGTACACCGGTGTAAGGGACTGTAATGCTGCCTATGCGATGTTTCAGGGGGACAAGGTATGCAAGTTCAGCTGCCTCGGGTTGGGAAGTTGCATAAAGGTATGCCCCGTGGATGCAATAGATTACGACAGCGAGGGACTCGTGTGGGTGGACAAGGAGATGTGCATAGGATGTGAAAAATGTGTCGAGGTTTGTCCTACCGGTGCAATGCAGATGATTCCTTACAGTGCCGATTACATAGTTGCATGTAACTCTACCGACAAGGGGGGTGCGGTAAGAAAGTACTGCAGTGTGGGATGTATAGCCTGCAAGATATGCGAAAAAAAATCACCCGAGGGGGGATTCAAGGTAGAGAATTTCCTTTCAAAGATTGATTACAGTTTCAAAGGAGAGAGGGTTTCGGCTGCGGATGCCTGTCCTACCAAGT
Organism: Spirochaetales bacterium; assembly: GCA_027021365.1. GTDB lineage: Bacteria > Spirochaetota > Spirochaetia > SZUA-6 > SZUA-6 > JALUUM01. The sequence continues at coordinate 144,287 of JALUUM010000020.1, forward strand.
GTATCATAAAGAACGAACCGCATCCGAAAAAGAAATGAATAAAGTTTTTCTGATTCCGGGTCTGCACGGATACCTTCCCATAGGTTCCGATGATGCTCTTTTCGAGGAGCATTACGAGCTCTTCTACAAGCCATATCTCCGACTTCTCAATTCCCACAACAGGGTAAATGCAGTTCTGCACCACAGTGGAATTGTCCTCGAGTGGATAGAAAAGAATCATCCGGAGTACTTCAGCCTGTTGAAGGAGCTGGTAAAGAAAAAACAGGTCGAAATGCTTGGGGGAGGGTTCTATGAACCTGTCCTTCCTCTTATCCCCAACAACGACAAGCTTGGCCAGATTGAAAAACTGACCACCTATATAAGGAAACATTTCGGAAGGAGACCGAGGGGGAGCTGGATTACAGAGATGGTTTGGGAACCCACCCTTGTCTATACGCTGAAGAGCAGCGGCATGGAATATACCATCCTCAATGAAAAACAGATTTTATTGGGGGGCTTAGATAGTAATAGTTCTTATTATCCCGTGATAACCGAGGATCAGGGTAAGTTGATCACTGTTTTTCCCAATTCCTCCGACCTCGTTGAAAGAGCTTTCTCACAAACTCCGGAAGAAATAATGGAGGAGATAAGGAGCATAGCAAGGCGTGTAAGTAATCCTGTGATTATGTTGATATTCAACGATGAAATGCCCTTGAGGGGTAGTGAAGTAGGCTGGGTTGAGAAATTTTTCAAGATAGCTCTGGGAAACAGTGATTGGATAGAGTTCATAACTCCTTCCGTATACTTGAAGATGAATTATCCGCTCAGGAAAGTTTATCTTCCCGTTACCTCGGGCATAGATTCGGAGCGAGGTGCCTTTTACTTCAGACAATTCTTGAGCAGATATCCCGATGCAAACCTGATTTATGCCAGGATGATACATGCAAATATTCTGGTCAATCAGATAAGGGGAGATAAGTATAAGAAGCGCTCTGCACAGAATGAGCTGTGGAAGGGACAGTGTCATTCGGCCTACTGGCACAACAGGAATGGTGGTATTTACGATAATTCATTGAGAAAAGAGATTTACAAATCTCTCATCGAGTCGGAAAAGATTGCAAGAACGGGAAGTGGTTTTGTTTCTTCCATACTTATGCTCGACTTCGACATGGATGGTTGCTCGGAATACCTCTACCAGAGCAGGTATATCAATGCTTTCATACATTCCAATGGTGGTATGCTTATGGAGCTTGACTATCTTCCGGCTGCATGGAATTACTGTGATACTGTAAGACGTACACCCGAACCGTATCATAAGAGGAACATAGAGAAGCTTGGTTATGACAGTTATCCGAGAAAATGCTTTGTCGATCATTTTTTTCGCGAAAATACTTCACTTGAAAGCTTTTCCAGAATGGAACACGGGGAATTGAGAGATTTTACCACCGGAAAGTATGAACGTTCCGATCTGAAACGAGAAAAAAAGACACTTCAACTCTTCAGAACGGGAAAGATAGAGATAGACGAACGCAAGAGGCTCCTGAAACTGGAAAAGGTCTATATCTTCAAGAGGCGGGAAGTTACCGTAACATACAGGTTGTTCAACCTTTCTGAGGCCAAAATGCATTTCACCTTTGCCGTGGAATTCAACATAGCCCTCCCTCCTGAAGATTCCTCTGAAATAATCCTGAAAACTGTCGATGAGTCTGCCGAGAGGCTGGGGTACGGCGATGTGGCCGAGCGGGAAGGTATCGTGCTTGCTGAAGGAATGGATTACAGGAATGGCGTTGTGATATCACTCTCTGCCAACATGCCTGCAAGACTCTGGATGTTTCCCCTGGAAACGTTTTCGTTGAAGAGAGGTGTTGTAGAGAGGAGTTATCAGGCCACAACGATCCTTTACGGATGGGATATCAATTTGGAACCGATGTCCAAGGATATACACAGGATCAGCCTTAGGTTGTCCGATATGAAGCAATCTTGAGCCCGTTTTGTGTTTAGTAACCGGAAGGGTGATTATTCCGGCATTTGACAGAGGATAATGAGCTTATTAAACTATAGCAATGTTTGTTGCCATTGCATGTGACTTTTCAAGTGACGATCACAGGACAAAGGGTGAAGAGATAATTCTCCAGTACGGTTTCAAGAGGATATTGGACAACCTGTTTGAATCAACAACGATAAGTGCTAACTATCTGGTAAGAATGAAACGAGAACTGGATGGCGTTACGGATTCGTACGATACCCTTCGATTCTATCAGTATCCTGTGGACAATACACTTGTCATTACGTATCTTAAAGAAAAAAAGTGGCGAAGGCTCGTAGTCAAACTATGAAAAAACTGGTATAGAATTGTAAGTTTTACGGAGGAAAATAGTGCTCGAAGATTATCAACAGAGAATAGAGGACCTGCGGTCAAAGATAGATGAAACATGGAGGTATCTTTGAAAATTCCTCACTTGAGGAAAAGATAAGGGATCTGGAAGAGAAGAGCGCAGATCCGGAATTGTGGAATGACAGATCACAGGCGGAGAAGATACTCTCCGAATTGAAGAGGGAGAAGAAACGCTACACCTCATGGAAATCACTTCACAAGGATTTTCAGGATTTTTATGAAATTTACAACCTTGCCCTGGAAGAGGATGAGAGAGAACTGGAGGACGAGATAGAAAAGAGTATCACCTTGCTGGAGGAGAGGTTTACCAGCCTGGAGATTCTCGAGCTTCTAAGCGGAAAGCACGATGCCTCTTCCTGTTTTTTAACGATTCATTCCGGTGCAGGTGGAACGGAGGCATGTGACTGGGTCAGCATGCTTCTTAGAATGTATATGCGCTGGGCAGAGAAGCATGGTTTCAAGACTGAAATCTTAAGCCTGCTGGAAGCAGAGGGCGGGATAAAATCGGTTACTCTGCAGGTAAACGGGGAATATGCCTATGGTTTCCTTAAAGCGGAAACGGGCATTCACAGGTTGGTTCGCATATCCCCCTTCGATTCGAGCAGGCGAAGGCATACATCCTTTGCCTCAGTTTTCAGTTCACCGGTAATCGATGATACGATAGAGGTGGATATCAAGCCGGAGGATATCAGGATAGATACATACAGAGCCACAGGGGCTGGTGGGCAGCATGTGAACAAGACGGATTCTGCGGTAAGGATAACTCATTTCCCCACCGGTATAGTGGTGCAGTGTCAGAACGAGAGAAGCCAGTACAAGAACAAGGCCACGGCAATGAAGATACTTCGTTCGAGGCTCTACGAATTTTACAAGGAAGAACGAGAGAAAGAGAAGGAGAAGATCGAGAAGGAAAAGAAGGATATTTCATGGGGGAATCAGATTCGCTCGTATGTCTTTCACCCTTATACCATGGTAAAGGATCACAGAACAAATTACGAGACTGGCAATATTCAGGCTGTGATGGATGGAGAGATCGATATCTTCATCAAGGAATATTTGAAACTGGCGTGGGCAGGTAAGGTCTGATGGCAATGAATATATTGATAGTTGACGACCTGGCATTTATGAGGATGGTGCTGAAAGACATCGTCGAGAAGGCCGGTTTCAGGGTAATAGCAATGGCTACGGACGGCGAAGAGGCTATTCAAATGTATCAGGACAAGAGGCCCGATGTGGTAATACTCGATATTACGATGCCAAAGATGGATGGGATTACTGCACTCAAGAATATTTTGAAGATAGATCCCAATGCCAGGGTAATAATGTGCTCTGCCCTGGGACAGCAGAGGTTGATTGTGGAAGCGATAAAGATAGGAGCGAAGGATTTCATAGTAAAGCCCTTTCAGCCGGAGAGAATAATCAATTCGATAAAAAAGGTTCTGGACATTGCATGAGAGGTTGTCATTACTTTTCATACCTGTTGTCCTGTTGTTACTCATACCCATCCTGTGCGTATCTGCCGAGGAAGGATCATTCAAACTTCCCCAGGATACGGAACAATTTTTCCGAATAGGATTTTCAAAGTTTATCGGAAAGAATCTCGACCCTGAAAACGAATACCTCACCTTCAGTCTCCCTCTTCTCCTTAGAGAAAGCGTGGAAACAATCGGAAAACATACCTTTGGAGCCGGCGAAAAAGAGCTGTACAGAAGGATGATTGTTTCACGAAAGATAACGGAAACCGTTGCAAAGCTGAATTCCATGCTGGAGAAACGTGATTTGATTTTTTTCCAGGCCCTTGGGAGGAAGAATACAAAGGCGAACGTGGAAAGTATCAACAGAACAATTAAATCGACGAGGGATTATCTAAATTACCTTCGCAGCGTGGACATTGGTGACATAGAGTTTCCGGATGAGAAACCGGTAAAAATAGTGTCACCGGGGAATTCCGGTAAGCTGTATGATGAACCGCAGTTTTCAGCATTTCAGCTTTCACAGGATAATGATCTCGACCTTCTCGTATGGGGAAAGGTCGAGCAGATAAGTGACACGCTCTTTGTGGAAATCCATGCCTTTGAAAGGGCGAGGGAGGCAAATGTATTCAATTATACCGATGCCGGGACAAGGGAGAGAATCTATGGTTATATTAAGAGTGCCATCGACGGGCTCGGTGATGTGATTCTCGGAGCAGACTGGGGAAATCTGGCGATAAAGACCACGCCTCCTGACAGCTCGATATACCTGGATGGCAATTTCGTCGGAAGGGGAGTTCAACTGGTAAGGTTTGTCCCGGCAGGTGAGATAAAGATAAGGATTGAGAGAGAGGGCTACCTGCCAAAGGACCAGACGGTGGTTGTATCGAAGCATCAGACATCGACACTGGAAGTGGAGCTTGTTTCGAAGAAAAAGGAAGAGATTCTTATTAAATCTTCCCCTCCAGGGGCTACTGTATATGTCAACTCCCTTTGGGCGGGTAAAACCCCCGTATCGGTTGCCAGGCCGGAGAAGCTGGAGCGGGTACTCGTCTTGAGGGAGGGTTATGAAAAGTGGGAATTCACCATCTCCCCAGATATGATAGGGAATGAGATAGATGCAAAATTGAAGAAGGCTATCCTACCAAGAGAAGAGATAATAAAGAGGGAGAGGGACAAGATGTACCGTGCCCTGGGCTGGTGGTTCGTTTCCATACCTCTGCCAATATTTGCCTATGCCTACGCAATAGATTTTAAAGTGGGGGAAATAGAGGCGCTCGTTGCGGGAAACTCACAGGCAGCGGGAAAGATGGCTCTGTACAGTGACATCATGTATTATGGCTATTTGGGAGGGCTCTTTATCAATATGGGGCTCCTGGTGAATGTCATTTTCAATATATCGGACTATATAAAGTCGGTGAACGAGTGATAACAGTAAAGGGTAACCAGGTGGAGGCTTGCCGGGTTGCCAGAGAACAACGGGTAGAAAGGAAGGAAAACAATGCTCAAGCTAATCGGAAAGAGACTGAAGGAACTGTTCGGTAATCCGAGTGAAGAAACAGAATTCTTTGAAGAACTGGAGGAAATACTGATAGAGGGGGATTTCGGGGCTCGCCTTGCAATGAAGTTTGTCGATGAACTGAAGGGTAAAATTGACCGTAGAAATCTGCATGAGAGAGACTTGCTGATCGAAAGGATGAAGGGGCTACTCTCTGAGGAATTGAAGGTGGAGAGGTTATTGCCTGAGAGGGGAAAGCTTACGGTATTTCTGGTATTCGGCGTGAATGGCGTGGGAAAGACAACAACGATAGCCAAGCTTGCAAATTATTACAAGGGCAGAAACTACAAGGTGATGCTGAGTGCCGCAGATACTTACAGGGCTGCAGCGATAGAACAGCTTGTCACCTGGGGTGAGAGGGTTGGTGTAAGGGTGATACATCAGAGTCCGGGTTCTGATCCGGGTGCCGTGGTATTCGATTCCATAGACAGTGCAAAGAGGCAGGGAACAGAGCTCTTGATAGCAGATACTGCAGGCAGGATGCACAGCAGGCAGGATCTGGTTAGGGAACTCCAAAAGATAAACAAGGTAGTACTCTCAAAGATCGATAAGTATGACTACAGGAAAATCCTTGTAATAGATGCCACTACCGGCCAGAATGCCTACCAGCAGGCTGAGATTTTCAACGAGGCCGTTGGAATAGACAGCGCCATACTTGCAAAGTACGATTCCACGGCAAAGGGAGGTGTGGTTTTTGCAATAAGCAGTCAGCTGGGAATACCATTCTCTTTCATGGGAACTGGTGAGGGAATCGATGATATAGAAGAATTCGAGAAAGATAGGTTCCTTGGAAGTCTCTTTGGTTTGACATGAGAAGAAGAAATTTTCTACCATTTCTATTGATACTCTTTGCGGGAATTGTTCTTACGGAAGCATTCTCTGAAGAAAAGCGGTATTACCGTTCCAACGAGTTCGGCATGAAGCTGGAACCGATTGGCTGGTACAGGTCGGATGATTACAGATTCGTTCTCATTGAAAGCAAGAAAATTGAAAATGGCGCTGCAAAAATAGAGATAAAGCTACTGGATGATGGTAAGGAAGTAAAGGAATGGGTGAGGACTCTGGATAAATCGGGAACGGTAAAGAGAGAGAAATACCTGGAAAAGGGAATCATTGTAAGGGAAACTCTCTTCCTTTCCGACGGGAGAATTTCGGAAGAGAGGGATTACGTAGATGGAAAGCCGGATATCCGTATTCTTTTTACCTATTATGGTAGAAGGTTGAGAAAAAAGATGTACTATGACTCTAAAGGTAACCACCTCTACGATGATATATTTTCGCTGAATGATAACGGCAGCCTGCGCTATGTGGTAAGAAAGGATGAAAGAGAGGTGAAAGCAAGCTCCATGTATGTGCAGTCCACCGATGGTATTACCGATGATGTTCAATACTACCAGGGAACGAAGGTTGTATCTCATTACGACCGGACGGGGAGGCTTCTCCGCAAGGACAGATTCAAAGGTGGAAAGATCGTGGAAAGTAACACTTATGTCTACAATGCCGAGACTGGCAGGATAAGCTCTGAAAAGATTTTGCACTACGATGAAGGTACCACTGAGGAGAAAGAATTCAATAAAGATGGACAGCTCATCTCGAGGGTTGTTTTACAGAAAGAAATCGAGATAATAAGGGAAAGCATAACCTGGGAAAATGGTCTTATGGCAGGAAAAGTGGTTCATTCCAAAGAGAACGGAATAGAGGAATACAAATATTTCTACGATTCGAAGGGAAAACTGGAAAGGGAGAATTACTACCATCGCGGAAAGCTGGAAAAATCTACTCGGTATACCGGCGAAAACGAAAGGGTTGAATCGCTCTACAGGAAGGGTGAGATCTTCATGAAGGTCTACTACAGAGGAGAAGAGAGGGTCAAGGAAGAAGTGATTTCCGGCGGAAAGGTAATAAGGGAGAGAATCCTTAAAAGGGGGGAAGAGAAGAGGTGAATTTCGGTTTCCTTGCTCTCACATCATTTCGTTATCTGGTAAGCAGCCGTAAGGGCGGCGGGAGAAACAAGTCGAACCTCTTCTCGGTAGCAGGTATTGCAATAGGTGTGATGACCCTGATAAGTGTGCTGGCCATTATGGATGGTTTTCAGTCCGGTTATATACAGAGTATCCTCGATATAGATTCCTATCACCTGAGGCTTCGGGGCATTACTACGGATATGCCCTACGAGACGATAGCAGGGGAGATAGCGGAATTGCCGGATGTAGAGTCGGTAATCCCATTTGTCGAGGGAAAGGCAATAGTTAAGGGGATTTTCTCCTCCCCCTCCCCATGCATGCTCAGGGGAATCTCTGCCGATGCCTACCGAAAGGATACGGCCTTCAGGAATCATCTTGAAATGTTGGCCGGCGTTTTCTCCCTGGAACTTCCCTACAGCATCGTTCTCGGTTCAGAGCTTGCCCAGAGGATTGGTGTCACCCTTGGTGATTCGGTTGAGGTTATTTCCGTTTCAAAGGTTCCTGGCAGCGGCCTTGTTCCCTTGAAAAGGCTTTTTACCGTAACGGGAATCTTTAAAAGTGGCTACTACGATTTCGACCTTAGCTGGGCTTTCGTTTCACTTGACACTGCGGGGGCCTTTTTCTGGAACGGAAGGCGACATGAGATAACACTGGGAATCAGAATAAGGGAGAGATTTAAAGACCTCGAAGTAAAGAGGGAGATTAAGAGGTTTCCCGGTCTCAAGGACTTTTCGGTGGTTTCGTGGAGGGAATACAACAGGAGTTACTTCAATGCCCTTCTGATGGAAAAGATAATGATGTTCCTCCTCTTGAGTCTCATTTTCATAGTTGTAGGTTTCAATATCTACCATTCGCAAAGGAGAAATGTCTATGAAAAGACCGAGGATATTGCAATTCTAAAAGCCATAGGAGCAAAACCGTCTACCCTGAGGGAAGTTTTCCTGCTGGAAGGAATTATGATAGGTACTATCGGTGCCTTTACAGGAACTGCTCTGGGTATCTTTATCTCTTTCAACATAAATGCCATATTTTCCCTGGTCGAGATGGTAGTTAATACCCTTTTCCTGGCAATTGGTGCCATGGTATCTGTCTTCAGCGGATCGGGGAACGGGAGTAATGCAGCCGGTTTTTCCATCTTTTCACCGACCTACTTCTACCTGAATGAGGTACCGGTAAAGATCTATGTATGGGAAACGATGGGTATCGTGGCATCGGGCATACTGATCTCCCTTGCGGCATCGTACTTTGCATCAAAGAGAATCCTTTCAGTCAAACCTTCGGAAATATTGAGGAACCAGTAGGATGAGTATCATTATTGAAGCGGAAAAAATAAGAAAAACCTATGTAACACGGAGCGAAGAACTGGAGGTATTAAAAGGGCTCGACCTTTCGGTAGAGGAAGGAACTACCGTATCAATCACAGGTGACAGTGGTTCGGGAAAGAGCACGCTTTTGAACATTCTTGGGGGCCTTGATTATCCCACCTCGGGCAGAGTTGTCGTTGCTAAAGAGGAGATATCTTCAATGGGAGAAGATCAGCTTCCCATGTACAGAAATATATTCTTTGGTTTCATATTTCAGTTTCATTACCTGCTTAAAGAATTTAATGTCTTGGAAAATGTTTTCATGCCACTTCTCGTAAGGGGCAAGGGTATTGCAGAGGGGAAGAGGCGGGCATCGGAACTGCTGGAAGCTGTCGGGCTGAAGGACAAGGCAAGGGCCTTTCCGCAGGAACTCTCCGGGGGTGAGAAACAGAGGGTAGCCGTTGCCAGAGCTCTTGTGGGAAATCCGCGCATCATCCTTGCCGATGAACCTACCGGTAACCTGGATGAAAACAATACCGGTATAGTAGAGGATCTTCTCTTTTCACTTGTAAAGCACTACGGAAAGACACTGATAATTGTTACACACGACAGGGTTCTCGCCTCCAAGACCGAGAGGAACCTGGAACTTGAACACGGTGTTCTATGGGAAAGATGATGCTTCGATTTCCATTGTTTTTCGGAATGGCCAATTTCTACTCGAGGCGGAGAAGAAGCCTTGCAAGGTACCTTGCAGGATCAGTACTTGGTATAGCATTGAGTCTTGTTCCTCTGATAGTGGTGATGGAAGTGGCAGACGGCATGATAAAAGGAATAACTTCGAGGTACCTGGAACTCGGTACGTACCATATGGAAGCATACATTCCTGAAAATATTTCCTACGATGAGGCCAGAGCGATTACGAAGCAGCTCGATGCTCTCGATGATGTAAGAGATGCCTTCAGGGAGATCCGGGGACTGGGACTCGTCTATTTCAAGGGGAAGAGAGAATCCCTGGGCATCCGTGCCGTATCTCCTGATATCTACGAGAGGGACGACGGCATTAGAAGATACCTCAGGCTGAAGGAGGGTGGTTTTGACCTGAAGGAGAGAAACTCCATTCTGATAAGTGCACCCATAGCGGAAAAGCTTGGAGTGCATGTCGGTGACAATATCCAGATGCTGGCCCTGTCCGGAAGTGCCTCGGGTCAACTGATTCCTCGAATAAAATCCATGAAGGTAACTGGCATTTTCACTACCGGCTACCAGGACCTGGATAAACTCCTCGTATACATTCCCTTCGATACGGGAAAGAAGCTTTTAAAGAGAACCGCTTTTTCTCTCATGCTGGCAGTAAAGGTGAAAGACCCCTTTGGCAGGCTCGATGCGCTCAAAGAGAGGATTTACAGGGTCTTACCGGAGGGCAGTTATCTCTACACCTGGTACGAGCTGGAGGTTTCGCAGTACAAGTCCTTCCGAACAACCAAGGCACTATTGATCTTTATAATGGCCCTCATCGTTTTGGTGGCGAGCCTTAACATCTCCTCTTCCATGGTGATGATTGTGATGGAGAGCAGGAGGGAGATTGCCATCTGCAAGGCAATAGGTGCGAAAAACTGGATGATATCACTCTCCTATACATTTTCCGGCCTGATGAGTGGCATATTTGGCACTATTCTTGGTACTGCCATGGGTGTGTTTGTTTCTATCAATATAAATGATATTTTCCGCCTCATGCAGAGATTTACCGATGCTGCGGTGAGGGCTTTCAATTTCCTACTGAATCCTCTCTTTGGGGTGAGAATGGAAAGTTTCCAGATTTTCAATGCCGCCTATTATCTGGACAGGATTCCCATTGAAGTGAGATTCAATGAACTCGTATATGTCGCATTTTTCACGATCGGGCTTTCAGTTGCCGCTTCCTACCTTCCTGCGAAAAAAGCAGCCCTTTTTAATCCTATCGAGCTAATAAATAGATATTAGACTTGATTTATACTGTAAATTTCTTATTATTTCTTTGTAGGTCGATTGAAACTATGAAATGTGAAATATGTGGTTTGAGAGAAGCAGTAATACATATCCAACAAGTCGTGGGTTACGACAAGGTGGAACTACATATATGTGAGGTCTGTGCCAAGGAGCGGGGTATCACAACCGGTGAGAATCAGATAGAATTTTCCATATCCAATCTGATTATGGGTCTCGTCGATGTAAAGGATATCCAGAAGAGAAAGGGAGTTAGGAAGGTCTGTTCGGGCTGCGGTATGACTCTTGAGGAATTCAAAGAGACGGGAAAACTTGGCTGCCCGGAATGTTATGTGACCTTCGAGAGGGAGATACGTTCTCTCCTTCGAAAGATGTATGGGAAAACCCAGCATCAGGGGAAATTTCCCAGGCAGCTAAAGACCTACAAGACCTTCCTGATTGATTTGGAAAGGCTGAAGCAGGACTTGAACAGGGCTGTGAAAGAGGAAAACTATGAAAAGGCTGCCGTCCTCAGGGACCGGATAGCCGAACTACAGAAATCGGCGGGTAACCTAGATGTTTAACGATAGCAACATAAAGATAGAGAAGATAAAGGGATGGTTCAACGGTGAGGGAGCAGAGGACGATGTTGTTCTCTCTTCCAGAGTGAGGCTTGCCCGTAATCTTGCCAATTTCCCCTTTCCTAACATGATGAATGAAAACGAGGAGAGGGCTGTTGAGGAAAGGATAGTGGGTGCCTTCGAGAAGATAAAGGATGATGAAGGATTTACCGTGATCCGTCTGGCAAAATTGAGTCCCATTGACAGGAGAATACTCCTCGAAAGGAACTACATCACACAGGACTTTCTCCTGGCAAAGAACAAGACTCTCATTCTCAACGAATCCGAGACCTTTTCGGCAATGATAAATGAGGAAGACCATCTGAGGCTTGCCTCTCTACACTCTGGTTTATCACTAAAGGAGTCTTTCGAGGAAGTCGACAGGATAGACAGCGAACTGGAGAATTATCTCCATTACTCGGTTTCCCTCGAATGGGGATACTTGAACTCATCACTCAACAATATAGGAACGGCCATGCGAGGTTCCGTTATGCTTCACCTTCCCGCACTGGTAATGACATCTTTGATAGACCGTGTACTTAAGAGCGTAAATGAGGTAGGATTATCGGTGAAAGGCTTTTTCGGGGAAGATGAAGGATCGCTTGGTGACATGTATCAACTTTCAAATCAGATCACTCTGGGACTGAGTGAAGAAGAAATCATAGAAAAGCTTGAAGGAATAGCCATTCAGTTAGTAAATTATGAGAGGAAAGCGAGAAGGGAATTGCTCGAAAAGAGGAGAGTTGATGTTGTGGATAAAGTGATGCGGGCCCTTGGAATATTGAAGTATTGCAGGATTCTTACTGTCAAAGAGGCAGTGGAACTCCTGACACTCCTTCGGTTGGGGGTATCCATGGGGCTTGTCAGAGGAGTGGACTTTGCCACTATTAATACATTGCTCTTTATTGTTCAGAAATCGAATATCCAGAAAATGGTCAATGAGATTTACGGAAAGGATTTCGATAATCATCAGATCAACTATATTAGGGCAAAGATAATAAGAGAAACCCTCGAAGCTACCGAGAATTTGGAGGGGAAAGATGTTTAAGGGATTGACTCAGAGAGCACAGAAGATTCTTACAATACTTGCACAGGAAGAGGCAAAACGTTTTCACTCTGAGCAACTTATGCCGGAGCACATAATATTGGCACTGCTAAAGGACGGCGAGGGTGTGGCAATAAAGGCACTGCAGATGCTCAAAATCAACATTGCAGAGATGCAGCTCGAAATAGAGAAAGAAATACCCCGGGGAAAGGGAGGGCTCATATTGGGGGATGTGCCACCTTCCAAACGTGGCCAGAGGATTCTCGAGGATTCGGCTGAAGAGGCGAGGAATATGGGGCATGAATACATTGGAACAGAACATCTCCTCCTTGCCGCAGCGAGAGAACCGGGAAGCATAACATCTAGATACCTTGCAAGATACAATGTAACCGTAGGAATGCTTCGTGATGTAGTGATCAGGATAAATGGAATGGGAGATGCCACCGGTTCCACTCAGAAGAGAAAGAAACCTCAGCCCATTACGAAGAAGGCAACACCGACGTTGGATGAATTCGGAAGAGACCTCACTGCATATGCAAGGGAGGGAAAACTCGATCCGGTAATAGGAAGGGTTAGAGAGATTCAGCGAGTTATACAGATTCTTGCCAGGAGAACCAAGAACAACCCCGTACTGATAGGTGAACCGGGAGTGGGAAAGACAGCCATAGTAGAGGGCCTTGCTCAGCGGATAATAGAGGGCAATGTACCTGAAATTCTCATCGGAAAGAGGGTTCTCACCCTGGACCTCGCATCGTTGGTTGCCGGTACAAAGTACCGAGGCGAATTCGAGGAGAGATTGAAACGGGTAATGAAAGAGATAGTAACAGCCAAGAATGTGATACTCTTTATAGACGAGCTACATACGATAATAGGAGCAGGCGGAGCAGAAGGTGCAATCGATGCTTCCAACATGCTGAAACCTGCACTCTCCAGGGGTGAACTACAGTGTATAGGTGCCACGACACTAAACGAGTACAAGAAATACATCGAAAAGGATGCCGCTCTGGAGAGAAGGTTCCAGTCGATATTCGTAGATGAGCCTTCGGTGGAAGAGACAATCGAGATACTGAAGGGCATAAAGTCGAGATACGAGGAACACCATAGGGTTACCTATACGTATGAGGCACTTCAGGCTGCGGCATCTCTTTCAAGCAGATACATTTCGGATCGTTACCTCCCCGACAAGGCGATTGACTTGATAGATGAGGCAGGTTCAAGAAAGCGGATAAGCAACAGTGTAAGACCCAAAGAGATCCAGGAGATGGAGAAAGAGATAGAGAGGCTGAATATAGAAAAGGTAAACCTCGTTAATACACAGAACTATGAAAAGGCTGCAGCCATAAGGGATACGGTTCGTCAATTAAAGGAAAAGATAGAAGAGATGAAACGGGAATGGGAGAAGAATATCAGGGTAGAGGAAAACCTTGTAGATGCAAATGATATTCAAATGGTCATTTCCGATATGACCGGTATTCCTCTCTCAAGAATTGCCCAGAATGAATCTGAAAAGCTCTTACACATAGAGAAAGAACTTCACAAGAAGGTAATAGGGCAGGATGAAGCGATAAATGTAATAGCAGCTGCAATTAGACGTTCCAGAATAGGCTTGAGTTCTCCCAGGCGGCCTCTTGGCTCTTTCGTTTTCCTCGGGCCTACCGGAGTAGGCAAGACACTGGTTGCAAAAACACTGGCAGAGTATCTGTTTGGCAACGAGGATGCCCTCATTCGAATAGACATGTCCGATTTCATGGAAAAACACAACGTATCGAGACTCGTCGGGGCGCCTCCGGGATACGTGGGTTACGAGGAAGGCGGCCTTCTAACTGAAAAGATAAGGAGAAGGCCTTACAGTGTAATACTGCTGGATGAGATAGAGAAGGCACATCCCGATGTGTTCAATCTACTCCTGCAGGTTCTCGAGGAAGGCCAGCTGCAGGACAACCTGGGACATGCCGTGTCTTTCAGAAATGCCGTTCTGATTATGACATCAAATGCAGGTGCAAGGGAAATCAACAGGGAGAGTTATCTGGGATTTCAGGCCAGTGAACATGGTTTGAGTTTTTCCGAGATAAAGAGTTCGGTTATGACCGAACTGAAGAAAATATTCAACCCCGAGTTCCTCAATCGAATCGACGAGATAGTAGTTTTCCACAGTCTCAGTATGGAGCACATAGGAAAGATATTCGATATCATGATAGAGGAAATTAAGGAGAGACTGAAAGAACAGGATATAGAGATAAGGATCTCCAAAAAGGCACGCGAATACCTTATTTCCGAGGGCTTCGATGAAAAATTCGGTGCAAGGCCCCTAAGAAGAACACTGCAGAAAAAGATCGAGGATCCGCTCTCCTACGAAATCCTTAAAAGGAAATTCGTAAGGGGAGATACCGTCGTTGTTGATATGAAAGACAAGGAGATCCAGTTCAAAAAGAAGAGGAAGAAATCCAAAGAGAAGAAACTGGAGAAAGTTCCAGGATGAGGCAAACAGGGAGAATACTCTCCCCCTTGCTCCTTGTTCTTTTCCTTACCGTTGCATCGAGGGCTTTTTCACAAGATGCCATATCGCTCTTTAATGTTGGATTGTCAGCATACAATGACGGCCTATATACAACCGCCATAAATAATTTTGAAAGACTGATAAAATACTATCCCTCCTTCACAAGAAATGATTATGCAGAGTACCTCCTCTCTGTGAGTTATTTTCACGTGGGTGAATACAAGAGATGCATCGATAGTGGTGCTTTGCTTATTGAGGACTTTCCCGATTCGGATTATGTCACCAAGGTAAAATACTGGATAGGTGTATCTTACTATAGGCTTGGTCGATATGATAAGGCTTTCCAATATCTTACAGCGATGCTCGGAAATTACAGGCGGAAGGACTCTTTTCTGGTCCTTGCTATGTACTACAGGGCACTTTCCCTGGAAAAAATGGGAAAACTGGAAGGTTCGATATCACTATTCGAAAGTTTGGAAAACCTTGAAAGTGTCCCTCTAAAGAGGAGCATTGAAAAAAATATCTCCTATGAGATTGCAGGCCTTTATTTTAGGTTGGGTAGGTATGGTAAGGCTCGAAGTTACTACAGAAAGATACTTGTAGATTATCCTGATTCTCCCTTCGTAGAGAGTTCCCTATTCTTCTCCGCCGAGTGCAGTTTTCTCATTGGGGATAAGAA
Organism: Spirochaetales bacterium; assembly: GCA_027021365.1. Lineage (GTDB taxonomy): Bacteria > Spirochaetota > Spirochaetia > SZUA-6 > SZUA-6 > JALUUM01. Next base: position 159,762 of record JALUUM010000020.1, read on the forward strand.
TGATGCGGAAAAACGGTACTCGAGGTATATCGATCTCTTCGAAAAGGGGAAATACAGAGACACTGCCCTCTACAGGCTTGCCCTTCTCTCGTACGAGAGGGGAAAGCAGAGAAGTGCCCTTTCTTTCACAAAAGCCATCCGTAGAGGCGAAGACAAGAAATTCCAATACCTCGTTGATAAGCTCGAAGGGGATATCCAGTACGACCTGGGCAATTATGCCAAAGCTTCAATTCTCTATGAGGGGCTAGCCACAGACAGGGAAATGCAATTCTCATCCGCTGAAAGGGCAAAGTTGTACTACAACCTGGGCCTCTCTCTTGAGAAGAGCGGTAAAAGTGAGAAGGCACTTTCTTACCTGAAAAGGGCCATCCAATTGGGCGATGACCCTACGGTAGAAAAGGCAAGGCTTGAAATTGCGCTGATACTCCTCGCAGATAAGAATTATGACGAGGCAGAGGGAGAGCTGAAAAAGCTTTCCGGAGGAACCTCCTCAAGGGATATTCGTGAAACCGCAATGAAAAATCTTGCCCTGCTATATGATGAGAGGGGAGAAACTAAGAAATCCTACCTGACATGGAAGAAACTGGCGGAGTTATTTTATGATTCAAAGGATTTGGAAAGCTATCTCTTTTCGGAAGCAATGCAGGCAATAAAACTGCAACTCTATGCAGAAAGTCTCGAGGCACTGGAGAGGATAGTTGAGAAAGACAAGACATCGAAATTCTTTCTCGAATCACTGTATGAAATCGGATACGTATACTCCATGCGCGGTGAATACTCGAGGGCTACAGGATACTTTGAGAGGGTGATGAATGAAATTCGGCAGAATGAATCGAAATCAGAGGGAGAACTATACGCAAAAACGGCCTATGCGCTTGGGGCAGCGTATTTCAATACAGGTAGAGAAGAAGAGGCTATCAGATACTTCGACCTTGCAGGGAAGAGCAGGAATAATGATGTAGCCGGTGAGGCCTTTTTCAACAAGGCGATGATTTTCCTTAAAAAGGAAGATTACAAGAATGCCTCTACAGCGCTGGATAGTGCCATATCCAATTTCACCAACGAGAAAAAAAAGGCACAGTCATTTTTCTGGAAGGGATGGGCCCGTTTCAGGATGCAGGACTATGAAGGAGCGGAAGAGATATTCCTGAAAACATCGAAGAACTACCCCTTTGTCGCTTCGAATGCACTTTATATGGCAGCTTTATCGGCACATCAGCACTCCCGTTACCAAAGGGCGGTGAATTATGTGAAAAGCGCTCTTTCCTCCCTCCCTAAGTATGAAGGTAGCGATTTAAAGGATTTGAAGTTGAAGATACTCTACGAAAAAGTCCTGATTTTTATAGACATGTCCGAACTCGGAAAAGCGGAGCGAGTAACGGAGATCCTACTAGGAGACTACGGCAACTCTGATCTTACTGGAGAGGCCCTTTTCAAACTGGCCTCGGCCTTTTATGGGAAGGATGATTTCAATAGGGCATATGAGATATTTGGAAAGATTGTGAAGCATTTTCATGGAGCTTCTGCGGGTGAGCTTTCGCTTTACTGGATGGGAATGTCTGCATTGGAACTGGGTAGGTATTCGGAAGCCATAGATTCCTTTCTTGGCTACCTGAATGGTTATCCGAAGGGTTCCCTCGTTGATGCAGCTATAGGGGGTATCAGAAAAGGTCTAGAGGCCAGCGGAGATGAAAAACTGATAGACAGAGTATACGAGCTTGCAGAGAAGAGTTCTAAAATGGCTCCGAAGTTGAAAGCTTCGATATTCTTACAGTATGCGAGGTACATTCTCTTTAGAAAACCTGAAAAATCATTTGCAATACTCAATAAACTTCTCTCGGAGGGGAATCTGGACGACCCAATGAGAGCAGAGGCTCAGTACGGAATAGCGTTGTACTACGAGGAAAAGGGGAAGCTTGAGCGCGCACTGGATATTTTGACGGGTATTGCAGAGGCAAGGAGTGACAGAATTGGAGCAAAGGCTCAACTGGAGAAGGGGAGAGTGTACGAAAAGCTCGATATGGAAGAAAAAGCAGTGGAGAGTTATGTTACTCTTACATATCTCTTTCCCGATTACAGGGATGAGGTTGTTGCCGCATTGAAGTCGGCAATAGCGTTATACAAAAAAGCCGGGAAGGACTCTCTTGCAGAAAAATTGACCGTGAAGCTTAATAACCTTCAATGAAAGACTCAGTAGGCCTTTCCTGATTCAAGTTGACTGGTTAGTTGATAGAAGCGATCCAGAATTCTGTTCTTTCCATCTGACAGGGGTGAGAGACGCACCCCTCTTCCTTTTAAAACAACGGGCAATGTTTCTACGTATATTACCATGTTTCTATAGATTCCGATTCTTAGAATTATTGATTTATCGCCATAACCGGTATCTTCCATACCGGGAAATATGAAATTTCCGAGGGAGTAGGCTATGATTCCCTTTCCATGATGTTCCATTCCCTGGATAAAGTGAGGGTGAGTCCCAATTACAAGATCGGCTCCCAGATCAACAAATCTTCTGTATAGTCTTTTCTCACTGGCAGTTGGTTTTGAGGTCCACTCTACTCCTCCGTGAACCATCACTATGTCAAGCTGTCTTTTGGAAGTCTCTTTTGAGAGCAGTTTCATAAAGTAACTGTCTGCCCAGATTATACCGGGCTTCCCTTTGCCTGCTCTGTAATCCTTACCGGAGAATCCAGTTCTCTCTGCCGGGTATGCACCGACAGAAAAGACGGCTATTCTGTTACCCCCTACATTCGTTGTCCATGGTTTCGATGCCTCAATAATATTTTTGCCTGCACCTGAAAATCCTATTCCGGCTTTCTTCATGTTATTCAGAGAATCTTCGAAGGCAGCAATACCGTAGTCGAATACATGGTTGTTTGTGAGTGAAAGATAGTCAAAACCTGCTTCTTTCAACTGTATCAAGGCTTTCGGGTTGAAATGAAAGGTATAGCTCTTTTTGATTTTTTCCCCTTTAAGCGAGGCAACGCATTCGAGGTTTCCCATGGTTATATCCGTATTTCTCAAAATACCGATGGTGCCGCCGAAAACCATTTTCAACCCACCCGATTCATCGAGCAGAAGCGAATCTACTCCACGGGCAAGCATTATATCTCCGACGAAGGAGAGCCAGACGATTCTGTCCTGTCTTCCGAAGGGAAGGGGAATCCTTTCGAACCACTTGGCCACTGATCTGTCTTTCGTTTCTATGGAAGCATAAAGCCGAACTGTCAGCGGATAGTCTTTTTGAAATGGATACTTTCCACCGACGGAAACAGCTTTCCAACCCGGAGGCATTCCATCTTCCAGAAACACCAGTTTCGAATCGGATTCCGGGTGGGATGCAAGCTCTCTGGCCTCTTCGATGCTTATGTCCGATATGTTGTCCCGGAGGCGAAAAACGGGAACCCGGTAGAAACTGGTTAGGTATCTGTTTTTTTTACCGCTGAAATCACTTTTCGATGTAATAATGATTTTGGCATCTATTCGCTTTGGAGTTTTCAGGTCTGTAATATATCTATAGCCTTCAGGTGGTGGTACTCTCTCAGTGAAAAACTCGATGGTTTTAGTAGATTCGACAGTGGAAGTGATGACAATGTATCCACCGGCAGATACCCTTGCAGCAAAGATGCAGATAGAGAGGATGAGTATGATGCGGAACTTCATCAGGTGTATTTCTCGATTATCCGGGTTAGATCGCCGCTTTCTTTCAACTGGGATACTGCACTGTTTATCCTGTCTCGCAACTCTTCATCACCTTCGTGGAGGAGCATCACTACATCGAGGCTTCCTATGATATTCGTTGCCGGTACTATGTCATTGTTGAAAAATTTATTGGAGAGGTAGTTTCCTACCCTCTTTTCAGTTGCTATGCCGTCCACCTCTTCCCAAATCAGTTGAACTATTCCCTGTATATCATTTTCGAATTCAAAAACCTCACATCCCAGCTTTTCTGCAAATGTCCCTGCAAAGGAAGCCTTTTGAACGGCAATCCTCTTTCCGGAAAGCTTGTTCAGAGGAATCATTTCTCCTTCTTTCAGTTTCTTCTTCATTCCGAATATCTGTACATCGAACTGTGCATAGGTATCTGTCGGAATAACTCCCTTGTCATCAAAGTAGGAATTGGGCCAGCCGGCATTGAGGATTATCCTTACATCACCCTTCTGAAAGGCAGGGAATATCCTCTCCCACTGGTCGCCGTAAAACTCCATATCACAGTCTATCCTTTCCCCTATCTTTTTGAATATTTCGATACTTATTCCTGTTGAGACACCGCCTGTAAGGTATACCCACGGAGGATACGCAATATCATGGCCAACTACCGCCTTTGCTTTCCTCTTTCTTATTAAGCCGATGCTTTCAAGCTTTTCATATTCTTCCTTCATGTAGAGATCGGCCAGTTCCACAATGGAAACAACTTCATTCATTACCTCTGATTGGTAGCTCATGTTGTTTATTATGTGATTGGAACTTGAATTGATGAAATTGGCCATGTCCGTAATCTTTGACATGTGCCCGTAGATCTCCTCGGTATTCTTCGACTGTTCTTCGACAGAGTTGAATATCTTCTGGATTTCGGTGTGTGCCGTTTCGGCTGTTGCGACGGACTGGTGCATGCTGTCTTCCGTTTTTTTGATTTTTTCCGTAACAATGGCCCTAATTCCCTTGTATTCCTTCATGAATTCCATTGTATTGGCAATGTGTTCTCCAAGTTCTCGCACTACGGAAGATATCTCATCAGTTGTGAACTTGCTCTTGTCGGCCAGTTTCCTTATTTCCTGGGCAACGACGTTGAATCCCTTTCCGTGGACACCTGCCCTTGCTGCCTCTATTGCAGCGTTGAGGGCAAGGAGATTGGTAAGGCTTGAAATATCGTCTATCACCTCTATGCTTTTCAGTATCTTCTTCGTCGTATCGGATACTTCGTAGAATAATTTCTGCATCTGTTCGAATCTTTTTTCAAGCTCATTAAGCGATACTATTGCTTCTTCCAGAGTTTCTGTATTGGCAAGTATCCTTTCCCTGTTGGTCGATATGTGAGTTATGGCTTCCTTGACATTCCCAACGATGTGTTCCGAATGGTCGCTGATGCTCTTAAGTTCGTGATGTACATTGCTTATGAGATCCTTGTTCTTCTGTGATGCTTTGAGCATTTCGCTAACGAAGGCATTGTTTAGGTTAGAAACCTGCATTACGTCAGTCACAAGGCTTGCAATGGTTTTTTTCGTATTGTAGAAATTGTCCAGCTGATTGAGGATCTCTTCCCTCAGATCGATATCACTTCGCTCCTTCTCTGCGAATACCTCTTTACCGATGGAATTATCCTTTTCGTGTTCTGACATATAAAAACTCCTTTCTAAAATACCAAATATTAAGGAGATATATCACATTATACATTATTTTATGCTATAGTCTAATCTTTTTTCTCTTTTATATTGAAGGGCATTATCTTGTGTTCCTTATCGTACAACTCTTCTATTAGGATGACGGTCTGAAAGGGTATCATGAGGTGTTTGGATTTCGAGAAGGTTTTTCTTATCTCCTCGTCTGCGGGGTTTATTATTATTTTCTTGTCATCCGGAAAGATAAGGTCTTTTATGGAAACAAAATATGGGTGGGTGAGATCAAGACTCTTCGCACTGAGAGATATCTCTTTGTTCTTCCATTTGAAATAGACCCTGTAGATAGACACGAGGTTGATATTCTCCTTGATTTTACTATATTTCCAAAAGGGTTCTCCTTTAACATAATTATATGACGATGTAAAGTCAATCTCGGAATGGACTACTAAACACGCATTGATACAAATCGATTTTTTCCTCATATTTTGTGCTTTTAGCTTAAAAATCTTTATTGACATTCTGTCGAGATGGGATAACATGGTAGTTAACTTGTGGGAAAAAGTGGGAAAAATTAGAAAAATGTGGTGTTTATTACATGATAACGGGTGAATACAGGTATTCCCTCGATGAAAAGGGCAGAATCATGATACCGGTGCGCATGAGAACCGAGATAGCTGGTAACGTGATGATCTTGACTCGTGGTGTTGACAGGTGTCTATGGATTTTTCCCACGGATGAGTGGAAAAGAATATCGGAAAATATTCTTGCCTCCACTTCTCTCTTTCAGGAGAGGGCCAGGTTGATACAGCGGAGGATTATTGCACCCGCACAGGAGGCGGAGATAGACAAGGCTGGAAGAATGAGTATTCCGCAGACCTTAAGGGAATTTGCCGGACTGAAGAAGGAATGCATAGTGCTCGGGATGCTCAAGTACATAGAGATATGGGATGCTGAAACGTATCTGGAATACCTTGAGAAAAATGAAAGCAGTTTCAAGGAAGCTGCAGAAGAACTTGGCGAAAAGGTGAATCTTTGGAAGGTTTAATGGCAGTAAGACATGTTCCGGTTCTAGCGAAGGAAGTGCTCGAATACCTTGCTCCCAACAGGGAGGATGCCCTCGTGGTCGATGCAACGGTGGGGGAGGGGGGACATGCATCACTATTCTTGCAACGCTATCCGCAGGCGAGACTTGTGGGAATCGATGCCGATTCTGCGATACTGGGTCGTGCCGATGAACGGCTGATTGATTTCCGTGGCAGGTATCAACTTATCAACGGCTGGTTCGATGAGGTTCTCGAGCAGGATTTTCTGGAAAAGAAAGAGGCGGTGGATATCCTTCTCTTTGACCTCGGTATTTCGATGTATCATTTTAAGGATTCGGGGCGTGGGTTTTCCTTTGAAAAAGATGAGCCCCTGGATATGCGTTTGAATGATTCGCTTGATTTCAGAGCATACGATGTGGTGAACAGTTATTCCAGAGAGGAGCTGGCAAGAATCTTAAGGGAGTACGGGGATGAACGGTATGCATGGCAGATTGCGGGAAGGATAGTTGAGCGAAGAGATAAGAAGGAGATAGTGACTTCAAATGAGCTTGCCGAGATAGTAAGGCTTGCCGTTCCCAGGAGTTACCGGTACCGGAGGATACATCCGGCAACAAAAACATTTCAGGCTCTCAGGATAGAGGTAAATGATGAGCTTAAGCGTATCGAGAGGGCACTTGATATTGGAGTCAGGGTGCTGAATGATGGAGGGGTGATCGGAGTGATTTCATTTCACTCGCTCGAAGATAGGATAGTCAAGAAATTTTTCAAGGAACGAAGTAAGAACTTTTCTCTACATGATAATCAGCCGATTTTTCAAAGTGAAAGGGTATCGCTGGAGATACTTACCAAGAAACCGATTACGGCCTCTTCGGAGGAGCTGAGGAAAAATCCGGCTTCACGGAGTGCCAAGCTGAGGGTGGCAAGAAGATGTGTGTAGAAAAGGCAGGGTGTTAACAGATGTTCAAGAGAATACTAATTGTTCTGATAGTAATGACAATCCCCTTCTTCCTCTTTCTCAATGCCTGGCAGTCCTTTCGATACAGTGATCTGTACGGTGAGGTAAAGGCTTTGGAGGAGAGGCAGGAAGAGCTTATGGAGAAGAACAAGGCTCTCATCGTGAGCATAGAGATATATAAATCACCAAAGCGAATAGACAGACTAGCTTCTGGGGAGCTTGGCTTGCATCTTGCCACTCCTTCGGAGACGATGAAGATTAAAGGGAGGAGTGAAATAAAATAGTAAAATGGGGGGGGGACTGAAAAAAGAACAACTCTTTACATTGCAAGAAGTCATAGGAGTGCTCTCTCCCGTGGAAACTATCAATCTGAAGGGTGACATTCCTGTTTTTTCTGTGGCTATAGATTCCAGGGAGGTAGAGAGTGGTGGCCTCTTTGTGCCGCTTCCCGGAAGGTTCACAGATGGTCATAACTTTATAGGTGATGCGACAAAAAAGGGTGCCGCTGCCGTACTGATTGCAAGGGACAAGCTGAACCAGGCAAGGGAAGAGATCATTGGACCGTTGATCTCCTCTCCAAGTGCAGGTATTGTCGTGAAGAGCCCATTGAAAGCTATGCAGGCTTTGGGCGGATACTATATGAGGAAGGTCCTTCCCAAAATCAGAATCGGAATCACAGGCAGCAACGGGAAGACCACGACGAAGGAATTGCTGGCCGGAATGCTATCACGGGAGTTCGAAACGGTTTCCAATGAGAAGAATCTGAATTCTGAAATCGGACTTCCCCTTTCTGTTTTCAGGATATCAAAAAGGCACAGCCATGCCGTTTTCGAACTGGCAACAAACCATCCTGGGGAGATGTCACTTCTTTCCGATATTTTCAAGCCCAATATTGCTGTAATTACCAATATCGGAAGGGCACACATGGGCTATTTCGGTTCGGTGGAGGGAATAGCGAAGGAGAAACGGAGTATTTTCGAGAACCTCAAGGAAATCGATGGCGAGAGGGGTATGGCTTTTCTCTTCGAGGATGAGCCGATGTTCAAGATTCTTACGGATAGTATCGATGCGAGGATAATCTCCTTTGGGCCAAGGACTACCAATGGCTTCGAGGGTGTCGAGGATCTGGGGCTGGATGGTCAGATCATCCACTGGGAGGGGCTCCAGATCCGTTTTCCCCTGGCAGGAAGGCACAATCTGTTGAATGCCCTTGCCGCAATGACCGTGGCAAAAACAATCGGCGTATCTCGAGAGAGTATAAGTAATGCTCTCGAAGAATACAGGCCCCTCTTTGGAAGGTCTCAGGTGATAAGGGATCATGTGACGATTCTCTTTGATTGTTACAATGCAAATCCGGAATCTGTTTTGCAGATGATCTCTTTTTTGAAAGGGCTGCGGTGGAAAGGGAGAAAGGTTGCAGTTCTTGGTCCCATGTTCGAGTTGGGTGATTACTCCGAAAAGAATCATCTCGAGGTAGCAAGAGCATCGATTACGGCAGGACTGGATACGGTTGTGCTCTTCGGAGAGGAATTTATGGGAGCAAGGAAGGCCCTTTATGATGAACAAAACAGCGGAGAAGCAGGGAGAGTCTTCTGGTATTCCGATTTTGAAGAGTTAAAAAGAGACATCGCAAAACTGGTAAGAGAGGGTGATGTTGTTCTTCTTAAGGGATCCAGGGGTGTAGAGATGGAGAGGTTGCTTCCGGCCATACTTCCTGCGAGTAAGATAAATACCGGTTAGGAGTTCTTATGGTTTTAAAGATATTTTATCCTCTTGTAAAGTACTTTACCTTTTTCAATATCTTTCAATACGTGACTTTCAGGGCAGCATATGCTGCCATTACCGCTCTGCTTCTTGCGTTTCTTCTGGGCCCCTGGATGATACGGAAGCTCAAGGAGGTAAAACTTGGCCAGTCAATCAGAAAGGATGGTCCGAAAACCCACCTGGCAAAGTCCGGTACTCCGACTATGGGGGGATTGCTTATAATTTTTGCCATAGTTGTTTCGGTATTGATCTGGGAAGATCTGGATAATCCTTATACCTGGATTCTCTTAATGGCAACGGTAGGTTACGGCATGATAGGTTTTATAGACGATCTGGTAAAGATAAAGAGAAAAGAGTCCGGAGGTATAAGTGCAGGTGTGAAATTTACCGGTCAGATTCTCATTTCCACGATGATAGCTGTGATTATCTACATGAACAGGAATCCTGTTACCACCCTTCTCTACGTACCATTTATCAAATATCCCCTGTTGGATCTCTCGTACCTGTACATTCCCTTTGCCGTGCTTCTTCTTGTTTCAACTTCCAATGCGGTAAACCTTACGGACGGTCTCGATGGCCTTGCAATAGGTTTGATTATTATAGTTGGCATAACATTCTCCATTCTGGGCTACATAACGGGGCACAAGGTAGTGGCAAGGTACCTTCAAATACCCTTTATCAAGCATAGCTGGGAGATAGCTGTGTATTCTCTGGCCCTTGTGGGAGCATCGATAGGATTCCTCTGGTACAATGCGCATCCTGCCGAAATTATGATGGGAGATACGGGAAGTTTATCCCTCGGAGGTGTTCTCGGGGTGATTGCACTTATTATAAAGAAAGAGATTCTCCTCGTTATTATAGGGGGTGTTTTTGTCATAGAGGCTCTCTCTGTGATTATTCAGGTGCTGTCCTTCAAGCTCACCGGTAAGAGGGTATTCAAGATGGCGCCCATTCATCATCATTTCGAGTTGCTCGGTTGGGCGGAGAGCAAGGTGGTAATAAGGTTCTGGATACTGGGAGGCTTGTTTGCCCTATTGAGCCTTTCAACACTAAAGATACAGTAGGGAAGGGGGAGAGTGGCTTTGGAAAGGATCAACAGGAAACCAGCCGATCTGGTGCTCATAGTGGATCTCGTTCTGCTTCTCGGTATCGGGGTGGTTGTACTGTTTTCCGCTTCTGCATATTACGCCGAAAGAGTGACAGGTAATCCCTATTTTTACCTGAAACGGCAGATAGTATGGATTGTCATAGGCCTCTTTGTTGGAATCATAGCCTCACTCACACCGCTCGATCTGCTAAGAAGAATCACGCCGATGGTCGTATTCCTTTCATTAAGTCTTCTTCTTATGACATTTATTCCTGGTTTAAGCAGGCCGGTTCTGGGGGCAAGACGCTGGATTTTTATTTTCGGGCAGTCCTTTGAACCTTCGGAATTGGTGAAATTCGCTGTTGTTCTCTACCTTGCATATATTCTGGACAAGAAAAAGGTCGATATAGATCCGGTGAATACAATACTGCCTCCCGCGGTTTTAGTATCCCTCTTTCTTGCTCTTATCTATCTTCAGAATGATTTTTCTACAGCTTTCTTTATCCTTTTCATCGCAGTAGCGATGTTTTTCATTGCTGAAGTGAAGATACTCTATTTTATGATGCTTGGCGTGGTAGTTGTACCTCTCGGGATACTGTTGCTATTTACGAGGGAACACAGGGTGAAAAGACTGATTGCATTCCTCGATCCCATGAGTGATCCGGCAGGGACAGGTTACCAGGTAATTGCTGCGAGGTCGGCACTTATAAACGGTGGAATTCTCGGTAAGGGCCTTAGCCTGGGCGAGAAGAAGATGGGAGGTTTGCCTGAGGCACATTCTGACTTCATATTTGCAGTCATAGGGGAAGAAATGGGGTTCATAGGGGCGATTGCCATAATATCACTCTTTCTGGTGGTGGCCTGGAGGGGTTACACAATTGCATACAGAGCAGAGGATAAATTCATAAAGTATCTGGCTTTCGGGATAAGTACACTAATAGTGTTCCAGGCGTTCTTGAACATGGCAGTCGTAACCGGTCTCGTGCCTGCTACAGGGATAACTCTTCCTTATTTCTCTTCCGGTGGCTCTTCCCTTGTTGTGACGCTGTTGATGACCGGTGTTCTCCTAAGGTTGTCGCGCGAGGCGGATGGTGCCGACAGGAGGAAGGCATATGGCTGAAGCGGTTGTATATCACAGGGGCGCTGCAAAGCGTAAAATAAATCGTGATATAAGAAACAGTGCGAGAAAAGGCAACCGGCTGCTGGTAATACTTGTCTTAATGCTTTTCTTCCTTCTCGTTCTGGAGGTGATAGGTCAGTTGTATATATTACCGAACCTCCTCGTAAGACACGTTGAAATAACTGCAGATTTTGATATTCCGAGGGATAGAATTGTTAGCATAGCTGAATTGGATAAAAGCATGTACTTTTTCAATGTAAATACAAGCATAATCAAGAGTCGGATTATGGAATATCCCCTTGTAAAGGACGTAACGGTGAGAAAATATTTTCCGGATAAACTGAAAATAACTATCATCGGAAGACGTCCCATAGCATCGTCCCTGGCAGAGATAAATGGGAAGAGCATTCCCGTGCTGGTGGATGAGAACGGAGTAATATTCAAACTGGGTGCTTCGGTGGATACATTCGACATACCTGTGATATCCGGTCTTGTTTTCAAGGACTTGAAATTGGGAATGAGCCTCCCTGCCAGGATACTGCCGCTTCTCAAGGATCTCTATGAATTAAAGAGGAATAACCCGGAGTTGTACGGTGTGATATCAGAGATTAAAGTGGAACCTGTAAACAGAACGGATTACGAGCTTGTATTATTTCCCGTTTCTTATAATATTAGGGTGAGATTGGGGAACAGAATCGATGGAAAAACGGTAAAGTATGCACTGGTAATTCTTGACCTTATAAAGAATGAAATGCATGCTGACAATATCGAAGAGGTGGACTTAAGAAATGATACGATGGTTTATAAAGTAAGGAGGGAACAATAACTTGGCCGAAGAAGATGTCATAGTCGGTTTGGATATAGGAACCACCAAGGTATGTGCCATAATAGGGGAGTACAACGAAAATGGTATTCTGGAAATCACGGGTGTAGGTACCACTCCTTCCAAAGGCTTAAGAAGAGGGGTAGTAATAAACATAGAATCTACGGTTCGTTCTATACTGAATGCCGTTGAAGCGGCCGAGATGATGTCGGGACGTGAGGTTCATAATGTGTATACGGGAATAGCCGGTGGTCATATCGAAGGAATAAACAGCCGAGGAGTCGTAGCTGTTACAGGAAAAAATCGAGAGATAACAAAGGAAGATATCGATAGGGTGATAGATGCTGCCCGTGCAATAGTGATACCGATGGACAGAGAGGTTCTGCATGTTATACCTCAGGAGTTCATTGTTGATGATCAGGGTAACATAAAGAATCCCCTTGGAATGGTTGGTGTAAGGCTTGAAGCAGAGGTACATATCGTTACCGGTGCGGTTACATCGGCACAGAATATCGTGCGATGCGTGAACAGGGCGGGGTTCAAGGTTAACGACATTGTACTTGAGCCATTGGCCTCTTCCAAGGCAGTGCTGACCGATGATGAAAAGGAGCTTGGCACGTTACTTATAGATCTTGGAGGTGGCACCACTGATATTCTTGCCTATCTCGAGGGAGCTCCGTATCATACAGGCGTTCTTTCGGTAGGGGGAGATCAGGTTACCAACGATCTTTCAATAATGTTAAGGACTCCGCTCGAGGCGGCTGAAAAGATAAAGTGCAGCTCCGGTGCGTGTCTCGTATCGGAGATAGACGAAGAGGAAGAGGTTACTATCCCGGGAGTAGGTGGGAGACCTCCTTCGAGGATTCCCAGAAGAAAGATTGTGGAGATAATTCAGCCGAGGATGGCAGAGATTTTCGGCATGGTGAAAGATCAGATAGAGAAGAAGGGGTATCTCAAGCTATTCGGAGGGGGGGTTGTGCTGACAGGTGGCGGTTCGCTTCTTCCTGGTACCGCTGAACTTGCAAGTCAAATTTTCAATCTTCCGGCTAGAATAGGATATCCCGTAAAGATGGGGGGAATGGTGGAGGAATACTACAATCCCATATTCGCCACCGGAGTTGGCCTGGTTTTGTATGGTGCGTCACGAAACTCCACGGAATACTTCGACACTACGTCTAGTGAGGGCACCTTCTCCACCGTGTGGGAAAGAATGAGAAAATGGTTCAAGGAGTTCTTCTGATGTAAGAACTTCTTATATTGTATAACTGGAGGGGAACATGAACATAGAATTTCTTGAAGAAACAGATTCCAACCCGACAATCATCAAAGTAATAGGAGTCGGAGGTGGCGGCAGCAATGCTGTCAACAGAATGATCGCATCGGGGCTGAAGAATGTCCAGTTCATTGCGGTGAACACCGACGCCCAGGCTCTTCAGATGTCGAAGGCAGAGATAAAGCTGGCGATTGGTTCCAAGCTGACCGGTGGACTCGGAGCTGGTGGAGTGCCTGAGATCGGGGAAAAGGCGGCAATGGAGGACAAGGAGGATATCGCTGCTCTCTTGAGAGGAGCGGACATGGTATTCATAACGGCCGGTATGGGAGGGGGTACGGGAACCGGTGCCGCACCCATTATTGCCAATATAGCCAAGGAACAGGGAGCACTTACCGTTGCCGTTGTGACAAAGCCTTTCGATTTCGAGGGAAAGCGAAAACTCGCCATTGCACTGGAGGGAATAGAGAAACTCCGTACAGAGGTAGATACACTGATAGTGATTCCGAATCAATACCTGCTGAAGATAGTGGAAAGGCGGACACCTATAAGAGAGGCATTCTACCTTGCCGATGATGTCCTGCGCCAAGGGGTCCAGGGAATATCCGATCTCATCACTGAGCCGGGAGAGATAAATATCGATTTCGCCGATGTGAGAACTATAATGAAGGGAAGGGGCGATGCTCTTATGGGTATCGGAATCGGAACCGGTGACAACCGTGCAGTCGATGCTGCTACGAATGCCATAAACAATCCACTGCTCGAAGATGCAAAGATAGAGGGAGCAAAGGGAATCCTTGTAAATGTCACCGGCGGTAATGATTTGTGCCTCTCGGAGTACGAGGAGGTGCTTAAGATTATTACGGCCAATGCAGACGATGATGCTCTGATAATTGCAGGTAACAGTATCGATAGTGCGATGAATGATCAGGTAAAGGTAACCGTTATTGCTACGGGTTTCAAATCCGAGAAGCCGAAGGTTGTCGAAACTGGCAAGAAAGGCGGAAGTGCAGAGATTATCCCCTACGAGGAGTGGGTTTCCATGAGCAAGGGAGTAATGAAGGGAGGGGTGAATTTCCTGCAGAACAGGAATACAGAGGACGGTGACCTGAATGTTCCGGCCATACTACGGGGGAAGAAGTATCTTGGACAGAAAGAATAGGCCTGAGAGAGACAGGGATTATGTAGAGCTTTTCGAGGGGTACCTGAGAATGGAGCTGCGACTCTCCGAGAATACGATACAGACTTATCTCGTAGTATGTAACTCGTTGCTCTGTTTCCTGGAAGAGAGGGATATCCGGCTGGCAGACATCAGGTTCAACGAGATTCTCGAATACTTTGTCTCGAGACAGCTTGCCGGGATGTCACAACGCACCATTGCAAAGAGTGTCTCGGGATTGAGGGCTTTTTTCAGGTTTATGATTCTGGAGGGCTATATCGATGCCAACCCCATGGAACTGGTTGAAACACCCAAGGTTGGAAGGAATATTCCTAGGGTTTTTTCTGTGGAAGAGATCGAACACTTTTTCGAGGCAATAGACAGGGAAACGCCAAATGGGATGCGTGACCGGGCGATGTTCGAGCTTATATATTCCTGCGGACTTAGAGTTTCGGAGGTTGCCGACCTGACTACGGACAGGATATATCTGAAAGAGGGGATCGTACGGATACTTGGCAAGGGTAAACGTGAAAGGCTCGTGCCCATGGGTGAAGTTGCAGGCTACTGGCTTAACCGTTATCTGACCGAAGCAAGACCGCTTCTGTTGAAGAAAAAGAAAACTCCTTATGTGTTTCTCAATCACCTTGGGAACAGACTGACGAGAAAGGGAATATGGTTGCGTTTCAAGGAGATAGCGGCAAGAGCAGGTTTAAGGGGGAAGGTACATACATTGAGGCACTCCTTTGCAACACATCTCCTTGAGGGTGGAGCCAATCTGAGATCGGTGCAGGCCCTTCTCGGTCATTCGGACATTAGTACTACACAGATATATACACATGTGGAGAGCGAAAGCCTAAAGAGGTATCATTCCGCTTATCATCCGAGGGGCTGACGAAGCAAGAAGAAAGAAGGTGGCTTTTAAGGGTTATGAAGAAAGTGAATGTTAAGAGGATAGAAAAGATCAATTTCTCGGTTAAGAAAAAGTCTCCCCCCGTTAAGTTTGCCTTGCTCTGCTTTCTGCCATTGTCCCTTATGGTTATCCTCTCTGGCTGCAACAGGGAGGAAGGGTTTTATCTTGAAAACCTGAAGAAACTGGAAAAACCACGTTACCCTGAAAAGGAGATAGACAAGAAATCCATCGAGGAGTTAAAGGATGGCATAAAACGATACAAGAGGGAGGTGGACAGGACAATAAAGGCATCAGAACAGATTGGCATATATTACAAGATGCTTGCGGTAAGGTACATGAATGCAAAGATGTACGGAAAAGCCTTTGAAAGTTTAAAAAAGGCCATCAAATACTACCCCGAAAATGAGATTCTTTTCTATCTTGCAGCGGTTTCAGTTGCGCGGATGTCCAAGGCAATAATAGACGATGAGGCTGAGAAGAAAAGACTGACAGACCTTGCCGAAAAGTATTATTTGAGGGCTCTGGCTCTGGAACCTTTCTACAGGGATGCTCTTTTCGGGCTATCTGTTCTATATGTTTTTGAAAAGAATATGCCGGAAAAAGCCATACCGTATCTCAAGAAACTCCTTCTCAAGGAAAAATCCGACACGGATGCCATGTTTCTTTTAGCCCGTGCATACTATGAAGCGGGTGAATACGAATCGGCCATAGACATGTACGATAGGATAATCAAGACAACAAAATCGGCACTACGGAAGAGGGAGGCTGAAAAAAATAGGGATGAAATCAAGGCGGAGATCTATGAGGGAAAGTGAGCTTTTCTTTCTATTGAGTATAAACAGGATGAGGTCTCTAAAATCAGTTGAAAAGATAATCCTTGCCGAGAGGGTAAAAAACCTCGAAGAACTTCTGCTTCTGGGGATACATGAAATCGAGGGATTGGTTGGTAGAAGGCTCAAGTGTCCGGATAGCTGGGAAGACGTGCAGAGAAAGGTCGAAAAGGATATGAAACACTTGACCTCCGGAAAAATTGGTTGCACCTTTTATTGGGATAAGGATTATCCTCCGCTGTTGCGCAAGATTTATGATCCACCCTACATGCTCTTTTACAGAGGCACATTACCGGATAATAAGAGGATACATGTTGCAATCGTCGGAACGAGAAAATCGCATGCAGAGGCAAGAAAGGCAGCAAGAAAACTGGCTGAGGAATGGGTTCTGGCAGGAGGTATAGTCGTTTCAGGAATAGCATTTGGTATAGACGCCGAGGCTCATATGGGAAGTCTTGCAAGAAAGGATAGTGCGGTAGCGGTTCTCGGAAACGGAATCGATTTGATATACCCTGTTTCAAACAGATGGCTGGGGAGAAAGATACTACATAAGGGTGGTGCACTTCTCAGCGAATATCCGCCGGGAGAGCCACCTGCAAAGTACCACTTCCCCGAGAGAAACAGAATAATAAGCGGCCTGTCCGAAGCTGTGGTTGTAGTGGAGGCACCTGAGAGATCCGGAGCACTGATTACAGCTGATTATGCACTTGAACAGGGTAGGGAATTACTCGTGCACCGCCTAGGTCTCTCCGACCAGGCAGCCCTCGGTACAAGGAAACTTGCCGAGGAGGGAGCGGGAATAGTTGAGAATTGTTACGACATACTGAAACAGATAGGGAAATTTGAAAGAGACTTACCGGGTTTTGATTTTCAAAAGCTTCAAGCGGGAAATGAATCGAGCGAAAATAACGGGAAAAGCATTACCGAAGGTTCTGAAGCTGACTACTCTGCAGCTTCGAAACTGGTGACCGACTTGAGGAGAGAGATGAAAGCAAAAGGGTTATTGGGAGATTTCAATGGGTAAGAAGAGAAAGAAGAGTGAAGAGAATAACATACTCGTGATTGTGGAATCACCTGCCAAAGCAAAAACCATCGAAAAGTATCTGGGCAAGGGCTATTCTGTTACCGCTTCGATGGGGCATTTGATAGATCTTCCCAAATCGCGCCTTGCCGTAAACATAGAGAATGGTTTCGAGCCCGATTATATAACGGTGCGTGGAAAGGCAAAGATCTTGAATGAGCTGGTGAAGAAGGCTAAGAAGTCGGAAAAAGTGTATCTTGCATCGGACAATGATAGGGAGGGAGAAGCAATCGCATTCCACCTCAAGAATGCCATTTCCAAAAAGAACGGGAAAGTGGAGATAGACAGGATCACCTTCAATGAGATTACACCGGTAGCCATAAGGGAGGCTGTTTCGAAACCCGGTGATATAGATATGGCAAAAGTCGATGCCCAGAAAGCGAGAAGAGTCCTGGACAGGCTAGTAGGTTACAGCCTCTCACCCATACTGTGGAAAAAGGTGAAGAACGGACTTTCTGCGGGACGCGTGCAATCAGTTGCATTGAAATTGATTTGTGAAAGGGAGAAAGAGGTTGAATCCTTTATTCCCGAAGAGTACTGGACTCTGGAAGCGGAACTGAAAAAGGGGAGAAGCAAGTTCAGGGCATTGCTGGTGGAGTACAGAGGAGAAAAGCCAAAGATAAAGAACAATCAGGAAGTACTGGATATTATCGGTGCATTGAAGCGTTACAAGAATTTTATGGTAAAGGACATAAAGGTTACGGAGAAAACATTCAGGCCGAGGCCACCCTTTACCACTTCTACCCTTCAGCAAACTGCTGCTAACAGGTTGAATTACACATCGCGAAGGACAATGAGAATTGCTCAGCAACTCTATGAAGGGGTAAATATTGGTTCGGGAAGAGTCGGTTTGATAACATATATGAGAACAGATTCAACGAGGATTTCCAACGTTGCATTGAATGCGGCAAGAAAATTCATAGCCGAGAATTATCCGGGAGAGCTTCCCGAGCAGCCTCAGTTCTACAGATCAAAGAAAAATGCTCAGGATGCACATGAGGCAATAAGGCCGACATACGTGGAAAAAACGCCTGACGAGATAAAAAAATACCTCACTCTGGAGCAATACAAGCTCTATTCAATAATCTGGGAACGATTCATTGCATCCCAGATGAAACCGTCAAAGACAGCCACGACGACGGTTCTCTTTTCAGCCGGTGATTCTCTTTTCAGGGCAGCATCCACCGTTACGGTAGAGAAGGGTTATCAAAAGATATTGAAACTGCTTGCTAACAGGGAGAAGGAAAAAAGGATACCGCAGATGAAGGTGGGCGAAGAGGTGGAGTGTGTGAAGTTCCATCCGGAACAGCATTTTACAACCGGCCCTTCCAGGTATACCGATGCTACTATTGTCAAGGCCCTCGAGGAAAATGATATCGGAAGACCTTCGACCTACGCGCCGATAATTTCCGTCCTTCTGGACAGATACTATGTGAGACGGCAGAATAAGCAACTCATACCCACCCAGCTTGGAAGGATAATAAGCGAAATCCTGAGTGATTCTTTTCCGGATCTCATAAACATCTCCTTTACTGCAGAGATGGAACGAAAGCTCGATGAGATAGAGGAAAAAAAGATCCAGTGGTCCAGTATGATACGTGAGTTTTATGAGCCTTTCAGTAAACAGGTTGCACATGTCACGTCTACACTCGAATCTGTAAAGGGAACGCTGGATGAACCCACAGAGTATAGCTGCGAACTTTGCGGGCGGCCAATGGTGAAAAAACTTGGACGCTACGGTTATTTTCTCGCCTGCTCTGGTTTTCCTGAGTGCAAGAATACGAAACCCATACCCCTGGCGGATTGTCCGAGGCCTGGTTGTGACGGAAAGATAGTGGAAAGGAGAAGCAGGAGGGGAAGAGGAAGGGGAAAGGTTTTTTACGGATGCACGAACTATCCGGATTGTGATTTTGTCACCTATGACAAGCCAACCAGTCAGAAGTGCCCCAAGTGTGGCCAGTTTCTCGTGGAAAAAACCGATAAGCAGAGAGGTACATACAAGGCCTGTATAAACCCGGATTGTGATTACCTCCATACCGTAGAGATAGAGGATCAGAATGCTTGATGAATATTTGAATTATCTTACTAGTGTAAAGAATCTCTCATCCAATACAATAAGGGCGTATGGTGAGGATATAGAATCCTTTCTCAGATACCTGGAGAGAAAGGGTTTGGGACTGAAAGAGGTGGATCTTAATGAAATCAGAGAGTATATAACGATTCTATCGAGGATGAGGCTGTCTTCGAGGAGTCTCAACAGAAAGATCTCGGCGTTGAGAGGGTTTTTCCGTTTCTTGCGGAGGAGAGATAAAATATCATTGAATCCTTTCGATTCGATAAGGAATTTAAGAACGGAGAAGAATCTCCCCGGTTTCCTCTTCGAGAGGGAGATGGAGAGCTTTTTTGAAAATATGAGAGACGATTTCTGGTCCCTGAGGGATAGAGCAATATTTGAATTCCTCTATTCCACGGGGTGCAGAGTGTCGGAGATGACCTCATTGGACCTCCGTGATATCGATTTAAAGAGAGGAGTTGCATTTGTAACGGGAAAGGGGAGAAAAGAGCGCGTGGTTTTCATAGGCAAGCGAGCAAAGAGTGCAATAGAGAACTATCTTGTAAAGAGGAAGTACTACATAAAGAGAGATGATGTGGAATCTGCCGGAGCACTCTTTATAAATCACAAGGGAAAACGACTAACATCGAGGGGAGTTCGTTATATCCTTGACAAATACTCCGGCCGGATGGACCTGAAGAAACACATTTCACCCCATACATTCAGGCATTCATTTGCAACTCATATTCTGAACAGAGGGGCTGATATCCGTATCGTACAGGAGCTTCTCGGCCATTCGAGCCTTTCCACTACGCAGATATACACCCATGTCGGATTGGAATCATTAAAACGTGTATATCTGGAGGCTCATCCTCATGCAAAAATAGAGAGAAAAAAACAATGAAAGGAAAAGGGTAGAGTATCATATGGAAAAATTCATCGGGACAACAATAATTGCCGTGAACCGCAATGGCAAGGTAGCAATGGCAGGTGATGGTCAGGTAACGATGGGCAATACCATCATGAAGGGAAAGGCAAGAAAGGTGAGGAAAATCTTTAACGGTAAGATAATCGTCGGCTTTGCGGGAGCCACGGCAGATGCCTTTACTTTATTTGAGAAATTCGAAGACAGGGTAAAGGAATATGGCGGAGACTTAACCAGAGCGGCGGTAGAACTTGCAAAGGACTGGCGCACCGACAGAGTACTCAGGAGGCTGGAGGCGATGCTGCTCGTTGCGGACAAGAAGAACATGTTTCTCATATCGGGAACCGGTGATGTAATAGAACCGGAAGAGGGTGTGATAGCAATAGGTTCGGGAGGGAGTTTCGCCTATGCAGCAGCGCGTGCCTATCTGGAATCGAGTGACCTTTCGGCAAGGGAGATTGCTGAAAAAGCTCTAAATATTGCCTCCGATATATGCATATACACAAATAAGGAAATAATCGTGGAGGAACTGAAATGAAATCTCCATTGGATTTGACGCCGGAGGAAATCGTTAGAGAACTGGATAAGTATATCATAGGACAGGAAAAGGCCAAGAAAGCCGTCGCAATAGCCCTTCGAAACCGTATAAGAAGACAGAGGTTGCCTGAGGATCTGAGAGACGAGGTAGCACCCAAGAATATCATAATGATAGGTCCCACGGGTGTGGGAAAGACTGAAATAGCTAGGAGATTGTCCAGGCTCTGCGGTGCTCCATTCGTAAAGGTCGAGGCAACCAAGTATACCGAGATAGGATACGTTGGAAGGGATGTGGAATCGATGGTGAGGGATCTTGTATCTGTTGCAGTTTCCATGGTCAAATCGGAGATGCAGGAAGAGGTACGGACAGAAGCGGAGATCAGAGCCGAGGAGGCTCTTCTGGATCTTCTGCTTCCAGGTATAAAGAAGCCGGATACCTCCGAGGTCAGTGAGGTAAAGAGCGATACGAGGGAAAAACTCAGACAGATGTTGAAAGAGGGAAAGCTCGATGACAGGCTTGTCGAGATAAGCGTAACAAAATCCACCATGCCGGCAATAGAAATATTCTCCGGAACGTCCTTCGAGGAGCTTGGTGTGAATTTCGGAGGGCTATCCAACATATTTGGGGGAAAAAAGAAGAAAAAGAAGGTGACTGTAAGACAGGCAAGGGAGATTCTCTTGAGCGAAGAGATGGACAAGCTTGTGGATATGGACAGGGTTTCGGAAATCGCTCTCAAACGGGCACAGGAAATGGGAATCATCTTTTTGGATGAGCTGGACAAGATAGCTTCCAAGGACAGCAAGGTGGGTATCGATGTCTCGAGGGAGGGTGTCCAGAGAGATATTCTGCCCATAGTGGAGGGCTGCAAGGTAACGACAAGGTACGGGATGATAGATACATCCCACATCCTATTCATTGCCGCTGGGGCTTTTCACATAAGCAAGCCTTCCGACCTGATTCCCGAGCTTCAAGGGCGCTTCCCGTTGAGAGTGGAGCTGAATGCCCTTACAAGCGAGGATTTCAAGAAGATACTTACTCAACCGAAGAATGCCTTGATAAAGCAATACATGGCGCTTCTGAAAACGGAGGATGTGGAGCTGGAGTTTACCGACGAGGCGATAGAGAAGATTTCCGAAGTGGCAAGCGATGTCAACTCCAAGACAGAGAATATCGGAGCAAGGAGATTGCACACGATAATGGAACGTGTTCTGGAAGAGATATCATTCTATGCACCCAATATGAAGGGCCAGAAGGTAACGATTACGAAAGAGTATGTTGAGGAAAGATTGAAGGATATAGAGGAGGACAGAGACCTTGCAAGATTTATTCTTTGATACCCTTAATACAACGCTCGATTTGTTCCGAAAATATGTTGTGGAGGGAAATAGTTAAGGATGTTCAACGGATTGTTTGGCAAGAATCTGGATATAATTCAGAGGGAACTTGACGTTTCTGTTTTGAGAAGAAATGTCATAGCAAATAACATAGCAAACTCGGATACACCGAATTTCAAGAGGACGGTAGTCAACTTCGAATCTCAACTAAAGAGGGCTCTGGATTCGGAGAAGGTAAAGCCGTTCCCGCAGCTTCTCACCGACAGGAGGCATATCCCCTTCTACAAACCAATGGACTACCGTGAAGTCAAGCCCAGGAGGGTGCTGGATTACCTTACAACGGCAAAGAACAATGGAAACAATGTCGACATCGAAGAGGAGATGATGAATGCGATGGAGAATCAGCTTCTCTATCAGACACTGGTACAGGTTGTATCAAGTGAATTTGCCAGGGTGAACCTTGTATTGAGGTAGGAGGATTTTAGAGTATGGGACTGTTTACCAGTATTAACATAGCTGCCACGGGGTTGACGGCCCAGAGGACACGTCTCGACGTTATTGCAAATAATATAGCCAATGTGAATACAACGAGAACCACGGAGGGCGGCCCTTTCAGGCGAAGCAGGGTGATATTTCGGCCCAGGGTATCACAACCGTACTGGAGAAGCCCCTTTCTGCCAGAGTACCTCGATAACGGGGTTGGAAAGGGTGTGAGGATTGTGAAAATAGAAAAGGATTATGACTCCAAACCAAGGCTTGTATACGATCCGACTCACCCGGATGCAATAAAAACAGGCCCGAGAAAGGGATACGTGGAGTATCCAAATGTAAATGTGGTAAATGAAATGGTTGACATGATCTCTGCCTCGAGGTCATACGAGGCAAATGTCGCCGTGATAGACGGTACAAAGAGCATGTTTCTCAAAGCATTGGAAATCGGGAGGTAACAGATGGGATTTCTAACACCTGATCAAGTGAACGGAGAGGTTGTAAAAATGTTGCGGACGGATCCGAGACACATGAGTCCGGAACCTCAGTTTGGAAAGACAAACACAACGGCAGAGGAGAGTTTCGGCAGACTGTTGTTCAAAGCATTGAACCAGGTGAATGCCGACCAGGTGGATAGTATCAATCTCACAGAAAAGATGATTACCGATCCCGATTCTGTCAATATACACGATGTAACAATTGCAATTGCCAAGGCAAATCTATCGCTTTCGATAACGAAAGCCATTGCCGACAGGGCGATAAGAGCATACAGGGAAATCATAAATGTGAGGTGATTTCTCTTTAAATAACAGGGGGAGGGGACATGAACGAATGGTTGAAAAAACTCATTGAACAGTTCAAGGGACTGTGGGGAAAGTGGTCCACTGTTCAGAAGATTATCCTATTTTCAGTTGCAGCCGTCGTCATAGTTGCAATAATTCTCGTGGTAGCCTTTAGCTCCGCACCGAGCATGGTGCCATTGATCAGATCTCCGATAACAGACGATACACTCCTTACGAAGATTACGGCGAGATTGGACGAAGAGGGTGTAAACTACCAGGTGAGGGCGGACAAGGTGATAATGGTACCGGACGAACCGACGGCAAGAAGAATGAGGGCAATTCTGGTAAGGGAGGATCTGATTCCGCCCAAAACAGACCCGTGGGCAATTTTCGACGTGGAGCGGTGGACTATAACAGACTTCGAACGCAACGTGAATCTTCAGCGTGCAATCAAGAAGAGTCTTGAACAGCATATCCTTGCACTGGATGATGTTGATGCGGTCAGTGTTACCCTGGTCGTTCCGAAGAACGAACTCTTTACCGAAGACCAGAATCCTGTTACTGCATCAGTGATAATAACGCCAAAACCCGGATCCGACATAACGACAAACAGGAAGAAGATAGAGGGGATAGTCAAGCTGATAAAGTTTGCAGTAGCCGGACTTAAGGATGAGAACATAGTTATCACCGACCAGAATGGTATCCAGTTGAACAATTTCGAAGATCTAAAGGATATCGATAGGATAGATATAGCAAGAAAAGAGATAAAGACGAAGACGGATCTGGAGAGACAATACAAGAATGAGATTCTCAAGGCTCTAAAGAATATATTCGGCTCTGACAGGGTGGAGATAGTAAAGCTCGATATAGACCTCGATATGAGCAAGCAGACTATAAAGACCGAGGAACATTTTCCTGTCACGATGAAAAAGGACAATCCGAAAACACCCTTCGACGAAACAGTGGTAGTTCCCTCGATTACTCTTTCGAAGCAGTCAAAGGAAGAGACATTCCAAGGCACCGGGTTCAACCCGGAGGGCCCCCCGGGTCAGGAGGGTCAGACACCACCGGCGTACAAGGATCTATCAAACCTTGTGGGAAAGTATTCGAACAAGACAGTTACCGAGAACGAAGCGGTGAACAAGAGAAATATCGTGGAGGAAAAGAGTCCGTGGTCTATAAAGAGATTGACAGTTGCCGTTGCGATAGACGGTGTTTGGAAAAAGGAGTATGATAACAAGGGGCAGGTTATCGTGAATCCGGATGGAAGTATAAAGAGAAAGTACATTCCGGTATCAGAGGAAGACCTTAAAAAGGCCGAAGCCCTTGTGAAGGATGCGGTGGGTTATAACCGGGACAGAGGTGATTCGGTTACCGTGGAGCATCTTCAATTCGACAGGACAAAACAGTTCGAGGAAGAGGATGCAAAGTACAGACAGCAGATGCAGCTAAGGCGGACCATAATAACGATAATTATTGCCCTTGCGATACTTTTCATTGCTGCAGTTATTTACAGGCTCATCTCCAAGGAAATAGAGAGAAGAAGAAGACTCAGGGAAGAAGAACTAGCAAGACAGCACCAGGCGATGCGTGAGGCGGCACTGCGTTCTGCTGAAGAGCAGGGTGTCGAGGTAGAGCTCTCTATCGAGGAGAGAGCCAGATTGGAGATGCAGGAAAATGCAATCAATATGGCCAGGGAGCATCCGGAGGACGTGGCTCAACTCATCAGGACCTGGCTGATGGAGGAATAGTATGGCCAAGAGAAAACAAGCTACAGCCGCTCAAACGGCCACAGCAGGGAAAAAGGGTGCACAGGGAGGAGGAGCCCATAGGAAACAGCTCTCCGGCAGGCAAAAGGCTGCAGTCTTTCTCGTAACCCTTGGTTCGGAAATCTCGGCTGAAATATTCAAGCACTTGAGAGAGGATGAAATAGAACAGCTCACCTTTGAAATAGCGAGGCTTGAGAGCATAGAACCTGAAGAACGTGATCAGGTTTTGATGGAATTCCAGGAATTGATGATGGCCCAGGATTTCATCTCCACGGGGGGTATCGATTACGCAAGGGAACTTCTGGAAAAATCACTTGGCACCCAAAAGGCAGTTGATATCATAAACCGTCTGACAAGTTCTCTTCAGGTGAGGCCCTTCGATTTCATAAGGAGAACTGACCCGGCTCATCTGTTGAACTTTATTCAACAGGAGCATCCGCAGACAATTGCGCTGATACTTGCATACCTTGAACCCCAGAAGGCATCGGTGATACTGGGGAGTCTGCCCAATGAAGTTCAGTCGGATGTTGCAAAGAGAATTGCAACGATGGACAGGACATCTCCCGAGGTATTGAGAGAGGTTGAAAGGGTGCTGGAGAAAAAGCTCTCTTCACTCTCGTCGGAGGATTACACTGCGGCAGGTGGAGTGGAGAGTATAGTCGAAATCTTGAACCTTGTTGATAGGTCGACAGAAAAAACGATTATCGAGTCGCTGGAAGAGGATGACCCGGAACTTGCCGAAGAGATAAAGAAGAGGATGTTCGTATTCGAGGATATAGTACTCCTCGATGACCGTGCCATACAGAAGGTGCTCAGAGAGGTCGATACGACGGAACTTGCAAAGGCGTTGAAGGCGGTGGACTCGGAGGTTCAAGACAAGATTTTCAGAAACATGTCCAAGCGTGCAGCAACACTACTGAAGGAAGACATGGATTACATGGGGCCGATAAGATTGAAAGATGTGGAAGAAGCTCAGCAGAAGATCGTTTCGATAATCAGAAAGCTCGAGGAACAGGGTGAAATAGTGGTAGCCAGGGCAGGAGAGGATGAGCTTGTAGTATGAGCGTACATAGTATGAGCGTACAATCGAAACTTTAGGAGTTGTGAAAAGTGGCAAAGAATGTTTTCAAACCGCAGGAAATAATGTACAGGACACGAAAGGTGTTCATCGAACCACCGAGAATCGAGCCGGAGGAACCGGAAGCAATAGAGCTTACCGCTGAAGAATATACAGGTCCCACTGTGGAGGATATCCGAAGAGAAGCTGAGGAGTTCCGCAAGAGATGGGAATCCGAGAAGCAGCAGATGATTGAAAAGGCCAGGGAAGAGGCTGACCGGATAATAAAGGATGCAGAGAGGATTGCATTCGAAGAGGTGAAGAAGAAGAATAATCAGGCACAGAAGATAAGACAGGAGGCCGAAGACGAGGCGAAGAGAATCATCGAGGATGCCAAAAAGGAAGCGGAAGCCATTGAAAACGAGGTAAAACAAAAGGTAAGCCAGCTGGAAAAAGAGGCATTCGAGAGAGGGTATAAAGAAGGGCATGATAGGGGTTACCAGGAGGGAAAGGAAGAGGTAAAGAGATTGATAGATCGGCTCCATACGATTATCTCGAAAGCAATAGAGAAGAGAAACGAAATAATCGAGGAGAGTGAGACACAGATTATAAATCTCGTCCTCCTGATTGCAAAGAAGGTTATAAAAGTCATATCGGAGAATCAGAAGAATGTTGTGATAAACAACGTAGTACAGGCACTTAGAAAGTTGAAGAGCAGGGGTGATGTTGTTATCAGGGTCAATCTTGCCGATCTTCAGCTTACTTCGGAACATGTAAAGGATTTCATGAGCATGGTAGAGAATGTTAAGTCGATAACCGTTCTGGAAGATTCGTCGGTCGACAGGGGAGGATGTATCATCGAAACAGATTTTGGTCAGATAGATGCAAGGATTTCGTCCCAGCTGCATGAAATAGAAGAGAAGATATTGGAACTGATGCCCATAAAGTCAAAAGGAGAGGGCTGATACAGGGTAAGCATGTAAATATATTAAACCCAAATTGGGAGGGGAAAATGGGTTTATTTGACAAATACACGTCTCAACTGGAAAGAATAGATCCAATCAAATACACGGGAAAGGTTGTAAGGGTAAATGGTCTTCTTATCGAGAGCCAGGGCCCTCATGCAATAGTGGGTGAGCTGTGTCAGATTCTCGCTCCAAAGGGCGGAGGGGTCGTCTGGGCTGAAGTGGTTGGCCTGGAAGAGGACAGGGTCAAGCTCATGACTTACGACGAAATGGAAGGAATAGAGGTTGGTTGTACGGTGATTGCAACGGGAGAAACCCTGTCCGTTCCTGTTTCAGAGAAGCTTCTCGGGAGGGTGCTGGACTATATGGGAAGACCCCTGGACGAAAAGGGAGATATAGGTTCACCGGAAATCTACTCGGTATTCGGTTCACCACCTCATGTTCTTAAAAGGCAGAGGATAACGAAAAGGATAACCACCGGTATCAGGGCGATAGACGGGCTGGTTACAGTTGGAAAGGGGCAGAGGATGGGAATATTCTCCGGAAGTGGGGTTGGGAAATCGACACTTCTAGGGATGATAGCAAGAAACACCTCAGCCGATGTCAATGTTATCGCCCTTATAGGGGAGAGGGGTAGGGAAGTCAGAGAGTTTATCGAGAATGATCTGGGAGAAGAGGGTCTTGCGAGGTCAGTGATCGTAGTTGCATCTTCCAACAAGCCGCCACTGGCCAGGCTTCGAGGATCCTTCGTGGCAACTGCAATAGCCGAGTACTTCAGGGATCGGGGAAACGATGTGATGCTCCTCTTTGATTCCGTAACGCGATTTGCCAGGGCTCAGAGAGAGATAGGACTTGCAATAGGCGAACCGCCTGCTACAAGGGGATTTACCCCTTCTGTTTTTGCACTGCTTCCCAAGCTACTGGAACGAAGCGGAGCCTCCGAAAGGGGAACCATTACCGGCTTTTACGCTATTCTCGTGGAAGGTGATGATATGGACGAACCAATATCCGATAATGTAAGGGGAATACTAGACGGCCACATCGTTCTGGAGAGAAGACTGGCTGAGCGGAACCATTATCCTGCTATAGATGTGTTGAAGTCTATTTCCAGGCTGGCTGTTAATATTACAGGTGAAAAAACAAAGGAGGCTGCGGGTTTCGTTAAGAGGATGCTTGCCGTCTATGGTGAAGCTGAAGACCTGATAAACGTGGGTGCATACGTGCGGGGGAGTAACGTGGAAATCGACCTTGCCATAGACAAGATGCCGGAAATAAATTCCTTTCTCATGCAGGGAATAGAAGAGAAGGCCACCATGAAAGAGGCACTGGAAGGTATAGCGAGGATTTCGGGGATAGAAATAC
The DNA here is from genome assembly GCA_027021365.1 of Spirochaetales bacterium. GTDB lineage: Bacteria > Spirochaetota > Spirochaetia > SZUA-6 > SZUA-6 > JALUUM01. Next base: position 188,417 of record JALUUM010000020.1, read on the forward strand.
CAGAAGAGGAGATGGAAGATGAAAAGATATTCCTTCAGGCTTGAGCGTTTCTTGAAGCTGAAGAGGTATGTAGAGAGAGAATGGGAGCAGCGGCTTGCATATATAAGCGGTATCTGCCTGGAGATAGAGAACAGGATTGCGTATATGGGCGGCGAGATAAACAGGGTGATGCTTGAGGAAAATCCCGGCGGAAATACGGAAATAGAAGAAATCGATATAAATGAATTGATCAGCAGAGAAATGTATATATATCGCTTGAACAGTAAGATTTCAGAACTTCAAGACGAACTGGCAAAGCGAAGAGAAGAACTTCAAGAGGTGAGGGAAAAGTACCTTGCAGCATCCAGAGAACGAAAGGTACTGGAAAAACTAAAGGAGAAGAAGGAGACGGAGTATTACAGGCTGCAGAAACTCGATGAGATTAAAACTATCGATGACTTGAATAATGCCAAATGGGCCGTTATTTCAAGTAAATAGGAGGTTGTCTTGGCAGATTTCGGAGGAATAGGTACCGGAGCACGTATATTCATACTGATTCTCTTGATAGTTGTTCTCCTTTTGGGCGGGCTTATCTGGTTCGACTATATAGGTTTGATTAATGCAAAGGAAACACTCTCCCCTGTTTTGTCAATTGTCGGCCTCAAGAAACCCACGAAGGTTGAGGGAATTGATGACCCCTTGCTCCTCGAGAGGGAGAGGCTGAAAAAGCAGAGCGAGGCCATTGCCTTGAGGGCGGAAGAATTGCAGAAAAGGGAGGAAGAGATAAAGAAAAAAGAGCAGGAGATAGAGCAAAAGGCAGAAAAATTGGCAGAAAAGGAAAAAGCTCTGGATGAAAGGGAAAAATCGTTTAACGAACGTGTAAAAGCTTTCGAAAATAGAAGAGTGAACCTCGTTCAGAACTCGAAATATCTGGTGGGAATGCCACCGGAAAATGCAGTGAAGATACTCTTGAATATGGATGACCAGGATATAATCGACATATTCCGGATAACCGAGGAAGAAGCGGCAAAAGCAGGCGAAACTTCACTGGTCGCTTATTGGCTTTCGCTGATGCCACCCGAAAGGGCTGCTGAACTTCAGCGAAAGATGGCAAGAAAACCTTGAGATAGATGAGGTATTAGGTGTTACTGAGTGCTGTTAAGGTACAGATTGAGGAAACGGAAGGCTCGAAGGGTACGATTGGAAAGCCTTCCCCTTCCAAGAAGCAGACGAAAAAGAACTATTTAGGAACTGGTGGTGTAAGGGAGAACCTCTTTGCATCACTTATGAAGAAAAAGGTAGTACCATCAAAGAAGAGCGTTTCGGGCAGAGGTATTCCGGATAAAGGCACTGCGAACAAAATAGAAGATATTCTTGAGGAACTAACAAGGTATGCAGAAAATATATCGGCAGGGAAGGAACCTATCGTAAAGACAGGTAAAGGAATTGCCGGTGAAAAAATATCAAAGGCTATTCGGGCTCTGATTGAAGAATTAATTAAATATCTTGGAAATAATGACAGTAAACCTGCTGTTTTGAAGGAAGATATTTCCAAACTTATCGAACTTGCAAAAAAGTTGGAGAAAGACCTGCTTGAAGGAAAGAAAAACTACCGATCCCTGCTGGAAGAGCTTGCGGCGTTTGTATCCAAGGCAAAGGAACAGTTGCTCTCCCGGAACACGTTGGCAGAAGCATCGGCAAAAGCATTGACAAAAACATCGGTATCCGGGGGAGGGGAGCTTTATCTGAAAGAAAAGGCGGACAGGCCAGTTGATGGCAAGCCAAAGTTGACGGTTATAGACCTGAGAAGGGATGATCATAGCTCACAAAAGAAGAGGCTTGATCCACATCAACTCAAAACTGTAAAAAGTGAAATTTCAGAGCCGGGGACTGTAAAGGCTGTGAGTAGCAGTTCGGGCGGGAAGGGAGCCGAAGTTCTCTTTAATAGCGGTAACAGTGGAAGCGATAGTACCATGATGAAAGGAGAAACCGGAAATATTACGGGCCATGCTAAAGCTACATTTGAAAGTGTTACAGAACAGTTCAATGAACTGATAGGCAAAAAGATTTTCAAGGGCGGGAGTATAATTGTCAGGGATAATGAAAACGGTGAAATAAGATTTCATCTGAAACCCGAATCTCTTGGAAGTGTGAGGATAAAGCTAACAATCAACGAGAATCGTATAGTGGGAAAGATTATTGTCGAAAATAATAGTGTAAAGGATGCTTTGAACAACGGGCTTGAGTCACTGAAGGATGCGCTTAAGAGCAACGGTTTTCAGACGGCGTCATTCGATGTATCGGTAGGGAGTGAACTTTCAGGGAAGATGGATGAACACGGAGGGGAAAAGACTTGGGGGAAGAGCATTGGGAGGATACCGGTTTTGAAGGAAATAGAAGATTCGATACCGAATTTGCTTGAAATCAAGAGGGATGAACTTTTGATAGATATGATAGTTTGAACAAGGTGACTGAACAGGAGGTTTCATGGACTTACAAACGATACTTGCTCCGGATCAACTGGCAAAACTGAAGGAGCTGGTCAATACGACCAATAAGAGCCTGAATGGCGGAAAGGGAATCAAGACAACACTGGACAAGAATGATTTCCTAAAGATACTGATGACACAATTGACACATCAGGATCCGACAGAGCCGATGAAGGACAAGGATTTTATTGCCCAGATGGCTCAGTTTTCCACGTTGGAACAAATAACAAATATGAACGAGGAAATGTCAAAGGTTCTTTCCCTGATTGTGAGAAGCCAGGCTTTCTCCATGGTGGGAAAGACGGTAGAGATAAACAGCGGTGATGGAAATATTTCAGGTATAATCGAGGAAGTTACTGGAGGGGAATATCCACAGGTACTGGTGAAGGGAAAATATTATGATTTTTCAGACATTGAGAGGGTAAAGAAATGATGCGATCACTTTATGCAGGCGTATCCGGCCTGCAAAACCATCAGATCAGGATGGATGTTCTCGGCAATAATATTTCGAATGTCAACACCACCGGATTCAAGAAGGGAAGAGTCACCTTTCAAGACATGCTCTCCCAGACACTGTCAGGTGCTGCGAAACCTACCGATGAGGTGGGTGGAGTGAACCCGAAGCAGGTAGGCCTTGGTATGATGGTGGCTTCTATCGATACGATAATGACGCAAGGTTCACTGCAGACTACCGGTAAAAATACGGATCTCGCCATACAGGGAGAGGGTTTCTTTATAGAGAAAGCAGGTGAGAAGACCTATTTTACCAGGGCTGGTAATTTCGGTCTGGACAAGGATGGCCGTCTTGTAAACCCCGCCAACGGAATGAGAGTTCAGGGCTGGATGGCGAGGAGAGTCGGCGGGACGGCAACAATCAACACATCCGGTGATATCGAGGATCTAGTTATTCCCATCGGAGACAAGGACCCGGCATTTGCCACAACAGAGGTGTATTTCGCTTCGAACCTGGACAAGAGAATACCTGTGATACCACCGGGAGCAGGACCTGAGGATATTCAAAAGGGAACCTGGACGACAACTCACGATATCTACGATTCCTTCGGAAAGGTTCACAAGCTTCAGGTCAATTTTACCAAGGTGCCCGGTATCGCAAACAGGTGGAGGGTAGAGGTGATTGTTGATCCCAATGCCGAAACCCCGACAAATACCACTGTTGAAGTCGGTGCTGCGAACAATACGGACAATATATTCTTCATCGATTTCGACAATCTCGGAGCTCTTGCGGCGGTTTCGGATGCACAGGGTGACACTATCAATACAGGTGCACTCCAGGTACCGGTTTCCTTCGATGTTCCCGAAGCAACGGTTCCTGCCGGGGCCGCAGCGGTAAGGCAGACCTTCAATCTGAACCTCGGTACCGTCGGATCATACAGGAACAGTATAACTCAGTTTGCAGACAAGAGTTCGACGAAGATAACGGGACAGAACGGATACACCATGGGCTACCTGGAGAGTTTCAAGATAGATCAGTCGGGGGTAATTACCGGAGTCTATACAAACGGAACAAAGAGGGTGCTTGGACAGATTGCCCTCGCTACCTTTACAAACCCCGGAGGTCTGGAGAAAGAGGGTGAGAATACCTATGTCGTATCTAACAATTCCGGTGATCCCAACATTGGGGCACCCGGAATAGCGGGAAAGGGTAAGGTTATTGCGGGAGCGCTGGAGATGAGCAATGTGGATCTTGCCGAGCAGTTTACCGATATGATTGTGACGCAACGTGGTTTCCAGGCAAACTCGAGGGTCATAACGACCTCCGACCAGATGCTCCAGGAACTGTTAACCTTGAAACGATAGTATGATACAATGATTTTTGCGAGGGTCGGAATAGTAAGTGATGAACAAGGATAAGCGAGGATGAGCAAGGATGAGTAAGGGATGATTGAAGTGACAAGGCTCGACGGAAAGACATACTACGTGAATCCTCATCAGATAGAGTATATCGAGTGCAATCCCGATACGACTCTCGTAATGCTCTCAGGGAAGAGACTCATAGTCAAGGAGGATTACGATACTATATTTGAAAGAATCGTTCAGTACAGGAAATTGATAGGTGCTTTCAAGAATGAGGAGTAATTAGATGGATCTCGGTACGATAGTAGGGGTTTTTGGAGGATTTGCACTGATATTGATGTCTATTCTTACCAGTAAGGGTAATATCGGTGCATACATAAATGTACCATCAGCCCTTATGACGATAGGCGGTTCATTTGCCGCTCTCCTTGTTTCGAACCCTTTGGCCAGGGTTCTTGGCATCATGAAGTATGTCAACATAGGATTGAGGGTACCAAACTACGAGGAGGAGAGAATCATCTCGCAGCTCGTTACGTTCTCTGAAAAGGCGAGGAGAGAGGGTCTTTTGGCTCTTGAAGACGACCTGGAAGAGGTGGAGGATGAGTTTTTAAGAAAGGGTATCCAGCTCGTCGTTGACGGAACAGACCCGGAGATAATAAAGAACATACTGTACAACGAACTCAACCAGATACAGGAGCGGCACTTAGCCGGGATCAATATTTTTGATCAGTGGGGCAAGCTTGCACCGGCTTTCGGAATGATCGGTACCCTTGCAGGTCTGATAGCAATGCTTGCCAATATTGAGGACAAGTCTTCCATCGGTACTGGAATGGCACTGGCACTTATCACAACGATGTACGGTGCTATCCTTGCAAACCTCGTGTTTATTCCTTACAAGAGTAAGCTGGAAGACAGGGACCGGGCAGAAACCCTTGTAAAAGAGATAATGATAGAGGGTATTCTCTCCATTCAGTCGGGTGATAATCCGAGGATTCTGGAGGAAAAGCTTATATCCTTTCTTCCGCCTGCAAGGAGAGAGGCGGTAAAACAGGAAGCCGCCAGGGAATAGGAGATTTAGGGTATAGGAGGTATAATGCCAGCACCGAAAAAGTGTAAGAAATGTGAAGAAGGCGCTCCCGATTGGTTGTTGACATACGGTGACATGACCACACTCCTTCTTACATTTTTTATAATGATGTTTACTACGGCAGAGATAAATGGCAGTGAACTCCGCCTGATACTCGCTGCATTCCAGGGTCTTGGTTCCCTTATGGGCGGTAATACCCTGGAGGTGGGAAAGCTTGCCGAACTGGGGAATACCATAATGTCACTTCCCTCGAGACAAAGGGGTAATGCCCTGGACAAGGCAAGGCAGCTTGCCATATCACTTTTTCAGCCGGAGTTGAAAACAAAGAAGGTCAGAATCAAGGAGGATGAGAGGGGCTTGATCATTTCTCTTGCGGCAGACTCCTTTTTCAAACCGGCAAGTGCGACGATCGATATCGAAGCGGCAAGGGAGACCCTCCAAAAAGTGGCAACTTTGCTCTCGTCACCGCAGCTCAAGGACAGAAGATTCAGGATTGAGGGGCATACGGATTCCATTCCGACGGATCCCAATGGCCCTTATCCGACGAACTGGGAGCTATCCACGGCAAGGGCAACGAATGTTTTACACTACCTGGTGGATTTCGGCGTAAATGAAAAGCAGTTTCAGGTGGCTGGTTTCGCCGATACGGTACCGCTTGCTTCAAATGACACACCAGAGGGAAGGGCATACAACCGGCGGGTCGATATCGTAATACTTACAAAGGGTCACCTGTAAGGAATTAGCTTGTGAAGGAGTTAGCTTTCAGAGTGGTGGAGCCTGTAAGGAGTGAACTTGTGAAGGATAAGGATCGAAAGGGTTTGCATATTTATGTTATTTTTGATAAATTCTTAAAAGAGAAAGAATAAGGTGGGAGAAGGGAATGTCAGATGAAGAGAGTTTGAATCTCGAAGATGTCGGAGCTGGCGGCGAGGAGATGGAAGCAGGTGAGAAGCCGGCAGGTTTCTTGCCAAGTATAGTAATCACGATACTCAAATGGGCAGCCATCGGGATTGGTATTATCATTCTTGTCGTAACCACGACAGTCGTCACATTCAACATAATCAACAAGGGGAAGGCTGCGAGAAATGTAACGGTCACCTCTCCCAAATATACTGCAAAGACCCCGCCGCTGGAATATTACGATAACATCGAGTCTATAAGGGGTGTAACGGCAGATGAGAATCCGGCAATCTTTTCCCTTCGTGTGAGCATAGGGTACCAAATGGGGAACAAAGAGATAAACAGTGAACTGATTGCCAGAACGAGACAGATACAAAATCTAATCTTTCTCTATATTAGTTCAAAGAAGGCTGAGGAGTTGACACCGAGCCATTATCAGCAGTTGGAAGAGGAACTTAAGATACAGATAAATCAGATAATGACAACAGGTAAGATTGATTCCGTTGTTTTCAGGGAATTTGTAGTTACGAGGTAGGAGGGGGATTCGATGACAGAGGTCCTTTCGCAGGATGAAATAGATCAACTATTGACGGCTATTTCTTCCGGCGAAGTAGATACGGAAGAGATACATCAGGCCACAGATCAGCGTAAGATAAAGATCTACGATTTCAAGAGGCCTGACAAATTCTCCAAGGATCAGATAAGAACAGTCTCCATAATGCATGAGACATTTGCTCGTCTCACAACGACATCTCTATCTGCTCAGCTTAGAAGCCTCGTTCATGTACATGTTGCATCTGTGGATCAGCTTACCTACGAGGAGTTTATAAGATCGATTCCGAATCCTACGACTTTAGCCGTCATAAACATGGACCCTTTGAAGGGTTCGGCTATTCTTGAAATCGATCCTTCAGTCACATTCTCCATCATAGACAGGTTGTTCGGTGGACAGGGAGAGGGTGCAAAATTCACGAGGGATCTGACGGATATAGAACAGTCTGTTATGGAGGGTATAATTGTAAGGATACTGGGTAACTTGCGGGAGGCATGGAGCACTGTAATAGATTTGAGGCCACGCCTCGGGCAGATAGAGACAAATCCGCAATTTGCCCAGATAGTACCTCCCACAGAAATGGTAGTGCTCGTCACGCTGGAGACGAAAGTTGGTGAAGTAGAGGGAATGATGAATTTCTGTATCCCATACCTCACCATCGAGCCGATAATCTCCAAGTTATCGGCACAGTACTGGTACTCTTCTGTACGAAGAGGGACTACAACAGAAAATCTCAACATATTGAGGGAGAGGCTCTCTACCGTTGAGGTTACGCTTATCGCTGAAATTGGAAGCATGAATCTTACCGTCCGCGATGTCCTTGCCCTCAGGGTAGGAGACATCATAAGGCTGGACAATGTGAGAGTAGATGATCCGATGGTCCTGAAGATAGGAGACAGAAAGAAGTTTCTCTGCAGGCCTGGGGTTGTCGGAAATAAACTTGCCGTTCAGGTTACGAAGAAACTGGAAGGACTTGAAGAAGAATTCGAAGAACTGACGGCAGAAGGGGAGGAAGAAGAATGAGTGATGGTTCTCTGTCACAGGATGAAATAGATGCACTTTTACAGGGTACAGACAATATAGAAATGGAAACGGCAGAGGCACCTGCCTCACCGCTCGGTGACAACGAAAAAAGTGTATTCCAGGGATTGCTGGAAGAATCTGCCGAGTCACAGGCTTCGAATCTTTCGATTCTAACCGGTAAAAGTGTTACAATCGGAAAACCTGAAGTTTCTCTGGCAGGCGGAGAAGCTATTGTAGGCGAACTTCCCGATGAGGTTGTTGAAGTTAAGATAGATTACAACGACGGAATAGTAGGGGATCATTCCTATATATTTCCCGTTGAGATAGCAAGTACAATAGCCGGATTGATGATGGGTCAGGAGGGTGGTGAACTTGACGAGGCGGCTCTCTCTGCCGTTTCGGAGGCAGTATCGCAGATGACAGGTTCGGAGACCACTTCGATAGGGAACAAAACGGGAAAAACGATAAAGACAACACCGCCGGATATCAAGAGAATACCAAAAGCACAGGTACGATTCCCACAGGGTGACAATGTTGTAAAGGTAGCATACCCTGTAAGCATCGAGGGGACATCTCCTGCAACGGTATATGAACTGTTCTCTCTGGCGCTGGTAAAGGAGATAGTATCTCTTGCGTCGGGAAGTACAGGAGCAAGTCAGGAACAGGGAGCCGAAGGAATGCAGGGGATGTTTGGCCAGCCTGCAGCACAGCCGCAGCAGCCCAATATCTTCGGGGGACAACCTGCAGCAGGAGGTGGAATGCAGCAGACCTTCGGGCAACCGGTTGGTGGCTTTGGGGGCATGCAGCAAGCTACGCCACCTCCTAATGTTCAGCCTGTTCAGTTTGCGAACTTGCAGTCAAGTGCTACAACACCTGTTGAACAGGGGAATATCGGCCTCCTCATGGATGTGTACATGGAGGTCACCGTCGAACTGGGCAGAACGAAAAAATTGATCAAAGAAATTCTCGGAATAGGTGAAGGAACGATAATCGAATTGGACAAGCTTGCAGGAGAACCGGTTGATATCCTTGTAAATCACAAGCTGATCGCAAAGGGCGAGGTTGTTGTCATAGACGAAAACTTTGGCGTCAGGGTGACAGAAATTGTTTCACCGCTCGAGAGGATGAGTGACTTGACATGACTTAGAATTATTTTTTAAAAAAAATTATTGGGAGGGGACAACTGAAAAAACAAATCATATCCATAGTCATAATAGTATCTCTCTTTGTGTTCTTTCTGCCGGGAATGCTTTTTGCCCAGGATGCATCGGCCAACTCTCTTCCCGGAAAAGAAGAGGTCAAGGCAACCGGAGAATCTGTAAACCCCGAATCAAGTCTGCCAATAACGGGGGGTGACCAGAATGCTCCGAATCCGGAGGAAGCTCAAAAGATACCCCTGGTATCGATATGGGATTTCGTAAGGATGCTGGTTGTTCTGGCAGGAGTGGTTGGGGTAATTTATCTGATTTTCTTTTTCATCAAGAGAAGCGCCAAGAGACGCTTTGCGGAAAATGATCTCATCGAAATAATAGGCTCCAGGGATCTTGCTGGCGGAAAGGCACTGCACCTTATTAAGATCGGTGGTGTTTTTCTGCTGATAGGTGTGGCTGACGGTGCGATAAATCTCATTACAGAGATAAGTGACAAGGAAACGATCGATGCAATTTCGTTGAGGTTGTCAGAGGTGAGTTCTGAAAGAAAGAAAGGTTTTCAGAGTACACTGGCAGAATTCTTCGGAGTCAAAGGAGAGGGAGTCAGGGGAGAGGAGGACTCTATAAGAAGTTCGCTGGACTTCATGAGAAAGCAGCGAAGCCGTCTGGACAGGCTAAAATGATTAATTGAGAAATATCTACTGGGAGGGGGATATGAAAAATAAGTTGATTCTCACCGCAGCAATGCTTTTGATTGCCCTATTTGTATTTCCTCCCCTGCTATATGCTCAGGCAAATACCGGTAGCAATGGGGGAGCAGTCAATGCGGCAGGTAACAATCAGGTGAATCTTCCTTATGTTGATTTCAATGTAAGGCCGGCAGCCAATAACCAGGAGGTTGTACTCTCTGTCCAACTCCTGCTTCTCCTCTCCATACTTACTCTTGCACCTTCCATTATCATTCTGATGACATCGTTTCTTCGTATTGCCATTGTTTTCAATTTCGTAAAACGTGCTCTGGCACTTCAGGAAGTGCCACCTACGCAGATTCTCATGGGAATTGCACTCTTCCTTACGGTATTTATCATGTGGCCCACATTCGACGAGATATACAAGAAATCTTTCAAGCCATTTTCCGAAGGAAAAATCGGGATAGAAGAGATGTACCACAATGCCGAGGCACCGATAAGGCTCTTTATGTACAAACAAATGAGTGATGATCCGGCAAATATCAAGCTTTTCATGAGGCTAAGAAACCTTCCCAAACCGAAGACTTTGGCTGACGTTCCCACATATGTATTGATACCGGCATTCGTACTTCACGAACTCACCGTGGCATTCAAGATAGGAATACTGCTATTCATACCATTCATAATAATAGACATGGTCGTGGCATCAACGCTAATGTCGATGGGTATGATAATGTTACCACCTGTAATGATATCGTTGCCCTTTAAATTGATACTCTTCGTATTGGTAGACGGATGGAGTCTTCTTACCTTGGAAATCGTTAAAAGTTTCCGATAATTAATTATAAGGAGGGGAAATATGAGCACAGGACTTGCAGTCAGTTTACTTCGGGGAGGAGTTCTCCAGACTCTCATGATTGCGGCACCGATCCTGTTAGTTGGAATGCTCGTCGGTTTAATAATAGCAATATTACAGGCGACTACATCGATACAGGAACAGACACTCACTTTTGTACCAAAGATTGCTGCAATATTGGGAGCCATCTTCCTCTTCGGGCCCTGGATAGTAACTTCAATGGTGCAATTTACGATAAGGATTTTCGAGAGAATTCCCAATATAACGGGATGACAGGAGAATAAAGGGACTACAGGTGGTTTATGGTTAATTTGAGCGTGAGAAATGTAGAGATATTCCTTCTCATCTTTTTCAGGGTGATTGCCATGGTAGAAGTGGCACCGCTTCTCTCTTCATCTCTATTACCCCAGCTTGCAAAGATTGGCCTGTCCTTCTTTATCTCATTTGCCGTCTTCCCCTGGGTAGCAGAAATGAGCTATAACGTTCCTCAATCTTTCGTCCAGTATTTCCTTCTGGTTCTCGGTGAAGTGCTGATAGGACTGATGATAGGTTTCTTCCTTGCAGTTATCTATGCCTCTTTTCAGGTTGCCGGTAACCTTTTCTCCCTCCAGATGGGTTTCGGTGCCTCCCAGGTGTTTGACCCTCTTGCACAGAGGCATATACCCTTAATGGGACAATTTCTCAATCTCATTGCCATGTTGATATTCGTTTCGGTAGGGGGATTCCAGAAATTCGTTCTCATAGGCGTTATGAAGTCATTCAAGGCTCTGCGAGCAGTAGATCTTGTGATGGGAAGGGAATATATTCTGAGGGTGTTCATTGGAAGTCTGGGAAGGCTCTTTGAAAGCGCCCTGACGATATCATTTCCCATTCTTGGTACCCTTCTCCTGATTTCCGTATCCATGGGCCTGTTGGCAAAGGCGGCACCACAGATGAACCTTCTGATGATGGGTTTCCCGGTAGCAATTGGTGTTGCTTTTCTGATGCTATTTCTCACGCTACCCTTTCTTGTAGATGCCTTTGCAAGGATTATCGATGCGAGTTTCACCAATCTATCCGGTATGATTACCAAGCTTGGAGGGGCTGCAAGATGATAGGTATACTCATCTCCGGAAGGGAGGGCAGGGAGCTATGGGCCTCTGTGGAGTCCATACGGGCAGCATTTGAGCTTCCCAAGGATACTCCCTTCGAAATAGATATCCAGTGGTTTGCTGCAGAGGATGAGGGAAGAACGGAGGAACCAACCGAGCATAAATTGAGGAAGGCAAGGGAAGAGGGGAAAGTTGTCAAGTCGGTTGAGTTTACCTCTGCGATAATTCTTCTCTTCAGCATAGTGGTGATAGGGCTGTTCTCCTCCTCCTTCTTGAAAACGATGATAGATATGCTTCGCTATTTCGTTCTCCATGCGACCGAAATGGATGTAAGAACGGATAGCAATATTTGGAAGGCATTCATATGGTTCTTCATAAGGTTGATAACACCTGTTTTTTTTGTAGCCTTCGTTGCTGCACTGCTTTCCAATATATTTCAGGTGGGTTTCTTTTTTACCGTAAAGCCGATTGTACCTGATTTCAAACGGATAGTACCGAGATTCGGAAAATTCTTCAAAAAGGCTCTGTTTTCAGGTGAAGCGGCGTTTAACCTCGGCAAGTCCATATTCAAGGTTGTATTCATAGGCGTTATTGCGTATCTAAACATTAGGGCAGAACTTCCCAGGCTGGCAAAGATGGTGGAAATGCCATTTTTCCGAAGTTTCAGTCTTACTGCCGGTATTGCATTCAGAATAATAATCGAGGCCGCCGTTGCCTTGCTCGTGCTTGCCATCCCAGACTACATGTTTCAGAGACACCTTCACATCGAATCGTTGAAGATGTCGAAACAGGAAATCAAAGAGGAGAGAAGGATGTACGAGGGTGATCCCCTCGTAAAGAGCAGACTAAGGGAAAGGATGAGAGCGCTTCTCACCCAGAATATGCTGAGGAATGTTCCGAAGGCCGATGTAGTTATCACAAACCCGACACACTTTGCCGTTGCAATGGAGTGGAACAGGGTGACTATGACAGCTCCTACTGTCATTGCAAAGGGAGCTGACCATATAGCTTTCAAGATAAGAGAAATCGCAGAGGAGAATGCAGTTCCAATCGTAGAAAACAAACCTCTCGCCAGGGCTCTCTACAGCGAGGTTGAAATTGGTGATGAGATACCTGAAAAGTTCTATGAGGCAATGGCTACTATTCTCGCACAGATTTACAGAATGAACGGGAGATATGAGAGGGCAGTATGATTTGCAGGAATGAACAGGAGTTGATATGGCAGATGCTAGAAGAATAACCACACATGTGTGGCAACAGAAGAGTGATGTTCTCGTAGCTATCGGTGTCATCATCGTCGTTATGATGATGCTGATACCGTTACCGGCTTTCATCCTTGATACGTTGATGTCGGTGAATTTGGTCTTGAGCCTGCTAACCATTCTGATCGTCTTGTACACGAGGCATGCTCTCGAGTTTACCGTATTTCCGACACTGCTCCTGATACAAACTGTTTTTGGCCTTGCCCTGAACGTATCGTCGACCAGATTGATTCTTTCCAAGGGCAGTCAATTCAATGGCAAGATTGTAAGAGCCTTTGGAACCTTTGTCGTTGGCTCATCGGGCCTCGAGGGTTATGTCATTGGTTTTATCATCTTCGTAATAATAATTGCCGTACAGTTCATTGTAATCACAAAGGGTTCAACGAGGGTCGCAGAGGTTGCCGCCAGGTTCACATTGGATGCACTTCCCGGTAAACAGATGTCGATAGAGGCGGAGTACAATTCGGGATTGATCACCGAGGAAGAAGCAACGAGGAAGAAGAATGATCTCCAGAGGGAGGCCGATTTTTACGGTGCCATGGATGGTGCTTCCAAATTCGTTGCCGGTAACGTGAAGGTTGGAATATTCATCACGGTGATAAATATTCTCGGGGGAATGCTGGTAGGTATGAGTATCCATGGAGAGCCCTGGTCGGTTGCACTGGATACGTATGTTTCCTTGACAATCGGGGACGGACTAGTTACACAGCTTCCCACCCTCTTGATTTCCACAGCAACAGGTATAATAGTTACAAGGGCGATTTCCGATGCTTCTTTCGGTTCTGACATTACCAAGCAATTCTCACATCAGACGAGGCCATACTGGATTGCAGCAGGATTCCTTTTCGTTCTTGCCATTCTTCCGGGTTTCCCCTGGTACGTCCTGATTCCACTGGCAGGTCTAATGGCTGCTCTTGCCCTCTCTCTGACAAGGAAAGAGATAGCGGAACAGGAGAAGGAGAGAATAGAAGAGGCCGCCGGAAGAGAAGCAGCCCGTCCTGTCGAAATTTCACCTGTCGTTCCACTGGATCCTATATCGATGGAACTGGGATATGGTTTGATACCACTTGTGGACAAAGACCAGGGGGCTGAACTGTTGGACAGGATAACCAGAATAAGGAGGGAAGCTGCCCTGGACCTCGGACTCGTCGTACCAAGGATAAGGATTATAGACAACATGCGGCTGGATCCTTCAGAATACTGCCTTAAGATAAGGGGTGTCGAGGTGGGCAGGGGAAATATAAAAATGGGTCATTACCTGGCTATAAATCCGGGCGGCATACGTGAAGAACTGGAGGGTGAACCTACCAAGGATCCTGCCTTCGGTCTTCCGGCCACGTGGATAACTGAGGACCAGAGAGAGAAAGCGGAAAGACTTGGATACACCGTTGTTGATCCCCCGTCGATTATTGCTACGCATCTGACGGAGATACTAAAGAGAAATGCTGCCGATATACTGGGAAGACAGGAAGTTCAGTCCATTCTCGATACCCTTAAGAGTGACTATCCTGCTGTCATCGAAGAGGTGACCAAGAACCTCACTGTAGGTGAGATTCAAAAGGTGCTTCAGTCCTTGCTTAAGGAACAGGTATCTATAAGAAACATGGTAACAATTCTCGAAACTCTTGCAGACTACAGTCCTGTTACCAAGGATATAGGCTTTCTCACGGAGAAGGTAAGGCAGGCTCTCGGAAGGCAGATATGCCTCCAGTATGCCGACGAGAACAAGGTGCTTCACGTCCTTACTCTGGATCCGGAGCTGGAAAAGACGATCATAGATTCCAGAGTAGAGACTCCCGCAGGTACTGCTGCTGCACTTGAACCATCGTTACAGAGGAAATGGATAAATGCCCTTATGAATAATGTACGGGCTGTACAGGAGAAGGGCTATCTTCCGATTATTCTTACATCCGAAGCAGCGAGGTCACTGGTAAAATCCAGTACGGAGAGAGAAATTCCACATCTGGTAGTTCTGTCAGCATCTGAAATCGTTGCGGATGTAAATATCGAAACACTTGGAATGATAAAACTGGAAGAAGACAGGGGTTAGAAAATGCAGTACTTTACTTTACAGGCAAGATCGCACAGAGAAGCATTGGAACTTATGAAGGCAAAATACGGAGAAAATGCAAGGATTCTCACACATAGAAGTGTCAGAATAGGCGGGTTTATGGGACTTTTTTCAAAGGAGGGTGTGGAGATAACTGGTTATCTCTCATCCGAGCCATTACGAAGGAAAAGATTGGAAGTACAGGAAGAAAAGGAAAAGATACTTCAAAACGTCCAGAAGGACCAGACCTTAAAGACACTGTTGAATGAGATAAAATCTCTAAAGGAAGAACTGAAGGGTTCGAGAGAAACTACCGGTGCTATGCATCCCATTGTAGATGAGATGAAATCACTGCTGGAGAAGAATGAGTTTACAGGGAAATTCATCGGTGAAGCATGCAAGTGGCTGGAGAGCAGTTTTTCCTTGGAAGAGCTGAATGACAGGGAGAGGATTCAGGATGAACTTCTTTTATGGATAGGTGGAAAGATATCAATAGCTGATCCGATAAGATTTACCGACAGGGAGAGACAGAAGATTGTCACGATAGTTGGGCCCACAGGGGTGGGCAAGACCACTACAGTAGCAAAGCTTGCGGCAATCTATGGCATCGGTAATTCCAAGACGATACCTCGAAAAGTAAGAATGGTGACGATAGATTACTACAGGATTGCTGCCGAACAGCAAATAAAGAAGTACGGTGAAATAATGAAAATACCTGTGTCTGTGGTGACGAACAGGGAAGAATTGAAAAGAGTACTTGCTCTCTACGGCAATGCAGAGTTGATACTTATCGATACGATAGGGAAGAGTCCAAGAGATTATGAAAAACTCGGTGAGATGAAGAATATTCTTGATGTGATTGGAAAGAGAAACGAGACCTATCTGGCTGTAAGTGCAACTACGAAGACTAGCGATCTGGAAGATATCTTAAGGCAGTTTGAACCCTTCGATTACAGATCGATAATTCTAACCAAGCTCGACGAAACAAACAGAATAGGAAACATCGTGAGTGTGCTTTCAGAGAAGGGGAAGAAGATTTCATACCTCTCCGATGGCCAATCGGTTCCTCAGGATTTTGAGGAGGCAACTGTTGTGAGGTTTCTGAAAAATCTGGAAGGTTTCTCAGTGAAGTCGGATTTACTCGAGGAGAAATTCGGACGAGAAGTAGAGATTACGAAAGGGATATGGAGTTAATCATGCCGGATCAAGCGGAAAAACTTAGAGAAATTATGCAGAAAAAGGAAAGTGTTCCAAGGGGTAATACACGAGTAATCGCTGTTTCAAGTGGTAAGGGAGGTGTGGGCAAGACGAATATTGCAATCAATCTGGCGATTGCCTATGCTCAGCTTGGCAGAAAGGTGATAGTGCTGGATGCAGATCTGGGGCTTGCCAATGTAAATGTCATTCTCGGCATAATTCCGCAGTACAACCTCTACCACCTGATAAAAAAACAGAAGAGAATGAAGGACATAATAATAAATACTGAGTTTGGTATTCAGTTTATTGCGGGAGCCTCGGGATTTTCGAAGATTGCGAATCTTTCAGAGAGCGAGAGAAAGCATTTCATCGACGAACTGTACGAGCTTTCCAATGCCGATATCATCATTGTAGATACCAGTGCCGGTGTTTCAGACAATGTACTGTCCTTTATTGCTGCCTCCGATGATGTGATAATAGTAACGACACCGGAACCGACGGCAATAACCGATGCCTATGGTATTATAAAGATAATCGCCACGGAAATCGACAATGTGGACCTAGATATAAAACTGATAATCAACAGGGTGAATTCTGTTGTAGAAGGAAGGAAGGTGGCAGAGAGAGTTATAAACATTGCCGGGCAATTCCTGAACCTGAAAGTCGATTATCTTGGTTTCGTATATGAGGATGCACTTGTACACAGTGCAGTACTTAAACAGAAACCCTTTATTGCCCTCGACCCGAGGGGGAAGGCATCGATATGCGTAAAACATATAGTGAGCAGGCTTGAAAATATAGATTTCAAGGAGGGAAGAGGATTAGGGAATTTCTTTAAAAGACTCTTTGGTGGCTAAACATGCACGATCTTGACTCCAATAGTCTTTTAACCTAATCTTTATATTAAGATGTTCAAGGAATGGAAATATCTGCTGATAATATTCCTTTTTGGATTTTTTCTCTCGTTTCTGCTTGGCCTGATTGCAGGCAATCCGTTCTTCGTGATTCTCTATAAATCCATAATTTCAGGATTGCTTCTTGGCCTGATCGGTTTTGGAGCCAATATGCTTTTAAGGAAATATTTTCCCGAATTATTTTCGAAAACGCAGTCCGAAGGAGAGGAGATTACGGCCGAACCGCTGGGCGAAGAAGTGGATATTGTATTGCCCGAAGAAAATCCCCATGAGATAACCGAGGAAGACATGGTAGAAGATGCGGAGCCTGTAGAGACGGTAACAGACAAGGAAACTATCACCGAACAAAAAGAAAAATCTGGTACCGGGCTTTCGGTTGAAGATACAGGTAGCGATGTAGGAATTGGTGCATTTTCTGAAGGAGAAGAAGGGGCAAAGGGTGGTGAGGAGGATAAGGCCAGTATGGCAGGTGATGCGGCCGGCTTGGAAAGCGACGGTGATAATTTACCCGATTTTGATTCGATCGAGGTCGATGTTATGGATAATTTCAGTAGCGGAGATTCAGGAAGGAGTAAACCGGTGAAATCCGATGTTCTTGGGACCGACGTGGATCCTGAAACCTTGGCAAAGGCGGTAAGGTCATTCATGAAGAAAGATGAGGAAGGTTGAAGTGGCAAAGAAAAAAGACAACTTCTTTGAAGGCAAGACCGAAGAGGAACTCTGGAAGATCTATCACAAGAAGAGAGACCCCAGAATACGTGATTACTTCGTTAAACAGTATGCTCCCCTTGTAAAATATGTAGCCGGCAAGGTAGCCATCGGAATGCCACACAATGTAGAGTTCGATGATCTTGTAGGGTTCGGTATATTCGGACTCTTCGATGCTATAGAAAAATTCGATCCGAACAAACATGTGAAATTCAAGACCTATGCTGTTACGAGGATAAGAGGTGCTATCTTCGATGAATTGCGCTCTATAGATTGGGTACCACGTTCAGTAAGACAAAAGACAAGGGAACTGGAAGAGACGGTTAGAGTGTTGGAGTCAAATCTCGGAAGGGCTGCTACCGATGAGGAAATAGCAAAAGCAATGGGAATATCTCTTTCAGAATTTCAGCAACTTACATTAAAAATAAGCGGCACTTCTATTCTCTCTCTCAATGATGTTTGGTATTCAGGTGAAGACAATGACAAGATATCCATAGCCGAGAGTATCGAGGCTCCTTCAAACCTCAATCCCGATACGATTGTGGAAAAGGATGAGATAAAAAGGGTCATAATAGAAGCTATAAATGAGCTGCCGGAAAAGGAGAAAAAAGTACTGATACTGTACTACTACGAGGATCTGACTCTGAAAGAAATCGGTCAGGTTCTCGAGGTGACAGAATCACGTATTTCACAGCTGCACACCAAGGCAATTATGCGCTTGAGGGCGAAACTTACTTCCTTGAGGAAGGGAATAGTATGATAGGCCTGGAAGAAATCAAAGATTTCATGCAGAAAGAAGCTGAAAAGGACAGAAAGATCAGGTATGTAAAGGCAGAAGGTCTTACAATCGAGGAAGCGCTTAAGCAAGCCTCGATCGAGCTTGGAATTCCAATTAGAAAGCTGGAGTATGAGGTTCTAGAGAGGGGCAGCAAGGGAGTCTTTGGAGTCGCAAAGAAGAATTGGAAACTTATCGTCTATGAAACACGTGAAAAAGAAGAGGAAAAGGTAAAAGAGGTATTCGAGGAAGATCTCGAGGAAATCACTGCGAAAAAGGTGGAAGAAGATAGGCCGGGAGAGGTTTTCGTCCGACTAACAAATGAGGGTGTTTTCTTGAAGGTTACAAAGCCAAAGGGAAGAGGATCGAAGGTAACGGAGAGGATGGCAATCGCCAAACTAACGGAAAGAGGGGTAACCGATTATGATGCCGGCCTTGTGGCAAAGGTAGTCAAGAGGGCAGATGGTGAATATATAAGGGTTGGTGACTATCAGTACAATCCGGCCAACGATTCGATGATGACTGTTGAAATAACCGATCAGGATATGAAAGCCTACATGATAATCAGTCCTCCCGGTCCGGGCGGAGCGGATTTATCCTATGAAGACATGGTATCCTATTTGAACAGCAACGGTGTAGTACACGGGATAAAGGAGGATGTTTTAAGGCGTCTGGAGGATTATCCCGTTTATAACGAAGCCATTCTCGTGGCAGAGGGAACAAAACCTCAGAATGGAAGAGATGCAAGGATAATATACAATTTCAGAACTGATCACTCCCAGATAGAATTGAAAGAGAAGAACGGGCGAGTGGATTTCAAAGAACTGGATCTGGTAGAAAATGTTGTAGCAGGTCAGTTGCTGGCAAAGAAGATACCACCGGAAGATGGGATAAACGGCAAGACGGTAACCGGGATGGTGTTGCCTGCAAAACCGGGAAACGATGTGGAATTGCAGGTCGGAAAGAACGTGAAGTTGTCAGAGGATGGACTTACCGCTGTTTCGGAGATAAACGGCCAGGTTCTTCTGTTGAACGGAAAGATAAATGTTGAACCGGTATATACCGTTCAGGGGGATGTAGATCTTCATACGGGAAATATACTGTTCCTTGGAACTGTTGTCGTAAAGGGTAATGTTGAAGACGGTTTCTCCGTAAAGGCGGCAGGCAATATAGAGGTGTTGGGAAGTGTAGGCAAGGCAGTTCTCGATGCAGAGGGAGATATCATTGTTCACCAGGGTATATTGGGTAAAACAGGTGGACAAATAAGGAGCGGAATGAGTGTATTTGCGAAATTTATTGAACATGCCATAGTGGATTCGGGTGAGTATGTGGTTGCCAGTGATGGCATAATACACTCACAGGTAGTTGCCAACAAGAAGGTGATATGCCAAGGCAAGAGAGCGGCAATAGTGGGCGGAAGAATCCAGGCAGCAGAAGAGATAAATGCCAAGACTCTCGGGTCTGTAGCGGGAACAGAGACCGTGCTGGAGGTTGGTTACGACCCAAGAAGCAAGGAAAAATTGACCAAACTGGAAGAAAAACGGAGCGATTTCGAAAAGAAACTGGAAGAGGTGGAGAAGAATCTCAGTACCCTGGAAAAACTGGCAAAGATTCAAAGGAAATTACCGGAGGAAAAGAAAAAGTATATTGTTGAATTGAATGAGTCCAGGTCACAGATACTTTCTGAGCTGGAGAATGTGAACCGAGAGATTGGAAGTATCAACTCTTACCTGGAATCCTTGAAACTTGTAGGCAAGATCTCGGCATCTGGGAGGGTATACCCCGGGGTCAAAATATTTATAAAGAATGCCTCTCTTGTTGTACGCACAGAGTTCAAATATGTTACCTTTTATCTGCAGGCAAACGAAGTTAAGGTAACAAAGTACGAGGAAGTAGAGGAAGATGAGGTTATAAGGAGGGTTTAAATGCCTCTTTTACCGATTGATTTACAGACTCTGTTTGCCCAGATGGACAGGGTGGGAAAAGAACAAGCCATTCAGAAAGAGATTTCTCCGCAACACCAGTCGCTTCAGGGAACAGAAATAGTGAAGAAGAGTGAAGAGAAGGATAAGACGGTAAATGAGACGAAGGAAGTTGGAGAGGGTGTCGAGAAAGTAAAGGAAGAAGAGAAAAAAGAGAAGAGGGAGATGAAGAAGAAGGAAGGGAAGGATAGAAAAACGGGGAAAAACAGAGGAGCTGAAGAAGAAATATTTTCAGACCCTGATCTTGGTAAACATATCGATTTGATAGGATGAGGAACCATGAATAGGGGCTATGTATTGATCTTTACACTTAATTTGATTCTGATCCTCATTGTTTTTTTTTATTTCAAGAGGAAGGTCATCGAGTTGAAGGATTCGAGAAATTTTCTAAAAGAAGTACGTGACGAGGTGGATAGAATAATCGTTGAGCTAAATCAAACCACGGCCCAGAATATTGCGCTGATTGAAGAGAGGATAAATACATTAAAGAGGGAAACGGAAAGGGCAGAGAGAGTGATAAGCCTTATTAGCAGGGAAAGGGGGCGCAGGAATACGGCTGCCAGTGGATATGAGAAGATAATGAAAAAAAGCCAATCCGGCAAAGGGCATGTTGAACTGCCGAAGGAAGAGGATATCAACGAAAAAGTGCTCAAACTCTACAACTCCGGACTTTCCGAAACATTGATAGCCAAGGAGGTAGGCTTGCCGGTAGGAGAGATTCAGCTTATCGTTTCTTTGAATAAGAGGAGATGAGGTAATGAAGAGTAGTTATGTGCTTTTTTCTCTCGGAAAGGTCAAGTATGCCTTACGATTGGAGGAAGTCGTACAGATAGTGAAGAACGAGAACATTCTCGATGTTCCAAAGGCATCGCGCTACGTAATTGGTGTCATGAATCTGAGGGGCGAGGTTTTTCCTGTAATAGATCTGCGTCAACGATTCGGCCTTGTAGCGGAGAAGGAAGACAGGAAAAAAAGAATAATTGTTGTAAAGGTCTTGAATCGTACCTTTGGGATACTTGTCGATGATGTGCGTGAAATCGTAGAAATCGAAGACGAAAAGATTGAAAGAAGTGTGAGTTCCATATACGGCCTTAAAGAGTCGATGATAGATGGTCTAGTTAAAGAGGGAAATGAATTGATTATCCTGTTGAATATCAAAGAGGTAATTGAATCACAGGAAGAAGTGAAAGTAGCGAAATAGGAAAAGGGAAGAATGGCTGTATCCGGTATCGATAGCAATAAACTGCGAAGAGCCTTTATCGAAGAAGCAGAAGAGCTCCTTGAAAAGCTTGATTCTGATCTGCTCGAACTTGAAAATAACCCCGAGGACAAGGATCTGATTAACGAGATATTCCGGGTTATGCATTCACTCAAATCGGAATCGGCTGTTGTAGGATTTTCATCTCTCAGCAATCTTGCACACAAGCTGGAGGATGTATTCGAAAAACTGCGTTCCGGTGAAATGTCTCTCGAACAGTCCAAGATGGATCTCATCCTCGGAGCTGTTGATGCCGTTCATGAGATGATAGCCAGTATAGCTAAGGGTGGTCATGGAGAAGAGATTGATATTACTGAGATACTCGATGAGCTGAAGTTACTCTGCGGAGAGACTGTTACCTCCAGACTGGAAAGCAAGACGCTGGGTGAAACGAAAAAAAAGCAGATTGCAATCGAAAAGATATGGGAATTTTCTGAATTCGAGTTGAACCAGCTAAAGGAGGCCATGGAGAGGAACGAGAGATTTTACAGGCTTACCTGTACTGTTGATCCTGAATCACCGATGAAATATGCAAGGGCCTTTCTCGTCTTTACCAATCTCGAACAGGTTGTGAATGTGATAAAAACTATTCCGCCTTTTGACAGAGAGGTGGAAGAGGACGATTCTTACGGAGAACTCGTTGTTTATCTTACGACCAGCGGAGATGACAGGGATATTTACAGGGCAACAGAGGTTGATGAAATACAGAAGGTCGAACTGATAAAGCTCTCCTATGATGACTTTCTTAAGGGAGGGGATGTCAAGAGAGAGATTAGAGAGACTGCGGAGAAAAAGGCGAAACCCCGTCGTATAGAAAAATCCTCGATAAGAATAGAGACAAGGAAGATAGACGAATTATGGCGGCTTGTTGGTGAGCTGGTGATAAACAAGTCACAGATAGAGAAGTTAATGAAGAATGTATTGAGTAATGGCATGGCCGGAGAGCTGGGTGAATACATCGAATCTGCAATAGACTCCCTTGATAAGATTTCAGAGGGAATACAACAGGCAATCATGGAAACCCGAATGGTACCAATTGCTGTCATCTTCAACAAGTTGCCACGTCTGGTGCGGGATCTTTCCAGAAAGCTCGGTAAACAGGTCAAACTTGAAGTTTCAGGGGAAGAGACGGAAATTGATCGAAGTATTGTCGAAGCGCTTTCAGAACCAATTACCCATCTGATAAGAAATGCTCTGGACCATGGAATTGAATACCCTGAGGAACGTATAGCCCGAGGTAAGGCGGTAGAAGGAATCATCAAGGTTTCAGCTTATCAAGAGGGAGGGAATATCATTCTCCAGATCGAGGATGATGGAAAGGGTTTCGATACGGAGAGGATAAGGGAAGTTGCCATGGCTAAGGGCATGATAGGTGAAGAAGAGATAAGTGAAAATGAACTCTTGAAGGTTGTTTTCAATCCCGGGTTCAGCACCAAGGAAGAGATTACGGAACTATCCGGCAGAGGGGTCGGAATGGATGTAGTTGCGAACAAGATAAAGGAACAGTTGAAAGGTGATGTAAATCTTCATACGGTTAAGGGCAGAGGTACGCGGATAACGATAATGCTTCCGCTTACACTTACGATACTTCAAGCGGTGATAGTGGAATCGGGGGGAAAATACTATGCAATTCCCGTTAGGAGAACCGAAGAAACTGTGGAGATTGTGAATACCGAATTAATCTATGAAGCGGAGAAGACACTGTACAACTACAGGGGAAAGAATATTCCTGTAATATATTTCGATAAGCTGCTTGGTAAACGGGCCGGGAAAAGCGAAGATAATTACGGGGTAATCATAAGCCATGGAAACAGGATTGCCTGTCTTATCGTGGACAGGTTGATCGAGGAACAGGATATAGTGATAAAACCAATCGATGATATACTCAATGAGAATCATATTTTTTCGGGGGTTTCCATTCTTGGTGACGGGAAAATCGTTTACATTCTCGATACTTCGACTATACTTGAATTGTCATAGTATTAGGGGGCGAAAATGGCTGTCAAGATTCTGTTAGCGGATGATTTGTCCTTCATGAGGATGATTCAAAAGGAGATTCTTTCACAGAGGGGATATACGGTGATAGGAGAAGCTTCGGATGGCATAGAGGCAGTACAAAAATATGCGGAATTGAGGCCTGATGTCGTAGTTCTCGATATAACCATGCCAAACATGAACGGCCTGGAAGCCATGAAGAAGATATTGAAGATAGATCCAGAGGCGAGAATTATCATATGTTCAGCCCTGGGTCAGCAGAAGCTCATCGTAGAGGCAATTCAGGCAGGAGTCAAGGACTTTATAGTAAAGCCCTTCAAACCCGAGCGTATGTTTTCAGCTATCGAAAAAGCGATGAAGAATTAAAAAAAACGGTATGCCTGGACGTCGTATGACAGCATACCGTTTTCCCAGAGGGGTGCACCATTTCTAGTTTTCCCTCATATATAGATTCGGAATATTGGGAAATAACTTTAAGGAAATTAGTACTGATTAGTACTGATCAGTTTTCATCATGACTTTCAACAGGTTTATGTGATAGTAGGCAGCTCTTTTGATTGACGAATAGAGAAGCCTGCTGTTTTCCACAGCCATTTGAGGATCTGAGCTGTTGTAACCTCTTGTAACTTTCCGGGATATTT
Source organism: Spirochaetales bacterium (assembly GCA_027021365.1). Taxonomy (GTDB): domain Bacteria; phylum Spirochaetota; class Spirochaetia; order SZUA-6; family SZUA-6; genus JALUUM01. The sequence continues at coordinate 212,832 of JALUUM010000020.1, forward strand.
CCTGCACGAGAAAGCCGGCTATGTCTCTTGTGTGCATTTTCATTATTGCTTGATCTACCTTCTCCAGGCTCTCAAGAACCGGACGAATATCACCGCCCCTTTCAAGTTCTTCACGTAAGAAACCGGCATACTCTTCACCCTTCTCTGCAAGCGAAAATAGCTCTTCGAGTTCGAAAAGGAGATTGCGAAAAGCTTTTTCGAAAAATTCATCACTGGGGATACATGTTGCTTCATCGAAGAGCATTTCCACATCTTTGAGCAACCTATCTATCAATTCTCTCCTCTCCGGAAAGACAGAGAGCATTTTATGGTTTGCATGTTCTATTCCCGGAATCTTCAATGAAAACTCAGAAAGGTTGAAAGTCTTGATACCCCTGTGAATCACTGTCTGGCTCTCGAACCAGTTTTTGTAGATGACCATTCGTTCATCTGTTACCAGGCTCTCTCCGTTGTAGGAAATGTCATAGAATGGATTTCCAGACATCAAAGAATCGAAGGATGCAGTTTCCGCCGGAGCCAGCTTGCAAGAGCCAAGGTGCCAGAGTTCTTCCAGGGAGGTGCCCTTACAGTGAATCTGTTTCCGTGGAAATCCAAGGTCCACTCCCAGGAGGAATATTTCTTTGCTGCCGATATGACGGGCAAAATCCCATGCAGTAGTCGTTACAGAACCGCCTGCGCCGAGAGTCCCCTTTTCCCCGATTATTTCTTCGAAGTATTTCCCCAGCGGGAAAAAGGAGCCTATCCAGAACCCCCTAGTATCGATGAGTCTGAAGTTTCTGGGATGTGTTGCAGGTTCTGCAACGAAGAGTGAATCTGTTGTCTTGATCCTCTCGAGGTATTTCGTATTCCAGTACTGGGGGTCGACGATGACCATGAAATCAGGTGAAATACCGGCTTCTGCAAGTGGTTTCATGGCGGTGTCCACCGCGATAAGAATCATTTTTTTTCTCAATTCTGGCAGTTCCTTCAGAAAGAGGTCGAGTGTTGGCCCGGCTCCTATCACCAGAGAGGGAATACCCTTGAATCTGTCTTTCAACGAAGTGATACCCGGATATTTTGCAAGGAGATAGAGATTTTTCATCAGGTTCCTTATCCATATCCTGCCGAACCTTTTCATTGTGTTAGTATTTATGCTTTTCCTTCTGAGGTAACGATTTATTATGTCTTCTATCTTCCTGTAGTACTCGATATCCTTGTGATAGAGAGCGCGGTTTCTGATTATCTTGATTCTTTCCGCCCGCAACCCCTCCATTATTTCGAGGATTTCATCCGGCCTGTTACCGAAGGCGAATAGCAGTTCCTCACGACCTAGAAAGTGAGACATATCCCTTGATCGGAGGGCCTTCAAGAATAAGCCTATATCAGGTTCCACTACCAGTATCTTGAGGCCTTGTTTTTTTTCAAGGCATGCCTCAACGGTGTAGCCGAGAGCAAAACCTAGAAATACAACTATATCTATTTCCTCTTCGAGAAGGCCGTCGACTAACTGTTTTGCCTCTCTCATGGGATCATATCTGCTGTGTATGTATATACCTCTGTACAATCCCGTGGGATTGCCCGACCTAGTGGAAACAATTTCAAGCTCACCTGACGGAACAACCCTGTGAACCAGGCTTTTGATCAGTTCTTTATTCTTACCCAACAGAGAGTTCAGATTTTCTTGTAGCATACTCATTTCAAATAGAGATAGATATTCATTCCTTTTTTCAGTCTTGTTCCTGCCTTGGGTTCCTGCCTGTACACATAACCCTCCCCTCTTATACGTATATTAAAATCGGTATTTTTAAGGAGTGGCAGAAGCTTTCTCTTTGGAAAATTGATGAAATCGGGCATGGGGCTGCCTGCTTTTAGTTCTTTTGTTGCCGGAATCGTTACTTTGATCTTGGAAGGTTTTTCATAGACCTTTTCTCCCTTAAGGGGTATTGCAAAGTATGTTATGAGCCTTTTGGCAATTGTCTTAAGGACAGGAGAGGCAATGATACCACCGTACTTTTCGTATTTTGGATAGTCGATGACGACGTATATGATAAGTTTTGGCTCCTCTGTCGGGAAGATTCCTATGATAGAGGAGATAAAATGATCTTTGGAATATTTTCCGGTTTTTCTGTCGAGCACCTGTGCGGTACCTGTCTTGGCAGAGATATCGATTCCTTCTATCCTGGCCCTTCTAGCCGTACCGTGATCGAGGGTCGCTGTTTTCATCATTTCTAGGGTTTCTTTTGCTACTTCCGGGGATAAAACTTCGCGAATTGGTTCCCTGCCGTACTCCTTGATCAGTTTGCCATTCGGGGAGACAATTTTTTTCACTATGATTGGTTTCAACAACACTCCACCGTTGGCAATGGCTGTAGCCGCAGATACTATTTGTATGGCCGATACAGCTATTTCTTGGCCCATAGCGATGGTTGGCTTGGACCGGGCAGACCATCTATCCGGTTTTCTCAAAATACCGGCACTTTCACCTGGCAAGGGTATTCCGGTAGTCTTACCGAAACCGTACTTTGTCAACATACTGTAGAATACCTCTTTGTCTATTCTGTCAGAGGCATATGCGGCTCCGACGTTGCATGAAAGCTGAAGGATTCTCTGGGGTGTAACATCCCCGTGTATACTCAAATCTTTGATTTTTATGGTCTTTCCGTTTGGTAGTTTTTTTTCATAGAAGCCATTACAGTAGAAGTGATCGTCCATGCTGAGAGTTCTGCTTTGAAGCATTGAAGAAATGGAAAATATCTTGAAAACGGATCCCGGTTCATAGGTAAATGATATTGGCCTGTTATCCAATGCCGATTTGTCACTTAAAGATATATCATTGGGATTAAAGTTAGGAATGCTTGAATAACCTAGAATCTCGCCGCTTTTTGCATCCATAACAAGGACCATTACCGATTTTGCATTGTTTTTTCTGTATGCCTTAAGGGCTTCTTCCTCCACTATGTACTGGACATTTACATCGATCGTAAGAAAAACCTGGTTACCGTAAACCTTGGTCTTCTCCTTTGCAATCGGCTGTGGTGAGAGAATCTGGTTGTAGGTGTATTCGATTCCTGCAAGCCCTATGTTGTCCACACTCACATAGCCAATTACATGTGATGCAAGCTCCTGCTCCGGGTAACTTCTTCCATATTCAGGAATTAGATTGATGCCCTTGAGTTTCCCCTTCTCCTTGTATTCTCTTATCCTCTCTACGACGGAGGGTGAAACGAGTCGTTTTATGTAAACGAAACCATTATGCCTGGATAGTTTAGATTTGATCGTTTTTTCTTTCATATCGAGAATTTCCGCAAGTATTCTGGTCGTTTCTTCAGGCTGGTCTACATCCGGTATCCATGCGGCAACTGAATCGAGCTTTGTTGTTATGGCAAGAAGCCTTCCGTGTCTATCCAGTATCGATCCTCTTTCTACGGTTGGGAAGGAGAGACTCTCCCTGCCGGCAGAAGAGGGTACAATGATCATCAGTTGTACCAGTCTGCCTATCAGTACGAGAAATAGTATGGTAAAGAAGATGATAAATAGCCTTAACCTTCGGTTACTCTTTGTACTTCTCAACTGCCAGATCCACCAACTCTCATTACTTTTCCGATGACCGTATCAACCGGTATGAACCCGATCTGCCTGGAATCAAGGGAAACCTCCTCATTGTCACCGATGACAAAAATGAAACCCTCTGGTATCTGAAGCTTTCTCTTTTCCATCACGATAGTATCACCGGCTATGGCTATACATCTCTTTATCAGGTATTTGTTTCCCCTCTGGTACCAGAATATCACAATGTCACCTTTTTTCGGGTGTGACCATTCTACAAAGTATTTGCCTGAAAAAGGATTCAAGAGACCGTAGTTGATTTTTGAATAAAATGTGATCGACCTGTTGTAAAGAGTAGGTTTCATTGAATCGCCTTCAACGATTATCAGGTCGAAAAGGAACAGCTTCCCAAGGATGATTATAATGGCAGAGATTAGTAGATACTGAAGCGGTGTAACCAGGATCTTATTTTTCATCTTTTTCTTTTGTTCTCTAATATTAATATGCACGTAATTTCTTGTCGATATGTTTCATATAGGAAATATATGATTACCGTTCTTAACAAACAACATGTAAAGAAGAGAAGAGTTACCCCAAAGAGCCCTCGAAACAGCAAGATCCTATGGAAGAAAGAGGAATCCGGGAGAGTACCGATAAATAAAAAACCCTTAAGCAATTCCGCGAATCAGACTGTTACTCGGAATGTCAGCATTGGCAGGTTTCTCACACCTTCAATTACGCTTGTTGCGATCGTATCCGTCCTGCTCATCCTTATTATCGTATATAATTCGAGGTTCAACAGAGTTTATCAATCTGCTCTGCTACCAGCTGAAAATTCGGTGGAGTCTATTTTGATGCAGAGTCTCATACCTGAATCGGAAAGATCCGTTGGGACTCGTAAATCACTTCCTAAAGAAGTTGTTGCAAGCCTCAAGATAAGCAAGTATAGGGTCAAGAGAGGTGATACGCTTTCTGCTATTGCAGGTAGATATCATATCAATCTTGGTACCCTAATAAGCTTTAACGATATAAAGGATGCAAGGCTTCTCAAAGAGGGGCAGCTTCTGGAGATACCGAACAAAGATGGGCTCAAGTACAAAGTCAGGCGAGGCGACAGCCTGAGTAGAATTTCCAAACTCTACGGTATCAGACTGGAAGCAATTCTTGACTGGAACAATCTGAGGTCTTCAGTGATACAACCCGGTCAGGAGTTGTTCATTCCCGGTGCAAAGATGAGGCTGAACGATCTGAACAGGGTGCTCGGGAAGCTATTTATCTATCCCACAAGAGGCAGAATAACCTCGCGCTTTGGTATGCGGCACGATCCTTTCACTGGAATCATGCGCTTTCACAACGGACTCGATCTGGCTAACAGAGTAGGAACGAGGATAGTTGCGGCAATGGCTGGCACCGTTGTTAGAACCGGGGTGAATCCTACATACGGGAGGTACATAATCATCAGACATCCCGATGGATTTCAAACTCTCTACGCCCATTTGAGTAGGATATTGGTAAGAAGGGGACAGCGGGTAAATCAAAATCAGCTAATAGGTAAAATGGGAAATACCGGATACAGCACAGGCAGCCACCTCCACTTTTCAATATTTAAAAACGGTGAACCTGTTGACCCATTGAGATACCTGCATTAATCTAAATCGAAAGACAGAAAATGAAGATCTCCAAGAGCTTTATCAACAGGGTTGCAGGATTTCTGCTCATTTTAGTGGTGCCGGGAATTATCATAATTGGTATAGACCGTTACCGTTACATGGAACGCATCAGGGGGAAGTATCTCTTTTATCCATCGAACTGGGAAAAGATAAGAGACTTCAAAATCGACAGGAAGCAGGTTTTGAGAGAGGATGATGAAACGGCGAGCAGTGCCAGAGGAGGAAGGGATACGAAAATCGGCCGTATACGGTTGATGTCATACACCGTGCAGAATAATGATACCCTTTCCGGTATTGCAGAGAAGTTCGGATTGATGCTTGACACTGTAGCTTCACTTAACAGGACCATGGGAGAAGGTGTACATCTGCTCTCCGTTGGCGAAAAGATAAAGATACCCACAATGGATGGTTTGTTTCTTACTGTAAAGGGGGATTTCGATAGGTTCTGCCGTTCGAGAGACCTTTCTCCCGATGTTGTACTGGAGGCAAATGGTATACAACGTTCCGATTTGAGGCCAGGAATCAAGCTCTTTTTCCCCGGTATACAGCATAGCGGAATAGAGAGAAGCATAATAATAGGGGTGGCCTTTGCAAGGCCTGTCAGCGGGATAGTCACCTCGGGATACGGATTCAGACATGATCCTTTTACAGGGAATATTCGTTTTCATCACGGCATAGATATAGCCGCACCAAGGGGCAGGCCGGTGAGATGTGCTATGGATGGCAGGGTGATAGCTGTGGGACGGGATGGTCTGCTTGGGAAGTATGTCCTCGTAATGCACCCAGAGGGTTTTTCGACCCTGTACGGGCATCTTTCGAGGGTACTGGTAGGCAGGGGACAGGTATTAAAAAAAGGTACCAGATTGGGCCTGGTTGGAAGTACGGGAAGAGCCACCGGCCCGCATCTCCATTTCGAAATAAGGTTTCACGGCAAGTCGGTGAATCCAAAGGGAATGGTCCTTGGAATTTGACTCTTCATTATTAAACTGACTGTCGATTTGTTACCGATATTATAGATAATAGGAGAAAGTTGAAATGAAAAAGCTTGTCCTTATGATTATCGGGCTTCTTGCCGTATTCACCATAATAAGGGTGCAATCCGAGGAAAATACAGGAAGGGGAAGGCTGACGATTCATCCTGGTTATTTCGAGCTTGGAGGAGGAGAGGAAAGGGTTGCATTTTCCTTTGGTTTCATGGATGTCAGAGGAAAGGAAGTGAAACAATGGGATATCTTTCCAATGTCTGTTTCGGTACGTACAAAGAAAGCCAGCATAGGTATTTCATTCAGCGGTTTCAATTTTCTCACAAGGAGCGGTGTTACAATCGGAAAACAGATCATCGTGAAGGGAACAAGAAAAGGTGATATCCTGAGTGTGGGGGGAGATGTTCTGGTCGAGGGTAAGGTGGAGGGGGACGTATGGACATTTGGGGCAGATATAAGCTTGAAGAAGGGAGCAGTGATTACGGGGAATGCCGTTGCAATAGGAGGGAAGATAGTAAAGGACAAGAAGGCAAGGATTCTAGGGAACAGGGATGCTCTTGAAAACATAAAGTTACCTTTCATTTCATTTCTTGCATCAGGCAAATCAGCGGTAAAGATCAGGATGATGATAGAGCTGTTTCGCATTGTTCTTTTCCTTCTTTTACTCTTTTTCTTTGTTCATTTCTGGAGCGATTCACTGGGGAAAATGTTACCGCTTACATTTGGCAGGTGGAAGGAGAATATTCTCTATATACTCTTTGCCGCTTTTCTTGTACCGCTATTCATAATTCTTCTGCTTCTCTCAATCGTCGGGATTTTCTTTCTACCCTTCTTTATCCTTGTATTCCTTGTCTCGGTATATGCGGGTGCTGTGGTTGTAATGGTTAGGATCGGAATAGGACTTTTAGGGGGAGGCCCAACGGAAGGAATGCCCTCCAATGGCAGGATTTATCTTGGAGGTCTCGTAGGCTATCTGATCATAGAGATTCCCTTTCTCCTCGGCCTTGTTCTTGATCTGGCCTCATCCAAGGGGTTTATCACCGTTGTAGGTGTGTTTTTGAAAGCCACAGGCGTTGTTCTCTGGATAATCACTGCTCTCTACGGAACAGGCGTAGTGTTGAGCCATTTAAGGTACAGGAATGAAGCATCCGGTGTTTAGGATAGGTTCTTTTTAAAAGAAGAATCTATTGATTTCTTCCATGGCAGTACTTGTATTTTTTACCGCTACCACAGGGGCACGGATCGTTTCTCCCTACTTTCGGATAGGTCCTTTTGACCTGAACCTGGGATGGCTGGGTTGCGGTTCTGGTTGCCGTACCGGTTGAAGGGGCATTTCCCGTTGGTGCTACCTGGCTTGCAAATTGGCCAAGGACTGTATGTGATGCACTTCCGACATTGTTCTTCTCCAGTATGAGATTTGCGCCTTCGATCGGTTGTATCTTTACCTTCATTATTTTCTGAGCTATGGAGGTTTTTATCTGGTACAGCATCTCATCGAATATCTGAAAACCCTCCAGCTTGTACTCGAGAAGGGGATTCTTCTGGCCATATGCCCTCAAATAAACAGCTTCTCTCAGTGCCTCGAGGTTTTCAAGATGGTCCTGCCATCTGGAATCTATGTTTCTTAGATATTCAATTCGAATGAAGAGATTTAAATTCTCTTCACCTATCTCCTGTGCCTTTTCATCGAGATCTTCCCGGAGTTTTTCCAGAAGATATTTCTCCAGATCACCTACCGGCATTTTAAGTAGTGTTTCTTCATCCTCCTGAGGAATGAAATAGAAGTTTTCCTTTAATTCATTAAGGAGAAGCTGTAGAGCCGTACGAGTGTTGCTTCCCCTTTCCCTGTACTCATCCATCATCTCCGCTACCATATCGCGAACCGTCTCGAAAACCCTTTCCTTCAGATTCGTGTCATCGAGAATTTCGTCCCTTTTTCCGTAGATAAATTTTCTCTGTTCATTAAGGACATCATCATATTCAAGAAGATGTTTCCTGATTTCAAAGTTTCTCTCTTCAACCTTTCTCTGAGCCCTTTCTATCGATTTGTTTATCCATGGGTGTACTATGGGTTCACCTTCACCCATGCCCATCCTGGACATCATTGATTTCAGGTTGTCTCCTCCGAAAAGTCTCATCAGGTCATCTTCCAGAGAGATATAAAACTGTGATGAACCCGGGTCACCCTGCCTTCCCGATCGACCTCGTAGCTGGTTGTCTATTCGGCGAGCTTCATGTCTCTCTGTCCCGAGTACATGTAAACCACCGAGGGATTTAACCTCCTCGTAGTCCTTCTGCCAGTTTTCCAGTTCTCTCTTAAGAGCTTCCCTGTACTGTTCCTCACTGGCATTGCTGCCCGCTTTTTTTCTTGCCCTGTATTCAGGGTTACCGCCCAGTTTTATGTCGGTTCCTCTTCCTGCCATGTTCGTAGCAATAGTGACGGCTCCTTTGGAACCTGCCTCTGCAATTATTAGTGCCTCACGAGCATGATTCTTGGCATTGAGCACCTCATGTCTAATACCCCTTGATCGTAGGAGGTTGGAGAGTTTCTCTGATTTTTCTATTGATACGGTGCCCACAAGGATAGGTTGGCCCTTCCTGTGTTTTTCCTCGATTTCATCGCATATGGCATTGAATTTTTCCTTCTCTGTCAGATATATGATGTCGTCCATGTCTTTCCTTATGACAGGTCTGTTGGTTGGAATAACGACAACGTCGAGATCATATATCTTTGCAAATTCAGTGGCTTCCGTATCAGCGGTACCTGTCATTCCCGAGAGCTTGTCATACATTCTGAAATAGTTCTGAAAGGTTATCGTTGCCAGAGTCCTGTTTCTCTGTGCAATCTTTATTCTTTCTTTGGCCTCGATAGCCTGATGCAGACCCTCTGAATACCTCCTTCCATACAGTATACGGCCGGTAAACTCGTCCACTATCTGTACCTTACCCTCTTGAACAACATAGTCCACATCTCTCTGGAAGAGCCTGTGAGCTTTCAGAGCCTGGGTAAAGTAATGGATGTATTCAAAGTTCTGATCTGTAAAGAGGGAACCTCGTATCAATCCTCTCTTTTTTAGGAGCCTTTCTATGTTGTTCATACCTTCATCGGTAAAGGTGATACGTTTGTTTTTTTCATCTATCTTGTAATCACCCTTGGGGAATTCTGGATACTCTCCTGTTTCAGGATCCTTTTCACACTCCTTCAGCTGATCCACGAGTCTGTTGACCTCATAGTACTTGAATGTATCATCCTCTGCAGGTCCGGAAATTATCAGTGGTGTCCTCGCTTCATCTATAAGTATGGAATCGATTTCATCCACGATGCAGTAGTGATGTCCTCTCTGTACCTTTTCTTTCTTGTCCCACCGCATATTGTCACGGAGGTAATCGAAACCAAATTCATTGTTCGTGCCATATGTTATGTCTTTTCTGTATGCCTCTTTCCTTGCATTGTTGTCCATCTGTGAGAGAATAACTCCGACGGTAACACCGAGGTAGTTATACACAGGTCCCATCCATTCTGCATCCCTCTCTGCAAGGTAGTCATTCACAGTTACAACATGAACACCCTTGCCGGTCAATGAGTTTAGATATGCAGCAGTAACCGATGATAGGGTCTTACCTTCACCGGTTTTCATTTCCATTATCTTACCCTGGTGAAGCACTATTCCGCCCATCATTTGCACATCGAAGATTCTTTCTCCAAGTTTTCTCCGTGCAGCCTCGCGTACAAGGGCATATGCCTCTGGCAGTATCGAATCGAGACTTTCACCTTTCTCGTAACGGTTTTTGAATTCCTCTGTTTTCTTTTTGAAATCGTCCTCTTGGAGTCCCATTGCCCACTTTTCCAGACGATTTATTCTTGTGACAATGGGCACGAGGTTTTTGAGATCTCTTTCCTGTTTTGAACCAAGAAAGAATTTCAATGCTTTATCAATCATAGCATCAATGTAATCTCATTACATATGTAAAGTCAAGATTGACAAGGTCACGGAGCAATTGTACTATTGCTCGATGAAAATCCTCTATTCGTTTTCAAGGGCTCTAATATTGCTTGTTCTTCTCGCATCGATTATCACCTGTCGCAGCAGAAGGGGAGAAGATATAGCACGAAAAGATCTGTTTTCCCTTAAGTACGGAAAACTTGAAAATCAGATCGACCTCTTTCAGATACCCGGAAGAACATACCAGAGTGGTACGGCAGTTTTCATGCGAGGGGGCCTCTTCTACCTTACAGACGGTAACTCCAGAAAGCTGATGGAATTCACCTCCTACGGAGACTTGATCTTTATGTTGTACAATCCTTCCAGCAATCCGAGGCCAACACTGTTGAATACAGATGTAGGGGACAGGGAGAAGACCACGAAGCAGGCAGTTGCTTTTGATTTCAATTCACCGGGTAAGACGGTCGTCTCCTCTTTCAATGATATTTACATGATAGACAGGGTTGGTGATGAACGTTCCATTCGTGACAAGAAGAGAGGGGTTGTTCTTAACAGGATCCTGCTGCACTTCAACAAGAAGGGAGAGTTTCTGAACTTCATAGGACAGGAAGGAATCGGAGGTAGCCCGTTTCCCTATATAGATGGCCTCTATATAACCAAATACGATCAACTTATCGTAATAACGAGAACGCCCAAAGCATGGGAAATATTCTGGTTCAAACCCGATGGTGAGATACTGCATCATGTCTCGATTGATGTGAGCACCTTTTCCAGCCTGATAGACAAAGAAATGAGCATTTCCATAGAAAGGATAATTCCGGATAGAGTCTTGGAGAAGATATATATTTCCGTTTCTGTTTTCAAGGATATCATAGATCCTGCTACTCGTGTAAAATCAACTGTAAAGAGAATCGGGGGTAGGATCTATCAATTTGATATGAGAGCTAACAAGTTGGGTGGATATTTGGAGATTCCTGAGGATAAAGTTCAGAAACCTTCTGAGAGCAATGGTGAGATAGAGCAGGCAATGCTGCCATCCTATGAGCTCTTCGGGATAACCGAAGATCATTTCTATTACTTGCTGAGATACGAGAGTAACAACAGAACAAGGCTGTTGATTTTGAACAGTAATGGGAAAGTGATGACTGAGAGAACAATGCTTACGGGAGATTCCTCGTTAATCTACAGGTATCTCTCTATGGATGCGAGTGGAATAGTTTACGGTATGCTTGCAAATGACGAGCGAGCCAGGATAGTATGGTGGAGAACAGATAAGATTCTTGCCAGATACAAAGAGTCCGGTTATGAATGAGAAGGATAGGGAAAAGTTACGGATAAAGAGAAGCGCGGAACAGGAGAGGACCTTTCATTACAATCGCGAGGAACGGTTGTCAATGCCGGGAGCGCCGAAACTGGATTACGGTAGTAAGGGCATTCTGAAAAACAACAGATCCCTCCTTATACTTTTCCTTGATCTTGTTATCATCCTCATACTTATCTATGTTTTTTTCAGGTTCTTCTATGAAACGAGTTACACTGCTTCCATTGGTAATTATCAACTTTCTCTCAAGGGTTTTCTTTATGAAGGAAAGGCCTATGCCGCACTTTACGTGAGAATGGGAAAGGGAAAGGCGGATGGCAGGGAAGGAGAAGGTAATATCGAGGTGAAATTCTACCTCAAGGGAAGGGAGGGGGAGGGAAACATCGTTTCCGGGCAGCTACCCGTTACAAGAGATGATGAGATTATAATAAGGCGAAGTTTCCCATATACCGGCCGGGAAACGATCCTCTATGCCAGCGTAAGGATAGGGAAAGAGAGAAAGGTTCTCTATCGAAAGCTGTCGAAATAAAATTATTGACCCTGCGTGTCAAATCAATTATCATTATTTATATGGTACAGTTTTATTTTCTCTCGATAATTGCAAATCTTCTCGGTGGTTTTGCGCTGGCATCAGATTACTTCAGCGAAAAGTTCAAGGGATTGTCCTCCTTCAAGTCATTCTTTGAAAAGAGAGGAACGAGAATTACCCTTGGTTCCCTCGCACTCATAGTGGGAATATTCAAGTTGATCGTAAAACCTGTCGGCTGGGCTGTTCCCTTTGTCGGCGATATGTTACCCGCATTCACGGGAATAGCAGTGGGCTTTGTTTTGCTTCTGGATTTTTTCAAGGAGAAGAGTGAAACGGGCAAGGACAAGTTGGAAAAGGTTGAAAAAACGGTTATGACTTACCGTGTCCCATTGGGTATCTTGAGTGTTGTCGTTGCAATCGTTCACTTTCTGATTCCGGGAGCTCTTATCCTGTAAGTATCCCTATTCATTCTCCTTTTCAGCCTTAGCAGCTTTTATTACGTCTTCGGCTATCTTGCCTGTAATCGGACTGTAGTGGCTGAATTCCATCTCAAAGGATGCGGTGCCTGATGTGATGGAACGAAGATCTATCGAGTATCTCAACAGTTCCGCCTGAGGTACCTGTGCCTTGATCTCCTGGATACCGCCCCCTATGGGTTCCTGTCCCAGAACCTTCCCTCTCCTTGAGCTGAGATCGGAAAGAACGTCTCCGAGATACTGATCCTCCACGAAAACTGAAAGGTTCATTATCGGTTCGAGAAGAACAGGTTTTGCCTTTTCAACGGCGAGTCTTAGTGCTTCCCTTGCAGCGAGTTTGAAAGCAAGCTCAGAGGAATCTACAGGGTGCTCTTTGCCGTCTACTACCTTGGCTTCAATATCAACAATTGGATATCCGGCAAGAATGCCTGATTCCATTCCTTCGAGGATTCCCTTTTCAACACCCGGAATATATCCCTTAGATATTGCACCCCCGAAAATTGCATTGACGAATTTGAATTTTTCGCCTCTCGGAAGAGGAGCAATTTCAAGTACCACCTTTGCATACTGGCCATGTCCGCCTGTTTGTTTCTTATGAAGGTACTCTGCACCGGAAGGAGCCGTTATTGTTTCCCTGTAAGCTACCTTTGGTATCCTCGTTTCTATATCGATTTTCTGCTTTTCTTTTATCTTTTCGAGGATTATGGAGATATGCTGCTCACCCATCCCCGAAATTACCGTTTCCTTTGTTTCCTTGTTGTATGACAGCTTGAATGTAAGATCCTCTTCCATTGCCCTCTGTAACATCTGGTTGAGTTTGTCTTCGTCCTTCTTGGATTTTGCAGATATAGCCACAGAGTGAACGGGCTGGGGAATGTCGAGTGGCGGAAACTTTACTGGCCTTTCCGGGGAACAGAGAGAATCATTCGTATTGACTGAAGCGAGTTTTACGAAGCATCCTATGTCACCTGCAGAAAGTTTATCTACCTCTTCGAGTTTTTTACCCTGGGGCTGATAGACCTTCGATATCTTTTCTTTTTTGTTCGAATTGACATTTAAAATCTCTGTATCCGGTGATATGGAACCGGAAATCACCTTTATCATGGATATCTTACCGGTAAACTGGTCTATTGTCGTCTTGAACACAAAGGAAGCGAATGGTTCCCCTTCATCGAAAGTAACCTTTACTTCCTTTCCGTCGGGGTCGGTAGCCACTACCTCGCCTTCCGGAGAAGGGCTTATCTCAGACAAGGCATCGAGGAGAGTTTTGATACCGGAATTTAGTAGTACGGAGCCTGCAAAAAGTGGTACCAGCTTGTTTTCGCCCAATGCAACGGTAAGGCCCCTAATGATTTCATCCCTGCTCAAGGTTTCTTCTTCGAAGTACTTTTCCATAAGGGCATCGTCTCCCTCGGCTGCCGCTTCTATTAGTTGCTGCCGGTATTCCTGGAAGGTTTCCTTGAGGTCTTCGGGAATATCCGTTGCCTTGGCTTCGTTTCCATCCTTCGGTTCGAGGTATGCCTTTTCATTCAATATGTCTATAATACCCCTGTAGTCGTTTCCCTCACCCACAGGTATGCTCAATGGAATGAAAGTCGTTTTGAATTTGTCATTGAGGTCATCGATTGATTTCTGGAAGCTTGCATGCTCCTTTTCCAACTTGTTTACAAAAACGAATCTTGGCATTTTACGTTTGTTGAGCCTTCTCCACAGTTTCACTGTTTCTATCTGAACACCGGCATCGGCTCCTATGAGTACCAGAGCAGATTCAGCGGCTCTGAGAGCTGCAATAACTTCTCCAACGAAATCAGAGGCTCCCGGAGTATCGAGAAAGTTGATCTTCTTACCCTTCCACTCTACATGCTCCAGAGATGTGTGTATGGATATTTTCTTGTTTATCTCTTCTTCTGTAAAATCACTTATCGTCTGACCTTTCTCCACGGGTTCAGGTTTCTGTATCACTCCCCCATTGAAAAGTATGTATTCAACCAGTGAAGTTTTTCCAGTTCCACCATGTCCACATATTGCGATATTCTTTATCAATTCTCTTGTGAAAGCCATTAATAACTCCTTGTATAAGGGATTGCATTAATATATCTTCATGAATTGGCTTTGTCAAGGATACCTCTTAGGTATGAAACCACAGGAAGACAACTTTGTTGACCTCATTGCTGCTAGCTACTAAAATAAGAATGGCCTGAAAAATGGAAGTACTAAATGTCTTTGACAAACTTGTAAAGGAACTCACTAATGAGGAGCGTTTAAGACTTCTTGAAAGGATAAAGGAATCATCAAAACAGGCCAATCTCTCTCCATCCTATGAAGTTCCGATGCGAAGTGTGCCCGGAATAGAGGAGTTTAAATCGGAAGAGGAAAGCAGGAATCTCAATTTTCTTGCAAGACTGTTTGTAACAATTGTTGCACTGATAAAAGGTTTGACTAAAGAGGAGATTCTAAAGAGGAGGTATCTCGAGAGGATCAGGAAAGCGATTACGAGGCATCATCCCGGGCTTGTGGATTTTAAAAGAAAAACACTTCTCGAGCCTTTTAAGGAGGAACTGCTTAACCTAAAATCAGCCACAGATTATTTCAGCGAGATAATGAAATGCGCCTTTGCAAGAAAGAGAGAGGGATTTATAGTTTTTACTGTCTCAAATCTCTTGCAGGATACCTACTATCGTATAAGGGAGGAAATAGACCCGGATGCAATTGCAGGAGAAGTCGGTTACGGTGACAGAAGCCGGATAAAGAAAGAGATGGAGGAGCGCCTTAGGGGAATATTCAGTGATATTTCTGATGCCGAGAGGGAAAAGGTATTGAATCATCTTCTTCCCCTTTACAGTCTCTACATTCTTGCTAACAGTGATATTTCCCTTATCGTTGCTGCCTTCGAGCGTAATACTGCATCAGGAACCGGAAGTGCCTCTTTTTCTGTTCTCCGGGACAAACTGGATAAACTCGCTTCGAAATTGAGTGATTTCAAGACAGTTCCGGACCTTGCTGATCTGGAGGCTCTCTTTATCTATTGCAACTCGGAACTCCTAGATGATACCGAAGCTGATTTCGACGGCGACCTTGGAAGGTTTCTTTCCGCCTCCCGCGTCATGCTGGAAAGGATCATGGCCTTCAAATCGAATATACCTGTCGTGGATATTTTGCGGTACATGATGCAAGACCCATTGTATGTTCCTGCAAGTGGCATAAGGTTTGAGAGCTGGTTCAATGACTTCAAGAATTTCTGGAACAGGTGGGCAACGCTTCGATTCAGGAATTTTTCCCTGCGTATGGAAAAAGAGGATCTACTTGAAGACATAAAGGATTTTCTCGGGAACAGGGATATGGAATTCATAGAGAATTACAGTGACGAAATATATGCCTACAGATACACCATGGCCCTTATAAACAGTTTCTACAGACAGGTGTTTGTTCCTCATGTGAAAAATCCTCTGAGGATACTTCATATAAACGGCGACTTTTACAAGGAATCGAACAGAGAACTTTTTACGGACAGTTTCAACTGGTTTGTTGGCATGGAAGAGAAAATCATGGATTTCAATTTGATGCTTGCCGAAGGCGGCGCTCTATACGAAGAGTTACGTAAACTGGAGAAGGAGATACTTCCGCCAAATTTGAAGAAAAAAAAGAGGGAAATAATTACCGGTAAGGCAGATGCGGAGGCGGAAAAAATTATTGAAAAGACACTGGAAAATGTATCTCTGATAAACAGGGTCCTCGAAGGGATTCTCTACGGAGAGGTGGGCGGTGAGTTCGATACCATTGCTAACTTTGGTAGTATAGGTGGCAAGGGAAATAAGAGGCTCGTTTCCTCCTGGAAGAAAATCCTGGAGATAAACGACAGGTTCATGCTTCTCCTCAAGAATACACACAGGTGGGAAAGATCATACAGACAGAGCACGATTGACTCTATTGCCCTCCTCTGATTAAATGCAGCAGATATGAAAGTTACTCGATTGCTTCTTTCAGGTTATTATCGGGGTGGGTATTTCGCGGAGATTCCTCTTGATTCAGGGAATGAGAAACCTAAAACGGTCAAAATGCCCAGGGCCCTGTTATCGTTGAAGAGTGCTGGGAATATGTCTGTCAGTAAGATCGAATTCATTGAATCACTTTCCATAGACCCGGAGAGAGTCTTTTACCTCAAACAGGTACATTCGAAAGAGGTGTATGCGGCAGAGGATATAGCCGGAGCGGAGAGGGGAAGTGTAATCGGAGATGGCCTTGTCTGTCGGAATAGAGATGATGGTATTATACTTGCCGTAACCGTGGCAGACTGTCTTCCCATATTTATTCTGGACAAGTCCGGAGGAGCCTATGGACTGGTACACTCGGGCTGGAAGGGAACGGGGATTGTACTGAATGCGATAGATATCCTTGTTGAAAGATACGGGAGCAAGCCGGATGACTTGAGGGTTGTAATAGGACCGGGGATTGGTCCTTGCTGTTACAATGTTTCCAAGGAGAGGTACGATCTTTTTATATCGAGTTACGGCAAAGGTTCCGGAGTAGAAGCCGATGGTAATTTCTACCTCGATCTGCGGGCGACAAATATCAATCTACTCCATGGAAAGGGGGTAGACGATATCATTGTTATCGATGAATGTACATCCTGTAATGCAAAGCTATGGTCTTTCAGGAGAGACGGGAAGAATGGTTTTGGCACGATGTTGGCAATGATAGGAGACATAGAGAGTTTATGATATAGGGAGAATGGAATGAAGAAGCTCAAGGAGAGATGGAGAGAGATAGTTTACAGAGCAGTAACGGCTATTGCCGAAAAAAGTGGCTTTGAAACAGGCGAATTGGCCCCGGAAAAGATAATTACCGAGGTACCACCCGATATGAGGATGGGAGAAATAGCCTTCCCAATGTTTCAGTTTTCAAGGTTGCTTAAAAGTGCCCCAAATGTCATAGCGGAAGAGTGCCTTTCAGAAATTGAAAAGCTCTCATCGAAGGGAGAGCTCGATCTGAATGAACTTGGATTACCCACGGTAAAGGGGCCGTATTTGAATATCAAGCTGAACAGGGAAAGTGTAACGGCCAAAACGATAGATGCCGTGAGCAGCGAGGGGAGTGAATACGGTAAAAGTGATATCCTTTCCGGAAAGAGAATCATGATCGAATTTTCCTGTCCCAATACAAACAAGCCCCTTCATCTGGGACACCTGAGAAATGATGCAATAGGTTTTTCAGTTGCAAATCTGCTGGTGGCATCCGGTGCAACCGTTAAGAGGGTGAACCTGATAAATGACCGCGGGATACACATTTGCAAGTCGATGGCGGCCTATGAGAGATTCGGGAAGGGAAGCACTCCGGAGAGCGAAGGAATAAAAGGGGATCATTTTGTCGGTAAATACTATGTCATGTTCAACGAGTGGGTGTCAAAAGATCCCGAGGCAGAGGCGATAGCACGAGAGATGCTTAAGAAGTGGGAGAATGGCGATGAGAAGACGATAGCCCTGTGGAAGAAGATGAATAGATGGGCCATAGAGGGAATAAGCCGCACCTACGAGAAGACGGGAATCGGTTTCGATAAGATATACTACGAGAGTGAAACCTATAAGCTGGGAAAGGATGAAGTATTGAAAGGCCTCGAGGGAGGAATTTTCTACAAAGAAGAGGACGGTTCCGTGTGGGTCGATCTTACTGAAGAGGGCCTGGATAGGAAGGTACTGTTGAGGAGTGATGGTACCTCTCTCTACCTCACACAGGACATAGGTACGGCAGTACAGAGATACAGGGACTGGCCCTTCGACAGGTTGATATATGTCGTAGCATCGGAACAGAACTATCATTTCAAGGTGCTTTTTCTCGTTTTAAAGAAACTCGGGCACCAGTGGGCTGAAAACTTGTTTCATCTGTCCTATGGAATGGTGAACCTTCCCGAAGGAAAGATGAAATCGAGAGAGGGAAAGGTGGTTGACGCTGATGACCTCTTTGAGGAGCTGAAACTTCTTGCACGGGAAGAAATAGGATCCAAGGAGAGAGAGGGTGAAATTGAGGATGCGGAGAAAACCGCAGAAAAGATTGCTCTCGGAGCTCTGAATTATTATCTCCTCCAGGTCTCGCCTCAAAAGGATATGGTTTTCTCTCCGGAAGAGTCGATCTCTTTCACGGGAAACACGGGACCTTACCTTCAATATACCGGGGCACGAATCTCCAGCATGATTACAAAGTACAGGGAGAGAGAGAGTCGGTACAGGGGAGGACAGTTCAAGGCAGAATTGCTAGGAGAAGAGGCGGAATGGGAAATAATCAGGCGAATAGCATCTTATCCCGAGATTGTCGAGCAGGCCGCCGAGAATTACAACCCTTCCATATTGGCAGTTTACCTCTACGAGCTGTGCAAGGCTTACAGCCGCTACTATCATGACTTCCCCGTTCTCCATAACGATGATATAAACCTCGTTGCGTCCAGAATCAAACTGGCATCTGTTCTGCTAATTGTTTTGAGAAACGGTATGGGGATCCTGGGAATACCCTTCCTTGAAAAGATGTAGTTTTGATCTCGCCTATCGAATATCAGGAAGAAGGTCCGTGTAGAGTAGTTTTGAATCGTTGATATCCACAGCGATTCTGCAGAAAGAAAAATCCTTCTTTTCTATGATGAATTTGAAGATTCCCGAATTTTCATCCCATTCAACAGGCATGTATCGTTTGTAACCTACAAAGAGAATGGGGGTTATCTTCGCTTTTTTTGTTTTGGATCCCGCGTAGATCGTAGGAATCAGGGCCGTGGCAATCAGGCTCGTATCCATGATACCGGTAACCGATACATAACTTATGCCATCTGACTTTTTTAGGGTTACCTTGAGGTTGCGGGTGTAATGGGTTGTAAAGAGAATTACATATACCCCGTTAGTTTCATCAATGCCGATTCCCACATGACTCCAAAGAGGGTCGAGAATGACCTCTCTGTGGGTTGTGCTTTTTATCCAGAGCTTCCAGATGGAATCGAAGTTGTTTCCCGCACCTATGATTTCCCCCACACGCACAGGGGTCCCTCCCTCTCTCCTGTATCTATCCATAGCCCTGTTACCCGACTGATCTCTGTGTGAAATGATCCCTCTTGCTCCTAATTGTTTGGCGTATTTCGATGCTGTTGACTCGAGAAGATGATCTCTTTCGAGTGCATGCAGGGAGTTGGCCTTGCGCAGCTCATTGATTCGAGCAAGAATGCCGATTTTTAAAATGTTTGGTTTTGTCTGGTTTTCCGTCTGGCCTGCCGTTGCCAGAATTGAAAAAAGCATGGATATAAAAAAAATGCTTGTCCCTTTTAACCTTTTCATTGTTAATTTAATTATATATTCTTTTCACCATAAATTACATATATCAGATGAGGATCGGTGTTCAGATGGCTGCTATAGAAAAAATTCGTAACATAGGAATTATGGCGCATATAGATGCGGGAAAAACGACAACGACGGAGAGAATTCTCTACTATACCGGAAAGAGCCACAGGATCGGAGAGGTCGACGATGGCGAAGCGACGATGGACTGGATGAAACAGGAACAGGAACGGGGTATAACGATTACCTCTGCATCTACGACATGTTTCTGGAGAGGCTACCAGATAAATATAATCGATACGCCGGGCCATGTAGATTTCACGGCAGAGGTGGAGAGGGCTTTGAGAGTCCTTGACGGTGCAATAGTGATATTTTCGGCGGTGGAAGGTGTGGAATCCCAGTCCGAAACGGTATGGCATCAGGCCGACAAGTACGAGATACCGAGGGTGGCTTATATCAACAAGATGGACAGGATAGGAGCTGATTTTTACAGGGTATTAAGAGAAATCGAGGAGAAGCTGGGTGTGGTACCCCTCCCGCTGAACATACCCATGGGTAGGGAGGGTGAATTCAAGGGTGTTATCGATATTCTTGAGATGAAAGAATTGAGGTGGAAGGAAGAAGACCTTGGGAATACTGTCGAGAAATCTGAGATCGAGGCAGCCCGGGAGAAAGAGGCTGAGAAGTGGAGGGAAAATCTGCTCGATCATCTTGGGAACATCTCTGACAGCATAATGGAGGCTTATCTCGAGGGGGAAGAGATTAAAAGGAACGATTTGCTCGAAGCAATCAGGAGAGGAACACTGGAGCGACACTTCATCCCTGTCTTCTGCGGGGCATCTCTGAGGAATATCGGAGTACAGCCAATACTGGATGCCGTGATAGACTATCTTCCCTCACCAACGGAAGCAAAACCCATTACCGGGCATCACCTCTACAAGAAGAATGAGGTTGATATCGAATGTTCCAAGGAAGGGCCGCCGCTTGCACTGGTGTTCAAGATACAGCACAGCAGGGAAGCGGGTGCAATGTGCTATATAAGGGTCTATTCGGGTGTAATCAAGAATGGGAGCTCGGTGTATAACATCAACAAGAAGAAGAAGGAGAGGATAAACAGGTTACTCAGGATGCATGCCAACAGATATACCAAGGAGGAAGCGATTGAAGCCGGTGACATCGCTGTGGCCATAGGGATGAAATTTACCCAGACCGGTGATACCATTGGCTCTGAAAAATACCCCGTGCTGCTGGAAAGTATGAAATTTCCAGAGCCTGTAATCTCGGTGGCGATCGAGCCTAAGACACTTTCAGAGAGGGATAAACTCTACGATGCTCTGAGGATCCTGGAGAGGGAAGACCCGACGTTTACCGTAAAGGAAAATGAAGAGACGGGCCAGTTGATCGTTTCCGGAATGGGAGAACTGCACCTCGATGTTCTGGTAACGAGGATAATGGAAGAGTACAGGGTCGAGGCTAAAGTGGGAAAGCCTCAGGTTTCTTACAGGGAAACCATAACGAAGGTTGTTGAATACCGGGAGAAGTATCACAGGATGATAGGCGGTAAGGAAAATGCAGCGGATATTCTTCTTAGGGTCCAACCAAGGGAGCGCGGAAGCGGAAATCTTTTCGACTCCATAGTTGACAAGGAAAAATTACCCAGGGAACTGGTGGAAGCGGTGAAGAGGGGAGTTGAAAATTCCTTCAATTCGGGAATTGTCTATGGATACCCTGTCATAGATACGGAGGTTACCCTGGTCGATGCAAATTACAACCAAAGTACCTCCACTGTATTTGCATACGAAGCTGCCGGCGCCATAGGTTTTGACGAGGCCTGCAGGCTGGCGGAGCCGGTACTCCTCGAACCGATCATGTCGGTAGAGGTGATGTGCCCGAAGGAATTTGTGGGAGAAGTTATCGGAAACCTCACCAGCAGGGGAGGTGAGGTGATAAATATAGAGAGCAAGCCTGCAGTTGAGTTGATATATGCAAGGGTACCGCTTGCCAACATGTTTGGCTACTCTACGGCACTTCGTTCTTCCACCCAGGGAAGGGGAACCTTTTCCATGGTATTCTCTCATTTCGAGGTGAAGGAAGGGGGGTTCGAGTAGGGATGGAATTAGCCCCTTGATTTTACCTTGACAGTTTCATATTTTTATCTCTAGAATACCTTTAAGATTTTTTCGTAAGAACTTGAAATAATCAGAGCAAGTTCCAGTTTATACCCATTGATAGAGCAGGAGGATATCTTGTATAAGCCCGTTGATTCAAAGGTGAATTTCCCACAGATGGAAGAGCGAATATTGAAATTCTGGGAAGAGAGAGACATTTTTAAAAAATCGATAAAACAGCGTGAGGATAGTGAAGAATTTGTTTTTTACGATGGACCTCCCTTTGCCACAGGATTGCCACACTTTGGCCACTTTGTTCCCGGTACGATAAAGGATGTAATTCCGCGCTATCAGACGATGAAGGGTAAAAAGGTAGAACGGAGATTCGGATGGGATTGTCACGGATTGCCTGTCGAATACGAGATGGAGAAGGAGCTGGGAATCTCAGGGAAAAGAGAAATAGAAGAGTTTGGCATAGCGAAATTCAACGAATCATGCAGATCGATCGTTCTGAGATACACGAAAGAGTGGCGCAACATAATAACGAGAATGGGAAGATGGGTTGATTTCGATAACGATTACAAGACAATGGATCCCGACTATATGGAATCCATATGGTGGGTCATAAAGGAACTTTGGGAGAGGAAGCTTCTTTATGAAGGTTACTACATTCTACCCTACTGTCCCAGGTGTTCGACAGTACTGTCAAATTTCGAACTGAACCTGGGGGGCTATCAGGATGTCCACGACCCTTCTATTACGGTTCGCTTTCGCATAGAGGGGCAAGAGAATACTTATTTTCTTGCATGGACGACTACACCATGGACACTGCCCTCCAACCTTGCCCTTGCACTGGGGCCGGATATAGAGTATGTGAAAGTCAGGGACGGGGATGAGTTTTACATTTTGGCAAAGGACAGATTATCAGAGTATTACCGTTCCGAAGAAGAGTATGAAATAGTCAAGAGCTACAATGGTAAGGAGCTTGAGGGAATCGAATATGAACCCATTTTCCCATACTTTGCCAACTTAAGAGAGAGTGGGGCATTCAGAACCTACCTTGCAGACTACGTATCGACGGAGGAAGGTACGGGAATTGTTCATACTGCACCGGGGTTCGGCGAGGAGGACTACTCGCTTCTAAAGGGAACTGAGGTGCCTGTCGTTTGCCCGGTGGATGCAGAGGGAAGATTCACGGAAGAGGTTTCGGATTACAAGGGACAATTTGTCAAGGATGCCGACAAGCAGATAATAAAGGATTTGAAGGAGCGAGGGATCCTGGTTAAGCATTCAACGTACCTTCATAGCTATCCCCATTGCTGGAGATGTCATTCACCCCTTATATACAGGGCTATTTCTTCCTGGTTCGTGGATATAGAAAAGATAAAAGACGACATGCTAAATGCCAACAGGCAGATCAGGTGGGTTCCCGAACATTTGCGGGATGGAAGATTTGGCAAGTGGCTCGAGGGTGCAAGAGACTGGGCCATATCGAGGAACAGGTACTGGGGTAATCCACTTCCCATATGGAAATGTGAAAACTGCGGGGAGATGGTCTGCCTCGGTTCAAAGAAGGAACTGGAGGAGAGATCGGGACAAGAGGTAGAGGACCTTCACAAGCATTTCATTGATCCCATAACTTTCAAATGCGAAAAGTGCGGCGGAACGATGCACAGGATTCCCGAGGTTCTGGACTGCTGGTTCGAATCGGGTGCAATGCCGTACGCACAGAGTCATTATCCCTTTGAAAACAAGGAACACTTCGAAAGCCATTTTCCGGCTGATTTCATATCGGAAGGTCTTGACCAGACGAGAGGTTGGTTCTACACGCTTACGGTACTTGCGGCTGCACTTTTCAAGAAACCCGCTTTCAAGAATGTCGTGGTGAACGGTCTGGTTCTTGCCGAAGACGGGAAGAAGATGTCCAAATCGGAGAGGAACTACACAGACCCGGCAGAGGTCGTAAACATGTATGGAGCCGATGCCCTGAGAATGTTTCTCATGCATTCGGCAGTGGTAAAAGCGGAAGACCTCCGTTACTCTGATGATGGGGTAAAAGAGGTTCTCAAGAATGTGATAATACCTTTGTGGAATGCGTACAGCTTCTTCGTGACTTATGCCAATATAGACAAGGTCAGTCCGGAAGGCCCGCCTGAGAACCCGATAAATCCGTTGGATAAATGGATACTATCCGAGGCTGAGAGCCTCGTTTCCGAAGTGACCCGTCAACTGGACAACTATGATCTTCAGAAGGCAATAGATCCTATTGTGGACTTCATTGATCTCCTGAACAACTGGTATATACGTCGTTCAAGGAGACGTTTCTGGAGATCGGAAAATGATCTCGACAAGGAGCAGGCTTATCAAACTCTCTACTCTGTTTTGTTGAAACTCGTTACCGTGGCTTCACCCTTCATACCTTTTACAACGGAGGAAATATATCTGAATCTTCGCAGAAAGAACATGTGTGAATCTATTCATCTCTGTGATTTCCCGGTGGAGGACAGCTCAAGGCGCGATTTAGAATTGGAGAAAAAGATGGCAATAACGAGGAAAGCCGTTTCTCTGGGAAGAGCTCTGCGAACGATGCATAATATAAAGATAAGGCAACCCCTTAAGGCCATACATCTCGTTACGAGGAACCGAGAGGAGCGGTCTGCACTCCTGGAAATGGAGGATATAATAAAAGAGGAACTCAATGTCAAAGGGGTTATATTAAGGGAGAATGAAGAAGAACTGGTAGAATACAGGGCGAAACCGAATTACAGAATCCTTGGGAAAAAACTCGGCAAGAGCATGAAACTCGCAGCATCGAAGATCGAATCACTGGATAGCAGAACAATCCAGTCGCTTCTCGATGGTTCTACCCTGTCCATAGACCTCGACGGAAAGAGTTTTGATCTCGATAGGGAGGGGATCAATGTAATTCGAATCGAGAAGAAGAATCTCAAGGTTCTCAATGAGGGGTCCCTCACCGTTGCCCTCGATGCGGAACTCAGTGAGGAGTTGATCGAGGAAGGTATAATAAGGGACATGGTACGAAGCGTGCAGAATTTGAGGAAAGATCTTGGATTGAATGTGACGGACAGGATAGAGTTGTATCTCTATGGTTCTGACAAGTTGAAAAGAGCGGTTGAGAATTTTCAAGATCATCTTAAGGGCGAAACACTGGCTGTTGCATGGAAATGGGAAGAGCACAAAGGTGCGCGTGAGGTGGAATGTGGGGAGGAAAGATGTTACATATTCGCAAGAAAATCAGAAAAGACCGGATGATCAGGTCCTTATCAGGACTGGTAATATTTTCGGCAATCCTTCTCGTATCTTCCTGTGCAACCGTACCACCTCAGCCCAAACCGGACACCTGGTTTTCGATACTCCCGGAGAAATCTGACATCTATTTCTTTCTAAGGAAAGAGGAGATGACAGATATCATTGATGGCATCATAGACGGAACAAAATTCGACAGCAAGGATGTTCGATTTGTAATCTCCAAGACGAATATCATGTATGGTTCGGTTATAACCGGTGATGAAAATAAAGAGAATCTGGTTTCACTCGTTGCTCTGGGCAGTTACCCTCGTGGGATGATGAACTTACAACTCTGGATGAATTCAGCATGGAAAAACAGAGGGGAAACACAAAAATACTGGTACAATAAGAGTGAAGATATAGAGCTATGGATTCCCAGTAGTGATGTGCTTATGATTTCCCAGGGTTTTATGTCCGAGATGGAGAGGAACTATTCAGAGCCGAGATACCTGGTCATACCTGAGAAGCTTAAGAGTGACATGAATAGTGCGGACTTCATAGTATATGTTCCCGGTGTTTCAGAGGGAAAAAGTATAGATTCCTCCATAAATCCTGCATTGAAAAAGAGTAATATTCCGATAAATGCTCTCTGGTTTTCGATGAAGAGGAAAGACGCTGATTTCCTTGTCGGTGCTGATTTCATAATGCCAACGGAAAAACAGGCGAGGCTTTTTTCATTTGTCTTTCGTCTCGTTTTGACCGCCTGGCTTAGGAGTGAAAAGGTAGAGGGAATTGCGGAGAAGTTGAAAGGGGTAAAGATTTCGAGCAATGGCAACAATGTCGATATATCGGGGTTGGTCCTTCCCACGCAAAATGTACTTGCTGTAGCTTTGAAATTCATGGGAGGTTCAGAAGCACGATCGAGTAAGATTGCAGAGGAAAAACCGAAAAAGAGATAAGTTGAAGACTCGAAGAGAGAAAGGATAAAGGAAGGATAGTGAGTTGATAGTCGTTGTTGATTACAAGGCAGGTAACCTGAAGAGCGTCGAAACAGCGATGCAATACCTTGGTGCTGATTTCACCATAACGGACAGGCCTGAGGAAGTTGTAAAAGCCGATAAGCTTATTGTCCCGGGTGTGGGAGAGGCGAGAGCGGCAATGGAGAACCTGAAGAGTAGAGGCCTTGATAGTGCATTAGAAGATTTTTTCGATTCGGGTAAATTTTTGCTTGGTATCTGCATTGGTATCCAGCTTTTCTTCGAAAGGTCAGAGGAGAGGGATACGGAGTGCCTGGGCTTTTTGAAGGGAAAGGTTGTAAGATTCCCGGAAATGGAGGGTCTGAAGGTTCCCCATATGGGATGGAATCAGGTGGAAATTGTTCGTGATACCCACCTCACCAGAGGGATAGAATCCGGCTCATCCTTTTATTTTGTTCACTCATATTACCCCCTCCCTGAAGATGAAAAATACATAATAGGTGAAACGGATTATGGAATACGTTTCACCAGTGCGGTGCAATGGGAAAACCTCTTTGCCGTACAATTTCATCCAGAGAAATCAGGAAGGAGCGGATTGAAACTGCTCTCTAATTTTGTTTCCATGTGAGAGGCATCAATGCAGTATTCATACAGTATATGAAAAGGTATAACAATGCTTGAAAAACGAGTAATAGTTTGTCTCGATGTCAGAGACGGAAGAACAACCAAGGGTATAAGATTCAAAGACAACATAGATGTAGGTGATCCGGTGGAGATGGCCAGATTCTACTATGAAGAGGGTGCTGATGAACTGGTCTTCTATGATATTACTGCTTCCGCTGAAAAGAGGAAGATAATGATAGATGTGGTAAGAAAGGTTGCCGAGGTGATATTCATTCCCTTTTCAGTGGGCGGTGGAATTGGAAGTGTATCCGATATGAGAAATGTACTTCTGGCGGGAGCAGAAAAGGTAAGTGTAAATTCCCAGGCGGTAAGAAATCCTGAGATAATAGAGGAGGGTGCATCACTCTTTGGTAGCCAGTGTATCGTACTAGGATTGGATGCAGCATACGATGAAACAATGCCTTCAGGTTACAGGGTTTACATCGATGGAGGAAGAACTCCCACCGAGCTCGATGCTCTAGAGTGGTCAAAAAGGGCTGAATCACTGGGCGCAGGTGAAATTGTGCTTAACTCCATCGATGCGGATGGAACCAAGAACGGGTATGAGTTGAATCTTACAAGGTTGATTTCCACCTCTGTGCATATTCCGGTGGTGGCTTCTGGAGGTGCGGGAAAACCCGAACACCTCTATGAGGTATTTACAGAGGGAAGGGCTGATGCTGCCCTGATAGCCTCGATGGTTCATTTCAATATGTATAGCATATCTGAAATAAAGGATTTTTTGAATAAACGCGGTATTCATGTTCGTATGAATGGATAAATAGGATAATTGATTAATTTCCGATTTTTTTATATATTGTAAATACGATTCAACTATCCCTTTTCGAATAGGAGACTCAGATGCCCACATACGATTACGAATGTACCAAGTGTCACTATACTTTCGAGGTGTTTCAGAGAATTTCCGAAGAACCGGTTAAGGTTTGTCCTGAGTGCGGAGGAGTGGTAAAGCGCTTGATAGGTGGGGGTACGGGGATTATTTTCAAAGGAAGCGGCTTTTATACAACGGATTATAAACGTTCCGGAACAAACTCGAGTTCTGTTTCTTCGGGAGGAAACGGGAAGGGGCAGGATACTTCGGGCGAAGCTTCCAAGGAGAAGCAGCCTACCTCGAATAAGGGAAAAGACAAAGATTGAAAATTATCTGGTTCGACGATCAGATCATAATAAGGTCGTCAATCAGATTGTCAATGTATCAATTTCCATCTCTGCCGATTGTATCAGTTCTTCGAGATTTGTTTCCGAGTATGCATTGGAAATGTCTTCCAGTCTTGGCCTTACTGTTGGGTGTCTGGGAGCGAAGAGTGTACAACAATCTTCATAGGGGAGTATGGAAGTTTCAAAGGTACCTATTCTCCTGGCCATTGCAATTATTTCCTCTTTATCGAGCCCAATGAGAGGCCTGAAAACGGGAAGGTCTGTCATATTATCGGTGAATCTTATGCTCTCTGGTGTCTGACTGGCAACCTGGCCAAGACTTTCCCCTGTAATAAGGCAGGCATAAGATTTACGCTTTGCAACTCTGTCGGCAATCTTAACCATGGCTGCACGCATAAGAAGGGTGACATCTTTTGATTTTGCCCTCTCCTTTATTCTCTCCTGAATCGCTGTAAAGGGCACTACATTCAATTTTATATCATTGTTGTAACGTTTCAAAATCGCAGATAACTTTTTGACTTTTTCAAGGGCCATGGGAGATGTATAGGGAGGTGAGTGAAAGTATATTGTGTCGAGCGAAAGCCCCCTCTTGGACATCATGTATCCGGCAACCGGAGAATCGATTCCTCCCGAGAGAAGCAGGATACCCTTACCGGAGGTCCCTACAGGAAGTCCACCGGCCCCCCTCTGCATATCGGCATATACGTAGACTCTTTCCCTTACCTCTACATAGATACACCAATCGGGGTTATGAACATCTACCCTGCATGCTCCTTTGAATGAGTCGAGAATGTGATCTCCGATTGCACAAGCTATGTCATAAGAGGTTTGTGGAAAAGACTTATCGATACGTCTTACCTCTGCCTTAAAGCTGGATTTGCCATTACGGATTGCCTCCTCGGAGAGAAGCTTGGAGGCTTTAACTATCGCTTCGATACTCTTTTCTGTGACATAAGCAATGCCAAAACCGACTATTCCGAAAACTTCCCCAAGGCCTTTCATTATATCTTCCGCATTCTCTTCCCCGAAACGGAGAAAAATCCGGCCCCAGGTTTTTATCACCTCTAGCCCCTTGTATCCCTTGAACTTTTCTCTGATGTTCTCTAAGAGTTTTCTTTCGAATCTCTCTCTGTTTCCTTTTTTCAGTGCGAGTTCACCGTACTTTATCAGTATTAGCTTTTCAGGGTTGCTCCTCATCTGCCCGCCACCCTTTTTAATCTGAAGACTGTTTCTGAAATTATCGGAAAGGTATCCTCGATATCTCTTTCACTGGTCGACGGGCCAAATGAAAAACGCACGGCAGATCCGGCAACCTCCTCCGTTATGCCCATGGCCCTGAGCACCCTTGCTCTTTTCTGCGGGTTTCGGGAGGAACAGGCAGAACCGGCGGAAACCATTATCCCTCTCTCGGACAATGCCCGTACAAGGACTTCGGATGGTATGGGCGG
Source organism: Spirochaetales bacterium (assembly GCA_027021365.1). GTDB lineage: Bacteria > Spirochaetota > Spirochaetia > SZUA-6 > SZUA-6 > JALUUM01. The sequence goes on from JALUUM010000020.1 coordinate 242,211, forward strand.
AAATGAAACTGTGAGTATGTAAGGTGAAAAGAGAGAGGGATTATCAATTCTCTCTTCCGGTATTATGATACCAATCCCCGATTCCCTGATTTTGCCGATAAGGCAGTTTGAAACTTTGGACACGATTCCGTAGTTTTCTCTCATGTTTTTAGCGTATTTTTCAAGGCACCTCTCGAAGGCAACTGCCGATGGAAGATTCTCAGTTCCCGGCCTCTTCCCCTTCTCCTGGCTTCCGCCTCTGAATAGAGAAGAGACACCGGTAGAGTTTTTCAGATACAGTACACCTGTTCCCTTTGGGCCACCAATCTTGTGGGCACTGAAAGATGCGGAATCCACAGGGAGCTTTTTCAATTCTACCGGTATCTTTCCGAGTGCCTGGATTGCATCTGTGTGAAAATGGATTTTTCTCCCTGTTTTTCGTGAAAAGTCTTGTACGATGCCGGAAGCTTCATCTATTGGCTGTATTGCTCCCGTTTCATTGTTTACGTACATTACGGATACGAGTTGAGTCCTTTCATCCAGTTTTTCTGCAAACTCATCGATATTGAACATTCCATTTTTCTTTGTTGATATTCTTTCCACGGTGAAGCCGAAGCGTGCCATCGTTGTTGCCGGTTCATCGAAAGAGGAATGCTCGATTGAACTTAGGATTATCTTAGGATGGTTTTTCAATATCGATTCTATGTTGAGTTTCTTGAGAAGGTTGAATATAACGATATTATTCGATTCAGTGCCACCCGATGTGAATGTTACTTCATCGGAAGAAACACCTAAAAGACCTGCAAAACTTTCTCTGCTCTCGTTGAGGGTACTATTCGCCCTCAGCCCGTAATCATGTATGGATGAGGGATTACCAAAGGTATAGAAGTAATCTTCGATGGTTTTTCTTATAATGTCTCTCTCTGGTATTGCCGTAGCGGCCCAGTCGAAATAGTATGTGTTGTTCATCAAATTAAGAATATAGAAAAGAGTATCGGAATCTTCAAGTAAAAGAACTCTTTTTCACTATGGTAACTTGAAAAAATAATATAATACCTTTATCCTATATAGTAATTATGGAAATAGATAGAGAGCTTGTAGAAAAAATTGAGGAAGTCGCTCCGAAGTTAAAGGCCTGTGGCCATCATCTCCGCCTGAAGATTCTCTGCGCAATAGAATCAAGGGATGTGTGCGTGACGGATCTGTGGGAGTGTTTCGGACAGAGCCAACCGGTCGTTTCACAGCACCTTGCGGTTTTGAAGAGAAAGGGAATAGTAAAGGCAGCCGTTCAGGGAAACAAGAGAATATATACGATTGTCGATCCTTTCATCGAGAAACTCGTGAGAGACCTCATAAAAAAAGGGCACAAGGAGAGTTAAACATCACATAATCCCAGAAACAAAAGGGATTTCTATTTGACAATCCTGCTGTTGATGAAGTCAAGAATCAAATTTGTAAATGTAATGACCGAAGTTATGAATCCTGTGACCACTACTATGTTGTCGAACATCTTCTGAGTCTTTGTCCATGCATTCTTTTCTACGAAAATCACATTGCCGGGTGAGACTTCATCGGTCAGTGAAGCCTTCCTTCTGTTTCCCTTTTCGTCAACAAAGTATATGCCATTGGGGTCTCCTGTTTCGGTATCTATTCCCCCTGATGCCAGGATGTAGTCCGCTACTGTATAGCCGCTGCTGAAAGGTACCGCACCGGGATTGGCAACTTGACCGCTTACGAATACCTGGAGTTTTTTCATCGGGATGAGTATGTAGTCTCCGGGTTCGATTGGAATGTTCAAGGGGGAACTCTCATCGGACCAGAGTTTTTTTACATCAACGGGTATCTTTTTACCACTCTTTGCCCTGACAACATAGCTCCTCTCTGCTTCGGCATATGGTGTCGGGCCACCCAACTGTTTCAGAATGTCGAGAAGGGTTACTCCCTGGTAATACGGTATGTTTACGACAATGGGCTTTACCGGAATCTTAACGGCCTTTTCGCTCTGAAGGGGCCTTCCGTAGAGAGCTCCTTCCACCATGATCATTTCCTTGTTTTCGAATTTGGAAGGTACATTCACCTTGTCTCCGTTCAAGAGAACGTACTTCTCAGCTTCCATGGCCTTTGCATAGGAGACTTCCACTGAACCGTCACTCTTTAGTCTCGTAATTTCTATCTTGTCCGGTATTGCATCCGGTGAAAGACCACCTGCAAAGCCCAGGAGGTCTTTCAGTGTTTCTCCCGGAAGAAGCTCGTATTTCCCGGGGTATGGAACCTTTCCCGAAATAGAGACTACTACCTGGGCCTGGGGTATGTATATCTTGTCACCCGGTTCCAGGGTAGGATTCTGTGAAAGATCTGCCTTCAGTGTAAACTGGGCAAGGTCCAACACCCTCTCTTCCCCCTTTCTGAAGAGGTAGACCCGCCTGAAACTTCCCCCAGGTTTGAATCCCTTTGCAAGAAGTATGGCATCCCAGACCCTTGCCAGCGGGTTCACAGTTATGATTCCCGGCGTTGCTATTCCTCCGTAGACGAAAATATCGAACTGCGCGGGAGACTGGAGGATGAAACTAACATAATCCGTTGGAATGGAAGACTTTATCTTCTTATGAACGTAGGCTCTAAGTGCCTTGAAGGTCATACCCTTCACGTTTATCGTACCGATAAAGGGAACATCCAGTTCGTAGTTCTGTTGCAGGACGAGCGAGTACACCTGAGTGGTCTCCATCCTGATTATCAGTTGATACGTATCGCCGGGAGTTGGCCTGTATTGTGTATTGCTTATTATTCTCTTTGCTATGGTAGAGAGATTTGCCATGCTCTGAGTTGACGGTGTGACGTGGTTCCCGAATCCCCAGAACGCCGATCCGTTGTCTGGGAATAGTAACAGAGCGGAAAGAATAAAAATCGAGATGAGCAGGCTAATTCTTTTCATGGGGCGATGATAGCAGTTTTCAAAAAGGGTAGTCAAGGTTGATGATTGTGATAATTCTTCTTGAAAAAATATTCATTTATCTTATCATAATAAATTATGAAAGGGCTGTTTTCTCTGTTTTTTTTGTTATTCGGTTTTGCGATTCTTTTCGGTGAAGGAGGTGATAGCGATATGGCTTTTAGGCTTAGAAGTGCTTCTTTCGAGAACGGTGGAAGGATTCCCGTGGTTTACACATGTGACGGAAGGGATGTTTCACCACCCTTGAGCTGGGAGAATTCACCGGCAGGAACGAAGAGTTTCGTGTTGATATGTGACGATCCCGATGCTCCCGTGGGAACATGGGTTCACTGGGTTATCTACAACATTCCCCCGTCAACCAAGTCTCTTCCGGAAGCAGTACCGACCGATAAAAAGCTAAAAGACGGTAGTATGCAGGGAAAGAATGACTTCGGAAGAATCGGCTATGGGGGACCGTGTCCTCCGAGGGGTAAACCTCACAGGTACTTTTTCAAGCTATATGCCCTGGATACCATGCTAAAAGTAGATGGGGGTTTGAGGAAAAAGGAAATCTTAGGGCTTATCAAGGGCCATGTACTGGGAGAGGCAGAACTATACGGAACCTACGGAAGGAGTTGATATCGCTTCGGTCTCTAATACTGCAGTTCCTCTGCGATTCTCAGTGATTCCTCTGCATACCTTCGTGCAAGGGGAATGTTCTTCCCCCTAAGTGCACGAATAAATATGTACTTCTGGTGCTCGTAGAGGAGGTAGAAAGTCTTCCGGATCTTGTAAAACTTTCCCTCCTCAGGTTCAAAGCCATACCCTTGCCAGAAGGCCGGAGGGGTCATGCCACAGTATTCAAGAACGGAAAAATCTATCTCAGGATCACCCCACAGCGCCCTGTCCCAGTCCACTATTCCCGAGATATTACCGTCTCTGTCGACAAGTATGTTCTGGGACCATATATCCATGTGAAGGAAAGAGGGTTCAGGCTCGTGAGAGAATGCTCCTGCATGTCTTTCAAGAAGGCTTGTGAGCCAATCTGTCTCTTTGGTTGAGTATATCCCCGTTTTTGTAATGTCTGTGAGCAAGTTTCTCCATAGTCCGGAGAAGGTTATGAACCAGCGTTTCTCTCTGGGATGAGTATTGGTTCCCAGGGGATAACCATGCCAGTCATTCTTGATTGCGTGAATCTCTCTTACGTATCTTCCAAGTGTAAAAAAGAGGGATTCCTGCCGATTCTTTCCGGTAAAACTCCACAGTGAGCTCTGAGATAGCGGAATGCCGGGTAGACGCTCCATCAACAGCCAGTCCCTCTCTACTAGGGAACGGGAAAAATCATGGCGGATTATTCTTGCAATGGGAATGTCTGTTTTTTCACTTATCAACCTATGGATTCCCGGTTCCCTCCTCATCATGTTTTTCTCGTAGAATAGCTGTGGGACAGTGTCTTCAGGGGCAATACGCAAGACAAAGCGTTTTCCCTCTGATTCGACGAAGTATGAATCATTGAATTTTCCCGTGTCAATCCTTTTGTACCTGTAAGGGGCCAGGCTGAAAAGATTTTCGCAAATTCTCTCTACGACCATTTCAAAACAGAATATCCACTTTTTTGTATGTGCTGTCAAGAATTGCGTGGTAGATGCTGCGGTCGGCAAGAATCAATATAGGTGTTGGAACACTGTAATTTTAAATATTCAAAGTAATTCTATACAAAAAGATTGAAGTAGTATTGCTTTTGGAGTAAACTAACCACGTAATTGAAATTGTGTTTCAAATAACATTTTATTAAGGAGATTAAAGATGAGCCAGGAAGAATTGAATCCCTTTGCGATTGCTCAGAAACAGCTCGACGAGGCTGCGAAGCTTTTGAAGCTGGATGAAGCCACTCACCAGGTTCTACGTTGGCCGATGAGAGAGCTTCATGTCACACTGCCAGTCAGGATGGATGACGGGAGTATCCAGGTTTTTCAGGGTTTCAGGGTTCAGTACAACGATGCGAGGGGACCAACAAAGGGAGGCATCAGGTTTCACCCGGCAGAGACGATAGACACGGTAAGGGCTCTTGCTGCCTGGATGACATGGAAGACTGCTGTGGTCGATATTCCACTCGGAGGTGGAAAGGGAGGTGTTATCTGTAATCCCAAGGAGATGAGCGTTTACGAGCTGGAGCGCCTTTCGCGGCAGTACATAAGGCAGGTGGGAAGGATCATAGGCCCAACCAAGGATGTACCGGCACCGGATGTTTATACAACACCTCAGATAATGTCATGGATGATGGACGAATTCTACTGGCAGGAAGGTTACAATGCATTCGGCGTTATTACCGGTAAGCCACTGGCGCTTGGAGGCTCGAAGGGCAGAGGCGATGCCACTGCACGCGGAGGTGTATTCTGTATTCGTGAAGCCTGCAAGAAACTTGATATCGAGCCTTCGTCGGTTAGCTATGCGATTCAGGGTTTCGGAAATGCGGGACAGTTTGCAGCGACCCTGATGAAAGAGATTCTCGGGGCGGAAAAGCTCGTGGCAGTTTCAGATTCCAAGGGCGGTGTGTATAACCCGAATGGGCTTGATCCTTACAAGCTGGTAGAATACAAGCTAAAGAATGGCAAGGTATCGGGATTCCCCGGTGCGGATTCAATATCCAACGAGGAGCTTCTTGAACTCGATGTGGACGTATTGATTCCTGCTGCACTCGAGAATGTGATTACCACGGACAATGCTTCGAGGATAAAAGCGCGTATCTCCGCAGAACTTGCAAATGGCCCCACAACCCCGGAAGCGGACAAGATACTATATGACAGGAACGTATTCGTTATTCCGGATTTTCTCTGCAATGCAGGTGGTGTTACAGTAAGTTACTTCGAACAGGTTCAGAATGCTTACAATTTTTACTGGACCTTGGATGAGGTTTACAAGAGATTGGATCAGAAGATGACCGATGCATTCCTCAATGTCTATGAGACGAGTAAGAAGCACAATGTGGATATGAGGCGAGCAGCCTACGTGGTAGCTGTTTCACGAGTAGCGGAAGCTATGAAACTTCGTGGCTGGGTATGATTTTCTAGTTGCTGCTCTTCATCTACAAAATACGGAATCAGCGAAAAGCCGGCCTATGCAGGCCGGTTTTTTATTGAAATATGCGGAAAATATCGTTACATTCTTAAAAAACAGATAGTGAGGGTAAAAGGTGTTTTTCTTCTTTCCCTTTTTTGGTTTCTTCGGTTTTTTCGGGACGATTCTCATCGTGTATTTCGTTGCAAAACTCGGTATGCGGATATTCCGTGATCTCTTCGACGATGATTACCTCTCCTCCGACTGGAAAAGATCTATCGGCGGTTCTCCTTTCATAAGAAGCTTCAAGCGTCCCAAGTTTCGTATAAAGAATACCGACGATGCAGAACACCAGATTTTCAGGCTGGCCAACAAGCTGAAGGGGCGAATCACAATTTCCGATATAGTCATAAATACCGGTCTCGGAATAAAAGAGGCGGAAGAAGTGATGAACAAGCTGGTAGACGGGATGAGAGTGCGGATGGAGGTGGATGACCGAGGAATCGTGGTTTACGAATTTCCTGAGATAATTGCAAGGTACGAGGAAGAGGGCCGGTGAAGATTGGATATATACATCTTTACACAGGCAACGGAAAGGGGAAAACGACTGCTGCATTCGGAGTTGTTTTGAGGATGCTAGGAGCCGGGGGAAAGGTTTTTATTGGACAGTTCCTCAAAAAGGGAGATTATTCCGAAATAAAGGCTTTCAAAAGATGGGGAGAGAGCATTGAAATCGAGCAATTCGGAAGCGGGAGGTTCATAGTAGGTGAAGCGGACAAGACAGAGAAGGCCCTGGCACAAAGCGGATTCGAGAGGTGCAGGTCTGCAGTCGTTTCCGGAAAGTACGATCTCGTTGTGATGGACGAGGTAACACTTGCATTATCGATGGGTTTGATAGAAGAAAAATCCCTTTTGGAGCTTCTCGATGATAAACATGAGGCAGTGGAAATCATTCTTACGGGAAGAAACGCCTCCCCGGTGTTGATAGATAAGGCGGATCTTGTTACGGAAATGATAGAGGTGAAGCATTATTTTCAAAGGGGAGTAAAGGCACGAATAGGTATAGAGGAGTAGATAGATGCATGAACTGGCTCTTGCTGATGCAGTAATCGATGCGGTGGAGAAAAACCTCGGTGGAAGAGACCCATCTTCTGTAAAGAGAGTCCTGGTGATGCTTGGTGAATTACAGAATATCGATCTTGAAATATTTGAGCATGGTCTTAAGACCCTCCTCGAGGGAAAGGCTATAGATTACCGAGTCTTTTCGATAGAGATAGAGGAGGCTGCTTTCCTATGTAATAACTGTGGCGAAAGCTGGAAATTAAGCGAACAGAGCGAAATCGATGAGGAGGAGAGGGAAGCGATTCATTTTCTTCCGGAGATGGCACATGTTTATATGAGCTGCCCAAACTGTGGCAGCAGAGATTTTACCCTGGAAAGTGGTAGGGGGGTATCCATAGCAGAGATCGAATTCGACATGATACCAAAGTGAAACAAATCTTGTAATTTAACCTGATTTCAAGGAGTATTTAAGTTATGGACCCGCGTCTCAGTGTACTGGAAAAGAGATTGTCCGGAGTAAGAAGAATCATCGCCTTTGCAAGTGCCAAGGGAGGAGTGGGGAAGAGTATCTGTTCCACAGTGTCTGCCCTGCTTCTTAGCAGGGATCATCGGGTTGGCCTTCTGGACCTCGATTTGCAGGGAGCATCTGACCATCTTATTTTGGGGAAGAACCCGTCGCTTCCCGAAGAGGACGGAGGAATAATTCCGCCTGCACTTTTCCCGAATCTCTCATTCATGGGGGTATCTCTGTTTTCAGGGAACGAACCGGTACCCCTTCGTGGCCAGGATACGACAAATGCAATTGTGGAACTGCTCTCTGTAACGATATGGAAAAAACTAGATTTCCTTGTCATCGATATGCCACCGGGAATAGGGGAGGAAGTACTTGATCTCATCAGATTCATAGAGAGGCTTGAATATATTGTGATAAACACCCCTTCTCCTCTGTCTGAAAGTGTGGTTGATCGCCTCATAAAGATATTAAAGCTTTCCGATGCAAGGATTCTTGGAATCATGGAAAATATGGCCGGTATGGATGGCTCTGAAAGAAATGGGAGCAAGATGCTTGCAGAGAGAAATGGAATAGATTTCATCGGAAAGGTTCATTTTATTCCGGGTCTCGATGGTATGGTTGGAAATGTGGATACCCTTCTCGAGTCTGCATTTGCAAATGAGTTAAAGATTATTACCGAAAGGATAAAAGCTGCCGATCTGTGATCGCTTGAATCCATTGGCGGTTATGTAACAGTTCCGATTTTATCGGTGGGCAATCTTTTATTGTTAGGCAATCATAGATAAACTTTATGGATGAACTATGGAAAAAATATCATAGGAAAAAATATCATATTTTGGAGGTAATCATGGAAACGGGACTTGAAGGAAAGAGAGCTTTGGTTTGTGGTGCAAGCAGGGGACTTGGCTTTGCATGTGCCAAAGCCCTGTGCAGAGAGGGTGCCCGGGTAGTTCTCCTTTCGAGAAATGAAGAAGCATTGCGGGAGAGAGTCGAATACCTTAAAGGCCAGGGTTGGGAGGCTTCCTACGTGGTCGGTGATCTTGCAAGAACTGAAGGTATACAGCAGCTTGCAGAAAGGGCCAGGTTGAAATACGGAGGTGTAGATATCCTGGTAAACAATGCGGGCGGTCCGCCTGCCGGGGACAATCTCTCATTCACATATCAGCAATGGGAAGATTCTTTCAGGCTTACCTTCTTGAGTGCAGAGGAGATGACCAAACACCTCATCCTTGATATGGCTGAGAGGGGATGGGGAAGGGTAATAAACCTCACTTCAATCACGGTAAGACAGCCTGTCACTGGTTTGATACTTTCGAACAGTATCAGAATGGCTGTAGTAGGATGGGCGAAAACGCTGTCTCTGGAGTTTGCCGGAAGTGGCGTAACGGTGAACAATATTGCCACGGGTTATACACTTACAGAGAGAATCGAGGAACTTGCCACTTCACGGGCAGAGAAATCGGGTAAGACCGTGCAAGAGGAAATTGAATCGATGGCAGCACAGATTCCAATGAAGAGGATGGCTGATCCGGATGAAATAGCGTCTGTAGTTGCATTCCTTGCAAGTTCCAAAGCATCTTACATCACCGGTAGTACCATTGCAGTTGATGGAGGCTACATAATAGGAATGTAGATTATAATGTAGATTATAATAAATGTCTTCTGCATGAATTACCGGTGAAAAAAATTTTCATTATTATGATATTTTTGGCTCATATTGTATGAGAATTATTGACAACGATTAATCCCCCGATTTATTATGAATTGAGGGTCTTCGGGCCTTTAAAAAATCATTAAAGGGGGGTTTTATGAAAAAACTCAAAAGATTTTTGCTCATCGCGATTCTTCTCGCCCTTCTGCCAGGATTTATCTTTGCAGGTGGACAGAAGGAAAAACCAAAGGTTACATTCTTCTGGGCACTGTATGACGGTCTTACGGAAGATTTCAGAGCAAGTCTGCAGGATGCTTTTATGAAGGCAAATCCTGATATTGATCTGGATATAGTCCCTGTGCCTTGGAAGAATATGCACGACAAGATTACGACATCTCTTGCCGGCGGTAATCCTCCGGAAATATCGGTAATCGGTACAAGGTGGCTCCTCGAGCTGATGGGAATGAATGCTGTGGATGAGGTATCCAAGTATGTAAGTAAGTCCACTCTGGACAACATAGCCCCCGGAGCAATGGAAGCGAAGATCAATGGTAAACTGATGGGTCTCCCGGTAGCGGCAGGCGCAAGAATCATGGCGATAAACTCCAGCATTACTACTTTTGTACCAAAGACCATGGAAGAACTGAGGCAGGAGGCTATCAGGGTAAACAATCCGCCCAATGTTTATGGCCTTATAATGCCCGGAAAGAAGCATACGGAGCTTACAGACTTTGCATACTATCTGTTGGCTGCTGGCGGATACTTCTTCGAGATTAAACCCGACGGAAGCTATGGAAAGTGTACTGTAAACTCTCCCGCTGGAGTCAAGGCTCTTACCTTTATGAACCAGCTTGCCAATGTTGACAAGGTAGTTCAGAAGGGTTATCTCTCGATGAACAGAATGGAGTCTCACCCTGTATTCTATGCCGGGAAAGCGGCATACGTATTTATCGGTGCCTGGGTTGAGTCTGCAATGAAGCAGGCAAAGTCCAACTTTAAGCCAATCTACGCTCAGATTCCACCGTTCAAAGGGAACAAGTCAACTCCGCTCATAATTACAGACTCGATAGCTTTCTTCAAAGATGCAAAGAACCTTAAGGCAGCCGGCAAGTTTATTGACTTCTTCTACCAGGATAAGTGGAAGGCCAAGTTCGATGAACTCGTAGGTTTCCCGCCCGTAACGATTTCTGCAAGCAAGCTTCCTCAGTTCCAGACACCTCTCTACAAGACTCTCGGGGAGGCAGCACTCAATGCAAAGGGCTGGCCGCTGATGGATGGCTGGGCCGAGTATTCCGATATAATCTGGGATGCGGTGCAGAATGTATTCCTGCAGAAACAGACACCGAAAGAAGCACTTGATGAAGCTGCTGCAAAGATCGACAAGGCAAGAGGTATGTAACCTGGTTAAATGATGATGAAAGGGTAGCCTTATTTTCGGCACGGGGGCTTATGGTCCCTGTGCCGATTATTGTATCGAATAGGAGGGAGAGATATTGTCAAGTCAAGCGGTTGTTATAAAAAAATCAAAACTCTTGAATGAAGAGGCAAGACTTGCCTATATATTACTCGCTCCGGCTGTGATTGTTCTGGTAGCATTCATGTTCTATCCCATTATCTATGTTTTCCTGATGTCATTCTTTGATACTGACAAACTTGGAAGGCTAAGAAGTTTCGCAGCTTTCAAAAATTACAAAGTTCTCTTTCAGACCAAGGATTTCTGGACGATTACGGGACGTTCAATTCTCTGGACTGTAATAGGAGTTACAACAAAGACCCTGTTTGGTTTGATAATAGCTCTTCTTCTGAACATAGAGTACCGAGGCAGGAAATTTGCAAGGATGCTTTTCATAATACCATGGGCCTCGGCAGTACCTATCAGTGCCATGTTATGGCAATGGGTTTACAATCCTGAGTTCGGTCTGTTAAATTTTACACTCCAGGCAACAGGGATCTGGAAAAACCCGCCAATTTGGCTCGGTCAGCCTATTTCTGCTTTTTTTGCATGTATGTGGGTGGACATATGGATAGGGATTCCCTTCATGTCGTTGGTCTTTCTTGCAGGGATGCAGGCGATTCCCAATGAATTGTATGAATCCGCATACATAGACGGCGTGAATTCATTTCAAAAATTCTTCTACATCACTCTGCCCGGTATAACGGAATTGATAATGATAGCAACCCTCCTTTCCAGTCTCTGGACCTTCAATGACTTCAATGTCATTTATATTCTGACAAAGGGAGGACCGGGAGGAGCCACTGATATCCTTATCACTTCTGTTTACAAGAATGGTTTCGAATGGCTTAAATTCAACATCGCATCGGTCATGGCGGTAGTGACCTTCCTCATATTGGCAATCGTAAGTATCGTCTATGCAAAGATATACTTCGGAAGGGAGAGGAAATAATGAAGTGGAGAAACCGGGGGAAGCCCTTTGCAATAGTCGTTACAATTCTTCTTTTACTCTTTATTCTGTTTCCCTTTTTCGTAATGCTGTCCACGATGCTGAAATCTGGGCAGGATGTCTATACCTCTCCGCCTTTCTGGTTTCCTAAAAAGGTGATGTGGACCAATTTCATAAAGGTATGGACAGAGTATGACCTTTTGGGTTACTTCAACAGCAGTCTCATCATTGCGATAGGGGCTACGATTTTCAATACATTGCTCAGCGTACCTGCTGCTTATGCGGTATCGAGGTTGAGATTCCCCGGGAGAAAAACAATTCTATACATGTTTCTTGTGATACAGATGTTTTCACCTGTAATTGTGGTAATCTCCCTGTTCAAGATAATAGCCAGGATACACCTGCTGGACAGTTACTGGAGTCTCATTATTACCGATACTGTTTTTACACTTGCCTTCACCACATGGATGATGAATGGGTACTTCAAATCCATTCCCATAGAGATTGAGGAGGCAGCATTGATTGATGGTTGTACACGGGTGCAGACAATAACAAAGATAATGCTTCCGATTGCAGTACCCGGACTCGTTACCACAATGATTTATACCTTCATATATGCCTGGAACGAGTTTCTCTTTGCCCTTTCTTTCATTCAGTCCAAACCAAAGATGCCTCTGACAATAGGTTTGTACAATTTTGTGGGGAGATGGTCGACACAGTGGCAGTATCTGACGATGTCTGCCTTCCTGGCACTTCTTCCCGTGCTGCTCCTCTTCTACGTGATAGAGAAGAGATTGGTAGCCGGCCTTGCAGGCGGTGCTGTGAAGGAATAGGTTGCAATATCTTTTCGCAACTCTCTAGATTTTTATTCAAACTCCCGATGCAAAATAGAAAATCATATGGAGAAAGATTATGGTAGATCAAATTGTCAATCTAGGTTATGCCCTGATGCTCGTTGCACAGGCTATCAGGAACATACTTGTACTTCGTGTAATACTTATACTTGCTCAGAGTACCTTTATCACCTACGGAATGATTACCTCCAATATCAGTATGATAATCTGGAATACGATATTTATTCTTATAAATGTATATCAAAGTGTGATTCTCATAAAAGAGCGTAGTCCGGTGGTAATACCTGAAGAGGTAATTGACATATATGAAAAAGTATTTTCAGAAATGTCAAAAAGGGAGTTCATCTATTTCTGGCAGATAGGTAAAAGAGTTGATTTTGATGGAGAGCTCATTATAAAGGAGGGAGAACCTCAGGACAACCTCTTCCTTATTCTTAAAGGAGAAGCATTTGTCATGAGTAATAAGAAAGAAATTGCAACGTTGAAGCGGGGAGATTTTCTGGCAGAAATGAGTCTTCTTTCGGGAGAGCCTGCCTCTGCAGATGTCTTATGCAGGAATGAGTTGACATGTATTACATGGAGCAGAGAGAATCTTGATAATTTGAAGAAACTCAACTATAAGCTTTGGAGCAAGCTCCAGCATATTTTAAGCAAGGATCTTATCAGTAAGGTTAAAAGAACATCTTCAAAGCTGTAATAATGCTAGTGCAGGCCTAGTACGGGTAATGTTGAATTGTAAACCTGTCTCTAATATGGTATAATTATTAATATAGTTAAAAAAATTTTTATATCTAATCACTTTTAATCAATTTTAAGAGGGGGGAAAGTGACAATGGATATAAAAAGAACATGTCATTTCTTGCTTCTGTTCTTCGGAATAATTTTATTGAGTGGTTGTCCGCTAGTAGGTTCCCTGTTCAATGTCGAAAAATGCAAGGCTCCCCGGTTTCTGCCTGAACCGGGATTTTTCATGTTTCCGCAGGAAGTAACTTTAAAGAGTGATACCGAGGGTGCTGTAATTTATTATACGACTGATGGAAGTGAACCGAATGAAAATTCTAATATGTACACTCAAAGTATTCTCGTTGATAAGTCAACGGTAATTAAAGCGATAGCGGTTAAAAAAGATTATTCACCGAGTGATGTTTCTGTGGGAGAGTATAACATATACAGGGTCAATATCGAAGAAGCCTCTTCCGTGTTTGGTTATGATGAACTATCCCTGGCGGTAGCCACGGATGATACTCTACACATTCTCTGTTCCTATAAGGATTCATCATATCGTTACCTGCACTATGTAACCAACGAGGGTGGCACATACTCTGATTCACAACTTACCAGTGTACAAGATACCGGTTACATGTATCCTTCCCTGGCAATGGATACTGTCGGTAATCTATTCGGATGTTTCTACGACAGGGTAGCTGACGGAATAAATTATTTTAAAAAACAACCCGGGGGCAGTTGGCCTGCTGATTATAACTCTTATATTGCAACAGGATTTATCGATGTCACAGGTACCGATATTTCTGTAGATGGAGAGGGTAATATTCATGTGATTTTTACGGATCATGATGTATCGGGGAATTATAATGTGTGGTACTACAAAAACACGGGGGGTAGTTGGGATAGTGGCCTCAATTTGTCAACTACAGATCCATTGAATCAACTGACCTTCGGATGGGATGGAAATTCATTATCGACTGATATTAATGGTGCGGTCCATATATTCGGGGTAAGTGAATACCCGTACTCGTACCTTATTTATGTGACGAACAAGAGCGGCTCATGGTCGTACGATCTCTTGAACAATTCAGGGGGATTTGTTGGCTATTACGATATTGCCACGGATATTGATTCCTTTCCCCATATATCGTATTCAACGGATGGTAACTATGCTCTCAATTATATAGGTTACGATACAGCAAGCAACAGTTTGAAATTACAGGTGGTAGATGCTGGGAGTTCCGGGGGCAATGGTTATTACAATTCAATCGTAGTTGATGATTCAGGTTTCGTTCATATCTCTTGTACTACGGGGGGCTACGGGGGAATTAAGTATGTAACAAATATAAGTGGTGAGTGGAAAACTTACGTGATAGACAGTGATAGCACAATCAGTGCGACAGCAATAGGATTAATTGGCGGCAAATATCCTGTAATTGTTTATTCTGTAAATGGATACAACAATAACAAGATAAAAGTCGCTAGGATTACCTGGTAAATCCGGTAGTATGCTTTAGAGATTACTGATACAGAAAGAAGCCTATCTACTACTTATTGCGTCTAATATACCGAGTTCAGTAAATATTTTCTTGAGGTATATTTTTATGTGTTTTGAAGTGGCAAGATCCTTTTTGATCATTATTTCTTTCAGAAGCTGAGAGTTGATCCAGATGACCAGATTGCATCCAGTGTGATCTTCCAATGCCCTGATATCAAAAATATCTATCTTAATCCCAAGTTCATAGGATAAATCTCTAACAGCCTGTGCAATGTTGGCAATCATAATATCGAGATTGTCAGATTGACTCATTTCAATATACCTCCAAAGGTTTGAATTGTTTTGATTACTACTTTTTACCTGGAAGAGAAGTATTGCAGGCCAATAGTATTAAATTACGGATCAGTAAGGTTGGGCTGCATATGTAGTGATAGTATCATAAAGATAACTATGAAGGCAATAGTAAGTTTAATTTTATATTTTATATCGTATGTTTGGGCAATGGGGGATTCGAACCCCCGACCTCTGGCTCCGGAGGCCAACGCTCTATCCAGCTGAGCTAATTGCCCGTAAAGTATAATAAGTAAAGTATATAAGTAAAATATATACGTAAAGTATATAAGTCTATAAGAAACTTGATACCATTAGATTAAATGGAGTTTTTCCTTGTGTCAATCACTGAAATCCCCTTGACATATGCAGTTAAATTCTTATAATGCAGCAACATCCCAATGAAACTTAAAAAGAATAATAGCGGATACCTTTTTTATTTACTACTGGTCTGCTTTATCATAGGCAGTCTGGCGTGGGATATATTTGGAAAGATTATGTTAAAGGCAGGCATTGATCTGTCACTGACTACACCTCCGATTGGTATAGATCTGGATGTCTTGAAATTAATGGTAAGGGTAAATCCGGGATCTTTCATAGGATTGGTGGCTGGAATAATTATTTTCAGGGGAATATGAATGGAAACAATAATACTTGCATCGGGATCACCGCGAAGACAGGAATTACTATCAAAGGCAAGGATACCATTTCGTGTAATTCCACCTAACATCGATGAATCCTACGGGGATGAGGAAGACGTAGTCGGGATTGTCAGGAGGCTGTCAGAGAAAAAGGTGAATACTATTATTTCACTCTTCAAGAATGAGTCGCCAAGATGGATTCTCGGTGTGGACACCCTTGTTGACCTTGACGGAGAGATTATTGGTAAACCCAGGACAATTGAAGAGGCAAAGGATACTATCCGTGCATTGTCAGGAAAGAAACACCGTGTTCTTTCAGGCATTTCACTTCTGCCCTCAAAAAATGAGAGAATGATTACAAAGGTGGCGGTTACCGAGGTAAAGTTCATAAAGATGTCCGATGACGAAATTAATTATTATATTAACACGGGTGAATGGTCCGGTGTTGCAGGTGGATACAGGATACAGGGAATAGGAAGTTTCTTCATAGAGTGGATAAAAGGTTCATATAGCAACGTTATGGGCTTGCCTATGGAGACTTTTTATGGCATTTTAAGAGAAAGTAATTACAGTTTAGAGTAATTCTAAAAACAATAATTTTCCGGCATTACAGTTACCAGTGTAGTTGTGATGTACGAGACATAGAGAAGGATTTAGGAGGAGTAATGTGGCAGTAGTAACAATGAAAAGTTTACTTGAGTCTGGTGTGCATTTCGGTCACCAGACTAAACGGTGGGATCCCAGGATGAAAAAATACATCTTCGCCGAAAGAAACGGGATCCATATCATAGATCTTCAAAAAACGATAGTAGCTATTAAAGAAGCGTACGAAGTTGTACGCAAGACTGTTCTCGATGGTAAATCGGTCTTATTTGTAGGCACCAAAAAGCAGGCTCAGCAGGCGGTGGAGCGAGAGGCCAAGCGATGCGGCATGTACTATGTGAATAACAGATGGCTTGGCGGTATGCTTACAAATTTCTCTACCATCAAAAAGTCCCTGTTAAGATTGAAAAAGCTCGAAAAGATGGAAGTTGACGGGACCTTTGAAGGATTGACCAAGAAAGAGAGAGCCAGGTTACAGAAAGAAAAGGCAAGGCTCGAAAGAAATCTTGGCGGCATAAAAGAAATGAAGGAACTTCCCGGTATCATCTTTATTATCGACACTAGAAAGGAGGCAATCGCCGTTGCAGAGGCTAAGCGGGTTGGAATTCCCATAGTAGCTGTGGTGGATACGAATTGTAATCCTGAAGGTATAGATTATCCGATCCCCGGAAACGACGATGCCATAAGGGCTATTAATCTCTTTACTCAGATAATAGCCAATGCTGTTATAGATGCTGAAAACGAAGTGGGACTTGAAGTCATTGAAACACTCCATGAGGAAGTTGGAGAGGAAGATTTTGCCGAAGTCATCGACAAGGGTGAATATATCGACGATGAAATCCTGAAAGAGAAGAAGGAAGCGGAGGAAGAAGCAGAGGAAGAGGATAAGGTCTCTGTCGGTGCCAAGGTTGGCCAAACAGACGGGGAAGAGGAAAAAGAGAGAGAGGACACAGAAAGATTTACCGAAGAGGATTATTCGGATTATACTCCCGAGGAAGAAGAAAAAAAGGAAGAGGAGAAAATGGAAGAAGAGACCATTGTTGATGAGCACAACATAGATGAAGATAAATTATATGAAGAATAGGAGATGTGAAAAGTGGAAATAAAAGCTTTAGATGTAAAGAAATTGCGGGAAAAAACGGGTGCAGGCATGATGGACTGCAAAAAGGCACTTCTCGAGGCAGAAGGCGACTTTAAGAAAGCGGAGAAGATCTTAAAAGAACTTGGTTTGGCTGCTGCTGCCAAGAGAGGCGGAAGGGCTACAAAAGAAGGCCAGATATTTTCGGTCATAAAGGATGGAAAGGGAGTGCTCCTTGAACTCTCATGTGAGACAGACTTCGTAGCCAAAAACAAGGAGTTTGTAAGGCTTGGTGAGGAGTTATCAAACCTGATTCTCGAAAAAGAGAATATAGGGAAAGAATCACCTGAAATCGATGAAAAGATCAAAGAGGCAATCGGAAGAATCAAAGAAAACATAGAACTCAAACGTTTCAAAAGGCTTAAAGCAGACGAAAAGCAGTTTCTGGTAAACTACATCCACAGGGCGGGTGATATAGGCAAGATAGGAGTTCTTTTGTTGTTCGAAGTAGAAGATCCTTCGCTGAAGGATAATCCGCGATTGAAAGAGGTGGCTTTTGACATGGCGCTTCATACTGCAGCCTATGCTCCACTGTTCCTTTCGCGAGACAAGGTCAACCCCGATTACCTCAAGGAGCAGGAGGAAATATTCCTCAAACAGGCTCAAAATCTGGGGAAGCCTGAAAAGGTTCTTCAGGGTATTGTAAAGGGTAAGATCAATAAACACTTAAGCGAAATATGCCTGATGGATCAGATGTTTGTAAAAGATCAGAAATTGAAAGTTTCACAGGTGCTGGAAAATCTGGGGAAGGAGTTAAATAGCAGGGTAAACATTGCGGATTTCCTGTATTTCAGGCTGGGTGAAGAATAAAAGGAGGTATCATGGCAGAGAAAGAAGTAATAAAGAATGCCGAGGTCAAAATGAAAAAGACTGTGGCAGCGTTGAAAAACGAGTTTCAAACGGTGAGAACGGGTAGGGCTTCTGCTGCACTCTTTGAAAAGATCAGAGTTGATTACTACGGGGAGCAGGTTCCGTTGAATCAGCTTGCAACGATATCAGTCCCTGAAGCAAGGCTTGTAATCATTCAACCATGGGACCGTTCATCGTTGCAGGAGATAGAAAAAGCCATACAGAAATCGGAATTATCCGTGAACCCTAATAATGACGGAAAGGTGATAAGAATCAATATCCCACCCCTCACCGAGGAGAGAAGAAAAGAGCTAGTTAAGTTGGCAAAACATATGGCAGAGCAGAGTAGAGTTTCCGTTCGTAATATCAGGCGTGATGCCAATGAAGAGCTGAAAAACCTGAAGAAGGAAAGCACCATAAGTGAGGACGATGAAAAACGGGCACACGATGAGATTCAAAAACTTACCGACAAGTACATAGACGAGATAAATTCTCTCCTTGAAGAAAAAGAAAAAGAAATAATGGAAATCTAATGGCTCTCTCGGATAAGGAAAATAATTCTCTCGATACAGAAAGGCTCCCCGTCCATGTAGGAATCATCATGGACGGGAATGGCCGTTGGGCAAAAAAAAGAGGGAAATCCAGAACCGAGGGGCATCTGGAGGGGGTAAAGACGGCCAAGAAGATAGTAAAGGCTGCAGCAGACTTTGGCATAAAATACCTGTCGCTCTATGTTTTTTCGACAGAGAATTGGAAGCGCGCTCAGAATGAAGTTGCATTTCTGATGTCTCTGATACAGCGCTACCTGAAGAGAGAGTACGATTTTTACAGGGAAAATCATATAAGGGTCGTCCACAGCGGAAGGTATGAAGGTATGTCGGATGAAATCGTTAAGGACATAGAAAAAGTGATAAAAGATACATCGGAATTCAACGGACTCACAGTGAACCTCGCTATCAACTACGGGGGAAGAGACGAGATAGCAAGAGCAGTAAAAAAGATATGCTCTGAAGGTTGTGACGAAGAGAAAATCTCCCTGGAAACTATCAATAATCATATGGACCACCCTGAAATACCTGATCCCGATCTTATAATAAGGACGGGAGGGGAAAAGCGCCTTAGTAATTTTCTGCTCTGGCAAGCTGCCTATGCGGAACTCTACTTCAGTTCCAAGTTGTGGCCAGACTGGACGAGACATGATTTCCTGAAGGCTCTGCTGGACTACCAGAGCAGAGAGAGAAGATTCGGAGATGCCAGATGAAGGGTCTTATCGTTCGGACGATGCTGATTGTCGTAGCCTTTCCTCTTTTCTATGTTCTCATATTTCTTCTGCCCTATGGTAACCATCTGACCTTGAATCTCGTGGCTGTACTGGCCTCTTTCGTTGGCAGCTATGAAATATACTCTATGATTCAGAAAAAGAGGGGGCTCTTCTCCTTTCCCCTGCTACCCATTCTGGCGGCAAGTATCAGTGTTGTTGCCATTCTTGAAGTGTCGGGGATCTTGCTTCCGGGTGCCATTGCTTTTCTAATTGTATCTCTTCTATCATTGATCATGCTGGTTGAACTTTTTGTCTCGGCCAAAGAGGGATTGGAGCATTTCATAGACAAGGTGTCATATTCTCTGTTGATTCTTCTTTACCCTTCACTTTTCATTACATACATTATAAGAATATCGAGATTTGAAGAATCATCCATGCTCTTACTCTTTTTTTTCAGTCTGGCATTCAGCAATGATATCCTTGCATATCTTGCCGGGAAGCTTTTCGGGCATCAGTCCAGAATGAACCTAGCTGTAAGTCCCAAGAAATCATTGGCAGGTTTCATAGCAGGTTTTTCGGCATCACTCGTTACCACGGTAGTATTCTACTTTTTGGTACCGTCTCTTTTTCCCGTTTCATTTTATACTATATTGATATTTGGCAGCCTTTTCGGCTTCCTCGTAATTCTCGGAGACCTTGTTGAATCGGCGTTGAAGCGTTCAGCTTTAATAAAGGATTCCGGAGAGATAATACCTGGAAGGGGTGGTCTACTCGATTCGATAGATTCTCTCTTGCTCATAGCTCCTTTGTTCTTTTATTTTTTTGATAAGGTCATCAAATTGAAATGAAAAAAAAGAGAGTGGTCATTCTGGGAAGTACAGGCTCCATAGGGAAGAATACCCTCGATGTAATATCTCGGTATCGGGAAAGATTCGAAGTGGCAGCTCTGAGCTGTCATGAGAATCTCGATTCCCTTGCAGAGCAGATTAAGCTTTATCGTCCTGTGGCGGTTGCCATAACCGGTTTGGAAGATAAATATCGGGTCCATGACCATTCCGGTAATATCGCAGGTATCCCGTACTCCATCACAGGGAGTGTAAAGGTTTACAAGGGTTATACGGGTCTGCTTTCCATGCTCGACGAGGAAGATTACGATGTAGTCGTGAACGGGATATCGGGCGCAGCCGGATTAAGAGCTTCCGTGAAAACGTTGAAACAGGGGAAGGATCTGGCATTGGCAAACAAGGAAACCGTCGTAATGGCGGGTGAGCTCGTTTTAAATCTCGCAGATAGATACGGTGCCCAGATTCTTCCTGTGGATTCTGAACATTCTGCAATATTTAATCTCATTAGAATAGCCGGAGACGAAGTGTTAGACAATGTGGAGGAGATTCTTCTTACCGCATCCGGAGGAGCATTCAGGGAGCTTGGTGCAGAGGAGCTGGAAGGAGTTAAAGTTGAGGATGCCTTAAAGCATCCGACCTGGGAAATGGGTAAAAAGATAACTATTGATTCAGCCAGTATGGCCAATAAAGGCCTTGAAGTGATAGAAGCCTGCCAGCTCTTCCATATGGAGCCATCCAGGGTAAAGGTTGTTATCCATCCCGAAAGTGTTGTTCATTCACTGGTAAGGACTAAGGATGGTATCCTGTATGCCCAGTTGAGTTATCCTGACATGAGGGCTCCGATTCTGAACGCTCTCTCTTATCCGCATATCCTTGATTCAACTTTTGGCAAGTTGGAATTAGACGACTTGAGTTTGAATTTTGAAAAGCCTCAGATGAAAAAATATAAAATGCTGAAACTTGGTTACCTTGCAGCCGAAAGAGGGACGGCATACAGGGTGGTTTACAATGCTTCCAATGAAATCGCCGTTGATAATTTTCTCTGTGGGAAGATACGTTTTGTGGATATACCTTTCATAGTAGAGAAGGTGATGTCAGGGCAGTGGGAAGTCGATCCGATGGATATTGAGAGTATTTTGAAGGTGGATGATGAAGCGAGAAATGCGGCAAGAAGATTTATTGACCGTCTTGTTGCCAGAAATAGTTAAGAAAGAAAAGAGGATTGGGTATTGATGTTTTTGACAATATTACTTGGCCTGGTTGGATTGGGAATAATAATCTTTATTCATGAAACGGGACATTTCATAGCTGCCAAGGTCAACGGAATAGAAGTTGAAACTTTCAGTCTTGGTTTCGGCAAAGAACTTGTTGGATTTGATTACTTGAAGACTCATTATCAGATTTCACTTATTCCGTTTGGTGGCTACTGCAAGATGAAGGGTGATGAATTGCTGAAGAATGCCGTAGAAATGGATTTGAAGGATATCCCAAAGGAAAAAGGTTCTTTCTTCTCTGTTCATCCATTTCGCAGAATAATTGTAGCTCTATCCGGTCCTCTGGCGAATCTGCTCTTTGCCCTCTTCGTTTTGACTATTATCTGGTGGGTGGGTTTCAATATCTATTCCAGTCCGCCTAAGATCATTCTGGCCAGTGATTATCAATTGGATAACCTCGGAGCTAATGCTCCTGCAACCCTGGCAGGTTTGAAAACGGGGGATATCGTAACAGATATAAACGGAAAGGCAGTGAGGAACTTTCAGGACATACTTGAAATTGTTTCATCGAGCCCCGGTAAGAAGCTCGTTTTTTCGGTAAAGAGGGGTTCCGGAATAGAGAAGGTGACAGTTGTACCGGAGCTGGATAAGGAGAGCGGGGCGGGCCGTATAGGTATTTATTCCTGGGTCGAGCCTGTAGTTGAAAGGGTGGTGGAGGGGAAATCTGCCTATCTGGCCGGGATAAGAAGCGGTGATATTATAATTTCAATCGATGGTAAAAATGTAAGAAACACTCTGGATATTTTTCAAGAGTTAAAGGACAAGCCTGAGCAGATTAGTCTCACATTGTTAAGAGGAACAAAAAGGCTGACTTTGCCGGTTGTGTTGCAGTACGATGAAAATGGTTTCCCGGATCTTGGAATTCAGTTCAGGCAACAGGTGTATCGGGTTGGAGGTGAGGGTTTTTACAATGGCATAGTTCGTGGGATAAAGGAAACGGGAAAGACTATCGGCATGACCTTCAGAGGGATAGGACTTCTCTTTAAGGGAATAGATGTTCACAAGACTGTAGCAGGTCCGTTGAGGATAACATACTACCTTGGGACTATTACAAAGAATAGTTTTCAGATTGGTTTTGGGACAGGTATCGTATCTTTCTTGAGATTACTCGGACTTTTGAGTATAGTACTGTTCATAATGAATTTAATTCCCCTGCCGGCACTGGATGGCGGACAAATCGTACTGTTTTCCGTAGAGTGGATTGCAGGCACACCGCCGAATCCTAAATTGATATACAGGATACAGGTATTTGGCTTTTCGATTATAATCCTGCTTGCAGTGATGATAACTTTCAGTGATATACTCTTTTTCTTTGGAAAGTGAAATAGGAGAACTTGGAATGTCAAAGAGATTACTTACCTGCATTTGTGAGAATAAGTTCGAGGTGGATGTTCCTGATACGATAGATCTCTCAGAAAAACCTGACATAGCAGTGGATATAAGAACGGGCCATTTTCTCGAATATAGGTGTCCTCTATGCGGAAAGCTGCTGAAGCCTGAATTTCCCCTTCATATAGTGGACAAGAAACACGGAATTGATGTTTTTTTTATTCCTGAATTGGACAGGGGAAAGTATTTTAGAAAAAAGCTGGAATATGAGGTAGGTAAGCCTGATAGGGTTGTCATCGGATACCCTGAACTGATAGAAAAGTTGCTTCTGCAGAGTGAAGGAATCGACGACAGAGCTGTGGAGCTAATAAAATACTATATGGTACGAAAGGCTCTCTCTGAAAATGCCAAGGCCATTCCGAAGATTACCGTTACAGTAGTCGAAAGAGGCAAGATGAAATTTCAGCTTGAGGGATTGCGGGATGATAGTGTGGGAATTACATGGATAGAGCATGGAACATACAAAAAAGCTCTGAAAGATATTAAAAGGCGCCTCGACTCGACCCTTAAGAGGATTCTCGAGCCACCCTATGTATCGGTTAGAAAGTTGGAGTGGGAGTAGGAACAAATGCTAATGTTGCCTGATAGAAGAGCAGTATATCATTTACTTGGTATCTTTCTCTTTATCTTTGCAATGGGGAATGAAGTAGCTCTGGCTGAAGAGTTCAATTTGCAGGTAAATACGGGTCATGTAGGAGATGTTGAACAGCTGGCCTATGATGCGATGAATCGCATACTGTTTTCTGCCGGCGAAGATGGTACGGTACGGCTTTGGAAACCGGACGAGACAGTTCTTCTGAAAAAAATAAGGGTATCGTATCTTCCTGTCAAAATGCTTGCATTGAGTCCCCAAAATAATCTGATGGCGGTGTTGGAAACCAACGATCTGACCATTTTCAGGTTGAGTGTGTGGAACTGGAAAGAAGGTAAAAAGCTATATACAATAAGTCTCAAGCACAGGCCCATGTTTATAACCTTCTCGAAAAGGGGTAGTTATCTTGCATATTCGAGGCCCGATTGGAACAGTCTTGTTATAATTGATTCTCTCTCCGGTCACAGCCTTCCCTATATGCAGGAAGCTTTTGGCATTGTTTCTTTTATGGTATTTTCGAGTAGTGAAGAAACATTACTTACCTATCAACCTTCCGGGAAATTGATCTATTGGCATTTAAAGTCGGGAACCATCATAAAAAGTGTGGTGACTCTTCCGGATCTAAGACAGATGAGGATTTCCGCCGACAGGAGTTTTGCCGCTGCCAAGAAAGGTGACTCAGTAGTGCTTATCGATCTCTTAACCGGTAATGTTCTCGATAGAAGAGGCCTAATAGGAATAGAGGACATTGCTATTTCCCCTGGGGACAATGAAATAGCCTGTGTTGTAAAAGGTTCGGGGGGACAGACTCAGCTCTACAGGTATGCTATTATTGACAAGAGTTTATACAATATATCAATATCGCAGGAAAATGGGCTTAATACGGCGATTTATGGAAACAACGAGTTATTTCTCGGAAAGACTGACGGAAGCCTCTCGTTCATAGGTAGTGATGGGATTGCTCATTCAATCGGTGAAAACAAACTGGAAAAGATATACGACATTGCATTCAACTCGGGAAAATTGGCATTTATTACGGGTAATAGTATTTACACCTTTGAATCAAATTTTTTTACGGGTGAAAATTTAGGTAAAGATTTAATGGGAAACAGAGAATCTCTTTCACTTAAAATTACCAGGTTCGGTAATCCCATTGGAGGTAAGACACAACTTGCACCGCTGACAGAGAACAAGCTAATTACGTGGACTGACAGTTCAACTGAATTTCCAATGGCCTTTATTGATATGAGAAATGGAAGTTTTACTTATTCGAGCGGACTTTTCAATGCCCCATTGACATACGTAGGTGATGGCGGAAGATGGGTTCTGACGGTGGAGGATACGGGGGAGTGCAAACTGATAGACAAGAGTGATGAGAGCATCTATTATTCTTACAGTGCTCCCGGAATGCATAAGCTCATTGTAGTGAAAAATGACAACCTTATTGGTGCAAAGAGCAAACTGGACGTGTATGACAGTTCTCTTCTGTGGATAAATCCCATTACAGGTGAAACATTCCCAATCACAGATGATAGTCTTTACGTGTACGAACTGGCCTATGACAGATTCAGGGATACGCTTTACTCAATTGGAGTGGAGAGAAAGAATGGCATACTGGCAACGGTACTGAAAAAAAGAACCGGAAAAACCTTTGACAATTCTACTGTCCTTGAAAGAATTTCGGGAGAAGAAGATGTGGGGGCTTCGATTGCCGTTGATGAGACCGATGGCAGTATCTACACCTCACTTGGATATGGAAAGGTGATGGTTTTTCGTGGTACCGGTAGAAGCGATCTGGAATACAACGGGGAAATAGCCAGGAAACTTATTTACAAAAAGGGGAAGCTCTTTGCGTTGAACAGGGATTCTTCTATCAGTGTATGGAATGTCGAAACAGGGAGACTGCTTCTCGATTTTTATCTGATGAAGGATGGCGAATGGTTGATCATAACTTATAGATCGGGAGTCTTGCCTATGGGCTATATTTCTTCTCCTCTCGGAGAGAAGTACCTTTCCGTTGTTTACGGTACAAATCTCTTCAACAATCTCTTGCCCAGATTCAGACTGAAATTGAAAATAAGACAGCTGTATTGATGCAAAAGGGCTGAGAAAAGTAGAATTAAAATCCTGTTATTCGATTGGCCAGTCATGTGAAGGGTTGCTGGAAACCTTTTTGACTGCCTCTTTTACCGCATTACGTACGTCATTTGCATACTCTGTGTTGTCAATCGAATGAGCATACAAAGTGCCCATTAAAGAAACTCTGTAGTATGGCTTAATATGATTCAATGCATATGCGGCCATGTCGAGAACACAATCCTGACATTTGCAAATATTGTCTATATCGGCCAGTTGTCTCTCAAGTTCATCGAAAACGAGCCGTTCGGCTTCATTTACAAGGTTTTCCAAATCATAACTATCCCGCAAACTCATTCTTTTTGCATCTCCAATCTTTTTCTATGTTTTAATGATCGTATATTTACTCTAAAAAATCAAGCTTCTTCATTCCAATGAGCCAGAGGTTCAAATTTTGTATATCTTGCAATAAAAGCAATTTTTACAGTTCCTACAGGACCATTTCTCTGTTTTGCAATAATCAATTCAGTCTCAGTATTTTCACTATCGGAATCTTCATAAGAGAGATCGTCTCTCTTTTTTCTATGGAGAAAGAGTACGACATCGGCATCCTGTTCTATGGAACCTGATTCGCGCAGATCTGCTAATGTGGGCCTTTTCCCCTCTGTTTCTCGTCTTACCTGAGAGAGGGCAACCACAGGAATATTCAACTCTCTTGCGAGAGCCTTCAAGGATCTGCTTATCTCTGCAATTTGCTCATGCCTCGGGATATCCTTGTTTTCCGAGGTTATAAGTGTAAGGTAGTCTATGAATATTATGGCCACGTTATGCTGAGACTTCATTCTTCTGGCCTGAGCACGCAGATCGAGCAATTTCAGGTTTGGCGTATCGTCTATGTACAGTGGTGCATCGTATATCTTGCCTGCGGCTTCTGTAAGTTTCTGGAAATCCGATGGTTTCAGCAATCCTGTTCTGAGCTTTTTGGAATCGAGTCTTGCTTCACTGCTCAGCAAGCGTTGCATAAGTGCCATGCTTGACATTTCGAGGGTGAAGAAACCGACAGGAATCTTGTACCGTATCGCCATATTGGAGGCCATGGTAAGTGCAAGCGCCGTTTTTCCTATCGATGGTCTTGCTCCGATTACAATGAATTCGGAATCCTGGAAACCACTTGTGTAGTTATCCAGATCATGAAAACCGGTTGGTATGCCGGTATAATTTTCCTTCGTATGATAGAGTTTTTCTATTGCATCGATGGCACGCTTGACTATCTCTTTTGCCTCCAGGTAAAAGCCGGTATGCTGTCTCTCGGCTATCTCGAATATCTGTCTTTCTGCTTCTTCTATTATGTATCCGATTTCCAATGATTCATCATGTGCCTGAGAGACAATCTTCGATGCTATCCTTGTAAGATTTCTCCTTATGCTGCATGCCTGGACGATCTGGGCATAGTACTCGACATTTGCACTTGTCGGAACTATCGATGTCAACTTTGAAATATAACCAGCACCTCCCGAAGATTCCAGATCACCCTGTGCCCTCAGTTCGTCCGTCACTGTAATTAAATCTATGGCTTCGCTTCTGTTGAAGAGGTTTATTATTGCCTGAAAAATCTTTTTGTTTGCCGTCTTGTAAAAATCATCTGCCCTTAGATATTTGAGAACCGTTGTGAGAGCCTCAGAGTCGAGAAGGAGAGCGCCAAGTGTTGCCTCTTCGGCTTCTTCATTGTGCGGCGGAATCTTATCCTTCAGAGTTTCGGCATTCATTTACTCTTATCTTCTTGTTTTTCTCCGGCCTCTTCAGGGTTTATGGATACCTTTATCATTGCGTATTCGTTGTCATAGAGTTTGATTTTAACTGAATAGTTTCCCACCATCCTAAGATGCTGATCGGGTACTTCAATTCTCTTTTTGTCGATTTCATATCCTCTCTTTGCCAGTTCCTGTGCAATGAGAGAATTGTTGACAGAGCCAAAGAGCTTACCGCCTTCACTGGCAGGCATGGTGAATGTAACTTCTTCCGTTTCTAGTCTCTCCTTAAGGCTCAGGGCCTCTCGCCTCTTTTCCTCTTTTCTTTTTTCTATCTTCTCTTTCATGCTCTCAAGACGCTTGAGGTTTTCCTTGTTGTAAGGGAGGGCGAGTTTCTTGGGTAGAAGGTAGTTTCTTGCATAACCATTTGCAACTTCCTTGATATCTCCCTCTTCACCAAGACCTTCGATATCCTTGTACAGTATGACTTTCATTCGTCTCTCCTTTCGAATTCTCTATATTTTATCCAGATTTCTGAAACACCCAAACCTGGTATTGCAATCAATACGATGATATTGATTTTTGGGGTGAATAAAAGAATAATCAACATGAAGTAAAGGAGTAATTGTAAACCTCGGCTCACACGGAAGTAACCAAAGAGGTAACGTATTATTCCCAATGCATTGATACCATATAGAAGAGCAAGGATTAGAGTAGCATTCCAGGAGACATAACCGATAACTCCGAGGCCCCTTATGTAGTCTATGAGTGTAAGGGCTAGTGAGACTATCAAGGGCCATAGGTAATATTCCGGAACTTTGAAGCTGATGATAGAAGATTCGGTTTTCTCAACGTCAAGTCGTGATTTTTCAATCGATTCTCTCTGCAGATTTTTTCTCCCGATTGCATTTCCTATCCATCTGGAAAATCCAAGAAGAATAAAATAATCGAATATGAATGTCCTGAAAAATATCCTGTTGGTTGTTTCTTTCAATGTCTCTGCAGACAAGAATTTATTCAATATGGCAAGGTTTTCGGTATCCTTTGTTGTAAACATTGTCTTAAGGTAATCCGACAGGCTCTTGAAAACGAGATTCATATAATCATTGAAAGCAGTGTTGTTCCCAAAATAGAGGATGAAAGGAATTGATACAATACCAAATAAAATAGATAGTGATAAGAGATCGAAGAAATTATCTTTTCGTCTGAACAGGTCAAGATCTAGGTTGCCTGTAAAATGCTCAAATATATTGGCATTCAAAAGGAATAATCCGCCTAGCAAGGAAATCAATACAAGGATTTCAAGTAGGACGAGAGAGAAAGTAAATCCGGCATTATCGAGCCTGCTTATTCTTATGGTTTTTATCAGTGCAATCACGAGGAATGTTAGGAGAAGCGAGTAGTTGAAAAGTTGGTTTCCCCTTCTTCTATACAGTATCTGGAGGGGAATCAAAAAAAAGAATATTCCTATCGATGTCTGATATAGGAATATCGAGGCAATGGAGAATAGAATCATCTCTGTCCAGACACTGTTTATCTTCACATGAAACATCCGATAGTTACTTTCTTTGATCTACTTCGTCGTAAAGGGTAAAAGAGCAAGTATCCTTGCACGTTTTATGGCCCTTGCAAGTTGTCGTTGATGTTTTGCACAGGTTCCTGTTATTCTACGTGGAAGTATTTTCCCCATTTCCGTGGTGAACCGCCTGAGAGTATCTACATCTTTGTAATCTATGGTAAGTTTTTTCGTACAGAATTTACAGACCTTTTTCTTAAAGTAGATTCTCTGCCGTGGTTTGGTAGTAGTCTGAGGAGTATCGTCTCTGTCAGTCTGCCTTGTGCTCTTTTCATTGGTGTCACTCATTGAATAAACCTCCTTGAAATTGTGATGTCACCTGTTAAGTGTAAATTGCGAAATCTAAAAGGGAATATCGTCTTCAAAATCATCGGGGATGTCGTTCTGAGTTTCAACAGTTCTGTCTGGAGTACTATCGGGGAAACTTCCGCCTCCGGTTTCGCCGTATGGTGTCTGCCCACCGCTACGGGTACCGCCGAGTAGTTGAATGTTCGTTGCAACGATTTCCACCCGACTTCTCTGCTGTCCATCCTGTTCCCATCTGTTCTGCCTGAGTTGCCCGGTTACTGCTATCTGCTTACCCTTTTGAAGATAAGGGTTCAGTGATTCTGCAGTTTTCCCCCAGATCACGATGTTAAAGAAATTTGCTTCATCCACCCATTGTTCGTTCATCTTTCGTCTCTGGTTTACAGCAATGGAGATCCTGCTGACAGGAGTTCCATTGTTTGTATACTTCAATTCTGCATCGCGAGTAAGACGTCCTATGAGGACGACCTGATTGATATCGGTCATTATTAAGCCTCCATAGCTATTTGATAGAGGGTCAATGATCCTTTCTCACGATGAGCATTTTGAGAACTTCTGTCTTCAATTTGAGCGATTTTTCGATTTCTTTTATCTTTTCGGGGGAAGACTCGAACTCATAGAGGTAATAGTGCCCTCTATCGTGTTTTTTTATCTCATAGGCGAGATTTCTCTCTCCCATGTCCTCTTCTTTCAAGAGGTTGACGCCAGCCTTTGTGAGCTGTTCCTTTAAGATTTCTTTTCCTCTTTCGAAGTTGCCCTCTTCGATGTTGAAGATTACAACCGCTTCATATTTCCTCATTTATTCCTCCTTCTGGTCTTTCTGATCCGCAACGAGAGCCACGGATAAAGAGGTATATGGAAAATAACACAAAGCCTGGTATGTGTCAAGCAAATCCTTAAAGGGTAGTAAGAAGAAAGCCGAAAATTGATGAGGGATGACTAAACAGATAAATTACGAGGATGATATCTTTTTCCTGCTCCTAATAATAAGAAGGCTGAGAGACGGATTGAAACTGAAGATAGATATGGAAACATTTGGTTCCAAAATTGTAGATGATATTCTGTTCCTCGATGAAACAATCGAAAAAATGCTACAGATGCTGGAAGCCAAGCATGGAGTACTTAACAGAGAAGAAAACCTGCGGAGTTTGAAGAAGGTGGAAAGCCTGTTCAACAATCTTCTTGATGATATTATAGAGAAGAGAATACCGGGAAGCTATTATTTCTCCGATCTCAATTCCAGTTTTATTAAAATAAGGAAAAAGAACCTGGAGATGACTTCGAAAATAGACCAAATTCTTTCTGATATGTCGCGAATAGATTCGGAAAAAAGTAAAATGGTATCGGAGGAAGAGTTCAGATATCTTTTGTCTTCCGACGATAACGAAAACGAGTGAAATTCTATTACCTAAAAATCTTGACAATGAAAAGTCATTTTGTTACATTTCCACATGAAAATTCTTTGATTTTTTCCCGGTGGTGTAATTGGTAGCACCCAAGACTCTGGATCTTGTTGTGGGGGTTCGAGTCCTCCCCGGGAAGTACCGGAAAGGCCCCTTCGTCTATTGGCTAGGACAGAAGACTCTCATTCTTCAAAGAGGGGTTCGATTCCCCTAGGGGCTAAAAGAGCCACCTCATAGAGCATCAAGAAAGCTCGGGGTGGCTTTTATTTGTTTTTATTTATTTAAGCCCTTTCAATAAGTCCAAAGAATCTACTTTACTTCTATCTTAAAGGTATCCAGAAACTTCTCGAAATCGAAGTATTCATCGAAGATTCTCTCTATCTCCCTGGCCTTTACCGTGTCATATACCTGTATCTTGGTGTTTTCGATAATGTCGAGTAAGCGAAGTTCAGTAGCGGCAGTGCCCTCTTCAACATAGATCGTTGGTATACCCGATTCTTCGATAATTTTCTTACACTCATCGTCGAGGGGATCTGTTCTACCACATGTCAGGATAATGCCGGCTATCTTGTGCTTGCTCGCCTCATTGAACTCCACGATTTTTCTGATTTTCTTTTTCGAGCTGGCACCAAGGAGTACTATATCTCTCGCTTCCAGGTAGGAGTCGAGTTTGAGCCTGTCTGCAGGAACAGAAATAACCTTCATGGAGTTACACGGAATTTTCCATTTCTTGTCTTCCGTGTCTCCGATATACTCTATTGGTTTTATCTTTTCCAGTATGGTTTTCATGGATGGTTTTGAGAGAAAATCAACTTCGGGAAGAAATGCCAGAATTCTGAGAAGTCCCCCGAAAGCGCCGTATTTCTTGTTTATGAGATCTTCTGTTATGAATTGTTTGACACTCTCTATTTTCTCCGGAATAAGTTTATTGAAGATTATTCCCCGTACCCTGCTTTTTTTGTAGAGAAAGTATGAAAGGTCCACCTCCAGCATGTCAAGAGCCTTGCCTATGCCCCCGCCGGACAGGAATATTATTTCAGCATTCATCAGGTTACTCACATCGGCATTGGATAGACCAACTATACCACCGACACCCGGATGGCCGGAACCCTCAGCGACAATGACCCTCTTGGATTTGAGATTCTGAATCGAATTAATGATAAGGTCTTCCAGTCTTCTCGTTTCTTCCAGTTGATTCTCTTTTTTCAGATAATTCTTGGTAAAACCTGATCCCAGCCTTACGGGAGAAATGGATTTCAGGTCTATATTCGGTATGTTTGAAAATCGCTGTATTATATATGCATCCTTGTCGATTCTGCTTCCGTCTTCAAGCAGGACGAGTTCCTGACCTACCGGTTTCAGATACCCAATCAATTCGGGATCCATAACCTTTCTAAGTTGAGAGATCAACCCCAGACTTGTAAATGTTTTTCCTGCATGTTGTCTGAAACCTGTAAGGTAGATGATTACCTGTTTCATTTCTACCTGCCCTGTTCTACTACGAAATTATTGTAGTAGTACTCTATACTGTCAATGAGGGCCTGCCACGATGCTTCTACGATATTCCTTGATACTCCAACGGTGTTCCAAGAATGATTCCCATCGGAAGAGGTGACAAAAACTCTCACCTTGGCTTCCGTTGCTTTTTCAGGATTCAGAACCCTAACCTTGTAGTCTGTCAGTTTTATATTCTCCAGGAAGGGGTGGAAGGGTGAAAGAGCATCTCTCAGTGCCTTGTCCAGTGTTTCAACCGGTCCTACTCCCACGGCAGCTCCCATTACCTCTCTGCCATCTACCTTTATAAACAGCCTTCCTACCGTTTTTGCAGGCACCTCACCTGTTTTGAAGGACTCGAGGTGGTAGTTTCCAAGGTCGAGTAATTTCATATACTTGCCAAGGGTCTTGCGCATCATGAGGTCGAAGGATGCCTCTGCAGCCTCATATTCGTACCCCAGGTTTTCCGCTTCCTTTAATTTTGACAGGAGTTCCTTCACCTCCGGTGATGTTTTGTCAAAGCTTCCGTACTTGGAGAGCTTTTTCACTATTGTCGATTTCCCGGCAAGTTCCGACAGAAGAATCTTCCTTTCATTCCCAACGAGACTGCCGTCTATGTGTTCCATGAGATGGGCAGCCTTGTTAAGGACATCCACATGTTGTCCTGCCTTGTGGCTAAAGGCGGCTTCACCGACGTATGGCTGCCTTTTGTCAGGAATGATATTTGCCTTTTCCGCAACGAATCTGGAGAGACTGGTGAGGTGTTTCAGATTCTTACAGACATATGCATCATATGGCATTTTCAGGCAAATATTGGGAATTACCACACAGAGATTGGCATTCCCTGTCCGTTCCCCCCAGCCGTTTATGGTACCCTGGATTTGTACGGCTCCTGCCTCTATTGCTGCAAGAGAGTTTGCCACAGCAGTGCCTGAGTCATTGTGAAAATGTCCTCCCAGGGGTTTCAATCTGTCTTTTGGGAGCTCATTCATTATTCTCGTAACCTCAAATGGTAGTGTACCTCCGTTTGTATCGCAAAGTACAAGTACATCGGCTCCTGCCTGGGAAGCTGTCTCGAGTACCCTAACGGCATATTCGGGGTCGTCCTTGTACCCATCAAAAAAATGCTCAGGATCGAAAAAGACCTCTCGACCTTCTTCTTTTAAGGTTTTTATCGAGTCGTAGATCATTTCGAGATTTTCTTCATAGGAAGTCTGAAGAACGTATTTAACATGTTCCTTCCAGGTCTTACCAACAACTATTGCAGCAGGGGTTTCGGCCTGCAGGAGAGCCTGGATATTGGGATCGGTCTTCGCCGATGATTTTGGTTTTCTTGTCGACCCGAAGGCAACGATCTTGGCATGCTTGATATCTGCCTTTTTTATCCTTCTAAAGAATTCAGCCTCTTTCTCATTGGACAGCGGAAAGCCTCCCTCGATGTAATCGATGCCGATTTCATCGAGTTTCTTGGCAATGAGAATCTTGTCTTCCAGGGTATAGGCAATTTCACTTCCCTGCATTCCATCTCTGAGAGTTGTATCGTATATATAGATCCTCCTGCTCATACTTTGGCCTCCTTTAGCTCCTCCTTGCTTTCCAAGAATGCAGCGTACCTGTTCAGTGCATTCACGTAGGCTCTGGCGCTTGCTTCGATGATATCGGTGGAAGAACCACGGCCGACAAACTTTTTGCCATCAATTTCAAGAGATACGGAGACCTCGCCAATTGCTTTTCTGCCGGGAGTCACGGCCTGTACGCTGTACTCGAGAAGTTTCGTTTTTATTCCGGTAATTCTGTCTATTGCATTGAAAACGGCATCCACAGGGCCGTCTCCGACCGCCGCTTCTTCATGCTTCTCGTTATCTTCCAGAATCCTGACCGTTGCAGTAGGAACTGCCATGTTTCCCGATTGAATATTAAAGTAATCCAGAACATACTTTGCCGTCTTATGACCCAACTGGTCACTCACTATTACATAGAGGTCATCATCGAAGACCTCTTTCTTTCTGTCGGCAATTTCAAGAAACTGTTTGTAAGCTTTGTCCAGTTCTTCTTTCTCCAGCGAAAGGCCGAGTTCTTTCAACCTCTTGGAAAATCCGTGCATTCCTGAGTGTCGTCCAAGGACGAGTGTGCTGGCATCCCTTCCTACGGACTGGGGGGTCATGATTTCATAGGTTTCTCTTTTTTTCAGAACCCCATCCTGATGTATACCTGATTCATGTGAAAATGCATTGTCTCCAACTATTGGTTTGTTTCGAGGAATAGGAAATCCTATGATACTGGATAAGAATCTCGATGTATTGTATATCTGAGTGGTATCTATGCCGGTTTCGTATGGTAGAAAGTCTTTTCTGACATTGAGTGCCATGACGAGCTCTTCCAGAGCCGCATTTCCGGCTCTCTCTCCGATTCCATTGATTGTAACCTCAACCTGCCTGGCACCATTCTGTATGGCCTCTATCGAATTGGCTACGGCAAGGCCCAGATCGTTGTGGCAATGAACGGAAAGTATGGCCTTATCCATATTGGGTACTCCCTCGATTATTGCCTTTATGAATGCACCAAACTCCCTCGGTATGGTATATCCAACTGTGTCCGGGATGTTGATTATGCTTGCACCGGCGTCGATTACCTTTTCTATTATTCTTATGAGAAACTGAAGTTCGCTTCTCGTCCCATCTTCCGGGGAAAATTCAACCTCTGGTACGAGATTTCTCGCATACTTTACGGCATCCACTGCCATCTTCACCACGTCATCAGGGTCCATTTTCAGTTTGTATTTCATATGAATCGGGGAAGTGGCTATGAATGTATGAATCCTCCTTTTTTCTGCATCTTTCGTGGACTCATTTGCAGCATCGATATCTTTCTTAACAGCTCTGGCCAGAGCGGCTATCGTGGGGCCTTTGACCTTCTCGGAAATAACTTTGCATGCCTTGAACTGTTGAGGTGATGAAATGGGAAAACCTGCCTCGATTACATCCGTTCCGAGTCTTGCCAGTTGAAGTGCAAATTCATACTTCTGATCCACATCCATCGAAGCTCCGGGAGACTGTTCTCCGTCACGCAGTGTTGTATCAAAGATATATATTCTTTCCATCTACTGTTTTCCTCCTTTTGTTTTCTTTGCTGTTTTTTTGGCCCTCTCCATGGAGATAAGCCCGCTTCTCGCCAGTTCGGTGACATTGTATGGCTGAAGAATGTTCGTAAAATCATCTATCTTTTCCGAAGAGCCGGTCAGTTCGAGTACCATGCTGTCGGTTCCCACATCAAGTACCTTAGCACGAAAAACATCGGCAACCTGGAATATTTCACCCCGTATCTTCGGTTCTGCTTTTACCTTGATAAGGGCGAGTTCCCTGTGGATGGCCGGTTTTTCGGTAAGATCGGCAATCTTTATTACGTCTATTAACCTATTGAGTTGTTTTTTTATCTGTTCGAAAACAACATCATCACCGTAGCATACGAGGGTGATTCTCGAGATCGTGGGATCCCTCGTGACTCCTGCAGTTATGCTTTCCAGGTTGTACCCCCTACCGGAAAACAGCCCTGATATTCTGGAGAGTACACCCTGATGATTTTCCACGAGCATCGATATTACGTGTTTCATATCAAATCCTCCTCTCCCAGAAGCATCTCGTTGTTTCCTGCCCCTGCAGGCACCATTGGCCATACATTTGCCTCCCTCGAAACGAGAAACTCTATTACTACCGGGCGGTTTCTGATTTTCTTTGCCTCTTTCAGCACGGGAATGATATCTTCTTCATTTACCACCCTGAAGCCTGCTGCATTATATGCCTCGGCCAGCTTGACGAAATCCGGTATGTATGGAGGACAGTAATCCCCCGGTTCCTTGCATTGAGGTGGACAGGAGGGTCTCCTTGCCAAACAGGTGGAAGAGTAGCGTTTTTCATTGAATAGCTCCTGCCACTGCCTGACCATTCCCAGGTATCCATTGTTCAGAATAGCAACAATAACGGGGAGCTCTTCCTGTACCGCAGTGGCGAGTTCTTGAATGTTCATCTGTATGGAACCGTCACCTGCAATATCGATGACAGTCCGATCCCTGTTGGCTATCTGGGCACCTATTGCCGCAGGGAATCCGTAACCCATAGTGCCTAGGCCTCCGGATGTCAAAAGACTTCGAGGTTTCTTGAAATCATAGAACAGTGCTGCCCACATCTGGTTCTGGCCAACCTCAGTGGTTATGATAGCATCAGGAAAGACCTCGCTGATTCTCTTGATAACCTTTGGCGGTGATATACCATCACCGGAAGTCTCCGGTGACAGGGGATGATTCTTCTTCCACTGGCCTGTTTCTTCTATCCACGAATCTATGGAAGGTTTCTCCAAAATAGGATAGAGCTCTTCCAGTATCAGTTTTGCATCACCGACAATGGGGATATCCACGCTGACGTTTCTTGAAATGGAGGCAGGGTCGATGTCTATATGTATGATTTTAGCTCCCTTGGCAAACTTGCTAAGGTCTCCGGTTGCCCTGTCGTCGAAACGGGTTCCGATTGCAAAGAGAAGATCACTGGACATTACGCCCATGTTAGCAGCGAAGGTTCCATGCATACCCAGCATTCCAAGGTATCTGGGGTGTGTGCTTGGAAGAGCACCTATTCCCATCAGCGACGATATGGTTGGTACGTTGGTTTTCTCCACGATTTTCCTGAATATCCCGATCGAATTTGATATGTGAAGGCCACCTCCTACATAGAAGAGGGGTTTCTTGGATTTTTTCAGGAGTTCAGCAGCCTTCTTTATCTGTCCGCTGTGCCCCTTGGTTAGTGGATTGTAACCCCGTATCTGAACCCTCTGCGGAAATGTCGTATCCGTCTTGTGTAACTGTATATCCTTTGGAATGTCAACGAGTACCGGGCCTGGTCTCCCTGTGGAAGCTATGTAGAAGGCCTCCTTCAGTACCCTGCCAAGGTCTTTGATATCCGTTACAAGGTAGTTGTGCTTGGTTACCGGTCTCGATATCCCAACGGTATCGGCCTCCTGGAAGGCATCGTTACCTATCATATGGGTCGGTACCTGCCCGGTAATGCATACTATCGGCACTGAATCGAAATTCGCTGTTGCCAGGCCTGTTATGGTATTGGTAGCACCGGGACCGCTTGTCACGAGAACCACGCCTGTCTTACCGGTTGATCTTGCATATCCATCAGCTGCATGCACAGCACCCTGTTCGTGCCTGGTTAGTACCACATGCATCGATTTTTCTGAGAAGAGAACGTCGAAGATTGGGATTACTGCCCCTCCCGGATAACCAAAAATGGTATCCACCTTCTCGCTCTTCAATGCTTCGATAACGAGTTGAGCTCCTGTCATACTCATGCTGAGCCTCCTTCCAGTTCACGTATAGCCCCTTTTGCAGCGGAGCTTACATTCTGTGCATAGAGATCGAGAAAGGGGCTACCTGTTCTCTTTATCTTTGGTTTGAAGTCAGACATTCTCCTATCCCATTCTTCTTTTGATATCAACAGGTCTATTCGTTTTCCCGGAATATCTATCTTTATTTGATCGCCGTCGCAGATGATACCAATAGGACCTCCCGAAGCAGCTTCCGGTGTGATATGGCCTACACTGGAACCCCTTGTGGCGCCGGAGAATCTACCATCGGTAATAAGAGCCACCTCTTTATCCAGTCCCATACCCGCAATGGATGCAGTGGGCGAGAGCATCTCTCTCATTCCCGGGCCTCCCTTCGGCCCTTCGTAACGTATTACAACGACATCCCCCGGTTTTATTTCGTTGGATAGAATGGCTCTCTGGGCATCCTCTTCCGATTCAAAAACCCTGGCTGGTCCCTGGTGTACCAGCATCGATGGATCCACCGCTCCCTTCTTCACTATACTTCCACCTGGTGCGAGATTCCCCTTCAGCACTGCCAGTCCTCCCTCTGAGTGGTATGGCTTTTCCGTTTTGGCAATTATAGTGCCATCCGCACTGGGAGAGTTTTTGTATGAGTCAAAGAGGTTCCTGCCCGTTATGGTTGGGAGATCACCATTTATCACACCAAGTTTGGAAATCTCCTTGATAACAGCCATTACACCACCTGCTGCATTAAGATCTTCCATGAAGTAGGGCCCCGATGGGGCAAGTGAGCAGATATGCGGAACCTTTGCACTGATCCTGTCGAAATCGTCGAGTGTCAATTCCACACCGGCAGAGGCCGCTATTGCCGGTAGGTGAAGAGCGGTATTTGTAGAACCGCCAATGGCCATGTCTACGGCCACGGCATTCAGGAAAGCCTCTCTGGTGAGTATCTTTCTTGCCGTAAGGTTCTGTTCTACCGCTTTTACGATTGTCTTTCCGGCCTCTCTTGCAAGACGAAGCCTCTCTGCAAACACTGCCGGTATGGTACCGTTTCCCGGTAGTGCAATTCCCAGTGCTTCAGCCATACAGTTCATGGAATTTGCCGTAAAGAGACCTGCACAGGAGCCTGCCCCGGGGCAAGCCTGGCATTCTATTGCATAGAGTTCTTCCTCGCTCAATTTTCCCGAGGAATATTCACCAACGGCCTCGAAAACAGCATCGACTCCCACGTGCCTGGTTCCTATCTTTCCGGAAAGCATGGGTCCGCCTGAAACGATTATAGCGGGTATGTCAAGCCTCCCTGCAGCCATCATCATTCCGGGGTCAATCTTGTCACAGTTCGTTACCAGTACTATTCCGTCCAGTGCAGTTCCCCTTACAACAACCTCTATCGAATCTGCAATAAGTTCCCTGCTGGGAAGCGAGAACTTCATGCCGAAGTGACCCATTGCAAGGCCGTCACATATCCCTATGGTACCGAACTCCGCAGGGACTCCTCCTGCTGCAAGAATTCCTTCCTTGACCTTCTCGGTTATTTTCCTTAAGTGCATGTGACCGGGAATGAGTTCGGTAAATGAATTGGCAATCCCAATTATAGGTTTGTTCATCATTTCACGATCCCATCCCAGTGCATAGAGAAGGCTTCTGTGTGGTGCTCGCTCCACGCCCTCTGTCATTATCGAGCTTCTTTTTTTCCCTCTTTTTTCCTCTGCCATACCCTGGTGTCTCCTTTCCTAATATCAATTTTTTTACTAAAAAAAAGCCGTCTCCCGAAAGGGAAACGGCTTTTTTTTCTTACAACAGCCCCTTCATCCTCTCGGGATATCCTTTCCCAGAACAATGAGAAGAATAATTAGTGCGAGAATGATAAGGCTTGCTATTTGACTTAGCGATTCAGCAATATTCATGAAATCTCATGTAACCTTTATTTCACTTTTTGTCAATACGGATTCAAATATTTTTAAGATTATACTCATTTATCTTGTTTAAAAGTGTTCTTCTCGTTATTCCAAGCTCTTCCGCCGCCCTTGTTCTGTTTCCGTCCCATTTCAGTAGTGCTTCCATTATGGCATTCCGCTCTATGTCTTTCAGTTTCCCGGAAAGAGCTTTCCCCGAAAGAATGTTTTTCTTTGGAATTCTACCCTTCGTTTCACGTATCACTATATCCTTGGAGGTTATCTTTCCTCCTTCACATAGGATGAATGCTCTCTCCATGATATTCTCAAGTTCCCTGACGTTTCCCGGGAAATCGTAATCCATCAGTATAGAAAGGGCTTCATCTTCAATTCCTGTGATGTTTTTCCCAAGCTTGTTGTTGAACTTGTTAATGAAATGACTCACCAGTATTGGAATATCCTCCCTCCTATCTCTGAGGGGAGGAATCTCTATCTGAAATACATTAAGTCTGAAGTAGAGATCTTCCCTGAATCTCCCATCTTCGACGAGTTTTTCGAGATTTTGGTTTGTAGCTGCAATTATTCTGGCATCAACGGGTATAAGATTCGTTCCACCGAGTCTCTGAATCTTCTTTTCCTGCAGAACTCTAAGGAGTTTCACCTGAAGCTGAATTGGCATATCCCCTATTTCATCAAGAAGCAATGTACCGGAAGAGGCAATTTCGAAGAGCCCCTGTTTTCTCACATTGGCACCTGTAAAGGCTCCCTTTTCATATCCGAACAGTTCACTCTCCAGGAGATTTTCCGGAATACCTCCGATATTGACGGCAACGAATGGAAACTTTGAGCCCGGATGGATGTTGTGTATCGTCCTTGCTACTACCTCCTTGCCGGTACCACTTGGCCCCGTAATCAGGATCGTTGTTGGTGTAGGTGCCACCTTTTCCACGAGTCTTATCACTTCCTGCATTCTTGAATTATCGGCAGCAACGATTTCAATAGTCTGCTCCGATTTGTTCAATAGCTTTACCCTGTCCTCTATCAGTTTTTCTTCGAGCAGTTTTTTCAATTTTATGATCAGTGTCTCCGGATCGAAGGGTTTTACGATATAATCTCTTGCACCAAGCTTCATAGCCTCCACGGCATCTGATATCTCTCCGAAGGCAGAAATCATTATTACGGGAAGATTTGGGCCCTCCTCTTTGAGCCACTTCAATAACTGAAGCCCGTCCATTCCAGGCATCTTCAGGTCGACAACGGCAGCCTGAAAATACTCCTCCTGTATCAGTCTTTTTGCAGAGATTCCGTTTTCAGCTGTTTTCACCTCTATGGATTCCGTTTTCAGAAACCTTGCAATAGAGTCTCTGATATTCTTTTCATCATCTACTATTAGAACTTTCATTTATTCAATTGCTTCCTTCAAAACAAGAGTTACCTCTGTTCCTCCTTTAGTGTTCTTCCCAATCCTTATCTCCCCTCCTGCAGCTTCGACAAATCGTCTTACCAGGGCAAGGCCTATGCCGGAACCCTTTATCTTGGTAGTGTAGAAGGGGTCGTATATCTTTTTGATATTCTTTTCGTCAATCCCCTTTCCGTAATCTACAATCTTTACTATCACGTTATGTCTGTTACGCAGTACGACTATATCTACCCTGATATTTTCCTGCCCTTCATTCTCGTAGCTCTCGATCGCATTTCTTATGATATTTTCCAGGGTTGATCGAAGCCTGTCCCTGTCGAATCTTACATAGTGAGTGGATTGATCCTCATTGATCAGATTGATATTTACCGCAAATCTCTTTATCAGCTCACTTACGAATTCCTCGATACATATCCTTTCCGGCTTTCCTATCGGGTCTCTTAGGAACTCGCCTATCCTCTCTATCAGGTTGTTTATTCGCTGAGTCTCTTCTTCGATAATCATGATGTCCCTGCGACGTTCCTCTGGCAGTATCCTTCTTAAATATCCGGTTTGAATCCTTATTGCCCCGAGTGGATTCTTTATTTCATGCATGAGTGTTCTCGAAACTTCTCCAAGTCTGGCAAGCTGCTCCTGTCTTATCATTCTCTCCCTGTAATTTACATTTCTCATATAAATATAGATGAAAACTCCGAGAAGAATAAGGATTATCAGTGGTGCTATGAAAGTAAGGTACCTGTAGACAAGATGCCTCGTGGCATATCTGCCAGCTTTTATCTCTATGAGAAACATATAAGGGCTACCCATCCTTCTTTGCATTGCAGCCATCCCCGGATTCCCGGGGGAAAACATGCCACGCATTCCCGACTGTCGAATTATGACGAAGGTCTTTCTTTCAGTATTGAAGTATGTTATCGACCGGGAAATATCGCGCTTAAACTTGATTCTTTCCAGTGATCGAGGTGCTTCACCGTATAGCCTTACCGGCTG
Source organism: Spirochaetales bacterium (assembly GCA_027021365.1). Classification (GTDB taxonomy): domain Bacteria; phylum Spirochaetota; class Spirochaetia; order SZUA-6; family SZUA-6; genus JALUUM01. The sequence goes on from JALUUM010000020.1 coordinate 284,041, forward strand.
ACCGTTTGAGAGGTAAATCCCAAAGGAAACTACACCATACTGGGACATTACGGATTCGATATCGTTGTTTGTCCTGTAGATCTCGAAAAAATCACTTGCAATATTCTCCGCTTCATTTTCGAGAAACATCGTGTCTCTCTTGTTGGTGCCTTTTATAAGGAAAAGGACGACGATTATCAGTACGATAAAGAGAATTACCGTGAGTGATAGAAAGAGAATATCCTGCGAACTTGGTTTTTTCATTCAGAAATAGACCGTTTTGCCCCAGAGACTGGTAATGATGTTACGCAGGTGTGAATCCAACACATGGTACGAGTAGTATTTCAGTCCCAGGGTATAATTTGTTTCGACCATTTCCTCCCTGTAATCCTTGTCTTCCAGAACCCTTAGCGTCTCTTTCACTGTATCATCGGAGATGAAATCATCCATTTCAACCACCTTGAACCCTTTGGGCTTGATATCGAAGGAGTAGATTGAATAGTTGTTAACGAGGATCGGCTTCTTGTGATAGATTGCCTCGAGAAATGCATTACCAAAACCTTCGAATATGGAAGGGTATGTGACAAAATCGGCATTTATGTAAACGTCACTCAAAGAGTATATCTTCTTCCCGTCTTTTGTCCTGCCACGTTTGTAGTCGATTCTGTTCTGTACAAATATTGTATTGGTCTCAAGGAGTCTTGCATAGCTCTTCACCCTGTTCTGATATTCGTATCCCTCATCACCGGAGGCATGGCTTATTACCAGAACAGCCTTCTTGCCTAACCTGTGAACGAGTTCAATAGCATGTTCAATTCCCTTTCTCTGCACCACCCTTGTTGGTTGCAATATAAACATTGCATCTTCCGGTATGCCGAGTTCCTGGCGGACATCCCGGTTGTAGTCGTCGAGGCCGGGAGGTGTTTGTTCGAATTCCATTACATTCGGAATCAACAGGGCGGATGCACCGGTTCGAAGGGCAAGCTGGTTTCTCCCCGAAGAATTGATGACCACATGTGCCATCCAGGGAAAACGAGGAGGAAATGCAGAGTTGAAATAGTCCCACACGCAGTTTGTGAGAAACCGTTTCCTTTCCCAGAAGAAATCATGGTGATGGGCGATCGTAGAGAGACCGGTTTCGGCTATCACCTCGGTAAGAGCAAGGCCAAGTGGTATGTTCAGTGGAATTGTCAGACTGTTCTCAGGAATCAGAAGATCGATATCGTATTTTTTTATGAACTCGTACAGCTTCTTTTTTAGAAATACTCTCATCTTGTGTATTCTATCGGTGAGTTCGGGAGGGCGTTTTGCATTCTCAAAGCTCATATGGTGAAGCTTTCTGATTTCGGGATGCATGAAATGGGCTTCTTCCACCTTAAAGGATCTGTCCGGAGGTGTTTCGAGTTCGCCGCCGAAGTAAAAGCAGGTAAAGCCGCGTCTTTCAAGGACTTCACTCCATTTGAATGTTTCAAGGGATACGCCATCGGTTCCTGCGAACCTGAAAGAGACAAAACCGATATTTTTTCCGTCTTTCATACAATCTCCTTGAAGTTTTACTTTCTATATCGTAAAAAATAGATATGAAAGATATTATAGATATATTTTTCATTTTGAAAAGTGGTAAAAAGTATAAATGAATCACATATGAAATCATTCGAGGTAAGGTGATATGAGAATCCTGCTCGTGTGCCCCATTCCGATCGAGTACAATGCCTGCCGTGCTGTTTTTCAACTTAAGGATGTAAGTTCGAGGACAGGGGCAAGAGCTTCCCGGGGAAGCATCGAAAACACGGAGATATATGCAATAGAATCAGGGCCAACAAAGGCAAGGGCATCGGCAGAGACCTCCGCTGCCATATTCCAGTTCGATCCGGATGTGGTGGTTGACACGGGTTGCTGTGGAGGGGTTGCCAGTGGTTCCATAATCGGAGAGATCTGTATTGCTCAAACGTGTTATGAGTATGACATAAGCGGAAGCGGATTCCCAAGAAGGATGATACCGGAAATGAGGCTTCCCTCTGCATTTCACTATCTCCAGTCGAAAGATGCCGATGAACTCTTAAGAGGGGCAATCGAATCGGGAAGGTTCGATAACTACTTCGTAAAGCTTGGCATTCAGGCAAGTGGAGAGTTCATTGTTCAGTCAGAACGCATAAAGAAACTCCTCTCTTCGATTTTTCACGCTACGGCCTGTAACTGGGAAACGGCGGGTGTTTTCATTGCAACCCTGAAGAATTCACTTCCCCCATTAAGTATCAGAGTTGTAAGTGATCTGGCTGATTCGGATGCACTGGTGACATTCAAGAAAAATGCAAAAAGGAGATCCCTGGAACTATACCAGTATATTGAAACTCTTGTAAGAGCTTCATGGTTCGAGGATTTCCTGGACAGATGGAAGTTGTTGAATCCGTATACGATAAAGCAGTTACCAAAGACTGTTTTGCCGTAGTTTGAATATTCTTTCTTGAAGTTTCATTGTGAAATGAATAATATATACCTAGGATAAATCAGGGATTAGAGGAGGAGAACTATGTCGAAGACCTATGTAGAGACATCGACGTATCTTCTGGAAGGTATCGATGAAATGGTTCGAGAGGGATACTATAAGAATAGAACAGAAGGTGTAAATGATGCTATAAAACAACTGCTGAAGAGATATAAGCTTTCCAAGTTGCGTGTCAAGGATTCCAAAATGCTCAAGAAAGGCGGAGAGAAAAAAGAGAAAGAGTAAATGATCAAGAATATTGTCGTGGCTCTGGATGGTTCACGTAACTCTTTCAGTGCCTTTGAATATGCTATGTTTCTCGCAGAGAGAACGAGGGCTGAGATAAAGGTGGTTTTCGTAGTCGATTCGAGAAAGACGGAAACCCCAATTGTATATTCATCCGGCCAGATAGATTATGCATTCGATCACATTTACATACCACCTGATCCCAACCTTAATGCTTTCTACGAAAAGATGCGGAATGATCTGCTGAGTTTCGGTAAAAGAATAGTGGAACAGTGTAGGGAGATGGCGAAAGATTCGGGTATCAAGGTGAGCGGGACCATAAGGGAAGGGCTTCCCTCTTCTGAAATCGTTGAGGAGTCAAGGTCCGGGGATATACTTGTAATCGGACAGAGGGGTGAAAATGCACACTACGAACGGACTATCATAGGATCCACGGTAGAAGATGTGGTACGCACGACGCCACGGCCTGTTATTGTTTCACCAATGGAGTTCACCGAACCGTCCCATATGCTAATCCTCTACGATGGGAGTGATACCTCGGAGAGAGCCCTTCAATTTGTTATTGTAAATTTTTGTGAAATCGTAAAAAAGGTCACTGTGGCTATGATTGACTGTGGTAGAATGGAGGAAAAAGTCGAAGCAGGATTAAAGTCTTACCTGAATTCGCACTGCGAAAAGGCTGATGTTATGGTGGAAAAGGGCTTGCCCGTAGAATCTGTAATTGAGATTGCGGAAAGAATCAATGCAAACATCCTTGCCCTTGGTGCATATGGAAGACACAAGGTTAGAGACTACCTGTTAGGGTCCACTACCTCACATCTCATTAGAAAGAGTCACCTTCCCACGGTTGTAGTTCGCTGATGATGAGGGTATGAGATTTGAGTGTTACCTTTGAGAGGAACAAGTATGCAGAGAGAATGGTGCGCTATCAGCTTAAAAGCAGGGATATATATGATCCCAATGTTCTCGAAGCCATGAGTAGAGTGCCAAGACATCTCTTTGTTCCTTCAGAACCTGTTTCCCGGGCATATGAGGACCATCCCCTTCCTATTGGCCATGGTCAGACAATATCGCAGCCCTACATGGTAGCATTCATGACTCAGGCGCTTTCCCTTACAGATAGGGACAAGGTTTTGGAAATAGGAACGGGAAGCGGATATCAGACGGCCATACTTGGATATATTGCAAGAGAGGTATATACGGTGGAGAGGATCCGGGTACTCTCGGTAAGGGCAAAAAAACTCCTTCATTCTCTCGGTTACGATAATGTTTTTTTCAAAGTCGGTGACGGCTACAAGGGCTGGAAGGAAAAAGCACCCTTTTCAAGAATTTTGGTTACAGCAGCAGCTCCCGAAATTCCCGAGGAGTTGAAGTGGCAACTGAATGACAATGGGATCATGGTAATTCCGGTAGGCGATGTTAGCAGTTTTCAGGAGCTAATGATAATAGTAAGAAAGGGTCTGAACTTTGATGTAAAAAGATCCATAGCTTGCAGATTTGTTCCCTTGATCGAGGGTAAAATAGAGGACTAAAAAACAGGAGAGGTTGAAAAATGAGTGATGCGAATTCAGTACTACAGTTAGTGACATTTCAACTTGGCAAAGAAATCTATGGAATCGATATCATGGATGTAAAAGAGATTGTAAAAATCCAGGATATCCGTTCGATTCCGGGAGCTCCCGATTATGTCTCCGGAATACTGAACTTGAGGGGAGCGATCATTCCGGTTATAGATCTTCACAAGAGGTTCAATTTCCAGAAACTTGAACTTTCCGAAGAGGACAAACTGCTAAGCGGTATTGTAATCGTCAATATAGAAGGTGTGCTGACAGGGATAATAATCGACAGAGTAGCCAAAGTCGAAACAGTCGATGTGAAGGAGATACAACCACCTCCCCAGCTGATTTCTGGTATAGGAACAGAATTCATACAGGGTGTTGTGAGACAGGGAGATAGATACCTCATCATTTTGGATGTGAGGAGGTTGTTCAGCAAGAGTGAACTGAAACAACTCGATAAGATATCCGGATGAGAGGACGGTTCATGTCAATAGTGCTGCGTCGGCCTACCATAAAGCGTCAAGAGATGGCCTCGGTCCTGAACACACTGGTATCAGATAATATATATGCAGGTGAATTGTCTTCTAAATTGTCCAGGACAGTTGCTCATTACCTGGAAAAGAAGGATGGTGTTTCCCTTCCCGACTATTATTCAGCAATATCTCTGGCATTCGATATTTTGGGTCTCCAAAGCGGTGACCGTGTAATCATCGGAGCCTTAAGCTCCAGGATATACCTGGAGGTGATGGAGGAAAGAGGGATCGAGGGGATAATAGTCGATGTGGATACGCATACGGGTCTTCCGAGAGAAGCTGAGCTAGAAGAAAAACTGATGGAGGGAGGAGATGGTGAGAATTGCAAGGCTGTTGTGATTGATTATGGTTACTGTCCATCTTCTTCCATAAAAAAAGGCCTGTTGGAAGGAGTGTCTGTAATAGAGGATATTTCACATGTCCTTGGTTCGGAAACCGGCGGAACAAAACTGGGTAGTGACGGTGATATTGCAATCTTGCATACCGATGTATCGGGAAACATTACAACAGGCGAAGGAGCCATCGTATCTGTTAAGGATGGCAGACTGGTGAGAGAGATGAGGAGAATCCTTAAGGCTAATATGAAATACTCACTGATGAGTGATTTAAATGCTGCCCTTGGACTTTCCCAGTTAAAAAATTATGAAGATCAGATTGAGTTAAGAGAGGATATCTGTGAAAAGTTTCTGAAGAAGCTGTCTGCCACAAGACATGGGACCCCGATATGTGACAATTCCGGCCATGCAGTTTGTAGTTCATTTCCCATAGTGATTGCCGATGGCCTTGGTGAAGTGGAAAGGTTTGTCAAGAAATATAAGATAGAAACGGAGTTGGCCTATTCTGATTCTATCGTTGCAAGAGAACCCCGGTTAAGGGATTCAATGGAAAATGCCTGGGGACTTTTTCTAAGGACGATGCTGTTTCCTCTGTACCCAATGCTCACAGTTAAAGAAGTAGAGCTCCTTGAAAGGGTAATTTCCTCGCTTCCGTGAACTTTGCATTGAAATTGTAAAGTGATATAGTTCATTATTGAATGGATAAGATATATGATTACTGTCAAAAAGGTTTTACTTGTCGGAAATCACCATAACAAAAATACCCTTCAGTGTATTGAGGAGATGAGAGAATATTTCGAGGAGAAGGGTATAGAAGTCAATGAACATCAAACCAGTGAAAGGTACTTCAATCACCAGGAGGAAGGGGTAGACCTTTCCGATACGGATCTTGCCATTTCACTGGGTGGTGACGGAACATTGCTGTACTGTGCAAGGATTCTGGCCGGAAAGAGAATTCCTATTCTTGCATTGAACCTGGGGGATTTTGGCTTCATAACGGAAATATCGAGAAGCGAATGGAAGGATTCACTGGAGAAGTATGTTTCAGGCAGACTCAGTGTAAGCAGAAGAATGATGCTGGAAGTGTGTGTTAATAGAAACGACAGACCGGAACGCTGTTACCTTGGCCTGAATGATGGTGTGATTGGGTCTGGTGGTATATCCAAGATAATAAAACTCAAGGTTTTCATTTCCAATACATTTATCAGCAGGTACAGGGCAGATGGGGTGATAGTTGCCACACCTACCGGTTCTACCGCATACTCCATGGCAGCCGGCGGTCCTATTCTGCATCACGAAATGAAGGCTATGGTACTTAGTCCTATCTGTCCTTTCACCCTTTCCAACAGGCCCCTTGTTGTTCCTGGAGATGAAGTACTCGAGATAGTTGTGGAAGAAAATCAGAGAACGAGTGTCATGCTCACAGTAGATGGACAGGAGGCATTTGATCTGCAGCCTAACGACAGGATTCTTTTTAGAAGATCGGAAAACGAAACTCTAATAATTCAATCTGACAAGAGAAACTTCTATGAGGTTTTGCGGAGAAAGCTGAATTGGGCAGGAGAACCAAATGCTAAGTGACCTCATCGTAAGAAACTATGCCTTGATAGACAATCTTCATATGGAATTCGAGAGAGGTTTCAATGTACTTACCGGTGAAACGGGAGCGGGAAAGTCGATACTTATTGGAGCTCTCGGTGTCATACTCGGTAACAGGGTAGATACATCAACAATGCGAAGCGGTGCAGAGGAGATGCTCGTCTCGGGCTCCGTCACGGTAGAAGGTAATGATGAAGCGAAGAAATGGCTAGGTGAGCATGGAATAGAAATCGAGGATGGAAAGGTTATTTTAAGGAGAAGTATAAAGAAAAACGGAAGAAGTGTGATCTATATTCAGTCGGTGCCTGTAACAAGGAGTGATTTGAGTGCATTCACTTCTCTGATCTTCGATTTGCACGGTCAACATGAACATCAGTCTCTACTGAAGACGGAAAATCATAGGAAATTGTTGGACAGATTCGGAAGGAATGAGGAGCTTGTCATTCGATATAGCAGAGTTTTCAAAGAGCTGTCCGAATTGAGAGAGCGATACTCACGATTGCTGAAAAATGAGATGGACAGGAATAGGAAGATTGAACTGCTGCAGTATTCGATAAATGAAATTGAAAGTGCCGCTTTGAGGGAAGGGGAGGAAGAAGAACTTACCGAAGAGTTGAAGGTGCTTTCCAATTACGAGAAGCTCTTCGGACTGGTTGAAGCGGCATACGGCAATATTTCGGAGAATAAGAACGGTGCGCTGGCTTACCTGAGAAGTGCAAGGGGGGAGCTGACCCAGGCATCGGATATCGACAAGAATCTCGTAGGAATTGCAAGAGAATTGGAGGATTCGTTTTACACCCTGGAAGAAATCGCTGAAAAAATAAGAGATTACAGGGAGAATATACAGTTCGACCCTGAGAGACTATCAGTGGCAGAGGAAAGGCTCTCACTCATAAGATCACTGGAGAAAAAGTATGGCCGTACGATAGGGGAGGTGCTTGGGTACTTGGAAATGGCAAAGAGAGAACTCGAAGACCTGGAGAATTGGGAGGATGAAAAGGTTACTCTCGAAAAATCGATAGCCGGGAAGGAAGCTGAATTAAGGCAACTCGCCGGTGAACTTAGCGAAAAGAGAAAGAGGGCGGCAAGTATCATCGAGAAAAAAATTGAAAGCGAACTGAAGGATCTCGGTATGCAGAATGTTCGATTCAAGGTTACAGTCGAGGAAAGAAAAGGGGAGAAGGGAAATATCATCTATGGCTCGCACGGGAAGGATTCTGTTGAATTCCTTATATCCCCCAACAAGGGAGAGCCCTTTAAGAAACTGAAAAACATTGCATCCGGGGGTGAGGTATCGCGAGTTATGCTTGCCATCAAGACCATACTTGCTGAATCTGACAATATAGATACCCTTGTTTTCGATGAGATCGATGTGGGAATAGGCGGAGAAGTTGCTATTTCAGTCGGTGAGAAACTGAAGAATATAGCTTCGAGAAAACAGGTATTATGTATAACACATCTTGCAACCATTGCCGTTCAGGCCGATAATCATATTAAGGTGGAGAAGGTAGTCAGGAACGGAAGGACGGTCACGGAAGTGAAGAACGTAAAGGGTGATGAGAGGGTAAAGGAAATAGCAAGGATGCTTGCAGGTGACAAGGAGACTTCGACATCCCTCAAATATGCCGGTGAATTATTGGCGAAATATGCGAAGAATGAAAAACATTTGTGAGGAAAACAATGTCAAAGGTGAGCGCCGAGGCAAAGAAACGTTATGCTGAGAAGATAAAGGAATACAAGCAAAAGATAGAATCTCTTCAGGAAAAGGCCAAAGGACTTCTCTTTGTAATAAAAACCAATCAGAATGGTGTGAATTACAAGAAATTGAACCTTGCCAACAATAATTTGAATATACTCTCTTATTACATTCTTATGAATGAGCTTTCAGAGTCGCTTCTCGGGATAAAGAATGATGCCTTTTTGAATGAGGCTAGAAAGAGTTACTACAAGAGTTTGATCTACCTAGAGGAGATACTCGGCACGGGCGTGGATGTTCCTTTCAGTGATTACGAGGACAGGTTGGAAACGATTTCCGCTTTCGATGACAAAAGCAGGTACAAACTGGTGACAAAACTCGGGTTTTCTCTGGATAGCGTGGAAGAGAGCTTCGGAGAGAATTCAAAATGGAAGTGGTCCTTCGTAGAATTGGAGGGACGCTATGCAGCGGTAACGAAAAATCTGATAGATATGAAAACTTTCATAGGGAAGATGGATCCCCGCATAGATGGTTATACGGAGAGAATGGCTCACTTGAATCTTGCAAAAAAACTCTTGTCCAGAGCTGCAGACAGGTACCGGGAAAAGTACGAGCTCTCGACTCACCATTTCGATGATATGAAGAGGGCAATTCGCTACCTTGGCGCTCTGAGAAGGATGCACATAATTCTGTCGGAATCTGCACAGATGGATGTGATTAAACGTAAAATGGAAATCTGGAAGAACAAGATGGAATCGGATATTAAGAAGGCCGAATTGGCTGCCAGAAAAGAGAGACTCAGCAGAAACAGGATAAAGAAATAAATTGAGAAGGAAAAACAGAGGACTGCTCATTCTACTATCATTTCCCGTCGTCCTACTCTACATCGTGCTCTACTCTTTACCTTTGGGGAAAGAGACTATGGTGGTTCCCGTATGGTTCAGCAATGTGGAGAGGGGAGCAGAAAAAGGAAATACCGATAAGACTGAAAAGTCATTTCCATTTATTTTAAAAGATTACTTCGGTTACATGGACTTCGATGGACATACCACGTATTTCGAAAGACGTGATTTCTACACAACGATGTCGCCTGATTATTTTATCAATTATGGTCGTATTCCTGAAAACTATTTCATAAAAGGAAAGAGCGGGAGAATTGAATCAGTTATAAAGGCGTACGGGTATCCTATTTTGAGTGAGACGGGAAAGACGATAGTCGTTGTAACCACCGATTTGAGTGGCCTCTCCGCCATGGATGCTTCAGGGTCGGTAAAATTCAACGAACAGTTCAGTTCTGTTATTACCAGTTTGAAATTCAACGATGATATGTTTCTAATCGGATTACTCAGCGGTAAGGCGATTCTGGAGGGAAGGGATGGAAAGGTACTCTTTAGTCTGGAGCCGGAAGGAAGTTCCGTACCTGTTGTGCTGGGAGTTTCCCTTTCAAAAAGAAACGACCGGCTGGCAATCGTGCATGGTTTGAATCCACAGATCCTCTCTATTGTCGAGCGAGGTAAGAATGGATTCGAGGTAAAACGAAACGTTGATATGGGAACCGATTTCCGGCGGGAAGTGTTGATACGCTTTTCAGACAACGGAAGATTTCTTTTTTACCGGGACAATCGGGGGATATCAATAATAGATATCGATAATTGGGATAGGAAATATATTCCTCTGGGCGGGGAAGTAACCGGGATTGCCACCGAAGGAAAAGACAACATCTATCCGTTCATTTCCAGGGGAAAGGGAGACGACTCTGAAAGTTATAATTTTGAGATTATAAAGCCTATGGCATTCGTAGTTTTCAAAAAGAGTTTCAAGAGGGAATTAACCTTTATCAAAAAGTTGGATAACCATATATTCGTTGGTCTCAATAATATGATAGTAAGGCTTGATATAGAGGAGTTATGAAGAAGAATATACTTTTTGCCTGTTTCATCATACCGTATTTTATCTTTGCTATCTTCCCTCTTTTGGCTTTCAACTGGCCGGTTGAACCTGTAATATTGACTTCGAATTTTTGTGAGAGCAGAAAGGACCATTTTCATACGGGAATAGATATTGGAGGAGGAGCGAAAAATGTATACCCGATTGCTTCCGGTAATGTGATCTTTATGCACAGAACGGGTGATTACGCTTCTCTTCCCATTGGTCTGGGAAATTTTACCGTAATTCAACACAGAGAGAATATCAGGTCGATCTACTGTCATCTGGAAGATGGCACTGTGAAAGAACAGAAGCATGTAGAAGAAAAAACCCAGATCGGAGTGATAGGAGATACCGGTCATTCACTTGGCAAACATCTACACCTTTCAATAATAGATCTGGAAACCAATACGTACCTGAATCCTCTTTCAGTTCTACCGAGTCTGAAAGACGACCAGGCACCTCTTATCAGACGTATCTATGTGAAAGAAGGAAACAGTGATAAACTGAAAGAGGTCGGTAGCAGGATAAAGATCAGGGGTAACAGTTTGCAGCTCTTCGCAGAGATATATGACCTGAGGGAGGATGTGAGTTTCATCTGGAAGATGGCACCATACTCAGTGATTCTCTACAAGAACGGAAAAGCGGTTTACAGGGTAAGCTTTGATTCACTATCCAGAGAGGGAAGAAAAATGGTCATAACAGGGACAAATCTGGATTTTGATTCCATTTACCGGTCGGACTGGATATATAACCTCGGGCTTCTGCAGCTACCTGCAGGTGAAACGCACATATCTGTGGTAGCAAGCGATTTCAACGGAAATGAGACATCAAGGGACCTTTTTATTACAGTGGAACAATGAAAACGTACTATTCGGAAAGAAGTAATGAAAAAAGGATTCACGTCAGGTGCAACCTCTGCGGGTCTGATGATATGAAAGAAGTGTTCACAATTGAAGGGTCAAACTTCGTGCAGTGCAGAAAGTGCGGACTTGTCTATCAGAATCCACAGCCTGTTTTCTCCGATTTGCAGAGGCGCTATGGTAAGAATTATTTTGAATATGAGATAGAAAATGAGAGAAACTTTTTCAGACTGATGCTTCTCGGGTTGAAAGATATCAATTTCGAAAAACTGGAATCCGGTATCTTGAATACGTCGATGGGCGGTGCAAGATTCATGGACATTGGATGTGCAACCGGTATGCTTCTATCTCATATGAAGTCGAGAGGGTGGATTACCAAGGGAGTGGAACTGTGCAGAGAATCGGCAGAGTATGGGATAAGAGAGAGAGGACTTGATATACACATTGGTCCTGTAGAGAATTCGGGAACAGAATCGGATAGTTTTTCCGTAATACATTTCTCTCACCTCATCGAGCATGTTCCGGATCCGATGGCACTTCTTAAGGAAGTTCATCGTATCCTTGTCCCAAATGGTTACGCAATAGTGACAACTCCTAATTTTCATGGTTTTCAGGCTAAGCTTCTGAAAAAGAACTGGCGATCGGCGATTCCAGATCACCTCTTTCTCTTCACTCCGGCTACGTTGAGGGAGATGCTTAAAAAAACAGGCTTTGAAATCGAAAAATTCATAACATGGGGCGGTATCGCAAAGGGCCTGGCTCCGTATTTCATAAAAGCACCGATGGACAGACTTGCCAAACTGCTTGGATTCGGTGATGTAATGCTTTTTCTGGCAAGAAAGGATTGAGTCCTATGTGTCAAGCAAAACCTTTGATACTCTGATTCTCAATAGATCTATCTCTCTTGACAGAGGAAATACCTTTAACATAGGATAACTAACGATGGACAGAGAAACCTTGAAAAACCTCTCGGTAGAGGAACTTTTTCAAGTAGGAAAAGAAAGCGGACTCGACGTGTACAGCCTTATTGACAGGGAAGAGCTGATAGATTTTCTTGTCGAACAGATGGATCTTGAAGACCAGGGAGAACCGGAAAAAAACAAGAAGAGAAAAGAAAAGTATTTCAGTATTGAAAGCGGATCCAAAGGGATAAAGTTGAGGGAAGATTTTCCCCTGCCCGAACACTACAGTGATACCCGTATTGTTCTTCTAATAAGAGATCCTGACTGGGCATTCGCATACTGGGACATAGATCCAAAAGAGGTAAAATCCATTGCAGAGAAAGTTGACTCACCCCAATTTCTCCTCAGGGTGTATGAAATTGAAGATGGTATGGGTGATTCAGGTGAAAGGGAGTTCTACTTCGATATACCCATTCAAATAACCGATTACAGCTGGTACATAAATGTTCCGAATAGGGGAAGCAGTTATATAATCGATCTCGGCTATACAGATGGGGAGAATTTCGTAGGTATAGCCACGTCGAACAGGATTGATACTCCAAGAGGAACAATTGCCTCCGAAATCGATAAGTTCTGGCATTCGGATTGGACTGACAATCTTATTGATTTGGCAGGCGGTAATACCATCGTCAGAGAGCAGAGGAGTGCAATGATCCCCAGGAGGGTTACGTCACTTGCCGTTTCACACTACTTTTACAGTCAGGACAAGTTGGAATGAAGCAGGAAGCATATCTCATGCCGGTTTTCAATGCTCATATGCCCTTCGTCCGAAGTAATGATGCCCTCTATTCTACAGAGGGTAACTGGCTATTTGAGACCATAGCAGAGACGTATTTACCAATGCTCGAGATGTTCGACCGCCTGGAAGAGGAAAACATAGAATTCAAAGTAACAATTTCAATCTCTCCGACTCTCCTGAGCATGATAGACAACGATGCCTTTATAGATTCCTTTATTACCCACATGGAACATAAGATTCGTCTCGGTGAAAGTGAATTTCGCAGGTCAGAGGGTAATCCGTCTTTGAATAAGATTGCGGGATTGTACCTCGAAAGATTCAAGGGTGAGCTTGAGTATTTCAAAAAAAACTGTGGGGGGAGGATACTGGGTAGGTTGTTGGAATTATCCCTTAAAGGCAGAATTGAACTGATTACTTCTGCAGCAACATATGCATTTCTGCCTCTCTTGAGGGTGACCCGGAGGGGAGTGGAAACACAGATAGATGTGGGCCTTGATATATTCGAGGAACACATTGGTAGAAAACTTGGGAAAAAACCAACCGGTTTCTGGTTGCCGGAATGCGGTTATTCACCCGGCTTGGAGTATTACCTGGAGGATAGAGGAATCAAATACTCATTTCTCGACACACATGGTGTGTTATTTGCAGAGAAAAAACCAAAGTACGGCATCTATGCACCGATAAAGGCGCCGAATGGTGTAACATTCTTTGGAAGAGACATACTCTCCACGAGGGATGTATGGTCTGCTTCGAGCGGGTACTTGAATGATATCAGTTACAGGGATTCGCACAGGGATATTGGTTTTGAACTACCATCTGAATATCTGAAAAAATTTTTTCCGGAACGAAAGGTTTCCTTCTGCACAGGCTATAAATACCGTTCAAGAAAGGAGGGAGTTGAGGAAAACTATTATGATCCGGAGGTAGCTTCTAGAAAGGCTTTGGAGCACGCAGAAAATTTCGTTTACAGAAGGATCAATAACATAGAAAAGGCTTCAGAGATGATGGACAGGTCACCGGTTATCGTTTTTGCCTACGATGCAGAGCTCTTTGGTCATATGTGGTACGAGGGTATAGAATGGATGGAAAATGTTTTTAGAATATTCAATTCACGAAAGCCAGGAATCAAATTCATAACAGGTGAAGACTACCTGGAAATGTACCCGGAAAATCAACCGGTACTGCCTTCATATTCCTCATGGAGCGAAGCGGGATACTCGGAGGAACTGCTCGACAAGGAGAATGACTGGATTTACAGGCATATTCACAAGAGCATGGAAAGAATGAATGAACTTGCAAGACGGTATGGGGATGCAAGAGGAATAATTAAGAGAGCTCTGAACCAGGCGGCTAGAGAGGCACTTCTTGCTCAGTCATCTGACTGGGCGTTGATGATAAAGACCTATCAGAACTCCTATATAGGGAGCAGACGGATAAAAGAACATCTCTATAATTTCAACAGGTTGTACTCATCGATACTGGCCGATAGGATTGACGAACAGTGGCTTGTACAGCTTGAGAAAAGTAACAATATTTTCCCTAAAATAGACTATAAGATCTTCAAGGACTGAGTGTCCGCAATTATTGTTTCTATTTTTCAATATTTATCAACTTATCAAACTTAATAAGCTGGAAGGTATTGTAGAGTGTATCGCTGCAGCCCTTTATCTGAATCGTTCTCCTCGATTCTGAAAGGCGCTTCCGGAAGAGGAGTATCTTCCCTATGCAGGAAGAATTGATTGCATTTACGTCTTTCAGGTCTAGCGTGATGATTCGATGCTTACCTGCTGCAAGCTCCTCCAGGTTTTTCTGGAAATCATCGGCGGTTTCACCATTCAGAGCCCCGTGAACCTCCAGTACGATTTCATCAGGTGATAGTTCTTTTTTCACAAACATTTTGCCCTCCAATCATTCAACAAGGTATTCTAATTCATCCCTCCTCACGAGTTCCAGGAAATAGTTTACAAGCTCTTCACCCTTGGAATAATCCTTCTTTATTTTCTGTACTCTATATACAATCATTCGTGATGTTCTTAACGGCAGCTTGAGCGGATTACCATTCAAGTCCACAAGTTGGTTTATCCGCAATTCGTTGTTTATCTCTTGGGAATCACCCTCTGGATAAATTATTCTTCTTGTGATTATATACACAGACAACAATAAACTATTTGAAAAGTAATTTCAATAAGTTTCAAGAAGATATAGGATGTTATGGTAGATGTCGATAATTTTTAGTGTATGAAAAACATAGCTCTGATAAATGCATTGAATTTGAGTGACTACGCATTCAAGAAGGTCCTGGAAGGGGAAAGTGCCTTGGAACGTGTCTACAGGTATGCCAAATCCCTGCCCGATGTAGAGGAAATACGAATCATAATGGCAGAGGGGAGGGATCAGAGGAATGAACTTCGCTCTTTCGAGGGTGATGTTATCGAGAAGAGTACAGTTGATAAACTATTTGAATACTTCAGGGAAAGGGCGAGAGGTTTTGACAATATCTTCTATTTCTATGGTGATACCCCCTTTCTCGACAGGAGAGTTACGGAAAAGATGTATGGCGATCATAGAAAGTACTTTGCACAGTATACATTTGCAGACGGGTATCCCTATGGAATAGCCCCTGAAATCCTGGATTATGAAATAGTTGGAATTCTCGCCGATATGGCTTCTTCCGAAGGGGGCAAGATTGAGAGAACCAGTATCTTCGATGTAATAAAGAAGGATATAAATGCATTCGACATAGAAACACTTCTCTCGCCGGTGGATCTGAGGTTGTTGCGAGTTTCACTGGCTGCAGATGAGAAAAGAAATTTTCAGCTGATAAAAAGAATTTTTGATTTGAATGGAAGGGATGCCGAGTCGATTACATCAATACTACAATCCAAGAGGGAAATTCTGAGGACATTACCGTCATTCGTTTCAATTCAGATAGTAAGAGACTGTCCCTATTCCTGTTCATACTGTCCCTATCCCAACTACCTTAAGAAGGATATTGATGCTCGGAGAGAGATGTCGATGGCAGATTTCAAGAGAATAATCGATATGGTAGAGTCTTTCAGTGAGGATGCGTATATCAATTTATCTCTCTGGGGAGAACCATCCTTTCACCCGAGAATAGGTGAAATTATGAACTATGTTCTTTCCAAGGAAAAGCTGAAACTTGTTGTTGAAACAACGGGAATTGGGTGGCAAAAATCAATTCTTGAGACTTTCCAGGATAGAGAGCCAATCTGGATAGTATCGATCGATGCCCTGAACAGTGATACATACAGGCATCTTAAAGGCGAGGGTTTCGAGGAATCTGTAGAGACGGCGGAATTTCTGTTGGAAAGGTATCCGGAGAATACGTATATCCAGGCAGTTAGGATGAAGGAAAATGAGAAAGAACTGGAAGCTTTCTACAGGCACTGGAAGAAGAAGACAAACAATGTGATAATTCAAAAGTATGATCATTTCTGTCAAAAACTGCCCGATAAGAGAGTTACCGATCTGTCCCCTCTTAAGAGGTTCCCGTGCTGGCACCTGCAAAGGGATCTGTATGTTCTTTCCGACGGAACCGTGCCTATTTGCAGGGAAGATTTGAAGAGAGAATTTCTTCTCGGCAATATTTTAAAAGAGGGTATCGAAAAGGTATGGGAGAGGGGCCAGGAGTATTACAGGGATCATGTGGAAGGCAGGTACCCCGAAATATGCAAGAGTTGTGATGAATACTATACCTACAACTTTTAGACATTCGAAAACGCCCTATACCGTTGTTGGCGGAAGGAAGACAGACAGGATAAGAAAACATATCTACCCGTTGTCCTTCGTGATCCTCAACAGAAGGGGAAGATTTTACAGGGAAAAGCTGATAAGGCAGTTGTCCCTGGAAGAGGTAGGCGAAATACTTTATGTGACGGATGGTGAATACTCTCATTCGATGACAACTCTGGAACAGGAGTACCCCCTAATAAGAATTCTTCATATAAAGAAACGGGTCACACCGGGTGAAAAGATAAATATCGGCATAGATGAATCGAGGGGAGAATGGAGTTTTGTCCTCTGGGATGACATGCAGTTCTCATCTCTTTCATCACTGTTCAAGAGTTTCAGAGGAATACGGGAGAAGGGAAACCTGTGCAGCGTACCGGTTATCAGAAACAGGGCCGGTTCGACAATTCCCTCCGTAATGGTACCCGGTTTCATGAAGGGGGAGTTGAAGGTAATGCACTGGCTTCCTAAGGAGAGTGGCATGCTCTCGATATTCCCATTCGACTACTGTGGCCTCTACAACAAGGACAAGTTTCTCTTGACGGGTGGTTATGACTATACTTTCACAAACCCCTACTGGCAGAAACTTGACTTCGGATTCCGAATCTATATGTGGGGAGAGAAGATAGACCTGGAACCCTCGATACTGCTCTTCTATGGAGAGGAAATACCGGAAGAGGATAGTACACCTGATGAGAGCTACAAGTATTTTTTCCTTAAGAACATGGCAGTTCGCTTTAACGGAGACTGCGGTGTGCTTCCTCTGGGGCAGTTCTTTCAGTTCATGTTGAAATCTGATAGCGGACCGGTAAATGCCCTTCGGGAATTTCTACTGGTCAGAAGATGGGTTAGAATAAACAGGTTCCGCTTCAAACAGGATGCATTACGGGTAATAGACCTATGGGAAGTGGACGAATAGATACTGCAGTCTTCCTCCAGGCAAGACTCAACTCCAGGAGATTACCTTACAAGGCGATACTACCATTGAAAGGGGGGAGTATTTTGCAGCATGCAGTAAGATCCCTGGCGAGAATAGATGCGGATCTTTACCTCCTCCTTACGGATAAGAGAAGTGAACGCTTTCTGGCACCTCATCTATATGGCTCTCCCTTCAGGATTTTTACCGGTCCCGAGGATGATGTGCTCGCCCGTTTCTGTATGGCCTCGCGAAAATATTCTGTTCGCACGATAATAAGAGCGACAGGTGACAATCCTCTGGTGTCTTCGGCATACGCAATGAAGATACTTAAAATTCACAGGAGTGAGATGGCCGATTTGAGCCATTACCTTGGGCTTCCTCTCGGCACAGGAGTGGAGATAGTCGAATCCGGAGCCCTCTATGAGGTGGAAGGAAGTACGGATGATTCTTTCGAGAGGGAACATCTCACCGCCTATATGTACAGAAACAGGGAGCGATTCAAAATAATCGAGCCCTATCCCGAAAATAGTGCAGTATTCGAAGGGGCAGAGGTCTCTGTGGATACGGTATCGGATTATGCATTGGTATCTGAAATATTTCGCGATCTCTACAAGGGCATACCAATAGAGGCGGAGGAAATTGTTTGCTGGTTGAAGGGAAACCTGGAATGATAAGGAGAATTCTTCTGGTAGTTCGAGTCGGAGGCGGGAATGGGATAGGTCATTTGAAACGCTCTACCAGGCTATTGGAAGGGCTGGAGGCAAATATCGATATACTGGCTGAAAGCGACTCAACTTTTTCTGCCATTCCTCCTCTGCCACGGCTGAAAGATTCTGCCTTTACGGATAAGGCAGAGGCGATGAAGAGGGCTCCCTACGATCTTGTAATAGTGGATGCAAGGCAGAGTACCAGGGAGAAGCTGCTTTTCTACGAACAATTGGGGCCGGTTGTCGGTATAGATGAAGGAGGAGAGGCCAGGAAACGATTTCCTTTCCTCATTGATTCTTTCCACCGCAGTCTCTCTCGTGACAGGCCGAACCTTTATTTGAACCCGCTGACTCTTTCAGAGTACAGGATGGTAAGGGAACATCCCTCTTTCTCAAGCAGGAAAAGAAACCGAAGTGCCAGGGGTAGAATTCTAATTACCTTTGGCGGGGAAGACCCGGCTAACCTCACAGAAAAACTTCTGGAATCTCTCTCGGATGATTTTTTCACGGAGCATTACGATTTTTCAGTTGTGATAGGACCTCTTTTCGAAAGGGATTTGAAAGAAGCTGTAAAGAAATACAAGGTTGATATATTCGAAGGGTTGAATGAATTGGAATCTCTGATCGTAAAGCATGATATTGTGATAACATCATTTGGTAATACACTTTTCGAAGCCATTTCAAAGGGAGTGCCTGTTATCCTCTTCAACCCCACTCCCTATCATAGGAAATTGGGCAGGGAACTGGGAATTCCCGATATAGGGATTAAGAAACCCAATACTAAAAGGTTGAAAAAGCTTCTCTCCGATATTGGAAACAGCGGAGATGCTTACTTTGAAAGGATAAGAATGGATTCTAGAGGGGATGTGAACAACTTTTCCGGGATTGCAGAGAGAATCTTTCGCGGGAATATGAATTGTCCGATATGCAGGAGTTACAATGAGAGTGTTGCCCGTTTCAAAGACAGAACGTACTTCAGGTGTAGTTCCTGTGGAATTATCTATATGAGCTATTTTGGAGAAAAGAAAATCGAATACGGAAGGGGGTATTTTTTTGACGAGTACAGAGCTCAATACGGAAAGACCTATCTGGAGGATTTTGGCAAGATAAAGTCGCTGGGAAAGAGCAGGCTCTCTTTCATACAGGATATTCTTAGGCTCTCTGAAATAAGCGATTCTCCGGTCGAGAAAAGATTGCTCGATGTGGGCTGTGCATATGGTGCTTTTCTTGATGCTGCAAGGGAGAGCGGCTGTTCTGTCACCGGTATCGATGTATCTTCGGATGCAATTGGGTATGTAAGGAAAAAGCTTGAAATTGATGCTCTAGAGGATGATTTCATTTCATGGCAGGCTGATAAATATGAGAGATCATTCGACATAGTTACGATGTGGTATGTGATTGAACATTTCGAAAACCTTGGCAAAGCCCTGAAAAGGGTGAACAGGATACTTTCACCGGGAGGGATTTTCGCCTTTTCAACTCCAAATGCTGCTGGCATATCGGCAAGGAGAGATATGAATGATTTTCTTGGGAAAAGTCCCCCTGATCACTACACGATACTCGCTCCTGAAAGCAGCAGGAAGATTCTAAAGAAGTATGGTTTCAGGGTGGAAAAGATCAATATTACCGGCTATCACAGAGAGAGGTTTCCCCTTAACGGGATAATTCCTGATAAAATACTCTTTCTTGCAGGAAAATTATTGAATCTCGGGGATACATTTGAAGTTTATGCTGTAAAGGAACATGACATAGAGCAGAGCAAGGGTGTGGAGAATAGGAAATGAAGAGATTACTTATGCTTGGGGGCGGGATCATGCAAATTCCCGCCCTGAGAATTGCAAAAAGCCGGGGATGGAAGGTCTATCTTGCCGACGGAAATGAAAAAGCAATGGGCAGGGATATGGCAGATGTATTTCTGCATATAGACCTGAGAGACAGGGAAGGACTGCTGGAAGCGGCAAGGAGGATAAAGAGAGAGGAGGGATTGGACGGGGTATTTACAGCCGGTACTGATTTTTCCACTTCCGTAGCATATGTGGCTGAAAATCTTGGGTTGCCGGGAATCGATTATTCGGTGGCCCTTTCAGCAACTGACAAATCTTTGATGAGGCAGAAATTCCGATTACATGAAGTTCCTTCTCCCCGCTATACCTCTTTGGAGAAGGGGGAGGATATAGAATCTGTAATGGAGAAGCTTTCCTTTCCCCTTGTTGTAAAACCCGTTGACAATATGGGTGCAAGGGGAGTAAGGCGTGTCGATAATAAAGAAGAACTTGAAAGAGCGGTGGAAAATGCGCTGAAAGCCTCGAGGGTGGGGAGAGCAATAATCGAGGAGTATATGGAGGGCGCAGAGCTGAGTTATGATGCAATTGTTTACAGGGGAGAGATTACGATATGTGGCATTGCCGATCGCCATATCCGTTTTTCACCTTACTTCGTGGAGATGGGTCACACAATGCCTTCAGATCTTCCTGAAGATACATTGAGAGAAGCAACGAAAGTCTTTAAACAGGGCATAAAAGCTCTCGGAATCGACAATGGTGCTGCAAAGGGCGACATAAAGATTACCGATAAGGGTCCTATGATTGGTGAAATAGCTGCCAGGCTATCGGGAGGTTATATGTCCGGTTGGACCTTTCCCTACTCATCCGGTGTCGATGTCACCGGTGCGGCTCTGAATATTTCCGTGGGCTTACCACCGGGTGATATGGAGCCAAAGTTCAATCTCGTTTCTGCCGAGAGGGCTTTCATCTCCATTCCCGGACGGGTTGCTCGTGTAGAAGGTGTCGAAGAAGCTAAGTCAGAAGCCAGGATAAGGGATGTTTTTCTTCGTATTGGCAAGGGGGATAAGGTAACCTTTCCTGCTAACAACGTAGAGAAATGTGGTAATGTGATTTCTGTTGCCGAGAGCAAGAATTTGGCAGTCCATGCAGCTATGTCTGCCGTTAGAAAGATAAGGATATACCTTGAAACCTGCAACAGTGATACGGATAATTTTCTATTTGGAAGCGAGAGAGATGATTATTTTTCCAGGATCTGGGCATTCAGGCTAAAGGACAGGGCAAATATGGACTTCTACAAAGGGCTGTGGTGGCATCTCGAACCGAAGGAAGTATCCTTGGATAGAAAGGATAGAAAAAGCATAGCCATAGTAAAGATGCCGCATGTGAGTGGGGAAAAAGAGAGAGACTGGCATGGCGAAGGATTCGAGGATGCTCTTTCGAATTTCCGCCGCTGGTTGAGGGCTAAATTTCCCCAAGTAAAATTTGCAGATATCAATGAAGCGGAAAACTTGAAACAAAGTGGCTATGTGGTATTGGGCAGACTCTTCTGGAAGGCTTTTTTAAAGGGAGGCCTACAGGGTGGGATATATATAGTGGAGTCTGTCGACAAATTAATTCATTCTGAAAGGGAGATTACAGATTATTTCAGGAAGAGCTTGCTTGAAGGGGAGAGTATCCAGTAGAAGGGGAATAAAGTCAATATTTCTCTTGATTTTTTTTCTTGTACTCTTTTTTGTCTGCACGGAATCCGGTCTTTTGGCAGATTCAGCCGGCGATCTTGTAAGCATAGGGAAAATTATTTCAGATTACCATGCCCGTTTTTTTTGGGACCCGCTGACTGAAATGGGTGTCCTGGAACTGGAAGATCATACGATAACACTTAAACCCTCAGTTGATTTTATTGTGCTTGACTATAGAGAAAAGATTGTCATTGACCCTCCTGTTATAAAAAAAGGTGATATTCTGGTTTCAAAAGGGGCAATTGAAAAGATTGAGAAGATTATTGGAGAGAAGGGGAAGGCCTATCCACATATAAGTGTCATCCTGATAGATCCTGGTCACGGAGGAAAAGACCCGGGTACAATCGGAAAGAATGTAATACGAGGCAAGCTTCATGTCCTTAAAGAGAAAGATATCGTGTTGAAAATTGGCCGTTACGTGCGAGACCTGCTGGCAAAGAGATATCCCTTAAAAAAAATCATTATGACCCGATCCAGAGACACATATCCGACACTCGAGGACAGGGTGAAATTGGCAAATAGTATCAAACTGGGAAAAAATGAAGCGATGATTTTTATATCCATTCATGCCAATGCATCCTTCAACAAGAAGCCTCACGGGTATGAGATATGGTACCTTCCGCCAGAGTATAGAAGGAAATTATTGACAGGTAATGAAGTGGATGAGAATACCAGGGAGATATTGCCTATATTGAACAGCATGCTGGAGGAGGAATATACCGTGGAGAGTATAACCCTTGCCCGGAATATTCTCGATGGCCTGAAGGAACAGGTAGGAAACAAGACAATAAGCAGGGGTCTGAAGGCTCGGGAATGGTACGTGGTAAGAAAGGCAAAAATGCCATCTGTTCTCATAGAGGTTGGATTCGTAACGAATCCCAACGAAATGATACTACTGGAAGAGGATAGCTACTTGAAGAGATTGTCGAAGGGTATATATAATGGCATTTGTAAATTCATATCCGGATTTGAAAACACGAAAGGATTCACGGAGTAACCTATTGAGAATAAGCATAAAGAGAAATACGATAGTCAGTGGAGTACTGTTTATCCTCGTTCTTACATTTTCATTGACGACATACTTTGTTTTCAATGACCTGAAGAGGAGAAGGGTACTGTTTTTCCCCGAATTGAAGAGTCTAAAGCTCTCCGGTGAGGTGAGGTATCTGCCAAAACGAAATGACATGGAATCGGAAATAGAACTCCTGCTGAAGGAGCTCATACTCGGCCCCTCAAGAGAAGATCATCTGATGTTGGTGTCACGGAATGTGAAATTACTATCCATGATTGTGAAAAACAGAGAGGTATTCGTGAATTTTTCCAGCGATATTCTCTTCGAGGTTGCCCAAAATAGGCTTGGCCTGAATGAGACCTTTTCTGCAATTGCTGATAGTATCATTTTCAACTTCCCGACCATAAGAAGAGTCTATTTTTTCATAGAAGGACAAATTCCGAAAGGCACTGATTATGTAAAAGGGCTCGGGTATGACAATAAAATACTGAAATAGGTAAGAGATATTTTGATTTTGAACAGATTTATATTGTTTAGATAGAATGGATAAAAAAAAAGAAAAATCGTTGACAAAGCTATCTTGTTACGTATAATTTAAATTGAATAAGCTATCTTTAATTGAAAGGAGCATCGGATGAAACGATTTGTACTATTGATCGGAGCATTTTTGCTCTTGAGCGGAGTTATCCTTTTTGCAGAAACTTCGGTTCTAATAGATTTCTCGAAATTGAGTGCAGATACAAAGCTTGGTAACAATGAAAAGGCAACGGAGAATGGAGCCACCTTAATCGACTTCAGCAATGTGGCTGGTGCTAGCTTTACCGAGGAAGAGAAGGCTAAAATGAAGACATCACTGGCTATTAATAACTGGGAAGTGGTGCTTTCATCCTCTTCCAGGACAGTACTCAATCAGAGCCTGTCCATGACGAAGGAAGCCAAAACCTCCCCGAAGGCAAAGCCTTTTCAGGGCGAAGAAATGGCCAATAAGACCGTAATGGGAATAAGAGTCCACTTTCCCGTTGCACCTTTCAACTCTTGGGCGGTTGTAAAGCCACCCTTCGAGATCCCTGCCTATGCTGATAAGACTCAGCTTCAGGGTGACAAGCTGGTAGTCCCGGATGAGGAGAAGGGAAGAGGAAGAAAATTCGACGGTTACGGTGTAATAAAGAATGTCGGAGTGATAAAATCAGTCTCTGTAACAGTTTATGGCTCCAATTTCCCCAATGGTTTTGGTATCATCCTGAAGAACCAGAACAATGAGGAGCAGCAGATTTTCATAGACTATCTCAACTTTGACGGCTGGAGAACCCTCACATGGAACAATCCAAACTATATAGCCGACGTGAGGAACCGGGAGATAAAGAGATACCCGCTCTATCCGAAGAGTGCCCCATTTATAAAGCTTGTTGGTTTTGTAATATATAAGGATGCCTCCCAGGAGGGTGGGGACTTTATTACCTACATAAAAGACGTAAAGGTAACCTATGACAAGGCTGTTCTTGAACTGCAGAGAGATATAGATGACGAGGCTATCTGGGGTATCCTGAAAGCACGTCAGGAGGCGAGAAGGGCTGCCGAACTGAGACGTCTCGGAAATATGCAGGTGCTGAGGTATCTCGAAAAGCAAAAGATGGATCAGGGAACTGCGAAATAATAGGCTCTGATAGATTGTCTTGATATATACCAGACTATGATAATTCGGGGAGTTCACGATGAGTGAACTCCCTTTTTTGTTACTTTTTTTATTACTTTTCTATTATATATTTTCAGATTCAGAAAACTGTTATTGATATGGCAATTTCAAACCGCTGTAATATTCTTCTTGTATGCTTCCAGTGTATTAAGAAGCAACATGGTTATCGTCATGGGTCCCACACCACCGGGAACGGGAGTAATGGCAGAAACCTTTTTAAGAACGTTCTCAGTATCGACATCGCCTACCAGGCGGTATCCACGTTCCCGGGTAGAATCTTCTACCCTGTTGACACCAACATCGATTACTGTTGCTCCTTCCTTAACCATGTCTTCGGTAACGAAGTGAGGTTTGCCAATGGCAGCGACAAGGATGTCTGCTCTTGAAGTTTTCTCAGGTAGATTGCGTGTTCTGGAGTGACAGACCGTTACGGTTGCGTCTCCGAAGCTCCCCTTTAACAAGAATAGGATTGCAAGCGGAAGACCCACTATCTGGCTCCTTCCTATGACTACTATATCCTTTCCCGTCGTTTCAATACCTTCATGTTTCAGAATCTCGATTATGCCACGTGGGGTACAGGGAATAAAGGTTGGATTCCCCTTTACGAGATTGCCGATGTTTACAGGATGAAAGCCATCAACATCTTTTGACGGGTCTATTTGAAGAAGGATCTCGTTGGTTTCACCTATTAGGTGTTGTGGAAGGGGTAGCTGAACGAGAATACCATCAACATTGTCATCTCTATTCCATCGATCTATTATATCTGATATATCCTCTCTCGATGCTGTTTCGGGAAGGCTCGTATGAAAGGAATTAAATCCTGCTCTTTCTGAGCTTCTGATCTTACTTCGGATATAACTCTGGGATGCAGGGTTGTCTCCTACGAGGAGAGTTGCAAGTCCGGGTTTCCTCTTTCCCTTGGAGATCAAAGAATCAACCTCTTTTCTTATGTTATCCTGTATTTCCCTGGATATCATTTTACCGTCTATCAATCTTCCCATGACCTGGATTATACATCTCAAACTGAATTGGTCAATAAGATTGACAGCTGAAAGTTTAAATAATAGTATTTACTTGAAAAAGGAGGATAAGAGATCCGATGTTTCATATAGGAATTATATATGCTCCCTATGACAGTAAAACGACAGGAATAGTGAGGGAGATGGAAAGAGTTGTGTCCGAAAAGGGTTATGATTTCCGCTCAAGACGAGCCGGTGAAGGGAGTATCGTGGATATCAATGCGTCCGATATTGTTATTCTTATCTCCGATGGTAAGGGCGATCATAAGATAAATCCTGACTACTCCGAGATAGCAAGAGCCTTGAAAGGGGTGAATCTTTCCGGAAGAATCGCAGGGGTAATCAGCCTTGGGGGAACTGATACTTTGAAAGCTTTCAAAGAGATCCTTCGGGATACAGGAATAGAAATAAGGCAATTGAACTTTAATGATGGGCAAGAAAATCCAGGTAAATGGTTGCTCTCAATTATAAATGAGTACAAGGAGACGATGAATGAAAGGGGAATCAATGAATGAATTTGATCTGGACAGTGCAATAAGAAAGGTGCCTGATTTTCCCAAGCCTGGTATATTGTTCTACGATATAACGAGTATACTGATGAATCCCGTTGCATTGAAGTACTGTGTTGACAGGATGCTTGAAACCTTGAAAAAAATCGATGTCGAAGCTGTGGCTGCTGTAGAATCGCGAGGTTTTCTCTTTGCGGCACCTGTGGCGTATGAACTTGGGCTGCCTATCATACTCTTGAGAAAAAAGGGGAAACTCCCGGGTGATACGTACAGTATAAGCTTTGCTCTGGAATATGGAGAGGATACAATAGAGGTTCATAAGAGTGATCTTAGAGAAGGATTAAGGGTTGCCGTGCTGGATGATCTTATTGCAACGGGAGGCACACTAAAGGCTGCTGCCAATCTGCTTGAGAAGGGCGGGGCAGAGGTTGTTGCTATTCTAGCGGTCATAGGACTTCCCTTTCTTAACTATGATAAACTGCTGTCAGGTTACAGGGTTCAAACCCTGATAAATTACCACGGAGAGAGTGTCGAATAATTCTTTCCGAAGATTCAACAGAGTTTCAACATATCCTGGGTAGCATCAAACCTCTCGGAAAGTCCAGTATCCTCTTTCCTCCTGATATTGTTTCAAGTATCACCTTTCCCGGATATGCAGAATCCACATGTCCGATGATTTGGGCTCTATCGCCCCCTCTCGTTTCTCTTAGTAGAGAAAGGGCCCTTTCTCCTCTGCTACCTCTCACAACTGCTATAAAAACCCCTTCATTTGCTATTTCCAGCGGATTGAGTCCAAGAATATTTGAAATTGCATCGACCTTTTCTCCAAGTGGAATACTACTCTCATTGATGTTCATGGATAATTCCGTATCGGATATAGCTTCATTGAGTACCGCAGCTATTCCACCTCTGGTTGCATCTCTCATGAACTTGAGATCCTCTCCCAGTTGATACAAATTTCTGCAGAGAGGATATAAAAAGGCAACGTCGGATTTTACCTGTGGTCCTACGGGAAGTGACTCCCTCGATGCCATTATGGCAATGCCGTGTGAACCAATGGGTCCGGATATCACAACGGCATCTCCACTTTCGATTCTGCTTCCTGAAATGCGATGCCGAAACTCCCTTGTTCCGATACCGGTAGTGTTTATATAGATTCCTCCGCCCCTGTTTTTGGGAACAACCTTTGTATCACCCGTGACGATCCTGATACCGGCTTCGTTGGCAGCCCTTCGTATGGAAGAGAGTATCCTTTTGAGATCTGCAATGGGGAATCCCTCTTCTATTACAAATGCGAGTGACAAGTAAAGAGGCTTTGCACCGGAAACTGCGAGGTCGTTACAGGTGCCGAATATGGCAAGTTTCCCGATGTCTCCTCCGGGGAAAAACAGCGGATCAATCGTGTATGTATCCGTGGTAAATGCAAATTGGCCCTTTATATCGAGAATTGTTGCATCCGAGAGTTCCGGATACCTCTCGTTCTTGAGGTTTTCATAGATCAACTCTTCTGTGAGTTTCCTGGAGAGAGCTCCGCCGCTTCCGTGTTCCAGTTTTATTATATCCATCATGGTTAGCCTATATCTCCGTATCTGTAGTACGCCGCACAGGCTCCTTCCGATGAAACCATGCATGGCCCTATCGGTTCCTCGGGAATGCAGTCTTTTGCGAAGTGGGGGCACTGATTCGGTGCTACTTTACCCTGGATCACTTCGGCACAGAGACATCCGGCCGGTTCATAGTTGTACTCTTCTGAAAGACCGAACTTCACCACAGCATCTATGTTTTCGTATTCCCTGCGAATCCGTAGGCCGCTTGCAGGCAGCTTACCAAGACCTCTCCACAGTTCGTCTCCCGGTTCCAGGAGTTTTTCGATTACGGCACGTGCCTTTGGATTGCCCGTTCCCCTAACTGCTCTGGGGTAGGCATTTTCAACCTCTCTTCTTCCCTCGGCGAGTTGCTTGAGAATCTTATAGATAGCAAGCATGATATCCACAGGTTCGAAGCCTCCGATGACACCGGGGATGCCATTCTTTCTTTCCAGGACCTTTCTATAGGGCTCCATTCCAAGGATAACGGATACATGCCCCGGAAGGAGAAAAGCATCTATCTCACTCTCGGTGTCGGCAAGGAGTGCTTCCAGTGCAGGTGGTACAGTCTTGAAACTCGTATAGAGGTACATATCCTCAAGTTGATTCTCGACGCCCCGTAGAAAAGTTGATGCAATTGTAGGAACCGTGGTTTCAAAACCGATGCCGAGAAATACGACCGGCTTTGAAGTGTCTTTTCTTATCTCGAGCATTTCGGCTGGAGAATAGATGACTCTAACCCATCCGCTTCCCATGAACCTCGAGAGTGAGTATCCCTTGGTTCCGGGAACCTTCAACATATCCCCGAATGTAACAACGATGGCCCGTTTCTCTTCTACCAGTTGAATTGCATTGTCGATATAACTGGCAGGTGTTACACATACGGGGCATCCCGGTCCTGAGATCATTTTTACATTTGTCGGAAGCAGGGAATGTATACCATTCCTCCTTATGGAAACAGTATGGGTACCGCATACTTCCATTATTTTGATTTCTTTCTGAAGTTCATCCGCAAGTTCATCGATTTTTTCCTTGAGTTTCAAAATTATGTTTCTATCGTTTAGGTGTATCAGTTCTTCAAGCTTTATCATGATTTTCTCCTTAATCGAGATTCTCTTTTACTTCTGCGAGCTTGCTGAACAGTTTAAGGCGTTCTTCTGCCTCCTTCATGTCCAGCTTCTCGATGGCAAAACCGGCATGAACTATGACGTAATCTCCGACTTGGGGTGACTCCAAAAGTGAAATGTCTACCCTTGCTTCGACTCCTGCCTGTTGTACAATTGCCTTGCCCCCTTCCAGTATTTCTTTTATTTCCATTGGTGTAGCCAAGCACATCACGTTCTCCTTTCGAATGTAATAGTTGTTATGTTCCCTTGAAATAAGCCTGGCCAACGGAAATGCCTCCGTCGCCGGGCGGGATGTTCACATTGAAGAATATCTCGAAATTATTGCTTTCAAGTTCTTCTCTTATCAACTCTCTGAGTATCAGGTTCTGAAATACCCCTCCTGAAAGAGCAATCCTGTTCAACCCCGTCTTCTCCTTCATTCTTAGCACCCCTTCAATGGTTGCCCTTGTCACTGCAAGATGGAACTGAAAGGCCAGATCCCCCTTTGCAATTCTGTCCCTTTTCTCTAGAAGATAAAGAATAGTCTCGGACATGTCGATAGCAAATTCGCTTTTATCATTCTCATATTGCAGCTTGTAAGGAGGAATGTCATATTTTTTATTTCTGGCTCCATAAGAGTGCCCTGAATAGGTGGTAAATCTATTGAGTGCTCTATTCTCGAGCTTTATGGGACCCTCACCCTCATAGGTTACGGTATCTACAAGACCCAGGGCAGCTGATGCTGCATCGAATATCCGTCCCAGGGAAGAGGTAACAGGGCTGTTTACCCTCTTCTCTATAATCGATAGAAGAATCTCTAGCGATTCTCCTTTAAGATCGGAAATTCCTGAAAATAATTTGAATGTATCGTCCTTTCCAAGAAGGGGTAAAAGAATGGAAATTGCAATTCTCAAGGGATTCACGATAGCAGCTTCGCCACCGGGAAGAATGAAGGTAGCGAAATGCCCGAGTCTTTCAAAATGCGATCTGCTGCAAAGGAGAAACTCTCCCCCCCACACGGTACCATCAGTTCCGTAACCTGTTCCATCGAAGGAGAGCCCCAGTACTTCATTCAGATTGTGTTCCGCCATAACTGAGAGTATGTGTGCATGATGATGCTGAACGGAGCTCGTAGCCGGAATGTTCATCTTTTCCGCCCATTCCAATGCCCATCTGGAAGAAAAATAACCGGGATGCATATCATAAACTATCCTGTCCGGTTTGACCTCATAGAGAGAAAGAATCTTATTCACTTGTTTCTCAAAATCATCCATTGTAACGGGATTTGAGAGGTCACCTATGTATGGTGCAAGGTAGATATCATTTCCTTTTAGAAGGGAAGGAGCATTTTTCAAATCTCCCCCAACAGCAAGTACTACATCGTCACTCCTCTCCTTGATATGAAAGAGGCCGGGAACGTAGCCTCTGGATCTGCGCATTATGAATGTACCGGAAGTCCTGCCACGCCTGACAATCGAATCATCCGTGCGAAAGAGAATTCTTCTGTTGTTGTAAAGTATCAAATCGGCTATTCCCCTTAGTTTTGTCATGGCAGAACCGGGATTTGTAATTATAGGCTCATCCTTAATGTTGCCCGAAGTCATTATAAGATAGTCGTAATTTTTACAGTCCTCCGGGTGAAAAAAGAGGAGTAGATGCAGCGGTGTGTAGGGTAAGAATACTCCAAGGGTTTCCATGTCTGAAACGAGACTAAGTTCCTCGGGGATCCTGTCACGTTTCTGAAGAATCATTATTGGAGATGCAGGTGAATCAAGAATCCTTCTATCCTCTTCTTCCAGATACACTAATTTTTCGATAGTTTCGATATCCTTCACCATGAGTGCAAAGGGTTTTCTCTTTCTTTCCTTGTCGAAACGGAGCTTTTTTACCGTTTCGGGGAATGCCGGGTTGGCTGCAAGGTGAAAACCACCTATTCCCTGAATAGCAACTATCTTTCCCTTCTTCAGTGCAGCTATCGTTTTAAGAAGCGGATCGCCAGCTATTTCTTCACCGGTAATCTTACATAGCATCAGCTTTGGCCCGCATTCGGAACAGGAATTCGTCTGGGAATGAAACCTGCGGTCGAGAGGATTGGTGTATTCCTCCATACAGTCTTCGCACTGGGGGAAATCTATCATCGAAGTGGTGTCCCTGTCGAATGGTGTGTCCTCCACAATGGAATATCTTGGACCACACTGTGTGCATGTGATAAAGGGGTAAAGGTATCTCCTGTTCCCCGGATCGAAAAGTTCTCTTCTGCAATCACTACATATGGCAAGATCAGGAGGTATGGGAGGAAAATCATAACTGTCCGATAGACTCTGAATAATCCGGAAATTGGGCTCGTTCAAGGTAGGTATATCTTCCGAGTGGATTGCATCGATTCTGGCGGCAGAAGGAATGAATTTCTCGAATTCTTCGAGAAAACTGTTTACGATTTCTGAAGGCCCCTCTATCTCTGCTGCTACCTCTGATTTCCTGTTTTGAACGTAGCCGGACAGGCCAAGGGAAACTGCACACCTGTAGACTGATGGCCTGAATCCCACACCTTGAATTATTCCCTTGAAGATGAGTCTTTTTCTGATAAGTTTGACTCTTTTGTGAGCTTTAGCTTTTCTTTCCATTGAAAGGCTACTATATGAGAAATGTTTTAATTTTTCAATAGATTCGAGGGAGAACTTATCAGTTGACCATCGAGTTCTTCTTATGTAGAGTAAAAAGAAATTCCGGAGGGAATAGATGAATGAAGTAATCTTAAAGGCAAAGGATTTTGACGGCTACCTGAATGCAGACGACAAGGCTAGCATAGAGTTTATGAACAAAAAGTACGACGAGACATTCAGATACTTTAAAATCCTGTCCACTGGTAAACCGATGGATAAAGTGGATGAAGCAAAGGAAAAGCTGATTTTGCTCTACAATGAAATGGGAAAAATGATGCAGAGCATAACGAGTAAGGAGCCAAATATACATGTCTACTCATTCGAAACACCTGAGAGTATTCACGGTGAGGCCTCCAGGCTCATCGCCAAGTTGAGGGATCCGAAAACAGAGCATCCTGAATTCGTATATTACGTTCAGAGGGCCTACGAGCTCTTATTCAACCTTGCATTCGGAAGTGCCAAGAATGAGAAAAAAAACTATATTATAGTGGATACACCAGTTGAAATACCGGTTAGAAACTATGCAGTCCATAAGATACCTGATATCGACGACAAGATTGTAAATAGTGTGATGTGTGTTATGCTGAGAGGTGCTCTTCTTCCCTCTATGATCATGTCGAAAGAGATTCAAGAATACTCTTCGACAAACTATGTGACACCATTTGCCCTGTTCAAAATACACCGTGATGATACCAAGGAAGAGTACAACATGGAGTATATCCTTGATCTGGACAGATCTCATTTCAACCTGGATCAGCTTGACGGAAAAGACCTCTTCTTTGCCGACCCGATGAATGCCACGGGTGGAAGCCTTATTACTATCGTAAAGTTCTTGAAGAAAGAGGGAATAAAGCCAAAATCGATAAAATTCTTCAATATAATTTCTGTACTGAAGGGATCCTTAAGAATCGTACGTGCCATAGAGGATGCTGAAGTTTATACTCTATGGATGGACCCGGCACTGAATAAGAAGGCATATATTCTTCCGGGGCTTGGTGATGCAGGAGACAGGATAAACGGTGTCGATGAGGAAAACAGGCCGAGAGATATAATACAGTTGATATCAGATTACGGAGTGAATATCACAACTCTATACAAGGATCAGGTAAGAAAAATTGAGGAGACCGTTCTGTACAGGTCCCCTCGATAGTTATCAAGATCGTTTCCGGATTACTGGCCCAGGTTCTCACGCACCTTGTCTATCAGAGTCTTGGGATCCACTGGCTTTTCCAGAAATTCGTTTACCGGCAAGAAGTCTTCGTCCTTTTCCTTGTCAAATGTGAAACCTGTTTTTTCGGAAATACTTGTAGCCATTATTATCGGAATCTTGGATAATTCTTCATCCTGTTTCATCTTGTATGCAACCTGGAATCCCTCGTCATCCGTATTCATCATCACGTCGAGAATTACTAAGTCTGGTTTTTCTTTTTTACATCTGTCAAGTCCGTCTTTACCATTTGTAGCCCAGATTACATTGTAGCCTTCCGATTCAAGGACTATTTTCATGGATTCAAAAACATCTTTATCGTCGTCGACTATCAATATTTTTTTACTCATGCTATTCTTTTTACCTCCTCGTAAAGTTTTGAGATTATCTCACTGATTTTTTCTTCAATTGAAGGTGTAATGTTTTCCAGAAGGCTGGTATCACTTATTTGAATGCCGAGAATGAAAATATTGTCCTTGTAACCCAGTATCTCAGACATTTTCAGTATCTCCATAAGATCGAAGCCATGCGTAGATACTGCGGAGGGATGATATTTGCCTTCGATTTCATCAATGGTAAAAAACCTGAACTCACCAGGTGCCATCCCCATTTCTATGGCATCCACTATGATGACAGGTTTACCTTCGGCTATTATTGCACCAGCGAGAATCGGGTCCTGAGACGCATTGATAAATTTTACTTCGATTCCGAATTGGGATAGCGTTTCCTTGAAAGTAAGGGATTTTCCCAATATATGTATCAGCATCGGACCAATGGAGTCATCACCCATTTTCTCGTTTCCTATGCCGATGATATTGACAACTCTTTCAGGATGTTTCATTCCTTGAACTCCACATCCAGAAAATGAACGGAACAGGATATGCACGGATCATATGCCCTTACCAGCATTTCTAGAGCGAGGGTCATCTGTTCTTTATTCATTCCGTTATCTATCATCCACGGTACGAGTTCCTTCATGTCGTCATCGATGTTCTGTGCGTTCTGGTTAGTAGGAATTATACAGTTTGCCTTTACAATCTGTCCGCGGTTATCGTAGGTGTACTCGTGAAATAGAATGCCCCTCGGAACTTCCGTACAACCAACACCGGTTCCTTCCCTTAGCTTTTCCGGCTGAATAGGCTTTTCGGCTTTTATGCCGTCAGTAAGAAGTTTATCGATTAGTTTGAGTGATTCCTCTGTTACATGTATTGTTTCGACAAGCTGTGCAACGGTATTGAGGTATGGATTCTTGACAATGGGTTTCATTCCCAGAGCATCGGCAACCTCTTTTGCCAGGGGATTGAGCTTGTCATAGTTGTTATTCAACCTTGCAAGAGCTCCCACTGCATAGGAGGAACGCTTATGTCTTGCATGCTTTGCTGTGGAATGAGGCACCACGAATTCATTGGTAACTTCTCTGTACTTTTCTACGGGAATGATACCTGCATCGGTGGATGAAATATCTCCATCGTAGAATGCATACTCACTATCAGTTTTCAAGCCTATATATTCTGTTTCCCTTTGGAAAGCCGGAAACTTGTCAGCAAGGCTTTTCAAGAGTTCAAAGGAAGCCTTTGCATTGGGAACCATCTGGTTTTCCAGCTTGTCCTTTATCCAGAGCAGTTCTTTTTCTGTGGGTAATTTTGTAAAACCTCCGGGAACGACTCTGTTCGGATGAATCGTTCTGCCACCTATTAAATCGCATATATCATTGGATAGCCTCTTCATCCTGAGGGCCATTTTCACCGTTTCAGGATGGGTTTTTGCAAGTGGTATAACTGAGGGTGCGTTGAAAAGATCGGGAGCTGCAAGGAAGAAGATATGGAGGATATGACTCTGCATCGTGGCCCCGTAAACAAGGAGCTTGCGAAGCAGTACGGTCTGCTCGGTTACAGGTATGCCCAGGGCAGCTTCTGTTGCTTTCACGGATGTCATCTGGTGTCCGACTGCACATATGCCACAGATTCGAGAGCTTATAACAGCAGCATCGGTGTAGAGGTATCCCTTCATCATTGCCTCGAAGTACCTCGGTGGTTCAACAATCTCGAGAACGGACTTTACCAGTTTCCCTTCCTTGAGGTCAACAACTATATTGCCATGCCCTTCGACACGTGTTACGTATGGTACTCTTATCGAAAGGTTATTCATATTCCTTCTCCTCCATATTCACGTAGTTTGTATTGAACATATAGAATCTTTTCTTTATCTGACTCATGGAAAGCTTATACTTTTCCATCACATCCTTGGCAGCATTCTTGTTCAAATCAGGTACCAGACCCCTGCACCCGTAACAGTAATGCCCGTTGGAGGGACAGGCGGCTCCACATCCTGCCCGCGTAATAGGCCCCATGCATGCTATTCCATAGTCATAGAGGCACTCATTTTCCTTTGCCTTACACTCCACGCATACGGAATATTCGGGTATCTCGGGTATCTTGCCGGTAAGTAAAGCACTGAGTACCTTTTTGAATTCCTGGTTGTCCATAGGGCAACCAGGGACATAGTAGTCGACCTTGACTACATCGGAAACAGCCTGGGCTTTTATCGACGGAAAGAGATACTTGTCTTTTCCGTATACCGTTTCTCTCACTTCATCCTGGTCCATTTTATTTCGTATGGCATTTATTCCGCCGATATGAGCACATGCCCCAAGTGCTACCAGGATTTTTGCCTGTCTTCTTATCTTGTGTATTCTCTCTATACAGTGGGGTGTGCTCAAGGAACCTTCGATAAAGGCAATTTCATAATCTTCACCTCTGTCAGAAATGGCCTCACGAAAGTTCACAATGTCAACCAGTTCGAGAATATCGAGAAGATCGTCTTCGAGGTTCAATTTGGAAAGCTGGCAGCCTTCACAACTTGTAAAATCGAAAAAAGCAACTTTTGGTTTACTCATCATATTGCCTCCTTGAGGTCTTCTATTCTGGCGTAGTTGAATACCGGTCCTTCCTGACATACGTATATGTTGTTTATCTGGCAGTGGCCGCATTTACCCACTCCACATTTCATTTTTCTCTCCAGGGAAACATAGATTTGATTATCCTTTAAGCCCTTTGATCTTAGAGATAGGATCACGAATTTGTACATCACAGGTGGTCCGCAGATAACTGCCAGCGTATTCTTTAAGTCGAGTTTGACATCTGGAATAAGAGTCGTAATAACTCCTACACGTCCTTCCCAGCCAGGAGTTTTCCTGTCGACTGTGACCATGTATTCTATATCATCACGTTCTGTCCACATCCCTAGTTCATCCCTGAACAGGAACTCTTCCTTGGTCTTGGCACCATAGAGTATGATTAGTCTGCCATATTTTTTTCTCTCGGATTCGGCAATAACGGTATTTATCAGGGAACGAAGAGGGACAAGGCCTATGCCGCCTGCGATTACAAGTATGTCCTTTCCCGCAAACTCATCCATATTAAAGCCATGCCCAAAGGGCCCTCTGATTCCTAGTTTGTCACCGGCTTTAAGACGGTGCATTGCATTGGTTACATTGCCGACCCGCCTTACCACCATCTCAAAGCTTCCCTTTTTTAGGGGGGTGGAAGATACGGAAATCGGAGCTTCTCCGACTCCGAAAACAGAGACCTGGACAAACTGGCCCGGTTCATGTCCCAGGTCCCTACCTCCTGGAAGTTTTACCTCGAAAAAGGTTTCCAGCTCTGTCATCTTTTCGACCTTTATAAGGTCTGCAACCTCAGGAACGTATATATTTTTCATTTCCATTCAAAAATCCTCCTATAGAAGAGCATTCATTACATCCACAATATTTATGTCAGCGGTACACTGACGGACGCATCTTCCGCAGCCAACACAGAAAGGTCTGTCCTTTTCGTCCATTATGTATGCAAATTTCCTGGACATCCTGTGCCTAACCCTATCGTAACGTTTTTCTCTGAAGACATCTCCTCCGGCCACCTTAGTAAAAACAAGAGCCTGACAGGAATCCCATCTTCTGGCTCTTACTCCTTTGTCTGTACCAAGAATAACCTCGTCGGAAACGTCAAAACAGTAGCAGGTTGGACAGACGAGATTGCATGTACCACAGGAGTAACACTTTCTCGCTGTTTCTTTCCAGATGGGATGGTTGTATGCTCCGTGAAATATCTCTCTTATACCTGCAACCGATTGTTTGAGTTTGTTCTTGAAATGTACCACGGGGTCGCCTTCGTAATCACAGGGAACAAGTAGTTCTTCCCATGCGTTTTCTATCTCTCTGCCTTTTTCGGTCATTGCCTCTACCCGGTAATGACTATCGTAGCGGGTAAGGAAAATATCGAAACCCTCTTTGAGGTCGGTAGGTATGCCAACGGATTCAGAGAAATGAAAATCATCCGGTATGTATGAAACACCGATAAAAACATTTTTCTCTCTCTTTTTCAGGTAGGTCTCGTCGGAAACGCCATTCTTGAATGCAAAATCAAGCCGAAATACGGCTTGTAATTCATAATTGTGTATTCCGAAAAATACCTTTGGCTCCACCTTGATATCTTCACCCCTATACTCTTTGGACTGGAGGTTGAATTCTACTATTACCTCACGAGGTGGGAGAAAGAACTTCTTTAGCGGGAGAATCGTTGTGTTGTAATCAAGTGTGACTTCATTCGGATCTTCGATTTCTTTGAAAACAAAATTCTTTCCCTTAGGAGTCGCACCTATTACCTTGTATTGTTTCTTCAATATCGAAACGGCCTGAGGAATCTTGTCTTTTGGCAATGCTTTGGACGCCATATTCCCTCCTTGTTCATGGTTTCAATCGAGATTACATTATCATATAAACGGCAATTGGTCAATAATTTTGGCTTAAAAAATCAGATAATCGTGCAAAAAATAGCAATAAAAATGATTCTGACTTGCGTTGAACTTTTGCAAATATTATGATAATTTCCATTCATGGCTTTGTTTCTGTTGATTGCACTTCCCCTGTTCATGGTCTTTGTTCTCTCCTTTTCCAGGTTCACTGCAAGGGATATGTATGTATTCCTCGAGGGGACACTCATTGGTGTGATTGGAATTATCCTGGTATATGTGACTAGACGGCTTTGGCAAGTATCTTACAGGACTCTCAACCTCTATATCCATAATACAGCAATAGACATCCTGATACCCCAGGCACTTCTCTTGGTCACATTCTATCTATCGAACAGAAAGGTGGCATATCGGGGAGGAATCGATGTAGAAGAAATATTTTTCAATCTTGTCGATTTTTCATGTGGCTTTTATTTCATTCTTTCCATATCAGATTTTCTGAGAAGTTATGATTCTCATGATATTTTTTTACTAATTTTCATTCCGCTGATAAGGATAATCTTACTTACCTCAACAGGCTTATTATTGAAATACTTTTTGGGAAATACTACAAAGAACAAGTTGTTGATATTTGCCGGCTATTTCTTTTACCTGCTCTTGATCGGGGGAATTGAACTGGCATACTATGTGAATTATAAAGAGATACTCGTTGCATCGGTGGTGATTCTTTTTCTTTCGAACCTATTCGGTCTTGTCAGGTTGCTTGGCTCTGCTTCAATCTCTTACAAGTAATCCCTCTATTAGTACCTGAGCCAGGGTTTTGGGATTACAGGTATACTCGTGATCTTTTTTACGTTTGTAATTGTTGATATCGTGAGAGAGAGTCAATATGATAGCTGAAAAAAGAACCGGTGCTACTTCCTGAACATTCAATTCCGGATTAAAGAGCCCTTCTTCCTGGCCTTCTTCTATGATTGAGGCAACTGTCTCCTTTCCTTCGTAGAACAGGTCCTTTGAGTAACGGCTGTCCAGCCAGCGAGTAATGAGGTCGTTACCGGGCTTGTAAAGGTCACTGAATATCGGGAATTGTTTTAAAAACCAGTGGTATGTCTCTATAAAAACATCCAGCTTATCAACAGCCGAAGTGGTCGATTTCATATTCTGGTTCAGCTGGTATTGAAATTCATTGTAGGTTTCAAGCATCACTGTCCGAAAGAGCTCTTTCTTATTTTTAAAGTAGTTATAGAATGTTGGTTTTGATATACCTACCTCATCGATGAGTTGAGCGAGGGATAGCTTCCTGTAACCATACCGATGAAAGTAATCACGTGCTATTTGTATAGCTTTTTCTTTCTTTTCCTCCATTCCGCCCTCATTGCTCCTCGGAGATGCATCTTTGACAGTCTATTCGATGTTGACTCTACGCTTTTCCTGCACTCCCAAGAACATTTTCATTCTTGTGTTTGTACATCTTGATGAGTTCTTCTCTTGCCGGTCCGAGATACTTTCTGGGATCAAAATTCTCCGGATGTTCGTGAAGCTCTTTTCTTACCATGGCAGTCATTGCAAGACGTCCGTCAGAGTCTATATTTATCTTACAAACGGCAGATTGAGCAGCCTTTCTAAGCTGATCCTCCGGAACACCAACAGCCCCTTCCATCTTACCGCCATATTTATTTATCAGAGCAACATATTCCTGCAATACCGAAGAGGCACCGTGCAGAACTATGGGAAACCCCGGTATTCGTTTTTCGATTTCTTCCAAAATATCGAATCTCAATGGTGGTACCTCTTCTCCCGGTTTTACCTTGAACTTATAGGCACCGTGAGATGTACCGATTGAGATGGCCAGGCTATCCACCCCGGTCTTTTTTACGAAATCTTCAACATCGTTGGGGTCGGTATAATGAGATTTTTCTGCTACGACATGTTCCTCTATTCCTGCCAGAACACCCAATTCGCCTTCCACAGTAACATCATATTTATGTGCATAATCCACAACTTTTTTGGTCAATGCTATATTCTCATCATAGGGAAGAGACGAACCGTCGATCATAACAGATGAAAAGCCCGTTTCTATGCATGATACACAGAGTTCATAGG
The DNA here is from genome assembly GCA_027021365.1 of Spirochaetales bacterium. GTDB lineage: Bacteria > Spirochaetota > Spirochaetia > SZUA-6 > SZUA-6 > JALUUM01. The sequence goes on from JALUUM010000020.1 coordinate 323,509, forward strand.
AATCGCCGTGATCGAGATGCAAAGCAACAGGTATTGAGGTCCCTGACTCTTTGATGATTTGCATCGCTCCTTCTGCCATATATCGGAGTAGTGTCTGATTAGCATATTTTCTTGCACCCTTTGAAACCTGAAGTATTACCGGTGACTTCGTTTCCATGCAGGCTGTAATAATCGCCTGTAACTGTTCCATGTTATTGAAGTTATAAGCAGGAATCGCATATCCCCCCGCAATGGCTTTCTTGAACATTTCCCTCGTGTTAACCAGACCAAGATCTTTGTAATTAACCATTGAAAACCCCTTTATTCATTAGTTGATGTCACTTAGAATATGTATGTAAAGAAAAACTGTGTCAAGTGATTTTGGACAAAAGCAACTTTCGATTTGCATGTTGCAGTGTTTGGCAGGCCATGATAGTTTATCCTGTCCGTGCCTTTTAGGGTAGGTGTATGAGCAGAAAATTATCAGAGCAAATATTACCCGGAATTATTGAAACAATTCTGATTCTCATCCTCGTATCGGGCCTTTTTTCATGCTGGTTTCAGAGAGGCAGTATTGTACTGATGACGAGGGATTACTGGTGGGAAGCCTACGGGGAACAAGGCAATTTGGATATTGAATTAAGGAAGATTGCTGGATCGGAGAATATGAAGTTTTATCTCAGGGTGTTGAGCAGGGAAGATGATGTATCGGCTTTGCTTGACCAATTCAAGGGGAAAAAGGATACAACTATTGTACTGGATCCGGTGTTGAGTTACAGGCTTTTGAGGAGTGATCGAAAAGCCACTGGTGAAAGTATTCTGATTACCGGAGGAAACGGGGAGAGAAGTTTAATAGTATCACTTTCCATGGATGAAACTCTGGAGCTGGCGGGTAAGATAACCAGCGATATCTTTAAAATAGATGGATTTTCCAGATGTGTGGTATTTTATCCCAGAGGTGGCACGGGGGGGGGAGTAATGGTCTCGGCTTTCAGGAGAGGCTTTGAAAGTGGAGTAGTAGAGGGCAACGGGGAGATTCTTGCAGAAGCAAGGGTTTCAGACCTTATGAACAAGACTAAGGCAAGAAGGTTGTATGAAAGGTACTCCTCGAATGGCAAAAGTATCTATGTATTGATGACCTACTCACTGACGCCGTTTTTTCTTGATCTGATAGAAAATGGAGAGGGCTATGCCGTCATTATGGATAGCCCGGATGGCATTGCAGAGGACAGAGTAATTTTTTCAGTAGGATATGATTACAGACGGGCTGTTGGGAGAGGAGTCAGAAGGTTTTTAGAAAAAACGGGATCGGCGGAAGGGAAGGATTTTCATATGAAAGAAAGAGCTTATATCAGGTGGGGAAAAGTGATAGCATTACCCGAGAAGTACAGTAAGGAGGAGTTGATTGTACGTTAAGAAACCTTTCTGGCTAAAGAAAAAAACCATTCTATCCAAAGAAGTACTATCTACTAAAAAGAATCTGAAATATCTGGGCATAAATACGATATGCCAGTCAGCACTGTGCCCAAATCTATCGGAATGTTTTTCCAGGGGAAATGCCAGTTTTCTCATATTGGGTAACCATTGTACCAGAAATTGCAGATTTTGTGATGTAAAACATGGGAAGCCGGATGAAATCGATATCAATGAGGGTAAGCGAATAGCTCTTTTCATGGAAAAGAACAGAATAAGATATGCCGTTATAACCTCCGTTACAAGAGATGATTTGGCAGATGGAGGAGCAGACCATTTTGTAAGAGTGGTGAAAGATATAAGGGAACACCTCCATAGTGTAGTCATCGAGCTGCTGGTACCTGACTTCAAGGGGCGGGAAGAATCAATTGATACCGTTCTGGAGGCTGATATAGAGGTACTGTCGCACAATGTGGAGACTGTCCCCAGGCTTTACCCTGAAATACGTTCGGGTGCGAATTACGAGAGAACGCTAAGATTACTGGAAAGAGCGGAAGAAAAGGGAAGGGAGGGTTTGATAGTAAAATCGGGATTAATGGTAGGTCTCGGGGAGACAGAGGAAGAACTGGTAGGTGTTTTCAGGGACCTGGCATCCGTTGGAGTGGAAATACTAACAGTTGGACAGTACCTTCGCCCGTCACGGGAGAACATCGAGGTTTCGAGATACTGGAGTCCGGAGCAATTCGATGAAATAACCCTCAAGGCTCGGGAGGCTGGCATAGAGGTCATTGTTGCAGGTCCGTACGTGAGAAGCTCGTATCTTGCAGAAGATGCATTCCTTGAAGTCACTTAATTCGAGGTTTTAGGAAAAATGTTTGACAAACAATACACTAAGAAATATAATTTTCAATAGTTTAACAAATAAGCGTAATTATTAAACGTTAGAAGGAGTTAATAATGAAGCTATTCAATAGAGCTTCCACTTATCTTCTTGTTATTCTCTTGATTTTCCTAAGCATTCATGTTTTTTCGGATGAAAGAACAATAAACTTTGCATCCAGGGTGATTGAGAGTTTTGACAATCCGGATGCACAGTTGTGGATGGTACGTGGAAGTAAATTTGCAACGGAAGGCTACCCGAAAATGGCCTATGTAAATGCATGGCCGGAAGCGCTATTTGGTAAGAATAAGGGGAACAAAGACCTCAAGGTTCTTGGTATCCATGGCAAGTTCAACAGAAAGGCTTACAACTATATCGAGATAATTCCGGCGAAGAAGGACAAGGATGGCAATCTTGTACCTGAGCCGATAAAACTTCCCGGAAGAGTGAAGGCCATAGACATGTGGGTGTGGGGTTCCAACTACGATTTCTACATGGAGGTACACTTAAGGGACTATCAAGGAATAGACCACACCCTGCGTTTGGGTTCACTCAAGTATGCCGGTTGGAAGGATCTCATGGTAACGGTACCATCCTCGATACCACAGTCGGTGCGGTATCTTCCGAGGAGAAAGAATCTGGAATTGACAAAACTTGTTATCTGGACGAGACCGGAGGAAAAGGTAGACAATTTTTATGTCTATATCGATCAGATCAAGATACTTACGGACCTTTTTGAATCTCGGTTTGATGGTGATAATTTGATAGAACCGGATGTTTTACAAAAGATCTGGGGATCTGAGACTGGGAAATAGGAGAGACGAATGATGAAGAGAATAATATTTTCAGTTATTTTGACCGGAATCCTGGTAGTCTCTGCTTTCGGGCAGTCGAGTGTCAACACCACAGGGATAGATCCCAACAGAATCGGAGTGGATTCTGCTCAGCAATTGTTAAAGGAGGTTTCGGTATCTAAATTCGAGGATGCCGGGTTCTGGAGTGCAAGCATACCGCAGGATCAGGGACTTGTTGCATTAAGAAGGCTTCCCGGCGGACCAAAGGAGAAAAAACCGATACCAAATGAAGAAAAAGTAGGAATAAAAGAGGCTGATAAGTACGTACTTGGTGTAAGAGTCAAATTCTACAGGAGAGGTTTCAATTCGGTTACAATCTTTCCTGTTAGACCTCTTCCAATAGAAGGGATAACAAAAACACTTTCGGTATGGGTTGTCGGAAGAAATTACAATCATACTTTGAAAGTTATAATAGAGGATTTCCTTGGTAACAAGCATGAACTGACCGTAGGTAAACTCAACTTCATGGGTTGGAAAAAATTGACAGTGGCAATACCCCCCTCTATTACTCAAACGGAATATCACTTTACCAACAAGATGGGCATCAAATTCATTGGTTTCAGGATTAACTTCGATCCAATGGAGGCTTATGGAACATACTATGTCTATTTCGACGACTTGCGAGCCGTTACGGATCTGTTCCCCGAAGCCTACAGAGACACCGATGATATGACAGACGGATGGTGATATGATAGTGAGAAGGTAATTTAGACGGGAGTCGGTAGATTACCGGAGATTATTTTAAGATCCGGAAATCCGTGGTGCTTACAGTAATGATAATAAAAATCAGAGACCCTCTTTCTGAGGGTCTTTAAAATTTGTATCTCATAGACAGATATTGAATAGATTAGATACTCGTGATAAGGTATCAACATGGGTCCTGAAGAAGAGCTTAAACAGATAAACAAGGCAATCAAACAGTATGAAACCGTCCTTCGTGCAACGACCGATGCGGACCAACGTGAGCGGGTAGCAAACGAATTGAGGAAACTAAAAAAATACAAAGCCAAGATCGAGGCAATAAATATCATAGATAAAGGAAAACTGGTAGAAAACAAAAGTAGTGATGAATATGAAGATTTTCCCTTTCTCAAAGGTTTTCTTTCTGAGGAAGATGAGAGAAGCATAAGTGATCGAGAGGTATTTTACATGTCCCTCTACATGAATTTTTTTGAGTCAGAGTTCCTCCCCTTTCTCAGTGAGACGAAATTGAAGCTCGATTTCAAGTATTCCATGGAGAGGGATTCTTTCTACCATCGATTTCAGGATCTCATCAGAAGATTGAAAGATCTCATGGAGGAATCTATCAGAATCGAAGAAGGAACCTTCAGGGTAGACATAGAAGAGGAGATGAAGAAGAGGATATTCAAGATGAAGAGGAGTCTCTCTATCGAGCTCGATAGGTTCATGAAAGATGTGGAAAAATTTTCGGCAGACCTTCTGGAAGATCTGGAAGGTGATGCTTTGAAATGCCTTAACGGGGAAGATATTGTAGAATTTGACCCGATTGAAGGAAAGAGGTATCTGGAGGGTTTTTCGGTAAAGGACTCTCTTATGAAATTGGAGTCATTTGCCTCGGAGGTTATCAATTTCCTTGATATTCCTGACTTGAAGATAGAGGGGTAATTCGCTTGCAGATCGATTTGGAAGCAAATTCCACAATAGGTGAAAAATCTTTTTTTGAAGGAAAATTTGCTGTGAAGGGTAGCTTAAAAATCGACGGACGTTTCGAGGGAGAAGCATTGCTGGTAGACCAGCTTCAGGTAGGTCCGCACGCAAGAGTCAAGACTGATATCCATGCTACCAGTGTTGTTATAGAAGGAATCATAATCGGAAATATTACCGCAACAAAAAGGATTCTTTTGCTTTCCACGGCGCGAGTGCTTGGTGATCTGAAAACACCGGAATTGATAATTCAAGATGGTGTCGTTCTCGAGGGGAAATGCACAATCAGCCATGTCGAGGTTGAAAATACAAAAAAGTATATTGAATCCTTGTATGACAGGGAAGACTAAGTGAAGAAATATTTTTCTTTTTTAAAGAATGTATATTTTTTCAAGGAATTGAATGACGATGATATTCGAAAGATTCAGTCGGTATGTCACGAAAAAAAGTACAACGCCGGTGAGGTGATATTCAAGGAGGGCTCGAAAGCAGACAGGTTCTATATAATTCTGGATGGTTCCGTGGAGGTATGGAAAGACTATGATCTGCCCAAGGGTGATATTCTTGCCCAGCATGGTACGGGAAAACTATTCGGAGAAATGGCCCTGATAGACGATCTTCCCAGGAGTGCCACTGTCATTGCAAAGGTGCCTACAACCCTTCTATATATCAACAGAGATGACTTTCACAGGATAATTACCGAGAATTCTTCCATAGCCCTCTCTATCATGCGCTCCGTTTCTCTAATGGTAAGGAAAAGCAATGAGACTTTTATCGAGGGTTTAAGGGAGAGAAATGAAGAATTGGAAAAAGCCTACAGGGAATTGAAGGAAACGCAGGAGGAGTTGCTTCGTGCAGAAAGACTTTCAGCTCTTGGTAAATTTGCCTCTCTGATTATTCATGATATAAGGAATCCCCTTTCAATTCTAAAGGGATATGCTCAGATGATTTTAATGCACATCGATGATTCTGCCAGGATTAAATCAAGTGCAGAGAAGATAATCAAAGAGGCAGAACGGCTGGATAAAATGACCAATGATTTACTCGATTTTTCACGAGGAGACATAAGATTGAACATGTCAGTTATAAATCTCGAGGATTTCATTGATTCGTTGGTTGAGGAGATAGGAGAGAGATTTGAATCCAGGGGCATTGAGATAGAGAAGCGGGTAGATTTTTCCGGTCCCGTTATGCTCGATGCAGATCGGATATACAGAGTAATGATGAATCTTGCCGACAATTCCCGAAAGGCGATGGAGAAGGGTGGAAAATTTATTATTCATGTAACCAAAGATGGACAGTCAGTAAAATTCGTAGTAAAGGATACTGGAATCGGAATGAGTAACAGTGTCAAGGAAAAAATATTCGAACCCTTTTTTTCATACTCACATTCGGGAGGTACCGGTCTGGGTATGGCCATTGTAAAGAGTATTGTAGAGGCCCATGGTGGACATGTCAGTGTGGAGAGTGAAGAGAAGAAAGGAACAACCTTTACCATCAGGATACCGGTACTTGCATGATGAATCTCGATACTGAAAAGTTTGAAAAAATAGCGGCAAATGCCATAGTAATCTTCACAGATGGAGGATGTTCGGGAAATCCGGGTCCCGGTGCATGGGCATTTCTGCTTCTCTCCGGTGAAAAGAAGCATTCCCGGTCTTTCTGTGTAAGAAATACTACCAATAATCGCATGGAACTTACAGCGGTAATCGAAGCTCTGAAATATTTAAAGTATTTGAAAAAAAAGGAAAGGAGTTATTCTGAAAAGCCCCTTTATGTTTTTACAGATTCACAGTATGTGAAAAAGGGAATAACAGAGTGGATAGTAAGATGGGAGAAAAATGGCTGGAAAAATGCAAAGAAACAGCCCGTGAAAAATTCAGACCTCTGGAAGATTCTCCGCGAATTGTCTTTGGAATTGCAGCCAAAATGGGAGTGGATTCAAGGACATTCGGGAAACAGATACAACGAAGAGTGTGATACCATGGTAAGGAACGCAATCAATTCCTGCCCATAGTTGGTGAAAAAAGAAAAATCCTCAAACAATCTTTCAAACCCAATCAAAATGAAACAATTCCCCTTTTAGATGCAATGGAGGGTAGAATCATGTTTGCTTCAGTTTTCAGTCATGAACCCATTGGTTTCGAAGGAAAAATTGTAAGTGTCGAGGTGGATATCAGACGTGGAATACCTGGAATAGACCTTGTCGGACTGCCGGATAGTGCTGTCAGGGAAGCCAGGGAAAGGGTCCGGGTTGCCATAAGAAACAGCGGTTTTAAATTCCCTGCAGATAGGATACTTGTAAATCTTGCACCGGCTGATTTGAGGAAAGAAGGATCCTCGTACGATCTCCCCATTGCCCTTGGGATACTAATGGCATCAGGGCAGATAAAGGGAAACATAGGTAAACCCGTTATGATAGTTGGGGAATTGAATCTAACCGGTATGGTGAAGGGAGTGAACGGAGCAATTTCTGCCGTAATATCGGGGGCGAAACATGGTATCAGGAGATTCCTTGTTCCTAAGATCAACCTCTTCGAAGCCGTCTCTGTTGGTTCAGGAAGGGTATTCGGTATTAACTCACTAAAAGAAGCCGTATCGAGATTGTCAAATATCAACAATGGTTGTCAACCTGAAAGAGCTGTAGATTATGAACCTGAAGCCGATTTCTATTCCTTCGATTCAATAGGGGATTTTGCAGATGTCAAGGGCCATAATATCCTGAAGAGGGCACTTGAAGTTGCAGCTGCCGGCGGACATAACGTACTTCTATTCGGCCCGCCCGGTGTGGGAAAATCTATGAGTATATACAGGTTTCCCACAATACTTCCCCCGTTGGAAAGGGATGAATCTCTTGAAGTGACAAGGATACATTCCATTGCCGGTGTTCTTCCACCAAATTCAGGTCTTATAAGGTACAGACCTTTCAGAGCGCCTCACCACACCTCATCCATAGAGGGTGTTATTGGCGGAGGGAATCTACCAAAACCAGGCGAGGTTTCACTTGCTCACAGGGGAGTACTTTTTCTCGATGAAACCCCCGAGTTCAAGACCTCACTACTTCAGAGTCTCAGGGAACCTATTGAAAATGGTTCTGTCACTGTTTCAAGGGTCGGGAGGACTGTTACCTATCCTGCAAAATTTCAGTTGATAATGGCAGCAAATGCATGTCCCTGTGGAAATTTAGGTAAGAAGGAGGGAAACTGTGTCTGTACATCCACAGAGATAAGGAGATACTGGAAAAAAATCGGCGGAGCTCTTCTTGACAGGATAGACATAAGGGTGCCTGTTTCTCCCGTCTCAACGGGGGAAATGTTGAAAGAGGGAGAAGAAAGAAGCAGTGCAGTGGCAGCAAGGGTAAGAGAAGCAGTAAAGATACAAAAATCAAGATTCGCACAGCTGGGATTAAAGAGAAACTCTGAAATTCCACCGGGAGAGATAGATAACTTTTGCAAGATAGGCGATAATCTCCGGAGATTCGTTGTAAGAGTTGCCGAAAAGTTGACACTTTCCTCCAGGGCAATCCACTCTATTCTGAAGATTGCCAGAACCATTGCCGATCTTGAGGGCAGGGAAAGAATCTGTGAAGAACATATTCTCGAAGCTGTACAACACAGGCGTTTTGGCGATTCCGATCTTCCATGGATATGAATAATGCCAGGTTCATATACGATGTAAGCAAGGTTATTTTTGATCTCCTTGTTGCTATTCTATTTTCAAATTTTGTATATTTAAGAAACGAGGAGATAACCATATATGAAACTTTATTCGAGATTTCAGGTTTTCATCTATTCCCTGTTAACAGCGCTTTTACTGCTAGTTATTCTTTTTTTTACCGGGGTTCTGGATTTTAGCTCGAAAAAGGGTGGTATTGTCAGCAATAGTGCTGCCAATGAGGGTGAAAAAATAGACTTGGTATCAACAAAAGATGGTAGCAGTAATATTCTCACCGGTGAATCGGTGCAATACGATTATTCCAGAAGCAGTCTCCTGAAAAATGGCCTTTCGGAAGACGAAGTGAACAACATTCTGATATACAAGAACTTGAATTCGGGGGTTGTGAATATCACGTCGATTACCTTTGAGTACAACTGGTTTCTTGAACCTGTCCCCCGTTCCGGTACCGGATCAGGTTCTATAATAGACCAGCAGGGACATGTTCTTACAAATTACCATGTGGTGAAGGATGCGGACAATCTTAGTATCACCCTTGCAGACGGGTCCGAATACAAGGGAAAAGTGGTAGGTGTAGACCCCGAGAACGATCTGGCAGTGGTGAAATTTAACCCGAAGGGAAAACATCTTACCGTTATTCCTTTTGGAAGTTCTTCGAACCTGCAGGTGGGACAGAAGGTGCTTGCAATAGGAAACCCATTTGCTTTGGAGAGGACCCTTACTACGGGTATTGTATCCGGTCTTGGAAGGCCTGTAAGGAATGAAAGCGGACTGATTATACAAAAGATGATACAGACAGATGCCTCGATCAATCCGGGAAATTCGGGGGGGCCACTGTTGAATTCCCGTGGTGAAATGATCGGCATAAATACCATGATATATTCTCCTTCCGGAGGATCCGTAGGGATAGGATTTGCCGTTCCGGTGGATACGGCAAAGAGGGTTGTCAATGATCTCATAAGGTACGGATATGTGCGACGTGGCTGGATAGATATAGTACCGGTTCAACTCTTTCCCGCTCTGGTGAAATATGCCAACCTTCCGGTTTCCAAGGGCATACTCGTTTCAGAAGTTACACCGGGGAGTAATGCGGAAAAGGCCGGTCTCAGGGGTGGTAATCCAAGGAATGCGGTAAGAACAGGCAATAAGATTATATACCTTGGCGGAGATATAATCGTAGAAATAGACAAAACACCCGTTGAGAGCCTTACCGACATGTTTACCGCCCTGGAAGACAACAAGCCGGGTGAGGTTGTCGAGGTGAAGATAGTAAGGGGAAGATCGAGAAAGACACTGTATGTAAAACTCTCTCCTCGTCCCAAGAGTTTCAAATGGTAAAGGGTTTCAGGTTGAAGTCTCCCTTCGAGCCTGCAGGTGATCAGGGAGCTGCGATAGAAAAACTTGTTTCAGGAATCAGAAGAGGTTTTCGTTACCAGACACTAAAAGGTGTTACCGGATCGGGAAAAACCTTCACCATGGCAAAAATCATCGAGCAGACGGGTCTTCCCACACTTGTTCTCTCGCATAACAAGACACTTGCAGCTCAACTATATAGGGAATTCAAGGAATTCTTTCCGGAGAATGCGGTTGAGTACTTTGTATCCTATTACGATTACTACCAGCCAGAGGCGTATGTAGCAGGCAAGGATCTATATATTGAAAAGGATGCCTCTATAAACGAGGAGATAGACAGGATGAGATTGTCTGCTACGACTGCACTTATGGAACGCAGAGATGTAATAGTCGTAGCTACTGTTTCCTGTATCTACGGAATAGGTAATCCTCAGGATTTCAGGGGAATGAGGCTTGAAATAGAGAGGTGCAAAGAAATAAGAAGGAGAGATTTTATCAACAAGCTCGTTTCGCTCCAGTATGAGAGAAACGATTCTGTTCTCGACAGGGGAAATTTTCGTGTGCGAGGGGATGTGATAGAAATCTTTCCATCTTACTCCAGGGATTTCATAAGAATTGAGTTCTTCGATGAAGAGGTCGAGAGAATAAGGAGGACGGAGCCTCTCTCGGGAAAGACGATAGAGGAGCTCGATTTTATAAGCATCTATCCATCGAGATTTTTTGTTACTCCCTATGAAAGGATAATGAATGCTCTGGATCAGATAAGGGAAGAACTGAAAGAGCGGTATGATGAATTCTTGAAGCAAGGAAAACTGCTGGAGGCGGAGAGACTTAAAACCCGAACCGAGTATGATCTTGAAATGCTCGAAGAAATGGGTTTCTGCAGTGGTATCGAGAATTATTCACGCTACTTGAGTGGCAGGAGTGCCGGTGAGAGGCCGGCTGTGTTGATAGATTTTTTTCCCGAACATTTCCTGACCTTTATAGATGAATCACATGTCACGATTCCCCAGGTGAGAGGTATGTATGAAGGTGACAGATCGAGAAAGCTCTCTCTGGTAAACTATGGCTTCAGGCTTCCCTCCGCCCTCGATAACAGGCCATTGTACTTTGATGAATTCGACAACCTTCTGGACAGGGTGATATTTGTCTCGGCAACCCCAGGTAATGAAGAGCTGGGTAAATCAGAACAGGTGGTGGAGCAAATAATCAGGCCAACGGGGCTTCTGGACCCCGAGATAGAGGTTCGGCCTACAGAGGGACAGGTCGAGGATTTGATCGGTGAAGTACGAAAGAGGATAGATGCGGGAGAGAGAACCCTTATTACTACCCTTACAAAGAAGATGGCTGAAGATCTTACCGATTACCTCCTGGACATTGGCCTTAAGGTAAGGTATCTCCACTCGGAGATAGAAACGATCGAAAGGGTAGAGATACTTAAGGATCTTCGTTCCGGCGAGTTTGATGTACTGGTAGGAATCAACCTCCTTCGGGAAGGGTTGGACCTTCCCGAAGTGTCTCTGATAGTGATACTCGATGCAGACAAGATTGGATTTCTACGTTCTGCAACTTCTCTGATACAGACAATCGGGAGGGCAGCAAGAAATGTGAACGGAAAGGTCATAATGTATGCTGACAGGGTGTCCGATGCAATGAGAGAGGCAATTGCAGAGACTGAGCGGAGAAGGAAAATACAGGAGGATTACAACAGGAGGCATGGTATAACGCCACAGTCGATTCAAAAATCGATACAGGACATCCTTGTGAGAAAGAAGGCTATCAAAGAGAAGAGCGAAGAAACTACAATAGAAGTATTGAAGAAGAGTCACAATATTCTGGTTCCAAAGGAGAGAAAGCGGCTGATAAAGCTCCTGGAGAAAGAGATGCTTGAACTTGCAAAGAATCTCGAATTTGAAAGGGCAGCAGTAGTACGCGATGAAATAAGAAAGATACGGGAGATGAATCCCGCATGATCATTTTATCCTTTATGAGGAGTCTCAAAAGAGAATAAAATCCTCCGGTCCACCGGAGACATGGGGGGAGAAGGGGTATCTAGAAAGTTCGATTGCAGCCTTTGTAAAAGAGTAGAGCTCGATTGTCGTAACAAAACCATCACCGTTAAGATCGGCATTGGGATCTGCTTGAAGGAGGTAGTAGGTAAATATCCCGTGGCCGATACTACTCGATTCGTATGAAAATTCGGATTCGCCCGCCGCGCTTATCACGATTGCATCGTCCGGTGGTATATCGGGTGAAGATGAACGGTTAGAATCGTAATTCACGTAGAGGTCAATCGCCTTTTTAAGTATCTCATTCATTGACAGTTGCTTATCGGTAATGGTTTGGGGAACCCTGTCTGCTTCGAGGTAGTTTCCTATAAATCCCCCGGAATTGCAGGAATCGAGAATAACGACCTTTTTGTTATTATTAAGAACCTTCAACTCCTCTGCAAGACTGTCGTCCGTGTAGGTTTTATCCGAATCCAAGACAAGGCTACCGTTTGTATCGTAATAAATGGAACCGTATAGAAATATCCATTCATCATCGGGGTCTCTGTCCGGTGGTTCGATTCCCTTGAGAGCAGGCTTTACATCACTGGTCTGTGCACCGTGACCGGAGTAGTAGAAGAGGACAAGATCGTTCTCATTCACCTCTCCGTTTAGCATGTTGATATCTGCCTCGAACTGAGCCTTGCTTGCATCCTTGTTTGTACGAAGTGTCACACTGTAGCCTCTTTCTGCCAAAAAGCTTGCAACAGAAATAGCATCATCATCGGTGTATGTAAGGTTGATATCCTGACCTTCGTCAAAAGAATCAATATATTTGGATATTCCGTAAACAAGTGCGTATCTCTTGGGAGGACTGTACTGGCTGCAACCAGAAACAAGAATGAGTGTAACGGATAACAATAAAGAAAAAAAAGAAAGATTCTTTTTCATCGTGCCTTTTCTCCCTTTCCAATGAGGAATGGATAGATCCTTATTCCCAGTGCAATGGAAGTCTCAAAATTGAAAGACAGGTCTCTTCTGAAACTATACTTTAGGGGAATGCCTGTGTAGAAAGAAAAAGCAGGTTGTTTTGGATTTTTCAGTTCGATCAACGGCTTAATCAGAAAGTACGGATAAAAGAAGAACAATTCCGTGTGAAAATAGTTGGCCAGGCTCCCTCCCGAAAGAAGGGTTACTTCTGAATCAAGGTTGATGGAACCCAGTTGGATGTCGAATAATCTGTATGAAATCCCAAGAAAAATACCTGTTTCGTTGAAGCCCCGCATTATCGTTCCGTATACCGGAAAGGAATCACTTACAAAGCCCGTTTCAAAACCAAGTGAAAGGTAGATTGGCATTGAAAACAGATCAACAGAGAGAGAAGTGGCAAGATTCGTTACAGGTTGAACCATCACGTCAAAGCGAGGGTCCTTTGCCAGAGCGATGCCGAGATGTTCATTTACATCGAAGAAGAGCCCCCTGTTTTCAGGAAAAAGAGAGATTACCGAAATGACAAAAAAGAACAAAAATATTATATTCTTAATACGTAAACCAGGAGGACGGAATAGTTGTGAATTCAAGATACTCGTTTTTTTCATTTCTTTTCATTATATCACTTGCATCAATTCTTTTCTCGTGTTCCAGGGAAGAAAAATTATCACCGATTCCTCTTCCGCCTACACCCGTCTCTACACTGGAGGAGCAGTGGGGGGTAGTAACTTCTCATCTTCTAAGGGTACGTGAAAACCCTGAGAAGGGAGCAAAGATACTTACACATCTCAGGCGAGGTTCCGTGGTTGAAATACTAACAAGGACCACAAAACCGGAAAAAATAGAGAATATAGAGGGTTTCTGGTACCAGATAGATTACAAGGGACTTAAAGGTTGGGTTTTCGGAGGTTATCTAAAGGAATTCGATTCAAAAGTCGAAGCCTTGAAATACCAGAAGGGTCTTACCGGTAAATAACTGTGAATATCAATATCCTTCTTGAAAGCACTTTGAAAATTCTTCCCTGGATACTCCCCGTTATCATCGGTGCGGCAATAGGCTATATAACCAATGCCATTGCTATAAAAATGCTATTCAGACCCCTTAAAGAGAAGAGGGTGTTCGGTATGAGAGTGCCCTTTACCCCGGGGATTATTCCAAGGCAGCGGTATGAACTCTCCGAAAACATAGCAAAGATGGTATCACGGGAGCTCATTACCGAAGAAGCTGTGGCTAAACAGCTGGCAAAGGAGAGCTTTGTTGGAGGAATAAAAAGAGCGGTAAAATCAATTTCGGAAGAATTGCTAACGAGTCCGATTGGGCGATTGGATAGTAACAGAAGAGAATTTCTTCTCTCTTCGCTGAAAGGGTTTCTGTCCGGAATACTGCACAGATTTTTCAACTCACGCTCTTTCATCTACGCTACCAGAGGGTTTGTGGAAAGAATCATTCTGTACATCCTGGAAATTCCAATAGGAAAGGCCCTGGAAAATGAAAAGTGGAAAAGATGGATTGCTATAAAGATATCAGAAATATTGAAAGACAATAGGACAAAAAAGTCTCTGGTGGAGTTCATAATAAAATCAAATGATAAAATGGACAGGTTATTGAGACCTGAACTGGTACATTTTGTTTCTGGTATTCTACGTTCCGTATTGCCCACACTTTTCGACCAGTTTTTTATCTGGTTGAGAAGCAAGGAAATGAGAGGAGAACTCGAAAGACGGGGAAAATTTCTATTACGTGATGTCCTGGATACACTGAATATATTTCAGAAATTCATTATTTCGGCTGGTCAGTTCGACAGGACCCTGGAAGAGAAGATGCCAGAAATCATCGACGAGGTGCTCAACCACTTCGAAAAACTTGCATACGAGGAAAAAACACTGGATGGAATGGCAGGAAGTCTGGAAAATGCACTTTTACGACTCGGAAAGAAGAAACTTTCCGATATACTGGACACGACAGAAGATGGATTAGAGAAAAAAGTTTCAAGCATGTACGATCGTGTTGTTGATGCTATTGCAAAGAAGAGTATTGTAGAGAAGATAATCAACTCACTGGGTGACTGGGTGGCAGGTACAGCCGGAAGGAACCAGAATGGAATTTCACCTGCCACTACTCTCAGGACGATTCTAGTAGAGAGGATTCACCTGAATGAGAATGAAATGGTGGAATTCGCCTCTACGAAGATTCTCACATTACTCTCGAAAGAGGAAACTTCAAAAGCCATTGCAAGGGAAACTGTATCGTTACTTGGTGATTTTCTCTATGGCGGAACAAAACAGACACTGGGAGAAATCTTGCAGCTCGATGAGAAGAAGAAAGAAAAAATAGATAATTTTCTTACTGACAAAACAGTCTCGCTTGTAAGAAAAAAGGTGCCTGAATTGATTGAGAGTCTCGATATCAGTAATCTTGTAATCCAAAAAATAGATAGTCTCGATGTGGAGAATGTGGAGAAATTGATACTCACCGTGATCTCCAAGCATCTGAAGTGGATAAATATCTTTGGTGCAATTCTCGGCGGTTTTATTGGATTCAGCCAGGTTATAGTGAGACTTCTCGGATTATGATAATGGGACAAGCCGTGCCGTGATTTTCAAAGAAAATAGTATGGGTTCATGGTGAATCGTGTCGTGCAAACTTTAGGTTGACCGGTTTTATCTTTTTGTATACAGTTTGTCCCGAGGTGGTGAATGGAAAACATCAATCTTTGTATTGTTGAAAATGATGACAATGAACGGATACATATGAAAGAGACACTTGAAGAGGAGGGGTACAGGATTTTCGAGGCAAAAAGGGGAAGTGACCTGGTTGAATTGTTGAAAACCGAGGAGATACATATCGTAATAATCGATATCACCCTTCCCGACATCGATGGTTATGAACTCTGTAAAGAGGTAAGAAAAGAGTACCAGTCGAACCCCATTCAAATCGTTTTAATAGCCAAGGTTGAGGATGATGCATATCATAATAAATCTCTCGAAGCCGGTGCGGATGATTTCATAAAAAAGCCCTTTTCCATACTTGAACTACAGACAAGGATAAAGGCTGCGGTAATAAGGTGGAGGAATCAGCAGAACCTGCTGAGGGAGCGTGAATTTTACAGAAAGGCGGTAGCCGAAGAGGAGAGGCTTTCCTCGCTGGTCTTGGATCAGAATCGTTATCTGAAAGAGGCATACGAAAAGATCAGGCGATTGAATCAGGAACTGGAAAAGGCAAACAAGGAGCTGGAGAGGATTGCAACGTACGACATGCTCTCCGGCCTGCTGAACCGGAGAAGTCTCGAGCAGAGAATAATGATCGAAATGGAAAGGGCGGTTAGATTGAATATACCCCTTTCCGGAATAATGATGGATATAGATCATTTCAAGGATGTAAATGACAATTACGGTCACCAATGCGGTGACATGGTAATCGAAAGAATCGGAGACCTACTAAATAACCATCTGAGGAAGTATGACTATGCTGGGCGCTATGGGGGAGAAGAGTTTTTCATCGTTCTTCCAAACACCACAGGCGAACAGGCCCTCCACATAGGAGAGAGGTTCAGGCAAAAACTTTCCGACCTTAGATTGATTTGTGACGGCGAAGAAATACATTTGACTGTTTCGATGGGTGTGGCCCAGTTCAGAAGTGGCGAATCCCGTAGCCAATGGGTAAAACGTTGTGACCAGGCTATGTATAAGGCAAAACAGGCGGGTCGTAACAAGGTAATGATAATTTAGGATACATTACCCAAGACCAAAAACGAATAGCTTTTTCACGGTGAGCAGCACTAATACGGAAATCGCTAATACCATATAGGCAGTTACGTATACTGTGTCATAGGGACTCCATTTGTTTTCACGTATGAAGCTCCTTTCCCTCGCATTTTCTATACCACGCACAGACATTGAAATGGAAATTCTCTCCGCATGCCTGATACTCCCTATGATGAGAGCGGACATTATTTGTAGGAGATCGGAAAAACTTGATCTTTCTCCTCCCCTGCGAATCTCATGTGTATGTTTTATGCGGGAAAAATTTTTTTTCAAGTGTGGCACGGTATTCCACGCTGCATATATCGCGAATCCTATTCTCGGAGAGAGATGTAACTGCTGCATCAGGGATGAAACGAGGTCTGAAGGTTCTGTTGCAATGAGGTAGGCAATGGAGACATAGATGAGAGCTATGCTTCTTAAGAAGACGATGAAAGCTCTCGTCAGCACGAAGTATGTTATTGTGTGTCCCAATAGATTAAAGATAGCCTTACCTGAATTGTCAGGGTAAAATAGAAGGTTAAGGAAAAACAGCCCCACGGGCAGTGAAACAAGTACAGAGAAGAGGAGAAACATTTTTCTCAAAGAGATACGGAGTATGAGAATGGAATTCAATATTGCAATTAACAGAAAGGCAAGGGGAGTATATATATCGAAAGAAATGAAAACAGGAATCGTATTGATAAGGACCGTAAAAAAACTTGCCAGAGGACTTACCCTTCTTTTTTCTGACAGCAAGGTTGCTCTCCTCTTTCCCATGTCGGGATATAGTATAGTAAAAGTGGACCATGGTAATAATGCTCAAGGAAATTTCTGTATTCTCCTGGTGAACCATTGAAAACCAGAGTGCCATTTTTCATAAAGAATACCCTGTCAGCCAAAAGAAAGATGAGATCAGGGTTATGAGTTGCAATAAGTAGTGTAAATCTCTTCTTCTTCAGTTCCATTATTCCTTCTGCGAGTTTGACAAATGAATCGAAATCCAGCCCATAGGTTGGCTCGTCCATTAGGATTATATTTCTTTTTTCCAGGAAAAGAATTTCAATTGAAAGCCTTCTCTTTTCTCCCTCACTCAGTGAATATGGGTTTTGTTCCAGTAGGCCATTGGGATTGAATATCTTGAAAACCTCTTCTTTGTTCTTATGTCTCCCCGCAAAAGAAAGTTCTTCTTTTACCGTATCTTTCAAAAAGAAATGCTCAGGATTTTGAGGAACATAATCCATAAGGGAGTAGATATCCTTTTTTGTCATTATATCAAGAGTCTTTCCTTCGATCTCAACTGAGGAAAACGTTTGTCTGTAAAAGGCAGCAATATTGTCAAGAAGTGTAGTTTTTCCTGCCCCGTTCGGACCGGTAATGATAATTGTTTTGCCAATTGGAATTTCCATAGAAATTTCATGCAGGGTGTAGGAATGATTTTTATCATCGGTATTGTATGAAAAATTCAGATTCTTAACTCGAATAGCGGTACCTTCAGAGTAATCCTTGTGACGCGATTCTTCTTTATACTTATTCGTTTTTCCAATGGTATCCCCGAAGAGGAATGTCAGATTATCCTCTAACCAGAGATTTTTCCGTATCTTGTGTTCTCTTTCCAGGCAAGATACCAGTTCATCCTTAGCCGTTTTGTAAGAAATTCTCCCTTCCTTGTCCAAAAAGATTATATCATTTACAAGATCATAGAAAGATTGAATTCTATGATCGACAATGATCATTGTCATGTCTTTTCTCAGATTCCTTATCTTTTGAAGGAAGTTGAAACTTGCATTCTGATCGAGGTAAGAAAGAGGTTCATCGAGAAGCAGAATATCAGGTTCTGTAATCAAGGCTGAAATGAGTGCAATTTGCTGCATTTCACCACCCGAAAGTGAGGAGGGATCCCTTTCCCGAAGGTGATCAAGCTTGAATTCGGAAATAATCCTTTCTATCCTTTTCCGTATTTCAGCTGGTTCAATACCCTTGTTTTCAAGCGCAAAGGCGAGCTCTTCTTCTACTGTAGGTGCTATCATTTGAGCCTCAGGGTTCTGCATTACCAAGGCAATATTTTCGGTTTTCCTGATAAATCGACCCTCTGTTTCAGCATAAATAAGGGATGGTATTATTCCTGCGAGAGAGTAGAGAAGTGTACTTTTACCGCATCCCGAAGGGCCGAGAATAAGCAATTTATCGGCCCTTCTTACAGTAAGGTTGATATCATTCAGAGTTTTTTTTTCTTTTTCGGGGTATTTTACAGAATAATGCTCTAATTTGAAAATCAATGGGTTATCGATTTTATCACCCCCGATTTTAACACCTTGATGCCAACAAAATAGGAAAGTACTCCGCCAAAAAATGCCCCACTTATCAGAACAGAGATTACCTGGACGGAAATCACCCATATTGAAAGCCCACTGTAATGCATATAAAAGAAATCAAGTATATATGAGAAGATTGCAGAGAGCATTCCTGCCAGAATTAGAACGATCAAATTATAATTCTTATAGCGAGTTAAAAGAAAAATTAACTCGGCTCCAATTCCCTGCACCAATCCCCAGAGTAAGGCTGTAATTCCCCATTGGGTTATGAATGACTCCACCAGTGCTGCTGCGAGTTCTCCGAAAAATGCCGCACCGGGTTTACGAATGATGAATGGAATCAAAGTGCCACCGGTAAACCAGAAACCAACGAGAAGGTAGTTCAAACCGATGGCAGTAAGTGGTGTCGTTAGACCATATAAGAATGTCCATCCCCACCAGACAATTCCAAGGGTAACGGCAAGGACAATTAGGATAACAATTTCTGTGAGTTTCCACCTGTAATTTTTCTCAGATGACATCTGTGATTTCCTCCTTAAGGTCGTGATAAAATTGTATGTGGGGATTGTTTAATAACTGAAGATCCCTACGCTGGCATTACCCAGATCAGGTTCTATGGGTATAATCTCAGGCTCTCAGATAAGAACCACCCCACTCACATAGAGTATATCAATGCCACGATTAAAATGTCAATCCAATTGTTTGATAAACCAATTGTACATTGCAATCAATCTATAGTAGAAAGACATAAGATTTCTCTCTGCGAGAGTTGGAAAGGCATTGAAATGTGCAAAACTCAATCCGTAAAAGAGTATCGAATTTTTGCCCGGTATTATGACCATATATGTTATCATATCTCGAGGTTTTATGAGTGGTACAAACAGATAGCTCATTGTTGTAACATTTTCAATTTTTATAACAAACCCTGTTTTAGTATAGTGGTACAACACAGAATAACTGTTCTTTCTGAATGTTGAATCATCCTGGAATATGAATATTTTCTTTTCAGGAATCGGCTTTTTCAGTATAGGGTCTTTTAATTTCCTGGATTTTGTTTCCGGATCGACAACATATGAATCGTAGAAAAGTGTCCTTTCCTTCTGGCGAGTTTGTGAAAAGTATTTTAGTCCCTTCAACCTGCTTATACTGAGAAGAGAGTTGTATAGTTTTAAAACAGTTTTTTCATCATCAAAATCCAATTTATTTGAGGTCTTGAAAACTCTAAGTACTTCAACGCCGAGAATTGAGTCATGCGAGTGGTACTCTTTTATTATATCATTTTTGTATGATATTTCGGGTAGGTATAGCAATTGTGATCCTTTTTTCAGTGTTCTCAATAGTTCCCCTTTGGAAAACAGCTTATCCACCGTGGAAGTATCGATAAACTGTGAAAAAAAACTTGAATCATCATTCTCTGAGTAGAGAAGTGTGTGAAGAGAAAATAATACAACTACAATGATTGTAATTCTCATGAATTTCATGTTATCGTGAAAATAAACGAATGTTTTCAATTAATCAAGGTAAAGTCCGATGAAAGAGAAATCTGACAGATGTATTGCAGTAGCAGGTGGGGGCACTGGCGGACATATAATTCCTGCTGTTGCCGTAATCGATGAGCTTAGGAAAAATTGGAATGGCAGCGTTGTTTGGATATCATCGAAGTATGAAATAGATGACATGCTGATAAACAGTCTCAACCTTAAAAGATACAAAATATTCTCCGGAAAACTAAGGCGGTACTTTTCTTTGTACAATTTAATCGACATGTTCAGAATAATTATTGGTATCATCCAATCGGTTTTCATACTTGCCAAAGTGAAGCCTCTCCTTTTGTTTTCGAAGGGAGGATTTGTAAGTGTACCTCCTGTACTTGCTTCGGCAATGTTGAAGATACCCGTTATTACCCATGAATCGGATATAAATCCAGGGCTTGCTACACGTATAAATTCAGTCTTTGCAGAAAAGATTCTGGTATCATTCAAGGAGACAGAGGGATTCATGCCAAAGAGGTATAGGGATAAAATAATAGTTACCGGGAACCCTGTTAGAGAAGGTATTGACAGAGGAGATGCGGAAAAAGGTAAAAAGATTGTAGGATGCCCCAGAGGGAAGAAGATGATACTTATTCTTGGCGGAAGCCAGGGAGCAGCCGGGATAAACAACTTGATCATGGAGATTTTGAAAGAATTGACGGAGCGTTATTTTGTTGTGCATCAGACTGGTAAAAACGCTACGAAAAGCGTAGAGTTTTCCAATTACAGGAGCTTCTCCTTCATAGATAGCGAAATGCCACACCTACTTGCAGCGGCAGATCTTATAATCAGCCGTGCGGGAGCAAATGCTCTGTGGGAGTTTTCTGTATGTTCCAAGGCGGTAATTCTGATACCGCTTCCGAGATCGGGAAGCAGGGGAGATCAACTATTAAACGCTGAATATCTGGCAAGGCACGATGCGGCCGTTGTTTTGGATCAGGAGAAAACTACAGGAAGCGAACTTCTTGAAACGATAGAGAATCTTTTCAATAATAACGAAAGGCTGAAGGAACTTGGTTCGAATTTGAACAGATTGCTTCCTGGAAATGCTTCCAAAGCTATTACTCGTATTCTTCTTGAAAGATTAAAAAGGGGTGGTTAGTAAAATATATATGAATCTTGTTTTAAATGCTCTCGATTATATCTTTATCATTTTGATTCTCATCGCCTCGGTAAGGGGAGCGTTGAGGGGATTTATCGACGAACTGCTCTCGATGGCAGCTATAATTCTTTCCCTTGCCTCCGCAGTTCTGTTTTCAAGAATTCTTGCAAACAAGTTGTCCGGTCTATGGGGAGAGTCCTTCTGGAACCAGGTAATTGCTTTTCTACTTATCTTTATAGTGGTTTACGTATTTGTAAAGATAATTGAAGGTCTCTTGAACAGGTTATTCGAGGCTCTCCACCTGGAGAAACTGGACAGAGCACTGGGTTTTTTACTGGGAGTTGCGGAGGGGATAATTCTGGTTATTATAGTTCTCTTTGTACTCAACTGGCAGCCTCTTTTCGATACGGCTCCTCTGGTAGAGGGAAGCTTTTTTGCACGCATACTTCTGCCACTGCTTCCTCCGCCTTCTGCTGTATATATTCCTGGGGTGGGATAGTACAATGTTCGAGAATATAATCGGCCAGAAAAGGGTCATAAACTCTCTGAAAAAGGATATCTTGCAAAAGTCGCTTCCGAGATCCCTTCTCTTCGAGGGTGCCCCATATACGGGAAAAGTTTCCACTGCATTGGAACTGGCAAGAGTGCTTGATTGTGAAAAAACAGATGCCGATTGGAGTTGCAATTGCAGATCATGTGAGTTACATCGCCAGCTCGTACATCAGGGATTGCTAATGCTTGGGCCAAGATACTTTACGAGGGAAATAAGTGCGACAGCCGATGTTTTCAAGCGGTCATCACGGCTCTCTTCGAGATACCTCTTTATACGTGCTGTGAGGAAACTAACGAGAAGGTTTGATTCAATAATATGGGATGGTGATCGGGAAAAACTGAGGAAAGCGGGAGAGTATCTCGTTGAAATGGAGGAGATTCTCGATATCATTCAGCCGGGGAGACCGCTACCAGATGCTGAGAAACTCGATATTATGATAGAAAAGGTGGTGGAACTGTCATCTGTATTGAGCAAGTACATTCCTAAAGGCAATATCCCCGTATCTCAACTGCGAAATGCATTCACATGGGCACATGAAACAGGTAATTACAGTAAGGTTCTTCTCATAGAGAATGCAGATACCATGCAGGCGGCCTCACAGAATTCACTGTTGAAACTGCTCGAAGAGCCACCACCAAATGTCTATATCATACTTACCAGTACGAGGGGTGAAGTTCTGTTTCCGACGATTCTTTCCAGGTTGCGAAGGTATAGATTCCAGGAGAGGACAGGCGCCGAAGTCAAATTTATCCTGAAGAGGATTTTTCATGAAGACTCAGAGAATGAACATTTCAATTTCTCTTCTTTCCAAGAGTATTTCCGGTTATGGGCACCAATCCAGCCAGGGATACTCCGCAGTCAGGCAAAGAATTTCCTGAAGAACCTGGCAAGAAGTGATTGGGTTTTTGAAATAGACCCGAAAATAGACGGAGACAAGGAAGCTGTCCTCTTGTTGATACGCCAAATAGCAGATTTCATCTACTCACCAGCCGAGGCAGAATCGATAGGATTGGAATTGCCAAGTGAAAAGGTTTCGCATTTGAGCAGGATTCTAAGTAATATATATAATGAGATAGATGAGCTGAATATTAAACCTTCCCTTGCTTTGAAAAATCTATACTATACAATGAAA
The DNA here is from genome assembly GCA_027021365.1 of Spirochaetales bacterium. Lineage (GTDB taxonomy): Bacteria > Spirochaetota > Spirochaetia > SZUA-6 > SZUA-6 > JALUUM01. Next base: position 346,681 of record JALUUM010000020.1, read on the forward strand.
GGGGTTATATGAGGAAATTCATACAGAAAGCTCTGGAAAAACTCGAAAAAATGGACAGAGAACAGATTAAGAATCTTCTCTGTCATATCTCCGAAGAGAACGAACTCCTTGAAATTGTTTTGAATTCCATGACAGACGGTGTAGTGGTTACCGACAACCAGTACAGAATACTCCTGTTCAACAGATCCTTCGAAAGGATGATACCTTTGTATTTCAATGAAAATCAGGAAGAAAAGATATGGGACATAATTGGTGATAGGGAACTTGCCGAATTCTTCAAGGAGAAGTTGACAAACCAGGATAATATTACGGACAAGGAATTCACACTTTCAAATGGTGTAAACAGGATAGTATCGGTAAGCATAATGCCACTTGTTAAGGAGAGACATGTCCATGGCAACCTCATCCATATAGAGGATGTTACTGAAAAGAAATCTAAGGAAGCACGCTTGCGAAGGGCGGAGAATCTTGCCGCATTAACCACACTTGCAGCCGGGGTTGCTCATGAGATCAAGAATCCCCTTGGTTCCATTGGTATTCACATCCAGTTGATACAGAAGGCGATAGGCAACAAGAAAACCGTTGAAACGGAAAGTATAAAAGAATACATAACTGTGATAAACGAAGAGATAGACAGGTTGAACAGGATAGTTGTAGATTTTCTGTTCGCCGTAAGGCCAATGGATACACACCTGGAAGATAATGATATCAATACGGTGATACGCGAACTCCTTGATTTTCTCAAATATGAGCTTGAGGAGGCAAATGTCAAACTGGAAACCTCCTTTGCAGACCAGCTTCCCAGGATAAAGATAGACCCGAAATATATAAAACATGCACTTCTCAACTTAATAAAGAATGCCCTCTATGCAATGCCCAATGGTGGCACTCTTAGGATAGAAACCGGAAGGAGAGAGGATACGGTATATGTAAAGGTGATTGACAACGGAGTAGGAATACCAGAGGAGAATATAGAAAAGATATTTGAGCCTTACTTTACAACCAAGGATTTCGGTACAGGTCTGGGCTTGACTCTGGTTTACAAGATTGTGAAGGAACATCAGGGTGATATATCTGTGAGGTCGAAAGAGGGGAAGGGTACAGAGTTCACCTTGAACTTTCCGATTCCCCAAAAGGAGAAAAAACTCATCGATTATATGGGAGAAGCCATATGAAATTCAATATTCTTGTAGTTGATGATGAAAAGAATATAAGAGAAGGATTGGGTAAGGCGCTTGAATTGGATGGTTACAATGTAATTCTTGCCGAAGACGGGAAAAAAGCACTCAACTATATTAACGGCGGCGATATAGATCTCGTTATAACTGATTTGAAAATGCCCGAGCTTTCCGGCCAGGAACTTCTAAAAAGGGTTGCTTCATCGTATCCTACGGTGCCCGTTATCATACTTACGGGACATGGTACGATAGAGAATGCCGTTCAGGCAATGAGAGACGGTGCCTATGACTTCCTTACAAAGCCTGTGAACCTCGATCGCCTTTCACTGCTCGTGAAGAGGGCGCTTTCAAACAGAGAACTCGTTCTGCAGCACAGGGCTCTGCAGGAAGAGCTAAAGAAGAAGAGTCAATTCGCAAATATCATAGGCAAAAGCGATGTAATGAAACGCATCTTTGAAATCGTAAAACAGGTTGCCCCCACACGTGCCTCCGTTTTGATAACGGGTGAGAGTGGTGTTGGTAAAGAAATGATTGCCGATGCCATTCACTATCTCTCTCCGAGAAAGGAAAAGCCCTACGTAAAGGTACACTGTGCCGCTTTGACAGAGACTCTTCTCGAAAGTGAACTCTTTGGTCATGAGAAGGGAGCATTTACAGGTGCAATTGCAAGAAAGCGGGGGAGATTCGAACTGGCAAATCATGGTACGATTTTTCTGGACGAGATAGGCGAGGTCAATCAAAGCGTACAGATAAAACTATTAAGGGTGCTTCAGGAAAAAAAATTCGAACGCGTAGGCGGTGAAGAAACCATTGAAGTGGATGTAAGAATAATTGCAGCAACGAATCGCAATCTGAAGGAAGAAATTGAAAAGGGGAATTTCCGTGAGGATCTCTACTACAGGCTCAATGTCGTGAATATCCATATTCCGCCCCTCCGGGAGCGGAAAGAGGATATTCCCCTGTTGATATCACATTTCATAAAGGAGATATCCAAGGAAAACAACAAGCTCATAGAGGGAATAGATTCAAAGGCAAGGATGGCACTGTATAACTACTCCTGGCCCGGCAATGTAAGGGAACTCAGGAATTGTATAGAGAGTGCAATCGTGATGTGCAAGGGAAATGTCATAACACTGGAAGACCTTCCTCCGATGGTAAGGCAGGATTCGGACGGAGATTACATAAAGCTCACTTCCGGCATTACTCTGGCCGAAGCGGAAAAGGAGATAATAAGATTCACTCTGCAGAAACAGAATGGAAACAAGAGTAAAACTGCCGAGATATTAGGTATAGGAAGAAAGACTCTCCATCGGAAGATTCAGGAATATGGGATAGAGTAGAAAATGCATAAACGGGGGAATGGTATGAGAAAGAAAAGCATTAAAGGATTATTTGTAACAAACCAGAGCGTAATGTTAATTACAAACCTCGTAATACTCTGTATTGCTGTTTTCATGATCTTGACCTCTATGGGAATATTGCCTGTTACCTTGCAGGAGAAGTACAGGATATTTTTTCTGTTTATGATTTCGATAGTGACAGTGGGAGGATACCTCCTCGTGAGCATGTTCAACAGTTTCAGTTACCGGAGGATAGTCGATGACTTGAAAATTCTGGACAGGACAATTTCCATCGTGGAAAATGGAGGTTCTCCTGGGTTAAAGAGAGATGCAGAGGGGTGGCAAATATCAATATATGAAATCGAGGAACTCTTCGGGAAGATTAAATCCATGCTGTCAATTTCAGAGATAAAGACTCGCCTGAATGAGTATCGTATAGGGCTGGAGAAAAATGGCGGGAATCTGGAGAGCCTCGTAAAGGAGATGTACGATTTCATGACCGGGGAAGTGGAAACCATGGAACGGATAGGCAGGGAATTTGAAAGTATGTCTATGCTTCTTCAGGTCGTGGAAAAACAATTGGGTGGTAACGCGGAAAGGGCCGATTCTACGGCTGAAAAAATCGACAGAATCAGGGAGCAGGTTAACCGGCTGAAATCTGACATAAAATACCTTTCGGAAAGGGATTCTGAAATTGAAGGTGTGGTCACATTGATCGGTGAAATAGCCGACCAGACGGACCTCCTGTCACTGAATGCTGCTATGGAGGCTGCAAGAGCAGGTGAATTCGGAAGGGGTTTCGGGGTAGTTGCAGCCGAAATAAGAAAACTTGCAGACAGAAGTTCGAATGCCACTCAGAAGATAAGTGAGATGATTCAAGGGGTATTCGAAACGGTGGATGTCGTTTCTTCTTCGGTGGAGAGTGCCAGTGATTATCTGGATTCCCTCTCACAGGATATTACTGCCAATAACAGTTCCATCGAGGAGCTTTCTGAGAAACTTGCAAAAATCAGTCACCAGTTGCAGGGGATGGAAAGGAGAATAGATACCAACCTCACCGCTCTGATGGAAAATACAAACAGGGTAAACAACCTGGACAAACTTGCCAGGTCTTTCATGGAAATAGCTGTTGATTTAAAGAAGGTTATCAGTGAGATGGAAAAGAGTGCCAAGGCCGGTCTACCCGTCGGGCGTAATCCTTCCTGACATTTGAGACAACATTTCTCTCACTTTTCTCTCACTTTTCTCTCAGCTCCGGACTGTTCGGAGTCCAGCTTTTTCGATTCGATAAAATTGAACAGTATGTAGGCGAGAAGACTCCCAATCCATATTATGGATATGAAGTATATATTTGCCTCTTTCGGAAGAACCATAGAAGTAATGGCAACGGCGCTCAAATATGCAGAAAAGCTATAGATTATGGCCAGAATTTTCCGCTCACCGAGACCAATACCAAGCAGGCGGTGATGGAGATGTTTTCTGTCCGGTGAGTATATTGGCCTTCCCTCATGTAATCTTCTAAGTATGGCCGTAGCTGTATCTATTATAGGTATCATAAATAGAGTAATGGCTGCTATGAGAATACCGGGGAAAGGAGAGTTGTTTTTCAAGGGGATAAGAGGTATTACCGAAAGGGAAAATCCGAGGAAAAGGCTTCCCGAATCTCCCATGAATATCTTTGCAGGCGGAAAATTGAAAAAGAGAAACCCAAAAATAGCACCGAGAATTGCGAAGGATAATAGGCCTGCAAGCATATTACCCTTTATCATCATAATGATGCCAAGGGATAGTGCCGCAAAACCAGCTATTCCTCCTGCGAGTCCGTCCATGCCGTCTACCAGATTCAGGGCATTTGTTATACCGACAATCCAGAGAACCGTTGCCGGATAAGCGATGAATCCCAGATGGATGGTTCCAAGGTAGGGAATGGTAAGGTCCCTGATAAGGTAACCGCCAATGGTAACTATCGAAGCAGCCAGCAACTGGATAATAAATTTGAATAGCGCTTTGAGATTGTGGAAATCGTCTATAAGGCCGGTAATATGAATGAGGATGAGCGGAATAAAGAAAAACAGTGCAGAGGGTGGAATCGAGGCTTCAATTGCAGTTCTACCAATGAGCCTCGAAGCTAAGATTACAATGACAAATGCAAGCATTGCAGAGACAAACATACCAAATCCACCGAGCCTTGGTATAAGTCCTGTGTGAATTTTGCGTTTGTCAGGGATATCGTACCACTTGTATCTATGAGAAAGCCTGATGATTACAGGAGTGATGATTACATTCAAGATGAATGAGGTTAAAACAGTTGCAATCGAAACTACAAATATCTCCATATTCTCATTAAAATATAACACGGTAAAGTGATTAGCACAATCGTTTTGCCTGTTTTCATGTTAGGAATCACCCTGGAAATTAGCCGGACCGATTGTGTTGCCAGTAAAAGATTTGGTGGTTCACTCTTGTCCCTTTCTGCTATTCTTTTCCTGGAAATCTTTTATTCTGTTATACGATATATTCAACTTTTTTGTGATTTCGGTAGCTATTCTGAATTTTTCAGGGTCTTCTGCAAAGTTATCGGGGTGATATTTCTTTAAAAGTCTTTTGTAGGACTGCTTTACCTTGTCGAAGGATTCACCATACTTTGTCTCGAGGTTCAAGTAATCCTGTCTGAGTTCTTCTGGGAGGCCACGGGTCGTGTTACCCCGGGTTCTTCCCGTTGTCCTGTAGGAAGATTTATCTGAAAAATTACCTGAAGATTTATCTGAAGCTCGTCCCGACCTTATATAATCATCCAGTTCTTCCCAAGCTTCGTAAAAGTCTTTGTCCTTGAAAAACCTGTTTTCCCTTTCTTCATGGAACATCCTGTCAAAGAGACTGTCTATCGACTTGAAAAATCGGTCCAAGCTGTTAAAAAAATCTTCCATAGCCAGATTATAATTTATATAAAAATACTTTGTAAGGAAAATCTATATTTTCAAAGTAAGGCTTCTTTGATTCTCTTTAATCTTTCGGCAGCCTTAATTGTTTCTTCCAGTGAAGGAACCAATGCGAATCTCACGTATCCTTCCCCGGGATTCTCTCCTCTATCTGTTTTTTCTGATATCCAGCTTCCCGGCGTTGTTACAATGGCAATATCTTCTTTAAGGAGGAGTTTGGAAAAATCCAAAGAACTCATTCCATTCGGAACCCTCTGCCAGACATAGAGGGTTGCTTTGGGAGTACAATCTGGAAGACCGATCTCCATTAGGGTACCACAGAGTATGTCTCTCTTCTTTTTGTATTCCCTCCTGGATTGTATGACGTGTTGTTCATCCGAGAGAGCGGCAATTGCACCTTCCTGTACGAAGTTGGGTGTTCCTGAGTCTATGTTGGTTTTAACCTTCCTGAATATGGAGACCAGGTCGGCGTCTCCCATGACCCAGCCTATCCTGTAACCGGTCATTGCGGAACGCTTTGAGAGTGAATGGAAAACAATTACTCCTTCCTTTCTGATGTTCAGAATGGAAATCGGAGCTGTATCAGTATAATATATTTCCGAGTAAGCCTCATCGGAAGCTATGATTATTCCATACTTGTCAGCAAACTGTATTGCCCTTTTGTAGAATTCTTCCGTTGCAAGTGCCCCTGATGGTGAATTTGGATAGTTCAACCATAGAATCTTTGCTCTGTTTGCAACAGCCTCGGGAATTTCCGAAAAATCGATGAGAAAGTTATTCTCCTTCCGTATTGGAACCTGATATGGTATTCCTTCTGAGAACAATGTCCCTCTAGTATAGGGTGGATATCCCGGAGTTGGACATATCACATAGTCATCGGGATTTACAACTCCTTCATGAAAGTTAAAGACAGCCTCTTTGGAGCCAATTGTAGAGGATATTTCTGTTGCAGGATCAAGTTCAATGTCATATCTCTTTTTCACCCAGCGTGAAACGGCATTTCTGAACTCTTCCAGTCCTATGTAGCTCGGATATCCGCTGGATTTGTGTTTCTCTATACCTGAAATAGTAGCTCGTCTTACGATTTCAGGTGTCGGGATAGTGGGATCTCCCACACCAAAGTCGATTGGCTTTATACCTTTGGCCTTCAAATCCCCAACTATCCTGTCGACCTCTGCAAAGGCATAAGCACCTATGGATTTCAATCTCTTGCTTGCCCAGTCTTTCATTCTCTCTCCTCGTAGTAGTATGTGCCTGTAAATACGTATTCGGCAGGTCCGATTATATAGATGTGATTGTCTTCTTCCGACCAATTTATCATCAGGTCACCTCCGTTCAGATGAACGAGAACTTCTCTGTCAGTGAAACCATTCAAGACGGAGGCCACTACGGAGGCCGAGGCTCCGGTTCCGCAGGCAAGTGTTTCCCCTGAGCCTCTTTCCCATACTCTCATCCTTATTTCTTCCCTGCTGTAAATCTGTACAAACTCTACATTTGTCCTGTTGGGAAAGTGAGGATGATGTTCGATTTGTGATCCCAGCTTGTGAAGGTCAAAGTTGTAGTCCGATACAAATATGACTGCATGAGGATTCCCCATGGAAACCGGTGTGTATGTATAGCTCTTGCCATCGATCTCAAGAGTCTTGGTATACTCCATGTCTGCAATTTCCTTTAATTCGCTTGAATTGTCTATGAGAAACGGAGCTCCCATATCCACCTTGAGACTTCTCGAATCTATAACTTCTATTCCGATTGTTCTTTTCATGGTTTCGACATTGAAAACCCTCTCCGTGACTAGTCCTGAATCGAATGCATATCTTCCTATGCACCTGATGGCATTCCCGCACATCTCAGCTTCAGACCCGTCCGCGTTGAAGATTCTCATTTTAAGTTTTTCCCTCTCACCGGGGAGGATCAGTACCAGTCCGTCTCCTCCGACACCAAAGTGTCTGTCGGATATCTTTCTGGAAAGATCTTCCAGAATAGTTTCATTTTCTGCAACCTGGGGATGTTTAAAACAGTCAACGAAGATGTAGTCATTTCCAAGACCGTGCATCTTTATGAATTCAACTTCCATAACCGTATCCTCTTATTATTTAGTCAGTGTACTCTGTGCATTCGGTTTATTTGCTTTATTGGGAATCATGGCTTTCCCGATACATACTCTTAAAAATACACATTACATTATTACATTTCGGTAACATTGAGAAGTAGGTCTTCCAGCTTTTCCCGTTTTCTTATCAATTTTACCGAGTCTCCATCTATCAGAATTTCCGGCGGAAGGAGAAATGAATTGTAGTGTGAAGCCATCGTAAATCCATATGCTCCTGCATTTCGAATAGCCAAAAGGTCACCTTCCTCTATCGGGCTGAACTCTCTCGGTTCGATACCTTCCTCCGTTCTTGTAAATACATCCCCGCTCTCACAGAGATTCCCAGTAATAACGGCTTTGATCGATTTACCTTTCCTCTCTTCTACCGGTTCTATGTGATGATAGGAGCCGTAGAATGCCGGTCGTATGAGGTGGTTGAAACCGGTATTCGTACCGATAAATGTGTACTTCCTCGCTTTCTTTATAGATGTGACCCTGCAGAGGAGGGAACCGGATTCGGCAACGAGAAATCTTCCCGGTTCAAGGGCAAGGTCGGGTGAATCCCCGTAAGCTTTACAGAATTCCTTGTATTCTCCGGATAGTCTTGCTGCAAGCTCTTCGATGTCAATGGCCCTTTCTCCCGGTCTGTAGGGGACACCAATTCCTCCTCCGAGATCGACGAAGTCGAGGTTTTTGAACTTCATCGCCGTTTTGAAGAGATTCTTTACAGCCTTCACGAACATTTCAGCTTGAAGTATCCCTGAACCTATATGACAGTGAACTCCCTTTATCTTCAGGTTTCCCCTTGAAGCAGTCTCCTTTACCTCATCGGTTTTTTCCCAGTCTATTCCGAATTTGCTTTCAGGTCCCCCTGTTATTACATGACTGTGATGTCCCGCTCCAACATATATATTGAATCGAATTGATATTTCACTTCCCGGTGCAATCTTTCCGAGCCTTACAAGTTGCGAGAGTGACTCAACGTTTATCATTATCCCTTTCTCAAGTGCAAATTTCATCTCTTCGTCTGATACGGAGTTCTGGGTGAAGAGCATATCTTTCGAATTGAACCCTGCATGTTCGGCTAGGAAGATTTCTCCCGGCGATACGACATCAACGGAAGCCCCCTCCTGACGAAGTAGCTTTAATATCCAGGGATTCGAATTTGCCTTTGCTGCATAGTGGATTTTGATATTTTCGATTCCGCTTGAACGGAAAGCCTTTACGAGTCTCCTGAAATTGGTCCTTATTTTATCTCCCTCGTATATGTAGAGCGGAGTCCCGTATCTCTTTGCAAGTTCGTCAGCGGAAATATTACCAAAATGAATCATTGTCTTCTCCTTCTTATCTCTGACCTTATCTCTGCCTGGTTTTCCTCATTAATCGACGAGAAAGACATCATGTAGTTTTGTTACCGTTCTTTCAAGGCTTTCATCGGGAACCACGAAAGACAGGTTTACATCGGATGCACCAAGTGAGACCATTCTTATTGGTATCTCTTCCAGCTGCAGGAATACTTTGGATATCGTATCGGGTTTTCTCCAAACCCCTATACCAACGAGAGAAACTATCGAGTTGCCTGTTTCTATGCTGACCCTTCCTATTTTTGAAAGGTCTTTTTCGATTTCATCGAGGTTTGAGGTGTCATCCAGTGTCATCGATACGGATACCTCTGAGGTTGAAATTAGGTCAACCGATGTCCTGTGTTTTTCAAAAATTTCGAAAATACGCCTTAAGAAACCATATGCGAGTAGCATTCTTGAAGAAACTATGTTGATAAGTGTAATTCCGCTTTTGAATGCAATTGCTTTTATACCGGCCTCTGTTTCTTCGCTGACTATTCTGGTACCGGGATGTTCCGGATTTCCCGTATTTTTTACTATTACCGGAATTTCCATTTCAATAGCCGGTTGAATGGTTGATGGATGAATCACCTTTGCGCCGAAATAGGCGAGTTCCTGGGCTTCCCTGTAACTGATAGTTTCAAGACTCTTTGCATTTGTTACGATTCGCGGGTCACATGTCATTATTCCGTTTACATCTGTCCATATCTGCACTTCCTCTGCTTTGAGAGCAGAGCCGATTATCGTTGCACTGTAGTCAGAGCCTCCCCTGCCCAGCGTCGTGGTAAGATTATCCTCGGTAGATGCAATGAAACCCTGTGTTATCCAGAGTTTCCCCTTTTCAGGCTTAATGATGCTTCTTATCCTTTCTGCGGTTATTTCGTTTAAAGGATGAGCCTGTGTAAAATGATCGTCAGTTACAATTATCTTTCTGGCATCCACAAGTTCTGCATTGATACCCCTTTCCAGTGCCCGGTGGTAAATCAAAACTGTGGATAGCCTTTCCCCGAATGAGAGAACTGCATCGTTTGTCCGCTTCGTCCATTCTTTCAGTATGGAGAGGCCTCTTATTATAGAGAGCAGTTCTTCCAGGATTGTCTCAAGTTGATACTTACAGCCCGGAAGGTTGTCGCTACCAAGCAGATCCTCTGCCACGGAAAAATGCCTTTCCTCTATTTCCCTGTATATAGATATCGCCTCTGCTTCGTTACCGTTACCTGCATTCGTTGCAATTAACTGAAGCTTGTCCGTGATCCCTGACATTGCCGATGCTACCATTACGGGAGAACGGTGAAGCTGTGAACTCGCAATGTCCAGTGCATTGTTTATCCTTTCTGCATTTTTTACCGATGTCCCGCCAAACTTCATTACTATCATACGTCAATCAACCCCTTTCTGAACATTGTTTCAGCATTTAGCACCGCCGCACCTGCAGCTCCCCTTACCGTATTATGCCCGAGAACTACCATCTTTATGTCGAATACAGAACATTCCCTTATCCTTCCCACGCTCGCAGACATTCCATTGTTAAGCCACACATCACGCAGGGGTTGTGGTCTGTCATCCTGCTCGAAAACTATTATTGGCTGTACCGGTGCGGAGGGTAGTTTTAGTTCCTGTGGAAGACCCTTGAAATTCCTCAAGGCTTCTGCAACATCCTTTGGGGAGACCTTGGTTTTCAGTTTCACAGATACGGTTTCCGTATGTCCATCATATACCGGTACCCTGTTACACTGAGCGCTTATTTTGAAATCAGCAAAGGTTATGGCAGAACCGTCATAGCTGCCAAGTATCTTTAAGGGTTCAGTTTCTACCTTGTCCTCTTCCCCACCAATGAAGGGTATGACATTCCCCAGAATATCGAGTGATGGTACCCCCGGGTAACCTGCACCCGATACGGCCTGCATCGTCGTAACTTGAACGGCTTCTATTCCAAAAGAAGTGTATATGGGTGCAAGTGCCATGGTTAGAAACATTGTGGAACAGTTGGAGTTGGTTACGATGGCTCCTCTGTATTTCTGCTTTTTTATAATATCCAGGTGATCATGGTTGATTTCCGGAATCACCAGTGGTACATCCGGGTCCATTCTGTGGTTCTTTGAGTTGCTTATTACATAGTGACCTTCATTGGCATATCGCTCTTCTACCGGCCCGGCAACCGAGGAATCGAGACCGGAGAATAGAATTGTGCTCTCCAAAGATTCCTCTGTGGTTTTTACAACCATTTCTCCGATTTTTTCTGCTATAGGTGAATTCTGTTTCCACCTGCATACATCGATATACCTTTTTCCTGCCGATCTTGGTGATGCGACAAGTTCATGAATTTCGAAGTAGGGATGATCTGTAAGAAGTGTTACGAACTTTTGCCCTACCGTTCCCGTTGCACCAAGGATTGCAACCTTAATCTTTTCCATGCCTTTCCTCCTGTCGTTTTTACCAGGATCTACTGAGGCATTATCTATTGAAGCTTTTCCTGTAAAAGGAAGGTGATCAATAGCGCTCCACCTCAGGTGACAGTCTCAGGGATTTAGCCCTGACGACCAGGAGATAAGTTACGTAGCCTCCCTATCTCCTTCGGCGAGAATCCCCTTTCACAATGTCTCCTATTTCAGCCACGGAATTACGAGACACGCTACTCTTGGTTCCCGCACCTCTATTGATCCGGTGTTGATTGGTTTACTAACATATAACAGTAAAACTGTCAACAATGATTTTTATTTCTTATTTACTATTTTATTGATTTATATTTTAATTCTCTTAAAAAAAGGAGGGGCTTATGAAAACCGATTTCAAAGACAGGGTCGAAAAAGCGTATGAATCGATTTCTTCCCTTGTAACCAGAAAACCGCGGATCGGCATGATACTGGGTTCCGGTCTTGGCGGCTATATTTCCGAATTCAAAGGTGAAGAGATAGGTTTTTCCTCGATAGAGGGTTTTCCGAAAACGACAGTCGAGGGACACAAGGGTATCTACAAACTCGGAGATGGGGTTGTGGTTCAGGCAGGACGTTTCCATTTCTACGAGGGCTATTCCATGGATGATGTTATACTTCCCGTTTTCCTACTGCGGAAGATGGGGATAGAGATATTGATTATCACCAATGCCTCAGGAGGAATAAATGAAGCTTTCAGAGCGGGGGAATTCATTCTTATAAAAGACCATATTAACCTAATGGGCACGAATCCTCTTATCGGAGTAAATTTTCCCGAATACGGACCAAGATTTCCTGATATGACGGAAGCATATTCAAAAAGGCTAAGGGAGAATGTAAAGAGCGCAGTTGGAAATGAATTAAAGGAAGGTGTCTATGCGGGTTTGACAGGTCCTTCATATGAAACGCCTGCAGAGATCAGAATGTTAAAGGCAATCGGTGCGGATATGGTTGGAATGTCTACCGTACCGGAGGTGATTGCGGCAAATTACCTCGGTATAGAGGTTTTGGGAATATCCTGTGTTACCAACATGGCGGCGGGAATACTTGAAAAACCGCTCTCCCATGAGGAGGTTATTGAAACGACAAAGAGAGTAGAAAAAGAATTTGCCAAGCTTATTGAAAGAATAACAGAAGTGGTGAAAAAAATATAGATGCATGCCAACAAGAGATTAGCGGAGAATGTTATAGACATTCTTGCAAGGGAAATCGATACTGCTCTGGGAAATGAAATATTAGCAGTTGGTCATGTAGACGAGAAGGGACTTGTCAGAGAAGCGGAAGTTGTATCAAGAGGTGACAGTGTTTCCGTACCGGCTCTCTCACATTTTATCAGTCAAGGCGATGTAATAATCCATAATCATCCCTCGGGTATTCTGACACCGAGCAGAGCAGATCTCAATATTGCCTCTGTCCTGGGAGACCAGGGGATAGGTTTCTATATAGTGGATAACACGGTTTCATCGATATATGTTGTAGCAGAACCTGTACCTGTACACGAATTGGAGAAGATTGATTCTTCGCACCTATCCTCTTTTGTTTCGAGCGGAAGTCCACTGGAAAGAATAATAGATAATTTCGAAGTAAGGCAGTCACAGGCGGAAATGCTCGAAGCTGTCTGTGATGCATTCAACGAAGATCAGATCTGCCTTGTGGAGGCGGGAACGGGAGTCGGGAAATCATTGGCATACCTGATTCCGGTATTCGAATGGATAAGAAAAAACGATGAAAGAGTAGTGGTTTCCACTGCAACGATTAACCTGCAGCAGCAGATCTTTCAGAAAGATACCGAAATTGTCAAGAAACTGATGAGGTTCGATCCGGGAATATTCTTGATAAAGGGGAGGGGAAATTATCTCTGCAAGAGAAGATTGTATGAAGCACTGGATGAATTGTCCCTCTTTCCTGGAGAAGGGGCGGTAAATGCGGAAGAACTGATAGCGATAAAGAGCTGGGAAAAAGAATCTTCCACGGGTGACAGATCAGAACTTTCATTCTATCCGAGTGAAGAAAGCTGGGCTGCCGTACGTTCAGAGTATGACCTTTGCCTCGGATTGAAGTGTAAATTCCATTCTGGTTGTTTCGTCCTGAGGGCAAGGCGATTAGCAGCAAAGTCCAAACTTCTTATAGTTAACCATCATCTCCTGTTTTCCGATATTTCCATGAGATTAAATGGTATAGGATTCGAGGACCCGGCGATTCTTCCGCCCGTTGATAGAATAATATTCGATGAAGCTCATTCGATAGAGAAGAGTGCAAGTTCTTTTTTTTCTGATAGCTTCAGCTTCCTATCATTATCAAAGTATCTGAATAGATTCTTGAGAGAAAAGAAAAAAAAGAGGAACGGTATCTATTATGTACTGAAGAGACGCGGTTATCCTGTTGATATTGGCAGAATGAAGCTAATACCGGAACTAAAGAGGAGTATCCTTGAAGGGTTGAGGAGTCTCGATTCGGAAATATTACAAAGGATGGGTGGGGAGAAGAGTCTTCTCCTTGTTGAGGTTCTTTCCAGAGGCGATGAAGATGTCCTTGTTCTCATTAAGGGGCTTGGTAGTGACCTGTTGGAATTCATTGAGATTTGGGAAGAATTCCTGTCTGCCCAGGATGAGGAAGACGAGGATGGGTATCTCTATGAAAGTAAGGTACTGATAAACAGACTTACCAGAATAGCGGCCCTCTGTGAGGCCTTTTCTGATTACAAGAGCAGGAAGAATCTCATTTTCTGGATAGAGCAGATAAAATTGAAAAGAGACGAATTATTCGTACGATATATAACTACGCCTCTGGAAATATCGAGTATCATGCAGGAGGCTGTTTTCAAGCGATATAGGTCTTTGTTGTTTACATCTGCCACACTCACGGTGGAGGGAAGTTTCCTTTTCTGGAAATCTCGTGTCGGTTTAACCGATTTCACCTACAGAGAGGTCAAGGAATACATGTTTCCTTCGCCCTATGATTTTAAGAATAATGTCCTTTTATGTATTCCGGAGAATGTTCCACAACCCAACAATGAAGGATACGAGAGGTTTCTCGCAGATTTTATCTCGGAAGCTTTAAGGATAACCGGGGGAAAAGCACTTGTACTTTTTACTTCTTACAAGATGCTTAAAAACACCCTTTTCATGGTCAGGGAAAAACTTGGTAACAGCAACAGAGACATTCATATTCTCGTTCAGGGAGAGGATGATCGGGCAAGATTGCTCGATAATTTCAAGTACGAATTAAACAGTGTTCTTTTTGCAACTGATTCTTTCTGGGAAGGTATCGATGCCCCGGGAAAGGCACTTGAGATGGTTATCATATGCAGGCTCCCTTTCAAAGTGCCGACAGAACCTGTTATCCTTGCCAGGATGGAAGAATTGGAAAGATCCGGCAGTAATTCTTTTTTCTCACTTTCCCTTCCCGATGCTATAATAAGGTTAAGGCAGGGATTCGGGAGACTGATAAGAAGCCATAGTGACAGGGGAGTAATTGTAATTCTTGATTCTCGTCTCATTACGAAAAATTATGGGAAGTTTTTCTTTAATTCCTTACCCTTGACAAGAAGGATAATTTCCTCACCTCAGGATATTCTCGAAGGGATAACCTCATTTTTCGAAGAAATAAAAAAAGGAGCCTGATTGGTGAGGCTCCTGAAAAATCTATTCGATAATGGCTAGAATATCAGATATCCTTAGGATAAGCTGTTCTTCCCCGTCAACCTTTATGGTTGTGCCTGCATACTTATCATAAATAACTCTATCCTTTACCTTTACATTGATACTTTCATCATCACCGACTGCCAGAACTATACCTTCCTGCGTTTTCTCCTGTGCTGTTTCAGGAATATAAATTCCACCGGGAGTTTTAGCCTCTCCTTCCTGCATCTTGACCAGTACCCGATCGCCTAAGGGTTTGATTTTCATGTTTTATCCCTCCTGAATTATGATTTTTCCTTTAGATTTTATTGGGTTTGATTTGAATATACGAATATGAACTGCATTTCGTCAAGAAAAACTTATCTTGTGGTATATTTTGATTCAATAATAAGGGGAATTTTTTATATTGTTTCATTTTGACACAAATTAATATTATTTAAGTCAAGTATATTTATAAAGATATAATTCCTTATAGCATAAATAATTATCTGTGGCATAAAATTAAAAATTGGCATTGAAATTGCTTATATAAAGGTGGAGGAAAAAAATGCCAGTAGCAGTAAAAGACAAGAGAAAGATAACCAGTACATCGAACGATGAGAACATATTATCGATGTACTTGAAAGAAATCAATAAGATCCCACTTTTGACACGAGAGGAAGAGGAAGAGTATGCCCGAAGAGCTGCAAAGGGAGATAAGGAAGCAAAGGAAAAGCTTATTAAAGCGAATCTTCGCTTTGTTGTTAATGTTGCAAAGAAATACCAGAATCAGGGTTTGCCTCTCTCTGATCTCATAAGTGAGGGTAATATTGGCCTTATAAATGCAATCGAGAGATTCGATGTTGATAAAGGATATCACTTTATATCGTATGCGGTTTGGTGGATAAGACAGGCAATACTGAAGGCTATTTGCGAGAAGTCGAGGATGATCAGGCTTCCCTTGAACAGGGCAAATGAACTCGTACAGATAGAGAAGGTAAGGAAGGCAATGCATACTGAAAATGGTGAGGAGCCTGAACTTGAAGAGATTGCAAAATCACTGAATATGGATAAGGAGCATGTGGCGGATCTGATAAATATATCACGTGATCTTGTTTCACTGGAGACACCGGTTTATTCGGAAAAGGATTCTTCACTTCTAGGGGATTTCATAGAGGACAAGAATTACCGTTCTCCTGACGATATAGTGGTGGAGAAATCCTTGAAAGAAGACATAGACAATGTGCTCAAGACATTGACACCAAAAGAGGCAGACATAATAAGATACAGATTCGGATTGAATGGTAGAAGACCTCTTTCGTTGAAAGAGATTGGTAACAAGTATAATCTGACCAAAGAAAGAATAAGGCAGATAGAGAAGAAGGCATTAAAAAGATTGCAGCATCCGTCG
The DNA here is from genome assembly GCA_027021365.1 of Spirochaetales bacterium. Classification (GTDB taxonomy): domain Bacteria; phylum Spirochaetota; class Spirochaetia; order SZUA-6; family SZUA-6; genus JALUUM01. Next base: position 363,036 of record JALUUM010000020.1, read on the forward strand.
CGTAGTCAGTTTCTTGAATCGTATATCTGATACTTTTTGGGGTAAATCATGTAAGACCCCTCATGTGCAAGGTATTTCAATATTCCTTGACATGAGGGGTTATTTTTTTTAGATTGCATAGAGATTATCATTTGGAGGTTATAAGAAATGGCTGGTAAAAAATATGTTTACTTTTTCGGTGAAGGGAAGGCAGAGGGAAATGCCAAAATGAAGGATATTCTTGGTGGGAAAGGAGCTAATCTTGCAGAGATGACCAATATAGGCATACCCGTCCCTCCCGGTTTTACGATATCCGCAGAAGTTTGTGATGCTTACTACAAGAACAATCTAAAGTATCCTGAGGGCCTGGAAGAAGAAGTTGAAAAAAATCTAAAGCGTCTGGAGAAACTTATGGGCAAGAAACTGGGTGACCCCAGTGATCCGCTTCTTGTTTCGGTGCGCTCAGGAGCTGCTATTTCCATGCCCGGTATGATGGATACCGTTTTGAATTTAGGATTGAACGACAGAGCCGTCGAGGGCTTGAGTGAAAGAACCGGAAATCCACGGTTTGCATGGGATGCCTACAGAAGATTTATTCAGATGTTTGGTGATGTGGTGAAGGGAGTTCCTCACAGCGAATTCGAGAAGGCTCTGGAAAAGGTCAAAGAAAAAAAGGGAGTAGAGCTTGACACCGAATTGGATACGGAAGATTTGAAGAAAGTAGTGGAACTCTACAAGAAGGTTTATAAAAAAATTACCAAAGAGGAATTTCCGCAAGAGCCGAAGAAACAACTCTGGGAAGCAATCAATGCGGTCTTTGGATCATGGAACAATGAAAGGGCGATAAAATACAGAGAAATAAATGAAATAAAGGGACTTCTCGGAACAGCGGTAAACGTACAGAGTATGGTCTTTGGCAATTTTGGCGAAGATTCAGGCACCGGTGTTTGTTTTACGAGAGACCCGTCCACCGGAGAAAATAAATTCTACGGTGAGTATCTACTGAATGCGCAGGGTGAAGATGTTGTGGCAGGTATCAGGACTCCTGAAAAGCTTTCGACCCTAAAGAAGAAAAATCCCACTGTGTATAGACAACTGGAAGAGATAAGAGAGAAACTGGAAAAGCACTACAGAGACATGCAGGATATGGAATTTACCATTCAGCAGGGGAAGCTGTTCCTTCTACAGACCAGAACTGGTAAAAGGACCGGTGTTGCGGCAGTAAGGATTGCTGTCGAAATGGAAGAAGAGGGACTGATAACAAAGGAAGAGGCAATCTTGAGGGTAACACCCGATCAGTTGGATCAACTACTGCATCCGATGATCGATCCCAGAATGAAGAAAAAGATGTCACCATTGGCAAAAGGTTTGAATGCTTCGCCGGGAGCTGCAACAGGACAAATAGTTTTTACAGCTGATGAGGCTGAAAAGTGGGCAAAAGAGGGAAAAACAGTACTTCTTGTGAGAAAGGAAACTTCTCCCGAGGATATCGGCGGAATGAATATGGCAGAAGGTATACTCACTTCGACAGGTGGAATGACATCTCACGCTGCAGTAGTTGCCAGGGGAATGGGTAAACCCTGTGTTGCCGGGTGTAAGGATGTTGTGATTTCAGGGAAAAAGGCGGTCATAAAGAATAAAACTTTTTCGGAGGGGGACTGGTTAACCATTGATGGCACAACCGGTGAGGTTTTCGAAGGTGAGGTAAGGCTTATCAAGGCAGGAATAAGCGGTAATTTTGCCAAATTTCTTTCATGGGCGGATGAGGTAAGGCATGGAGTGAAACGAGAAGGAATAAAAGAAAAGGGATTCCTTGTGAGAACAAATGCGGACCTTCCTCGGGATGCGAAAGTAGCCAGAGATTTTGGCGCAGAGGGAATAGGCCTCTGTCGTACCGAGCATATGTTCTTTGACGAAGGAAAGCTTGAGATTTTCCAGGAAATGATCGTTGCGGAGGATGCAGAGACAAGAAAGAAAGTTTTGAAACGTCTCCTCCCGCTTCAAAAGAAGGATTTTAAAGGTATTTTCAAGGCAATGGATGGCTTTCCAGTCACAATAAGGCTTCTCGATCCTCCGCTACATGAATTCGTTCCCAAGACGAATGAAGAGGCAAAAGCCCTTGCTGAAAAAGCAGGCATACCTCTTAAGAAACTCAAGGCAAAAATCGAGTCTCTGCACGAGTTGAACCCAATGCTTGGACATAGAGGCTGCCGGTTGGGAATAACGTATCCTGAAATATATGACATGCAGGTTCAGGCAATAATGGAAGCTGCATGTGAAGTAGCGGCAAAGGGTGTAAGGGTAATACCGGAGATAATGATCCCCCTCGTGGGTACTGCAAAGGAACTGGAAATCTTGAGAAAAAATGCTGAGAGGGTTGTGGAAGGGGTATTTAAAAAGAAAAAAACGAAAATCGATTATAAAATAGGCACTATGATTGAAATTCCACGTGCCGCCCTTACTGCAAATGAAGTGGCAAGGTTCGCCGATTTCTTTTCCTTCGGAACCAACGATCTTACTCAGATGACATTCGGTTATTCGAGAGATGATGCAGGTGTTTTTCTGCAGGATTATATAGAGCAGGAAATACTTGAGAAGGATCCCTTTCAGGTATTGGATGAAAATGGTGTTGGGCAACTTGTCAAAATGGGAGTCGAGAAGGGAAGAAGTACCAAAGCTGATCTGAAAATAGGAATCTGCGGTGAACACGGAGGTGACCCCGATTCCATAGATTTCTGCTACCGTGTTGGCATGAACTATGTGTCATGTTCGCCCTACAGGGTTCCCATAGCGAGGCTTGCAGCGGCACAGGCTCATCTGAGAAACCGGTAAAACCGTTAATATATAAGATACAAATAAAAAAGCAGGTTTATAGACCTGCTTTTTTATTTGAATTAGAATAAAATACCTCGAAATGAAGCTATTTCTTATCTCTATCTTTCTATTTCTCTCTGTCCTTTTTCAGGTGATTTCACAAGAGGAATTCCATCTGCCTGAGGTTATAATAAGGGGGAGTACCTCTCTTTTCATAGAGCCGAAGCAGTTGAAATTCAAGGAAGGTGAGATCAGCTTATCGGGGGATTTAAGGGCTTTCAGCAAGATGCTTGACATCTACAGATATTCCTATAAAAGGACACTACTGGTACTTCCTGAGATGGGTATTGCTCCGAATAATTTGACATTAGCTCCGGTTGGAATAAGTGAATCCCATTTTTTTGTTCAGAATAAAGGTAAAAATATCCATGGCAATGTGTTTGTGTCGTGGAATCCTCTTACAGAGCTGAAAGTGGAAATGGATACCGGTCAAAAGAGTGACAATTACACATTGACAATAGATGGTCTCCTTGATGTGGATGATTATTTCTCGAGGACATTTACAGGCTTCAATCTAAAGTACAGGATGCAACATCCATGGGGGATGTTCGACTTTCAATTAACACCATATGGTCTCTTTCATAATGTGATATCGGGTTATCTTGGTTTTGATTCAGTGTTGAAATACGCATTTCCCGACAGCTTTACCGTTTTCAATCTTGATTCGAAAGTTTCGGGTATCCTCCAATACGATTTCAATTCCATTGGAAGCATTTTCAATTACTGGAACATGGCGGGAATACGATACAACAGGAATTTTTTTAGCTTGGATTCGACAATTTATACGAGTGCATGGAATGAGGATAACAGGCTGTGGTTTTTATTTCTTGCAAGAAACGGAATAACTATGAAAAATTCTTTTATTGGTTTCTCTCTTCTGGACGAGAGTAACAGTCTCTTCCTGCTCCCTGTTCTTCGTTTCTCTGCGAAGTATCGTTCGAGTACCTTGGAGATTTTTTTGGACTCTCTTTTGAATCCCTTTCCCTACAGAGAGGGTAAATTCCTATACTACGAGGAAAGAAATTCCGTCATGCCTTCCGAAACTTATGCTGTTTCAGGTTTTGTATTTTCAAGCAAGGGCTCTGATGATCAGAGAATCCAGGTTAAAATGGAGTATCTGTCAGGATCGGGAGGTTATCTCCTGGATGGCATGTTCTATTTTTCGCGGATGGATCTGCTTCGTTTGGGTTTGTACTATACTTTCTTTTTCAGAGATTTATGCAGAATCTATACAGAGGCAGAACTACTTAGTCCGTTGGGCATGACTTCGCCCGGACCAAGTTACTGGTATAGATTGAATTTTTCAGGGAAACTGGTTAATCTCAATATGGGATATCGGATGGAATTTTTTCTCAATTATCCTACGGGTAGATTCATATTACCAAGAGTATCACCCCTGGATGGAAAGCTGCTTTTATCAGCCGGTTCAACAGGGGGTATAAGAATAGATATGCTTTCTAACCGTGCAAGTGTTAAAGGGTTTCGGTTGAAGATGGGTCTTGTATTTGTGATAAAGGCTACAGTTGAAAAGAAAATAACCTTCGAAAATGGTATACAGTTCAACATGATATTTTAGTTTATCAGGGGAGTCTTGTTAAAATGGAAATCTTCTTGAAAGGTGGCATCATCCTCGTATTTATAATCTTGCTTTCGGTATTTGCGATTGCACTGATCATAGAAAGGTTTATATTCTATAATTCAGTCAGGATCAGGGATAAGAAGCTACTCGATGATATTGTGGATTTTCTGAGGAAGGGAAAACTTGAACTGCTGCGCAAAAGGTTGCAGGAAATCAATACCCCGGAGGCCAGGATTCTTTTGACCGGTCTGCAGTATTACGGGTACGATCTGGAAAAGATAAAAGCGGAAATGGAGGCTCGGGCATTGAAGGAAATGTCACTCATGGAAAAGAACGTTTCATACCTTTCGAATATTGCCAATGTTGCCACTCTGCTGGGCTTGCTGGGAACCGTAACGGGAATGATTATTTCATTTTTCAATATGAAGGCATCGGGTATATCGGATCCTGCTGTTCTTGCAGGCGGGATAGCCCAGGCACTCATTACCACTGCAGCGGGATTAAGCGTAGCCATTCCTTCTCTCTTCTTTTACCACATCTTTTCCAACATAGTTAACAAACATGCCACTGATATGGAAATCATAAGTTCCGAATACTTATCTTTTATTACAAGTACGTACAAACATGGAATTGTCTGAACTCCCAAATATATTGATATTTCTCGTTCTTCTCGCTCTTTCTGCGTTTTTTTCAGGCACTGAGACTGCCTTCTTTTCCCTGACAGAAATAGAGAGGGAAAAACTTAAATCCATGGGGAGGGAAAAAGCTTTCAGGGCTTTAATGGCACTTATTTTTTCCACTCCTGAAAAACTGTTAATAACCATTCTCACCGGAAACATGATTGTGAATATATTTGCATCCTCTCTATCAGAGACTATAAGCAAAGAAATTTTTCAATTCAAATCTGACATCTATACCATTGGGGGTATGACCCTGATACTGTTAGTCTTCGGGGAAATGACCCCAAAAAATATTGCAGTACGAAAGTCCATGAATTTTGCAAAATTCTCAGGAAGTATCCTTTACTATTTCTATGTAATCCTTTATCCGATAACATTTCTCCTCTATGAGATAAAGGAATCTTTTCTTTCCCTCTTCCCTGTAGGTATTGCCAGAGACAAGCAGAAAAAGATATCACTGGTGAAATCGGCAGTTTCAATCGGCTACAATGAGGGTGTCATCAACGATTATGAATCAAGGCTGTTGGAGACATTTATTTCCATGAGAAATGAAATAGCAGCGGATGTTATGCTGCCGCGTAATATGATTGTGGGAATAGACATTGAAACTCCCATGGTAGAAATTCTTGCCGGTTTCAAAAAGAGAGGTGAGGATGAAAAGTACTCACTGTATCCTGTTTTCAGAAAGGACCTCGACCATATAGCAGGGTATGTCGATGTAAAAGACTTCATTGGTTTCAAGCTTGGTTTCGAGCGTGAAGCACAGCTTCACGATTTGATCAGACCGGTGCTTCCCGTGCCGGAATCGAAAAATATAGCAGAGTTGATGAAGGAAATGAGAGAAAAAGATACCGGTATGGCATTGATTGTTGACGAATACGGAGGAACTGCCGGCATAATTACCTCCGAGCACCTGATAAGAAAAATATTCCAGTATTTTTATTCAAGAGGTGAGGAAAGGATAAGGGAGTATGGGAGGGGTACCTTCCTCGTAAGGGGGAACACACCCCTGGAAATGTTCAATGAGTTTTTCGGGTTGGAAGTGAAGGGAGAAGGAAAGACCGTTGCTGGTCTTGTTTTGAGAATTTTCGATGATATACCGGAGGAAGGTGACAGAATGGACCTCGATGATCTTGAAATTATAGTTCATAGGGTTAAAGGTCACAGGATAGAAGAAGTGATCGTGAGAAGGAAAATAAAAAAATGATTATACTGTATATAGTATTCTGTCTTTTTTCCTCTGCTTTTTTTGCTGGCATGGAGACGGGATTACTATCTGCCGACCAGTTTGCTATTTACTCCAAAAAAGGAAAGAAAAAGATATCGGCAATTGCTGCCGATTATCTTCTTCTTAAACCGGAAAGGTTACTCAATACCACATTGATTGGTACAAATATCTCTGTAGTTACAGCAGCCGTTCTTACAAGCAGTTATATCAGAAGACTGCTCGGGGATTGGGTTAATTTTATCTCGACACTCCTTCTGTCCATAATTTTCTTGATATTTGCCGAGGTGATACCAAAAACCTTCTTCAGGAGAAATGCTGATACTGTCAGTGTAGGTTTGGCGCCTATTTTGTTCCTATTCTTTATCCTTTTTTTCCCTCTTCATGTAGTCCTCAATATCGTAGTCAGATTCTTGATGATACTCATGGGTCAAAGACAGACACCGGACAGAGTATTCTCAGACAAGGAAGATTTGAGGTTGCTTCTGAAGTTGAGTGGGAAGGAACTTGGAATTCCATACAGTGAACAGCGTGTAATAGATGAGATATTCGAGATAAAGGAAACGATGGCGAGGGAGGTGATGATACCTCTTCATGAACTTCTTCTTATTTCCATAGATAGTTCCATAGAAAAAGTGTATCAGTTGTACAAGAAAGAGAGAAAGAGATTCATCTGTGTATACAGGAAAAGAACAGATACCATCATTGGCTACATCGATGTGGAGAGTATAATCTACGAGGACAAGGCGGAGATAAATAGTCTGATGAAGAAAGCCGTTTTTTACCCGGATACGAAAAAGATACCGGCTCTCTTTCAGGAGATGATTGACAATGATTACAAAGTGGTATTTCTCTCGGATGAATACGGAGGAATTTCGGGGATGATTACACGTGATCAAATTGCGGCAGAGGTTATCGGATATGTTCCCGGTACGGGGAGTCTGCAAGCTGAGGAAATTTCAATCATAGACAGAAATCATTTTATAGTCTCAGGTACCGCTGATATAGAGCAGTTCAAACATCAGACCGGAATAGATATAGAGGAAGGGGTCTATGATACTGTCGGAGGTTACATATGCGATCGGCTTGGCAGAATACCGCAGAAAGGTGAAACCTGTGATTTCGGAGGAACATTTTACAGAGTTCTAGATAGAGACGAAAGACATATAAAATCTCTAGAGGTTTTAAAGAGGAAAAAGCATGAAAATAAAGAGAAATTTAAAACCTGATTCCGCTCTTTTACTTACACCCTTGATCGATATGATATTTCTCGTGGTTATTTTTTTCATGCTAAATGCATCAATGGCACTTGCCCCTGCAATAGATGTAAACCTACCCAGTGCATATACTGGTAAATCTGCCATTGAAAAGGAAATTGTTGTAACAATTGGAGCCGATGAAACCATTTATATTGGAAAAGAAAAATCTTCCCTGAAGGATTTTCCTTCGATGTTGAAGGGCGAAATGGCCAAGCTTGGAAAGAGGGAGATATTTCTTCAGGTGGACAGAGGAGTGAGGTACAGCCTGGTAGTGGATATCATTGATCTTGCGAGATTGGCAGGAATCAAAACTGTCTCATTGATAACGGAAAAAAAGAGTCTGACGCAATGAGCGAAAGGTTCAGTATGTCAATTATAATTTCTCTTCTCATACATGCAGTGGTGTTTTTTTTTCTTTTTCAAATCAAAATACCGGAAATGGCGAGTAAAGAGAGACAGAATAGCATAAAGATGAAATTCATAGCGTTGGAGTCATCCAGAAGCAGATTGCAATTGGCCGTAGCCAGACATACGGAAAACAGTAGAAGTATAACGATAGATTTGCCTAAAAAAGACGAAATGGTCGGACTAAAGAGGATCGCCATACCTGACATCGAAAAAATAAATCGTGAAGAGTTCTCTGCCAGGAAGAGTGAATCGAGTGGAGATATAATTAAAGGAGGAATAGAAAAGGCATTGATCGATCTGCCTGAAATAGCTTTGGAACCGAAATTGCCAAATCCTGAGGAACTATCCGGTTCCGGTGATGTTTTATCGAAGAACGAAAGAAATAGTGTCATTTCAAAGGAAGAAGGATCAATTATCGAAAGCGGACAGGGAAAGTTGAACTCATCCATCATCTGGAAAGGTGAATCTAGAGATATCGAATATTCCTATCCGGTAAAAATACCGGAATTATTGAAAAAGATTGGTAAAAACGTTGATGTCAAAGCTGAAATATCCGTAAACCCCATGGGTAATGTGGTGATCGTAAGAATATTGAAAAGTTCCGGTTTCATTGAGGTTGACAGTGTTGTGGAGGAGGCTTTGAGAAGATACAAATTTTCACCTTCAGGTAAGAATAACAATGAAATTGGGGAAGTGACATTTAAGTTTATACTGGAAATGGAGGATTGATATAACGGTAAAAAGGTATACCTTTTTAATTTCCTTTTCTCTTATCCTTATCTTTTTTACTTCTGTTGTTGGAAGCTATCTGTTGAATCTCTACCTTACAAAAAAAATGCGGTTTATCAAATCTGAGGTAGTAGCACTTATTGAAAAAACTATCAGCAGAAAGGTGACCTATGAAAGCATATCTCCTTCGATATTCAGATATCTGGAAATCAGAAATCTAATCATATATAGAAAAGGAACCAGTGGAACTCCTTTAATAAGGATCAGAAGAATAAGATTGAATTACAGCATTGTAAAATTGTTGAAAACGAAAAGTATAGCCGATTCTTTGCGAAAAATAGTAATAATAAATTCAAGATTTGAAATTGATTTGGACAGGAACAGGGATATACTGAAGTTTTTAGCGGATATTCAGGCGTCCGGAAGTGAAAAACACCCACCACTTGTAATTCCTACCATATCCGGTTCAAATATTTCTTTGTTTATCCGGAAGGGTGCCACAAGGATCGAGATGAATAAGGTCTTTTTTGATCTGACGGGAGGTAGGGATATCTATGGAATGAATCTGCGTGGCTGGTCAAGTTTCAACAATGGTGATTTCAATTTTGAGACGAGGTTCAAACTGAGTGGAAATTTTGATCCTGTTGAAATGTGGGCAGAGCTGAAGGTAAGGTTTGCCTCCCTGAAATCGAATTATTTCTCTTTGAAGAGGCAAACTCTTCAGTTGAGTTTCAAGAAAAATGAGCTTAAGGTTTACAAGATTCAGGACAGAAACCCTATTGATATTTCTGCCGTTTACAATTTTAACAAGGAAATCTTGGAAATTGGAGTCAAAACGGAGAATTTCAAGCCGAAGGCGGTTATCACGTTAGCCGGGAAACTCGCTTCAAACAACAGATGGTTGAATCTGCCAATAACAACGGATAGCAGGATAAGTTATGATTTAACAAGGAGGAGATTATTCTATTCCTCTACTCTCAGAACGGAATTGAAGGGTTTTAGAAATATTCCCTTCATGAGAATTTCTACTAAATTCGAAGGGGACAATACGAAAGCTGCATTCAAGCCTCTGCATGTTGTATCTGATGTAGGTACGATTATCTTTTACGGAGATGTTTTATTCAGGAATCTGCTACCTTCCGGTTTGTTGCAGGTGATCAATTTGAATATACCGGAGAGTAAGAATCTAGACGCGACTTTTCTCATTTCTCGTAAGGCAAAAGGTGTCTCCTTGAAGAGTGACAGATTGATAATAGGCAGTTCTGTTTTTGACAGATTTTCACTCTCGATTGTACCGGAGGGGAAGAGTTACAGGTTTCGTATTAAAACCGGGTTTTCAGATACGGTGAATCCAAATGAAATTTCACTGAATGGAAAATTTGTAATGGGGAAGAAGAATGTTCTGGAAACGGAATTGAGAATTGTCAAGGTACAGCCAAGGCGTGTATTTGAGATTCAGAAGGACTTTAAAGAAAGTACTATCACATCTTTTTTGGAAAAGTATTTGATTTCAGCAAATCTGAAGATAATAACCGATTTTCAGAGTATCAGCATTCAATCGGACATGGTTCAGATGGATGGGGTCAAAGATCAAAGAGAGAGGATAAATTTTGCATTTGCACTCAATGGCAGTAAACTTTCATTTTCAAATATCTCAGGTAAGATTGCGGGAAATATATTTGCCGGAGAAGCTTCAGCCCAATTTCAAGGTGGAGGAAAAATCAATTTTGATAGTAATATATCTTTCAATGGCAATTCATACCAATTCAAAGGGTCATATGTACCGAGAATGGGAATCGTAGTAGATGGTAGTTACGGAACAAACATCTCTGTAATCTGGGCTGGAAGAAGTTCACCATCAGTCGACATTTGCACCGAGAATATGCCTGTTACTCTGGGAAAGCAAAGTGTTACAGTAAGCACCTGTATTCAGGGAGAGATAACCAGTATCGAAGAGTGGAATATAGTTTCACGAAATACATCCGTGGATGGATTAAAGATATTTCCTGTAGGCAAGAGCAAGGTCGATCTTACTTTCAATGCCAATCCTGGAAGGATTAAATTTTCTACTGTAAAGTATAGTGATATCGTTTCATCACTTAAGGGAGAGGGAAATCTTTCCATTGATCTGAACAGAGATAATCCCCTTGCTTCTGATGCGGAAGGTTGGATACTCATTAAAAGTGATAATACAAAAGAGTCTTATCAGGTAAATATAAAGAAGAGGGGCAATACTCTGGATGCAAAGACAACTTTCAGAAGTTCACCTCTTGAGCGCTTTGGGTCTTTCAATATACAGGGAAAGCTATCAGGTAAGGCTGAAGCAAGTGATCTGTTCAACAAACCAAAGGGAGAAATAAGTGTTACCTTGGAGGAGGGACAACTGAACAGTGATCCTATAAACCTTGGAATGGATATCGTGTATTCCTCCGATAATGTAACAATCAAGTCGCTCAATGTCGGTTACCTGACTCATTCATTGAAATCGGGACACGGTGTTTTTGAAATAAAAAAGGGAATATTCAACTTTATCGCAAACTATATTGCCGATTATTCAGGAAGAAAGGTGGATTTGATACTCAGTGTGAACCTTTCCCTGGGAAAGAATAAGAACGGTAGGGGTGAAACCTCACTACCCGGAAATATTTTCAATGAAGATTTCAAAGGCAATGTTTTACTTAGCGGTATCAAAGTGGATGGGCAGGAATTCCAATCATGGTCGATGAAGATTATCATGAAGAATCATAAGTTGACATTCGATGGGGGCCCCGGAGATACGATACATGGACTTGCATTGAGTGACGGTAATTTCAAGTTGATATTTCTGGAACCATTTCCCCTTCAGGGAGAGGCCAATGGCACAATCAGGCACAATATCATAGATGCTGATCTCGATGTAAAGACTTTCGATTTGTCCGTCTTGAATTTTGTAATGCAGAGTGATGTAATTCAGTTTGTATCTGGTTCTGCTAGCGGAAAGGTGTCAATTTCGGGACCTATTAACGATCCTGATTTTCTTGGACTTCTAAATGTTGACGGTGGAGTAGCAAAGAGTAAGTTCAGTCCGATTCTTGTTAAACCATTGAAAACCTCGTTACTGTTTTCCGGGAAGCAGTTTTCGATGCAGGAGTTCAAGACATATGTCGGTGATGAACCCCTCGTTTCAAAGGGGATATTCTACATCGATCATTGGATTCCATATGCTTTTGATATATCTTTTGATAGTGTAGGTAAGACCGGAGTGCGTTTCTCATACGATTTTGGACCTCTGGTCGTAGATGGTTACGTTAAGGGTAGCTTGAATATCAAGGGAGATGATGTGGCTACTTTCGTCGACGGTGATATTTCGGCAAGTTACTCGAAGGTCTCTCTTGGGGAAATCGGGCAGAAGGTTTTTGAGATTAACAGAGATGTACCACCTACTGTTGTTCGGTTGAACGTGGAAACTGGAAAACGCTTCGAATTTTTCTGGCCTTCAATCAATTTTCCGATACTCAGGGCATTTACTGAACTGGGGGACACGGTTAATATCCGATATGACGAGAGAGATGGAAGTTATTCTGTTAAGGGAGAAGTCGGTATTCAGGGTGGAGAGGTGTTTTACTTCGACAGGAGTTTCTATCTGAAGAATGGCAAGATAACTTTTAATGAGAATGAGGAGAGCTTTGATCCTATCGTGCAGGTACTTGCGGAAATAAGAGAACAAGACAAGAATGGTGAACCCGTGAAAATATATCTGGAGGCTAACAGCAAAATAAGTGCTTTTTCTCCCCACTTCTATTCTGATCCGCCGCGACCTGATGTCGAAATATTGAGTATGATAGGAGGTAGCATCTTCAACAGAATACAGGAACAGGGAATAGGACTCTCGGCTGTTATTCTTACGAGCGAACTCGTCAGTCAATTTGGGATATTGAGACCCTTTGAGAATGCAGTTAGAGATTTCCTTGGTCTCGATTTGTTCAGTATAAGGACACAGATAATTCAAAATATTCTAATGGAAAAAATACTGGGTAATGTAAGCAATCCACTTGACAATACTACCCTTTCTCTTGGAAAGTATCTTGGAAACGATTTGTTCTTGGAGATGCTGGTGAGATTCAGAACCATGAATATTCCTCTAAACAATATCAATTATTTCAACGGTTTGAGTTCTGATATAGAGTTGAATTTGGAATGGACGACACCTTTTTTCCTGATGGAGTGGTCACTGATTCCTAAACATCCCGAGGACCTGTTCTTGAGTGATAATTCCATAACCTTTAAATGGAAATATTCTTATTAAATATAATTATAAGGAGCTTGTTGTGAGAAAATACTTCATAATATTCTTTGTCCTCATATTTACTATTCTTAATGTTTATGGTGAAGAAGAATGGTATATAAACAAACCTATCAAGGAATTTACATTTACGGGACTGAAAACCATAGCGGAGAGTGAATTACAGCCAATTGTGAAACCCTATGTGGGCAAGAAGTTTACACTTGATCTTTTCTGGGAGGTACAGGAAAAACTCTATGCTCTGGATTATTTTGAGAGTATAGAATCCAATGCGAAACCGGGTGATTCTGAGAAAAAGAGCGTAATCATAGAGTTTGTGGTCAAAGAAAGGCCTACGATTTCAAAGATAGAAATTCAGGGAAACAGTCATATTCGAACGGGGGATATTCTGGACAAAATAGTCCTGAAAAAGGGAGACATGATAAACGAGTCCAAATTGAAAGCAGACGAAGAGGCTGTAAAAAATCTGTATCTTGAAAAAGGATTTGCCAATGTAGAGGTAAATACAAGGAAGGCTGTGGATGAAAAGAACAATACGGTGAAGATAACCTTCGAAATAGTAGAAGGCGAACAGACAACGATAAAGGAAATCAAATTTGTGGGTAACAGTTATGCGTCTGATAGTACCTTGCGCGGCGTAATGAAAACAAAGGTTCAGTCTCTCTTCAATTCAGGCGTTTTTCAGGAAAACAAGTTAACCAGTGATATCAAGGCGATAGAGGATTACTATGCCGACCATGGCTATGTGGATGCGAAGGTGGAGAAGGTAGACAGAAGGATTGAAGAGGATAAGAAGAACGGCAAGAAATATCTGTATCTTACTATCTATATCAAGGAAGGTGAACAGTATACCTATGGTGGAATGACCTTTGAAGGAAACAAAATATTCTCCACAGAAAAACTTTCCTCCCTAGTGCGACAAAAAAAAGGTGCAATACTGAGCAAGAAGAAACTGAATGCTGATTTTCAGAGAATCAGTGACTTGTACTATGAGAATGGGTATATCTTTAACACGATCAATCTTGAGGAAAAGAGGAACAAAGCAAAGAAAGAAATCAGTTATATCGTTCATATAGTTGAACGGGATAGAGCTCATATAGAAAGTATAATTTTCAAGGGAAACAAAAAGACTAAGGACTTTGTCCTCTACAGAGAATTACCCTTTGAGGTGGGTGATATTTTCAATAAGAAAAAGATCATTGAAGGTCTCAGAAACCTCTACAACCTTCAGTACTTTACCACTGTTAGTCCTGAAACCCCGCAGGGAAGTGCCGAAGGGTTAATGGATCTGATAATCAATGTGGAAGAGACCAGTACGGCAGACATCAATTTCGGAATTACATTCTCCGGAGCGGATTTCCCTGTTTCAGGAACGGTAAAATGGTCTGAAAGAAATTTCAGAGGAATGGGGCAGACGATAGGCGTATCGCTGGATGCATCTCCTATCAAACAAGACCTTTCCTTCAATTTTGTTGAACCATGGATGTTCGGTGTAAGGTGGCTGGGAGGTGTGAATTTCTCTCTAAATCACTCCAAGATGAGAGATGTGCTTCAGGATATTCTGCCACCTGTCTTCAGCGGTACTGATGCCGTACCGGACCCCTTTGATGGACACTATGTTTTTACTGCCGCTACTACTTATAACGGCACAACCTACCAAGCCGGGGATGCCTTTCCAGGAAATCCGACTGCCGATGAAATATCCACTTACAATCTCAAGACTGACTATCAGTACAGCGTCCAGAAGGGTGAAAGCATTCCGTCCCAGTACAAGATGGAGTATGATTCGTTCGATATCTCCGGCGGAATCAACACAGGATATAAGTACAATACGTATTTGGGATGGTTCGGCACACGTCTGGGATTTTCCACTCGTTTCAGATTGATTTCCTATGATCCCAATATCTACAGGCCCTATGATCCGAATATTCGTTCGAATCTTGACAGGTGGAGTGTAATAAATACCCTGAGCACCGATTTTTACTGGGACAAGAGGGATTTCTTCCTCAATCCGACTAATGGATTTTTCATAGATCAGGGATTTGTTTACACCGGAGGTATCTTGAGTGGTGACAGACAGTATATAAAATCAACCTCTAGGATAGATGCCTTTGTTACGGCGTTGACGATACCTGTACTGGACAACTGGGATCTGAAATTCGTCCTAGCGGGGCATACGGCACTATCGCTGATATTTCCTCAGTTCGATGGTAGGCTTATAACCGATTTTACCGATCTTCTCTATATAGATGGAATGAATGTAGCAAGGGGTTGGACGAGTGGTACTACACCTGTGAGTTACGGAAGAGCTCTATGGGATAACAGATTTGAAATGAGAATTCCCATATCCGAGCAGTTTCTGTGGGGTGTTACCTTTATGGACATTGCTTCTCTCTGGGAAACCCCGGAAGATTTGAAAACAATGGGTATTGATGATTTTCTCTTCAGCGTTGGTGCGGGACTACGATTTACTATTCCTCAGTTTCCCATAAGATTGTACTTCAGCAAAGGTTTTCAGATAAAGAACGGAAAGGTGGAGTGGAAAGCAGGAGACCTTGCACTTGGCTCTTTCACGTTTGATTTTGTGATATCGCTGGGCGGGGACAACTTCTGAGCAGAATAGAAAATTAGGAGGACAAGATGCGAAAGAGACTATTTATTTTGAGTATTGTTGTCGTTTTATTGTTTTTTTCAAGTACTTTTATAGTTTTTGCAACTCAAATTACCAGGGTAGGCATTGTAGATATAGTGAAGATATATTCTATCTATTACAAGGAATCCAAAGAGGTGCTCAAGCTTGAAGAATTGAAGCAGGAGTACCTGAAAGAGATTGCACAGAAAAAGAATGAAATTCTCACCCTTGAAAATGAAAAGGTCGATGCGGAAAACAGGGGAGAACAAGAAAAAGCCCTGGAATTGGACAAAGAGATTTTCAATAAGAAACAGTTTTTAAGTGAATATACCAGGATAAAGACACAGCAGTTGAAGGAGCTTGCAAAGAATCTAGCCAATTCGAATGAATTCATAAAGGAAATAGCAGATGCTATCCAGTATGTGGCTGAGAGTGAAGGATTCTCTCTTATCTTGAAAAAAACAGACCAGTTCCTATTCTGGACACCTGAAATTGATATCACCGACAAAGTGATCGCTGAATTGATGAAGAGGGCAGGAAAGAGTTATTCAGGCAGTGAGTAATGGGCAGGTTGCTTGCCATAGACCTTGGATTAAGCCGGATTGGTCTGGCTCTTTCTGATCCTCTAAAGATAATTGCTTCTCCCCATGGGATGTTGAAGTTCAGGGGGGAAGAAGAACTTCTTTCGGAAATACTAACATTATGCAGGGAGAAGGAAGTGGAGAAGGTAATAATAGGTTATCCCTTCAACGAGAGCAATTCTGACAATCCTATCGGTTCCATGGCAAAAAAAATACTTTCAAAACTTAAAGCGGCAGGTGTATCTGCCATACTCTGGGATGAAAGCTATACGAGCAGGATGGCAGAGGATTTCTTACGAGAAATGGGGAAGAAGAGAAAGAATTCCAGGGACAAGATAGACAGTATTGCAGCTTCCATGATTTTAAAGAGCTACATGGAAAATACCAATATTTCTTGAGGGAGGCGACACGATGGGTATCCTTTTATCGGGTAACGAGGCAATAGCACGGGGAGCTTTTGAAGCAGGGGTAGAGGCTGCTTTTGCCTATCCGGGAACACCAAGCACCGAGATTCTGGAAACCATTGCACGAGAGTATGATGAAATATATGCAGAATGGACCTCTAATGAAAAGGTAGCTCTGGAAACAGCGATAGGTTCCTCTCTTTACGGGAAGAGAACCATCGTTTCCATGAAGCATGTTGGGTTGAATGTAGCTGCTGATCCCCTTTTTTCTCTCTCATATATGGGAGTCAACGGAGGAATAGTAATCGTAAGTGCAGATGAGCCTTCCATGTTTTCTTCACAGAATGAGCAGGATAACAGGTGGTACGGACTTTTCGCCAAGATTCCGGTCCTGGAGCCTTCCGACAGCGAAGAGGCAAGGATCTTTACCATAGAGGCCTTCGATATATCAGAAAGGTTTGATACACCGGTACTTTTAAGGATCACAACGAGAATAGCTCATTCTAAGTCGGTCGTTAACCCGGGAACCAGAAAAATGCCTGAGGGTTTTTCCGGATATGAAAAGAATTTCCATAAAAATGTATTGATGCCAATGAATGCAAGGGTAAGGCATAGAATTGTAGAAGAGAGAATGTCGAGGCTTGAGGAGTATTCCAACAATTTCAGGTACAATGTTCTAATCGAGGGAAAGGGAAGAAAGGTAATCACCTCCGGCATTGATTACCAGTACACAAGAGAGGTATTCCCCGAGGCGAGCATCCTGAAGCTTTCCATGACGAATCCCCTTCCGCGTAGAAAAATAGATGAATTCATAGGTAATAGAGAGAGTAATGAAAAAATTCTCGTAATAGAGAGCCTCGATCCATTTATAGAAATGCAGATAAAAAGCTGGGGATACACCACAGTCGAGGGAAAGGAGAGAACCGGGAAGCTCTATGAACTATCCGTTTCTAGGTTGAGGGAGATATTTTTAGCCGATAAGGATGAACATCTCAACGAAGAAGCTTCTGCAGTGGAGAATCTCCCTCCGCGGCCGCCGGTTCTATGTTCGGGATGTCCTCACAGGGGTGTCTACTATGAACTAAGAAAAAAGAAGGCAATAGTACATGGCGATATCGGATGTTATACCCTTGGTGCTCTTCCCCCGCTTTCGGCAATGGATACCTGCGTGGACATGGGAGCTTCTGTTTCCATGGCGAACGGGATGAATGCGATGATAAAGAGAAACGGGGAAGAAAAGAGACCGGTTTTTGCAACGATCGGCGATTCGACTTTCGTTCATTCGGGTATCACCCCTCTTATAGATGCAGTGACAAATAGAATTCCAACTCATGTAATAATACTGGATAACAGAGTCACTGCCATGACAGGTCACCAGGTGAATCCGGTTACAGGGATATCGATAAAGGGTGAAGATGCCCCGCAACTGGATCTGGAGAAGCTATGCAGGGCAGTTGGGGTTAAGACCGTGGAAGTGATAGACCCCTTTTCTCTCGACGAGATAGAGTCTGCAGTGGAGAGACATAAGAAACTCGATGAAGCTTCCGTAATAATTGCCAGAGCCCCCTGTGCCCTGATTCCGCTGGCCGAGAAAAAAGCACCCTACAGGATAGAAACTGATAAATGTACGATGTGCAAGATCTGCCTAAAAACCGGATGTCCCTCGATTTCGATAGTGGATGGAAAGATGGTCATAGATGAGGAAACATGTACCGGTTGCAGCATATGTTTCCAGGTATGCAAGTTCGAGGCGATATTACAGGTGGAAGGAGCTGGGATATGAAGGATACGGTAAATAATATTCTTTTGAGTGGTGTTGGGGGCCAGGGAATACTTACCGCTTCCAACCTAATCTGTGAAGTGCTATTACATGAAGGGTTTGATGTAAAGAAAAACGAAATACACGGAATGAGTCAGAGAGGGGGAAGTGTAACCAGCCATATAAGGTACGGAGAGAAGGTATTTTCACCCGTGATTCCGCATGGTGAGGCAGATTACCTGGTTGGTTTCGAACTGCTGGAAGGTTATCGCTACATTGATACATTAAGAGAGAAAGGACAGTTTATCTATAATAACTATTCGATTGTCCCCGGGAGTATGCTTCTTGGGAGAGAAAGCATATATCCGGATAACCTGGAAGAAAAAATCTCAGCGTCAGGGTACAAATACTATTCGCTGCCTGCCGAAGAGATGGCCAGAGAGCTTGGGAATACCAGGGTTGTGAATACCATACTGGTCGGATTTCTGGCACGTTTTTTGAATATCAATAAGGATGTATGGCTGGAAGCCATCGAGAGAATTGTCAAGAAAAAATATGCAAATTTAAACCTGAAAGCCTTTGAGACTGGCTATTCATATGATCCGGAATGATTAATCTAATTGATTAAGCCAGGATGTCTACGTTATAACCCGTTTCATTGTTTTGAGTTTCATCGTTATCCGTGGTTGTATCAACGGGCTGAGTTTCGTTTTCCTGTTCCCTTTCATTCTCGGGTTGAGATACGGTATCGGTAGGTTCAACCTTCTTCGGTGTCTGTGTTTCTTCGTAGTTTGAAACAGGATCAACAGGTCCTACGTCCATATTGTCCTCCTTCTGTATATACAATATAATCAAATTATGCCCATGATTTCAACTCCTATGATGCTGCAGTATAAAAAAATAAAGGAAAAGTTCAGAGATGCCATTCTTTTCTTCAGACTGGGTGATTTTTATGAAATGTTCGAGGAAGATGCCAGGGAAGCATCCAAGTTATTGGATCTTACCCTTACAAAGAGAAACGGAGTACCCATGTGTGGTATTCCGTATCATGCAAGCAAGAATTACATTGCAAAACTGATGAAGGCGGGAAAGAAGGTTGCAATATGTGAGCAGACCTTTATTCCCAAGCCGGGTCGTGGTATTGCAAGGAGAGAAGTAACAGAAGTCATTACGCCCGGTACGGTTATCGATGAGGACCTATTAGAACGGGATTCAAACAACTACCTTGTAGCCCTTGGCAAATACAAGGAAAGATACTCTGTTGCATACATAGATCTTTCCACTGCTGATTTCGGTGCTACTTCCTTTGGCGAGGAAGAAAAAATGGATTACTTAAAGAGGGAGATGGCAAGGTTCAGCCCTAGAGAAATAATAGTACAGGAATCCATGGTTGAGGAGGATGAAGAAGTAGGAAAACTACTTGCGGCAAGCCAGGATATGCTTATAAACAGGTATCCCGAATGGAGTTTCGACATCACACTCTGCAGGGAGAGAATAGAAAAGCAACTTGGTGTGGCAAATCTTAAAGGCTATGGGTTGAAAGAAGATTCTGCAGAGATAGTCGCAGCAGGAATCATTCTGGATTATATTGCGGAGAATTCAAAGAGTCTCCTGCCCCATATCCATGATCTAAAAGTTTACAGGAGAGAGAGATACGTCGGCCTCGATGAGTCTTCTCAGAAGAATCTCGAGCTTGTAAAGAATATGAATGATGGCAGCAGAAAATACACCCTACTGGAAGTTCTCGATTTCACAAAAACAGCAATGGGCTCGAGGAAATTAAAAAAATGGTTGTTGAACCCGCTAAGAAATCGAGCTGAAATAGAGGAGCGTCTGAAAAGGGTTGAATATTTTTACAAGAACCAGCTGGTACTATCTTCGCTTCGAGATACACTGGGACACGTTATGGATCTGGAACGTCTTGCATCCAAGATAGCAATGGACAAGGCCACGCCAAAGGATCTGCTTGGTATAAAGATAACATTGAAAGCAATAATGAATCTGCCATCTCTGCTTGAATCGGATGAAATGAAATCTTACCTGGAAATGCTTGCAAGAAGACAGTCAGAAATAGCAGAAATAGTGGATCTCCTTGAAGCTACGATTGTCGAAGATCCTCCTGTACTGCTAACAGAGGGTAATATAATAAAGAGTGGGTATCATGGGGAGCTCGACCGCCTACGTGATATAAGGGAGAATTCAAGAGAAATCCTGGGAAAATATCTCGAAGAGGAGAAAGAAAAAACCGGAATTGCTAATTTGAAAGTGCGGTACAACCGAGTAATAGGTTATTTTCTCGAAGTTACGAAGAGTAATCTTGGTAATGTTCCTCCGTATTTTATAAGACGACAATCTTTGGTAAACGGAGAACGCTTCACTACCGAGAGGTTGATTTCACTTGAGGCCGAGATAAACAGCGCTTCGGAAAAGATTGTGGAAATTGAAAAGAAAATATTTCTTGAAATACGGGGCAAGGTGAAGGCAATCATCGGACAGATATTCGACGTCGCAGACACAGTTTCTACGCTCGATGTGCTACAGGGGTTTGCATTTGCATCAACCATACGTGGGTATTCCAAACCGGAAATAAGCAGTGAGAATGAGATAATAATAAGGGGAGGCAGGCATCCTGTGGTGGAAGCTTATCTGCCTGGCGGAGGTTTTATTCCGAATGATACGGAGCTCTCGGTAAAGGAGAAATATTTTCTCATGCTCACGGGTCCAAATATGGCCGGAAAATCCACCTATCTGAGGCAGGTGGCATTGATAGTTCTGATGGCGCATATTGGATGTTTCGTGCCTGCAGAGATGGCCAGGATAGGAATCGTTGATAGTATATTCTGTCGTGTCGGGGCCACCGACAATCTTGCGCGGGGTGAATCCACTTTCCTCATAGAGATGACAGAAACGGCAAACATAGTAAGAAATGCGACTGCAAAGAGCCTTATCATAATGGATGAAGTGGGAAGGGGAACGAGCACACGCGACGGACAGGCGATTGCAAGGGCCATAGTGGAATATATGCTGGAGGAAGTAAGGGGAATCACCTTGTTTGCAACTCATTACCATGAACTCACATCGATTGAGCACAGGGGTCTTGTAAACAAGTCGATGGATGTATTGGAACAGGGAAGGGACATAGTTTTCTTAAAAAAGATAAAAGACGGCCCTGCAGATCATTCATACGGGATACATGTTGCAAGGCTTGCAGGACTACCGGAAGTCATTACGGAGAGGGCATATCGATTACTGGAGGAGAGCCTCTCCTTGGAGCATGATGGTTCGAAAAGGCGGAAAGGAATTTCAAAATCAGAGAGAAGTTTCCGGCAAAAATCACTCTTTGCAGCCGAGGATACCATTAAGGACAGGATAAGGAACATAAGAATAGACACAACGACTCCCCTGCAGGCATTGAATATCTTGAATGAACTGCAGGAGGAGTTGAAGAGCGAGGATTGATGCAGCTTTTTTTCACCCCGTTTCGGGCGGCAAATATCAACCTTCGAGTAATTTTAGAATGTTCTTCGTGTCCATTTCCCTGTTTATTCTTTCTGCGGCGGAGTTATTCATCTTGAGGGCAGTTATGGTATCGCTTGCAAGTTTTTCAATATTGATCTTTCCGTAACCTGCCACTGAATCGATGTTCTGAAGTACATTTTTAAGGCGTATCAGATGTTTTTCATAGAGGTCGATAGTTCTCGAAATATTTTCAATATCGAGATTTTCGATTTTTGGTTGTTCTGAGAGAAAAGATTCAACAATTTTTGCTCTCTTCGTTGCATCTGATTCGGTGACAAGAGCTCTGTTCAACTCTTTCAACCTGTCCCTGATCAAAATGGTTTCAGAAATATCTCTGCTATTCTTCATGAAGGTGTTCAGGATGATACTGTTGGTATTTTTTATCTTTTCTCCGATTCTCTTTACATTTTCACTGTCTACGGTTATCGAGACAGGAGCGGACCTGGATGATTTATTCCTTACGGCTCCACTTTCTTCGGTAATTTTTACGGAACTACCTTTGACAGGAAAATTTTTTCCTATTGTATTCATATTCCCCTCCCCAGAAGATACCATACATGATAACTTATAAAAGCATGGCTGTCAAATTGAAGGAAATTGTTGATCCTTTTATCGGGATTATTCGTGAGATGATTTTCCCCGAGCTCTGTATCCTATGCTCCGATAAATTGTACCATGGAGAAAAATATACGAGGTTTGCCCCTGTTTGTGAGAACTGTATCTCGCAGATTAAAAAGATATCAGGTACCAGGTGTAACATATGCGGTATGCCGCTGCCGGAGGGTTTTTCTATTTGTGCAAGGTGCCGAAGTGCACATTTCGAGTTCTACGATAATTATTCAATATTCGATTACAGAGACTGGGATATAAGGAGATTGATCTTTCACTATAAATTCAAGAACAGAAAAAGAATTGCCAGGTACTTTGCACACGAACTGTATGAAACTATCAGCAATCGATACGGGGATGCTTTAATCGTTCCTGTACCCACAGGAAGAGCAGTTGTGAGGAAGAGAGGATGGGGACACATGGAAATCATAGGAAAGATACTCTCCGGCAAGTATAACATGAATGTTGCAGAACTTCTTAAGAAGAGACAGAAAGCTCCTCAACAGAAGAGTCTCGACCTAAAGGGGAGGCTCGCCCTGGGAAAGGGGAAATTTGTTTTCAGGAAGAGAAAGGTGAAAGAAACAATATCGAGAGGATGGACTGACAGAAGAGAAGTTGTTCTGATAGATGATATCTTTACAACCGGTGCAACTGCAAGTGAGTGTTCACATGTACTTAAATCTATCGGATTCAAGGTTGTTCATGTTATTACCTTGGCAATTGATTGACAACGAAAGATTGACACTCTTGATTCTTATTGTTATGTTATTGGAGTAGAATATTACAACTTTGTTTGGGTAGAGAGTCGGTTGTTCGACTCTTTTTTTATAGGTGCTCATCAGGCCTCTGCTTAATCTTGTATTTAGGCCTGTGTAGTGACGATATCGGACCTGTATAAGGGATGGAATTGAAAGGATAAGGGATTTCGAAAGGGATTGGGAAGGAGCGGATCATTGCAGGACAGAATATTGCTGGAAAAGATTTCAAAAGAGATCCGGCCTGTCATCGAAGGAATGGGTTACAGCCTGGTGGAGATCAAGGTTGGAAGATCCAGGGGTATCAGTAAAGTGAGTGTTGTGATATACAGTAACAGAGGAGTTACTTTGAAGAATTGTGAGGATATTTCAAGGCTCATCTATCCAAGTCTCGAGGTGATGGAAGAGATTCCCGATCTTACCCTGGAAGTATCTTCGCCGGGAATTGACAGGGTATTGAAGGATGATAGAGAATATGAAATCTTCAACGGAAGGGGATTACAGATAATTATCAAAGAAACAAACGAGGTTGTTCAAGGAATCCTGATAAATGCGGATAATGATTATATTTCTCTTAAAAACGGAGATATCATAAAGAGGTACAGAAAGGATTCAATAAGAAAAGCGAGATTAAGGGATTTTTAAGGAGGTATGTAAATAAAAAAATGTCATCAGATATGGCACAAGCAATAAAACAACTCGTACAGGATAAGGGTATTTCAGAAGAATTGATATTGAAAACAATAGAATCTTCTCTACTTGCAGCATATAAGAAGAAGTTCGGAACTACTGAAAATGCTGTCATTCGATTCAGTGAAGATGGTACCGATGTAACTTTGTTTGCACAGAAGAAGATCGTGGAAAAGGTGGAAGATCCTGTACTGGAGATCTCTCTGGAAGAAGCATTACAGTACAATGATGAATGTGAAATCGGTGATGAGCTTCTAATAGAGATAAACCCAAAGGATTTTGACAGAGTTGCAATTCAGAGTGCAAAGCAGAAGGCAAAACAGACCTTAAGGGAGATACAGAAAGATACACTCTATTCCGAGTTCAAGGATAAAGTGGGAGAAATGATAATCGGATACTACCAGAGGGAGAGAAACGGGAATATATACGTAGACCTTGGAAAGACCGAGGGAATACTGCCGAAAAAGTATCAGTCACCGAGGGAGATATACAGACCAAACGACAGAATAAAGGCATTGATATATGAAGTAAACAAGACACCTTCCGGTCTGCAGATAATTCTCTCCAGAACACATACGGACTTTGTAAGGCGTATTTTTG
Source organism: Spirochaetales bacterium (assembly GCA_027021365.1). Taxonomy (GTDB): domain Bacteria; phylum Spirochaetota; class Spirochaetia; order SZUA-6; family SZUA-6; genus JALUUM01. The sequence goes on from JALUUM010000020.1 coordinate 387,600, forward strand.
AGCTCGAGGTTCCGGAAATTTATGACAGGACAATTGAGATATTCAATATCGTGAGAGAACCGGGATACAGAACCAAGATAGCGGTCTATTCAAACAGAGAGGATGTGGATCCGGTAGGTGCCTGTGTAGGACTTAAGGGAGTGAGAATACAGGCTGTTGTACGTGAACTGGAAGGCGAGAAGATAGATATACTTCGCTATGATCCGGACCCACGTATCTTTGTAAAAAATGCACTTTCACCGGCAGAAGTTACCCAGGTGATTATCCTGGATGAAGCAAAGAAACAGGTTCTTGCAGTGGTTCCCGATGATCAATTTGCCCTCGCAATTGGGAAACAGGGTCTGAATGTTAGATTGGCAAACAGGCTGGTGGACTGGAATATTGATGTAAAGACAGAAACGCAGTTCAGCGAAATGGACATAGCGGTAGAGGCAAAGCGGGCAGTATCTGCACTTTTCAGTGAAGAAGAAGAGATTGTGAAGATCTCGGAGCTTCCCGGTATTACCGAAGAGATGGTGGAGACTCTGAAAAAGAATGGAATAGAGGACATAGAAACACTTATATCGTATAATGAAGAAGAACTGGCTGCCTTAGAAGGCATGACTGCAGAAGATGCGAAGAAACTTTCAGAGATAATCAAGGAAAATGTTGAGGTGGTAGAGGAAGAGATTGAGGAGCCAGTAGAAGAGGAAGAAAACGTCGAAAAAGAGAAGGTTGGTGAAGCAGAGGTGGAGTACAAGGAGGTTGTGGTTGAAGAAGAAACATACGAATGTCCCGAATGCGGTGCCACTGTTACGCCAGATATGACTGTGTGTCCTAACTGTGGTGTAGGATTGAGTTTCGAAGATGAAGAGTAATGGGGAATAGTGAAGGAAAGATTTTAATAACGAATAGGTAAGAGGCAATATGGCTGAAGAAGAAAAGAAAGAAAATAAACCCAAAGTAACTCTTATTAAACATAAGAAGGAAAAGACACCTGTTTCGGATAAGGGAGACGGTACTAAAGAGAAAAAGAAGGTAGTGGTCGTTAAGAAAAAAGTCGTAGTTCGCAGAAACATCCACAAAATGAGTAAGGCAGCTACATCTCCTGTAGAGGAAAAAGAGACCAAACCCGTAATCTCACCGGAGGATTCCCTCTCTAAAGGAAGTACGGTAAGACCCGAGTCAACGGGTAAGGTTGGCATCGAAGAGAGAAAGCCACAACGTGAATCGAGAACGCAAACGCGTGTTCAAAGAGGACCAAGGAGCTATGGGTCACCTGGTAATCAACGACCGGCAAGACCCAGGTACCAGGGGCAAAGAGAGAAAAAGCCTCTTTCCAGCGAGGTGAGAACAGGGAAACCGGCACCTCCCGTTGCCGAGGCAAAGAAAGCCCCGGGAAAGAAGTTTTTTAAGACTAAGAAAAAAGGTGCCTATCAAAAGAAAAAATATGAGGAACAGGAAGAGAAGGTTCTGCAGTTCAAGAAAAAACAGATGCAGCGTACCAATCCCGTTCCAAAAGAGATCTCGATAATGGAAGTTATAACAGTTTCCGATCTTGCAAAAAAGATGAATCTGAAAGCTTCCGAGCTTATTTCCAAACTCATGAGCATGGGAATGATGGTGACCATAAACCAACAGATCGATTCGGAAACTGCTGCAATACTTGCAGACGAATACGGGTGCAAAGTGAATATTGTTTCTCTGTATGATGAAACGCAAATTCAAAAGGAAGAAGACCACGAGGAGGATCTGGAAGCGAGACCTCCGATTGTTACGGTAATGGGTCACGTAGACCACGGTAAGACGAAATTGCTCGATGCGATAAGGAGCACCAGTGTTGCGGAAAAGGAATATGGCGGAATTACTCAGCATATTGGTGCATACATGGTTGAACTACCGCAGGGTGGGAAGATAACCTTCCTCGATACACCAGGACATGAAGCCTTTACCTTGATGCGAGCCCGAGGGGCACAGATCACAGATATAGTTGTTCTCGTTGTAGCAGCAGACGATGGAGTGATGCCGCAGACCATAGAAGCGATAAATCACGCAAAAGAGGCAGATGTGCCGATAATAGTTGCAATCAATAAGATAGACCTTCCCGATGCAAATGTTGACAAAGTGAAGAAGCAGCTATCCGAGTATGATCTGATACCTGAGGAATGGGGAGGGAATACCCTGTTTTGCGAGGTGTCAGCTCTGAAAAAACTGGGGATAGAGGGTCTGTTGGAAAATATTCTGTTACAGGCAGAAATTCTTGAGTTGAAAGCAAATTACAAATGCAGAGCAGAGGGGAAGATTTTGGAATCAAAGGTGGATTTCGGACGCGGAATAGTGGCTACGGTGATAATTCAACGAGGCACGCTGAAGATTGGAGATTCCTTTGTTGCTGGAATATATCCCGGTAGAGTAAGAGCCATGTTCGATGACAAAGGACAACGTGTAGAAAAAGCAACACCTGCAATGCCTGTGGAAATTCTGGGATTTTCAGGTATTCCTACTGCAGGAGATCCATTCCAGGTGACCGACTCGGAGAAATCGGCAAGGCTGATAAGTGAGAAACGGCAGGAACTGAAAAAAATCGAGGAAGCAAAAAACGTAAAGAAGATAACACTCGATAATCTCTATGAACAGATAAAGGAAGGTGCTCTTCAAGAATTGAAAGTGATAATAAAAGGTGATGTTCACGGATCGGTTGAAGCCCTTCAAACTGCCTTGGAGAAGCTTAGCAATGATGAAATAAGGTTAACGGTGATTCATGCATCGGCAGGTGCCATAAATGAGAGTGATGTAAGGCTTGCATCAGCATCGAATGCGATAATTATCGGTTTTCATGTAAGGCCTACACCGGGAGCTCAGAGCCTTGCTGAAAAGGAAAAGGTGGAGATAAGGAAATACAATATAATTTATGAAGCGGTTGACGATATCAAGTCAGCAATGGAAGGTATGCTTGCTCCGGAGATAAAAGAAGAGGTAACAGGAAACGCAGAGGTGAGAAATATCTTCAAAATATCCAAGGTGGGAACCATAGCAGGATGTTATGTGACTACCGGTACGATAAAAAGAGGAACCAATGCTCACCTTATAAGAGACGGAGTAGTAATATACGATGGCAAGATCGCTTCATTGAAACGATTCAAAGAGGATGTGAGAGAAGTAGAAGCGGGATACGAATGTGGAATCGGAATAGAAAATTTCAATGATTTGAAGGTTGGTGACGTTATCGAGGCATATGAAATAAAGAAAATAGCAAAGAAGCTCATGGAAAGCGGAGAAAATGTCAGAGATTAGACGAAAAAAGGTCGAGAGCCTCCTTCAGAGGGAGCTGACTGAAATTATCATGAGTGATGACCTTAAAGATCCAAGGGTCGATAAGATGCTATCATTGACGGATCTGACTCTTTCGAAGGATTTGAAATATGCAAAAATATATATTTCTTTTTACGGAAGCAGGGAAACTCACGTTCTCATTGTGGAAGCACTGAATCACGCTTCCGGTTTCCTTAGGGGGTTACTGGCAAGGAGAGTAAGACTAAGAACTATTCCGGAACTGAGATTTATTTTGGATGAGTCCATTGAACGTGGATTCAGAGTTATCAAGAAAATCAGGGAAGTCACGGGGTGACCTCTCCTCTAAATGGCCTGTACCTCATAGAGAAGCCTGCCGGGTACACTTCATTTTCAGTTGTACAGATGGTTTCAAAGAGAATTGGAATAAAAAAGGCAGGCCATACCGGTACTCTTGACAAATTTGCAGAGGGATTGTTGCTCATTCTTACCGGTAAATATACTAAATTGGTTCCACTTTTCGAGGGCTTATCGAAAGAATATGAAGCTTTGATAGCATTGGGAGTCCAGACAGATACGCTGGATCCCTATGGCAAAATAATTGGAAAGGGAAGAATTCCCGAGGCATGGGAAATCGAAGAGACAGTAAGCCATTTCAAGGGTGAAATCGAACAGATACCCCCTGTTTTCTCTGCTGTTCATGTGGGAGGAATTAGGGCCTACAAGCAGGCAAGAAAGGGAGAAGATGTGAGGCTAAAGCCGAGAAAGGTTGTGATTCATGATATGGAAATACTTGGGTATGAAAATGGAAAGTTGCACTTGAGAGTACAGTGCTCAAAAGGAACATATATAAGAGCACTGGCACGTGATATTGCTAACAAAATGGAAACATTTGCCTATGTAGAAAAATTGAAGAGGCTTAAGATAGGTAATTTCAATTTGAGGGATGCAGAAAAGTTGGAGAATATCAAAGAGAATACAAAACCAATTGAACCATTTGATTTTTTAAGGCAGCTCAATGGTGTAGAATATTTGAATATTGATGACATCGAAATATTAGAGAAGCTGAGGGATGGTATCAACCTCACCTCGATTCTCAATTGCAATGAATTGGAGAATGATAGAGTGTATGCGATTTTTAATGAGAGCAGAGAACTTGTCGCAATATTCGAAAAGAAAGACGGACATTGTCGTTACTTGAATGTCTTCGCCCGGTGATGCAACGGAGTATTCGATGAGAGTAATAGATTTCAATGATTTTGTAAAAAAAGGTAAGCCCTATAGGAATAAAGTATCTATCTCAATAGGTGTATTCGATGGTCTACACAGGGGACACAAAAAGATAATTGAAGGAATAATATCAAACCAGGGCACATCTCCGCTGATTATCACATTCAAACAGAGTCCCGTGGCAGTTTTGAAGAAGGGCGTTTTCCCCGGTTACATTACAACCCTACGGCAAAAGCTGGATAGAATGGAAAAGCTAGGGGTGACTGATATCATTCTGATTGACTTTTCTCTCGATTTTAGTAGACTTAGTGGAAAAGAGTTCCTTGATATATTGAATGAGAGGCTTGAAATAGCAAAATTTGTTGTGGGCTACAATTTTGGTTTTGGTTACAAGAGGGATACAGATGCAGGCAAGCTAAAAGAATGGGCTAAAAAACGGGGGATTGAAACAGAGATAGTACAGCCGGTATATTATGGAAATGAGGTGATAAGTAGTTCAAGAATAAGAAGGGCGATATTAAGCGGAGAGGTGGAAATGGCAAACAAAATGCTCGTATTCGGTTACTCTCTCCGTGTGGAAGGCTTATCTCCCATCGGCGGAGAATCCATTAGTTCTATTAGTTACGAAAGGAACGAATTCGAACAGATACTCCCTAAAGCGGGGAGCTTTGAAGTTGAGCTGCATGGCAAAGATATGCCCGCAGATACAGTTTCGCGGGGAATCCTCAGAATAAAGAGGGATTCGGTAAGCTTGGAAGGTGATACAAGAGGAAGTATAGAAGAAATAATAATTAAAAAAAGGATAGATTAAGAAGAGTTATATTATAGACATGTTACAGGAGGAAGATTTATGTCTTTGGCAAAAGAGATGAAGAGAGAGATTATAAGCAATTTCGGACATCACGAGGGTGATACCGGCTCCACGGAAGTACAAATTGCGCTTCTTACAAAGAGGATACAGGTGCTCACAGAGCATTTCAAGGTACACAAGAAGGACCACAATTCAAGACGTGGTCTCCTTCAGCTAGTTGGTCAGAGAAGGAAATTGCTAAATTATCTCAAGAAGAAGGATCTCGAGAAGTATAGAGAGATCATAAAAAAACTGAATCTAAGGAAATAAAAAATATTATAAGGAAATAAGTTATAATGATAGAACAAGTTAAATTACGTATCGGTGAAGACGATCTGATACTGGAAACTGGCAGGATGGCAAAACAGGCAAACGGAGCTGTTTTTGCAAGATATGCCGGTTCTGCTGTACTTGCTACAGTGTGTTGCTCGGAAAAGGATATAGAAGGTTTGGATTATGTACCGCTTTCGGTAGATTACAACGAAAAATATTATGCTGCAGGGAAGATTCCCGGTGGTTTCATAAAGAGAGAAGGCAGGCCAAAGGACAAAGAAATCCTTGTATCCCGACTGATAGACAGACCGATGAGGCCTCTTTTCTCTAAAAAATTCAAGAGGGAAATTCAAATAGTACCAACTACGATCTCGACGGATCAGATAAATCCGCCAGATGTTATTGCAATGATTGCCTCCTCTGCGGCTGTAATGATATCCGACATTCCCTTCGACGGACCGGTGGGTGCCGTTAGAGTGGGTTATATTGATGGCGAATATATTATCAATCCAACCTTCGACCAGATAGAGAACAGTGAGTTGGACATAATAGTTGCAGGAACTGAGATGGGAATAACAATGGTCGAAGGTGGAGGAAAAGAAGTAGAAGAGAGCGTCTTGCTTCAGGCAATAGAGGAAGCTCATAAGACAATCAAGGAACTATGCAGAATTCAGCTCGAGCTTGTGGAAAAAGCAGGAAAAGAGAAGATAAAGCTTGAAGATGAAGAAGAACCATTCGAACTAAAGGATGAAATCTATAGTTGGGCCTATCCTAAACTGGAAACTGCATGTTTTGAAAAGGGAAAACTGAATCGGCAGAAGGCAATAAAGAAGGTAAAAGAAGAAGTGCTTTCCAGGTTTGAAGATAGGCTGGAAGAGGAAGATATTAAAAAGGTTAGTAATCTCTTCGAGGAAATGGAGAGTGAAATCGTAAGAAAATCAATCCTGGAACGTGGTATAAGAACGGACGGAAGAAAACCGGATGAGATAAGACCAATTACCTGCGAAATTGATATTCTTCCGAGAACGCATGGTTCCGCCCTTTTTACAAGGGGTGAGACACAATCCCTTGCAGTTACGACCCTTGGTACGGTTTATGATGAGCAAATTATGGATGATATCGAGGGTGATGCCAGAAAAACCTTCATGCTTCACTACAACTTTCCACCCTATTCCGTTGGTGAGACTGGCAGATTGTTTACCGGTAGAAGAGAGATAGGGCACGGTCATCTTGCGGAAAGAGCACTTCAGGCCGTATTACCGTCAAAGGAAGATTTCCCTTACACTATAAGGATAGTATCGGAGATTCTTGAATCAAACGGGTCATCATCGATGGCTTCCGTATGCGGGGGCACTTTGAGCCTGTTGAATGCCGGTGTTCCGATAAAGAAGTCTGTTGCAGGAATTGCAATGGGACTTGTGACGGAAGGTGAGAAATCTGTAATCTTGTCTGATATACTCGGTGAAGAGGATCATCTGGGAGATATGGATTTCAAAGTGGCTGGTACGAAGGACGGAATAACAGCATTTCAGATGGACATAAAGATAGAGGCTGTCGATTACAATATACTGAAGAAAGCATTGTCCCAGGCACGTGAGGGAAGGTTGTACATCCTTGATATAATGAACAAGACAATAGAGGAACCGCGCAGTTCACTTTCCGATTTTGCCCCAAAGATAATATCCATGCAGATAAATCCTGATAAGATCGGAGCAATAATCGGACTTGGCGGAAAAGTCATAAAGGGTATTTCTGAAAAAACCGGTGCAACCATAAATATAGAGGACAGCGGAAATATCATCATATACTGCAAAAAGAAAGAAGGTGCCGAGGAAGCGCAGGCAATGATAGAAGCTCTCCTCGAAGAACCTGTAGTGGGCAAGATATACAAGGGTAAAGTTAAACGAATAGTGGACTTTGGAGCCTTCATAGAATATCTCCCGGGTAAGGAAGGACTCTGTCATATTTCAAAGATATCGGATAGAAGGGTAGAATCGGTAGGGGATGTTTTGAAAGAAGGGCAGGAAGTGGAAGTAAAAATTATTGAAATAGACAAAATGGGAAGAGTCAATTTGAGTATCAAGGATGCCGTGGAAGGGCCAGCGGGTATCGTTGACAGGAATAGTAGTCATCGTAGTGGCAACCGAAGCCATCAGGACAGGAGACATTCGAGAGGACCTCATCGGAGATAGATAGTGATAGAAACCAAGAACCTTGCCAACGGTACTGTCTTGCTGCAAGAAACTGTTGAAAGTACCGATACCGTTTCGATTGGTTTCTGGTTTACACATGGTTCGAGGGATGAGAGGGAAGGGGAGCATGGCTTCTCCCATTTCCTCGAACACATGCTTTTCAAAGGAACAAGAAAAAGAACAGCCTACCAGATAGCAAGTGATATCGATCGAGTAGGAGGCTTGTTAAACGCCTTCACGGAGAAAGAAACGACTTGCTTTTACTCCATAGTACCCAAGGAAGCCATCGAATTGTCAATAGACATACTTACTGATATGCTTTCAAATTCAATAATAAGTGACACCGACGTGGCAAGGGAGAAACTGGTCGTAGAAAATGAAATACGGGCAGTCGAAGATTCGCCTGAAGAAATAGCACACGAGTTGTATCTTAAGGAATTGTGGAACAATCATCCGCTTGTCAGAAAGATAACAGGTAATATGGAGGATGTAAAAAAGTTTGAAAGAGAAAAACTGTTAAAATTTTACCATGAAAACTACAGACTTGAGAATGCAATCATATCTGTTGCCGGTAATTTTAATGGCGAGCAGGTAACAGGAATTCTGCATGAGAGGATAAAGAAAAGAACTAAAGGCAGAAAAGACTACTCCCGAAAGCCCCCCCAAAGCAATACCTTCAACCACTATATCTCCAGTAATTTCAATCAGGTACAGATCTATGCCGGTTTACCCTTTATCCCAAGGAACAGGCTGGAAGATTACTATGATATGGTTGTTTTGAGTACCATCTTCGGTGAATCGATAAGCTCTCGTCTCTTTCAGGAATTAAGAGAGAATAAGGGTCTTTGTTACACGGTATATTCATATAGAACATATTTCTCGGACATTGCACTGTGGACAGTTTATGCAAGCACCGGCCCTTCTCAAACCGAAGAACTAATATCCGCATTAAAAAGAGAAACGGAGAAATTAAAGAATAATCCGCCTTCGAAAGAGGAGATTGAAAACGCCAAGTCTCATCTAAGGGGGAGTATTGTCCTTGCCAAAGAAGATATGGAAACAAGGATGAAGAGAATGGTAAGACAGTATATACTGCGTGGTGATGTTTTTCCTTTTGAGAAGTCGCTGGAGTATATAGAAGAAGTAAACAGGACTAGGATAGCCGAAAGAATAGAAAAATTATTCAAGGAAAAAGATTTCAGTTATTTGGTTTATGGCAACAGAGAGCGGTAGTAAATGAGAGAGATAACAGTTAAGTACATATCCGAAAAAGGTTTTAAACCTGAATACAAGTCAGTCGGAGCATCGGGAGCAGATATCAAGGCAACTTTGAAGCATGATGTAACACTTAAACCGGGAGAAATAGTAACCATTCCTACAGGATTGTACCTTGATATTCCAGCGGGTTATGAAGCACAGGTAAGGCCAAGATCCGGTTTGGCTGCAAAGTACGGTGTTACAATTGTAAATGCACCAGGTACGATCGATTCGGATTATCGGGGTGAAATAAGAGTTGTCATGATAAATCTCGGGAATAAAGATTTTGTCATAAAGAATGGTGATAGAATAGCCCAACTAGTTTTCGCTCCCGTAACAAGGGCGATTTTCAATAAAGTGGAGAAAATCAGCGAGAGTATCCGTGGTGAAGGTGGATTCGGTTCGACAGGGTTATAAATTGGATGAAGTATTATCTGCTAATTCTGATTGCGATTTTTCTCTTCTTTTCATGTGAAACCCTTCAAAACAAGCAAGGTACTTCTACTGGGGAAGTACAGTCTGTCACGAAAAAAAATAAAATGAAAATAACAATCCCAGATAACTCAAAGAAGTCGGCAGGCCCCAGGGTTGAACCAAAAGTGGAGCCTAAGATGGAGCCCGAAGTGGAGGAAGTTTCACAAGGGGAAGCACAAGGGGAAGCACACGGGGAAGCTGAAACCCTCTATAGAGAGGCTTTTGCGCTTTACAGGAAAAGAGAGTTCGGGGAAAGTCTCTCAGTATTGAGGGACATCAGGATAAAATATCCCGAAACGGATTTAATGGATAAAGTCTTACTATTAAGTGCCAGATCAGAGATGGAACTGGGAGAATCCTTCAGGGCAAGGTACTTTCTGAAACAGGTTCTTGCAACAAAAAATGATAGTTCAAGAAGGGGAAAGAGGGAGTCAAAGCTGGAAGCCAGTTTATTACTAGGGCGCATTCTTAAGAAAGAGAGAATGTACGATGAAGCCCTGCAGTATTACAGAAAAAGCATCCATGAATACAGAGATCTTATATCACCGGAAGATCGATCACTGGTATATCTCGATATGACAGAGATACTCTTTTATTTCAGTCATGACAGGATAAATGCCAGGAATACCCTTCGGTTGGTGGATGAAAAGCTTATTGGAACTGTCAATGAGAAGCGATACCTGAGTCTAAAAAAGTATCTTCTTTGGGAAAATATATCAAAGGAAAACTTGTCCATAAGTGACGGAAACATATCGGCATTGGCAGTGGACGGAGACGACCTTTGGGTTGGAACCTGGAACGGTGGAATTGCAAGGTATTCTTTGAGCAGTGGTAAAGTGCTCGTTTTCAGAATTGGGAAACAATCAATAGTTCCGCGTTCGGTAAGAACCATATGGCCGGCGAAAAAACGAGTATGGGTAGGAGGATTCAATGGTCTCTCCTATTATTCGAAGAGAACCGGGAAATGGTATGATGTAGACACATTTGGTGGCCCAATTCCGATAAAGGTGGAATCTGTTGTAATGTGTAACAATACACTGTACGCAGGAACCCTTGGTAGTGGTCTTTGGAAATTAAAAGACAATAAATGGATACGGATCCTGAAGGATTCGGGAATCGACTTCATAAATACTATGAAAGTTTATGAAGAATACATTTTGATCGGTACTATGGATGCGGGACTCTTTATTTTTGATACCGGTAAAGATGTTATCATCAACTTCGTGAAAATATACCCTACTTTCCGACCTAAAAATATAACCACTATTCTTGTTGAAAGTGACATGTCTCTCTGGATAGGAACTTACGGAGAGGGACTTTACAACTGGGACAGAAGGAGAAATAGTGTAAAAGCATATACCGTCGAAAACGGAATGCTGGGAGAAGATTGGATACTGTGCAGTGTTAAGGGGGTGAAGGGACTTTATTTTGGTACTTTTGGTGGCGGAGTAATAAGGGTACCGATAGGCCCCAAAGAAAGTAGAAGAAGTTTTACTACTTTCAGACTGGAAGACGGTCTTGCTTCGATGGACATCTCCTCTGCCGTTTATTCTAACGAGAGGCTATTTTTTGGCACACTTGGTATGGGCATTTCCATTTTTTATGAGGCATACGAATGAGAAAGAGCCATAGAATCGTTTACATATATGTGATAAGGGAATTCATACTATCCTTTTTTATAGCATTTCTCTTTTTCTTTATAATATTTTTTATCAATCAGATACTGGTAATGGCCGAACAGATATTTGCCAAGAAGGTTCCTTTCTCCGATGTGATATTGCTTATAGTCTATTCCATGCCAATTTTTATTGCGTTTTCATTTCCCTTTGGTTCTTTGGTGGGTGCCCTGATGGCAGTTGGCAGAATGTCTACCGATAATGAAATTCTGGCATTTCAGGCTTCCGGTATATCCTTAACACGAATTCTTGTTCCTCTTCTTATAATGGGGTTTCTCTTTACAATTCTCTCTTTCATAACAAATGATTATTTCCTTCCCGCCGGAAATATAAAGTTAGGGAAACTATATAGAAAAATTCTCTATTCAAATCCATCACTGGAATTGGAACCTTATTCGATAAAAAACTATCAGAATACCACAATAATTACCGGCAAAGTAGTAGGAAAAAGGATTTACGATATAACGATAATTGACAGGGGGAATGACAACAGTAAGAGAACGATAACAGCAAAAGAAGCCGAACTGAGTGAAGAAACCGGACAGAGGGGGGTAGTGTCACTGAATCTCCATGATGTGACCGTTATGGAAACGAAATTGAGTGAAACGGGCGATTATTCATATTCTTCGGCTGAAAATATGATTTACAATATACTCATAAAAAATATCAGCTATGCAATAGGCAGTGTAGGTCCGGCTGAAATGAGTTCTGTTGATGTATGGAAAGAAATAGTTAAAAAAAGTAAGGCGCTTGAAAAGAAGAGAAAGGCAAAGAGAGAGAGGATAATGAAAAACAGATATCTCCTTCGCCTTAAAATAACTGAATACTTGAGTGGTTATGAGAAGAGGGAAGACAGTGTAATTGCGGTCTATGAAAAGCTGAAAAAGGATAAAGCCTTCAGGTTAATAGATAAAAACCTTCAATATTTTAAACTTGAATTCTATAAAAAATTTGCTATTCCGGTAGCCTGTTTTTTCTTTATATTTCTTGCATTTCCTCTGGGGTTATTTGCAAGAAGAAGTGGGAGGGCTGTCGGCTTTGGTATTGGACTTATAATATCGACATTGTACTGGGCAATGCTCTTTGCAGGTCAGACCATCGCGGAAAGAATAGGAACTCCTCCTTTCATTTCTATATGGTCAGCCAATCTTGTAGTATTGATCTTTGCATTAATCATTTACGTTTACAGGGTAAAAAGATGATAACCATACACAAGATGACTGTAAAATCTTTTTTACCGGTCTTCTTTATTTCCATTCTGTTTTTTGTTCTCATACTTGAACTTGTTGATATGTTTTCGAATCTATGGAGATATTACAATAACGATGTAACTGTTTTACAGATGCTTAAAATATCTTTGCTGTACCTCCCTAAGTGTATATTCTATTCGGTTCCTATTGCACTTCTCTTTTCGATAGCCTTTGCACTTGGAACGATGTATGCAAATAATGAATTGATTGCGGTACTGGGAGCAGGAATCAGCTTTTATCAGTTGATACTACCACTGATTCTGATTGGAATTCTGCTATCCGGTTTCCAATTCTGGTTTGAAAATAGTGTAGTGATACCAACCTACAAAGAAAAAGAAAAGCTTTACAACACTCTGGTAAATAAAAATGTTTCCTATGATAATAAAAATGTTACTGTAATAAGTGATAACAATAGGGCAATTTATCGAGCCGGGTATTATAACAATAGAAGAAAGACTCTTACTGATGTGATGATAGTAATCAAAGATGAAAGAGGAAATTTTAAAAGGAGGATAGACGCAGCTTGGGCTGAGTGGAATGGAAAATACTGGATTCTACATAATGCAAGAATATTTTCATGGGATTCCTCTCACAAGGAGCTTATAGAGGAAGACCGGTCTGATTATTCTGACAATAGTATAAACAAGAAACCGGATGCATTCAAAGAGATTACGAGAAAAGTAGAAGAGATGAATTTTAACGATGCAACAGAATGGATAAAAACTCTGAAAAAGGCTGGACTGCCTTACAGGGAGGCTCTGACAAATTATTATAAAAAAATAGCTTTTTCCCTGACTCCCCTGATCGTTGTCTTGCTTTCATCTGTAATAGGAAGTTCATTCAAGAAGAATATTCTACTGATGAGCCTTATATCTGCTTTATCGTTGACCGTGGTATATTATGGCACTCAAATGTTTACATCGGTTCTTGCAAAAAATGGGTACATTCCCCCATTAATGGGAGCCTGGGCTCCCTTTATAATATTCTTTTCCGGAAGTGTCTTTTTATTTCGATATACGAAAACTTGAATCTTGAGGAGGTATCTTGAGCATGGAGTACGTAATAGGGATGGATTTCGGTGGCACATCAGTCAAGGCTGGTATTGTTGACGATGAGGGAAGAATAATTGAAAGAGATACGATTCCCATAGATGCGTTGAGCAGCTTTGATGAAATTATGACCCCTGTAATCCAATGGATAAAGAACAGGGTGAAAAAAAACGAACTGGAAATAAGGGCGGTTGGTATTGGTACACCAGGCTTTACTGACAAGAAAAGGGGTATTCTCATTGCCGGTGCAGAAAATATTCCATCGTTGAAGGGTCATTCAATACCCGGGATGATCGAAAAGCAAACAGGTGTAGTAGCATTTGCCGACAATGATGCTACATGTGCTGCTGCGGGTGAACTCCTCTTTGGAATAGGGAAAAAATACAGGAACTTTGTGATGATAACCCTGGGAACAGGGATTGGTGGTGGCATTGCCATTGATGGAAGGATATACCGTGGCCGGGATGGCTTTGCCGGTGAAATAGGTCATATGTGTCTGGATCCGGGAGGGCCGCATTGCAATTGTGGCAGCAGGGGATGTTTCGAACAGTATGCATCTGGCCCTGCAATGGTAAGGTTGTATTCTGAAAAATTGAAGAAACGCGGAATAAAACCTTCGGAGAAATTGACACCAAAGGATCTATTCGATGCAGCAAGAAGAAATGATGAAGTTGCCATGGAGACCTTGGACTTGGTTGGGCTGAGAATAGCCCAGGCTTTCGGTACGCTTTTAAATATATTCAACGCAGGAGCCTGTATTATGGGTGGTGGCATATCGAAATCAGGCGACCTGCTGAAAAAAATTGTTTCAAAGCATCTTCCCGATTTCGTATGGCCGGAATTGCTTGAAAATGTTTCCCTTGAGATTGCGGAACTTCAGAATGATGCCGGAATAATAGGTGCGGCAGCTCAGGCATATGAGAGGCTACTCTCGAAATGAAATTCATGGTTGACAAAAAGGATCGAGACTCCTCTGCGAGGACGGGTAAGCTTGCATTGAAGCATGGAACCGTTAAGACACCGGTTTTCATGCCTGTTGGAACAAATGCAACTGTAAAGGCAATGCGAAACGACGACCTCGAAGCTCTTGGAATAAACATGATATTGAGTAACACTTACCATCTCTATCTGCGGCCTGGCATTGATGTCATTAAAAAGGCGGGTGGTTTACACAGCTTCATGTCATGGAAACACAACATCCTCACCGACTCGGGAGGTTTTCAAGTTTTTTCATTGACGAAATTCAGAAAAATAGAATCGGATGGTGTATTGTTCAGGTCGCATATCGACGGCAGTATGCATAAATTAACACCGGAAAAGGTTGTCGATATTCAGAATATCCTGGGAAGTGATGTAATGATGGTCCTCGATGTATGCACTGGTTATGATACGGAAAAAAGAGAGGCTGAAGAGGCATTAGAGATAACCTCGACCTGGGCGAGAAGGAGTAAGCTTCACTGGGATAGTATCAATAAGGAAAAGGGTAGTCTCTGGGGAATAGTGCAGGGCAACTTCTATGAAGAATTGAGAAAGAGAAGTGCTGAAGAACTTATTTCCATGGATTTCCCGGGTTATGCAATAGGTGGTTTATCCGTCGGAGAACCCTTTCAGGTTTTTACGCATTTCCTGCGATATACGGCTGAACTTCTTCCTGTTGAAAAACCGAGGTATGTAATGGGCATAGGAACGCCTGAATACATACTCGAGGCAGTGGAGAGTGGAATTGACCTTTTCGATTGTGTCTTTCCTACCAGAACAGCAAGGAATGCAATGGCATTTACTTATTCCGGCACTGTTTCCTTGAAACGGGAATCGAACAAGTATAGTACAAAACCGATAGACTCGACCTGCAACTGCACTACATGCAGGAACTATTCGAGGTCTTATTTGAGACATCTCTTCAATACAAGGGAAATCTTGGCTTCGATTTTGACAACTCATCATAATTTGTATTTCATAATGAAACTAGTAGAGGATATAAGAAACTCGATAGAAGAGGGAAGATTCATTAACTTCAAAAGAGAGTTTTTAAGTAACTACAGAAAGGAGAATGCTAAAGATGATCGGAATATACCGTAACAAGAGACCGGAAATAAAAAAAAGAACCTTCATTGCAGAGAATGCGAGCATTGTAGGCGAGGTTTACATAGAAGAGGATGCATCGGTCTGGTTTAATGCGGTGATGCGAGGTGACATTGCATCGATAAGACTGGGAAAGAGGAGCAATGTCCAGGATTGTGTTGCAGTTCATGTGGACTATGATGTTCCTACAATTATCGGTGAAGATGTCACTATAGGACACGGCGCAGTTGTACACGGATGTACAATCGGAGACAGATGCATAATTGGTATGGGAGCAATTATTCTGAGCAATAGTGTAATAGGCGCTGACAGTATAGTGGGTGCTGGTTCAGTTGTAACGGAGAGGAAGGAATTTCCCCCCGGTTCATTGATTCTTGGAACCCCGGCCAGGGTTGTAAGGAAGCTTACAGACGATGAAAGGAATGCAATAATCGAAAATGCAAGGCACTATGTGGAATTATCCAGAGAATACCTTTTGGGAAAGTGAACAGGAGTTGTGAACAAGACCAGAGAAAGTGAGATAGGAAAGAGTACCAATACCACTCTCATACTGATGTTATGCACAGCTCTGTCACGATTACTCGGTTTTTTAAGAGTAGCCGTAATCGGCGCTCTTTTCGGAGCATCAGGAGTGGCAGATGTACTTAATACGGTTTTTGCCATTCCAAACAATCTTCGAAAACTTTTGGCAGAAGGTGCTCTTTCATCCGCTTTCATACCTGTTCTATCGGGAAGCATTGTAAGAGACAAAACTCTGAAAAAAGCCCGCAGACTTGCAGGAAACCTTATTGGGTTTCTTCTTATTATCTTTGTTCCTTTTCTCTCCCTCTCAATTATTTTTGCCAGACCTATAATCGATGTCCTGTTGCCATTTCCGGAGAGGTGGAAGATAGAGCTTTCAATTAGCCTATTCAGGTACCTTATAGGGTATATTGCACTGGTAAGCATAAGTTCAGTAATCATGGCGGTATTGAATTCCCACGGAAAATTTGTAATTCCTGCATTAAGCCCGCCTCTCTTTTCCCTGTGTGTAATAGGATCAATATTGATATTTGCCACGCGTATGGGAATATTTTCTGTTGCAATCGGTGTACTGAGCGGCGGTGTGGCACAAATCATTTTTCAATTACCCCTTTATTTAAAACATGGATACTCATTGAAACCCAGATTTTCTTTCGGAGACAGGGAATTCAGAGAAACCTTGCGTCTTTGGGCTCCGGTTGTGGCCTCTGCCTCTATATTTGCCGTCAATCAACAATTTGCCCTTTTTTTTGCAAGTGGACTGGAAGACGGAAGCACTTCTGCGCTTGCAAATGCAATTATTTTCTGGCAACTCCCTTTTGGTATATTTTCTATTTCAGTTATAACGGTTCTGTTTCCACGGATGAGCAGGCAATCGGAAAAAAAAGACATGATGGGGTTGCGTGAGTCATGGATTTATGGCGTGAAATTCATTGTGATTCTTCTTATACCTACGACATTCATATATCTCGTGGTGGGTAGGGAGATGATTCAAGTTGCCCTGCAGAGATTCAAGTTTACAGATTACGGTACCAATATGGCTTCGGGGGTGCTTGGAATGTATTCTTTGGGTTTTGTTAGTGTAGGAATATTCAACTTCAATCAGAGATTTTTCTACTCCAATAAGAATTACAGGGTACCTCTGTATTCAGCTTTAATGGTAAGTCTTTTAGATATTACACTTTCGTTATGGTTAAAAGAGACATCACTGCGTGTTTCAGGGCTTGCACTTGCCAATTCAATTGCCTTTACCTTTGGGTTGTTATTTCAGATTTCTTTCATAAAAAAGAAACTCTCCTATCTATCAAGGGGCAGAATTGTCCTTCTTTCACTGAAGGTATCCATTATCATGATACCAATTGCTTTTTTTATGGAAAGTTACAAGAGGTTGACCTCTCAGTGGTGGACCGAGGGAAGCAGCTGGTCCAATCTTTTTCTTCTCCTGATAAATCTTTTTATATCAGTAGTATTTATAATGATATTATACATGCTGTTCAAAGTCGATATTTTAAGTGAATACATAGGAGCTTTCAAAGCAAGAATTACCGGTAAGGGCTATGAAAAGAATTGATATTTTTTGTAATCGTCTCCTCATCCTTGGATTCATCCTGTTTTTATTCTCCGGGTATCCCCTAGTTACGGTTTATTCAGAACAGTCGGGGAACATGGAAAAGAAAAAGGATGAAAAGGAGAATCAACTGAAAGAGTGGCGCGATACCTTGAAGTACGGAATAGATACGGAAGTCCTTGATGTTATAAGAAAAATAAAAGAATCGAAAGAAACTGCGCTGGACAAGGATATGCTCTCTGTTCTTGAAGAAACAGTAAACTCTGACGTGAGAAAGGCAATCATTGAAATATTCAGTGAGAGAAAAAATCTTGCTGCCTATGGTACTGTAGTGGGAATTTTACAGGATTTCGATGAAGAAACGGATGATCTGCTGATAGCCTCTCTCAATTATATAAAGAGTGTTAGCGGGAAGATAAAAAAAGAAAAACTCGGTGATCTCAGGGAAATACTGAGAGAAATAGTTGAAAACGGAAACAAGAATATTGCTCCTCTTGCGGTCAAGACTATTGCATCTGTTGGTGATAAAGAGGTCGAAGATTTTCTTCTGGAAAAATACGGAGCAGATGACACGCCGCAGTCTCTTAAGAATGCAATAGTGCTGGGACTTGGCCAAATGAAATCCACAAAGGCCCTTCCGACAATAATCAAGGCAGCGGAGGACACTGACAATCCTCGCATTTTGAGGATGTATGCATGTGAAGCCTTGGGAAATATTGGAGACAGGAGTGCGATCAAAACCCTAAAAAAGATACTAACGGAGAAGGATGCACTGTTAAGAGTCTATGCCGCCTCGGCAATATCTAAATTCCAGCAAGATGAAGAAACGATAAAATTATTGATGAATGGTCTTCGGGATTCGAACTGGAGGGTAAGAGTGCAATGTGCAAAGGCTCTGGGTGATGGTAAAGCAAAAGAGGCAGTAGATATTCTGGAATACAAGGTTCTTCATGACCCTGTGAAACAGGTAAGGAAAGAATCGGTAAGTGCATTGGGAAAGATTGGAACAAAAGGGAGCTTTGCATTTTTAAGAGAGGTCTTTGAAAATAGTAAGCGTGACGAGTACACAAGGTTGCAAGCGCTGGGGGTACTCGTAAGGAGTGATTTTAAGAACAGCATTGATGTAATAAAAAAGGTTATACGTAATAGTGACAGAAGGGCATACAAGAAATTTCTGGAGAATATTGCAAAGACGGTTTCTCAGCAGAAAAACGGTGCCAGTAAAGAACTGTTGAGGCTTCTATTGAATGATACGGATCCGGTTATAAGGATATATGCAATGCGGGGTATAAAGTTGAATTCTTTTACCGATATGAAAGCCCTCATAAAAAGGATATCGGAAAATGATGAGAGCGATATCGTGAAAAGGGAGGCATCAAGAATACTTGAAACTTTCAAAGAGAGTAGTAAATAGAGGAGCTAATAGAGTAAAATTCTATTTCAAGGTTATATCCAAATTTCTTTTTATACTTCTCTTTCCGATTCTGTTTTCTTTTCTGGATCAGTTGAAGTATTCACGGAACGCATTAACCTGTTTATTTCTTCCAAAGGTGATACATACTCTCTGAAGTAGAGAGATGATTTATGCCCCTTTTGAGAAACGAAATTAATTTTCCTGTTCAAACAATCCTCTATCTGTCCCTTCGTATCGGGAAAAAACTTTTCCTTCAGTGGTTTGAAAATTAGTTTTCCCCCTCTGTTTTCCACGATTGCAATTCTGGGAGGCACCGGTAATAGGAAGATAAGATAATCGGAGTTTCCTCCACCTACGGTCCTCGAGTGGTTTTGGGGAATTCTGTGAATATTTCTGAACCCTATGTATGGATTCTGAAACTCTACACGCATTTCTATGGGCTTGGAACTTTCCGTAGGTTTCAAGTGCATGTATTTCTCAAAAGATATACCGATGACTCTGTTTTTTAAAAAGAAGAAGAGGAATATCAGGATAAATATCGAGAGAAGTGCAAGGAGTACATATAGTATTCGCAGGAGTACGAAAGAATCGAGACGAAAACCAGTTTTACCGGTGTAGTAAAATGATAACTGGCCCCTTTCGGGAGTAATTCTCTCTTTACCCTGATAGACGAAACTGACAACAATCTTCTGTCTGCCAATTCTGATGTTATCGGGAAGTCGTATCCTTGCCTTTACTGTTTTCGATTCACCTTTTTTCAATGGCAGGGAAACCGTTCGTTCCAGAATATTCTTTCCAGACAGTATAATTCCGGACAATTTGAAGAGAATTGGTTTATCGGAAGGATTAGTTATCATAATTGGCAGTAAAAACCTCTTTCCCACCTTCCCCAAATCCTTCTTCCATGTTATGTAGGGAAAGCCCGAGACTTCATTGGATATGGAGCTTTTATTTCCTGAGTTGTATTGGACTAGCGGTGCTTTGAGCATGGACGAAAGCTCTTTGAGGAGGCTTTGATTCTCTGTTTTCTCCACCTTCTCTGTTTCTGCTTTTTCAGCTTTGTTTCTAGCACCTTGAGTTGTCGATATTTCACCCTTCCTGGCAGCAGTACCGGTTTTCGCCTCTCTCCCGGATAATGTACCTGTGCCCGTTCCTGTCTGTGAAGAAATGTTCTCCTTTTCCGTGGCCGCTAGTTGGGGCATTTGAACCAAATGAATGCTCCAACCCTCCCTCTTTATAACCCTCGATATCCGGGATAACTCATCCAGAATCTGTTTTCTTGATACATTGAAATAAGGGCTCCATGGGGGTGGATCATGAATTCCGTCTGTGAGGAGTATTATTGTTTTGGAAGTAGAAATCGGGAGCTCTTCCACATACTGGTAGAGAAATTTTATTGCTGAAACAAGATCGGTATACTTACCTAGGGGCTGAAGCAGAGAGATTCTTTTGAGTATATCCCTTATATTTACCTCTTTCGTTATTTTTTCTGCGATCTCAACCTCTGGTTTACTCGCAAAACTCAAGAGATGAAAAGTATCACCGTAGCGAAGTTTTTCGTATAGAATGTCTCTGATAAGGTAATTTATCACATCTTCGAAGTAGGGAAACATACTCTGGGATGTATCTACCATTACAATGAGATCAATGTTGTCAGGTTGTTCGGGGTAAAGCCTCTCCATCGCCAGGAGGAGAAGTATGGTAAAAAAAACGGAGAATATGAGGTTTTTTACTGTTATTTCGAATCTAAGAGTTCGGATTTTTGAATCTCCTCTATTCTATAATTGAAATCATTGTCATTGATGGAAAATGAAAGTTCTTCTCCCTTTCTGTGGTTCCACAGTGCAGAACCAAGTGGTGATAAATAGGATATGATATTCCTTGAAGGATCGGATTCCCAAGGGCCGAGAATCGTGTACTCTTCCTGCTTTCCCGTTTTCAAATTCTTCAGTTTTACCTTGGTACCAAAAGAGACACGACTTGTGTCCAATTGATCCTCATGGAATATTTGTGCCCTCTGGAGGTCTTCCTGAAGCTTTGAAACAGTAGTCTTTAACATTTCCTGTTTTTCCAGTGCAGCCTTGTACTCTGCATTTTCTCTTAGGTCACCCTTAGACATAGCAACTCCAATTTCCTTGGAATTTGCAGGTATTTCCACCTCAATAAGATGCTTGAGCTCTCTCTGTTTCTCCTCGAAACTTTGCCGCGTCATAAGGAGTCCCATGCTGATTTTTTCCGCTTCCTGCTGACCATAGAAACGAAAATCCGGGAATCTTTCCATTATCTTGTGTTTGAGGTTTATCTTTATGGAAGGATCGAGTTCCTTTATATCTTCTACGAGAGTGTAAAGCCTTCCGATTGAATCTCTGTCAGCGGTGAGAATGAAATCGAGGAGTCGTCCCTCTTTGAAGAGGAAATCCTGTACCTGCTTGTTGAGCTTACGATTAAAGCTCACGTCCCGTTTGTTGTTTATTTCCCTGTAAGTAATATCTACAAGGTAGATGAGACCGATAAGAATTTTTTCAAGTGGTATTTCAAGTTGCAGGAACCAGGGTTCATCTACGATATACCTTGCAAACCATACAAAGGCTTCTCTCTGGTCCTTGTAATTATCAGTGATGTTTTTGAACAGGGATTTCAGGGTTTCCAATTCACCGTTGTTGATGAGTTCATCTACAATGTATTTGCTGGGCTGGATTAGGAAGAGTTTGGAGAAAATCGAAGGCCAGTCATCTATGTTCTTTTTTATCTTTATAAGAAACTCTCTTCTTAGTTCTGAATCGTCGATTCTTGAAAAGATTTCCTCTACACTTTCAATTTTTGCAAACAGATCTTTGAAGGAAATATCAAGGGAAGGATTGAGGAACGGGTAAGATTCTACAATTTGCTCTAACAGGAGATAGCTCGAAATAACGAACTCGTTCACAGTTGTAAAGGTTTTTAAAAAGCCAAGAAAGTAAGAGAACATTTCTCCGAAATATTCGGAATCGGGATCACTATGCTTTAGAAAGTCCTGAATAGTTTGTAGCCTGTCAAAGAAATTCTTTTCAGCCTTGAATTTATTGTAGGTCTTTTCTTCAAAGGTTATGGGGGTTTCCCGCACTACATATTTGTCTAATTTATCAGGTAGATTTCCAAAAATGGGATCAGTTTTCAGTATCTTGCGTGCTTCAGTATTCCATTTATTCCACTCAGAGGGTGAGAGAATATCAGGTACCAGTTCATTTTTAATGGTTTTTATGTCAGCTACATTGTCGTAACTCTTTATTATGGTCTGAAGAGCCCAGGAAGGGTTTTCCTGTATCTTTTTCTTCAACTCAGATTTGTCCATGGTATGTTTTAGTACCCAGATATGTTCCTTGCCCAGTATTTTTAATGCATTTACAGCCATTTTGAGGGACATCTTGTGGTTTGGTTTTTTTTCAAAATTTATGATAATTTGGTCATTCTGGATGTCAATTATTTTGCCAATACCCCAGCTTCTATGAAAAACGTAGTTTCCTGCGTCGAATGAGATATGTTTTTCAAAATCCGCTATGGCATCGTGAATATTACGCCAGCTCTGGTTGAGGTTTGAAAGTTTTATGTATTCTTCGAGCTGGCTGTGGTTTGAATATTTTTCTCTGTAACACTCGATAAGTTCCTTCCTTGCCGTTAAATTCTTTGGTTCGTAGGTTAATATGCGCTTGTAAAGATTGATTGCAACGTCCCAGTTTTTCTTTTCTCTGTAGTAGGGGACAAGTTCTTTTAACAGTGAAGCAGCCCTGTCAGGATGCAGCACCTTTGAAATCTTTTTTTCCATATTAAGGAAAAAATCAATGTCTTCCGGGGCAAGTTCAACAAGTTTTTCCCATACTTCTTTTACACTGGTAAAGGTCTTCTTATTGAGGTAACGATGAAGAGCTTTTTTATAGTACTCGATAGCGCCTTCTATATCGCCTTCTTCCTCTTTCTTCTGGGCAAGGAGTTTTACAATTTCCGCTTCTTCATAGTCGATCTTTATCAGTCTGTCCCATATGGCATATTTTTTTTCGTCTTCGTTGTTGTTCTCATAGGATTCAGCCAGCGTACGAAGAGCGAATTTGTTCTCTCCGAATTCGAGTATCTTGTTGCAGAGGTACTCTACAATATTCCATTTATGATTATCAGAAAAAATGTTTATAAGCATTATTAGATGAGAGTCATCTACAAGATGCTGGCTTAAAGAGACAAGTCCAGAGAGGTAAAGGGCAATTATGCTATTTTTTGTATGTTTCAGATGCTCATTACATATCTCCTGAAGCTCTTCCTCTTTTCCCTCTTTTCTGGCCCTTTCGAGCATGCTGTCCAGGGATTTGAAATTGTTGATTGTGTAACTGTTCAGAGTTGCTCTTGTCCATTTTTCTTCATTGAGCAAAGTGTTTAGCTCTTTCAATAACTCTTCGGGCATTATAATACGTTCTCCTCTCTTAAGATCAATTTATGTATTCTTCAAAAATAGAGCTGTTGAGTTCCCTTATTTTTTGAAGGATTTCGTCTATTTTATTCTGTTCTTCCGATGTACTGATGTAATGATCGATAAGCCAAAAGTACCGGTTGATTAATCTTGGAATCACTGAAGGTTCTTCGTCTCCGTTTTCAATGCTCTTTTCATAGGAGTAGATTGATTGTTTCAATTTACCAAGCTCTAATGGTTTCAATTCACGTTTGATATTAAACACACCCCAAATATTTCCATAAACGGGAAGCCATTCTTTGATCTCATTTAGTTGCATACCCATGTCGGATAGTTTTCTGACGAGTTTTTTTATTAAGGAGGATTCCATGGTGGTAATGTGTACTGCCTGGGGATCTGCAAAAAAGGCTTCCCGAAAAAAAACCTTGGACATTTTGACTTCGTCTATAAGGGCATAGCAGTCTGCCAGCTCAGCAATGATTTCAGGGTTTAGGATGTCTATCCTATTGGCTTCTTCGAGAATTGCTATTGCATTATCATAGTTACCAATGCCCTTGTAACATTTCCCAAGCTTTAAAAGAAGTGATGTGTCATATCTGTTTGTTTCATCCAGGAGTTTTTTAAAATCAGAAAGTGCATTACTGAATACCCAGGATTTTATTGAAAAGTCCACATCCTCCGGTATATCCATCATATTGAAAGAAAAAATAGTATAGGTCTCCCATT
The DNA here is from genome assembly GCA_027021365.1 of Spirochaetales bacterium. GTDB lineage: Bacteria > Spirochaetota > Spirochaetia > SZUA-6 > SZUA-6 > JALUUM01. The sequence goes on from JALUUM010000020.1 coordinate 411,867, forward strand.
GATTCAAAAGGTATTCGCCCCTCGAGGTTATATCGGGAAGGTTTTCATACTTATCCTTTCTATCCTTCCAGAATTTTGTGCTTTTCAACGAGGATGAGACCCCGGGATATTCAAAATCCATACTGAGTGCTTTTTCAAGAAGTACCACACTCTCTTCAAAATCGCCACTTTTCAATTTTCCTATCACCGTGTTGAGTATCTCACTTATCTTTTCTTCTTTAAAGGATAATTGTCGATCTACCATTTACTTGATTTCAATTATATCAAATGGCGGCTTTTAGTCAATTGAGAAAGATATTTGCCAAGAGGCCTCTTTCTCTGCTATTATACGGTCATGGATAAGTCTAATAAAGGTAGGGGAATAGTTGCACCTTCCATTCTATCAGCCGATTTCAGCGATCTGAAAGCCGCCGTGGAAATCGTTGAGCGCAGTGACACGAGCTGGCTTCATCTGGATGTAATGGATGGTATTTTTGTTCCAAACATAACTTTTGGTCCAAAGATGATAAGAGATATTCGTAGAATAACCAATCTTACGCTGGATACCCATTTGATGATAACAGAACCAGATCGTTTTATAGGGAATTTTGCCGAATCCGGATCAGATTATATTACGATTCACCTTGAGGCTTCTATCCATGCACACCGGAGTCTTTCATATATACACGATTACGGAAAAAAAGCTGGAATTTCTATCGTCCCATCTACACCGGTTATAATGCTGGAGGAACTTTTACCAATGGTGGATATGGTACTGATTATGTCCGTTAATCCGGGTTTCGGTGGCCAGAAACTAATCGAAAAAACCTTGGATAAATTGATCTGGCTCAAAGAAAAAAGAGAAAAATACAATCTGAATTATCTGATAGAGATTGACGGAGGAATCAACAGGGAAACATGCCTTTCTGCAGTAGCTTCGGGAGCGGATGTTTTGGTTTCCGGCTCAGCAATTTTCAATTCGGATGATCCTCTGGAGGAGATAGAATATATGTTGAAATGCTTTCAAAATAATGTACAGTTTCGATAATTGTGAGTCGAAAATTAAAGAAGGGGAATTTTTTCATATGACAAAGTATATGAAGTATCTTATTACCTTGATTATTTTCCTAGTTTTTCTTACTGGTCTCTATGCAGGTGATATGGAAGCAGGAAAATTGTTGAAAGAGGGTATCCAGCTTTTTTCAGCAAAGCAGTATCAACAGGCGATACTTAGCCTGAGAAATATAGTACTTGATCCTTCAATGGCCAAGTATCATGCCGATGCCTATTTCTGGATTGCTAAGTCTTACCTTGCTTTGAAAAAACTGGATGATGCGGACAGGAATCTGGAATATTTCATTCTTCATTATCCGAAGCATCCCTACTATCCGGAAGCGATTTACCAGAAGGGCAGGTTACTATACATGGAGGGAGACTATGAGAATTCGATTCAAATACTGAAGAATTTTGTCACTCAGTATAAATCTTCTCCCTTTGTTCCGAATGCTTACTATTGGATCGGAGAAAATCTATATGCTCTGGGACACCTTGAAGAGTCAATGAAATTCTTTAAGAATGTGATTTATAACTACCCTGATAGTTATAAGGTAGAGGCTGCACGATACAAAGTCTCTCTCATTGAATTGAAAAAACGGGAACAGGAACTGTTGAAACTTCTCAAATGGAGTCATGAAGAATCTCTTCGAACCGTGGAGGAATTCAGGAGAAGGGAAAAGATGTATGAACAGGCAATATCCGCTTATCAGAGAAAACTGGCCTCATTCGAACAGGCAGGCTTTGAGAAGAGCATAGAGGAGCTTAAAGGAGAGCTGGCAAAAAGAGAAAAGGAGATATCGCAGTACAAGTCCAGGATCGAAGAACAGGCAAAAGAGATATCTAGTCTTCAGGAATCAATTAAGGGTAAAGGGGAAAATGTGGTAACCGTGTCCAAGAACAAGATGGAAGAACTGCAAAAGGAAAAGAGTGAACTCGAAAAGGTAAAAAAACTTTTAAGTGCGAAGGAAGAGGCTCTCATTTTAAAAGAAAAACTGCTCGATTGGCTTTCTAACTACAAGGAGAATCAATGATGAAAAAGTTGTTTCTTATAGCTCTTGCTTTTTCTCTCGTATTACTCGCTTCAACCAGGACCTGGGCTTTGGAAAGAGAGGACGGAAGAATAAAATTAATTCTTCATGAAGGAACGGGAAGATTCTCTATCTATTATTTAAAGAGTTTCAAAGAAAAACAGTATGTATCTTTTCTTGTGGACAAAGATCCGAGAACATCGGTTGTAAGTGTATTAATTGGTAATAACATATACAGGTTAGGGGAGACTTCAAAATTTCAGGAAAAGGTTGAAAAAACTGTTCAAGGTGCTAGATTCGTATGGGTTTCTAATCTGCTCCAGGTAACAGAAGATTTTGCTTTTATTACATCGAACGGTTCACCCCTTACAGATGGTGTAAAAATTACTTTTCAGCTTAAGAATACTTCGGAACAGGACCTGACAGTAGGTTTGAGAGTTCTATTCGACACGTATCTCGGTGAGGATAGTTATGTTCACTTCAAAACAGACCAGGTTTCCGAAATAACACATGAAACCACTATTCTAAAGGGTAATATGGTAAAGTATTGGATTTCACCCTTGGTTGGGGACAGTGATAATTTCGGACTTCAGGTTCTTACAAATGCAAAGGGCATAACCACGCCGGATAGGGTCGTATTTGCTAACTGGAAGAGATTGAATGATTCTTCATGGCTCTATGAAACAAGCACATCCAGGAATTTCAATCTCTTACCATATTCAATAAATGACTCTGCAGTCTGTCAATACTATGATCCTTTGAAATTAGAAAAAGGGGAGACAAGGAGTATAGTATTGTTGCTTGGAAAGTATGATCCGGAAGGATGGGATCTTTCGGGTGAAAAAACGGGTGTCTCCCTGAACAAACTCCTGAAAAAAACCGCTTCTGAAAGTACTTCGGAGGATGTATATATTTCTGCACAGGCCGATCTGTCGACTCTTAACAAGCTGATAGAAGAAATAGACAATCTACTTGAAAAAAAGGAAAAACTCACCAGTGAAAACGTGGATTTTGTCGATGAAATCCTGGGCAGTTTGAAAGAAAGAATCAATAAATATACCAAATAGTGCACTGAAGGAACTATATCATGATCTCCGGAGAGCTGAGAAGAGCATACAAGCTCTTCGTTTCTCGTAAATTTACTGAAGTTATCAGGTTGCTCGAACCACAAGTCTTCAGGTATAGGGAGAATTTTTCTTTCTACTATCTTCTGGGAATATCATGTCTTTATATAGGTGATTTTGGAGGGGCACTGTCTTATCTTCAGCGGGCAGATCAGCTTAAACACAATAACAACAATGTACTATATGGACTGGCCGTTGTTTATTTAAAGCGGAATGATTTTGAAAAAGCGTTGAAATTATGGTTGAAGATCCTTGACAAAAATCCCAATGACAGAATTGCCAGGAGCGGAATAGATCTTGCGAGAAAAATAATTGCTGACAGGGAAAAGTATAACCCTGAAAACATCAAGAATCTGAAGAGACTTTATCCTCAATTACCTGTCAGAAGAGGAAGGATCATATTTTTTAGTATCATGGGATTGATTATCATTTCGGGATTAGTATTATCCTTTGAAACGGATCTATTCGGAAATCTTGGTAGATTTATTGCCGGATATGGCAGGGGAGGATTGAATGAGAGGAATTTTGTAAATGATATTACATTGGAAAAAGGAACTTCATTCATAGACTACAATGCGAGCATTGGCGAAAAAAAACTGACCAAGAGAGAAATAGAGGATATTTTTTCTAAAGCCAAGAAATACCTTTTGAAATACAGGGATAATCTTGCAATAGTTGAGATAAACAGATTGCTTCAATCCAATGCCTCTGCTTATGTAAAGGAAAAGGCAAAGTTGTTGAAGACTTTTGTTAATAAACCGGACTTTACTACCTTAAAAGATTCCTTCGACTATTCAGTGGTTGCAATGAACCCGTCCTTGTACGTGGACTGTTATGTGAGTTGGCGCGGAAAGATTGCAAATGTTAAGGAGGGTGATAAAACTATTAGTTTTGATCTACTGGTGGGCTATGAATCGGAAAAAGAACTGAAAGGCGTTGTTCCTGTCAAACTGGATTTTCCTGCGAATATAGAGAATGGAGATTCCCTGGAAGTATTGGGAAAGATCGTTCTTTCTGGAAAGATTATTATGCTAGAGGGTGTTTCAATTCATAAATTACTTAAATAAACTTAAAAAGATAATAAAGTGTGCATGGGTGTCTAATGAGAGCAGTTATACAACGGGTAAGGGATTGCAAAGTTACCGTAAATGACAGACAAGTTGGTAGAATCAATTACGGTCTCCTCGTGTATCTTGGGATTGAAAGGGGCGATAGGGAAGAAGATCTCCATTATATGGTGGAAAAGGTAACAAATATAAGGATTTTCAACGATGAAAATGAAAAGATGAATCTTTCCGTAAGGGATGTTTCAGGTTCTATTCTCGTTATTTCTCAATTCACATTGCTGGGAGATGCAAGAAAGGGAAGGAGGCCTTCCTATTCAAAGGCCGCATCACCTGAGGATGCAAAAAAAATGTATTACGAGTTTATAGAAAAGTTGGAACAGAGGGGAATCGAAATTGCAACGGGAAGTTTTGGTGCCAGAATGGAGGTCTCTTATACCAATCTGGGACCCGTAACAATACTCTTGGATTCGAAGAAATCCTTTTAGAAACATGGGCATATAATTCATTTTATCATTCACAATCCTTGACCATAGTAAAATCAATGTATAGAATTCATTGATTTTTTTCATCATGTAAGAAGCAGAAAGTTATATTTCTCATTTATAGTGGACAGGGGTTATCAATGGCAAAAAAAGAAAATGAAAAACAAGTCGAGAATATCAATGAAAAGTTAAGGGCACTCGAAGCGGCAAGACTACAAATTGAAAAGCAATTCGGCAAAGGTTCCATCATGCGGCTCGGTGAGCGCGGAGGGAGGATAAAAGTTGATACGATACCAACCGGCTCTATTCTCCTGGATGCGGCCTTGGGGGTGGGTGGCTATCCGAAGGGAAGGATAGTGGAGATATTCGGGCCGGAATCGTCGGGAAAAACAACGCTGGCTCTCCATGCTATTGCTGAAACTCAAAGGTTAAAAGGAATTGCTGCATTCATAGATGCAGAGCATGCATTGGACCCTGTTTATGCGAGGAATCTCGGTGTAAATCTCGATGAATTATGGGTTTCACAACCAGATACCGGTGAGCAGGCGCTGGAAATAGTAGAATCGCTCGTACGTTCAGGTGCTGTAGATCTCATCGTTGTGGATTCGGTGGCAGCATTGACACCCAGAGCGGAAATTGAGGGTGATATGGGTGATTCACACATGGGACTTCAAGCAAGGTTGATGAGCCAGGCGTTGAGGAAATTAACAGGTATCATTTCGAAGTCTGAGACATGTCTTATTTTCATCAATCAGATTAGAATGAAGATAGGTGTTATGTTCGGAAATCCTGAAACCACGACAGGGGGAAAAGCTCTAAAGTTTTACTCCTCTGTGAGACTCGAAGTACGTAAGATTGAAACCATATCACAAGGTACAGACAATCCGATTGGCAACAAGGTGCGTGTTAAAGTGGTAAAGAATAAGATAGCACCGCCATTCAGAAAGGTGGAACTCGATATAATTTTCGGGAAAGGGATATCCGCAGCAGGCAGCCTGCTTGATGCGGCGATTCAATATAAAATCATTGAAAAGAGCGGAACATGGTACTCCTACGGAACAGAGAGGATGGGCCAGGGAAGAGAAAATGCTCGTGCATTTCTTGAAAACAACCCAGATATTGCCGGTGAGATAGAAAGCAAATTGAGAAAATTATTATTTCCCGAAAATACCAAAGAAAAAAATACCGAGAAAAAAAATACCGGGGAAACTGAAAAAGAAACAGAAGAAGCAGCCAAGACACCCCGAGGAAAGGATCTGTTTTAAAAGGAAAAATTGGAATCGCTGGTTTATCTTTCACTGGGCTCAAACAGAGGAAACAGGGTCAAGTATTTGAAAAATGCAATTCAGGAACTTGGAAACATACTCGGTGAGATAGAAATCTCTCGGATATATGAAACGAAAGCCATGTATTTTCAAGATCAGGCTCCTTTTCTCAACATGGTGATAAGGGGGTTGTACATGGGCAATCCATTTTCACTCTTGTCTCTGCTTCATGATATAGAAAAAAATAACGGAAGGGACAGATCCGTAGAAAAAAAGAATGGCCCGAGGAATCTCGATATAGATATACTACTCTTTGGAAAGAAGAAGATTGAAACAAAAGAGCTTGTAATTCCTCATCCCAGGATGAATGAAAGAAAATTCGTACTGGTTCCCCTTCTTGAACTGGAACCATATATTGAAGACCCGGTGAATAAAAAAAAATACTGGGAGATTCTGGTTTCACTGCCCGAACAGGGTATCTATTACTATTCGACCGATGTATTTCGGGCTTTTGGCGGGTCTTGAAATATGCAAAATGGTGATATACAGAATCTGAATGGATACAGGGTGAAAATCGGAGAATTTGAAGGTCCCCTGGATCTACTCCTGTTTCTCATAAGGAAGTCGGAAATAAATATCTATGATATTCCTATTTCTGAGATAACGGAAAAATACATTTCTTACCTTAAATATTTGAAAAAGGTTGATCTGGACAATCTCACCGAGTTTTACCAGATGGCAGCCACACTGCTCTATATCAAGTCACGTATGCTCCTGCCAGAACAGGAAACTGATTTGGTTGGCGAAATTGAGGATCCAAGAAGGGAGCTGGTGGAAAAGCTGATCGAGTACCAGAAGTATAAGAAACTAAGTGAACTCATGGCGAAAAGGGGAGAGCAATCGGGGCCCGTGCTGGAAAGGAAGAAGTCTCAGAAGCTATTACCTTTCAATGATGAAGATGTATGGCAGAAAATATCTGTTTGGGACCTATTCAAAGCTTTTTCCGGTATGCTTTCGAAATTCACCGCTGATAGAATAATAGACCTGTACGAAGAAGTGACAGTAAAAGAAAAAATTACCCTAATATACGAGTTTATTGACAGAGGTGAAGTTTTCCTTTTCAATGATCTTATTCAAAATAGCAGATCTGTCATGGAATTCATATGCGCATTTCTTGCTGTACTTGATATGGTCAAGCAAAAGGTGATATGCATATACCAGAATCGTTTATTCGGAGATATAAGGATAAAAGCGAGAGAGAGCGATGGGCAGTGTTGAGAGGAAAACCTTTGATGTTGAATCCGTAAGAATAGTAGAGTCGGTAATATTCATGGAAAGTGATTTTGTCTCTGTGGAAAAATTGGCCAGGATATCCGGACTTTCAAAAGAAGATGTAATGAGTGCCCTGGATATGTTAAAAAAGGAGTATGAAAAAGACTTTCATGGGCTTGAACTAGTTGAAATAGCAGGAGGAGTGACACTGTATCCAAAGAAGGAACTCTGGAAATTCCTTGAAAACCACTACGGAAAGAAAAATAGTGATAAGCTTTCCAGGGCAGCGCTGGAAACCCTTTCGATCGTTGCATACTCACAGCCGGTTACCAGGGCGGAGATAGAAAACATAAGAGGTGTTTCCTCTGATGGCATGATCAAGCTACTTACAGAGAGGGGATTGATAAAGGTTGTGGGAAAGAAGGAGGCCCCCGGTAGGCCGTTGCAGTATGGAACTACCAAAGAATTTCTGAAGCTATTCAAACTAAAAAGTATTGCCGATTTACCGAAACTGGAAGAACCGTACAGTGAGAAGTTCAAATAGATTTTCAGGTCATGGTTTTCGCTGAATGGACAGGAATAATGTACAGGAGAGAAATCCCGGCAAGATAAGGCTTCAGGTTTTCATGTCACGGTGTGGGATCGGATCGAGGAGATACTGCGAAAGATTGATACTTGATGGAAGAGTAAAGGTAAATGGGATTACAGTGACAGAGCTTGGAACACGTGTCTCAGAAGAGGATTCTGTTATACTGGACAATGAAAAGATCTTTTCTATAGAAAAGCGTATATATATTGCCGTAAACAAGCCTCGAGGCTATCTTTGTGCTAATTACGACAGGTTCAAAAGGCCACTTGTAATAGATCTCTTCGAGGGAAAATACGGAAAATCCGGGAAAGGCAGAGTATTTCATGTGGGAAGACTCGATATGGAATCCAGTGGTTTGATTTTCTACACCAACGATGGGTATTTCAGCAATGTTGTAATGCATCCCTCTAGCGAGATTGAAAAAGATTACATTGTGAAAACATCTGATAGGATAGAAAAGGATTTACTGGAACGATACAAAAAGGGATTGAGGATCGAAAAAAGTATTTATAAACTAAAAAAATATCGATATATTTCAGAAAACAGAGTTCTTCTTACGCTGATAGAGGGAAAAAACAGAGAGATAAGAAGGGTATTCGAATATTTTGGAATCAGAATAATTTCATTGGAAAGGGTAAGAATAGGCATAGTTACCCTGGAAGGACTGAAATCAGGACAATACAGACCACTCAGGCAGAGTGAGATAAATTGGTTTCTTGAAAGAGGGGGGAAAGTAGTTTGATAGTTGCCATCGATGGCCCTGCAGGTTCCGGGAAAAGTACCGTTTCGGAATGTGCCGCAAAAAAAACCGGTTTTCTCTATCTAAATTCGGGGAATTTTTACAGAGCCATTACCCATGCCTTGATTGAAAATGGTTTCGACGAGTTGAAATCCGTAGATCCAAGGGGTAAGGATATCGACAGGATAATCGAGATTGCCAATGGTTGTGAAATTGAAGTAAGGAATGGCAAATTGTATCTGAATGGCATGGATGTAGAGGATAAACTCCACAGTGACAGGATAGACAGGCTCGTTGCTCTTTACTCGAGCATTCCGGCAATTAGGAATATTGTAAACTCGAAGTTGCGAAAAGTAGTATCTGGCATGGATGCCATTATTGAAGGAAGGGATATAGGAACTGTTGTTTTTCCCAATGCAGAATTGAAGATCTTCATTTATGCCAGTCTGGATACCCGAGCAAGGAGGAGATACCTGCAGGGAACCAGTGACTTGACATTGGAAGAAATAAAGGCAAGCATTGAAAGGAGGGACACAATAGATAAAAACAAGCGTTATGGCAGGCTTGAAAAGGCCAAGGACGCAATTATTATAGACACATCAGACTTGACCATCGAGCAAGTTTGTGAGAAAGTAGTGGGAGAAATCCTAAAAAAGAAAGCCTAAGAATCAGGAGAGTTATTGTACTAATGGAGCACGATGAAAAATTGAAGGAAACGGAAAAACTGGAAGAAGAACTCCAAGAAAAATACCTCGACACACTGCAACCGATAGTAGAAGGACAGATGATCGAAGGAGATATAGTAGCGATCAATGAAGACAGCGTATTTGTTGACATAGGTTACAAATCAGAAGGAAAACTTAATATAGCGGAATTTGACGAAAAACCGAAGATAGGTGACAGGGTTACCGTAGTTCTCATAAAAAAAGAGAGCAGGGACGGAAACGTTATACTTTCCAAACAACAGGCAGATGAAAGACTCTTCTGGAAAAACATCAAAGATGCTTTTGCCAACAAAGAGCCAATCAAGGGGAAAATTGTAAAAAGGGTAAAGGGAGGTTATGAGGTTGACCTTGGGAAAAGAATAATTGGTTTCGTTCCTCTTTCAAAGATAGACTCCGGGAGAATCGAAGATCCTGACAGGTATGTGGGATTGGAGAGTTACTTTTACATTGAAAAGCTCTACAACAAGGGTAAGGTAAACATAGTTGCAACGAGGAAAGAGTGGGTAGAAGACGAAAGAGAGAGGAGAAGGAAAGATTTCTTTGAAAAAACAAAGATTGGTGATGTTGTAGAGGGAAGAGTAAAGAGTTTTACCTCATTTGGTGCCTTCATAGATCTGGGCGGATTCGATGGGCTTTTGCATATAAATGATATGAGTTGGGGACATATTACCTCTCCCAAAGAAGTAGTAAAGATTGGTGATAATATCAAGGTAAAAGTTATTCGTCTGGACGAAGAGGAGAATAGAATTAATCTGAGCCTGAAACATTTTTCAGAAGACCCCTGGACACACTTCGAGGAAAAGTATCATGTAGGTGATATTGTTCAGGGCAAAGTTACCAAGCTTGCCGATTTTGGTGCCTTCATAGAGATAGAGGAAGGAATAGAAGGACTTGTTCATATTTCCGAATTTTCATGGGTGAAAAGAATTAGGCATCCCAGGGAGGTTCTGAAGAAGGGTGATTCCGTAGAGGTGAAGATACTGTCATATGATATTCAGCAGGGTAAGCTTTCCCTGGGTTTGAAACAGGTGTATCCTAATCCATGGGATGATATAGATAAGAGATATCCTATTGGTATGAGAATCAAGCGAAAGGTTAAAAATATGACGGGTTTTGGGGCTTTTCTGGAAATAGAAGATGGAATAGACGGATTGTTGCATGTGGATGATCTATCATGGACGAAGAAGGTGGATGATCCTTCAGAAGTTCTTGAAAATGGTCAGGAAATCGAAGTCATGGTGATCGATATAGACAAGGAAAACCAGAGAATCAAGCTTGGCCTGAAACAACTTTCAGAAGATCCCTGGAAATCATTATCCAAGGCTTTCAGAAGAGGAAGCATTATAGATGGAAAGGTACTTGAAGTGAACGAAAACGGAATGACAGTCGAGGTACAGGGAGGAATAGCAGGAAGAATAAATCGTAGTAACCTATTTGATCCGGAGACCGAAACCCTGGAAGAAGCTCTTAAGAAATACCGGGAAGGCGATGAAGTGAAAGCGGTCGTTGTTGAAATCAATCCCAAAAGGCAAAGACTGATACTGTCATTGAGAGAATATTACAAGAAACAGCAGCATGAGGAAATTGTAAAGTATCTGCATGATGATGATTCGGAAGAAAAAGTTGCCCTCTCTGAATTTATCAAGGGAAAGGAAAAGGATTAGCAAACTGACCTTAGAATGATTAGATTTCAAATCGATCCTCATAAACTTGAAACGCTTATAGAAATTAACAATCTCATAAATACAGATTACACTGATGTAAAAACCCTGCTCACCAGAATTATTGAATCCGCTACAAAACTGACAGAGGGTGAAGCATCTTCTCTTATTCTTGTCAATCCGGAAAACAACAAGTTATATTTCGAGATAGCCCTTGGCTCCAAAGGGCGAGACGTAAAAAAGTTTTCTCTGAAGATGGGTGAAGGTATAGCGGGATGGGTAGCTCAGAATAACAAATCCCTTATAGTTAACGATGTGGAAAGGGACAGACGATTTTTTTCTGATATAAGCAAGAAGATCGGTTTTCCGACTTCATCTATTCTCGCGGTACCAATGCGTGTGAAGGACAAATGTGTAGGTGTCATAGAGATCATTAATAAAAAGGGTGGAAAAAAATTCAACGACGAAGATTTGTGGTGGTTGGAGATTTTTTCCAACCAGGCAGCCATAGCTATACAGAATGCACGTTCATATCAAAAGGTTAGAGAAGAGATATTCCATCTGAGAGACGAAATTCGTACAGAGAAAGGTTTTCATACTTTCATAGGAAAGAGCCCTGCTATTCTTGAGAAGCTTGAAATCGCCAAGAGAGCGGCAAAAAGTGATTCCTCGATACTGCTTCTCGGGGAGAGTGGGGTAGGTAAAGAGTTATTTGCAGAGCAGATACATCTGCACAGCCCTCGTGCTGAAAATCCTTTTATAAGGGTAAATTGTGCAGCATTACCTGAAAATCTCATAGAGAGTGAACTGTTCGGACATGTTAGAGGAGCCTTTACCGATGCGATAACTGAAAGAAGGGGCCGCTTCGAACTGGCAGATGGAGGTACTATTTTTCTGGATGAAATAGGAGATCTTCCTTTTAATGTACAGGCAAAGTTGCTCCGTGTTCTTCAAGAACATTCTTTCGAGAAGGTTGGAAGCAGCGAGACCATACATGTGGATGTCAGGATAGTTGCGGCAACTAACAAGGATATTGAGGGAGAAGTGGAAGCGGGGAGATTCAGAACGGATCTGTATTATCGGCTTAACGTATTACCCATATATATTCCTCCATTGAGGGAAAGAAAAGAGGATATTCCTCTTCTTGCTGATTATTTTCTTAAAAGATTCAATAGAGAGATAAAAAAGCAGATAAAAGGATTTACTGATGAGGCCATGGAAGTCCTCCTCACCTATTCATGGCCTGGAAACGTAAGAGAACTGGAAAATGCAATAGAGCGAGCGGTTGTTATTACCGAGGATGAATACATAAAACCCGAAGCCTTTATTCTACAGGCTTTTTCACGTGGTGAAGATATCTACAAGAATAAATCTCTGAAAGAAGCGGTTAATACATTCAAGCGTGAATATATAAGGAATGTTTTAAGGCAGAATGATTGGAAGCAGACGAAAACTGCCAAATTACTTGGCATTCAACGAACATATCTATCAAGATTAATAAAAGAATTAAATATTACCAGATAAGGAGTGCATAAATGTCACCGAGAATGGTTGAACCCGAAAAGAAAGAATCCTTTACCGATAAACTGGTAAATCTCATTCACAGACGGCAGATAGTAATTTGGGCTGTACTGATAGGAGTGCTGGTTACAATTGTGATTTACTTTATCTGGGTGGATCATAAGAAAAAGTTGACTGAAGCATCTGCCATACTTGCAGAGGAGTCCCAAGACCTTTATTCACAGTGGGTGAATGAAAAAGATGAAAAGAAAAAATCCGCTCTGGAAGATAAATTGCTTGAAAAACTCAAACTGATAATACGTGAATATCCAAATGAATATGGAACTCAACGTGCACTTTTTATTCGTGCCAATTTTTATTTTGACAAGAAAAATTGGGAAAAGGCTGCTTCGGATTTCACTGATCTGTCGAGATCCTTTCCGAAGAGTTATCTTGCTACAATCAGTCTGTTCAATGCAGCAAGTTGTTATGAAGAGATGAATAAACCGGAAAAGGCGATAGTTCTGTATCAGGATATCTTGAAAAAATACAAAAGTTCGATAGTCTATAACAGGAGTCTCTTTGCGCTGGGAAGGTTGAATGAACAGTTAGAAAAGTACGATGAAGCAAAAAAATATTATGAAAGGTTGCAGGACGAAAGTCCACAGAGTAATTGGACAAAACTTGCAATTAATCGTATCATCTATTTGAAGGTAAACAACAAAATCAAGGAATGAGCAGCTTTAGTATTATCAATATTTGATCTTTGGGAGGTTATCCCCGTGGCCATTACGAAAAAAAAGATTCTTGAAACGAAATACTTTGGTTTGATAATAGGCTTGCTGATATTTGCCGTGATAGTCTTTCTAAATTATGGAACCGTTATTTTTTCAAATCTGGAATTAAAGGTGCTGGATTATAATTTCAGGTTGAAGAATCTCATAAGAGAGAGTAGGGTACAGGAAGGGGTGACTGTAGAAGAACGCAACCCCAATATTTCGCCGGATATCATTATTGTTGGAATAGATGACAAGAGTCTGGAAAAAATCGGTAGATGGCCATTCCCAAGGTATGTTGAAGCAAATCTGATTACTGCTTTCACAAGGATAAAACGTCAATATGAGAGGGAAAGAGCTCTGTTTCTCGATATTTTCTTTATAGAGCCGGAACGAAAAGCTGAGAATGACGCTTTACTCGTAAAGAGCATAAAGGAGAATGGGAGGACGTACCTTGAAACAGTGTTAACATTTAATAATAACAACAATAAAGAGTACGTCGATCGTCAGATGCTTCTGTTTAAAAAATTTGGCATGATAAACAATGTCAAGGGTGACTGGACAAAGGTCAATACTTTTTTCGGAGTTTTGCCACCTCTTAAGCCTTATAGCAGAGCAGCCAAGGGCTATGGGCACGCCAATTTCATAGAGGATGACGATACTGTTTACAGACGCCAGCCTATGATTGCCAAGTATTCTGTACTGGAGAAGGAAATTCCTTTAGAAGAACTGACAGTAAATGAACCAATTGACAGAAAAAATTTCGAGCGCCTTGCCTGGTTGGACCGGGATAACCTCTTTCATGAAGTTCCGTATCCTCTTACCAAAGAGGTCTTAACCAAACTGAAAAGTGACATGGAAAAATATGCTCCTCTTAAAGCGGAGGATACAAATAATGATAAGCAACCGGACAAGTACTACTATGTTGTAAGAAAATATCGAGATTATTTCGTTCCTGCAATAACCCTTGCACTTGCACTTGAATACTTTCATAAAAAACCTTCAGATGTAGAGGTGAGAATCGGAAAGTATATCAGAATACCTTCTCCTGAGGTTTTTAATATGAAAACCCAAAAATGGGAGCCCTACCGCCTCGTTCTAAAGCCACCTGTCAAGGACGAAAAGGGAAATATAGTAAAGGATGGAGTTTATAAAAAGGTCAATGAAATAAAGATTCCCATTAACGAAAGGGGGGAAATGCTAATAAATTTCATGGGTTATCCATCGAGTGAATCCCCGCAAGGTCGTCAGACCTACCCGGTGAGGTCGTTCTATGGCTATTCTCTCGGTGTTCCCGGTCCGGATCCTAACAGATGGCCGAGAACCAAAGCCGTTGGAAATAAAATTGTGATGGTTGGGCCATTTTCCAAGGGAATTGCCGAAGATCAGAAACCTACCCCCTATGGGCTGATGTATGGAGTGGAAATTCATGCCAACGCTCTCAATACGATACTTATGAATAAATTTCTGTACTATGTCCCGGATTGGGTTGATAATCTGATACTTCTCGGAATGATACTCATAACTGCCTTTATTGTCTCAAGGCTTTCTACAATCTGGTCTCTCATAATATCTTTGATCATGATTGTAGGATACTTTTTCACAGTTTCTCTTATTTTTGAAACATCTGACTATATATTGAATCTCTCGGCTCCAAGCTTTGGTGTACTGATTACCCTTCTTTCGGTAGAGGCATATCGAATAATGACTGAGGAAAAGGATAAGAGAAGGATCAAGAACATGTTCGGAAAGTATGTGAGTCCGAAAGTGGTGGACCAGATTCTGGAAAATCCCCCGGAGTTAGGAGGTGTAGACAAGAATCTTACGGTATTCTTTTCCGATATCAGGGGATTCACCACTCTTTCCGAGAGTATGTCACCTCAGGAATTGGTTAATCATCTGAATACATATCTTACCGCCATGACCGATATAATTCTCGACTTGAATGGTACGCTGGATAAATATGTTGGTGACGAGATAATGTGTTTCTGGGGAGCTCCGGTACCTCAGGATGACCATGCACTACTTGCCTGCAAGTGTGCCTTGCTGCAAATGGAGAAGCTGAGACAGTTGAATGAAGAATGGCCGGAAGACAGAAGGATAAACATCGGAATTGGAATCAATTCAGGAATAATGACAGTTGGGAATATGGGTTCTCTAGGCAGAATGAATTACACCCTTATGGGCGACAATGTAAACCTCGGCGCGAGGTTGGAAGGCACCAATAAGCTCTACCATACGAATATTATAATTAGTGAATATACCTATGGTTTGGTTAAAGATCATGTAATAGCAAGAGAATTGGACAATATCCGTGTGAAGGGTAAGAATAAACCTGTGCTGATCTATGAACTGGTAGACATGAAGGATGAGAATAGTTGATACTCTTCACGGGCGTTTGAAATTACGCTCATTGAAATATATTTTGTATGTAGTCTTGATTGTATTCCTTATGCTATCGACATTGAGATGCGGATTGGAGAGTAGCAGGTCCTATCTGAATCCACCGGATGTAGTAGATATAGCATCATTGGATTCACAAACCTTCCATTTTTATTCCACCGATAAGAACAATGAACCCGAGTTTCAAGGTTTCGAGCTGTACTACAAATTCTATACCGATACTACGAATATACTAGCAGATACAAACTACACCACGCTAGACCAGTTAAAAGCCAATGGTTTCAACAGAGTTACAAACATTGGTAATGGGGATTCAATACCTCTGATAAAGGTGCAGACCCTCCACATCGGTAGTAACTTTGAAATCACTGTAGATTTTTCGCCAATTCGCAATTCCAGTAATCCAGAGATTTTCAGTGCTACGGATTCAATCGTTTCTGAACCTGTAGAAATAGGTAGGGGGGTGAAGGACGTATTTGAAGTTTATAAGCCCTTTCTTGATTTCCAGACTAACGATCTTGATATAGGAAGTGAAATCTATAATAGTGTTGTCAACGACAATACTCCCCTGTTTATCGTTCTTTATGTGTTAAGCTTCGGAAATATATTTTCCGATTATTACTATAGTGATTGTGAATATCTTGGTTATATAGATCTTGCAAATATTACAAATATTAAAGAGTATTTTCATTAACTTGTATGATTTATAATACGAATATTATTTTTATTTGGAGTTCTTATGTTTTTCTATTATCTTAATATTTTTCTTACATATTTTGTTGTAGGCCTTGCAGTCGCTATTTATTTTATATATGTCCTTAAAAAACGTATTCTTGGTCATTTCTGGGGGGCTCTCGTTATAGCTCTTTTAGGTTCCTTTTTAGGAGGTTTTATAGATCAGTATTTTTCGAGTTTAATAAAGATGCTTTCCGACTTTAATTCTGTAAATCTCTTTGCCGCAACCATAACGTCACTTCTTCTAATCTGGCTGTTTTCAAAAGCAAGTGCCTTGAAGTAGGGTAAATAAAAGAGAGCCAGGTAAAATATAGTAAATAAAGTATTTGTTAAAAGTATTGATTCATGGTTTTTCAATTAATAAATGACTTCTGATAATATATATTCTGTCTAGTTCTATTTTTATTTTTCTTTTTCAATATGATTTTTATTTTATTTTTTATTTTATCCTGATGTTTTCAAGGTAAGGTTCCTTCCAGGGATTTGACAATTGTCTCTCTGC
Organism: Spirochaetales bacterium; assembly: GCA_027021365.1. Classification (GTDB taxonomy): domain Bacteria; phylum Spirochaetota; class Spirochaetia; order SZUA-6; family SZUA-6; genus JALUUM01. The sequence continues at coordinate 428,770 of JALUUM010000020.1, forward strand.
CAGGTTCCTGTATTTTCCTGCTTCTTTAAAATTTGTCAGTAATTTCCAAATGCTTCGTGCAGGTTTTATGTAATCATATGCATAAGAAGCGGCTCCAAGCTCATACAGGCAACCAAAGAGATTGTAACGACTAAAATAATCTGAAAGTGACTTATATTTAAGGGAAACGGAAATAAGAGAATAAAGATTTTCAAAGGAATAATCAGGGTCCTTTTCACGAATATAATCGATTGAGTTTGATAGAACAGATATCGAAGAAAAAAGAAAACTGCTTATCGCAGCCCTGTATCGGCCAGTCTTATAATAGAACCAACCGAGTTGATTATATGCATCTATGGTAAAGTTTTCATTAAAACGGTAAAGTTTCAAAACCTCATTCAAGCCACCTCTACCGTAAAGAGAAAGAATTTTAAACTGAAGGTTCTTCATGTCCATATTTTTATTTAAGCTTGAGTCGGAAACTATCTCATTAAGCTTTTCCGCCATGTCTTTATAATTTTTTTTCTGTAAATACAATGCGGCCATCCTATATAGGAGAACATATTTATCGGAGGGTATGGTAAAAGCATTTACAAGTTTGTATGCATTTTGATAATGAAAGATTGCGAGGTCGTATTCTCCTTCAAGAAAAAAAACATCTCCTATAAACATCTCCGCTTCAGGATAAATGCCTCTTTTCCTGTTCAAAGCATTTTGAAATAGATTAAGAGCCTTGCCATATTCCTTCTCTTCTAAGAATTCTTTTCCTTTCTCAAGAAGGATCCAAGCTTCACGGGAAACTTCTTTTGAAGTTTCCTCTGAAAAAGACGGATAAGGGGTAAAGAGAAAAAAGGAAAGGGTTAGTTCTGCAATTAATAAGCTGAAAATAAATCGCATGTTAATCATCTTAATTGATAATTTCATTGAAATTTCAGTAATTCCTCTTTAAAGAGTTCAGCTGCCCTTTCTGAGCTCACTTTATGTATCATTTTTCCCCTTTTAAATATAACGGCATAATTCCCGGCTCCCGTTATACCTATATCTGCGGATTTAGCCTCGCCCGGCCCATTTACAACACAACCCATTATAGCAACGGTAATATTCTTGTCCATGGAATTTAGTGATGGCCCTATTTTGTTGAGGAAGGAGTGTACATCGAAAGAGGCTCTTCCGCAGAGAGGACAGGAGATGATATTAATACCCCTTTTGATGCCGGTAGAAGAGCTGACAATCTCTTTTGCTGCTATAATTTCATCTTCAGGACTACTGGATAGGGATACCCTGATAGTATCACCAATTCCTTCTTCGATTAGCTTGTTCAATGCAATGGTACTCTTTACGGTACCCTGGATTAAAGGGCCTGCTTCGGTAAGACCAATATGCAAAGGATAGTCATACCTTTCAGAAAAAAGTTTATTTGCCCTGACTGTTGTATGTATATCGGAAGATTTCAGAGAAAAAACTATACTTTCAAATCCTATTTTTGAAAATATTTCCAGTTCTCTTTCAGCAGCTTTCACCATAGCTAGAGCTGTATCTCTTTCGTCCTTCAAGTCCCCTGGAAGTGAACCGGAATTTATCCCTACCCTTACAGGTACTCCTCTGGCGGATGCCTTGCGTATGATTTTTTCGATCTTGGTTTTGTCTCTTATATTTCCGGGATTGATTCTAAGCTTTGCAATATTGAAATCCAATATTCGTAGCGCAATTCTGTAATCGAAATGTATATCTGCTACCAGTGGTATGTCGATATTTTCCGTTAATCGCCCTACCCTTTCAGCTGTGCGGATATCCGGAACTGATATCCTTAAGATATCACAACCTATTGCCTGCAGAGCATTGATTTTTTCAATGAGGTTGGAATCTATATCACCTATAGGTTCCTTCCACATTGTTTGTATCGATATAGGAAAGCCGCCGCCGATGATGACTCTACCTACTCTGACGGCCCTTGTTTTTTTTCTTTTTATCATTCTATTTTCAGATCTGGAAGTGATGTTTTATCCACCCGATTTATTAAGTTTATTATTAAACTTATCCCGCTACGCATGAGAATGGACTGGTCATAGAGATCTTCCAGTTCGCTTATTACCTTAGCCTTAAAATCGTCCACAGTGTTAAACTGTTTCAGGTCGATATTATTGATTAACTCTTTTGTTTTTGCTATGGATTTTAGTTCATTGTCGAATACATTCATGTTTTCTCTGTAAACATAACCTTCCTTTTGGAAAATTCCCTTTCGCTCTATCCAGTCTCTCTCGGTCTTCTTCAGCTCGGCTTCCAATTTATCAAGAGTTACAAGGATATGTTTTAAGAAAGATTCGAGTTTTTTTTCCATTCTCTTTTCTATGTTACTATGTTACATCCTAAGTATTTCCTTAATTTTCATAAGACGTGTTATGTTGCTTCTCTCAAGTTCATCGAGTTTACTTGAAACAAACTTTATTGCTTCTTCCTGTTGAGGTATAAGTATGTATTCGAGTGCATTAACCCTTCGCCTGGTTTTTTCTATTTCATTTGCTACCAGTTCGATAGTTTTCTCCAGCTCGGCAAGTTTAACCATCCTTTCAAGCATCTTGGCCAGCTTGCTCATTGCGATGTCCAGATCGTTATTTGTGGTATCTATACTGTAGCTTAATAGATTACCCTGGATTGAAAACTCAAAGACAGGTATTCTTACATTCATGATAAGATTTTCCGAAACGTTCAATTGAGCTTCACATTGAGGAAATGAAAGAGCAGTAAGATAAGCTTCCCTTGGCATACTGGCAGAAGCAAGTATGAAATGTTTAAAGAGATCTCCGATTTCACTGTCTATTTCTTTCCTTAAAATCTTGTACTCTTTTACAATTTCCATGAAGTCCTTAAGAAGCCCCTCTAACTTGTCCTTCAGCAGCTTATGACCCCTTTTTGCAACTTGTTGCTTCTTTTTTAGTTGCAGTAGTTCCATCCTGTTGGGATTTACCCTAATTGCCATCTATTGACGTCTCCTGTCGAATTATTATTCCTTGCCAAGATACTTTTCTATGTATTCGTTCCTGACACGTTTCAGTTCAGTGCGAGGAAGAATCTTTAGTAGTTTCCATCCTATATTGAGAGTCTCCTCTATGCTTCTGTTTTCACCGAAACCCTGATTGATAAATTTCTGTTCGAATTCATCGGCAAACTCGACGTATACCCTGTCTATTGGTGTTAATGCAGCTTCTCCCAGAACCACAGCAAGCTCTCTTGCTTCGACGCCCTTTGCATATGCCGCAAACAGCTGATTTGCAACGTCAGCGTGATCCTCTCGCGTTTTCCCCTTGCCAATTCCCTTTTGCATCAACCTGGAGAGGGATGGAAGTACATTTATTGGTGGAAGTATTCCCTTTCTGTAGATATCCCTGCTAAGAAAAATCTGTCCTTCCGTAATATAGCCGGTAAGGTCGGGAATGGGATGCGTTTTGTCATCCTCAGGCATTGTGAGTATAGGGAACTGTGTAATAGAACCTTTTTTCCCTTTTATTCGCCCTGCCCTTTCGTATATCGTGGAAAGGTCCGTGTACATGTAACCCGGGTATCCTCTTCTCCCAGGAACCTCTTTTCTTGCAGCAGAGATTTCCCTTAGTGCTTCACAGTAGTTTGTCATGTCTGTAAGGATAACAAGTACATGCATATCGAGCTGAAATGCAAGGTATTCTGCTGTTGTCAGGGCTACTCTCGGAATTGCAATTCTCTCTATTACAGGATCATTTGCAAGATTGATATACATCACGGCGCGCTCTATGGCTCCTGTCTTTCGCAGATCATCTATAAAGAAGTTTGCCTCTTCGAATGTGATTCCCATTGCAGCGAAGACAACGGCAAATTCCTCCTTTTCACCCAGTGTCCGCGACTGCCTTGCAATCTGTGCAGCAAGCTGTGCATGAGGAAGTCCCGAGCCGGAAAAAATAGGCAGTTTTTGTCCCCTTACCAGGGTAAGTAACCCGTCGATAGCCGATACACCTGTCTGTATGAATTCGGAGGGAAAGTTGCGGCTGTACGGATTGATAGGTGCACCGTTTATGTCAATAAACATCTCGGGAATGATGGCTCCGGAATCATCTATAGGCTCACCTACACCGTTGAAGATTCTACCCAACATTTCTCTGGAAACGGGTATTGTCATTCCCTTGCCGAGAAATCTTACCCGCGAACGTTCGGTAGAAATTCCCTGTGAAGATTCAAACAGCTGTATAAGGGCAGTGTCTTCACTTGTTTCAAGTACCTGACCACGCCTGATACTGCCGTCATGAAGTTCTACATCGGCTAATTCACCGTATTTGATACCTTCCACACCCTTTACAATCATTAAGGGTCCTTCCAACCCCTTGACATTGTTGTATTCTTTAATCATGCCGAAGCCCTCCGTGTTCTAATTTCATCGAATGCCTTGATAATTTTGTCCTGGACCGCTTCGATTTTGTCTATTTCATCCTCCGGATGATACTTCATGCGTGCAATTTCCTCACGAACCTCGTTCTCCAGTATCAGGTCGAGCGATATTCCTGCCTCAATCGATTCCAACGCCAACCTATGGAAGAGAAGTATTGCCTGGAGCATGAGAAACTGTTTCTTGAGAGAGGTATATGTATCAACTTCGTGGAAAGCGTTCTGGTGGAGGAAATCCTCTCTAATGGATCTTGCCACTTCCAGTGTCAACCTGTCACGGGGAGATAGAGCATCGATACCGACAAGGCGGACGATTTCTTCCAGTTCTGCCTCTTCCTGGAGTATTCTCAGGGCATGACCTCTGTTCCTTATCCAGTCCCTTGAAACTTCCTTTTCATAATAATCATTCATTATATCAGCGTAGAGAGAGTAAGAATTCAACCAGTTTATTGCAGGAAAATGCCTTGCATAGGCTAATTTTGCATCAAGCCCCCAGAAAACCCTCACCTCTCTCAATGTCGCCTGAACAACAGGATCTGAAAGGTCACCTCCGGGAGGAGATACCGCGCCGATTACTGACAGAGAAGCTTCCTCCTCGCTGCCAAGTGGTATTACCAGACCTGCTCTTTCATAGAATTCCGCTATTCTCGAAGCAAGATATGCGGGATAGCCCTCTTCCCCTGGCATCTCTTCGAGCCTTCCTGATATTTCACGCATTGCCTCGGCCCATCTGGAAGTAGAATCCGCCATTAAAGCGACATTGTAACCCATATCTCTGTAGTACTCTGCCAGTGTTATGCCGGTGAATACCGATGCTTCCCTCGCGGCAACAGGCATATTGGAGGTGTTGGCAATAAGGATTGTCCTCTCCATAAGCGGCTTTCCCGTTTTAGGATCTTTCAACTCGGGGAATTCGAGAAGTACATCGGTCATTTCATTTCCTCGTTCCCCGCAGCCAACGTAAACAATGATGTCCGCATCGGCCCATTTCGCAAGCTGGTGCTGAACGACCGTTTTCCCGGATCCGAATGGCCCAGGAACACATGCTGTTCCTCCCTTGGCCAGCGGGAAGAATGTATCAAGCACTCTTTGTCCCGTTATCAACGGGAAATTTGGATTGATTTTTCTCTGGTATGGTCTTCCTATACGGACAGGCCATCTGTGCGATAGTTTTAGTTCATGGATTTCTCCAAATTCGTCTTTGATCTTACCTATCGTTTCATCTACTGTATATGAACCACTGTCAAGCTCGGTAATAGTACCTGCGACATCCGGTGGAACGAGTACCCAGTGCCTGACAATTTCGGTTTCTTCAACGTATCCGAGTCTGTCACCGCCACTTACCGTTTCTCCGGGTTGTGAAGTGGCGGTAAAATCCCACTTCTTTTCATGGGAAATGGATGGTTCGTCTATACCGCGGGGAATGAAATCACCATGTCTGTTACTTATAATATCAAGGGGTCTCTGGATACCATCATATATCTGACCTATGAGTCCTGGTCCAAGCTCAACGGAAAGCTGCGTGCCCAGGTTAATTACCGGCTCACCGGGGCCAACTCCTTCTGTCTGTTCATAAACCTGAATCGATGCTTCATCACCGTTCAGTCCTATTATTTCTCCGAACAGCCCTATTTCACCCACTTTGACTACTTCGTACATCATGGGATTAGTAAGATCCTTTGCTATTACAAGGGGTCCGGATACTTTTATTATCTTTCCTGCCATTTTCACACCTTCCTTATCATTCTTTTCCTAGTAAATCTATTCCGATTGCCTTTTCAACAGCATTTTTTATTTTCAGGAATCCTATCCCTCTGGAACCTTTCTGGTCTGGTATAACTATGACCGCCGGGATCGAACCAGTTTCAAGTCTCGATAATTCAGCTATAATAGGTTCTGCCAGAGTCTCCGTAATGAATATAATCGCATATTCCTTCGAACTGACCAGCTCTCTTAGTATACCCAGGGCTTCACCGCCTTCAGCCGCAGGAAATCCTGTAACTCCTCCAGCAGAGAAACCGTTTACAGTGGAACTGTCTCCAATCATTGCAATTTTATATGTAGACATTTACAATCCTCTTTTTAAGGATATTGTTATCGATATTCTTTAATTTTCCGATCAATATCATGCGTATATTGTAGAGGTCTGAGAGTTTCCTTGTAAGAAAATAATATGAATACTCTATGCCAGGTGGGTAATATTTCCACTTCTCTATTAACGTGTAGAGATCACGCTTTTCCCTCAATAATGTCTCGGATACATCAACGCCACCTGAGAAGTCATTTAGAATTCTCTTTAAAGGTGTTTCCCTGAGACTTGCAGTGAAACCGTTCCATTCCTGAGGCACGGAAGAATACATCTCTTCGATTCTAGATATTCCGGAAAATCCTGTAAGGGCATACTTTACAATACTCCATGGGAGATTGGCATTTTTTCCCCTTATCAAAACTTCACCGATCTTAATCTCATCGATGCTTTTGAAAAGTTTGAGAAGTTCCTTCGACTCCGTATCAAATGCTATCTTAAGCAAGTGGAGGTTCTTCTGTCTGTCCAGTGCAAATTCGAATGCCTGAGAATTCTTGTCCTCTTCATAATAGGCAATCCAGGCTTCCTGGAGAGAATCATATATTGCACTGGGCAGCATTATAAAGTCCATCTCTTCTGAATAGCCCTTTAGATCTTCAACGGAAAGATCTCCCTCCGGTCCGAACAGCGCATCGTTCTTTTTTTCATAGAGTTTGGAAAGAATAACTACCTTAAGGTTGAAGTAATCCCACGGAAGAAACACAAGGCTTCTCAATTCTCTTGAAGGGGAATTCAATGTAAGAAAATCCGTGATAATTGAAGTTTCCAGTTTTATGGCAGCATCAATTCCACCTTCACCACCTACCCTGTTAAGTTCATGGGAAAAAGGAGAATCTGGCAATTGAGCAACAGCTTCTTCAAATGAAGATGAAGAAAAAAGAGATGCAAGTTTCGCATCATCTATTAATTCCCTTTCCCTGCTCTTGAAAACACCATACACGAAGTTGAAATCTGCCTTGGTCTTCTTCATACCGGTATTACTCCACAGGGTTAGTTCTGAAACAACATGGCTGCTGCCTCTATTTCATATTTGTCAATAAGTTCCTTGAACGTTTCATCGATCGTGCAATTCAACCTTATATCACCTCGTGGTATTATGAATCCACCTCTGAACCTTCCCTTTTCCTCGGCAAGTTCAACCTTGTATTTTGCGAGAAGGTCTGAAAATTCCTTTTTGAATCGTTCGGTTTCCTTTGCAGAGACGATCAATCGATCACCTGGTTTTGAATATTCCTTGAGGTGCTTTTCCAGGTATTTTCGATATGTAGAAGTTTCCAGAACTTTCTCCCACCATTTGGAATACGTCTCTTCGAGAAGTCTCCTTTTCAATCTCTGAGTCTCATTTTTCTCGGCCAACCTTACGGCGGACAAAAGCTGTTGAATCCTTTCCCTTATATGTTTCATCTCCAGCTCTTTTTCCTCTTCTATCTCTCTTTCCAGCTGATTCAATTTCTCTTCGTAGAGTTTTTCATATTTTTCTTTTGCCTCGGAATAAATCTTTTCACCTCTTTCCTTTGCAGCAGAAATGATTTTTTCCGCTATGGTGGATGTATTAGACACAGGCTACTCCTCTCTATTGATTTAGAATTGTATACCTACTATAAGAATGAGAATCGTTGCTATGAGTGCAAATAGGCCAAAGGTTTCAACCATAGCAGGTAGAATAACGGATTTACCAAATGCTTCGGGCTTCTTTGCTACGACACCCATAGAAGCTACGGAAGATTTTCCCTGCCAAATAGCCGAAAGTAGCTCACCCAACATTGCTGGGATGCAGGCCCCGAAAACTGCAAGGCCTTTTCCAAGCTCAAGATCGTAGAGCGGATTGGCTCCGCCGAGTATTTGCAATTTTACCATTACCAGAATTGCTACTACAAGACCATAGATAGACTGTGTTGCCGGAAGTGCCTGAAGTATCAACATAGGACCGAATTTATCGGGATCTTCTGATAGTACTCCTCCCGCCATCTCTCCTGCCAGACCTACTCCAATAGAAGAACCTGCTGCGGCAAGTCCTGCTGCAAGAGCTCCTCCTGAAACTGCGATTGCAAAACCTAGTGTCATTGTTGCTTCCTCCTATTTCTCAAATCGATAGTATTGTGCTTCCCGTTTAAAGGGTATAAATTGTTTTCCGCCACTTGGGTAGTAGCGATTGAATGATTCCAGATAATTTAATCTCAAAGAGTGAACGAATGCGCTGAGCATTGAAAGAAGAAGATTCAAAACATGGAATAGAATGATTATCGTTGCTCCGATTGCCAATGATACGATGGTGATTATGATGTTTCCCTTTGATATAAGAAGTTGACCCATCATATTTCCTACCAGTGCAATAAATCCCGTTGTTAGATTAAGTACGGCAAGTCTCATATAAGATAGAACATCCGAAAAGAAGGAGACAATTCCATAGTACCCCACAATGCCATACAGTGATATAACTCCCATCATCAATCGGCCCCCAATGTTTTTACTTTCACGCCCTGTAAAGGCAACTATTGCAAGTGCACTGACGGCAAGAATCAATAAAATTATATTTACTATAGGTGATGGTATTGCAGAAGTAAATTGGGTGGCTATCCATCCTATTATTGAAAAAAGGAGAAGAAACCACATGAGATAGTCGAAAATAGCAGCCTGGAGTTCCCCGTTCTTTAACGCATTGACAAAACCGGCAAAAATTGAGATCAGCTGGAATATAACACCTACGAAAATAGAGATACCGATTATCACCATTATATCCTTTGTAGGGCTGAAGAGTGGCAGAATGCCTAGTATTTTTCTCCCTCCGTACTGGTAGCCTATACTTGTTCCGAAAAAGCTCCATGTGAGAAAACCGAAAACGATCGAGACGATACCCATTTCGAGGAAGAGATCAAGAAAGAGACGCGTTCCCTGATCCGGTTTGAACTTTCTCTTCAACAGAATCGAGATAAGGACCTGCAAAGTTCCGTAACCGACGTCGGCTAAAACCATTGCATAGAAGAATGTCATGGCAAGAGCAACGAGTGGTGTAGGATCTATTCCGAAATAGCGTGGCATTCCAAACATTTCAATGAGTATCTGGTAGGGCTTTAGTATTTTCGGGTTCTCGAGAATTATCGGAGGATTGTCATCTTTCGTCGGTCTTGTAAATCGAAGAACCGCATTCTTGTATTTTTTCAAAGATTTTTCAAAAACCTCCCGGTTACTTTCCCTGACCCATCCCTGCACAACAGAGACTGTATTTGAATGAAACATTCTCGAGGTTACGGTCAGGTTTTTCTTCCTGTTGAGAAACTCATCGCTGTATGCCTGCACGAATCCTCTGTACTTTTCTGCCTCGCCGGCAAAGAAGGATTCCATCTCTGCCTTTTGCTTTTTTAATTTTTCGATTTCAGATTTCGCTTCTCTTATTGCATCTAAAGCGGTGTTGTTAATGAGCGGAAAGCTTACATTCTTTAAACCGTATCCCTTTATTATGCTTTCCAGAATATTTTTTTTCTCATTGAGTACTATGAAATAGCCCAGAATCTCTTTCTTTTTTCTCGTCACTTCCACCCATGTAACCGAATCCGATATACCGTCCTTTTCTATATCTCTATGAGTATGCATGAGTTGGAGTGCATTACACGATACAGGAAATGTTGTTGTATAGCTGCTCTCCTCAAAGAGTGACAGATGATCCTTCATCTCCTGCCAAGGTGTAAGGGTTTCAACCAATTCTTCATTCTCGTCGAGACGTGATAGTATAGACTCATACTTTTCATGCTTCGCTTTCAATTCTTTTATATACCCTTGCAGGTCGAAACTCTCAATCATCTCTTTGAACTTTTGTTCTTCGATGTAAGGGGCAGAACCGAAGAATTCTTCCAAAAGGCCTCTTTCCACAGGGTTAAATGTTTTAAAGAGGTCCAGTATCCATTTTACATTGAGCAAAACCTGATCAACCGAAGAAGTATCTACCTCCAACTTGTTTTCCCATTGAAGCATCTCTTCTTCCAGACCCTCGTGAATGTCTTCTATGTGAATCAGGCCCTCTTTTTCTATTTCCTTTACAAGTTGTCCGACCTCTTCTTTGGGTATGATTATCTGGGTTTTAAGAACCTTTGCTATTGCCATTGTCCTGCCACTATATGATTAAATAAGTTTTTCTATAAGAAAATCTGCAACTTTTTCCTGGTTTTCCGATACACTTTTTTCCAGCTTCTCTCTTAGTGCCTTACCTTCATCCCTTATCTTCTTTTCTTCTTTCTTGAACTCAACCTCTAGATTCCTCCTGTAAGTATCCAGCTCATCGTTCAATTTCTGCTTCTTCTCTTTCCTGAGTTTTTCAATTTCGATGTCCACAGAAAGAATTTTTTCCTCTGCCCTCTTTTTGTACTCTTCTTCGATTCTCAAAGCCTCTTCTTCGGCTTTCTTTACTTCCTTTAATACATCCATAATGATCTCCTGTTCCTATAGGATATAGATTATGCAAAGCATATGCTTCTGTCAAATGATTTTTAACATTTGAAAACGATTAATTGAGATAGATAATGGCAATGTTATTTCTTGTTACACACCTATCTTGAATTCTTATCACCACTTCCCAGAAGTGCCCCCTTGATCTTATCGATTTGAGCTTCCAGTTCTTTACCTATTTGTGTTGCAGATTTTCTGTAACCATCGATTACTGCCTTCTCTTCTGTATTTCCCTGTCCGGATACATTTTGCACGGTAAGAGAATAAAGAATCTTACCGTCTGAAACCCTTATTATCCTTACCGTTGCATTTGTTTTTGATTTATAAATCTGATATTTCTTGCCTTTGAATACAAGTTGGGAAACGAGGTAACAGTCGTTCAATACCGATACTATGTATGATACATCCTTCTTTACCCCAAGCTTTTCTATCGCCTCTGGTTCACCATTGAAAACCAGCATGAATTGATCCGGAGAGAGCGCTCCGTTGTATTGTGAGAAGTCAAAGGATATTCCCTGTAGCTTGTTGTAAACGGTATCGAGGATTACAGGATCTGAAGATACACCGAATTTCGATTTTTCCAGAACAAGAATTGTAGCTTTTCTGGGAGGTGGAACATATACGAAATCTCTTATGACATTTTCGAATTTGTAGGTGTATCCTTTGGCTTTAACAATGAGCATTGCCCTTATAATATTTTCTTCGTTGGGATTGTCGAATCTTGCAATTGTGCAGTTAGCCTGTCCGTAATCGTTGGTATTTACGATCGAGGTGAGTATGCCTCCACCTTTTACGAACTGAAAGAGTATGGAGGCAGAAGCTACAATGCTCTTACCCGTGGCAGAGTTGTAGGTGACAATAACAGATGGTTGAAGGGCTCCCTTCTTGTTAAGATCAATAGTCTTTGCCTTTACCTGATTCATGTTACTGTCGAGCCACTCATTCCCGGGTTCAAGGGACAGGGATGCACCGAGTTTTGTGAGCTCAGTTCTCGCCTCATTTATTACACTTTCCGTTTCAGGATCAACATTGGTTAATTTTTCACTTTCAGCAAGGACAGAGACGAGCTGTTTGAGGCCATCGGCTATTTGCCCGTTGTCAATTTTTGACATACCATTTTCAAGGAACTGTTTTAGCCGATATTCGGTTTCTGCCGAACCTGTAACCTCTACATTCTTCTTTCCCTGAGGCGTTTTTGGGGTTTCGCCGGTTGCAATACTTTTGTTTGTATTTTGTTCCGTAGAGGTAGTTACACAGCTTGAAAGGACCAGAGCAAATAATACAGAAAACAAAAGAGAAAGTAAAAGAATAATTTCTCTCTTTTTCAACATCTTATGTCTACTCCTTTTATAATTTAATTTTGTGTTTACCATGCCGCTTCAAGAATAATATCCGTATCAGTCTTGAGAAGTTCTGTAATAGAAGTCTCAAATGACAAAGTTTTCTTATCTGGGGATAGGACTCCCATATTGTAAGAAAGGATTTCTCTCGGGGCCTTTACAGTATACTGAATCTTGTATCCTTCAAAAAAAGTATCGACCATTTTCATGGTTTGTTGGTCAAGTTCCTCTTCGGTTCTGGATGCAATTTTCTGTTTGAAGTATGTCCTTTCTCCCCTTTTTTCAAGAGAGACAGGAAACTCATTAAAATTCTTTATTTTACTAAGTTTTGAGACATCATCAAATGAAATCGTGGCATTTATCAGTATATCGTCTTCATTCTCCGATTGTTTGAAAGATCTTAATTTCAAGCCCTCTATCCCGGCTATGGATTTTCTAAAATCATCCTCGCTGACAGGTAAAGGCATCGAAAGAGTATTTTTTTCTCCTGTTTCTCCAAGGTTGATAATCATTTTGGATATTCTGTAATTCAGAGTGAGGATTCCGCTACCATTATCATTGAAACTGATAGACGATTCAACACCTATGCATGATGATAGAAACAATAAGAGAGAAACAATAATTGTAAGCATGAACGGTATGCTAAAAAGAGATTTATTCTTTTTAAGGTTTTCCTGGAAGTTCATTTATGCCTCGCTTTTAATTCGATTCTACCATCAAATGACAATATTTTACAATACAAAAGATTGAAATCATATTTCATAGAAATTATTAATATGTATATTATATCATACTTTCAATGAATTCTTCTATTTTTTCTTTTACCTGCCTTATCACTGATTTGGGAACTTTAATTGAGGAAATGTTGACCGAAGAAGGATTCTTCCATAATTTTCCCTCGATTGAACTACTTGTTTCTGTCAGAAGCTTATCAATAAAATCAACAACATGTTTGTTTACTCCGATGCCGAACAGAATGGATAGTTTTTCGATGTTCTTCTTTTCATTTTTCTCATGAAAGATGACAATAGATTTTTCATAGGAATTGCTAATTTGCGATGCAACCTCTTGAAGGTTTATGATTTCGGGATATTCCTCTAAAAAGTTGAATATCCTGTAATCTCCTTTCAAAACAAATTGTTTTGACAAAGCTTTTGAAAAAAAATTGGTAAAAGATTTTCTTAGAATCCTTATTTCTTTTCTGCATTCATTTCCCTTTGAAATCAATACTTCTATTGCATCTTTAATCTTACCCGGTGATACCGACAACCTTTCGCCCACAGAAACAGCAGAAGCATGGAGTTTCCTGAGATAATCAAACAATCTGTTTCCTGCAAGAAAATGAATCCTCTTCATACCCTTGTAATTTTCTATTTTTGTTACCTTGATTCCACCAATCTCCGAGGTGTTTCTGAGGTGTGTGCCACCACAAGGAGTTGCATCTATGTCACCTATTGTTACCACTCTGATTTTTCCTTCGACTTTGGGTTGACGCCTTAGGTTTATGGAATTTTTCTCAATCTCTATCCTGTCAGTGAAATAGAGAATATCCACATCGAAAGATTCGTTTATCATACAGAGAAGTCTGTCTTCAATCGAAGCTATTTTACTTTTAAGGTCGATTTCGGTTTTCACATCTATGGTAGAATCTGTTTTTCCGAGATGTGATGAAATAGTCTCTATGTCGAATTCATTTTTAAGATATGCTGATAAAAGGTGTTGTGCGGTATGTTGCTGCATGTTATCGTACCTTTTATTCCAGTCTATCCTGCACAAGGCAGTCTCTCCCCTCTCTGCACCAAGAGGATTTTCAAGAACATGAAGTATCTTGTCTTTTTCTTTGATTACATCTTTTACAGAGACTCCGTTTATCGTACCTGAATCGTGGTATTGCCCGCCAGATGTTGGATAGAAAATAGTTCTGTCTAGTATTACCGTGTCGTCTTTGATTTCTCTTATTATTGCAATACTTTCTCTTAGGTAACTGTCCCTGTGGAATAGAAAATCGGTCATGAATATCTTATATCATTCATGACCGATTATTTCCAGATCGTTTTAAGGTACTTTACTTTAAGATACACTAAAAACGATACACTAAAAACTAGTTATATTACAACTGTATTCTTACGTTGCCTGTTACGCCGTATGAGTTCCCTGTAAAGTTGTACATACCCGTGAGGTCTATCCTTAGAATCAGGAGGTTGAGTGAAACACCACCAAATGCTCTCACAGACCATCCCTGCACCTCAGAGCTTACCTGGATTCCGGTAGTAGAAAGGTCTGGAGGCGTTTCGCCTGCAGCTGCAAATGCATCGTTAATTTCCTGTATCTGCTGATCCGTGATAGGAGAACCGTCCAATAGAAGCTCGGTGAATAGCCCTCCTCCTGCTTTAGAGCCCCCAATGGATGCCCCGAGGCCTGCATACGGTGTAAGTATCAAAAGGCTCTTGCTAACCTGTACCTTGAAGTCGAATACCGTGGTGTTCCAGTTGAACTTAAGTGACGGGTCCGAAAGGCTTAAGGTATGGGTGACAAATCCGTCAGGGGCAGTAGCATCCGGTACATCGAACTGTGTCAGCGTAATGTCCCCACCCATCAGGCCTGTAAGTCCCACTCCTCCCTGAAGGTAGTTCAAACCGGCACCTATTGAGATACCTGGTATTAGGAATCTCTCCTTCAATATTGAAAGCCTGACATCCGCACCGAAGAGGAGATATTCGGCAGAAAATGGCAATCCTTGCTGTTTGAGTAATTCTTCAGGCAATATCCCGAGCTTCAGTCCTATATCAAAGGGAAGGAGGATACCTCCTATTCTTGCCTCAGCAGTATATGCCGGCAGAGGAAGCCCGTACTTTTGCAGGAATGAAAGTTCGGGTGGTATCGTGATATTAAAGGTGTCGATTACCGTTTCCATGGATTTAAAAGGAATCGTAGTTACTCCAACAGTCACCCCAACACCGAGATGTGGCGGAATGCGAAAGAGTTTTCCAATAAATGCATCTGACCAGTTTAAGCCTACAGAGGCATTGAATGGGAGAACAGGCGCTATTGCATCTGCAAAACCGGAAAAAGCAGTGACCATTTCATCGTAGGTGGGTGATTGTGCAAAAACGCCCGTTACCAATACAATTGTCAATAACAGTGCTATAATTATTCTTTTCATAAGAACCTCCTGTCTTGTTCTTAGACTAAAGTATAGCATTCTTTCCGTGAAAATCAATTTTTTCGAAGGGTATTAAAAAGAGAGCATGGAATAGTAGGGAAGATTCTTTCTCTGATCGAGCCTTACGGTATCTCTTTCACAATAAATCAATTTGATGTATATTTCCTACACTATGAGAAAAGAGAATATCAATTCGGGTGAAAATGGCAGTACCGTGAGAGAGGAAGTGCTTTCAAATTTTATAGTTATCGAGGGGCTCGACGGAGCAGGAACGACAACTCAGTTGAAATTGATCGATGAAGAACTTAATAGAATCGGATTCCCCCATTTTTGTACCTTTGAACCCACAGAGGGTACCATAGGGAGATTGATAAGAGAAATACTCCGTAAAAAACTAAAGGCCGAACCAGATACAATAGCATTGCTCTTTGCAGCCGACAGGAATGAACATCTCTTTGGCGAGGGAGGAATAGTGGAAAGGATAAGAAGAGGGGAGATTGTGATTTCGGATAGGTACCTCTTTTCCAGCCTTGCCTATCAGTCAATTCAGTGCGGCTTCGATTACGTATTTTCACTCAATTCCAAGTTTCCCCTCCCCCATGACCTGATATTCATAGATACACCCTTCGAGATATGTCAGAAACGACTTGGTGAAAGAAGGAACAGCGACATCTTTGATATGAAAGAATTTCAGATCTCGGTAAGAAAGAATTATGATAAGATATTTGATCATTTTGGGAGCGGCGCAGGGCGAGGGATGAATATTCACCTGATTGATGGTTCCGGAGAAGCGAAGGAAGTATTCAAAGATGTATGGAAAATCTTCCAAGGTTTGCCGATATATAAAGAGTGAAAAGAACAAGAATCAATCCAAGAAGGTACCTTTTTTCTGCTCTATTGTTTTTATTGTTTATCACAAATATCACTTCTCTTCATGCATGGCGTATTCTATATGCAGAGCAATACTACAAGCTGTATCATCTTCATTTTTATCAGTATCCGGATGATTCGATGGAGAATATCTACTATCTCGAAAAAGCATTGAAAGCAGATTTTGCAAATCCGCTCTATGCACTTGCAGTGATAAAGAACAAGACCGAATGGGAACGGTACAGGTATCTATTCAAGATGCATGTCAATCTGAAGCTAATAGAACAGTACCTCACTTTGGGAAGCAAGTATGACAAGATGGTAGCCTATTTTTACAATGCACCCTGGAAGAAGGAAAATATTGACAGTCTCGATAAAGCGGAGAAAGTTTACCTGGTTTCTCTCGGGTATTGGAAAAAGGCCCTGTACTGGGCTGAAAAGGCATGGGCCTTAAGATATGTACACCTTCCCGAAATACAGAACTGGGAAGACGAAAATTACAGGATATATTCAGGTGAACTCAACTATGAGGAGATAATTGATTCACACCTTGCAAGACTTAACAGGGTACGTGAAACATTTTTGAAAATGGATAAGAATACTTACTGATAACCTTAAAGGATCAACATTGCATCACCGTATGAAAAAAATCTGTATCTCTTTTCGATAGCTTCCCGGTAGGCCTTTAAAATAAGTTTTCTTCCGGCAAAGGCCGAAACCAACACCAGAAGTGATGATTTGGGGGTATGGAAATTTGTCAGCAACCTCTTTACAACATTGAACTTGAAACCGGGATATATAAAGATTTCAGTTTCCATCTCCCCTGCCCTCAAGCTTCCGTTTACCCAGGCTGATTCTAACGCTCTGACTACGGTTGTTCCCACAGCCAGGATATCACGTCCTTCTTTCAGGGCTCTCATTATCGAAACTGCCGTTTCTTCCGGTATATGAAAATATTCCCTATGCATCCGGTGATCCTCTATTTTCTCAGTTCTTATGGGAGTGAATGTACCTATGCCAACATGAAGAGTGAGGTATGCAATTTCATGGCCGGTCTCTTTGAGGTGGTCGAGTATTTCCCATGTGAAATGAAGTCCTGCTGTAGGGGCTGCAACAGCACCGTACATCTTGGCATAAACAGTTTGATATCGTATTTCATCCTCAGATATGTCATCTCTCTTTATGTATGGAGGAAGAGGTGTATGCCCATATTTTTCCAGATATTCATCATTGACTGTACCCGAAAATTGGATAATTTTCTCATTTGAAACTTCTCCCTTTATCCTTCCAATAATATCTCCCGGAAAATGATATGCATCACCGATATGCTGTCTCTTTGCTCTCCTGGCAAGGGCCTTCCATTCGTTTGCAGAGAGTTTTTCCGTAAGCAAGAACTCAGTTCCCTTTTCCATCCCTTTTTCGGAGGTTTCAGGAACATTAACCCTTTCATTCTTTTTATGTAATTTCTTACCATATAGGCGGGCTTTCCTGACCTTAGTATTGTTTAACACTATGAGGGTGTTTGGATTCAACCATTTGAAGATATTATCGATGGAAGTATGCGAGATTTCTCCCGTATCTCTTCTTAGGATGAGTAATCGAGATTTACCCCTCCTGTCAGACGGATACTGTGCAATAAGTTCATCCGGAAGTTCGAAGTCGAAGTCTTTTAAATCCATCTATACTGTATCTTCTAAAAAAGAGTATTCTGCTCTGTATCCTCTCTCGGAAGGAGGCCCAGGTGCTTGTATGCGTTTTCTGTTGCTACCCTACCCCTTGGCGTACGTTTTAAGAAACCAATTTGAATGAGGTAAGGTTCGTATACATCTTCCAGCGTGTCAACGGCCTCTCCTATCGAAATTGCCAGGGTTTCAGAACCTACCGGTCCGCCACCGTACTTCTCTATTACCGTTCTTAGAATTGCCCTGTCCAATTTATCCAGTCCGGCACTATCTATCTCCAGGGATTCAAGACCTCTGGAAACGATATTTTCATCGATTTTGCCCGTGCCCCACACGTCTGCGAAGTCACGCATTCTTCTTAGTAACCTGTTTGCCACCCTGGGAGTTCCCCTCGAACATTTCGCAAGAACAGTTGCTGCTCTCTCTTCTATCTGCACCTCGAGAATCCTCGCTGACCTGTGAATGATTTTTTTAATGTCTTCGATTGTATAAAAATCAAGCCTTGCCGTAATTCCGAAACGCGAGTAAAGGGGGCTTGAGACGAGGCCGGCCTTCGTTGTAGCTCCTACGAGTGTAAAGGGTGCAATCGGTATCTTTATGGAACGAGCACCCGGACCCTGGCCGATTACTACGTCTATCTGAAAATCTTCCATGGCAGAATAGAGCATTTCTTCTATCACTGGTTTCAACCTGTGTATCTCGTCGATAAAAAATACGTTGTTCTCACCGATGGAGGTTAGAATAGCAGCGAGGTCTCCCTGTTTTTCAAGGGCAGGTGCAGTGGTAGACCTGAATTGAGCTCCCAGTTCATTTGCTATGATACTTGCCAGTGTAGTCTTGCCGAGTCCCGGAGGCCCGCTGAAAAATACGTGATCGAGATTCTCCCTTCTCTTTTTTGATGCTTCAATAAATACGGAAAGATTTTCCTTGAGTTTCTCCTGTCCGACAAATTCACTCAAATGCCGGGGTCTTAAGGTTGCTTCTTCCAAATCCTCTGTTTTGTCATACGCCGGATTTGTGATATTCTCATATTCCATTGTTCTTACCGCTCACTATTCCTATTGCTCTCTTAAAAAGTTCCTTTTCAAGCTCTCCCCGTGAAAGTTTTTCCGGTTCTATTGCTTTTACGGCTTTCTTTACAGCTTCTTTGCTTTTATTCTTGTCAAAGCCCATACCGGAAAGAGCATTAATGATGTCTGCAATGACGGGATCCCATGGTTTTTCTTCGAATCCTATCTTTCCCTTTAGCTTGAGTATTATCTTCTGTGCTGTCTTTCCTCCGAGTCCGGGAATGGAGGAAAGAGCGGAAACATCGCTGTTATCTACTGCTTCTACGAAATCATTCACCTCGATACCGGAAAGGATTTTCAGGGCAAGTTTTGGCCCGACTCCGTCGACCTTTATGAGGTCGAGAAAGAGAGATCTTTCCGACTCAGAGTAGAATCCAAAGAGCTTTAACTGATCTTCCTTGTGATGTAGATAGGTAAATACACGTGTTTCCTTGCCGGTTTCGGGAAATTTTTCCATTGATTTGTTGGATACGAAGAGCTCCCATTCTATTGCCCCGGTTGAGAGACATATAGTTTCTCCTTTCTTGCTACTGATCTTTCCGCTCAAACTGTTGAACAATGCCCTAACTCCCTTTTCCTGTTTTTTCTTATTTATGAAACAAGTTTAACAGAATCAGTTACTATCATGTCCTGAAGACGCCTCAATAATCTTTTCATTGAATTGTTCACTATTTATGTGACATATGGCTATCGACAACGCATCTGCCGCATGGTCAGGCTGAGGGACTTCCGGCAGCCTGCAGATCATTCTTACCATTTCCTGAATCTGATGCTTATCCGCACGACCACTTCCGGCAACGGCGAGTTTCACTTTGAGTGGGCTATATTCTCGGAAGGGAATCTCGCTTTCGGCAAGGGTGAAAAGTATCACTCCCCTTGCCTCTGCCACCGGCAGAGCAGTTTTAACATTCTTTGCGTAGTACAGCGTTTCTATGGCAGCTTCATCGGGAAGGTAGTGAGCAATGATACTTTTGAGTTTTTTGTAGATAAGCTGCAGACGTTTCCCCGAGGTCAAACCTCTGTCAGTCTCTATCACACCGTAGGTTATACACTTATAGCTCGATCCGTCGTAAGAAACTATTCCGTATCCTGTCTTTGAAAGTCCCGGGTCTATACCAAGAAAGGTTTTCATTGAAATTTCTTCATTGCTCTTCGAATACGAAATCTGCCGGTATGTCGAGGTTGGTAGAGACACTCTGTACGTCATCATGGTCCTCGAGGGTCTCAATCAAGCGAAGTGCCTTTCGTGTTTTTTCTTCGTCAAGGCTAACCGTGGCATCGGGTATCATCGTTACTTCAGCCATTGTATTCTCAAAACCAGCCTCTGTAAGCGCATTAACTACATTTTCAAAATCTTCGGGTTCTGTTATTACCTCGATATTTTCACCGTCATTGGTAACATCTTCTGCTCCCGCCTCGAGGGCGACTTCAAGAATCTTGTCTTCATCATACTTCGATGCATTGAAGGAAATAACTCCCTTTCTCTTGAAAAGGTAGGAAACGCAACCTGTTTCTCCGAGATTTCCCCCACCCTTTGTTAGGATATTTCTAATTTCGGCAGCGGTTCTGTTTCGGTTGTCTGTAAGTATGTTTATCAGAAGGGCTACGCCACCAGGTCCGTAGGCTTCATAGGTTAGTTCATTGTATTCGACTCCTTCCAGCTCGCCCGTACCCTTTTTTATTGCCCTGTCGATATTCTCTTTTGGCATGTTGGCTAGTTTTGCCTTGAACACAGCGGTACGCAGACGCGGGTTGGCCTCTATGTCTCCTCCGCCAAGCCTTGCAGCAACGCTTATTTCCTTGATGAGTTTGGTAAAAAGCTTGCCTCTCTTGGCATCGAGAGCACCCTTCTTATGTTTTATTGAGTGCCATTTACTGTGGCCTGACATAAAAACTCCTGTTTTTTCTTATTTTCTTATGGTAAATCAGATTAACATATAAGAAAATATGGTGTCAAGCTTGACAGCGTGTTGCTTTTTACCAATCATATGCATTGCCCGGAACAAAGTTTATGTGTCAATTTGAAGGGCGGATATAAGGCAGATATAAGGTGGATATATTGACTGAAAGAAAGATAAGAATACTTCTTGTAATCGTGGTTTTTTTCCTATCAGTAGTAGAGGTGAGTGCTCAGTTCGATCACATAGAGATGATTTTCAAATTGAAGAATCAAACCGCTGAAAATGTGGAGGGACGGTTAAAAAAAATACTGGAAATCATGAGGTATAGAATTGCAGCTTTCAAATTGAATGAAACTGTTAGTGGCATAAGGAACAACAGGATATTCATAAACATACCGATGAGTAAGTATCAGGATAGGATAAAGGCTGTTTTACAGGAAGAGGGATCTCTGGCCCTCTATGCGGTTTCGGGCAAGGGTGGTAAGGATTCCAAGAAAATCGAATCCAGGTTCGGTGGCAAACCGGTATTCGTAATCGGTGACCCGATAATTACAAACGGCTCACTCAGTGAAGTAAAGATAGCGGAATTGAGCGACGGGAGTTTTCTCCTGGTTTTGTTTCTCAACCCTTTTGCAACCAAAAAGCTTGCCAGAGAAACAGAGCACTTGAAGGGGAAAAAGCTGGCGCTGGTGATCAGCAAGAGATGGGTAAATATTGTTAAAGTAAAGGAAAAGATCAGCTCCGGAGAGATAGCTTTTCCTATCGATTATCCTCTTGAAACGGCAATGACAATGATCTCTGTCATTTCCCTCGGTCCGTATCCCGAGGCCATTGAATGTGAATCTGTTCTGAAGACAGAGGCTCCGTATACCTTTGAATAGAAAGAAGTATTTTTTCAAGCATAAACCTACTGTCTCCCTCGAGTCGGTAATAATAAGGATCATCTGAAAATTCATCAGTCATGGGTAAAATGTCAAATAGGTCAATTCCAAATCTTTTCCTGAAGAGAGACTTTTCAATTCCATCTCGCAATCGAAGTCCCATCATGAGATTTTCAAGTAGAAATTCCCGGGCTTGGATGGATTCGGTTGTGATACCCCAGTTATTCTCCCTTCCCCTGCAGTACTTTACGAGGTCATTTGAATGGGTCATCCTAAGTATGATGTTGCTTGAATCAACCCTCTTATCCGTGTCGCCGGAAGCGGGCATCGTGGAAACCGCCGAAGGACCAATTCCAAGGTAAGGTTCCATTTTCCAGTATGCCAGATTGTGCAGTGACTCGTATCCCGGAATGGCAAAGTTTGATATCTCATAATTCATCAATCCGTTGTTTTCGAGAAAATTCTTCCCTGAAAACCACATTTTCTCCTCTTCTTCAGCTTTAGGCATTTCGATACTACCATTTTTTACCATTTGGCAGAGTTCCGTATCATCTTCCACCGTAAGGGTGTAGAGGGATATATGTTTAAAATCGTTCTCAATCAGTACGGATATTGATTCAATAAGCTCATCTGTTTTCTGAGTGGGAATACCGGAAAGAAGATCTCCGCTCTTTTTTCCCGTCCAAGAGGATTCAAGGAGTTCCAATGATTTGAAGTTGTCTCTACAGCATCCTGGTCTTTTAAGTATATCGAGTAACCTGTCACTCATGCTTTGGAAACCGATGCTGATTCTTGTCACTCCATGGTCCGAACATATTTCCAGAAAATCTCTTGTAACAGATTCCGGATTTGCCTCTATGGTATATTCCGACAGCCCGGATACTTCGGTATTGTGCCTTCTTAACGATAAATCTATTCCTCTAAGTAAACTTTCCAGTGTTTTGCCAGAAAGCAGGCTCGGTGTACCTCCTCCGATATAGAGTGTCTTGATTGTAACCGAAGGAAGCATTGCAAGGTTGTATTCAAGTTCCTCAAGGATAGAGATGATTGTGGTCTCAATAATACCTTCATTGACCGAAGGGGGAACAAACGAAAAAAAATCACAGTATATACATTTGCTCCTGCAGAAGGGAATATGAACGTATAATGCTATGTCATAGTTACTATCGAGCAGTGTCAAGGAAGCAAGCTCCCTGGAAACATGAAATCTAGAAGTATGAAATGCGATTCGTTGGCCAGTAACGAAGAATCACCTTGGCAAGAATCAATCTGTAATTCACTATTCCCCATGATCTTGAGTCACTGGAATAAGGCCTGTTGTCTCCCAGAAGAAAGTATTGATTTTCACCCAGGGTGATACTTTGCATTTCTCCATTAAACGGATAATCGCTTTTCGCATTTTTAACATTGATTTTTGTTTGTATCTTATAATTTTTATCGATAATGGACATCTCGTCGATGAATTTTGCCTGCCCCGGGGGCTTGATGTAGCACCTGTAACGATCCATTCTCACAGTGTCACCGGGTACGCCAATAACACGTTTCAGCATGAACCGGCTTATATTGTTTCCGGCTCTGTCTTTTATTAGACTCACTCGGTGCAGAGTAAAGAAGTCGACAATGCTGTTCATGATACGAAGAATCAGGGTTCCCCTGTCCGCATAGGGTGATGCAATTATCACCAAATCGCCTCTCTTGGGAAGTTTGTGTAAACCAATTCTCCTATCCTTGCTACCGACCGGGAAACCATAGGGAAGAGAAGAAGCTATAACACGTTCATTCGTTTTGAGAGTCGGCTCCATCGAAACTGAATCTACAGTATAGCCCTGGATGAAAAAAGTGGTAACTATTATATAGAGAAAGAAACTTATAATGGCAAGCTTCAATATATTCAATAGCAGGCGGGGCAGTTTTCTTATACCACTGTTGGTTTTGTATCTCTCGATAGGTTTATACATTTTACCCGGTCATCTGATTTTGCCAAATCTTGTTAGTGGCCAGAATCTGAAAGAGGCCTTTCCCAGTATTTTTTTCATGGAAACGGGTCCGAAGTACCTGGCATCCCTGGAATCATCGCGGTTGTCCCCCATCGGGAAAATTCTCTTATCCGGTATATACTGCCCCTTTTCCAGAATTCTCCAGTTTTCACCCGACATCCTGTCTGATGGATTTATCTCGTATTCAACTCTGTACATCCATTTCCAGATATAGATGTTGTCTACAAGTGCCTGTTGGGAAAAATTGGGACTTCCGGTGGACTCTCCGGATATGACGAAGTACCTGGATATGGAATCACGGGTATCCTTGCCTATTTCAAGACCTTCATTGAGCAATGCGATACCCTTACCCGCTTCACGGAAGTATGGATATTCCTCCGGTTGAAACTCCCTCCTCACGGGATATTGCAGGCCAAGCTGTTTCTGGAGTTCCGCCTCTTTCATCCATCTCTCCGAGCCAGGTACCATTATCTCTACATTACCCTCCCTCATCCTTATTCTGTCTCCTGGCATTCCGATTGCACGCTTTATGAGAAAGTGGTGACGGGGTCTTCCGTACTCGTCCTTATCGATGTCTACCATCGTTAGGGTAACCATGTAGATTATTCTCTGCAGTATCTCTATGACGGGACCCTTGCTCAAGTATGTGGGATTTTCGAAGATTATAACTTCGCCCCGTTTCGGTTGCCTTAAACCGGGAAGCTTTATCTGGCCGGGTATCAGTTCTGGGCCATAGATGAGCTTGTTTACGAATATTCTGTCACCAATGAGGAGCGATGGTATCATGGATTGACTCGGTATGAGGTAGGCCTGCAACAGATACTGGTTTATCAGAAGTACTATGAAAACAGCGGAAAGTATGGCATCGAGCCAGTCGAGAATGGGATTTTTTCTCTTCTGTTTTTCTTTTTTTATCAATTTTCTTCTTTTTCTCTTTGTAAGAAGAAGTTCTGTTCGCGAAACGATTTTTTCTGATAATGTCAATTCTTTTTTTCTGGAACTCATTTAACCGACAGATTATCATGAAAGAGTATCATTGACAAGTAATACGATATGAACCTATAATCTCTCCATGCATTCAAAAAAGAAGGAACCCATTCCCGATTTCCATGAAGTAAAGGTACGTTTAAAGCCGTTTCTGGGTATCAAACCGACAACCTATGTACCTGTAATATATGCGATTCTGATAATTCTTATACTCTTTTTTCTTCTGTTTTTTCCCGGACTAAGGACAGGCGGAGAGTATGTTTCATTTAGCAGCCATCCTTCGGGGGCATTTGTCACTATCGATGGGAAATACAGGGGTTCTACCCCCTTTGTAACTCTGGTAAAGAATGGCAAACACAGAATAACCATTTCCAAGCCCTTTTTCAAAACGTATGTAGAAGACTTTACCGTTAAGGGAAGGATTTTTGCAACACTTATCTTTCCCTCTAAGATAGAAAAATATATACCACTCAAACTGGAAGATAGAAAGGCACTTCTTGACAGCGCATCAAAGGATTTTGCAGAGAATCCTCACATTCCGGAGATCATAGAAGATACGGCAAACTCGACATTTTCTCTGAACAGACAGGAGGGTTCCGAGGCATTAGAGGAATACTTTGATTTTCTCAAAAACAGTGCATTCTTCGTACAGAACGAGCGCCAGCTGAAATATCTATTAAAGGGATTCTTTCTCGTCTCTTCAAGGGGCTGCTTTATGAACCTTCAGACATTTGTATTGGCAATACAGAAAATGGCAGTCATGTCAAAAGAGATGAAAAGATTCCCCATATGGATTGCTCTATCCTTAAGAGAAAAGAATTCCAAGGTTATAACCGACAGCAGCTGGTTCAGAAATGTCCTGAAAGGTTATATAGAGGACATAAGCGACAAGAGCAGAATCGGAATTACTCCTTCCAAAGCTTCATTTTTGCATGTCTCGAACAGGAAAACGATTAGTGTGGCAGGTATCAATTTTTCACTCGTTCCTGCCGGCAGATACCTCATGGGAAATGACACGGACATGGAACGCTTGTCGAGACAACTGGATTATCTCTTCCCGGTAGAGAGCAGCACGGATTCATTCTACATGTCCACCACCGAGGTGACGAATGGCAGTTTCTACCAGTTCATAAAGAGTAATCCCTTCTGGGCTCCAAAGAACAGGGAGGAATTGATTTCCAGGGGACTTGTTACCAAAGATTACCTGAAGGATTTTCAAAATGGCAGGCCAAAGAGGGAAGATTTTGATTTTCCCGTGAGGTATGTTTCCTATTATGCGGCAAGGGCCTATGCGAAGTGGTTCTCCGGAAAATTGAAAGGATTACTTCCGCAATACGCGGCTCAACTTCCTAAAGAGTACCAGTGGGAATGGGCGGCAAGGGGAGGCGTGTTCGGAACACCATATCCGGCAACCAATTTGGGAGTTACGGAAGTTACAGGAGAAAAGGGAGAAATTCAACCGGGAGAACTGCCACCCGAGGGAAGTGTTTTTTACAGGAAGGGTATAAAGGGGCCTCTTAAAGCAGGTTCTTCAGTTGCTAATGGATTTGGATTGCGTGACATGTCAGGTAATCTCTGGGAATGGAATGATACATGGTTTTCTCCGGCAAGTTATCTGATTGATTACAGTGGGCCAAGAGTGGGTGCGGAGAAGGTTGTACGCGGTGGTTCGTGGGCCAATAAGAAGGAACTGGTGCCTCTGTATATCCGTGGGAGCCAACCGCCGAGCTGGTGTACGGCCTATACCGGTTTCCGAATTATACTTACCAGAATAAGTGAGAATAAGTAAGAGGAATGACGGCGGTAACAGCGGTAACAGCAGTAATAGCATAGTGTGCAGTAACAGTGTCGAGAGTAGTAACAGCGGTAACAGCGGTAACAGCGGTAACGGCGATAGTTACCCATAGAAAGAGTATGAGAAAGTTAGCATAAACAAAACTTTGTCCGCAGAGCAGGTATGAGTGAAGATAAGAATATAAAAATACTGGCAGTCAACAGGAAGGCTCGTTTCAACTATTCCATAATCGATACCCTCGAATGCGGCATAGAACTTCGTGGAACCGAAGTAAAATCCATTCGTGAGGGTAAATTTTCATTTTCTGATGCCTATGGAAAGATAGAAAATGGAGAACTCTGGTTGTTGGGTTTGCATATTTCAAAGTATCCCTTCGGAAACCAGTTTAATCATGATCCGGAAAGGCCTAGAAAACTTCTTGTACACAGGCAGGAAATAAAGAGACTCTCTAGAAAGCTAAATGAAAAAGGATTGACCATCGTACCCCTTAAGTTTTATCTTAAGAACGGATGGGTAAAACTTGAAATTGGACTTGCAAAGGGGAAGAAGATCTTTGATAAACGTGAAGCGATAAAGAGAAGGGATATTGCCAGAGAAGCCGAGAGAGAATTCCGACGTGACAGATATTGAAACTGTACTGTACTATACTATTACTGCTATTACTGCACTATCATAGATAGAAACCATATTTGACAGTTTCTAGACCTAAAGGCTTCTATATGGCTTCTATCTCTAAACTTTAAAGGCTCTTTAGGGGGTGAAACGGTCTCGACTGGAGGTTATCCGGGTCAAAGGCTGCAGGTGGAGTGCCAATCTCCTAAAAAATGGCAAAAACACAACTGCCGATAACGCAGATTTCGCATTGGCTGCTTAATTTGCAGCCACGGGTACCTGGAGGCGCTGTTCCGAGCATCCAGAATACCCGACGCAAATCGGAACTTACCTCTTTCGGGCGCCTGCCTTGAAGAGGGAAATAATTACGCAGGCTCTGGCAAAGAGTGGTGCGCTGCTTGACCGTCTCTTTGCCGAGATTGAATAAGCAGCTAAACCTGTAGAGGCTTTTGTCTCGACCTTCAGGACGCGGGTTCGACTCCCGCCACCTCCAATTAACTGTCTCTGGTTCAATTACTCCTTCGGTTGTTCAATCGTTTATGATTGCTTCTAATTTTTTCTGTTGTTGTGGTAGTACTCGAGGGTTCGTTTGTTTTCACATGACTTACAAATTGCCTTCCCGTTTCTGAATGCGCTTAAGGGAAGCCATTTACCGCATCTTTTGCATTTCCTCTCTCCGGCATGAGGGTCCTTTGAATTGTTTAGGAAGTAGAAGCTTGAACGAAGTTTCTTCAGGTTCTTATATGACATCCTTCCGGTAGTGAGCCAGTAATGGATCGTAGACGGAGTTGTCTGAAACATTCTGGCGAGGTCGGATATTTTCATGTTGTACCTCTTCATGATCCATTCAAGCATGTAGAGGATATCCGGATCATTGGGAAGGGATTTCTGATTCATACTTTTTCTCCTGACATGTAGATTATCGGTAGTTCATCTTTTTTTATTATATTCTAGTCACTATTCAGGCCACTACTCCCATTCGATCGTCGCGGGTGGTTTACTTGAAACATCATACACCACCCTTCCTATTTCCGGAACCTTGTTGGTTATCATGGCTGAAATCTCGAGCAGGTCCTTCGTAGGAAATTGAAAAACATCTGCCGTCATCCCGTCTTTGGAAACTACCGCACGGAGGGCCAGCACATACCTGTACCCGCGTGAATCACCCCTTACACCGACGGAACGAACCGGCAGAAGCACTGCAAATGCCTGCCAGATCTTCCCGTAAAGGCCTCGCTTCTTCAATTCTTCTATGTAAATCGAATCAGCATCCTTAAGTATTCCAGCCTTCTCCCTGGTTACCTCACCAAGTATTCGGACTGCCAATCCGGGACCCGGAAAGGGGTGCCTCTCTATTATCCTCTCATGCAACCCGAGTTTTCTTCCCAGTTTTCTCACCTCATCCTTGTAGAGAATTGAAAGGGGTTCTATCAATTTGCCCTTCTCTCTGAGCTCTTCAACGAGAGGGCTTCGAACATTGTGGTGGGACTTTATAACCTGTGCCCTGTTCCCCACCCCCTTTCCGGACTCGATCATGTCGGTGTAGAGTGTTCCCTGTGCCAAAAAGTAATTTTTCAGACCGAGTTTTGCCGTCTCCTCCTGTTCCAGTTTCATAAAGAGGTCTCCGATGATACGCCGCTTTTCCTCGGGGTCCTCGACTCCTTCCAGTGCTTCAAAGAACCTATCAGACGCATCCCTCACATTGATATTTACCGCCCCCAGCCTCTCCAGGTTTCCCAGGACTTCTTCTGTCTCATCCTTTCGCATCAGGCCCGTATCGATATAGAGAAGGTAGACATTCTTCGGATTCAAACAGTGAAGTAGTAGAGTCGCCAACACGGATGAATCGACACCACCCGAAATGAGCAGAAGCACCTTCATCTCACCCACTCTCTTTCTAAGCTCCCTGCACGTATTTTCGATGAAGAGTTCGACATTCCAGTTTTTCCTTGCCCCGCAGACAATGCCCGCAAAGTTATCGAGTATTTCCGTTCCGTACTGGCAGTGTGTCACTTCCGGGTGAAACTGTATTCCTATTATTCGTTTCTCTCTGTGAGATATGGCAGCTACATGATGATTTTCAGATAGTGCCAGTACGTCGAAATTCCGGGGAATATTTTCTATAATGTCGCCATGGCTCATCCATGATATGAAGCCGTCAGGAATATTATGTAAAAGCCCCCGATCTTTTTCCCTTCCGGTAAAAAAAACCTTTGACCTGCCATACTCTTTTTTACCCCCTGCTTTAACCGTTCCCCCGAAATCTTTTACAATTCTCTGCATTCCATAGCATATCCCCAAGACCGGGATACCTATGCTGGCAAGGTCGAATGAGAGTTTCGGAGCATCCTCCTGATAAACGGAATACGGTGAACCAGAAAGTATGATTCCCTTGAGGTTACTCTTTAGCTTGGAAGGAATCTCGGTTTCTCCAGGAATAATTTCCGTATAGTAGCCGAGTTCCCTTATTCTTCTGCTTATGAGCTGGCTGGTCTGCCCGCCGAAATCCAGAATCAGGATCGTGTCCATGGATCCTCTCTGACAATCGTTTCTTCACGTCTATAGCCGACTGAGATGATATTTACCGGTACACCTGTTTGATCTTCTATGAAAGAGATATAATCCCTTGCCTCTAGTGGCAACTCTTCATAAGTCCTGCAGTGAGTAATGCTCTTTTTCCAGCCCTTGAAACTCTTAAGTACAGGCTCAGCTTTGAATAGTACCTCATTGGATGCAGGAAAATTTTCTATCTTCTTTCCTCCGTACCTGTATGCAATGGCTGCCTTTATCTCTTCCATCCCGTCGTACACATCGAGGTGGGTCAGAGAGAGGGAATTCATGGAGTTGGTTCTGCATGTATACTTTAGTGCCACAACATCGAGGTATCCGCATCTCCTCGGTCTTCCTGTTGTAACACCGTACTCTCTCCCGATTTCTCTTATACGGCTGCCAAGGTCTCCGTCACGGTCTTCCCTGAATTCGGTAGGAAATGGCCCGTTACCCACCCTTGTCGTGTACGCTTTGAATACTCCCGTAATACCATTTATATCAAGGGGGCCAAGCCCGCTTCCCTGGGAGGCTCCGGAAGCGGATGATAATCCGGAGGATACATAGGGAAAGGTACCAAGGTCTATATCGAGAAGGGCTCCCTGTGCTCCTTCGAAAAGTATGTTCTTATCCCTGTTTTCGTGAAGGATCAATGAAGTGTCTTTTATCATCGGTTCGAGTTTCGGAATATACTTTTCCAGAAATTTCTTATCCTCATCCTCCATGGTATTGAAAACGGAAGAATCGAGAATATCAACGAACCTGTAGCTGTCTCTCGATGCCTTTAAGGAGTAAGTAATACCAATACCCCTACCTGTTGTTCCGATTGGTTTGGCTCTCTTCTTATCAATCTCGACATCCATCCTCTTGAAACGAGGAAGAACTACGTGGGCCCTCTCGGAAATAAGAACCCTTCCTGACCACTCTATTCCCTGTTCACCTATGGTGTTCAGTTCTTCAAAGAGTGATTCAGGGTCTATCACCATGCCATTGCCAAGAATAACGATTTTGTCTTGGGATAGTATTCCGGAAGGTATAAGATGGAGTTTGTACGTTTTCTCTCCGATAACCACGGTATGACCGGCATTTGCCCCTCCGGAGTATCGTACCACGAAATCTGCGTTTTCAGACAAAAAATCTACGATTTTACCCTTGCCTTCATCGCCCCACTGGGCTCCTACTACTACTAAATTCATCTTAACCTCTCAATCTTGAATAATTTGGTGCTTCATGCGTAATTACGACATCATGTGCATGACTCTCTTTCAAACCCATTGCCGTTATCTTTACGAATTTCCTGTAGGATTTCATCTCGGCAATATTCCTGCAGCCGCAATATCCCATCCCCTTCTTTAATCCTACGTTAAGCTGGTGGAGGAATGGTTTCAATTCTCCCTTGTAGGGAACCCTTCCCTCTATTCCCTCAGGTACGATCTCTCCTTCATTGGACTGGTACCTGTCCCCGGATCCTTTGTTTATCGCTCCGATCGAACCCATTCCTCTGTATTCCTTGAACATCCTTCCGTCAAAGATGATTTCTCTGCCGGGTGTTTCTTTTAATCCTGCGAATAGGTTGCCAATCATTACCGTATCGGCCCCCGCTGCAATTGCCTTTACGATATCACCGGAGAATTTTATACCACCATCGGCTACCACTGGAATACCTTTACTGGCTGCTACTTCGCCACATTCCAGCACGGCACTGAACTGGGGAACTCCGATACCCGCCACAACCCTCGTCGTACAGATCGAACCGGGCCCCACCCCCACTTTTACGGCATCGGCCCCGGCTTCTATGATGTGGCGTGTTCCTTCGGCAGTAGCAACATTTCCACCAATTACGATGACCGTATATTTTTTCTTGATATTTTCGATGGTTTTTAGAACGTTTTTAGAATCCCCGTGAGCAGTATCTACAACGATGAAATCGACTCTGTTTTCCAGGAGAAGCGGAAGCCTCTCCTCGTAGTTGTTTGGTGATACAGCAGCACCGACTATCAACTTGCCACTCTCATCGAGGGCTGCATTTGGAAAACGGCTATGTTTTTCCATGTCTTTGACTGTAATAAGCCCTTTTAGCCGCCTGTCTTTATCCACGATAGGTAGTTTCTCTATCTTGTGCAAGTCAAATTTCTTTCTTGCCGCTTCTGGAGATGCATTGGCTTCCTCAACTATTGGATCATGTGTCATTACCTTCTCCACGGTAAGTTCATCATTGCTACAGAATCTCAAATCTCTGCTTGTCAGTATTCCACAGAGTCTTTCATTTTCATCAAGCACGGGAAGTCCGGAGATACCGTTACCCTCCATGATGGCTCTTGCATCTCTCACTGTCTGGTTTTTAGATATGGTTAGGGGATTATCAATTATCCAGTTAAGGAATCTTTTCACCCTTCCCACCTGTTCAGCCTGTTCATGAGGCGGGAGGTTCATGTGAATAACTCCGGCTCCGCCTTCCAAGGCAAGGGCAATGGCCAGCTTGTCCTCTGTAACCGTATCCATTGCAGCGGACAGGATTGGAGTGTTCAATCTTATCTTTCCCGCAAGCCTTGTAGTAAGGTCTATGTCGGAGGGTAGTATCTCCGAGTAACCGGGAATAAGAAGGATGTCATCGTAACTCAATCCCTCCCTTATTGAAATCATTTCACTCAATTTGTTTCTCCTTCTCTTTCAATCTCTTTCTTGATATTTTCCACCAGTGCCTCATATCTACTGACAATGTCATTGACCTTTTTTGAAGCTATACCGCTGTAAAATTCCGGTTTCCGCCAGAAGAGGCTCGAGTTTTCCACGCCGAGTTTTTTCAGTGCTCTTGTTAACATTTCGTTCAACTCTCTGTTGGCTTGTATCAATTCCCAGAGCCTTTTACCCGTTTTTTCCCGTTTTAGCGTAAGCTTCCTCACTATCTCGTGACCCTCTCTTTCCCCCATTGTTGCAAGAAGTATGTATACCGCCTCAGAAAGCACGAGATCTCCGTTTTCAAGCAGGTTCTTTAACATTTTCTCTCTGTCTATACGCAGACCCTCCAGGACCCTGATCATTCTCGATGCTGCCGCAAGAAAACCCGTTATGAAGTCTGCAATAAATCGCCTTGAGGCTGAGTTGGTCAGGTCACGCTGGTGCTCGGAGATTTGATCCATGAAAAAGGTAATGGTTCTCGGAGAGAATGTCTTCCACATACTCTTGATATGTTCCGAATTCCATGGATTACGCTTTTGTGGCATCGTTGAGGAGCCAACCTGATGTTTTCCGAATCCTTCTCTTACCTCTCCGATTTCCGTTCTCTGGAGGTTTCTAAGGTCATCCGCAAGGTTGGCTATGATGCCGAAAGCGATGTTGATTTCAAGGAGGAGTCTTAAGGAGTATTCCGGCTGTACGAGTTGTGTGGAGATGTCATCTGCTCTTAACCCAAGTGAGGAGAGATATGCCTCTTCCAGTGCCAATGGGTCATCTACAATCAGTGCCGTTGCATTGTATGCACCTACGGCGCCTGACAATTTTCCCCTTAAATCTTTGGAGTATTGATATATTCTATGAATGCTCTTCCCCAGTCTCGATACATACTCGGAGATGGCAAAACCAAATGTTATAGGCACGGCATGTTGTCCGTGGGTTCTTCCTATCTGAGGGGTATTACTTTCTCTGCGAGCAATATCGATAAGCTTTTCCTCGAGAGAAATGAGTGTCGGGAGTAGGACCTCTCTTACCGTATCCCTGTAAGACATTGCTGTTGCCGTATCCAGTATATCAACCGAGGTAGCGCCGAGATGAACGAAATTCGCCCATTTTTCTGGAACATATTTTTTTATTACATTTACCAGTGCCCTTACATTGTGTCGGGTTTTTTCCTCTTCACGGTAAACCTCTTCGGGGGTGATTCTTTTCTCAAGACCATCAAGAATGGTGGTATCTTCATCCTGATGAGTGATCTCTATTATGTTTCTCAAAAGTGAGAGTTCGGCCTTTATGCAGTACTGAACATTGGCCCTTTCACTCAAGTAATTCGAAAGCTTGTCAAACAGCCCTCTGTTTGCAAGGTAATACCTGTGATCCAGGGGACTAATATTAAGAAATATATCTCTTTCAAACATAGCCAATTTATGCCTTAGTTTTTTCTTTTTGTCAAATTGGTAGATTCTGATAAGCTTACTTTTTGCTTATCGTGGAAAGCGATGCAGTCTCTGACATCTTGCCTGTAACGAGGTCTTTCAATCTTGCCACTTCGCTCTTGATATCAGAGAGTATCTTGTTTACCTCACCGGCCATAACCGTATTTTCTCTTGTTACACGTTCGATCATTTCGATTGCTTTTGTTACTTCCCTGTTGGACGAGAGCTGATTCTGGACTGCCACGTGAAGATCATGAACGAAGTTTGAATAGACATTGAGATCTTTATTGATACGGTCGAAAATTTTTCCGGCTTCCTTTGAAGATTCTCCACCGCTGAAAATCACTCTTTCTATTTCCTTTACGAGTTTACCTATCTCTGCTGCTGTTTCCGAGGATCGTTCTGCAAGTTCTCTTATTTCTTCGGCAATTACTGAAAATCCTGTTGCCTCTTCACCCGCTCTGGAAGCCTCTATAGTCGCATTAAGGGAGAGTAGATTTGTCTGGTCTGCTATTTCGTCTATCAAATCCAGTGAAGTTACCATTTTGTCTGCAACTTCATGGATACCGAGTATTTCCTCTATGACTCTTTTCAAGATCAGATTTCCATTGTTTGAAAGATCTGCCGTGCGTTTTATCGTATTTTCGGATATTTCCGATGATGTAGAAATACCCTCCATAGACTTCTGGAGATTTTCGGCGGCTTTTGATATCTCTTCTATACTGGAAAGTTGATTTCTCGCTCCCTTTGATAGTTTTTCTGATATGTTCTCGAGGTTTGCTACAAAGGAGCTCAAACTGACAATTGAAGCTTCGACAATTTCGAGGGTCATGCGCAATCTCCTCGAAGAACGAAGGAGATCCTCTGTAACGAGATTTTTTTCAAGAATCGCAATTAGGTATCTGGACAGTATGTAAACGAGGAAGGAGGTAAACATCAATATCACTAGTATTATGGAGGAATAGAGCGCTATGCGGGCTTGCTCCAGTATGAAAAGGGCATACAGGGAAAATATTAGCATGCCAGAGCAGAGAACTATTCCGTAACCAAGTATCATGGCAGGTTTGAGTCTGAATATCATAACGATTATCAGTGCAATGATAAGAACTATTACAACGAGGGGTGCAAGAAGGGAACCTGAATAGTACAGCAGTGAGGATATGGAAAAAGTCAATCCGCCTAGAATATCAAATGCAATTGTG
Source organism: Spirochaetales bacterium (assembly GCA_027021365.1). GTDB lineage: Bacteria > Spirochaetota > Spirochaetia > SZUA-6 > SZUA-6 > JALUUM01. The sequence goes on from JALUUM010000020.1 coordinate 463,841, forward strand.
AAGTATGTGACGGTTCGGTGTAGTTCCGTTTTCTTTACGATGAGAAGAGAAAAAAGTGAAATTATATAGAGAAGAAAACTTATTACCGAGACAAAAACGAGACCGGTAACGGAAGTTTTGCCAAAGAAAAAATATGCAATTGTCAGCGCGAGATATATGGAGGTGTATATTATCCTGTAAATTGAAGAATATTTCTCACCTGTAATCGAACTTTCCAGTGATATTTCATGAAAGGATTTCATTTGACTCATAAATTAATATTTAAATGATATTTAACTATTTGTAAAGCAAATAAGTTTTATTTATACTATTGTAAGTTATGGTTAAAACAGGAAGAGAAATCGAGGAGATAATCTTAGAATCTATCGAAGCGGGAAAGAGGAGAGACTATAACAGGGCTATCATCCTGTTAAGTGGAATTATCGACTCGGCAGCCGAATATCCGGTTATCCTGTTATATCTCGGACGCAGCTTCCATGCCCTGGGAAAACCATACGATGCCATTCAAATTCTGGAGCATTACAGAAAGTTAAGACCCCACTGCCATGTCGGAAGTTTTTTTCTTGCAAGGTCTTACTTTTCAATGAAACAGTACAGAAAAGCAGTGAGGCATCTGAAATACGTCTTGAAGAAGGATCCTGATTTTGCTTTTGCCCATGCATTACTCGGGTATGGATACCTGAAACTTAAAAAGTATTCCCTTGCCGTTGATTATTTTGCAAGAGCAGTGGAACTTTCACCACGTGACATGCGTTTTTTTAATGCTTACTGTAATGCTCTCTTCGTCTATGCGATAAAACTCTTCTACGAAGGATATCTGGAGGATGCCGGCAGGTATTTTCAGTTTCTCATCGACAAGAAGGGGAATAATGTATCGTCACACCTCTATCTCTCTTATATATACAGAGATCTCGGGAAGCCCAATGCTGCACTTTTTCACCTGGACAAGGTTATAGAACTGTCGGGAAAGGATCCCTTGTTACATCTGAACAGGGCAATAATCCTCCTTCAGAAAGGTGATCGCTCGGAAGGGTTGTTCGAGCTGAAGAATGTCTCCAAATATATGAATATAGAGACTAAGCTGACCAGCGATCTGGATAACCTCAACAGGATGCTTGCAAATTCACTCTTCAAAGAGAAAGAGTTCAAGAAAGCAATTTATTTCGCATCAAAACTCCTTAAAAAGAACTACAATCAGCCAGATCTTCATGCCCTCATTGGAGAATCCTATAGAAACCTCGGCGAATGGGAAAAGGCAAAGAATCACTTTATCAGAGCCGTCGAAAATGATCCTCGAAATATTGCGCTTCGTTACGGTTTGGTGATGATTCAATGGAGCCTTGCCGAGTACGATGAAATCATAAGACAATTAAATAGAATTGTTAAAATCAATCCGGATGATCCGGTAGCCGAGTACTACTATGCTCTCGCAACAGCAAAACTTGGTGGTGACAGGGAAAGGGTAATAAAGCTTCTTCAGAAAGAGATACAGAAAACGGGGCCAGATATATACCTGATGAATGCACTTGGCAAGGCATATATCGATGCAGGCTTACCCGATCTCTCCATCGGATGGTTCAACAGAACTCTCAGGTTGGATAGTGAAAACGAGGAGGCACTTCTGTTACTGATAAGGGCAAATCGCCAGCTCGACAGAGAGGAAGAAGTTATAGAAAATTATAAGAGATATCTTGGCTTGAGGCCTGATAGTATTGATGTAAGAAAAGAATTCATTCACTATTTACTTGAGAGCAAGCATTTCGACATTGCCGTATCTCAGATCAACCATGCATTGGGTTATGAGCCGCGCAACATCAAATTGATGGAGGCAAAAGCTTTCTGCTACAGGTATCTGGCAAGATACAACGAAGCCTATATCGCCTATTTTCAGTTACTCTTGATTAATCCTAAATCACTGGATTATCTGCTTGGCGTCAGTTTTTCACTAATCAAGTTGGAAATGATAGAAAAAGCCTTACAGTTACTGGAAAGGGCAAGAAAGCATTTCAAAGCTAACCATTCAATTCTCAAATTTTTAGCCTACTGTTACTACAGGAAGGGAGAATATGAAAGGGCCTCAGAATTATACAGAGGTGTTCTTGGTGAAAATCAGAAGGATTGGCAAGCCTACATGGGACTTGCAAATATCTATAGAAAAACGGGTAATTCAGAGTTTTATAAAAAATTCATGGAGAAGGCTAAGGAGTACAAAAATTCAACCTCTCCTTGATATTTTATGTCGTATAGGTATAATGCATTTTAGGAGGATGATATATGCAAGCCAAAGCACTAGATCTTTTTCAGGCATACTCTCAAAACAAGCTGCCAAGAGAGGGGGGATATATTGTTTCTTCTTTTTTTAACGAGCAGTCGACATATTCAAAATATGAAATTGTTGCCTACAATGGCGTGAAGAGTTTGTACCTCTCTGAAGATGGATTGACCTTTCAGACGGATGGCAACAAACTATTCGTTCTTGTCGAACCACCAAACTATCCCAGAAAACATGTAGAGCCTTTCAGGAGAGACTCCAGGGAGCAGATCCCTCACAGATTCTCTGAACTTGAGATATTAACTGCAAAAAATCAAACAAAGATTATGATAAGCAAGGACCCTATAATAGCATATTCGGCTTTCACCATATTCAAGCCAAAGGGAATCGATTTTTCTTTCATATTCTACAACCTTCCCGATGTATTCGATACGATAAAGTTGTTTTTTACAAAGACGCTGAACAGAGAGGCGCATGTACCACAGAATGATGCGGCAAAGGCGGCTGAAGCGATAATAAGAGGCCTCAAGAAATTCAGCATCTGGTCTTAAACCATACATTACATTTCTGAAAATGAAAGATCATATTCTGGCAATAGATCTTGGTACGCAAAGTGTAAGAGCAGTTGTTTTCAATACCTCCGGAAACATAGTTGCCATAGAGAGAACGCCCATCCGACCGTATTATTCCAAAAGGCCGGGTGAAGCGGAACAGGAAGCGGATTATTTCTGGGAAAAACTTTCCCTTACATGTAAGAATCTGTTTACGAAGAATGAAGAATTAGCTGAAAAAGTGCGTGCCCTTTCGGTTACTACGCAACGTTCCACCGTTGTAGTGGTTGACAGGAAAGGAAAGGCCTTGCGTCCGGCTATCGTGTGGCCCGATCAGAGGAGGGAGAAGAATTTCAATTCACTCGGTTTCTTTACCGAGTTGGGTTTTAGATTTGTCGGCATGTACGGAACAGTGAAATACGCACAGGCGGAAGCTGAGATAAACTGGCTCCTTGCCAATGAACCGGATATCATACGGCAGGGATACAAATTTCTCTATATTTCCGGTTATATCATCTACAAGTTGACAGGTCTTTACCGTGATTCATATGCATCTCAGGTAGGCTACATACCCTTCGACTACAAAAAATTTTCCTGGAGTTCAGCGGGAAACTGGAAGTGGAAAGCATTTCCTGTTCCGAAGGACATGTTACCGGAGCTGGTTGCTCCAGGGCAAACCATTGGAACCATTTCCGGATATGCTTCAGAGAAAACCGGAATTCCTAAGGGTCTGCCGGTTATTGCTGCAGCAGCAGACAAGGCCTGTGAATTACTTGGTTCGGGTTGTTTTGGTTCGGAAATAGCTGGTCTCTCTCTTGGTACGACTGCAACAGTTGGCCTGAATACGAAGAGGTATATCGAAGTGATTCCCTTTATTCCTCCGTATCCCAGTGCCATTCCGGGAATGTATTCTCCGGAAGTACAGATATACAGGGGCTTTTGGCTTGTTTCCTGGTTTCGGCGAGAATTCGGTCTCAAAGAAGAGATGATAGCAGAAAATGAGGGCAAGGCGGTAGAGGAACTTTTCGATCGGTTTCTGGAAGAGGTGCCGCCTGGTTCTCATGGCCTTGTCCTTCAACCGTACTGGTCTCCAGGAGTGAAAATTCCGGGTCCGGAGGCAAAGGGAACGGTTATTGGTTTTGGAGAGGTACATACTCGTGCCCATCTGTACAGGGCAATAATCGAGGGACTCTTTTACGCGTTGAGAGATGGTCTCGAAAGAATAGAGCGAAGGAGCAGAAGACGAACAGTAAGCCTAAGAGTTTCAGGAGGAGGTTCACAGAGCAACAGTGTACTTCAGATAGCATCTGATATTTTTCAACTTCCAGTAGAAAGACCCAGTATTTTCGAAACAGCGAGTCTTGGAGCTGCAATTGTTGCTGCCGTAGGAAGCGGTCTCTATGATAATTTTAATTCTGCCATTGGTAGCATGACCTCTGTAGGAAATACCTTTCTGCCCAACCCCAATCACAGGGATATGTATGAGGATATATACAGGAATATTTATCTGAAACTCTACAAAAAATTAAAGCCTCTATACGTCCGGATTCGAAAAATATCGGGTTATCCCTGAGATTTGAGGCTTGTATTGTCCTTTCTTAAGTTCGAAATATTTTTCCTGCAGTTAAACACCGTTCTCTATGTTGTACTGAGCTATCGAGAGTCTTGCAATCGGTACCGAGTAGGATGAACAGGAAACGTAGTTCAAACCTGCATCGATACAGAACTTGATATTTTCCGGTATAGCACCATGTTCACCACAGAGACCTGCCACGAGGTCTGGTCTGGTCATCTTTCCCCTTTTTATGGCAATCGAGATCAATTCTTTCACATGAGAATCGAGTATCTGAAAGGGATTACCATCGAGCAGGTCGAATTGGGTATAGTCAGGCATAAAACTGTTGAAGTCATCCCTGGACAACCCGATTGTAGTCTGGGTGAGGTCATTCGTTCCGAAGGAGAAGAATTCAGCATACTTGGCTATTTTTCCTGCACCAAGAGCAGCCACGGGCAGTTCTATCATAGTTCCAATCTTGTATTTCAAGGGGTCTGTTTTAAGTTTTTCTCTCACCTCTTTCTCGACCTCGATAAGACCTTTAATAGATTTTCCTTCGATTTTCTTACCGTATATTATCAACTTCAACTCGTTTTCATTCATAATAATTGGAATCATTATCTCAGGGTGAACATCAACTCCCTCTTTTTTCAGCATATATACAGCTTCGAAAATCGCCCTGACCTGCATCTCGTAGATCTCAGGATAAGAAACGGCTATCCTGCATCCCCTGTGTCCCAGCATTGGATTGAATTCTTTCAGAGCATCACACCGTTCTCGTATTTCCCTTTCGCTTATCTTTTTACTACCCTTCCTATTCCTCAGATATTCGATAAAGGATTTCATTTCGTCAGGGTTGTGCGGAAGGAATTCGTGTAGCGGTGCATCTAAGAGCCGGATGGTAACTTCGTATCCTTCCATTATCTTGAATATCTTGTAGAAGTCTCCCTTCTGCATGGGAAGCAGTTTATCGAGTGCCTTTTTTCTCTCTTCTTCCGTATCAGAAAGTATCATTTCTCTGAAAACGTTTATCCTTTCGGGCTGGAAGAACATGTGCTCTGTTCTGCAGAGCCCTATACCCCTTGCACCAAAAGTTCTGGAGAGTAGTGTATCACGGGGATTATCAGCATTTGCCCTTACATGAAAAGCTCCTATGTATTTCTCTACGATTTCCATGAAATCGAGTAGACCCGAATCTTTAGGATCAGGTTCTATGAGTTCAGCCTTTCCAAGATATATAGCTGGTTCACCGTAATAGGGAACATTTAGTGTAACATAATCACCCTCTTTTATGGCTATGTCACCTATTGTGGCTTTATTGCCTGATATCCTTAGTTCCGGTTTCACCAGAGAGACCTTTCCATATTGCCTTGCCACAACAGAGGCATGAGCCGCATATCCTCCTTCGGTGGACAGAACACCCGTTGCCAATTCTATGGCTTTTACATCTTCTGCAAAGGTAGCCGGCATACAGAGTATCAGCCTCTTGTCTTCCCCCTTTTTCATTGCTGCTTTGTATGCATCTATGAGTTTTTCAGTACTGAAGAATACCCTGCCTATAGCAGCACCGGGAGCACCTGCTATTCCACCGGTAATGGCCTTCATCGTTTTTACTGATTCGAGATTAATCACGGGATGCAATATCTCGTTCAGCTGGCCGGGCTTTATGCTAGATACAACGAATCTGTCATCAACCTTCTTTCTGGAATAGAGATCCAAAAGGGTCTGAATATCGGCCTGTGTGGATTTGTTCATTACGGCTCTCTGATCAATAAGCCAGAGAAGCTTATCCTCTATGGTAAATCTGATGGATCTGATTTCCTTGAAATGATCCTCTATCTTTCTTGCAATTTCTTCGAGTTCTTTCAAATAGGGTTTTGCAATAAGGTTTATGTCCTTTCCCTTGGCGCCAATTTCATTGAATTTGTTTTGAAAAAATTGGCCGTACAATTTTTTTTCACCTGTGATGATGTTTCTCGTATAGAAATCCCCGCTGGCTGAATCTTTTCCGTAATTGCCGTAAACCATTGGCTGAATGAGAAGGGCTGTATCCTCTTGATTTTGATCGTCGAGTTTGAGCAATTTGCTGATCTCCTTTAGAGCAATTTCCATCTGAGTGTATGCATCGGAAAAGAATCCTTCGGGAAGAAGAGGGATATAATGAGCTATACTAGCTTTGCGCTGGGTCGCTGTCATATTCTTGCCCAGTTGCTCCGAAATCTTTTTTATTGCCTCCTGGTACTCGTTGTATCTCTCCTCGTTACCTTCCAGTTCATTTATTCTTGCTTCCACTTCTAGAAAACCTTTTATCAGGAATTGAACCTCATGATAGCAGAAATTCTCTCCAACATACTTTGCAAATCCGGGAATGATCTCATCGGAAAGGCCAAAATTATGGAGTGTGGGATATGTCGCTATGACGAGATTGGGACTTATCACGATCTTGACCAGCATAGGGTTTGCCCTGTCACCGAAATTCTTTCTCGTAAAGGTGGAAATCTTTTCGAATAGAGCCTTGAGATTCTTTTTAATATTGTACTCTTCGAGGTGTGATGAAATCTCTGAGTCAATTACGAAACCCGGTAAGATGGGAAGATCCAGTGAAGCTAATTCCATGGCTCTTCTTCCCCTTATACCAATCTTTTCGAGAACCTTATCCTTCGATGTATATTCGCTCTTACTGAAGAAATGTATATTCTTTTTCATATCTTTCCCTTTTTACTTCCTTAATGTAGTTTTATCAAAAAAGATTCAAAACGGTATTCACCGGGAACCTCAAGAATGCCTCAAACATTGGGCTTGCTCCCTGCTTCAGATAACGCTGAAGTTTTGCGACATCCTTGATATTCTCACCTGCCACAGAGATAAGTATGGCACTTCCGTGTTTTACCTTTCCCCATTTGAACAGTGTATTGATATCATGAATTCTCTCTCCCTCATAAAAAATATATACATCGAGATCAGGGTACTTTGCCTTGTAGCTCTGTATGATTTTTTTCCATGCTTCAACATTACCGTTGTGAAACAATTCATTGGTTACGGGAATGGAATACATAGGTGTCATTCGACGTTTTCCGGATGGTTTGACTTCTCTCTTTGCTTCCTTTTTTTCTGCTTTTTCCTCTTTGACAGCTTTTGGCGTTTCCTTCGTCCTTGCAGGTTTCTTTACCGTTGTCTTTCTTCCCTTTTTGAAGGAAAGCGGAGCTGTTATCCTTTTTCCGTACAGAAGATCTATAAATAGCTTGGTAGCCTCATCAAATATTTTGGAATTCGAGGTTTTTTCAAAATTTCCCGCATATACTACAATGAGCTCATTTTTTTTGAGTTCTTTAATATTTTCCCAATGTGAAGGATTTTTTGGATTTATCGGTATCAATCCGAGCTCGGGATGATAATAGGAGACGAACAGATCGACAGCAGCCCACTTATCCACTTCGGAAATTAGGCCATTGAAATCGTCAATACTTTCCAGTAGGTTATGTGACCGGTAACTATAGCCATATTTATCGAAAAGGAGAGATTGAACTATAGGACCCAGTTGTTCTTGTTGTAATTCCTTTTCTTCCAGCAGTTCAGATAATATATCTGCCAGATTTACATGGTTTTCGAATTCGGAGATGATACTCATCACTGCTTTGAAATGTCTTAAGGATTTGTTGAATCCCTCCCGGGTACTTAATCCTGTATAATCGTAGGACTTTGTTTCTGCCATATGTAAGCCTCTCTTTATAAAATAAAATGGTGACCCTTGGAAGGGTCACCATTATTGATTCTTATCTCCGTCAAATCTCCTTAAGACCCTCATTCTTTTTTGGTCTTCCACGGCGGGATTTTTTCGGTGTTACATCCACTACACCCTGTTTTTCACTTTTCTTTTCAGAGGCGGATGCAGAGGGTTCTTCATTGAGCATATCGAGATATTCACTTCCGGCACTGGTTTCATCCGTAACCGATGCAAATGACTGTGCAATGTCCTCTCTTACAGTCGATCTCCTCCTTGAGAATGCTGCAAATGCCGCATCCTGGAAACCCTTGGAAACACCATGGAGGAATTCGTTCAGAACATTGGCCATTCCATCGAGTGTTGCTTTTTTCCGCTTTATCGAGGTTATATCGACATCGAGTAACAACCCTGGCTGAATATGATAGGGGTTTATCATATAGTCGAATTTGTTGAATTCGCTCTCGAGGAAGTTGAGTCTCTCTTCCATAACTCTTCGCTGAATGGGATATTTATATGCATACATTTTCTGTAGTTTTTCCCTCATGAGGATAAGTCTTCTCTTTATCTTGTCCTTCTCGAATACGTAAGTCCTGTTCATCCTTTCAACTTCCGTATCGGCGGGTTTAATGAAGGATATCTCGTCCCAGCTCTTCTCTATATCTTCGTATAGCGGATCACCGGTCCTCGCTTTTATCTTGTTCTTGATCTTGTTCCTGTATTTTCTAGCAAGATCATTGAAGTCTACGATACCCTTCAGGAATTTTGAGTCTTCGTATACCATTTCCAGAACATCCCAGAGGTGCTGAACCTCTACCTCGAATGATTTTGCCTGAACATCGTATGCTTTTCTCTCTTCAAGGAGCTGTGCCTGATCGTAGTACTTCATCCTGATCGAATATCTTTCATCTGGCAACTGGCTTGGATCGGTATCTTCATATTCTCTCAGTACAAGCTCACGGGCATTCTTTAGGTTTTCCACGTACTGGTAGCCCATCTTGGATGTATCAAGAATGGAGGTTATTGAGTTGACAGCCGTGTTGAAACCCCTGTTCCTTATATTCTCAAGGTCTATTATCTTTTTGAGGTTTTCTCTTACATTAAGGGGATCGTAATCTTCGGGATCAATTTCGGCACGAAGCCCCTCGATTTTGTCCATCAGAGATTTTGCAAAGAAGGTGTATCTCTTTGATTTTGGATCATCTTTCTCATCAGAGGTATACTTTTCCACCCTCTTCATCTTCTCAAATATTATCTCGCTGTCTGTCAATTCCTCCTTACCCTCGTCAATAATCTGATCCTTCAATCTCTCTATTTCCTTGTCTATCAGATCCATTATATTCTTCGAAATGAGGTCTTTTATCAGGAATTCTACGGTAACCTGATAATGAAAAATTGGGCTTATCAATTCCGAATCGAGTATGTTTACCGATAGTTTTACATCCGTAACCGTTTTGGGTTTGCTGATATTGTCTTTGAAGGCACATTTCACAACGGAGTAAGCATTCTCTCCTCTGATAAAGGCTCCAACGTCTGTTTTCTGCCTCAACAGAGAGTTGGTAAGGTTCTCGAGGTCATTTATACCTCTCTGAATATGTCCCTGCAGATGGCCGTACATGTTGACAATCGATTTCTCTATCTCGCCGGTGTTGAACTTGTCGACACCACCAACCTGGTCGAGAAGTGCTGCTATCTCCTTTGGTGTATATCGAGCCAGTGTTTTCATCTCTTCTTTGTCGATGAAGTTCCTTACCTTCTTCACCATCTCATCTTCTGCTGTGACGATATACCTGTTAAACATGTTCTGGTAATTCTGGTTGAAGTAGTTGTAGAGTTTTTCCTTCAAGCCTCCCATTATATCTATTCTTTCCAGAACCTCTTTCGGAAGTTTGGATGCAATATGATTCATGACCTTATCAACTTCTTCGCTCAACAGAAGGTCTACCTCTGCCTGTTGATCACGGAATTCCTGAGCCAATGAGTTTCTAGAACCAACTGCACTCGGTTTTTCAGGGTGAAAAACATTAGGACTCTTTGGTAGGTCTATACTTGCCATATCAATTCTCCTCCTAATTATATCATTAATATAAATTATTCATACTAGCCATAAAATGTAAAGCAATTTTTTTATTTACCCTTCCATTTTAGCCCATTTTGGTGCATTCTACAAGTAGAAAAAAAGGAGATAGAAAATGTTTAACAGGCGTATTTTCCTTATGTTTCTGATTCTCATGCTTCTGTTTTCATCGGGCATTGTCGGAGCGGATGAGAGAAAAGAAAATATTGATATAATCATTGCACTGGACAAGTCTCTCTCCATGGTGGAAGAAATAGGGGCTGTCAAGGATTATGTAAAGAATTATATTGTTGATCAACTGGTTATTCCAGGGGATTACCTGTTGATTATCGGATTTTACGGAAAAACGGATATCCTTGTTTCACAGGTAGTGCAGGATGAAACTGAAAAAGGGGAAATAAAAGAAACAATCGATACAATACAGGCTGACGGGCGTTTTACCGACATCGGTAATGCACTTGATGTGGTTCGTAAAGAATTGAAGAAGATTTCCAATGATAAGAGAAGAAAGTATGTACTCTTGCTGACGGATGGTAAGCAGGAAGCTCCTCCTACGAGCAAGTACTACTCTCCCGATGGTAAGTTCAACCATGAGTTCCTTGAAAATGCCAAGATCATCCAGAAGGAAGGATGGAAGATAGAGATACTTGGGATCGGGAAAATTCCCCAGGCAGAGGAACTTGCAAAAAAGCTTTCCGGTAATTATACAGAGCTCTCCAATCAACCAAGTGAAAGAGAAATAACCGAGAAAACTAAGAATATTTTATCTATCATTCAGGCTGAGTTGGTAGAGAAAAGAATTTCCATCAATATGCAGGGTAGCGGCAGGATATCAATCAGACTTATACCAAAAAATCTTGAGAACGAATCAACAGTTGTTGTTCAACGAGTTGGATTAAGCTTTGGAAAAAATGATATAGAGAATGCGATAGAAAAAACCGTTAAGGTTAATATTCAGCCGGGTAAGAAAGAGCAATTAACCATTCCGGTTGTTTTGAAAACCCCTCTGAAAGAAGGAGATTATAGTGGTACCCTGATATTTGAATTTTCGGGAAATCAGAGATTCACGCCGGCAGCCTATGATGTCACGGTTCACGTAAAGGGTATGGTAGAATCATATCTGTTCTTGATAATACCCTTCGGTATAATAATACTTGCATTGATTGTTTTTCTCGTGGTTATGCTTGCCAGGAAGAGCGGGAAAGGACGATTGAAATTCAGACTCATTATAGAAGAAACACCTTTGAGACGTAACAAGAACCAATGGACAATATCACAAGGAAAAAATCTCTATTTGAACGAGAGCCATGATCTTATTTCAATCACCGATCACAGAACACCGAAGAGTATTGCAGCTTTCAGCCTGGTAGGAGAATCTCTAAGGATGAATATCCTTATAGATACGAGATTTCCAGGAATCAGTGATATTCCGGAGAATGTACTGAACTGGAATTTCAAAGTTAGAAGCGAGAGCGGAAAAGATTTTCATTTGAGATTGGAGAACGTGAAATAGGATATGCATGAGTTTGACCTTTATCTCTTTGAAAGAGGAATGAGTTCGAAGATTCCGGGTATCCCCAGAGACTTTCCAGGATTCATATTTCCCTTCTGGGGAGACTTCTATTCAATTGATTTTATAGTTACGAGTTTTTACGGAATTGCAGATGAACCGGTTTTCTACCTTAACCAGAGAGAATACAGAGTAGCTCTATCACTCATGGAGAGATGGGAAAGTATAAAATTGGATTTGGTAATTGCTCAGAACGGTTATGAGAATCTTGTCAATCATGTCAAGAAAGGAAAATCTGAGTATGTCTTTCTCATGTCGACATCACAAGTTCTGTTTATAGATTTAATTGGATACCGGGAGAATTTTTCTTTGAACAGAGATGGTATATTCAAATTGTCAATAGATGATACACCGGTAGATGCGTATATTGCGGGTAAACGAAAATTATTAAAATTATTAAGAAAATATAAAAGATTATTTGAAAATGGAGATAATTTCAGTAAAATACTTTTTGATGATGTATTATTAACTAATATGGATACCTTTGAAAATATTCCTGGCCTACTATTGTTCAGTAATTCAATCGACCAGTTGTATGACAACAATAGATTGATAATTGCTAAATTCGGGAAAAAGCATGTTGAACCGATTTTCAAAAGGCTTCTCGATGTTGTAAATGTGGCCTCCGAGTCTCATATCACCGGAGAAGGAGAAGTCATCGACTCATATATCGCTGGCGATGTAACTGTAAGCGGGAGAGTGGTAAATTCGGTTATATTTAAAAATGTCTCCATCGAGAAGAATGCGGAGATAGTAGATTCAGTAGTGATGAATGGCAATGCCATAGATTCAAAGTCCATAATAGAAAAATCACTGCTCTTTCCGTATTTAAAAGAAAATAAGACTGGCAATTTCAATATTGGTAAAAACGTTCGTATCGGCAATAGGAAAAGTGATGCCAATAATATCGATTTCCCTTCACAGATTTGCAAGGGTATCGCAGTGATAGGAGTGAATAATGAAATACCAAGTAGCTTTGTAGCTGAGGCAGGTTCCTATGTTGCACCCAATGTTGCTATGAACCTTTTCAGAGAGAAGAGAATTTTAAAGAGAGGCAGTACTTTAAAAAATGATATTTGAAGCAGTAATAAATTTCCTAGAATCAAATTCAAGATTTATTATCTCTGCTCATGAAACGCCGGATGGCGATGCCATCGGAAGTGAATATGCAATGCTTAAGGCACTGCAAAAATTAGGTAAAGAGGCATTGGTGATAAATTCAGACCCAATGCCGAATAAATTCAGTTTTATCGACAGGTTCAATGAAATCAGAGTTATCAATGAGACCGCCCGGTTGCCGAAGAATCTTGGAGATTATGTCCTTCTGATCCTCGACACAAATGATGAAAACAATATTGGAATTGTTTCGCAACTAGTTTTACCAAAAGTCAAGGATTATTTTATCATTGATCACCATGAGAGTGATGAAGATCTGCTTGTACATAATTTGATACAAAAGAGCGCTTCATCCACCGCAGAAATTCTATATCTGCTTTTCAAGGAAATGGATGTCGAGATAGATTTTCAGATGGCTCAGGCACTCTTCATGGCGATTGTCTATGATACAGGCTCTTTTATCTATCCCAAGACAACTGCCTTGACTTTCGAAATTGCAAGAGACCTTGTGGACATCGGCGTCAACCCAAATCACGTGTATAGTAAGGTATACGAGAGTAACTCTATTTCGTCTCTTCTTCTTCACTCAAAGGTCCTCTCGACATTAGAGCTTCTTTTCGATAATCATGTTGCGATTCAGACGATGAGAAAAGAGGTCATCATAGAGTCGGGAGCACTCTATGAAGATGCCGATCAGATTATAAATTTTCCCCTCCGAAGTGAAGAGGTAAAGGTTTCCATCTTTTTCAAAGAGAATACGGAAGGATTGTTACGGTGCTCCCTACGTTCCAAGGGAAATATAAATGTAGCTGAGATCGCTCAAAGTTTTGGAGGTGGTGGTCATAGGACTGCCGCCGGTTTCAAATGCACACTCAGCCTTGAAGAAACAAAGAATCTGGTACTTGAAAAATTGCGTCCTTATTTCGTATAACAATTATAATGAGAATACTTAAATCTTCTTTGTTTGCAATGCTCATCCTCACCTTTTTCATGCTATTTGCCTGTGACCAGTCCCCAGGCAGCAAAAGCGAAAATCTCCCTAACAATGCAAAGAGCATAGGCGATAGGCAGGTTCCTCAGTCTGAAAATGAACAGCCGGGTTCTGACTACGAGCAGTTGCTAATAGATGAAAATAAACTGTTAATTCCCATAGGTGAAGAATATCGAGTACTTCAGGTTCTCGATGTCAATCTCGATTTGGATTTAAACGATGAACAGATAATCGTGCTCAAGCGGAAGGATATCCAGGATTCTCACCTCAAAGTAATAGTTGTGGACTTCGATTCGATAAGGAATACGTATTTTAAGTCGTGGGAAGCAGAAACAAATGCAGTCAATGCACACGACTTTTCACTTTCCCTAAGTGACATCGTTGGAGATCATAATTTGGAGATTATACTTCAGGGAACCAATGAAAAGGGTGAACTGACTTTAGATGTTTTCAGAAGAACTACCTCCCCCAATGGCCTGGGCCTATTCTTCACAAATATATGCAAGATAGTTTCCAACGGAAGCATAGAAATTGAGGAACTGGAGAGATCCGAGAGTTATCAACTTGGGCAAAAGAACGGGATAAGTTTTCCTATTGTTGTCTATACACACGATCCTGAATCCAAGAATATAATGGATCTATTAAAAATGACCTACTATTGGAAATATCCTAAGAACAGTTATATTCTCTCTTCAGTAGAAAAAATTCCCGGCAAAGTGGTTGAGGAAAAGAGACTGAAAGAACTGTTCAACAGCAAGAGTACAAAAGCCTTCGAGAATTTTATCAATGGGCCCTGGTACCATGCAGAGAAGAATAAACAGGGTGAGATTATTCTTTTTCAGCCCGCTGAAAGAGAGATAAATATCTACAGCGGAAATGTCGAGGAAAGTTACAAATGGATCGAATCGGTATCAAAGATTTACAACAGACTTAGAATCGTAGCACAGAATGAATTTATACCTTCAATAAGGAAAACCATTTCTGTCCGTGTCCGTTCTCTCTATGAAATAGATGTAAGTTTCCAGGGTAAGGATCGATGGGATTTCAGCAGTAAAAGATATATTAGACTACCGGAAAAAGTGCAAAGGGAAATGGTAGGATTGCATCGAAATGACTTTATAAAATTACTATCAGTACCATTAAAAGGGATATACAGAAACGATTCTCAAAAGATCGAGGTATTCTTCAATCCACCCTATTTCAAATGGACAGAGAATGGTAAAACAGAAAGCGGAGGATTTGCACTTTTTTCTTTCAGCAGAAATTCCAAAACGGATATAATTGAACTTCTTTTTATTGATGGCAACGGTATGGTTAAAAAAGTCTCATCCTTCGATTTCGATTTTGAAGAGACACGAGAGGGAAAGGAACTCAAAAGAGTGTTGACAATGAAACCAGTTGAAATAACGGCTTCCAAGGCAATCCCTCTTCAGCAAAAAGAGATAAAACTCTGGCAAATTGAATTCCTGAATGATCAGCCAGAAAAAAAATAGATAAGTCCTCTATTTTTTCTTTGTAATGAAACCTGAAAAACCGTTGTCTTTTAATTTTCCAAGCATTGACTGAGCGGTAGAAATGTTTCTGAAGGGTCCGACAAGAACACGGTAGTAAGCAGTGTCATTAACTGTTTCTTCTTTTACCGTTACGTTGAAATTGATCTTTAGCAGGTCCTTTTTCATATATTCCGCGTTTTCTCTTACATGAAATGAGCCTGTTTGAATGTAATATCCCTCGTCTTCCTTTTCTTTCATGAAGGTCATAATTGAGATAGGCTGTGGAATTACCATGTAATTATCAGTATCTTGAACTATCCTGTACTCTATACTCGTGCTGTATTTTTCAGAGAGCAGGGAAAGATACTCTTTCATCTTTTTCAGATCATTCTTTACCCGATATGCAGAGTACAACGAATAGACTACTTCGGGGAGCATCTCAACATCACTACTATTCTGCAGAGATTTCATGATTGATTGGAAACTTTTTATTGCTTCATCCGTTTGCCCCTGTGCAAAGAGAATCAAACCGGAAAGAAAAGTGGCTTTGAACTTCACGCTTTCAATTCCATCGAACTCCAGGATTTTTGCTATCCCCTTTTGTGCCATTTCCATTTCTCCCATCTGAGCAAGCATTATGGAAGAGAGGAGCAAGGATTCGGTATTTTCTTCAACTGGATAGGACTCCCATGACTTTTGGTACATACCCTGTGCCTTGGGGATGTCTCCCGTTAACAGATAGAGGTCGGCCCCCTTTTTTTCAATGAGAGCCTTATTCATGTCATCCTTGATGAAGGGCGAATACTTCTCGATATAATCGATACTCTTTTTTACATCTCTTTCAATTTCTACCAGTGAGGTAAGCTTTTTTGCATATCCTTGGGCTTTCTTGTTCTGTTCAAGCCATTCTATGTATTTCTTCTTTTCCTCTTCATCTCTTTTGTCATTCGAAGCATAAGTTATATGTACTACGAGAAGACTTAAAAGAATGGGTAGAAGCAACCTACTTTTTATCAATGCTCTCATCGGGAATGATGATACTTTCTTCTGTTTTTTCTATCGGTATATCTTTCTTAGACTTTTTCTTTTTGCCCTTTTCCTTGGGTGGAGGATTATCTTCCTTTTTCCTTTGCTTCGACTTTTTCCGGAAAGTAAAGGGAATCATCGTGAGACTTCCCGCTATATAAGCTATGAGAAGGCTTAAAAATATTGGTACATCCTTGAATGTACGAAAGCCAAGTTCAATATTCGAAGTGTTTTTCAGGTTGAAAGCGGAAAACACTGCAATAACAATCAGTATAAGAAGAAATCCTATCATCTTAAATGTCATTTCTATACGATCCTCCCTCTGTATGTATTGCCTGAAAGGCTTTCCAGCTTTACCTCTACGAACCTTCCTATCATATCATCATTTCCCTCAAAAACAACCATCTCATTCCACTCTGTTCTTCCGAGTATCTCACCCCTGTTCTTTTTCGATACCTGTTCTGCCAGGACTTTCGCATTACGTCCCAGCCTCTTCTCCCTATTCTTTCGGCTCAATCTCTTTTGAAGTTCGAACACCCTGTTCATCCTCTCAATCTTTTTCTCGTATGGTATCGGATCCGCCAGCTTAAATGCAGGTGTTCCCTCCCTTGGATTATACCTGTAGATGAAGGCATCATCAAAATTTGCGGATTCCATCAACTTTAGCGTCAATTCGAGGTCTTCATCCTCCTCTCCGGGATAACCAATTAGAATATCGGTTGTAATTGATATATCACTTATCTTCTCCCTGATTCTTTCCACCAGATTCAGATAATCTTCACGTGTATACCCTCTGTTCATCGATTTTAGAATCCTATTTGAACCGTGTTGTACGGGTAAATGGATATGCCTGCATATTTTGTCTTCTTTTTCAATCAATTCCATTACTCTCTTAGAAAGGTCCTTGGGATGCGAGGTAAGGAAACGTATCCAGGTGTTTTCAGGTGTGTTTTCTGCAACGAGTTCAAGGATCCGAGGAAAGTCGACGTATTTTCCGTTTGTTTCGAATCTGTAAGAGTTGACATTCTGTCCCAGCAGAGTTATTTCCACTACACCCAGCTCGGTAAGGTTTCTTATCTCTTCTATGATCAATTGAGGGTCACGTGATACTTCTCTTCCGCGAACGTAGGGAACGATACAGTAAGAGCAGAAATTATTACAACCATGCATTATGGGGATAAATGTCTTGAAAGAACCACTGTAATGATTGTTGAAAAAGCTGTAATCAGCGGTTTTTGTTGCAGAAAATCTTAGATTCTTTTCCAAGACTTCATCGAGATACAGTGCGATCTTATGTTTCTCAAAATTGCCGACAACAAGATCGATTTCCGGAACCTTTTTCATAAGTTTTTCTTGAATACGCTGCGCCATGCATCCCATTACAGTCAATTTGAAGTTTCTCTTACTCTTTTCATGTTTGTAGAAACCAAGTCGACCCCATATTCGATTTTCTGCCGTTTCTCTGACCGAGCACGTATTCAATATTACGGCATCTGCTTTATCAGCCTCCCTCGTCTCTTCCCAGCCGTACGATTTTAGGATACTAACAAGAGATGCTGATTCGGCCTCATTCATCTGACAACCGTAGGTTTCTATTAGAAATTTCTTGCTAGCCATATTTCCCATATTCACTGCCAATATACAAATAATGTCAAATAATTCCTATTATTAATTTAATAATATTATACGAGATCAATGCAATGTATATTATACTGAGGAAACCTGATTTTATCCGTTTGAAAGCAACTGCACCAAAATAAACTCCGAAAAGTGTTCCTGTGCCGATGAACAGAGCGGCAAGCAGGGACACTTCCAACTGGTGGATGTTACCCTGTATGATATATATGATATGTGCGATTACTGCCCCTACGGGGACACTTACCGCAATGAGGCCCGATGATAATGGAATGGCCCTTTTAATTGGATAGTGTGCAACAGTCTTCAATATTGGACCGTAATATACACCTCCACCAATACCAAGAACGCCTGCAAGGAAACCTCCGGGAACGGCAATGAAGGCCTTGAACCAAAAACTATTCTCCTTTTTCACCGTGTTTTCATCGGATTCTCTCTCATGGTTATTATGATTACTGTCGTTTTGTCTGATTCCCACAATCTTTCCGTGAAATATTTTTCTGTAATACTGCCCAAGCATTCGCAGGAGAGCAACGACCAGAACGAAAAGGAAGATTATCTTGAACAGCCGAGCATAATTATAAGCCGGAAAGGCGATACGGAAGATGAACTGGAAGCTCACGCCTATTACCACTCCTATGATGGCGAAAATCATGAACGGCAACAGCTCACTGCTTTCAACATTTCCCCGCCTTCTGTGGGATATAAAGGCTGAGATTCCCGTTAGAGAGCTCAGTATGAGTCCCGCCGACCTTGCCACTTCCGGGGATAGTCCAAATTGAAGCATGAAGGGCACGTTTATCACTCCACCGCCAATACCGAGCAATGCACCGAGCGAGCCGGAGAGAATACCGATCAGGATGAATGCGAGGGAATTAAGTACCGTAAAAGAAAGCATCAATCTGTCTTTATACTCTCTTTTTCAGATTTCTGAAAAATCTGATAAGTGTTATACCACCCGCTATGACAAGGCCCCAGCCAGCAACACTCATCAACCACCTGAAACCAGGTATGAATGACGATATGGCAGTCAATACACCGGCTCCTACCGTTATGAGTCCTGCATTTCTGTCCTCTTTGGATGTTCCTATGGCAATACCTGCAATCGCAACGATGCCGCCTGCAACTATTCCTACTATTGGAATAGAGGATATGGCTTTCAGTATCAATAGCCCGAGGCCGCCTCCCACGGCTCCAAAACCCTTTAAACCGTCCTTTACCAGTTTTTCTCTGGGAACAATATCCCCCATAAGTATCCTCCTTAACTTCAAAATCTTACCGTTTTCTGAGCCAAAAGAGAGTCCATTAGGACAAGGTTGACCATACTCTCCAGAACAGGAATGACTCGAATTACGATACAAGGATCATGCCTTCCCGTTACGGACAGTTTTACCCTGTTGCCATGCCTGTCAACGGTCAACTGTTCTTTTTCGATTGACGGGGTTGGCTTTATTACTGCTCTGAGAACAATGGGCATTCCCGTGCTTATTCCGCCTAGGATGCCGCCAGCCCTATTGGATGAAGGTTGAATCTCTCCCTTTACCGTGTGAAAGGAATCATTGGCTTGGCTTCCCCTCATTCCTGCCAGCTTGAAGCCTGCTCCTACTTCTACACCCTTAACGGCTCCTACAGAAACGATTGCATATGCCAGTAACGCATCGAGTTTCCCGAACACAGGATCTCCCAGTCCAGCTTTGACTCCGTAACTCCTGATCTCGATTATTCCACCGAGGGAATCCTTTTGCGACGATGCTTCTCTGATAGCTTGTTCCATTGCCTTGGCCTTTTCCGGTACGGGGCATCTTGCAGGCACATTGTATATCTCTCTCCTCAATTCTTTTGCCTGCTGAGCCGGAATGTCATCGAGAAAATTGATTTCCTCCTCGGCAATATCCACCTCACCTATCTTTACCGCGTATCCCAGAGTAACTATACCGAGCTCTTCCAGTATTCTCCTTGCGATGGCTCCCGCAGCTACCCTGGAAGCTGTTTCACGTCCCGAAGATCTGCCACTACCCCGGTAATCTCTAAAACCATACTTTCGTTCATAGGTGAAATCAGCATGGCCGGGGCGGTAAACATCCTTTAGATTGCTGTAATCCTTTGATTTTACATCCATGTTACGAATAACCATGCTGATGGGTGTTCCGGTTGTCCTGCCCTCGAATATTCCGGAGAGAATATCGACTTCATCCAGTTCACCTCTGGGAGATGTGAGATCGGTTTGTCCCGGACGCCTCATTATGAGTTCTTTCTGTATGTATTCCTTCTCTATGCTAATTCCTGCAGGACAACCATCTATGACCACGCCAATTGCCGGACCATGGGATTCCCCCCATGTGGTCACCCTGAAGAATCTTCCGAAACTATTCATAGATGTCGTTCTCCCAGTTTGGATCCACTTCCTGGAAAGAATTTATTTTTTCCTTGAATATTCTTCTGATTTCGAGAAGTTTTTCTTCGGTCTTCGCTTCGAAAATAATTACCAACTCGGGGAGGTTGGAGGAAGCCCGTACTAGGCCCCACCCGTCATCAAAGAGGACACGTGCCCCGTTGATATCGATGACACGGTCACCATACTCTCTCTTGAACTGGGCTACCAGTTTTTCTACAACCTTGTACTTTACATTGTCCGGACAGTGCGCCTGGATTTCCGGTGAAGTCACGTACTGGGGTATTGTCTTGAGGAGTTGTGAAAGTTTTTTATCCTGCCGGGCAAGGTACTCTACAAGCTTGATGCCTGCATATATTGCATCATCGAAACCATAGTAACCTTCGTTGAAAAAGATGTGCCCACTCCTTTCACCTGCTAACTCCGCATTTATTTCGTGAAGTTTAGCCTTTATATGCGAATGACCTGTTTTCCACATCACGGGACTTCCCCCGTTTGCCTCTATCTCATCAATCAGTGCCTGGGTGCATTTCACATCGAAAACTATTTTTGCTCCCTTTTTCTTCGAAAGTATGTCCCTGGCAAGAAAAATCAACACCTTGTCACTCCAGACTATTTCACCCCTGTCATCCTGAACACCCAATCTGTCACCGTCACCGTCGAATCCGAGACCCACATCGGCTTCTATGTAGGGATGTAGGACTATTTCTCTCAATCGTTTCCTCGCCCTGAGGTCGGAAGGATTGGGAAAGTAGTTAGGATAGCGTGTATCCGGGTCACAGTACAACTGGAACGTAGTGCAACCTATTTTCTGGAAGGCTTCATAGGCGAACACCCCGGCTCCGCCGTTACCGCATTCAACAACAACCTTCATGGGTTTTTCAAGTTTTACACCGGAGGTGATACGTTCTATGTAGGCGTTTCTCACATTTCTCTCCTCATAAGAGCCACTCCCTTTCAGGCTTTCACCGGAGGAAACGATTTCGTATAGCTCCTTCATTTCAGCCGGGCCCAGTGTCTTTGAAAGTCCATGGGCGAGCTTCATTCCGCTCCAGTCATTTGGATTATGACTTGCTGTAATCATCAATCCGCCCTCTATGTTGTAGTGATGCTGGGCAAAATACATCACTGGGCTCAAAGAAAGGCCAATGTCAACAACATCACATCCGGCGGAAAGCAAGCCAAGAACTGCTGCATTCTTGAATTGAAAGGACGTTTCTCTGTTGTCGTATCCGACTACAACCCTGTTGATGTTACGTCTCTTCAAAAGGATGCCAAAGGAATGGGCAATCCTCCTGGCAGTTTCACTATTCAACTCTTCGTCATTGACCCTTCCTCGAAGGTCATATTCTCGAAACATGCTCTTAAAGGCAGTGCTATTTACATCGTACATGCTGTACCTCCTCGATTGATAGTAATTTATAATTAAATAGGCTCTTATTCAACAAATAATCCGGTTAAATATGGCACTGCATTTGGGAAAGACAATATTGGAAAGACAATAAAATAGAGCATCGGTGAAATGTATATGCTACGCGAGGTTCTTGTTCCTGCTGTCAGTTTCTTCATCGTCAAAGCGTGTGCTTTCAGACTTGGCACCAACATCGATAGCCGAATCGGGAAACATCAAATCCAGCCTGCAACAGGTCGTATAGAAATCGTTGCCTTCGTACAACCCTCCCGGGGTAAAATACCGTGATACATTTGGAGGCAGTATAGAGAATAGTTTTCCGGAGAGCGAAATATTTCCAGGTTTTGTAGCTTTCTTCTCAAGATGAGCGGCATAGTTTATTACTTCGGAGATAATACGTCCCGTATCGCTGAAGAAGCGCAGTCTCCCCGTATCAAGGGCTATTCGCAGGATTATCCTGTCACTCAAGTCACTATTGAATCGAACATTGAATATGGGTATGAGTTTTTGAATCTCCAGAGCAAAAAGAACGGCCCTTACTGTATGTTCCTTGAATGCAAAAGCAATTATGCCTCCGTCACCGGCCCACGACCAGATTCTTCCGTTGTAATCCTTGAGTTTGGTTTTGAGAAACTGCCATAGGGAGAAGTAAATTTTTTCCATGCGCCTTATTCCGTATTTTTTTACAAGGGCGGAATTGCCTACTATATCGAGACTCATTACCGTTACCTCATAGACCTTACCGTCACGGAGAGAGCCCCAATTGATATTTTCAGACACATCAGCACTCTGTTTGATTACTTTCCGTCTGTAAAAATCGTACACATAACCTTCATGGGCAAGTTTATTCAGAAAAGTTTCGATGCCATCTATCTTGATGTGCCTTCCCAGCAGTATTCCGTCATCAAGTTCAACCGTAAGTTTTATAAGTGAAAATAGTTTGTTTTGCTGTTTGCAGTATTCTGTGAGTATCTTTGCACTTTTCCGTGATGAGAGGGAGATATGGCTATTGGTTCCTGCCAGCTTATTGGAATCGTAGGAAGCTTTAAAGAGGAGCTTCCCTATCTCGTCGATCTCTCCGGGACGAAGATTGTTTGCCAGTATTTCAATGAGCTCATTGTAAAGAGATGGTGATAGCATGCGTAAAAACCTGTAATCTCCTATTGTGTGAAAAAGTGATACTATCATAGCAATAATACATTTTTTATACAAGGGTTTTCAAACAAATGTGGATAATTGAATTGTTTTTGCTTATCTTTTATTATCACGAAGTATTGTCCGAAATGATGTCAAACAAATATAAGTGAAAGGGTTTTTATGAATTACAACAGCAAAAAAAGGAAGGATGATTATAATTTTGCAACAAAAGGCATGAAGGCAAAGAATTCTCATGAAAAACATGAAAAAAAGGTAAAGGAGAGTTTCTACAGGTTGTACGGGATTGTAAAAAGGTTGAGGGCACCCGACGGTTGTGCCTGGGACAGGGAACAATCACCATCAACCTTAAGAAAGAACCTCATAGAAGAGGCATACGAATGCATTGATGCAATCGATCAGAGGGACGATAGTAATCTGAGGGAAGAACTTGGTGACTTGTATCTACTTATTACAATGATCACTGAAATGAAAGAAGAAGAGAATAGTTTTTACCTCTTCGATGTATTGGATGAAATAAGTGAAAAATTGATAAGAAGACACCCTCATGTTTTTGGTGATTCAGACAAGAAGACAGTTCCGGAGATACTGAATCAATGGGACCATATCAAAGAAACCATCGAGGGAAAGAAGACCAAGGAATCGATACTTGAGAGAATACCAAAGTCACTTCCTCCCCTGGAGAGAGCCTTTGAAATACAGAAAAAGGTTGCAAAGGCTGGTTTTGACTGGCCCTCGATAGAAGGTGTTTGGAAGAAAATCGATGAAGAACTGGAAGAACTCAATGTGGCAGTCGAATCGGGAAAAGATGAAGACATAGAGGAAGAATTCGGTGATCTCCTGTTTACCATGGTAAATCTTGCAAGGTTCCTAAAGATTGACCCTGTAGTTTCATTAAACCGAGCCAATGAAAAATTCATTGATAGATTTCAGAGTGTTGAAAATGAACTCAAGAGAAACGGGAGCAGTATCGGGAAATCAAACTTAAGGGAGATGGATGCGATATGGAACAGGTTGAAGTCCAGTCATCAGGGAACGGGAGAAAACCGCTCCAGGTAACTGCATCGACTTCCATCTTCCCTCCTTGCATAGGTTTTTTTTCTAGAGATCCTTATGTGTTCTCTCTCAGAGGAATCGAATACCTTTAGAATCTTCTTAATATTCTCACCCTTGGCATTTTCAAGGCGCAAATGAAAACTTAAAGATAAATTATTCTTTTCAATCTCTATTTCAGAAGAATATTCTCTGAGACGAGTGGTGACATTTTTTTTAAGGGCAGCAGTATCATCACTATCTGTAAAGAAAATGGTGAAATCGGAACCCCAGTAAGTTGACATCAAGGATATCTGTTTTTTTCTTGACCGATCAGGCAACTGTTCAGGTATGTCAATACATGCTGCTTTCCTTATCTTGAGCCCATCGGGTAGTACTCTGTTTATGGCTTCTGTAAAATGGCTTGGGTCAATTTTTCCCAAGAGAAAAACAGAAGCAACTTCATCTTCCGAATAAATCCCGAGAGAAAGCGGATTTGCAAATTCAAGGCGCGGTTTAGGGTTGAAACCTCCGGTCATCTCGGGAAACAGAGAAGCTCGCATAAGGGCTCTTTCAAAGATGCTCATTATATTGAGATGAGAGAGGAAAATCGCATTACCTTTTTTTTCGAAAGAGAAGATAACCCTGGTTCTTTTTTCTTTCTTAACGGGTAACTTAAGATTATCAATGGCACCAATACCCTTTCCGTTGAATGAAAATTCACCGTTGATCACCCTGATATTCTTTTTACAGACTCCGCAGTAATTCCTGCATGGATAGTAGCATCCCTCGGAGATTTTATTGTTAATATAGTTCTCATATTCCCTCTTCAGGTATGATTTCGTTGAACCGATATTGATAGGATCCCACGGAAGGTTTTCTTCCAGTTCTCTTTTCCTAAGTGTTTCCTTTTTAATGTCCCACTCGGATTTTTCGATGATATCTTCCCATAGTTTTCTGTCTACTCTGTCATCCCAGGCATCGAAGCGGGCTCCCTTCCTGAATGCTTGATAGAAAAGTTGTCCGGCCCTTTCATCTCCTCTGGCAATGATACCCTCCAGAAAAGAGAGAAAGGGGGAATGAAACCTTATTGTGATATATTTCTTGTTGATCTCGCTTTTTATTCTGTAAATGGATTTAAGAGCCTCTCCCTCGTCTATTTGTCTTGCCCATTGGAGAGGTGTATGAGGTTTGGGTATAAAGGTAGCAATGTTAACATTTATCTTCATCCTTGTCGCAAGGGAAATATCGTTTAGGAAATCTATTATGCTCCGGGTTTCTATCTCGAGATTCTTTGTATCCCTCCCCTTTTCAGGCAACCCTATCATGAAATAGAACTTTGCATTTCTCCAGCCCTTTTCTCTCGCTGCCCTCAGGTTTTCCACAATCTTGTCGTAGGCTACCATCTTGTTTATACTTCTCTGAAGCTCCTCTAGAGGTGTCTCTATGGCAAAGGTAAGGCCGCTCTTCCTTACTACTGACAATTTGCCGAGAAGTTCAAGCATAAAACTATCCACACGTAGGGAGGGAAAGGAGAAAGAAACACCGGCAGTTCCGTATCTCTTGTTTAGAATATCCATCAATTTTTCTATGCCATGGAAATCCCCGCTGGATAAAGATGAAAGGGTAACCTCCCTGTAGCCAGAACCAAAGATCTGCTCATCGACATCCCGAATAATCGTTGCTATATCCTTCTGTCTGTAAGGCCTGTAGAAGTATGTTGCCGAACAAAAACGACAATTGTTGGGACATCCCCGCATTATTTCGACAACACCATGATCCTGGACTACCTTGATATTGGGTACAAGCATTGGTGAAGGTTGACTTTCCGTCGAGAAATTGGAATAAAAGCTCCTGCCGGTTACGCCACTCTTTCCCGGAAACCATATGGATTCTCCGCTTCTCAAAAGGTGGAGAATATCCTCTCTGCTTCCTTTCTGCCTTTTTATTCTGACCAGCTTTGGTAGAGTATTCTTTATCCATTCCTCCGCCTCACCAAAAAAGAAACAATCAACAAAATGTGAAAAAGGTACCGGATTCATTATCCCCGGTCCGCCTGCAATGATAATGGGGTCATCATGTTTTCTATCATCACGTAGAGGTGGAATGCCACCTAAATCGAGGATGTTCAATAGGTTAGTAAGTGTCAATTCATATCCGATTGAAAATGCAACTATATCGAAGCTCTTCAGAGGACGTTTCGATTCAAGGCTGAAAAGGGGAATCTTTTCTCTTCTGAGAAGTTCTTCCATATCCGTATCGGGAGTAAACACACGTTCACATGAAACCCCTTCTGTGCCATTCAATATTCTGTAGAGCAACTTGATTGACATGTTTGACATGCCTACTTCATACAAATCAGGATAAGAGATGAGTATATCAAGGTCAGAATCTCCCTTTCGGAAGGAACCATACTCACCCCCTGTATATCTTGCCGGTTTCTGAACCTTGTGCAGTAATCTGTCTATAACAGAGTCTTTTATTACATCAGCCATACAAAACTCATACTGTTGTTATCTTCTGGTGGATATGCATGCTATTAATAATTGCCATGCCAATCAAGCCTGTCCAGAGTGATGAGCCACCATATGAGAGGAAGAAGAGGGGTATGCCCGTTATGGGCATCACACCTATCGCCATTCCGATATTTATTATTACATGAAAGAAAATCATTCCAATGATTCCTGAACCTACCAGGGTTGCCCAGGTATCTTTGGTTTTGTATGCAACGAATAGACCCCTTATCAACAGAATTGAGAAAAGGGTGAGTACCAGCACACAGCCAATAAACCCCCATTCCTCAGCAAGGATAGAAAAGATAAAGTCCGTGCTTTGCTGTGGTAGATACCTGTAATGGCTTTGAGTACCGTGGAGAAAACCCTTTCCCCAGAAGCCGCCTGATCCGACTGCAGTTACTGATTGAATGATATTCCATCCTGAACCACGGGGATCTATCTCTGGTTTTAGGAATATGATAAGTCTCATTATCTGATAATTCTTCATTATTCGCAATGCTAGTTTTGTTGCCCCCATGGATAGGAGAAAAAGTCCCGCTGAATAAATTACCCAGTAGAAATACTTCCTCTTTAAGAATAGATATCCGATAATCGCCAGGAGAAGAACGAGTAACAGTGAAAGTGCTACATAAAACATAACTTCCGAATCATCCAGAAAATGAAATAGGAAATGAGTATTGGAGACGACTATGTCTTTGAATGCACTTATGGATACAAGAGTTCCTGTAAGAATAATTGTAAGGAGTATGAAAAGGATATGATCGATTCTCGAACCGCCAACGAATGCAACAAATAAAAAAACAGGAAGATAGACCAGTGCTGTTCCGAAATCCGGCTGAAGTAGTATCAACATTGCTGGTATACCCGTTATTGCAAGAGCAATAAGAAAATGTTTTATCTCACGGATTTTTTCACCTGTATTACTGATATACGAAGAGAGAAATAGAATTACAGCTATCTTTGTGAATTCAGAGGGCTGAATGCCTATGTCAGAGAAGCCTATCCATGAACGGGCTCCATTCACCTCTTTCCCTATTATGAGCGTAAGAATTAGCAGGAGGATAGACAAGAGGTACAGATAAGCGGAAATAGTTTTGAGCCTCTCGTAAGGATAGAGAGAAAGGAGGAAAAATATCCCAAGTCCGCTTATCGCCCAAAGTATCTGTTTGAGATACTCTTTGGAGAAGACAACCCCTACAGAAGTAATGTTACTTGAATAGATGAATAGGATACCAATGAAAATCAGTATGATGTTTGTTACAACAAGAAAGAAATCGAAGTATTTTAGTTGTATTTTTTTCACTCCAGGCTCCTGATGCTCTTCATATACCATGGTTTCAGGGTAGCAACGGCTTCTTCAAAGTTCTGGTGGGCAAAAATACCCTGAAAAATGATATTTGCCGCCTTAGGAGCCCACCACTCCCATTCGTTGGCCGCCTCTACCATAACAACAACCACCACCCTCTCATCGGGATTGTCAGTTTTATAGGGGGCATATGCTGCAAACCAAGAATGAAACCTATCTTCCATTGCAGTTTCACTGGTTCCTGTTTTTCCTGCAACTTCAACGGCTTTGGTCGTTATCACGACATTAGCCGTACCCTCTGTCACAACACCCCTCATTGCCTTTTGTAACTCTATAAAGGTGCCTTTCTTGATGTGCGAACGATGAAGAATCTCTTTCTGGTATTCCTTTATCAATTTACCCGTGGATGGGTCTCTTATCTCCTTTAGAAGGTGCGGCTTATAGATCGTACCCTCATTTACCACCATTGCTACCATGTCTGCCATTTGAATGGGAGAAAGAGTAATGTATCCCTGACCTATGGAAAGATTTATCGTATCGCCACCCAACCACTTCATATGGTGTACCTTTTCCTTCCATTCAGGAGTAGGAACGAAGCCTCCCACCTCACCGGGAAGATCTATCCCTGTAAGGGAACCAAGTCCAAAATCTCTGGCATATGAAACAATTCTTTCAACCCCCAGTTCAAGACCAACATTGTAAAAATAAACATCACATGATTGGGCTAACCCCTGGAACAGATTAAGTGTGCCATGGCCATTCTTTCGCCAGCAACGAAAAACCCTGTCCCCGTATTGGAGAGATCCGGTGCATGTAAAGGTTCTCTCTTTGGCATTTGGAACTTCCTCCATGAATGCACCCGTCATGATTACCTTGAATGTAGAAGCAGGTGGATAGGCGGACTGTATAGCCCTGTTTAAAAATGGCGAAGACGGATCGAGAAGAAGTTGCTTATAGAGCTTCTCACTGTCCTCACCTTCGAAAATATTTGGATCATATCGGGGGTAAGATGCCATTGCAAGTATTTCACCGGTTGATGGTTTAAGCACTATCACAGAGCCGATTCTTGGACCGAGAGCCTTTTCGCTAAGTTCCTGTATTCTTCTATCCACTGTAAGAACTATGTTTCTACCGGGGACGGGAGATATTTCTTCTACCTTCTCATCTCTCAGACTGCGTTCCTTTACATCGACAATCTTGAACCGTTTTCCATCTTTACCTCTAAGGATTCTGTCATACTGGCGTTCTATCCCACTTTTACCGATGATAGTTCCGGGACTGTAGCCCTCATTGTACAAAATTTGCAACTCTTCCTTCGTGATATCACCTGTGTAACCAAGAATGTGTGCCATGCTTTTGGATAACCTGTATTTTCTCTTTGGTTTACTTCTCCATGAAACTCCGGGAAAATCTTCCGAATGTTCAGCAATGTATGCCACTATATCAAAGGATACGCCACTTTCAATTTCAATCGGCTGATAGAGATGATAGTACTTTGCTGGAACTTTTTTCTCAATGTAAGAAACATCGATTTTGAGTACCCTGGAAAGCCTTTTGAATATTTTTATCTTTTCACTGTCCGGTATGTCACCCGGGATTATACTGATAGCAAATGATTCGACATTTTCAACAAGCGGAATATCATAATTCCTGTCGTATATTTCACCCCTCTGAGCTGGAATTATGATCTCTCTCCGGGTAAGGTTCCTTGCTTTTTTCTTGTACTCGAGGCCCTTTACTATTTGAAGATTGAACAGGTAAATAATATAAACAATAAAGATCAGTACAATAATACCCAGAAAGATGAATATCCTTTCCTTCAATTGTATCTGAGTCCTTATGCTTGAATCTACGTGGTTTTTCCCTCCATGATTTTTCTGAATCATAGGTACTCTTTTTCTTTCAGCTTAAGAGCTTTTATCGGTGACAGAACAGCAAATACAAAGGGTGCAAGAAAGGAATTATAGAGAATTTCTACCAGTGAAGCTCTGTCAATAAGAGGGTGTATGATATTTCCAATTCCGAATATCAACCCGAAAATGTGAAAAAGAATAAGCTTTACGATCGTTGCTGTTAATATCAATGTAAATGGCATGATAATCGGATCGATAAACATCTTTCCCTGGATAACACCAAAGAGGTTTCCTATTATTGTTTTTATCAGTGCATTGAAACCTGGCGGAGAGATGCTTACAAGATCCTCAAAAAGACCTGCAGCAAAACCAGATATTTGTCCTGTCATGCCGCCACGCCTGTAGGCAATAAAGATTAGCATGATCAATGAAAGATCAGGCCGAATGCCAAGAATTGCTATGTATCGAAACAGTGTGGTTTGCAGTGTTACTGCTAGGAGTATCAACACTATTGATATGATAAATTCATTTCTCATGGATTCTGTTTCTTTCCTCCGGACAGAACGAATACATATTCAAGTCGTGAGAAATCGATAACCGGCTGTAAAAGAATATTCATCGATGTTTCATACTGCTTTGCCTCTATTTTCCTCACTCTTCCAATGTGAATTCCCTTTGGATATATTCCGCCCATACCTGAGGTTATGACGATGTCACCGTACCTCACCTGATCAATGGCTTCCTTGCTAACATACTTCATAATCAAAAATCCCGAAGCTTCATCTATTCCGCTTATCAGCCCTTCATATCTGCTGTTCTGAACCCTTGCAGCTATGTATAGAGTAGGATCCAGAAGTGGTTTAACAGTTGAGGTAAATTTGTTCACATATACAATCTTTCCTACTAAGCCTTGTAGACCGCTCTGGTATGCAATTACAGGCATGTTTCTTGAAACACCATTCAATGTGCCCTTGTTGATTATCAAGGTGGAAAAGAGATTTTCGGGATCCTTTGCAATTATTTCTGCGGGAATACTTTTTATCGTGTACTCTCTGTAAAACCCAAGCTGCTTCTTTAATTCTGAATTTTCGGCACGTAATTCTATAATATCCCGGGTAATTTTTTCATATTCGAGTAGCTTTTCTTGTAATTTGGACAATTCAACCCTGGTTCTTTTAAGCTCTCCAATAGAATTTACTGTTCTTACTAGCCAATTTGATATTCCACCAGTAATTCTCTGGCCACCTGAAAGGATACTCTGTGCGACTTCTTTTGGTTTGAACATGAATTTCTGACCCGAAATGAGTATCAGTAAGAGAGAAACGAATACAAGGATAAGGAATGTGTATAGTTGTCTGTGTTTTGCAAAACTCGATGTAAATTGCTTCATCTGACATCAGTATTTTATATTGAAATACCTGTCACCCATTTCTCGTGGACTGTCAAGAAACTTCCCAGCTCCGAGTGCAACACAGAGCAGAGGATTTTCTGCAAGAATAACGGGAACGCCTGTTTCCTTTGCGATCAGTTTTGGTAATCCCTTAAGGAGGGAACCACCCCCTGTCATGACAATCCCCCTCTCTACGATATCGGCTGCAAGTTCTGGGGGCGTCTGACCGAGAGTTTTCTTTATTTCTTCAATCACGGTATTTATTGGTTCCTGTAGAGCCTCCCGCACCTCTACGGAATCCATTTCAAGTCTTCTTGGGAGACCCGTAATTGCGTCCGTTCCCTTGATTTCCATTCTTTCAATCTTTTTCTCGGGAGATGCATTTCCAATTTGAATCTTGACGTTTTCCGCTGTCTGTTCACCGATTATAAGGTTGTGCACATTTCTTACATGCTTGATTATTGCCTGATCGAATTCATCACCACCAACTCTTATTGCATTTGATACGACCATTCCACCGAGGGATATGACAGAAATCTCAGTGGTTCCGCCCCCGATATCACAGATCATGTGTCCGGCAGGTTCCAGAATTGGGATATTTGCCCCGATAGCTGCTGCCAGGGACTCTTCTATAAGATAGACTTCTCTTGCCCCTGCCTGTTCAGCACTTTCTCTGACAGCTCTTTTTTCTACTTCGGTTATACAGGTGGGTACACCGATAACCATTCTTGGCTTAACAAACCATTTCCTTGGTAGTATTTTACTTATGAAATATCTTATCATTTTCTCCGTGGTTTCAAAATCTGCTATGACACCGTCACGCATCGGGCGAATTGCCATTATGTCTCCCGGCGTTTTCCACAGCATCTTCTTGGCCTCTGTTCCCACGGCTACGACTCGTTTTGTGCCTCTTTCGACGGCAACAACTGAAGGTTCTGATAACACAATTCCCTTGCCCTTTATATGAACAAGAGTATTACAAGTGCCAAGATCAATTCCTATATCCGTAGAAAATGCCTCAAACATATTCCCTAACCCCATTCCTGATCCTCCAAAATTATTTATAGTACCTCAGCTTCGCTGCATAGTGATTCGGATCGATCTTCAAAGCCTCTCTCCATTCGGCTCTGGCCTTTACCGGATAATTCATTCTTCGATAGACCTCACCGAGGTAATAATGAGCATCAGCCGATTTTGAGTCAATATCAATAATTTTCTTGTACTCATCTTCTGCCCTTATCAATTCGCCCTCTTTCATATAGATATCCGCTATCATGAATCTGGCTTTTTTTTCGATGGTCGAATCCTTCGTCGTGTTCAATGTTCTTACAAGGTACTCTTTTGCCTTTTTAAGATTATTCATCTGTAAATAGTTTTTTGCAATAGCCAGAAGAATGACATCACTCTTCTTGTATTCAAGTGCTTTGGTATAATTTTCAATTCCTTTCTCAGGAGAGCCTAACTGTGAATAGGCAAGTCCTAAATATTCGTAAACATCGTTTGCATTGAAATTCTTATCAATTGCATCTTCAAAGTACTTTATAGCCAGATCATAGTAATAGCGTCCAAGATGGAAGTACGATTTTGCAAGTATATACGAAACTTCTCCGTCGAGCAATCCCATTTTATTCAGTTTGGCCAATCTAAGCCGTTTTATGGAATTGAAAAGGAGCGGTGCTTTTTTCTCCATGGAAGATTCTGAAATAGCCTTGTAAAAATAGGCGAATCCAGAAAAAACAAGTGACTCTGTATCCAGAGGATCCTTTTTTAGTATTTCATTGCATTGGGAAATCAGTTTATCATATTCCTGGTTGTTCCATAGGACTCGCAATTCTCTCTGTTCCGTATTACCATTGAAAAGAGTTTTGAGCTTGCCATATGCACCAAAAAAGTAAAAAGAGATAAGAATTCCACCGGCAGCTATTAAAAGCAGAGTTACAAGGATAAGTGGCCACCGTTTCTTTTTTTTTGTTATATTGGAGTAACGGTATTTATTTACATCCAGAATCATTATTTCATATCCAAAAAAAGCAGGCCAATAAGCCGGGTTCTGTATTAGACCGTCATCTATCTGGGAGAGCTGTCACCAGCTCCCTCTGTGCAACCTACCCGCAGGTATCGGGCGAGCAATCCACCTGCTGCTTGGTTTTGCTCCAGATGAGGTTTGCCGTACCTCGATTTTTGCAAATCGAGTGGTGGGCTCTTACCCCACCTTTTCACCCTTACCCTCAGAAGCTTCCTTCCGGGGCGGTATATTTTCTGTGGCACTTTCTGTCACTCAATGGTGTGAGTGCCCGGTGATTAACCGGCATCCTGCTCTACGGAGCCCGGACTTTCCTCTGCCGACCCCAGTCGGCAGCGACGGTCTGGCCTGCAATCAAACAATTTCAATTTCCCTTCATACTTACATCGGCTGTTTCCTCTTCCGGGTAAAAGAGAATTCTACTGCAATATGGACAGAACATTATACCTTCACCCTTTTTTACATCATTGATAAATTGCTGCGGGAGTATCATATGACAGCCTGTACAAACATTATCTCTTACAGGAACGATACCCAAACCAGATTTACTTTTTATTATTCTTTCGAATTTGAAAAGAATCTCTTCGTCCATACCCGGAGTGATCTTGTTTTCCTTGTTCTTCAATTCAGCAAGTGTTTTTTTTCTCTCTTCGATCTCAGATTTTATCTTTTTCTGCTCTGCTTTTACTTCTTCTTCTTGCTTTTGTATCATTATCTCTTCTTTTTCGAGATTCGCCTTAACCTCTTCCAGCCGTTTTTCTTCTTTTTGCAGATCACGTCTGTACTGCTGCTCTTTCTCTGCCGAATCTTTTATTTCCTTGTCCAGAGCTTCGTATTCTCTCTGAGTTTTTATAAGATCCATCTGTTGTTCGTATTGTTCTCTAGTCCTCTCCGCTTCTTCCATTTTCTGGCGTAATTCTTTTATATGCTGCTGAATTTCGATGATAGTATTGTTCTTCTCGATATATGACTGTTTCATCCTGTTCAGAAGCTCACTTTTTGTAGCCAACATCTTTGGCAATTCATCAATTTCATTCTGTATTTCGAAACGTTTGGAGAGTATCTCCTGAAGATCACGCAACTTTGAAAAAATATTCTCTTCCATTTCTACTCCTCTTTCTTTTTCTTATTAATGATCAAGATAATCCTTCAAACGTCTGCTACGCATAGGGTGTCTTAATCTTCGCAGGGCCTTGGCTTCAATCTGTCTAATTCTCTCCCTTGTCACATTGAAATACAGACCGACTTCCTCCAGTGTCAGAGAGTACCCGTCCTCCAATCCGAATCTCATCTTGAGTACTTCCTGTTCCCTTGGCGGAAGAGTCGTCAACACCTCTGATAGCTGTTCCTGAAGAATCGAGAAAGCAGTCTGAGTAGCGGGATTTTCCACGTCTTTGTCCTCTATAAAATCCCCGAGCAAGGAATCTTCCTCTTCCCCTATGGGAGTTTCAAGAGAAATTGGCTCACGAGCCACATTCTTAACAGCTTTAACCCGCATTACTGACCAGCCAAGCCTTTCTGCTATCTCTTCGTCCGTTGGTTCCCTGCCATAAACCTGCATCAACTGTCTCGATTCTCTCATTACCTTGTTTATCTGTTCTATCATATGAACAGGTACTCGTATTGTTCTGGCCTGATCGGAAATGGACCTGGTTATTGCCTGACGTATCCACCAGGTTGCATATGTGGAAAATTTATAACCTTTCCTGTACTCGAATTTTTCAACGGCTTTTATTAGACCTATATTTCCCTCTTGCACGAGATCGAAGAAGTGTAGACCCCTGTTTGTATATTTCTTTGCTATGCTTACCACAAGACGAAGGTTGGCCTTTATTAAACGGTCCTTTGCACTCTTCATCATAATTCTACCATTTTCTATCTCTTTGGCCATTTCCAGAACCTTATCGATATCACTTTCAAAATCATACTCTATCTTTTTAAGACGTTTGTTGTTTGTTTGGATTATCCTTATCAGTTCCTTAATCTTGTCCGCAGAAAGACCCAGTTCCTCTTCTATTCTCTCCCTCTCACGCTTTATGGCAAGATTCCTGCCCAGGTTTCTCAATTCTTTCGGATTCTTGATCGACAATCTACGCTCTATCTTTTGTTGTTCCTTTTTAATAGATTTTATTCTATTCGCAGTGTTTATGAAAAAGTCGGTTAATCGATTGATTTCGTCTTGATGCAACTCTATCTTTGACAATTTTCCCAGAATATCTTTCCGTTTTTTCAACAAAGTTTCATCGGATAAAATATCACCGCCATCTGTATTTATCTTCTTTTTCAGTTCGATGTACTGCCTGATAGTTGGCCCAAGTTCTTTTATTACATCTCTGTAATGCTGTATGAGTCTTCTCTTTTCTGCCATGTATTCGGCGATTTCTTTTTTTGACAGGTTCATTTCTTTCGGGTCTTTCTTGGAATTTACGTTTTTCATAATATGGTAGAATTCATTTATCAGAATCCCCGATGTCATTATCACCGAACGTACGATTTTCTCGCCATCCTCCATTTTTTTAGACAGTTCGACTTCCTGTTCCGCAGTGAGCAGATTTTCCTTCCCTATCTCTCTCAAATACAGCCGTATAGGATCGTCAATGGAGGTTTCCTTTCCGCTATAAACAACTTTCTGAGTTTCCGGTTCCTGCTGCTCTTCCTCTATATTCTCATCGAGGTCGAGGTTCAAATCCTCTTCTTCAAGTTTTACATTGTTCTTTTCGAGAATTGCTATGACCTCTTCGATCTTGTCAGAATTAACTATATTGTCCGGTAAATAGTCATTAACCTCATCAAAGGTTATACTATTCTTGCCTTTTGCATATTCTACAAGCTTGATAACCGATGGATCATTCTGTAGATCTGACATGCTACCTCACCTTTAATTTTTCAAGTTCTTCATCGAGGTGGATCTTCTCTTCGAGAAGCTCCCTCAACGAATTATTATCGATCTTTTCTCTATCTATTCTATTCAATTTTCTTATAATTTCATTCCTTTTTTTCTCCAGGCTCTGCCTTCTGACCTCGTTGATACCCTCTTCTATCAACCTCTCTACATTTAACGAAAACTCACCGGATGCCGCCTTTTTGAATATCAATTTTTTCAATTGATCGTTCTCTATCCTGTTCATTACGGATTCAAAGGAATCCTCACCATCCCTGTAACTCTCTTCCATGGCTATATATATTTCCTTTGCAAGAGGTTCACTCAAATCGTCTTCCCTTACAATCTTTCGAACCTCAACAAAGTACTCTCTATTAATAAGTATAGCCAGCATGAGAAAGAGTTCTCTTGTCAGAATTATTTCCCTGTCTTCCCCCGAAGTTCTTTGGACTTTATTCCTTGTAACGCCTCTTCTCCTCGATATAAAATCGTTATAAACAGCTCTATAGTCAACACCAATTTTCTCTGCCAGACTGTTAAGATATAGATCTCTCTTTACCTCAGATTGAGCTCTCTCTATAAAAGGATACATGGATTCAGCTATTTGCCTTTTCCCCTCTGGTGTTTCAAAGTCATTTATAGATATTTCATATTCTAAAAGGTACTGGAAACCATTTATACTATAATTTAGCATTTTTTTCAATGAATCGGGGCCTTCTTTTTCAAAGATTTCAGCCGGGTCTCTGTCTTTATCGAATGGTATCACATAACTTTCAAAACCAGTGCTTTCGAGAATTCCCAGGGCTCGTGCATTTGCCCTTTTACCTGCCTCATCGCCATCGAAGGCAAGGAATCCTCTATTTGCATATCTTTTAAGAAGGTACGACTGCTGTTCCGTGAAAGCCGTACCAAGCGGTGCGATGACATTTTTCATACCGGATTGAAAAACGGCAAGAACATCCATATAGCCTTCAACTAGAATAAATTCCTTTTTATCTCTGATGATTTTTAATGCCTGGTACAGTCCGTACACATTCTCTTTCTTATGAAAAATAAAAGAATCGGGTGAATTGATGTATTTTGGGACTGTTTCGTCAAGAGCTCTACCGCCAAATCCAATCACATCCCCGTGATAGTTATAGATAGGAAATATCAGTCTATTGCGAAAAAATGAAATCAACTTTGAATCCTTTTCATAGAAAAGACCCGATTTTAGCATTAGTTCCTTTGAATAGTGCTTTGATAACAGAAAATTATACAGCCAATTTCTATCTCCGGGGGCATATCCGAGATTGAAAAATTCAATTGTACTTCGCTCTATTCTTCTCTTTACAAGATAATCCCTAACATGACGGGCTTTTTCGCTATTCAGAAGAAGGTAATTGAAACTCTTCGCAATTCTCCTGTTCAATTCTATAATGGCCTTGCGTAATTTTGATTGTTCAGTGTTTTCTTCGATATTGCCTATTTCAACTCCCGCTTTTCGGGCCAGTATCTTTACAGCTTCGGGAAAACCCACATTTTCCATTTCCATGATAAAATTATAGAGACTGCCTCCCTTGTGACATCCAAAGCAGTAGAATACGCCCTGCTCGGGAGAAACAGTAAAAGACGGGGTTTTCTCGTGGTGAAAGGGGCAAAGAGCCCAGTAACGGTTACCTCTTTTTTTGAGAGTCAAATATTCTCCATAAACTTCGATTGGGTCAAGATTATTGATAATATCGGAAAGGACTGAATCAGGAATTTTCATTTACCCGAACTGACACTCTTCAGATACGTATACTTTGCCCTGTTGTGTTCCTCCAGACTTTTTGAAAAGTAGTGTTTCCCGGTTTTTCTGTCTTCCAGCACAAAATACCAGTAATCTGTTTTTGCCGGGTGAAAAGCAGCATCCAGGGCAACCTTTCCCGGATTGGATATAGGGCCTGGTGGTAAACCGGCCCATTTGTAGGTATTATAATCCGAATTCAATTTCTTGTCTTCTATCGTAATGTATTCGGGATGCTTTTTACCCTCTATTTCAGTGATAATATATTCAAGTGTTGCACAGGATTCCAGGCCGATATTCCGTCTTAGGCGGTTGTAAAAAACCGAGGCGATAATCGGAGCCTCCTCTTTTATCCTGTATTCTCTTTCTACTATGGAGGCAAGAATGATTTTTTGATAGAGCTGCCTGGATGTCAATTTGGTATAATCAGGTTCAATTTTTTTAAGGTGTTTGAAGAAATTTTTAACCATGATTTCGGCAACGAGCTCAGCAGGGAATTCCTTCGGGAAGAAATAAGTATCGGGGTATAGAAATCCTTCGAGGGATTTCCCGGGAATACCGAATTCTTCCACAAGCTTTTTTGAATGGGCAGCTTTTTTGAAGTCAGAAGCACTTGTAATTCCCTTTGACTCCAGATGCCTTGCAATCTTCGAAATCGTCCAACCTTCCGGAAATGTGATCTTTATCTCTTCCTGTTTTCCCTTTGTGAGAATATCAATGATATCTATATTGGTTTTCTCTCTCGATATCTTGTAATATCCTGCCTTTATCTTTGTATCTACTCCTTTCACTTTACAGAGAAGTTTGAAGAACAGAGCAGATCTTATAAGATTTTCTCTCTGTAGCTCTTTTGCTATTTCACTTAAACTTTCTCCCTGTCTTATTTTAAGAACAACTCCGGGATCATGTCCGTCGACCCTCGATGGGGGATTGTTCAGATATATCAAGGAAAATAGCCCCAGTAATGACAGGAAGATTACAATAGAGAAAACAATTGAAATGAACTTTAATGCTTTACTTCTCATTTTTTGATAAGAATAAATTCTACCCTTCTATCTTTCCACCTGTTTTCCAGATCGCTAAAGGGAACAATTGGATTTGATCCTCCCAATCCAACTGTGGTGATACGTTTTTCATCTATACCCAAAGCAACGAGAGCTTTCTTTACCGCCTTCGCTCTTTCCAGTGACAGAGGTATCAACTCTTCTTTCTCTTCTTTCTCAGCTTTCACAGGATCATACCATGATAGATTAACAGCGTGACCTTCTATTCTGATGCTGTAATTCTTGTATTTTTTAAGTATCTCTGCGAGACGTTTCAGAGTTTTTTCATTTTTCATGGCCTTTTCAGGCTCCACATTCTCGAAATCAGCCTTGTTGGGTGCGAATGTTATACTGGATATTCTGATCTTGAGCTTGTTACCCTCACGGATAACGAGGACATCCACGGGTATTACACGCTTTGTTCTGTATATATTCCCAAGGTTATCACTTATTTCAAGCTCAAGGGTGTAATCTTCTGCTGCTTGTACAAGCTCCCCCGTACTTGAAAGGCCGTTCCATACAATTTGATCCGAGGGAACACCAAAACCGCTGAAGGTGACAAATTCTCTGCCTTTCGGGTCCTTGATATCGATCTTCCACTTGTTTATCGGACTCAGGTCATCCACTTTCATTTTTATAAAGAGTTCATCATCGACACCATCATTGTCCGGTGAAAATGGAATTGGTGAAATATTCAATTCTAGTTTTGGCGGAGATACATCCAGGGTGAATGTGTTGGATTTTGCCTTTGGCTTGTTTCCCTTTTTATAGAAAACATACAGCATTGCATAATAGTTTCCCTCTATAATTTTCCCTGTATCACTCTTGCCATCCCATGTTATGGTTTCCGGAACATTTTCCTTTCCAGAAAATTCCTTTATTACTCTCTCATTGGTTACAAGATCCATCTTCCATGAATCGATTCCGTCATTCAGAGTAACATAATTCCTAAATGTTATATTATCCATGTAGCCGTCACTATTGGGAGAAAAGCCCTTTGCAGAAACAGTTACGAATATCGGTGTAGGTCTTGTATCAATGACAATGTTCTTTACCTCTGCTGTTGTCTTGTTACCTGCCTTGTCTGTACAACGTATTCTATAGGTGTAGCTTCCGTCTTCGAGTTTGTTTCCATTCGAGTCTTTACCATCCCATTCCAGGGTATCAGTCTTTCCCTTCCAGTAGAATGAGCGCACCACATCACCCTTGCTATTGACTATTTCACCTTCCCAGAGATCCTCTGTACTCGATTCCTGTTTTATCATCAGGCGATCGCGGTTTCCGTCATTATCGGGAGAGAAGAGAAGATAAGCCGGTGTAAGTTTGATTTTCGGGTAAGTAAGGTCCACAACAAAATCCTGGGTTTTGCTTACAGGATTGTTGCCATTCTGGTAAAGGATGTTCAATTCTGCATAGTAAGCACCTTCCGCTACGATTTCACCCTTTTCATTGAGTCCATCCCAGGTGAAATCTTCAGGAATGGTTCCTTTCCCACTGAAACTTCTTACAACTACACCCTTATCATTGAATATTTTAAGGCTGTAATTTTCTATACCCTCCTTGATCTTCACATGTGCAGTAATAGTAATATTGTCCTTGCTGCCATCCGCATTGGGAGAAAAGAACAACTGGTTCGTGGATAGAAAAACAGGTGTCTCCTTGGTATCTATTATGACTTCCACGACATTTGAGACTCCGTGGTTACCTGCCTTGTCTGTGGATTCCAATGAGTAGAAGTATTCTCCGTCAGGAAGAAGGGTTCCATCATCCCCTCTCCCATCCCAGGTTATTTTCAAATCTGCCTTACCCCTCCATGAAAAATTTTTCACTATTTCACCCTTTTGATTCTTTATCTTTCCACTCCATAACAACTCTTCCGATGTTTCCTGAAAAAAATTGACGAAATCCTTGTTGCCATCTCCGTTGGGGGAAAATATCTTTGGTGTAGCAGTAACGGAAGCCGCTGGAACGGTAATATCCACGGTAAAGGATGGTGAACTGGCAGTCGGATTATTGCCGTTTACATACTGTACGGAGAGTTCGGCCTTATAGGTGCCTTCCTTCACTACGGAACCCGAATCGTCTTTACCGTCATAAACGATGAAACCAGGAATTGAATCTTTGCCATTGAAAACCCTTACCGGTATGCCATTTTCATCGACTATCTTCATATCCCATTTTTCTATTCCGGTAGTAACGGGAACATCGAGAATTATCTTTATGGTGTCCTTTTCACCATCACCATTTGGAGAGAAATCAGCCGTATCTATGCTTATGTTGATTGGTGTGGCCTGTGTATTTATTATGAGATTGTCAATCCCGGCTGAACCGGTATTACCGGCACGGTCGGTACTTGTTATCCGATAGTTGTACACGCCATCCTTTGCAAGCTTTCCTTCATCATTCTTTCCATCCCATTGAAAATCAAGGGGGGCTGTATTCTGCCATTCAAATTTCTTAACTTGATTTCCCTCCGTATCTTCTATGTATCCAAGCCAGACGTCTTCCTTGGAGCCTTCCTGCTTAATTGGGAGTATGTCTTTGTTTCCGTCCCCGTTAGGTGAAAAGATTTTATAGGGGACCGAGAGTTTGACTGTCGGAGGAGTATTGTCAACGATTACGCTTTTTTCAATGCTCTTTCCAAGATTCCCGTTGTCATCCCATGCTTCTACAAAGTATTGGTATGAACCGTCTTCGACTACCTTCCCCTGATCCGATTTACCATTCCATACAAGTTTCTCCGGTATGTCAATTCCGCTCTTTACATAGAGAAACCTGTCGATGATATTCTTGAAATTGATATTTTCCGGCCTTTTATCTTTGTTGATAATGGTTCGGACCACATTTCCCTTCGAATCCTTTATTATGAATTTATATCCCTTTACATAACGTTCGTCTGTGATTTTCAAGGGCACAATAAGATCGTCCAAAACTCCATCGAGATTGGGAGAGATATACACTTTGTCTTTTGAGCCAAGTTCTATCTTTGGGGGATTCTTGTCTATGACACCAAGAGGAACATTTACGCCCAGACCAAAGGACCATACACCGTTTTGCATGGGAGTTGCATTCAGATTTATGTTCACTTCACTCTTGTTCCATCCGTACTGAGTAATGTTCAGAAAGTCTATATTTTTCTTGAAAGCTGTATTCAGGCGAAATGTAAGGCCGAAGGAAAATGGAAAGGTACTTGGTTGAAGCTGGTCTGATATTAGCTCCATAAGGTCAAATCTGTACGCTGTCTTCAGAAAAATAAAATTACCGTATGAAATCTCACTTCCCAGAAGAAAACGTATATCTTGAAAACTGGGGAAACTGATATCAGGCAGAAGGGTTATCTTGAATCCGCCTGAGTCCAGTACATTGAAATTTGCTCCGAAAGCAGGTGTAAAGGGGGGAGGAAAGGCATTTCTCCCTGAAAAAGGTGTATAACCTTTGCCGATTTCTCTTGCTACGAAGGACCATTTCAAGTCCTTGAGGAATCCAAGATCCCCATAGTAATTTAATATTCCAAGATCCATGGCTAGTCCCCAATCTCCTCTGTCACCTGCTCCTGCCTTAAATGAGATACCACCACCCACTGAAAGATTGGGAAAGAGGTCTTTTGCAAATGACAGGTTGAGGCCACCTAATATTCCAAGTTGAAGGGATGAGAATGGTGATTGTATGAAACGCGCACTACCGGAAAATACACCATATTTTGTTGGTAAGGTGAGGCCAGTATTGACTATATTGCCCCAGCCGCTCTCACTTCCAAGACCGACAAGACTGAGGTAACTCAAGTCTATGGTTGTCCTCTGTTTCATCCCGGAAGCAGCGGGGTTCAATGCATCCGAAGCAGGTGATACAAGTAAAGAGGAATTTGCACCGGCTCCCATAAAATAGGGAGAATACATGTCGAGAATATTTTGTGCCCCAGAGGGCGGGATATACTGTGCGAACAATGGTATTGCGACAATAAATAAAACTATGGAAAAAATATACTTTCTCATCTTCAACCTCTGATTATGAAACGTATAAAATAAGTTAAATAAAAATTATCCCTTAATTCTGTAAAAATCAAATTTTTATCCTGGCACATTGATGATCAGTCATCATTCAAAGCCTCTATCTGTTCGATAGTAAGGTCTTTATAAAGCTCCTCCTCTATTCGTTTGAGGATTCTTCGCATCGAAGGTGAAAGTTCCTCTTCCCTTTTCTTGAGGTATCGGTAAACAGCGATTAATTCATCATCTTCCAGTAAAATTTTCATTTAATCCAGGAATTCCTCTATCTCGGGAATTATATCATAATCCTCGGATTTTTCTCTGTTCAACCAGTAATCAATGTATTCCATGCTATACCTTACTCCTCGGTTTATCCCGGGGCATTCATTTTGCAGGAGGTTCCATGATCTTGCATCTACCAGATGGTTTCTCCAAAAGGGATAAGAACGACACTGGAGAGGCCTTGCTTCGTAGATGCTGCATCCATACCCTTCCCAGAAAATACAGTCATAGTTCTTTTTCTCTTTCAAGCTTAAGTAAGCCTTGAAACCAAGGTTGATTTTTCTGCAATATTTTTTTACGAAATTCCCCCTGTTAATACTTAAATAGGATGCCAGCCTGTCCAGATCATTTCTCGATATAAAGACGTAGCCAGGTTCAAAACGGCAACAGCGCGAACACAAGGTACATTCAAACTGTAAACCCGGGGAATAGAAGGAGTCTTTACTCATTCGGAATATCTCATTTTGTGCAATATAAAAAGCCTCCTCCCCGTTTTTCAGAGGAGGAGGCACATGGGGAGAGAAGGATTCGAACCTTCGAAGGCGTAGCCAACAGATTTACAGTCTGCCCCCTTTGACCGCTCGGGAATCTCCCCTTCTACATGCTCAAATTTACAAAAATGATTATCTGTCTGTCAAGCCACCTGTCGGATTCGAACCGACGACCCCGAGATTACAAGTCACGTGCTCTTCCAGCTGAGCTAAGGTGGCATATCAAATCGAATTGAAAGATTATTAAAAGAATGGCGGAAAGTCAAGATAATCTTCCATTTTTCCATGTGAAAATGTCAAGACCTCAATGGAATCTCGCCAAATGGCAATGGTTTGTTCATATTGAGCTGACAGGCTTGAATCAGCAGTTATCAAAGTAAAACCATCCTCTATCAGTTTAATCCCCCCCTTCCCCAGATAGACGAGAGGTTCAACTGTAAATACCATTCCCGGAACAATTTGAATACCCGTTCCCCTCTCTCCTATGTTTGGAACAAGCGGGTCTTCATGTATGGCCTTTCCAATCCCATGACCTGCAAAGTCTTCTGCTACCGAACATCCGTATTTTTCGACTGTATCCTTAATGGCAGAACCGATATCACCCATTCTGTTTCC
The DNA here is from genome assembly GCA_027021365.1 of Spirochaetales bacterium. GTDB lineage: Bacteria > Spirochaetota > Spirochaetia > SZUA-6 > SZUA-6 > JALUUM01. The sequence goes on from JALUUM010000020.1 coordinate 507,992, forward strand.
TGCACTTGCACTCATTATCCCTGCAAGAGTTGCTTGCCATGCAGCTCTTATGAGGCGTAGGGCATCTTCATCGAGTTTCCCGACACCATACGTCCACGATGCATCAGAATACCATCCGTCCACTTCAACAATAATATCTACGGTTAATATGTCCCCCTTTGAAAGCTTATTGTTGTCCGGCATTCCATGTGCAGTAACATTATTAATGGAGGTACAGATCTTGCCGGGGAAATCTTTGAAACCTCTTAAGGCAGCCTTTCCGCCGTTTTTCTCTATGTATCTCGCCGCCAAAGATTCCAGCTCCAGAGTCGTAATACCAGGTTCAATATAATCTTTTAAAAAGCGGAAAGTTTTTTCTATTACCCTTGATGCCCGTCTTATCCTTGCAATATCGACGGAGGTTTTTAATGATATCTCGGTCCTTTGCATAACTATACCAACTTATTACACTAACGGGGTTCGCTTCAATTTATGCAACAGTTCTTTTCTTCTGATATCGAAATTAAGCTTTGCCCCGCAAAAGGTACAGTAGTATCTTTCGAGCGAAGAAAAAGAACCACATACGGGGCACAATAATCTGTTGATTCTCTTCTTCGGATTGAGGTAATCCTTGAGATATGAAATCCATGGCTTGAAGTATCTGGAAGGAAGAGAAAAATTAATACCCTTACCGTCGGTACTGTTGGCAATCCATGTATTCAATCCTACCATCTCACCATGTTCATTTATCAATGGTCCGCCGGAGTGCCCTCTGCTAACAGGTGTATCCGTTTGAATCCAATTTAGGCCGTAAATTTTGAAAGGGAAATTTCCCGAAACGATTTTTCTGTCAACAGCGGATATTATTCCTCTGTTTACCGTATGATTCAGCCCTTGTGGATGCCCTATGGCAAATACGGTATCACCGACAGAGTAACTGATTTTGTCCGGTAACTTTATCACCGTGACCTCGGAGCCAAGCTGAGAATTTTTTATGAAGAGAAAAGCTATATCGTATCTTCTCATTTTGACTACCAGAAAGGCATTCAGTATCTTTCCCCCTATGGTTTCTACCTTGATTCTGGGTCCTCCCTCTATGACATGTGCATTTGTAATTATAAGGGTATCATTTGAAACAATAACACCCGCTCCCACAGAAGAGGAAGTATAGATTCTAACAACAGACTTACAAGCCCTGTTTATGACTGCAGAAATGTTCTTTCCCAGGTTCATTATTCCTTTTCACCAAACTCGGAAAAAAGATACTCGGCGTATTTATTCAGTATGGAGTAGAGGTTATTCATTACATTCTTGAATTCATTGTACTTGAAGGTTGTGTATATCATTCTGTTTTCAGAAGGATGATAGTATGAAAGATATATCGTGCTCTCCCTTAAAGAGAAAAACACCGTTTTTAGATAATAGTTTATTTCCAGCAGTTTTCTATAGAGCGGCAATAGCATTTTCTCCACAGGTATTTCCATCACGGGAATTTCTATATAGATATAAGTGATATTCTCTATTTTTTTAATTCCTATATCGAAAGAAAAGAGAATTTCATTTATTCTCAGAGGAAGCTTAATGGGATTTACATATTCCTTCTGTAGATCCCTGTCATAGCTTATATCATATTCCTCGCAATATCTGGCAACATACTTAGCCAACGTTTGAATCATATTTGATCACCCGGTCAGGACGCAATTTTTTTGCCTTTTTCAAGTATATGTGTCTCATTTCATCATTAGTTTTTCTTTGAGCGTGTACAAGCACTCTGATAGTATGATCCATCTGTCCTCGAATAAAGGCCTCCTGAACACAGAACAGAGCCACCTCTTTATAGCCACTCAACCTGACTGCCGTTGCCGGATTGAAAGAGGTGATATCCCTGGTAACTGAAAATATGATACTGATCAATTCTTTTTCTTCGAGTTTATTTTCTTCGATTATTCTGGACAACAGTTCCAAAGAGGCCTCTCTTATTTCGACAGGATCATCTTTCTCTACTGTAATGGCACCTCGAATAGCTTTAAAATACATCTTTGAGGATTATATCAATCTAAAAGAAATACTGTCAATCAATGCTTGAACCATACATCGAGAAAGTTGACAACCATTACGATGACAGCAGATATTGCGACTGTTAATAATATGAGAGTAAACTCTCCAAGATATATTCTTTTTGTATGAAATGTCAGAACAATAATAGTAACCATAGTGAAGAAACCGATAAAAACACTTATAGTAGCACCGGCGGTTATCATCTTTAGTAACATAAACTGTGTAGAATCAAGGAATTCCTGTCTGTTTCCAAGTAAGTAGAGAAACAGTACAAGAATAGTCATGCTGAAGAAGAACATGAATATCCTGCGCAACCACCTGAACATTTCAAAATAGAATCTATGCACGGGTCTATTATTATTAAAAGCTCTTGCAATTTCAATGAGATTATTTATTATAAACGGAAGAGGTCATTATGAAAGCATTTGTCATAATACTAATCATTCTGGTTGCTCTTGGAGGAGCCGCTTTCATTTACGGTTGGGTTTCCCTTTTTATACCTGCTGACACATACTGTGTGGGTTTTTCAAAAACCTACGGATTCGATGAGTTTATCACAAGACCCGGTGAATTTTCCTGGAGATGGGAGAGATTGATACCCACCAATTTTACCCTCTATAAGTTCAAGCTTGAACCAAAGACAGAGAGAATACAACTAAAAGGTGATTTGCCATCCGCTACGGTCTATTCATCTGTTTTACCCGAATCACCGGATTTCAGATATGACCTCGAAGTTTCATTGACTCTCATGGTAAAACCATCTTCATTGCCATCTCTCGTAAAAGATCAATATTTGCGGCCGAAAAACCTTGAGGATTGGATGAAGACAAAAACGGATGCAATTCTGGCAAGGGTTCCCCAGGCTTTATCTGACATGAACAATGCCGAGGATTATTACAATCCCTCTTCGCTAAGAAAAGCTATCGATGATGTAATAGAACAGAATTTTCCTGAGATTCGATTACTCGATTTTACTGTTGAAAACTTACATGTTCCCGATATCAGGCTTTACCAGAAGGCAAGAGAAACGTATTTCTCTTTACTTGAAGCGGAAAAGAATTCCAGAGAGAGAGTTCTTAGGGCTGCAGAACAACAGAGGCTTGTCGATACAATACAGGCTGAAAAGGAAAAAGAAAAGCTGGATCTCTTAAGAGAATACGGGAAACTCTTCAATGAATACCCTATCTTGTTGAAATACCTTCAATTGAAGGAGAGCGGCAAGTTACCCGAAGATTTGCCAAAACCGGGGAATTTAGAGAAGAGTAATGGATGACAGTTATTTCCTCAACTTTGCAAAAATGGCTTATTTAAAAAAAAGGCGGCCTCAGGGTTGTATACTATGCTTGATAAGAGACAGATCAAGTGAAATTGTAGACCTTTCAATTTACAGAGACGATTTTTTTATAATTACGGTAAACCTTTACCCGTATAATCCTGGTCATCTGCTGGTATTTCCAGTACGTCACATAGAAGATATAAGAGAATACACGGAAGAGGAAGAGAACCGGCTTAACGAACTTGTCAAATTTTCCTTGAATATTCTTGATAAGGCATATTCACCATCCGGATACAATATAGGTTACAATATGGGACTACCAGCCGGTGCTTCAATCAGACATCTTCATATGCATATCATTCCCAGGTATCCTCGTGAAACAGGTATTGCAGACCTGATAGCGGGGAAAAGGGTACTGGTTGAAGATCCAAGGAAAACTACGGAGAGATTGAAGGAAATCGTTGATCACTCTGATTTTTCAAAATCAAGAAGTTGAGACATTACATTCAGGAAATTTCCTATATTATCAGACCTGTAACGAAGTATCTGATAGAGGGTGTTACTCTTTCCCTTGCTCACATGAAGTGTCTTCAGGGTTGATTTTACACTTTCCATTGGACTTGTAAGAATCTCATCGAAAATCTTCTTGATTCCTCCAAGATACTCTATTCCCTTTTCCAGTAATGTCATTGCTTCCCTATCCTTCTGATAGACAAAGTTCCTGTAAGATTTCTGAAGGCTGATATCATTTGCCATGTTGTATCTGAATTGCATCAGAGTTTTCCCATCGTCTTCATCGGGGGACAGGGATCTATCCAGCAGGACTACCTTTGCTTCCAGGTCTTCCAGGCCTGCAGCGTACTGCATCATTCTGTTCTGTACTATTCTGTTATTTGTGAGTAGGTAAGAATTAACAAGTTGAACCGCTTCCTGGATGTATCCCTTGTATATGTAATTCAAATAATTGTAGAGAAGCGTAAGTGATTTGACATGAGAAAAATATGGCAATCCCAGCTTCCTGTAATCGAAATTGGGTTTCTCATTGTAATAGAATAATTCAAGGATTTTCCTTTCCTTGAATATCTCTTTTATTCTTCTGTCAATAACACGTTTCTTGATTTCCAGTATTCTCTGCTTAAGTTCTTCCACCAGTCTGTTCTTGAGATTTGAAGCGTACAGAGCCTTTATATAGAGCCGAGGCACGTTAAACATCAACCTGTAATACGGATCTTTTCTGAAAAACCGGATAAGGAGAAGAAGAGGAATACGCCTGTAAAATTCCTTAACCTGTGCAATTAGTTCGATTATCTCCTTCTTGGTTCTCTCTATCCTTTTTTCTATTGCTTTTACCTCTTCCTCTGATACCGGTTGATCAAGTTTGTGTTCCATCCGGTATAGCTCGTATGATTTCAGAATGTCCTCGTGAATCTCGATTTCCTCCGGCAGCTTGTTTACCAGATAAACGGCGTAGTAGAGCTTTTCCAGAAGATCCAGCATCAACATGACCGGGGCATTGTCGAAGAAGGGGTAATCCTGTTCAACATCATTTCCTATGTGATGGTGAAAATACTGGAAAAGGGTATTGAAGGGAAAAAACACTATTTTTTCAAGATAAGATAACGGTAAAACCCCAGCCTCGAGTTCACGGAAAAAGCTATCAGGTATCGACTTAAGGTATATATTTAACCGTTTAAGAAGTTCCTTTTTTATCTCTTCTTCGAAATTTGTCCTGGCATAAATTTCCTCCATTTCTGAAAGTGTCATCATATCATCGAGGGTTTTTTTTGTATCTTCGTACTTCTGCTCGACTAGGAAGGTAAAAGCAGCGTGCCTGAAATCAGTATCCTTGGTGTAAACTCTGAAAAAGGGAAACAGAGGAAATGCTTTTCTATAGACATCATAAACGGCCTTTGCGAATTTGGGAGTTAGGTTCCGCGTTTCATATCCTGTAAGTCCCGGGTTGATCTGGTGGATCTTCCTCTTTAGATGTACCAGCTTGAGTTCGAGAAATGCATCACGCTTGCTCTTGCCTGTAAGAAATCTACGTAGCCATAGAACGAATCGATCCCACCAGGAGAGATTGTCCATCTCTTCGGTAATTATCCTCTCTTTTTCCTCCTCCTTAAGCTCTACATGAATTATCTCTTCTTTTTCTTCCTGTTTTAACCTTTTGGTAATTTTTTCGAGTAACTCTTTTCTTTCCTTCTCAGGAAGTTCGCTTGAAAGTTCTTCAAGCTTTGTCTTATCAACCATAATCCAAAAATCCTAGCTATTTATTGCAATTATAACGCATTATTTCTTATTAACAATAGTTTACCATTTTCAATACTAATGTAAAGTACATCTGCCGTTACAATATTGCTTACGCCAAAGTCTGTTCTCCTCCATTTATGTCCATCGAGTTTCCATTTCAGTCCCTCGGAATGCATATCCTCTGCCCTTTCACTTATGGGGAAAAGAGAAACTGTGTTTCCTTTCCATCCCTTAACCTCGAAAGATTTTTCTATCCTGTAAATTTCTTCCTTTTTTGTGAGCCAGAGAATCAACGAAGGTATTCTCTCGAATACCCTTAAGAGAGCAATGGTATGATCAAGACGTCCTTTGCCTCCTCCTACAAGAATTATCCTGTTAAATCCCAATTTTTCTAAAAGGCTTATCCCTATCTCGGTATCCGTCTCATCCTTATCCTCAGGATGAATAATGATATTTTCCACAGGTAATTCCTCGAGTAAACGGGTATTAACGATGGAATCCATGTCGCCAACGATATAATCCGGCTTTACATCAAGTTCAAAAGCAAGATCCGCACCGGAGTCTGCTGCCACGATAGTTAGCTTTTCATCCTGAAATCTTGATATTACTGTATCGTATTTTTCTCTGGAGGGACCTTCCCCCCCGATGAATAAAATACCCGGCAAAATATTGTCTCCACGGATGGTTTATGTTCTTCTTTGAAAATATAGAGTAATTTTTTTTGTTGTTAAAGAGGGCCTTTAGAATTCCGACCATTAAAACAGGCACATATTGGACAAGGATGTCCAAAAAAAATATCAAGGAGGATTGTATGATAATCAATCACAACATGAGTGCCATCTTCGCTCAGCGCCAGCTAAAATTCAACAATTTAGCGGTAGACAAAGACATGGAGAAGCTTTCATCAGGCAAGAGAATAAATCGTGCCGGTGATGATGCTTCCGGGCTCGCCGTATCGGAAAAGATGAGAGCCCAGATACGCGGACTACGACGTGCTGAGCAGAATGCAGAAGATGGTATATCTTTCATCCAAACTACCGAGGGATATCTGCAGGAAACTCAGGATATCCTCCAGAGACTGAGAGAACTGGCGATTCAAAGTTCAAACGGCATCTATTCACCAGAGGACAGAATGCAGATCCAGGTGGAAGTGTCTCAGCTCGTAGATGAAATCAACAGAATAGCTTCTCACGCGCAGTTCAACGGAATGAACGTAATGACAGGCCGCTTCGCTCGTCCCACTGGCGAAAATGTTATAACAGCAAGCATGTGGTTTCATATCGGAGCCAATATGGATCAGAGAGAACGGGTCTATATAGGAACGATGACAGCACAGGGACTCGGCATCCAGGGTGCCAACGGACTGCCCCATTCTGCGACCTTCATATCTCTTTCCACTCCGGACAGGGCAAACATGGCTATTGGTATCATAGACAATGCTCTTAAAATCGTTAACAAACAGAGAGCAGACCTCGGTGCGTATCAGAACAGATTATCCTATGCCATGAAGGGGTTGCTCTCCGGTGCAGAGAACCTGCAGGCATCAGAGTCAAAGATAAGAGATACCGATATGGCCGCACAGATGGTAAGTTTCGTCAAGAACCAGATTCTCGTTCAGTCTGCTACTGCAATGCTTGCACAGGCAAACACCAAGCCACAGACAGTACTTCAGCTCTTCAGGTAGTAATGACATTTACTTTGAGATGACAATACAGGACTTGTGAGAGAGGTTCTCTTTAAGGTACCTGATGAAAGAGTAAAGCAGTCTCGGAAGGGACTGCTTTTTATTTGTTTTTACTTGACATCTCCGTGAAACTAATTATTAGCTCTATATAATGAAGATCCCTAAAGAAATAAGAGAATTTGCAAAGATATACAGATCAAATGGCTTCAAGTGCTACCTTGTTGGCGGTGCTGTGCGAAATATCCTTATGAAAAAGGGGATAGAGGATTATGATATGGCCACAGATGCTAAGCCGGCAGAGACTAAGAGACTATTCAAGAGAGTGGTCAACACCGGTATAAAACATGGCACGGTAACCGTTTTTTTCAAGGGTTTTAAGATAGAGGTTACAACATTCAGAGTTGAGTATCAGTACAGTGACGGAAGACATCCCGACAAAGTGGAATTCGTACCCTCTATATACGAAGACTTGAAGAGGAGAGATTTTACCATAAACTCAATTGCCTATGATCCCCTGGAAGACAGGATAATAGACCCACATGGTGGAATGAGAGATATAAAGTCAAAGATTATCAGGGCAATAGGAAACCCGGAGGAGAGATTCAAGGAGGATGGTTTAAGGCTGCTCAGGGCTTGCAGATTTTCATCACAACTTGGATTCAAAATAGAAGAGAACACCCAAAATGCCATAAAGGTTTGTCATGAATATATTGGCAGAATTTCAGCCGAGAGAATCAGGGATGAGCTAGTTAAAATTCTTGCCACGGAAAAACCTTCCAAAGGCATACTCTGCATGAAAGATACCGGTCTCTTGAGCGAGGTAATTCCTGAGTTGGACAGTTGTGTAGATGTTGAGCAGAGGGAGATGCACTGTTACGATGTCTTTTTTCATTCGATTTATACCTGTGATGCTGCTCCCTCCGACGATATGATACTTCGACTTGCAGCACTCTTTCATGACATCGGAAAGCCGGATTCTCTCTTCATCAACGAGCATGGTGAACCGAGATTTCACAACCATGAAATTATAGGAGCTGAAAAAACAGAAAGGATAATGAAACGTCTGAAGTTTTCCAATCAGGAAATATCTTCCGTGAAACACTTAATAATGAATCACATGTTTAATTACAGTGAGGAGTGGAGCGATGCAGCGGTAAGAAGGTTCATCGCTCGGGTGAGGGAAGAAAACATTCCGAGATTGCTTGCACTGAGGCGGGCGGACCAGATTGGAAGATGCAACAGGTATTTTATATCGGAAAATCTAATCCGTTTCGAGGAGCGAATAAAAAGGGTGCTCAAAGAGAAAAATGTATTTTCAAGAAAGGACTTGGCTATCGATGGGAATGATATAATGCAGTACCTCGGAATAAAAGAGGGTCGGATGGTAGGAATAATCCTCAATTACCTCTTTGAAACAGTACTGGAATCACCCGATGCCAATTCCAGGCAAACTCTTCTGGAAATAGCTGAAAGGTTCTACAGGGAACGCCTTAAACCGGATAAAGTAGATTAGACTACCTGTCACGCTGTTCTCTTTATTTTACCTTTTATTTTACCTTCTTCATACTCTTGTAGGCTATTTCTGCAGCACTCTGCTCCGCCTCTTTTTTATTCTTTCCCTTACCGGGTCCGTAGGATTTCTTTTGAATTTCCACTTCCACCCAAAAAGTTCTGTCATGATCCGGCCCTGTTTTCTGTACCACCCTATAGTAGGGATGTGTTTTATATTTTTTTTGGACAAATTCCTGAAGCAATGTCTTGTAATCCTGTTGATGCTTGTTTTCCAACACCTTCTCTATTTCAGGCACAAGGAGTCTCAGAACGAAGGATTTTGCAGCTTCGAATCCTGAGTCTATGTAGTAAGCTCCTATTATTGCTTCTGTAGTATCTGCAAGAATCGCCTTTTTTGATCTGCCACCTGAGTATTCCTCGCCTTTCCCTATCAGTATAAAATTATCCACACGTATCCTCTTTGCAATATCTGCAAGACTGTGTTCACTCACGACGAATGATTTTATCTTTGCAAGATCCCCTTCGTTCTTGTCTCTCAATTGCAGAAAGAGGTATTCGCTTACGAAGAGTCCCAATACTGAATCTCCGAGGAATTCAAGTTTTTCGTTATTCTCTATGTTTTCGGCTACTTCGTTGGCATAGGACCTGTGTGTAAATGCCAGATTCAAGAGCTCTATATTCCTGAATCTTATTCCCACATCTTTTTCGAAGATTCTAAGTTCTTTCTTCCTCTCCGATGAAACACTGGGGGCACGGAAAACAGGTGGCTTATTGAAGAAAGTCATTTACCGGTATTATTATTTCTCCTGCATCTGCGATTTTATATATTCATAGGCATCGCGTACAGTTTCAAATTCATTTGCCTTTTCGTCTGGTATACTGATTCCCATCTCTTCTTCAATTGCATAGACAAGTTCGTATGTGTCGAGGCTATCGGCACCAAGATCCTGTCTGAAAGTAGAGTCGAGGGTAATCTTGTCTTCTTCTATTTCCAGTCTGTCAGCTATCAGTTTCTTGATTTTTTCGAATAATTCATCCATTTTGATTCCTCCTCTAACAAGTTTTCATTTTTATTTTGTTATTTTGGTATTTCATGCCATTTCTTCTGGCTTGAATACTTGCCTTCCCCTATAGAAACCGCATTTGGGGCATACGCGATGCATTAAGACCATATTTCCACAGTTTGGACACTCTATCAGAGTTTTTGTGGTCAATCTCATGTTGATTGATCTTCTACGTCTGCTTCTGGCTTTTGATGTCTTATTCTTTGGTACTGCCATAGTATCATCCTCGTATTTATAGTTTTGGAATAGGCAAAGTTAACCTATTCAAAGAATTAATGTCAAGTGCTATTCGAATTTCTTTCTTAAAGCCTCTGCAACTATATCAGGAACCATTCCTGATATGTCACCATGGAAAGCGGCTAACTCTCTGATTGAAGAGGAGCGAAGAACAAAATATTTTTGATCCGTAGTTAAAAAAATGGTTTCTACCTCAGGATTCAGGGCTTTGTTCAACATCGAAAGTTCAAATTCATAATCAAAGTCGGCAAGCGCCCTTACTCCGCGAAGTATCACCTTCGCACCTGTTTTCTTGGCGTAGTCAACAACCAATCCCTGCCAGATGACTACATTCACATTGCCCAGGTCTTCCACCAATTTTTTTATCATTTCAAAGCGTTCTTCAGCAGAGAAAAAATACTCCTTATTAGGATTCACTGCAATTACAATATCCATCGCATCGAAAAGTCTTGCAGCCCGCCTCATGATATCAAGATGACCATTAGTCGGAGGATCGAAAGAGCCTGGATAAACAACCTTGAACATTGGCTATTAATTTAATAAGAAAAGATAGTCTGGTCAACTGATAAAAATTGTCTTTGACAAACTATAACACTCTATATAGAATATAATTCAACATGAAGGTTTCTATCATTCCACTGTTATTCGTAGCGATTTCAATATTTTTAAATAGCTGTGTAACAGAAAAACATGCCAAAGAGGCTATACAGCAGGAAAAAGTATCAAAACCAGAAATATCGGAAAACTCATCTCCACCTACAAGCGATGAAAACGCTAAGTCTGAAGTTAAGTCTAAAGCAGTAACAAAGAAACAGGAGGAAGAGCAGCCTTCCACTAATGAAGTTAAGACCACTCAGGTTAAAAAGGAGGAGAATTTCGTTGTAACCGAAAAGGTTTACAAGAAAACCTTCGATGAGATAAAAAAAATCATACTTACTCTAAACAAGATTATAAGCGACAAGGATTTCGATTCCTGGAAAGATTATCTTACAGATGACTATATCAAAAAAGTCAGTAATCCCGAGTATCTTGCAAAAATGTCCTCGAGTCCCATATTGAAGCAGCAGGGAATAGTTCTGCAATCCCTTGAAGACTACTTTTTCTATGTTGTAGTTCCGAGCCGGGCCAATGCCAGGCTTGACAAGATTGAAATAATTGATAAAACACATGTTAAGGCAATAACAATCATCAATGGTTCGCCGATTATTCTTTACAGACTGGTGAACGTGGATGGTGCTTGGAAGATAGGAGTAATGTAATTTTACGGGGAGTGATTATGAAAAAGACAATTATTCTTTCAATGATACTATTATTTTTCCTCTCAACAGGTTTTTTGCTTTTCTCTCAGGAGAGCAGTAGCAAAAGCAAGAAGGAACTGACTGTCGAAGAATTGTATCTTAAGAATATAGAGTTCCAGATCCTCAAGGAAAAAGCCTTTTCCAACGACAGAGACATGAAACTTTCCGCCCTGGATGATCTGGAAAAGAAGATCGACAACGGTAGCGTAGGACCGGATGATCTGGATGTGGAATTTATACTTGAGTACCTTGCAATGGAGGGGATTACAAGAAAGGTAATAGAAAACAAGAGATTGATAAATTACTTTCCTGAAGTAAGGAGAAGAGCCTGTAACCTCCTCGGTAAGATAGGTGGGGAAAGGGCGAAAAACGCACTGATCGCAGTACTCATGAATGATGACGAGCCCATGGTAAAGGCAGAAGCTGCCTATGCACTGGGTGTGATGGGATCCAACAAGAATGATGAAGTGGTGAAGGCTCTGGTCTTTGCCCTTGATACACAGGATCCTACAAGGGTCGACAACAATTATGCATATGCCATTATTCTGGCACTTGAAAAGATTGCAAAGAAAAACAACGGTATAAAGAACCCGGAAGCTTATAGGGCTCTGGTGAAAATTGCCCAGGGCAATTATATACGTACCGTGAGAAATAAAGCGCTTCAAGTCCTCGACGAGTTGAGACAGTATAAATAGCTTTTAATCTTCATCTGATTCAAGATCCGAGATGACCTCTTCCAGCCATTGATTTTCTGCCTCGAGGTGAATAACGCCTTTTCGAATTATGGCCTGTAGATAATAGTCAAGTTCATCCTTCATTGCTACAAGGGTTCTTTGGAAACTTTCTCGCTGAAGGAGGGTTTTTTTCTGTTGCAATTTAAGGTATTCCAGTACCTTTTCCTTTGGTAATTTATTGAAAAACAGAAATTTTAGTGTAAATTCATCTTTAACCTTATAAGTCGTCTTCAATGGCTTGAGAAGCCAATCCTGCAATACCTTTTTGCCTTTCTCTGTAATTGCATAGATATTCTTCTCTGCAGCTTTTTTCCCCGGTGCTGTAGATTTCGTTACCCAGCCAAGTTCGGCAAGACGCCGTAATGTAGGATAAAGCTGGCCATAAGAAACGGACCAAACATTCCCTATTATACCTTCGAAATTCTGTTTTATTTCATAGCCGTATTTAGGGCTTTCTACCAGCAAGCCCAAAAGGGCATATTTAAGTGACATATAATTCTCCTTAATTTTACCATAAAGAAAATATTATATTAACTCAATATTACCATATAATGATAATTTTTCAAGCAGAATCTTTAAGAAATGGCTCACATAGCAGAGTTGAAGGGTAATTTTTTTCTCCATTCAGGTTTCTTTTCTGCGCTTTCGTATTGAATTCTTTTCCTGATGAAAAATCTGATAGGACTATCCGGTCCCCTGAATTGTACGATACCGAAACTTCCATTTCCAAGATAACATATCTTTTCATCAGGGCGCAGGTCGTATGTGGTTTTCAGTTCTCGCAGGATACAGTCGAAATGAGCAGGTGATTCCGTTTTCGAATAGTTCACTGCGGAGTAGAGGTCCCTGATGTTCTTACCGCAAATTGGGCATTTGGGATAGTTCATCTGTCTGGAGGAGGTAAAATTTGATTTGTATTTGAATCTCTCTCTTTTATCACTCTTATGTTTCATTTTCTACCCGTTGAACCTTGTATTACTCTTTCTTTAGAAGATTGGCAGTGAGGTCCTGCGCAATTTTCAGAATAGCTGCATTTATATATTCATTGTCATTTATTTTTTGTTTAAGTTCTTTTAGACGTTTTGGATCACTTTTTTTTGCAATTCGAACCATTACAGTAACTCTCCTGAAAATGCATTCTCGTAATGATTTAACCTTCCAGAGTTGCCGTCTATGAAAATAACATCATACCTCAGTTTTTTATCCTCGTATGAGCCATTCTTTGCCATGAAGTACATTGAAACTTTCAATATCTTTTTTTTCTTTCTCATATCTATGGAGTATTCAAGGCTCTCCTCTGCAAGGCTAGACCATGTCTTTACTTCGATAAATACAACTGTATCATCATCATCAATAGCTATGATATCGATTTCACCGCTATTGGTACGGTAATTCTGCTCAATTATCTTGTAACCATTTTCTTCAAGGTGTTTTACCGCTAACTTTTCTCCTATCTTGCCCTTCGTATAACTGCTCAAATGCTGTTACCTTCCAAATCCTTTGTATCTATTGCTTTCACAATAAATAGATTTTTCTTTTTCAAAAGATCAATAACTTCTCTTTCTGCGAATTTATCACCATACTCATCGATGATAAGTTCGATTTTTGGCCTCAGCGGTGCTTCAGGATTGGTTTCTACAACACGTCCGATGCTGGAATTGTTCAATTGAACTATACTGCCAATGGGGTAGATCCCCATACTTGAAAGAAAGGCTTTAAGAATCCTGGGATCGAACCGTCGTCCGTTATCGTTTAATATTTCTCGCATTGCCGTATAGCCTATCATTGAATTGCGGTAGGGCCTCTCACTGACCATTGCTTCATATGCATCGGCGACCGAAACGATACGAGCAGCCAGGGAAATATCATTCCCTTTTAGTTTTCTCGGGTAACCCCTTCCGTCCCATCTCTCGTGGTGCTGTAGGGCTATTATGGCTATATCTTCCGGGTATTTGAGCTGATGTGATATGATTCTGTACGATATCAGCGGATGAGTTTTTACCTGTTTCAATTCATCCTCTGTCAGTTTTTCTCTTTTGAAAAGTATAGTATCGGGAATACGTAGCATACCTACATCATGCAGGAGGGCACCGGTTGAAAGTTGTATCAGTTTATGACTCACAAGCTTCAGCGTCATACCTATTACCGTTGACAGGATCGAGCAGTTGATGGCGCTTGTTGCAAATTTGTTCTCGGTTTTTTCTTCGGCAAGTATCAACTGGATCATCTTATTCTGGTCTTTTCGAATATACTCCATTATAGAGTTTATGATATTATCGATTCTGTTATGATATACATCATTACCGGTTCTTATTTCATCAAAGATATCTCCCAGAGTATTTATATTCTCTATGTAGACATTCAAAAACTCTCTGTTCGCTCCTCCTTCCAGACTCTTGCCAATTGATTCTGCAAGTAAGCCTTCTTCCTTCTCCTGTACTATTTCTCCTTCAGTCTGTACCGTTTCTATTTCCCATCTCTTCAATCGATCTATGTCTTTCTGCCTAATGGGAATCCCGGGAGGTACAAGGATATTCTCTCCATCGATATAGACGGGCTTGGTGAAGCGCATCCCTTCCTTAAGTTGATCGGTTCTTATTTCTTTCATCCTTACGTTCCCAATGCTTTAACAAATATGATTATTTGTGCCATTATCTCATAAAATTCTTCAGGAATAAAGTCATCGATATCAAGTGTAATCAATGATTCGGCTAGATCTCTGTTCTCTATTATTTCAATGTTGTTTGCTTTCGCTATCTCCAAGAGCTTCTTGGCAAGTTCGCCCTTCCCCCTTGCTACAACGAAGGGTGCGGGAAGTTCTTTTGAATACTTAACAGCAACGGCTTTTTTCAATTTATTACCCTAATCTATTACCCTGTAGTATCTATGACTTGATATTTGGGCATCTCCCAAAGAGGTGAAAACCCATCAAAATCATCACTTTCAAATATAGTATCGTCAATTTCTACGCCGAGGTTTCGTAATTTTAACCTTAGAGAATCAAGTTTGGAATATATTTTCTTTGATAACCTTACATCATCGGAAAATATCATCATTTTATATCTTCTTTTCGTTTCCTCGTTTTTTCTCGGTTCCAGGTAGAAGTACATTTCATTTTTTCCGGTTGTCATTTGAATGATAAAACGGAGAATTTTACCGTTGTATCTGTCATATTTTATCCTGACAGTCCCGGAAAAAGAGCGATTCCCATAAGTAACATTGTAGGGGAGTACAATCCAATTGTCATGTTTTCCTGTAAGATGATTGAACAGGCATAGAGGACTCCCCGGTGATTCAGTTTTCATTGTAAGCTGTTTTCTTATTATTTTGGCAAGTCCTTCGGTCGCTTTATCCGTTTCATCACCCTCTTCTTCACCCTTCTCTTCTTCGTGTCTTTTATAACCATCCTCACCTTTGTATGCACTATTACCCAGTAGCTCGAGAAATACATCCAGAGTATCTCCGTTGATATCGAACCCCTTATCATGAAGCAAAGCCATCAAACGAGCAAGCTTGTGCCTATTCGATTTGACAGATCCGAGTTTTGCCCTCATCGCCAAGACCGTTCTCCTGACAACAGGGAGATTTGATCTGAGGATTGATTCTATAATGGTTTGAAGAAGTGCATCGGGTTTCAAACCTATATTTTCTGCAGCTTCCAAGACAGGATCGGAAAATGCATTATCCAGTTTTAGTATAAGCCTGTTTCCCTCTGCAACAACCCTGGCCCGTATCAACTTACCCGGAGTAAGATCGAGTTTGGTATATGCGGAGATAACCCTACCCTTTATTCCAACTGCCCATTTGTTTCCGTAAAGACGCTTGAGCACCCTCAGTAAAACAAAATCGCCAGACCGCAACTTCAGATCGGATCTGGCGATAAAATCAATTTTATTTGATATATTATCCACTAACATGGGATATCAGGCTTCTTCTACCTTTTCTACTCCCTCGCTGGGCTGTTTTTTTTGAGGCTTGCGTTTTATGAGCTCCGCAACCTTCGCTGCCTTACCAACACGATCGCGTATGTAGTACAATTTGGCACGCCTTACCCTTCCGTAACGTACCACTTCGATTTTCTGTATTCTGGGAGAGTTTACGGGAAATATTCTTTCCACACCGACACCGTAGGATATTTTTCTGACAGTAAAAGTCCTTTTAAGCCCATCGCGTTTCATTGCAATGCATAGGCCTTCGAAAACCTGGATCCTCTCCGTTTTTCCTTCGACTATCTTAAAGTGCACTCGAACGGTATCACCAACTTTAAAATTCAGTTTTCCGTCCTTAATCTGTTCAGCTTCAATTGCCTTTATCAGTTTCATTGTTAACTCCTTTGCTCTTAATTTCTCTTACAATCTCCAATATCTCTTCAGGCAGCTTGCCTTCTCGCTTGCGCCTCTCTATTATTTCCGGCCTCACCCTGAGGGTCTTTTCGATGCTCTTACGTAATCGCCATTTTCTGATTTCCTCGTGGTTACCTGAAAGCAGTACGGGAGGTACCCTATTTTCCCTGAAAACCTCCGGTCTTGTATACTGCGGATACTCAAGCAACCCGTTTTCAAGGCTTTCCTCTTTCAAGGATACATCATTTATGACACCTTTTACAACCCTGACAGTTGAATCTACTATCACTTCTGCTGCAATTTCTCCCCCTGACAGAATATAATCACCTATTGAAACTTCATCGGTTACATACATGTCAATTATTCTCTGATCGACTCCCTCGTACCTGCCACAGAGTATTATCAGATCGCTCTCCCGCGATAATTCCTCTGCCATTTCCTGATTGAACAACTTTCCCGAAGGAGTGGTGTATATTACTCTTTCATTTCCCTTCTTCACACTCTCCAGTGCCCTCGAGACAGGTTCAGGTTTCAATACCATTCCGGGGCCACCACCGTACGTATAATCGTCACAGCTTCTGTGCTTATCGAAGGCGAAATCTCTTATGTTCACAATTCTGATATTTACGATACCTCTCTTGATAGCCCGGGCAAGGATCGAACTTTCAAGAAACCCTTTGAAAAAATCAGGGAATAGCGTAAGAATATGAATATTCACTTCTTATGGATAATCCTCGCTCAGTATTATTTTTCTTTCACCTATGTCTATCTCTGTAACAAACCTCTTTTCGAAGGGCACCAAAAAGGTCTTTCCCTCCTCGTTTCTCACCTCCAGTAATTGTGCATTTCCACCTTCTGCCACCGAAACGACTTTCCCCAGAAGATGATTTTTCTGATATACTCTGCACCTGCAAAGATCGGCGATGTAGAACTCGTGCTCGCGTAGGGGTGCTGCTTTCTCTCTCTCTACCCAGAGTACCTTCCCTATTAGACTTTTACCGGCTTCCGGCGTATCTATTCCCTGAAATTTGATCAAGATCTCATGAGAGCTGAATTTTTTAACCGCTTCAACGAGATATTCTCTCTCTTCGTTTTTTATTCTTATTATGACAGATTTCAGCCCAGCGAAATGGCTTGTCTCACCAGACAGACTTTTGACCCTCAGAAATCCTTTGACTCCATGGCTTCGTTTTATAATTCCTGTGGCAAGTCTCTCCGGCAGTCTTTCCATCAATCAAGTATTTCCAGCACCACCCTCTTACCTGTTTTTGTGGCTGCCGCACTGAGAATTGTGCGGATAGCCTTGGCTATGCGACCATGTTTACCTATGACCTTTCCTATATCACCCTCCGATACCCTTAGCTCGAGTATTGTAGATTTTTCTCCTTCGATCATGTTGACGTTTACTCCATTGGGATCATCTACGAGAGATTTTGCAATGTATTCCACAAGATCTTTTTCCACGTTACGTCTCCTTCAATGGTATTATTTGACATGAATATTCATTCTGTTCAGCAATCTCTTAACCGTATCGCTAGGCCGCGCCCCCTTATCGAGCCATTCTTTGACCCTGTCAGCCTTAATGCTGAGTTGCTGGTCCTCTACTGCAATAGGATGATAAAAACCAACCTCTTCAATGGTTTTTCCGTCTCTCGGAGCACGAGAATCCATTACGACGATTCTGTAGTAGGGGCGTTTTTTCGTCCCAAATCTCTTCAAGCGTATTCTGACACTCACAGGTATCCTCCTTGTTCTGTTTCTATTTTTAACCTTTTCTATCCGCCAATACGAGACAAAATATCAGATTGATATTTACCGCTCTTTGACATCTTCTTCATCATTATCTTCATTTTCTCAAACTTTTTCAATAATCTATTGACTTCGAAAACCGAAGTTCCGCTACCCCTTGCAATCCTTTTCTTTCTGCTGGGGTTTATTATTCGATGATTTTTCCTCTCCTCACGTGTCATGGAGAGAATAATTGCCTCCTCATGTTTCATTTCTCTCTCATCGATCGAATCGGTATCGATATTCCCCTTTACCCCGGGTATCATTTCGATTAAAGACTGGATGCTGCCCATCTTTCGAATCTTTCTGAATTGATCGAGATAGTCCTCGAAGGTAAAAGTTTTGCTCTCTATCTTTTCCTGTAACCTTTCAGCTTCCCTCTGGTCGATTACCTCCTGGGCTTTTTCTACAAGTGTAACGACATCACCCA
The DNA here is from genome assembly GCA_027021365.1 of Spirochaetales bacterium. GTDB lineage: Bacteria > Spirochaetota > Spirochaetia > SZUA-6 > SZUA-6 > JALUUM01. The sequence continues at coordinate 526,648 of JALUUM010000020.1, forward strand.
TTCCTAGAATTCGAGATGCAATTCTGTCCGGGTAGAACGGTTCGAGATCATTGATTTTCTCACCGGTTCCAATTAGAAGAATGGATTTTCCCGTTATACTCTTTATGGAAAGAGCAGCACCACCCCTCGTATCGGAGTCGAATTTACTAAGAATAATACCCGAAAGTCCAACTTTTTCGTCAAATTCCTTCGCAATATCTACGGCACTTTGGCCGGTCATTGCATCTGCTACAAGTATCACCTCTTCCGGGTCTATGAATTTCTTGATCGATGCCAATTCTGACATCATCTCGGTGTCGATGTGAAGTCTTCCCGATGTGTCAATAATCAAGGTATCGAATTGATTCTTCCTTGCATAATCCAGTGACCTCTTTACCACGTTGAGTGATTTTTTTTCATCATACATGGTAAAAGTTTCCACACCGGCCTTGTCTCCCATTATCTTCAACTGATCAATGGCCGCCGGACGAACCAGGTCTGCAGCAACGAGGAGCACCTTTCTACCCTGAGTTTTAAGTCGATGTGCAAGCTTTGCCGCTGTGGTTGTTTTTCCCGAACCCTGTAGCCCAACCATCAGGATAGTAGTGATTGTGTCGGTACCTTTGAGATTGAGGTCCTTTTTCTCCGATCCCAGCAATTGGACTAGCCTGTCGTTCAGGATCTTTATAAATTGCTGTCCCGGGGATACCGATCTTAAAACCTTTTCCCCAAGGGCTTCCTCTACCGTCCTGTTTATGAAACGGCGCACTACCCGGACATTTACATCCGCTTCGAGTAAGGCGAGTTTGACCTCGTTTAAGGTTTCTCGTATATTACTCTCTGAAATATGAGTCTTTCCGGCTATCTGACGTACCAATCCGGATAATTTATCAGTAAGTCTGTCTAACATACCTTTCCCGATTAACCTGTTGCATATATACAACAAGAGTGTGTTAAGAATATATATATATAAATTGAGCGATTGTCAATTACAAGATTATCTTACATATAAAAAATGTGTTTTGATATATCGAATGCGATCCATTGCCAGTGCATAATAACTACTCCAAGGATAGGACTCTATGATCTCTTCGTAATAATGTATTGCCTTTTTGAAATTTCTCAACTCTCGGCTGTTTTCATACATTCTGCCAAACATATAGGCAAACCAGTCCGCATAATTTTTATCAGTATCCCTTTCCTTAAGCCATTCCAGGAACGAGAACAAAACGTCGTAATAGCCATCCTTATCCATTTGCATACCAATTTTTTTTGCAAGTTTGAAATCCGCATCACTCAGTTTTGTTTTGTATTTTGCAAGCTTTGTCATATTCCGTACTACGTCATCGGGTCTGTCTTGAAAAGTTCCGACAGCCAACAGCCCCATTCTTGCCCTCATCTCGTAATCATCAGGGGTATCTCCCTCGAGGTTTCTCTTCCAGTATTTTGCAGCAGAATCGTAGTTCTTCTTTTCCAGATAGATCCGGGCTATCTTTTCATTCAGCAAATGATTTTCCGGGGAATATATCTTGATATATTCCACAAGGGCTCTGTCCATGTCTCCCCTTTTGTAGTAGAGGTCACCGGAAACACTGGAAACGTACTCGGAGAATTTCTTTTTGACACCCGTCTGTTCAGAGGACTCATTGTTTTCTTCTGAGACTTCTGGAACTTTTGAAACTTTCAAGATGACTCTCTCCCTCTTACTATCCCCTGTGGAGCTATTCTGCATGAGAAAATCAAGCGTGTAATTACCGGTATCACGTGGGGTAAAAGTAAATACGCTCTTTCCGCCAATGTATTTCTTTCCGTAAAATCCCAAATTTCCGTCATTGGGATTACCATTTTTCTTTGCTCCAAGATAAATCCAACCGCTTCCGGGGTAACTTATTTCAATACTTTCGCTGACATGCGTTTTTACCGTTTCAATGTTATGGATTTCTTTGGATGAAGCACTTTCTTTTTTTCTCGCTAATTTTATTCTCGCTACTTCGCTCTTCTTTTTAGTTGAAATCTTCCTTTTGCCCTTCTTATCTGGAATAGGCGACATCTCTGTTATTCTCTTCTTCTCTATGTTTCTGAGAAAAGGTTCCGGGAGAAAAATATCATTTTCTTTCATTATTCGAGGATAATAATATGAGAGACTTAAATCATATTCTTTTCTATCCATGGGCTTTAAAAGCCTGACAATTTCCTTCTTATGCGTCCTGCCAGTTATTTTTTCATTCACCGTTAATTGGGGAATTGGAGGCTCATCAAGCATCGATATTTCATCATCGGATTTTTCTCTCATAGCATGGGGTGGATTTAGGCTTTCAATACTGTATTCATCTGAAATATTGGATTTTTCCATAGTCATGAGGGTCTTACATGTGAGAAGAAAAACCATCAGTGAGGCAAGTATCATATATTTTATCAGTTTTATGGGAACCATCTCAATTCTGATTGGTACAACCTACCGGATTCAATCTTTTACTCCGAGGAGCCTCTTTAATTGAGTTTCTTCATCAATGCGTATAGCTTTAAGGATAATCTTCTTTACAGGTATCCAGTATTTCTCAATATCATTCTCTTTCCATTTCGCTTTCCTCTCTTTATACGCATAGAAACCTTTGAGAGCTGTATTATTTGTCATATTTTTAAGAATGAAATCATATGAATGGAGGTCAACTCTCTGTAAACTCTCCGTCTTGACAGAAGGTGCTGTATCTTCAGCTCTGTTTTTCCTTGTCAGCACAAACAATGTCAAAATAAATGTGACAACAATGAGAGCTGTGATTCCTGCATAGATTATTGCATTCTTATGTGAAACTGGGAACTTCATCTCTTTCTCTTATCTGGATGGCTATCATCTTGGAAATACCGGATTCTTCCATTGTAACTCCGTACAGGGTGGATGCAGCAGCAACGGTCTTTTTATTATGTGTGATTATGATAAATTGAGATTTTTCTTGGAAATCTTTCAATATTTGCGAGAACTGTTCTACATTGCTCTCGTCGAGGGCTGCATCTATCTCGTCCAGAATACAAAATGGAGACGGCTTAACCATGTACATAGCAAAAAGCAATGCAACGGCTGTTAGTGATCTTTCTCCGCCGGATAGTAGCGAGAGGTTTTCGAGTTTTTTACCGGGGGGTTGGGCATATATTTCTATCCCGGATTCAAGAACATTCTTGGGGTTGGTAAGCTTAATTTCTGCTCGGCCACCCCCAAACAATCTTCTGAAAACAAGATGAAAATTCTTTTTAACTTTGTTGTAAGTTTCAAGAAACAATTCCAGAGATTCCTTCTTTATCTGAGACGTGAGAGCAATCAGGTCATTTTTCGCCTTACTCATATCAGCCAGTTGTTCATTTAAGAAATCATATCTCTTTTCTACTTCCTCGAATTCTTCAAGCGCCATAAGATTGACATTACCAAGAGAAGCAATTCTTTTTCTAAGTTCACCCGTTTCCTTTCTCAGTTCGGATGCGGATTTTTTTACCTCGTACATTCTCGATTCAAAATCCGATAGTTCTCTCGAATACCTCTCTCTGAAATTTTCGTAAACATTGCTTATCTGAGTTTCATTTTCAACGACTTCGATACGAATTTTCTCCAATCTTGCCTGTATTTCGTTCAGACGTTTCATTTCCTTTTTTAATCTGCTTTCATTATTTGTAAGAGAAGAATTCTTTGACTCTATTTCTTTCCTCAGACCATTGAGTCTTTCCAGATATCTCGATTTCTTTTCGATTATTTCTTCAGCTTCTGTCTCAAGAAATTTGATTCTATCACTAAGATTCTTCATTGCAGCGTCAATGCTCTGTAATTCTTCTTGATTCTCGGTCTGTTCTCTCTCGACATCCTCCAGTTCCGATTCTAAACGAAGCTTTTCACTTTCCAAATTTCTGCTCTCAGTAACGAGTTTCACACGGTGTATTCTTAGATCAGAGAGTGTTTTCCTGTAATCTTCCAGTTTTTTTGCAATAATAGCATTGTTTTGCTTCGTTTCGCTCAACCTCTTTCTGTTTTCATAGAGATTCGCAATATTTCTCTCTATTTTTGTATCAATCGAACGTTTTAGTGTGATTATACCTTCCGAAGAGAGAAAATCATCGAGAAATGAAAGATTGTATTCTCTGTACTTTTTGAACAGATTTTCGAGGAGCATCACTCGAGATTCCAAATCCCTCAACATGGATAGTGTATCTGCGGTTACTGCTCGATCGCCGGACAATCTGTCGATTCCTCTGCTAAGTTCTTTGGAAATTGATAAAATTGCTTCGGATATTTCATCTTCTATGGTAGATTTTTTTTCTGTCGAATAACCGATATTTTTCAGACCTTCGTCCAGCTTCTCCACTATATCATCGGTTACATTCCTCAGATTCTCACGGAGTTGCTCGATTTGTACTTCGAGAACGGAATTCTCACTCTCTAAGTCTTCAATTCTTTTTGTGTTGGATTCCATGGTCTGGCTGTAGTTTTCAATATCTCTTTCAAAGTTTCTAATGTCATTTTCAAGTTTTTCAAGTTCTTCATTGAGCAAGCGGAGTCGTTCCTGGATTTTTAGTATTTGCTTCTCTGTTCTTTCCTTCTTTTCCTCTATGTATTTCAGCCTCGTATAGATATTATTCCGTTTCAACTGTTGTTCTTCAATTCGCTCTTCCAGCATCGCCATTCTTTTTTCAGCACCGTCTTTTTCCACATCGAGACCATAGATTTGTTTTTGCAGTTCAACGAGTTTTGATTCGAGGTTATTTACCGAATCGATACTTCTTTCCATTTTAATGTTTATGTCATCGATTTTTTTTGTCTGTAACTCTTTTTCCTTCTCTATTTTGCTTTGCCTTTCCTTTAATCTTTCCTGTTTTTCCAGATAACTTCGCAGATTGATAAGCTGTAGGTCAGTCTCAACACGAAAAAGAGACTCTTTAAGTTTCTTATACTCTTCAGCAATCTTAGCCTGCCTTTTTAAACTTTCATATTGTTTTACAACCTCACCCATGACACCCGATATTTGTTTCAGGTTTTCCTCCGTTGCTTTTAATTTTCTCTCCGCATCAGCACTTCTCATCCTGTACTTTGTTATTCCGGCGGCTTCTTCGAAAATGTGACGCCTCTCTTCGGGTTTGTTGGAAAGAATTTGATCAATCTTACCCTGTTCCATAATTGCATAGGATATCTTACCGATACCCGTATCATATAGAAGTTCTCTCACCTCTTTCAGTCTTACCTGATTGTTGTTTATCAGGTATTGACTCTCCCCCGATCTAAACAACCGCCTTGTAATGGATATCTCGGGGATATTCAAGGGAAGCAGATTTCCATCATTTGCAAAGGTTATCGTCACTTCAGCCACATTCAATGGCTTTCGGCTTTCAGAACCATTGAAAATGATATTCTCCATCTTCTCGGCACGAAGATTCTTCGTATTCTGTTCACCCAGGACCCATTTTACCGCATCTACGATGTTGCTCTTACCACAACCATTTGGACCGAGGAGAGCAGCTATACCTTTGGAGAATTCGATTTTCGTTTTTTCTGCAAATGATTTAAAACCGAATAGTTCAATACTCTTTAAAAACACTCCCACTCCCAGTTTATCAAGTCATCATTTTACTGTAGTGTATCACCGCTCTATCGTAAAGGTCAAGATTTCCGCATCAGGGGTAGAAATTCGAACTGATGGCTAATAAAATATTACTCATGTATCTCTGCGGTATCGATGAGGCCGGAAGAGGACCGCTTGCAGGTCCCGTAGTCGCAGCATCTGTGATCCTTCCAAACAAATTCCCTAATAATATATTGAATGATTCCAAAAAATTAACAAGGGAAAAACGGAAACATGCAGTTGAGATAATAAAATCACTCTGCATAGATTACGGAGTTGGCTGGGTATGGCCAGAGGAAATAGACAGATACAATATCCATTTTGCCACACTCCTGGCAATGAAACGAGCCTATTCCGCATTAACCATCAAACCAGATCTGGTGTTGATAGACGGGCTTTTTGCACCACCAATCAATGCTTCAGTACAGGTTCATGTAAAGGGTGATACTTACGTCCCATCTATACAGGCAGCATCCATAATAGCCAAGACTACAAGGGATCTCTGGATGGAGAGATTTTCATGGATATATACCGATTATGATTTTGATTCGAATATGGGCTATCCTACGGTGCAACATCGCAGGGTACTCGAAAAAAAAGGTCCTTCACCCATCCACAGAACGACTTACAGATTTACTGTTCCTCGATGAAGTTAACGGCTTTGTTAAGGCCTTCGATAAAGCTCTTCAAATCTTCCTTGAATACTATAAGAGAGTGCCTTTCAAATGCACTTTCACCATTCTTCTTGCTTTCTACGATATTCAAGAAAATATCACCATGTCTGTTTTCTTTTACGTTGAAAAAATAAGTTCTTTTGCCCGAAGAAACTCTGGAAGAAAATATTTCACCCCTTAAACCCATTTCTCTACCTTCCTATGCGAATTGTAAGAAAATTATACATGACCTCTTTGATTTCTTCAACTGCAAATTCCGGTTGACAAAAAATGTTTTCTTTTTTAGATTTCACTTGAGAGTTATACTTTATCTCGGTAACACAATTGTAAAGCGCCCGTCGTATAATGGTTATTACCCAAGCCTTCCAAGCTTGTGATGTCGGTTCGATTCCGATCGGGCGCTTTTTCTTTTTGTTTTAAATTGATGTCAAATTAATGAACGTATCAGAAATAGCATTTCGTCCATACTGTAGGGTTTGCCCAAGAAACGCATGTTCTCTTTTTTAACATCATTAAACAGTGAAAAATTCTCACTATACCCTGAAACAAAAATAACTTTCAAATTGGGATAATTTATCAACAATCTCCTCACAAGTTTAGTACCATCCATTCCCGGCATGATTACATCGGTTATTAAGAGATCAAGTTTGTGCGTAGTTTCAAGTGATTCTAAAGCTTGTTGTCCGTTTGATGCCTCAATTACACGATAACCATATCTGGTCAATGTTCTGTACAGTACATTTCTCACATTCGGATCATCCTCAACGATCATTATATCAGAAATATAATCACTTCTTCTGTGCTGTAATTCAATATTTTTCTCTCTTTCCTCATGCTCGACACCTTTTATATACACTCTGCTCTCAGCAGGAAAGACAATTTCTATATCAGTGCCCTTTCCCTTTCTTGTATTTACATTTATAACACCATTTGAGTCACTGGCTATTCTGTAGACCGTTGCAAGACCAAGACCCGTGCCCTTCCCTTTCTCCTTGGTAGAAAAAAAGGGTTCAAATACATGCTGAAGTGTCTCTTCATCCATACCTGTGCCAGAATCTCTTATTGATATTTTCACTTTATCATCATTGCTGATCTTTTCAGTTTTGATTGTCAACTTACCGCCCTCCGGCATAGCATCACTGGCATTGACTACAAGATTCATCAGCATTTGCTCGAATAGCTCCGGAGCCATCTTTACTCTGGGTAAATTAGTATCCAAAGAAAGTTCCATCTCTATGTTTTCCCGAATAATTCTTTTAAACATCTTTTCCATGTTTCTGATTATAACATTGAAATCAATATACTCAGGATTCGAATGGGAACTCCTTCTGCTGAGGTTCAACAGGCGTTTGGTAAGAGAAGCTGAACGTTCAACAATACTCTGCAATTCTTCCAGATTCTCATCTATGGGCTCATCGGTTTTTCGGGCCATCTTCATCAATTCAATATTTCCCATCATTGCAGTTAGGTAGTTATTAAAATCGTGGGCTATTCCGCCGGCAAACCTTCCGATTGCCTCCATTTTCTGAGCCTGGAGGTATCGGTGTTCAAGTTCTTTTTCACGAGTAACATTGATTCCAAGTGAGAGTGTAGCATACCTCTTGCCATTGGCATCCAGAAGAGGAATATTTATCCATGAGACATATATTATTCCGCCATCAGCTTTTAAAACCTTTTGCGCCTTGTTAAGTGTACCTTTGCTTTCAAGGATAACTTGTTTCACGTTAGGTTCTTCGTCCTTTGGCACACAGAAATCGAATATATTTTTTCCGATGGTATCAGTTTCATCCCAGCCCGTTAATTCGTAGAAAACTTTATTTGTGGAAACAATTCTGTAATCTAAGTCTATAACTTGAATGATGATTGGTGCATGTTCCATTATCCTTTTCAGGGTTTGCTCCTGCTGTCTCTCCTTTGTCATATCCCTTATTATTCCTATATATCCGGATTTCTTCTCGACAGTAGTAAAAAACGGAGTGATTCCCGCAGAGAGTCTTACCAGTTTACTCTTTCCGATCCTTACAGAAAATTCTCCCTTCCATGCACCTCTTGAAATGATTGACTTCTCTATTTTTTTGTATAACTGAAAGCTCCCCATTACTTTGAACAGAGATTCAACCCTCTTCCCAAGAATTTTGTTTCGCTCTATTTTCAGTATCCTGACAAAAGCATCATTTACGTAGTTGATTCTTCGTCTCTCATCACTGATTATCACAATCTCATCGGCTGTATTTATTGCAGCAAAGAGCTGTTGCATCTGTTTTTCAAACTTTTTCTTCTCTGTAATATCATGCATCATCGTTAGTTCCATTCTTCTTCCGTCGTCATTTATGAGGGTATAATTCTGGATAGAGTATTCTCGTCCGGTGATGCCTATCCCTTTCGCAAATATATCGGTTCGTCCTTTACCTACCGGATTGTAACCCAGTATCTTCACTAAACTTCTGTTTGCATACTCAACCTTACCATTCTCATCTGATAGTAATACCAGCTCTTTCATCCCGTCGAACATCAATCGAAGTCGTTTTTCACTGTTTTTCAGTGCATTTGTCTTTTTTTCAAGTTGAACTTCCAGTTCTATTTTCTTTCTTTCAATCAGCATGTATGCAATTCCACTGACAAAAGTAACGATAAGAAAGAGTACTACGGATATACCAAGGTAGAGATAATTCAATTTTAAAATGCCCAAAATACTAGCCAATGAAGTGTAGGACAAGATCTTCCAGCTATTGTATTCTGTTAAATTTACCGTTGAGGACACCCCTATATACTTTTCATGTGAATTACCTGGACCTGCAATCAGAAAATAATCGAAATAGTTTCCTTTCTCCTGGATAGCCCTGTAGAATGTCAGAAAAGAACCTTGTCCCCTATAGGTTTCTTCGAATGCCTTTCCCTCTTCAGATTTCTTGCTGGAAAAGAGTATTATTCCGTTACTGTCTATCACTTTTACATTGTGAAAACTTTCTTTAAGGAATCCTTTGAAATAATTCCCTATAAAACTTTCAAAATCGAGCAAAATTGCAACAGCTCCAGCATATTTCCCTTCATTAAAAACAGGGTAATGCAATGATATGGCCTTGTAACCCTGTACTGCCATGAAAGGGCTGCTTACAATTGGTTTATGTTCCTTGGCAATAATCCTGTTATGAGCCTGGCCGGATAGATCCACACCAATCATCGGATTTTCAGGTACCGTGTAAACGAGTTTCATATCTCTTGAAACTCTTGAAATTGCCCGAAAATACGGAATTTTTTTCGTATAGAATAGCTTCAATAATTCTTTTCCTCTTTCATCGAATTGAATTATTGATTTTTCTTCCGAAAGCTTTTCAAGATATGAGAAATAGTATTGTACCTGTTCCTCTAGCAACCCCGTAATAGCTCGGATATGACTCGATGTTGAATCAACGTATGAGCGAACAGCTCTTTTTTTGAGATCTTCCAGGTATAGTGAGAATATTACAAAGACAAATATTATAAAAAAGAGCAGTATTGCCACATACTTTTTCATTCCAGTGCCTTTTTATTGCATATGTAAAATCGAATTTTGCCACAATAATCCACATCGATAGCCCACCCTGAACTGAATGCCGATTTAATCCTTTTGTCAGCTGTTCTCGAGTCCATTGGTCTTCCGATTATCGACTCACTTCTTCCGTTAACATTTGAATTGTAATCGGTCATAACCGTTGTCAGGCAAATACCTTTCTCCCTTATAACCCGCTCTATCTGTTTGATCGTTTTCTCCGGATAATTCAATGAATTGAAGGTAAACAACGATAGACATACATCGACAGAAGAATTCTGGAGAGGTATATGGGAAGAATCTATATTGAAAAATGTTGAATGGATATTTGAAGAGAGTAATTTTTGAGCAAGTCGTAGCATTTCTATGGAAAAGTCGAGTCCCAGGTATATTGAAGTTTCGTCAATGAGAGAACCTACGGGAAAAGCGGTACCACAGCCAATATCCAGAATGATCTTATTTTTCAACTTCAAGATAATTGTTTCAAGCTTTTCAATGTATAGACCCCATGAGCAATTTGAAGATTCTATAACTGAAACTATACTGCTGTCATAGCTATCAGCATGAGTATCGTATCGATTCATTATGCTTCTATCATCTTCAGTTAGCGGTATGGAATTCAAGAACTTTACTATTCGCCCTTCAACGGGGAATATGGAGCCACATCCCTTGCAGACCAATGCCTCTCCGTTTCTCTCCAGGTTTCCATTACATCTCGGACAGAGTGGCATAAACAGTTGCATAATATAGATTATGTTAATATATTTTCCTCTGTCAAACATTATTGGGAAAACATTATTGCGGAGGTTGGATTAAGAACATTGTTACTAAAGAATCTATTTATAACTATACTGCTGACACTTGCACCAATTTCTGAATTGAGAGGTGGAATTCCCTTTGCAATAGGCCATTCCATCTCTCCTGTTACTGCATTTATCCTCTGCGTATCGGTAAATGCCTTGGTCGGACCACTCGTTTTTATTTTCCTGGAAACACTTCATAAGTTACTCTACAGAATCGTTTTTTACAAAAAGATTTTTGATAGTATTGTAAAACGTGCAAGAAAGAGGGTTCAGGATAAGATAGATAGGTACGGTTATGCCGGCCTGACAATTTTTGTTGCAATTCCGCTGCCTGTTACAGGTGCTTACACCGGTGCCATAGGAGCCTGGGTATTGGGCATGGATTATAAAAAAAGTTTCCTTGCTATTGCTATCGGTGTTGTCATTGCAGGCCTTATCGTTACCTCTGTGACATATTTTGGAATCCAAGCATTATATTTCTTTACTAAGTAAAAATATGAAACAGCTTGAAAATCTTCTCAATCCAAATCAGCTTGAAGCTGTGAATAGTATTTTTGGTCCCGTGCTCGTTCTGGCTGGCGCAGGTTCAGGCAAGACAAGGGTAATTACATACAGAACGCTTAATCTGTTGCAGAAAGGAATCGAGCCTTCTTCCATTCTATCCGTAACTTTTACCAACAAGGCAGCACGAGAAATGAAAGAGAGAATCGCAGAAATACTGGGTAAAAGAATAAGGAATCTCAGTATATCAACCTTTCACTCATTCGGGCTCCAAGTATTGCGTGAACACGGTGAGTTGGTTGGATTAAAGAGAAACTTCAGTGTTTATGATCAAACCGATGTATTTTCCGTGTTAAAGCAGGTTGTTTCAGAATCACATATCAGATGGGATTACGACATAGGGAAATTGTCTCAAATGATCTCGAAGGTAAAGAAGTCCTCACCTGATACCGAAAATCCAACCGATGAAGAAAATGAAGTTCTTCTAGAGCTGTATAACGAGTATTCTGAGCATCTCCTCTCGTATAATGCAGTAGATTTTGACGACCTTATTGTAAAACCGGTAAAAATATTTGAAGAACATCCTGATGTACTTTCAATTTATCATGACAGACTCAAATTCTTCATGGTGGATGAGTTTCAGGATACTTCCGCCATGCAGTATAAACTTGTAAAACAACTGGCTTCAGAGACAAAGAACATCTGTGTTGTGGGCGATGATGATCAGTCCATATATTCGTGGAGAGGGGCACAGTACAGAAATATTCTTAACTTTGAGGTAGATTTTCCTGGAGCGAAAAAAATCAAACTGGAAGAGAACTATCGATCAACAAGAACTATCTTACAGGCAGCCAACGAACTAATAAAGAACAACACATCAAGAACTGTAAAGTTTCTGCGCTCCGTCAGGAGAGAGGATCATCCGATTGTATTACACTATCCAGAAAACGAAAGGGAAGAGGGGAAATGGATCGTAGAAAAGATACGCTCATTATCCCTTAAGTACGCCCTCAAATTGCACGATTTTGCAGTTCTGGTCAGAACGAACAATCAGATGCGGGGTCTCGAGGAAGCATTTTTAAGAGAGAACATACCATACCGTGTGTCAGGAGGTACAAGTTTTTTTCAAAGAAGGGAAATAAAGGATATACTTTCATATCTCAAGGTTATGGCAAATCCCGACGATGATTCCAATCTCTTGAGAATAATAAACACTCCGCGTAGAGGTTTAGGAAGGAAAACTATCAAATCCCTTCTTGAAATTTCGGATAGAGAAAGCTGTTCAATCTATTCCTCAATTGCACTTTTGCGAAGCGGTGCGACAATGCAGCTCGATGGTAGGGTCATACCCATTCTCCTCGATTTTATTGCACTGCTGGATTACTACAGAGAAAAATTGCTCTCAGGAAAGAAAATGTGGAAGACCCTCGAATCTCTGATCGAAAAGATAGGGTACTATGATCATCTAATAAGTGAATACAAGAAACCCCAAACTGTAAAATGGAAATATGAAAACATATTGAGTCTTGTCAGTTCTCTGCGAGAGTATGAAAAGGATCCCGATACGGTTTCTCCAGATATATATGATTACCTTTCCAAAATAACCCTCACTACCAGCGATGAAGCTGACGTAAAAAGAGATGAAAAGGTGAATATCATGACTATTCATGCGGCCAAGGGGCTTGAATTCGAAGCTGTATTCATTTCGGGTTTGGAGAAGGGAATATTACCGCATTTCAGGACAGACAAAGAGGATCTGGCTGGTATGGAAGAGGAGAGAAGACTTTTTTATGTAGCTATCACCAGGGCAAAAAAATGGTTGTACCTGACCTCCCTTAGGAAAAGACGAAAGCAAGGGAAAGAAACAGAATCAATTCCCTCTCCTTTCCTCGATGAGATACCAAAGGAATTGCTATCTCTGGAAGAATCGGAAGGACATGTTTCATCGGAAGATGCGGTGAACTATTTCGATAACATACGAAAAGTGATCGAAGCAAAAAATTAAGCTCTTTCTCACTTGTTTTTTTATCATTTATAGTGCTACATTATCAGTTGATATGGTAAACAGCCATGATTCAATGGCTATCATCAAATTAAGAGGAGAGGATATTGGCAAACTTTATTAGGAAGGCTTTACCACTTGTTTTAACGGTTATCATAGTGTTCCTTTTTACTTCGGTAGATGTTTTTGGGCAAGACAAGGAACCAAAAGTATTACCTGTTTATTCTCTCGGAGATCAAACTTTATCTATAAACGGCGGTTTATTCGTTCCATTGTTCTTTCAGGCACTTGACGGAACAATAAGTTCAACCAACCTTACCCCGGGAGGTATCGGTTCTCTGGAATGGAATGCTTATATAAATGCAAATGTAAAAGTCGGTCTAGAAGCGGGAGGAGTTTTTGCATTCAGTCCTAATTTCAATGTTCTTCTCATATTACCAATTACAGTAAAGGCAACATACATATTCTCATACTATCCTTTTGATTTCCCAATATTCCTCGGAACAGGATTGAACATAATAAAATATCAGGATCTATCACATATTGATTTTCTATTAAAACCCGGATTTTCTGTCTTCTGGAGGTATAACGCATCCTGGTCATTTGGGCTAAACTTTGTCTACTGGTGGATATTCCAGGCTGCTACAGGAAGCCAGCCCTCAGATGAAACGAGGATGGGTAACTTTCTGGAGATATCTCTCTCTGCACTATACCATTTTTAGGGAGAATCAAATGCGAAAATTGAAGTTGGAAGTATTGCTAGAAACCGCCATTATTTTACCGGTTATTGTATTGGTTATTATGCTTGCAGGATGTAACGTTGGAAACAATGCAATATTCTACACACTCGAACATGAAGAAAAGATAATCGATAACACTTTGCCCAATAACATAGATGTATTGGGAATTGTTCGTGACGGAGATTATTACTATGCTGCTGCCGGGGGGATTTATAGGGCAAGCGTTAGCGGACGTTCTAACAGCGGCTGGAAACTTATAGATAGTGTGGACACAAATAGCACTTCACTTGGATTATGCAACAGTCTGGTACCATTTGGCGGTAAGTACTATGCAGCATTTTTCAAGGATGAAACAAACGGTAATATCAGTTACGGGTTGTACAGTACAACCTCGCTTTCTTCTTCTGTAGTATGGGATGGCCCGCTTGGAACTGATAGCGATATCAAATCCAAACAGATAACCGGTCTTTTCGATGTAAATGGGAATCTCATTGTTGCAATCTACAACAGTACAAACAAGGGATATGACTTATACTACTCAGGTGATGGCACTTCATTTTCAAAGGTTACACTGGGGGGAATTACGGGTAGCCTTGTTCAAAACGTATCGGATATAAGCTATTTCGGTGGCAAGTACTGGGTCCTTTCGGGAAGTAAAATTCTAAATGGTACCTCTATTTCCTCTCTTTCTGAAATAGCAACTTCAAGTTACCCATCCGATGTAACACCTTCGGCTCAGTATGAAGGGATACTCGCTTCCACTGCATTCTCTTCCAATCTGCTCTACCTAAGCGACAATATGGGAGAAATCTTTACCAGCAGCGACGGTGTTTCGTGGACAAGATTTTCAGATTCCCCTATCGAGGTATCCAGTAACAGCGTACCTTTTGGCAGATTTATACAGGCATCGAATGATCTCTTGCTCGTCGCTACAGAGGGATATGGATTCTATAAAATAACACAGACAAACAGTATAACGAGGTTCTCCGACAACACCAAGGCAAACCTTTACAATGGTGTTATCCTTGGATTTTATGTAGACACGACAGACTCCAACATCTTCATATACACGGCAGGTTCTGGACTGTGGAGCAACACTCTTTCGGGGATTTCAGACGATAAATCCTGGCAATGGGAATAATTTAGTTACCAATCAATAAACTTCATCTCAATAAACTTCATCGGCTCCTATATCGTAGATGGGCCTTATCCCTATATCAGGAGCAGGTCTTGATTCACCGTCTATGTCATCTGATGGTCCGATATTGATACCACCGTTGACGCAGAGCGAATCCCTGGATAGGTGAAAATCAATCTCCTTTGATACAACGAAGGTTTTTTCAATGTTCTCTGAAATGTTTTTCTCGAACTTGCCACCAAAGGGATTGTTATCCAGCAGGTTCAATGATTCGACATTATCAATCACAACTCTCTTTATGATTTGTTGATTGGGGAATGCTCTGCCGGAAGCGGAAAACTCTTCCTCCAGTAATATGTTTTTCCATCCGTATATATCATTTGCCTTTATTGTTACCAAACCATTCTTTGCTTTCGAAAGAAAAATTGCAGTACCTCTCCTGTTACCGTATCTTGCAATGATATTATTGATAATACTAATATTTCCTGCACCCGTTATCATTATTCCATTAGTTACATTCTCTCCTTTACCACCAACCATTGTATTGTTTATCAGCTTAATTTCTCCCCCTGAAGCTTGAACAGAAATTACATCCCCAGAATTGCCCCCTAACATAATATTGTTATATATTTCTGCCTGCCCTTCGATGTTCAACAAATAGAGGAACTCTTGGGTCTTTCGGCCAATGATCCTGCTCTTGGAAAGATATAGAGTGCCTGCCTTAGTTCTGATTCCGGTAGCTCCAAGACGACTATCCAACTGCAAAATTCCTTCCTCGATGGACAGTTTTGAGTCTTTAGCGTATATTCCCGTTGAATACCGTGCATTTCTGTCAGTAAAAATCCTTGTTTTTCTAATTGAAAGAATTGAGTCTGCCAGAGTCAAACCGACAGAAGAGATAATCCCGTTCCCGGCATGAATTGATCCTCCGTTAATTTTCACATTTGAATTTTGCACTTTAATGCCAATGTTTTCATTTGCCTCTGAAGCTTCGATTTTTACGCTGTTTAAATTAGCACCCCTGTTACTCCTAATATCTATTGCGGTATATTTTTCAGCTTTTCCTGAAGATTCGAAATCAGACGATGTTATATTCAAAATCCCTCCTGTCGACATGACCGAGGTGAGAACTTTTCCTGCCCTTTGAGCATTTCCCGTATTGGAGATGGTAAAAACAGAATCCTTTACCAGTAACTCTCCGCCCGTTTGTAAAATTCCGGTTTCTTTACCCGTCGTGTTCAATATCAAGGTTGAATTCTTTAGTTCAAGGCTTCCGGCCTTTTGTTCTATCAGGTAATCGCAGCTATCCTCTTGTGAAGTAACGATTATATTTTCCAGTAATATATTTTTACCCTCTACTGTGAGGAGGGTATTTTTTCTCTTGAAATACCTTCCTGTTGTTATTTTGCTGAAACCGAACAGTTCTTTCTTCCAAGAAGAAGGAGAGAGTCCTCCCACGAGGTTAAGACCATCTATTGTCAGGTGAATAGGTTTGTTCAGTTGATAGTTACCCCTGGCCAGGTAGATTGTTTTTCTCCCGAGCTTCCTTGCCAGTTCCAGTGCCTTTTCTATACTGAGTAGCGGTTTTGAGGCTGTACCATCGTAAAGATTATTTCCCTCAGGCGAAACATAGACAACCTTCCTGTCGATCAATACCCTCCAAATCGGAATATCTCGGCTCCTGTTTCCCGCCTTATCCATTGTATAGGCAACAATTCTGTAATCCTTTATTTCACCGTTTTCCGCCTTTAAAAGTATTTCCTGCTTGAAAGCATTCTTGTCTGTTGGCCTGGGAATAGGAGGAATCTTACCGTCACTTGAAACAGCGTAGTATATTTTACCCTCACTGGAAACGAGTCTCACAATCTTTGAGTCTTCGTACCTCATGTTATCCTGTATTCCTATAGCAATTGGCGCAGGAGGTGGTGTTCTGTCGAGAAGGAATTCAACCCTACTCTCTTTCGATTCCCCTCCCCCTTCTTCGAAATACTTTGCTTTCAGGACAATTCTCAATGTTTCTCCATCCTGTGCATCGATACCAACGGAAGAGGTTGCCACAGGCGAATCTTCTGTTACGTCAGGGGGTTCACTGCCATCCGTTGTCATCTCATATCGGATTGTTCCCCTTAAATTTAGATCTGGAACTCTGAAAGAGATAGAAACGGGATGATTGTATACACCCCCATCACTAACTCCCGTGATAATCGGAGCATTCGGTTTTTTCTTAAGAAGATGAATACTGATTCTACTTTCCTTGCTCTTATTTCCTGCAATATCCTCTGCATAGTATGTTATTTGGCCATTTGTGCTTATGGTAAAGGGTCCTCTGTATTCTTGCTTCGCAATTATTCTTTCCCCGCCTTCATTACTTACCGTAAAATATATTTTTTCATTTTCTCTCTTTTTAAAAATCACGAGTAAAGATTCATTACTTTTGTTATCCAGTGAAATCAGCTCAGGCTTTTGTGGTGGTTCCGGGGGCAGCTTGTCTATCGTTACGACGTAAACATTTTTCTTCTTGCTGAAGTTACCCACCCGGTCAACGATTCGAGGGAATATTTTATATGTAATCTCTCTGTTTTTCTCTCCGGTAAGTATTATTGGTGAATCATACTCGCGGGATTTCTTCGTGGGGTACTCCGGTTCACTTCCATCATCCGTTATGTTGTAGTAGATCTCCCCTTCGTTGGTATGAAACTCTACCACTACGGTTTTGTTCGTTATTCCGCTCTCAGGAATTCCTCTAACGGATATTTCCTCAGGTGCTTTTCTGTCTATCGTAAAGGTATAGAACCTGTCATACAGTGCCCTGTTTCCTGCTCTGTCGAGGGCCGTCATGCGGAGCTTGAAGGATTTTTCCTCGTTATCATTGACATCGAATACCATGGGGTTTCCATATTTCTTTCCATACAGAACAGGGTCAGGGGGAGGAGCGTCACTGGTCGAATAACTTATATAGACTGTTGAATCATCTTCCGGTTTCTTCTTCAAAAGATAAAGTGTAACGGGATGCCTGTAAATTCCTCCTGATTTAAAACCCCTTACACCGGGAACTTCAGGAGGCTGCAGGTCGATTGTAAATGAAAACTTCCTTATCGGTCCTACTATCTTTTCACTTGTTGATACGGGAAGCAGTTTTACGATGTATGTAATATTGCCATTTTCCTTCCCTTTGAACCTCAGTTTTCCCTTTACTATGGGATCTTTTAATGTCGGGTCCGGCGGTTCATCTTTGCCCGTTGCAAAAGTATAATGCATTTTCGGTGACCCGGGCGGAAAGCTTATTTCCACTATTTTCTTATTGTAGAAAAGATTATCTCTGACAGCTTTTATTTCAGGTACAACAGGAACTGTAAGGTCGATGAAATAATGATACGGTCCATAAACTCTGCTGAAATTGCCATTCTTATCCTTGCTTATCAGCTTGATTTGATAATGAACGATATTATTTTTTCGTCCTTTTAGCAAAATACCATTCTTATACTCATTCGAGCCGGAACCCGGATCTTCCGGCAAGGCTCCGTTGCTTGTTATTTCATAAAAAACCTTGCCATCCGATTTGATTTTCACAGTGATATCAGAATCGTAAGAAACAGCTCCTGGCCTGGGAGTCAAACTGGGTTCGCCGGGAGGAAGTCTGTCTACAACTATCCTTTGTTTTACATTCTCGGCAGAAAGATTGCCATAAGAGTCCATAGAAGAAAATACAAAACGAAAATCTCCGTATGCTCCGTATGGGAGGTCAAGCAATTTTTTCCCTTCGAGCACAGCTGAATTTGCATTGGGATCTTTAGGTGAACTTCCGTTGTTTGTCATTTCATAGATTATCTTTGCTCCCGAATCGGCACTACCTGAAAGGAGGTAAGAATGACCATCAATTTTTTGGATAGATATTTTTGGCTGATGTGGCCTTTTAAGGTTGAACGGTAACTCAACTCTGGAAACTTCACTGCTTACACCCGATAAGGATACTGTGATTGCCTTTACAACTATTATCCCTTTCTCTTTTCCATACAGGCTTCTTGGATTTATAGTAAATGGTTTTGAATATCTTTTAGATCCCGTATCAGGTTTGGAATCATCAAGGGTATAATAGATAACCGTATTTTTTGAATCTATAGTTTCGGAGACAGTTTCGATACTTATTTTAAAAGTTTCATTGGAAGTTCCCTTCGAACCTTTCATTCTTTCAATATGTATTGCTGGTCTCGCGGGTCTGTGTCTGTCTATCAAGTAAAAATATCTGTATTCACGGCCCCATTCACCGTTACTCTTCATTGCCCTTAATCGAAGTACATAGAATTTCGAAAAGCCCGGTATGGAAGGGAGAGAAATGCCGTTAGTGTAAATAAGATCAAAGGATTTAGGGGTCCTTTCGCTCAATGTGTAGAAAACCTTGGAGTTTCTTTCATGAGAAACTATTACCTTTAGACCATTGTGATAAATTCCACTTTCAGTATCCAATGATACAGATGGGATACTCTCTCCTTCGACGAAGAATTCCACCTTTTTTCTAAGTATTGGTTCGTTTTTTCTATACGGGGCAGCTACAATATTCAGAACTATCCTTCCCGTTCTCTTCAAAAGGGTTGGGCCATTGTATGGTATCCCCCGTTTCAAAGGGTCACTGCCATCAAGGGTATACTTTATCCATTTTATGTGTTTATTGTTTATGTATAGATACTGGTAATTTCCGTATTCACCATCGGAAGGACTTATTACATCCAAATGGGGAATGCCGTGAACCACAGTGAATTTCCTAACACCCATGGCACTCCGATTCCCGGATTCATCTTCTGCAAAATAATACAGTGTGAAGGTTCTTTGCTTGCCTCTCTCCGCATCCAGTTCGAAAGGCTTCTTGTCCCAGAGGGTTGCTTTTTCAAAGATGTTCTCGTTTACCGAATAGAAAATTTTTTCATTCCCGGATGCAGTAAAGGATACTTCGACCCTATCTCTATACACCCCTTCGTGTACATTGACTTCGGGTAATGGTGGTTTTACCTTATCGATTATGTAACGGTAGGTACCAGCTTTAAGCAGAGATCCCTTTTCCTCTATATAAACATGGAGGGTATAGGTTCTTGCTTCTCCCTCGATAGCCGTTAATTTCAAAGGTTCCAAATAGGGAACCATTATCTCCGAGGGCTTCCCTGTAGCCACCCTATCTCTATCTGTACCTGAAATATTTAGTGAATAGTAAAGTGCAATATTTTTACCTAATGGCTCAAGCTTGAGTACCTGGTTGCTATTGTAACTTCCGGGATGTAACGATACGAATACATTGTTACTTTTCGGTGAGGTTTTTCCCTCTGCAACAGCCCATCGAGCAGGCTGTAATATCATAAACAGAAGTGAAATGAATAGAAAAAACGCCTTAAAAGACTTCAAGAGCCTTCCTAAGGGTTTCATCTTCGCTATAGTAGTACTCTTCTTTTTCATGCTCAGTAAGACCTACCAGCTCATGGCTGAGATAATGAATCCAAAAATCTTCTTCTTCCGATTTTATTCTGTGAAGTCTGCAATAGTAATCCGGTTGAACGGGAAGTTGTACCTTGCAGTATTCCCTTATTTTGTAATCGTGAACCGCTACCTTGACATCTCTTCTTGGTATTCCCTGGTCCATTATTATTTCTACAAGATGATTGACTGTTCTTCCCGTGTCAAATATATCGTCCACGAGGAGAACCTTGTCGCCCTGCCGGAGATGTTCCGGATTATAGGTCCAGCCGTCTACCATAACCTTTGTTTGTTCCTGTATTCCCGTGTAGGAACGCGCAACTACCGCTGCATAATACACCGGATGCCTGTCCTTTCTTACTATTTTGAAATACTCACTTACAACATTTCCCAAATATGCCCCGCCACGCAGAGAAACATATATAACGTCTGGAATAAAACCTTCACTGTAGATCCTGTGTGCAAGCTTTATCCCATTGTTTCTCACAGTGTAAAAAGATAGGAATTCTTTTTTCATCTATTCTCCCTCTCACTGGTAAATTACTAACGTGTCAGCTCAATCTCAATTTCTTCATCGCTTCGTTTTATACTAAGAGCGTATTTCTTTTTCCGATTCTCATTCAGGTAACGATAAAACTCTATCACTCCCTCAACGGGTCTACCATCTATTTTTTCTATAATGTCCAATTCCTTGAGCCCTGCCTTATAACCCGGTGTCCCGTCTTCCACTCTTCCCACCACCACACCTTTCGTACCCTTTTTCATTTTGAGTTCTTTTATAATTTCGTCAGTTATTCCAATAACTGAAAAACCAGGCCATAAATTTTTCTTCAGAGCAATCACCTTTTTTTCTTCTTCCCTTATCGCTATCCTTATATTCAAGGTTATTTTTTTGCCATCGCGAATCAAATCAAATCTTGCCAATTTTCCGGGAATAAGATCTCCAACGATCAATACAAGGTGGGATGAATCTTTTATCTTCACACCGTTTACATTTGTAATATAATCCCCGGGAAGAAGTCCACCTCTGTCAGCGGGTGAACCGAGGAATACATCGTAGACGAGTGCTCCGCTTACACCCTCAAGATGCATCTCCTTGGCCATTTGAGGTATCGGATCGCCAATGTTGACACCCAACCATCCATATTCAACCCTGCCTTTTTCAATGAAATCCTCTATTGTCCGCCTGGCATTGTTTATGGGAATAGCGAAACCAAGTCCAATACTACCCCCGGTAGGTGATGTGATCCAGGTGTTTATCCCGATTACTTTCCCATCGATATCGACCAGCGCGCCTCCCGAATTACCTCTGTTTATTGCTGCATCAGTCTGTATAAAGTCACTGATATTCTCTGACGGGCCACCCCGTCTTCCCAATGCGCTTACAATTCCTGCCGTGACTGTGGATTCGAAGCCGAGAGGATTACCAATTGCCAGGACCCAATCTCCAACCTTCAGCTTGTCGGAATCACCCAATTCGGCAATCGGAATATCATCCTTTGTTTCGAACATCACCAGCGCAAGGTCTTTGCGTTCATCTCTTCCCACTAATTTTCCTTTGAACTGCCTGTGATCGTACAATTTTATGTTGATTTTTTCCCCCGATCCCACAACATGGTTATTTGTAAGAACATATACCTTCTTACCATTCCGCTTGACGATTACTCCGGAACCGAGACCGAATTTCTTGAATTCCTTCTCCTTGTTTTTATCTTCCGAAGGGGGGGATGGTGTTCCGAAGAAGAAATCCCATGGCCAACCGCCCTCCGGTGCCTCCTGGGTCACCGTCTCCTCTACATCGATTTCGACGACAACGGGTAGTACCTTTTCTGCCACTCTATTGAAAGAATACTGAATACTCTTCAGGGCATCTAAAGAAGGCTCTTTTCCCTGTTCTTCCGCATAGGCTATGTTTTCTTTTGGAGGTATTCCCGTTGTACAGGAAAAGTAGAACATGCTGGCCAGGATGAAGCCAACTATCATAGAGATCAATGTCAGATTGAAAAGAAAAAATTTCTTACTGTTGAATATTTTTTTAAGGGACATCTACAACTCCTTTAATCGTCCATTTTTGTTAATATTTCCGTCCTGTCATCCAGTACGACAATTGTATGTTCAAAATGGGCGGATTTGCTCCCATCCGCAGTTACAACTGTCCAGCCATCATTCAAAATCTCTACTTCCCATGTCCCTGCATTTATCATGGGTTCAATCGCAAGAACCATTCCCCTTTTAAGGCGCGGGTCGGGTCCTGAACTGGGATAATTTGGTATCTGAGGTTCTTCATGAGGGGCAATTCCTACTCCATGTCCGCAGTACTGTCTTACCACGCCAAAACCGTAACTCCTGGCATGCCGAAAGACCGCCTTGGAAATGTCACTTATCCTGTTCCCCTTTATGGCTTTTTCTATACCAAGATACAGTGCTTCCTCCGTAACCTTTAAAAGCAGAGCATCTTTTTCGGAGACCTTTCCGACGGGGAGAGTAATGGCAGCATCGCTGAAAAATCCGTTAAGATTTATACCGAGATCAAGACCGACAATGTCTCCCTCTTCAAGCTTTCTATTATTTGGGATGCCATGTATTACCTGTTCATTTATCGAAACGCATAATGATGCGGGATAGTTCATATATCCAAGAAAAGCCGGTTTACCACCGTGAGATTCTATATACTCTCGGACAAATGTATCCAGCTGCTTTGCCTTTATACCCGGTTTGATCAATTCTCTCAGTTTCATAAAGGTGTCTGCCAGCAGTCGACATGATTTCCTTATTCCGTCTATTTCATCATTATTCTTCAGTCTTATCATCAGTGCCGGTTTTTTCCTTTTTCCCTTTTTTCCCGAGATTCCCGAAAATGACCTCTGCTTCCTCTCCGAAAGACTCTTCGATTACTCTTTTCAAATCGTCGGAATGCCCCGATGTTATGGTAACCTTTCCTTCCGTTATCACTCCAGGTTCGATTGTCAATTTCGGTGTAGTTATATTCCCCAGGACCTTTCCGCTCTGTAACAGGTTTACTTCCTCCGAAGCTACAATGTTTCCTATAAGAGTACCGGCAATGGTAACACGCTTGGCAATGATATCTGTTTTAACCTTACCTGTTGGCCCTACTATCAGTTGATCATCCGTCTTGATATCACCCTCGAATTTGCCCTCTATCAGGATAGACCCGTTTACATAGAACCTCCCGTTGAAAACAGAGCCCTCTCCTATGATGCAATTGGTGTTCTCATTTTTTGTAGCCATCATTTTTCCCCTTACAGTTTTGTCTAGAGTGCTTAAAGATACCATTAATCAGAGGTATCTTCAAGTTCACTCTTCTTCAACAGAAGAGCTGCAGCAGTATTACTACTATCGATGTGCAAGGCATACTCTAGTTCTCTTCTTGCTAATGACTTATTGCCCTCTAACAGGTAGTTTTTCCCTACCTGATAATGTATCAAAGAAAGTGTTTTCATATCAGACAAACCCGTAATGGAAAGACACTTATTCAAGTTAGCCCTTGCCGCAGAATAGTCACCAAGAGCAGTCTGAATTATTGAAAGGTTATATACTGCAGCCCAATCTTCTTTCATTGAAATACTCTTCTCCAATAATCCGAGGGCACTCTCATACTTTCCATTCATAGCAGCCAGGAGCCCTCTGTAATGAATAACCCAGGGTATCTCATTGTTATGAAGAGATTCGCTGTAAATATCCAGAACAAGTTTTGCATCTTTGAAATTATTCAAGCCGAATAATTGAGAAAAGAGGTATCTTGCAAATATTTCCTCGGAAGGATGCCGGTTGAACATCATCCACAGATCGGAGAGGTAACCACCGCTACTAGCAACGTTGCCATACAACTCAGTTTCGAATAATTTTAAAGTATCATCATCCGGATAGATCTCTGCCAATCGGTAAACCAGTTCCCTGGCTTCTCTCATACGATTCTCCGATATGTATTTCTTTACCGCATATATTCCAAGAGTTCTATTAGAGGGAAAATACCTCAGAGCTTTTGCTATTGTTTTATCACGCTTTTTCACATCACCTTCTATCTCAAAGATCCTTGAAAGGTTATAGTATGGCAACCAGGAGTAAGAAGGATTCTTTTCTATCGCCTTCTCATAGATTTTCTTTGCCTCTTCTCTCTTCCCCATAAAATTGTAGATGTCTCCCTTTACAATGAGCAAATCAAGCTGATCACCCTCTCTTTCTATCTGGTCATCAAGGAGTACCATGCTCTCATTCCAGTCACCCGTATCATATGCAAGGTTGAACTTAAGTTCTGTTTCTCGGAAATTCTTAATGTTTCCAACTGATTTCAACAGACCGTATGCTTCCTGCAGCTTTCCTCTTTCAGCCAGTAACAGCACGGCATCTACAGCAAGATAACTTCCATATCTATCAGCCAATTTCACAAGATCATCCGGCTCTGCATTTTTCCCTGCCTTTACCGCGTCTAATATCAATTTACTTTCATCATCATTACTTTTCACAGGTGCAAAGCCATCACTCAATGCAAGCTCCAACAGCATAGTATTACGAAGGTGCAATAAAGTCTTGTCTCTCACCTTTAATTTTTTTAAGAGATTGTATGCTTTCTCCTTGTGCTTTCCATTTCTTATTATTGAATATGCATAGACAATCGTATTGATGGAAGAAGGCAACTTTTCCCATACCCTCTTAGCAGTATTCATGAAAAAAAAACTGTCGCCATCAAGATCGGAGAGGCGAAATGATAATCGCAGGATTGAAAGTCCCTCATTACGTCCCGATTGATTGTTTACAAGGCTTAATATGAGGGTTTTTGCCTTTTCATAGTAGCCCGAAGAAATCGAAGCTTCTATTTCAGTTATTGCCTTTGAATATTCAATATCACTCCTGTGATTTTTCCAGAGGAAAAACCCCACAACAATCATGATACTTATGAATAGGAAGAGTCCCCAAAGAAGAAAGTGTCTTCTCTTCATTCCATATATCTCTTTTTAATCCCGTCGAGCACACCATTGATAAAGCGATATGAATCTGCTGTTCCGAACTCCTTTGCTATATCAACCGCCTCATCTATTGTTACCGAAGCAGGGATATCCTTCTGATAGAGCAGCGAATAGGCACTCATTCTCAGGATAGCCAAATCCACCTTTGAAAGACGATTTATATCCCAATGTTCCAGTTGATTTTGAATGATCTCGTCTATCCTCTCTATGTTCTCCAATGTTCCGCTTATGAGTAAACGTGCAAATGCCAGTGACTCTTCTCTTCCATCCTTCAGTTTTTCCTTGTCCAGCCAGGAAAAATCAAGTAGCTCTTCCAATGGAGAACCCGATATATCATATCTGTAGAGAGACTGAAAAGCTATTATTCTTCCACGTCGCCTGGTTCCCATAACTACCAGGGTATATTCTTGTCAAAAATCTTCACTACTGCCTTTTTTCTCAATTCCTTCATAACTTCGAACATCGCTTGCTGGAAGACTTCAGCTTGCTTCCGCTGATAGAGAGTCGATTTTATCTGGTCATGTACGGTAACTTTGTTCTGAGGTGGTATCTTGTCATTCAGAGACAACACTTTGAATGGGATTTTTTCCACCACTTTTATTATATGGTACCCAATATTCGAACGAAGCACCCCACTTATCTGACCGACCTTCATTTTGAATGGCGTTTCAAAGAAATTTTTTCCCAAAAGTTGCTTCCTTGCTACATCATCCCTTCTCAGATAACCAAAATCACCGCCTGAATATCTCGAAGCCCTGTCATCAGAATACTTCACTACAAGGTCATCGAAGGATGCACCATTCTTAAGCTCGTTGTATATCTCCTTTGCTCTCTCAAAAGCCTTTTTTTTCTCCTCACTGGTTTTCAAATTTCTCGTATCTATGAAGATATGCTTGAATCTTACCATTTCGGGAGCGACGAAAGCTGTTTTATTTTCATCGTAAAAATCTCGTATTTCACTTTCAGATGGTTCCTTGATGCTCTGAAAGAGGCTTTTCTTCTTCTCCATTATATACTTCTGTTCCAGGATAACCTTTGCTATTTCTTTCTTGTAGCTTTCCCAGGAAAGCCCTGTCTGCTGAACAAGGGTTTTCAATTCGGCATCGGTAAGAGGGCGGTTGAGTTGAAGGCCTATACCGCCGGTTTGCTTTGCAAGATTTATTCTTGCCTGTACTTCGTCCTCCGTTACGGTAATATTTTCTTTTTCAGCCTCCTGCTGGATCAGCAATTCCCCTATCATTGTATCTAGGAGTTTTTTCTTTTCTGCTTTGGATAAGGGCCGCTTTGCTTTGTTCTCGTAATTCTGCACCTGTTTTTCAAACTGTTTTACCGTAATTACCTGGAGTTTGGTTAAACGCACAGTTGCTGCAGGCTTATCGATACTTTGGGCGAAATTTACGGTTAACAATATAAGGCTCAGTACCAGTGTCAGATAGATTCTTTTCATTTCTTGATTTTTCCTTTCTCCTCTCAACTGTAAAAACATCAAAGCGTAACAAGAGGAATATTACACTGTCAAGTATACTACAAAAAAAGCTTGTTTCAAAATATGATATTCTACAGGACAGAGGATTCTGTAAAACCTATCTTCTCCTTAAGTTTTTTGACTCCTGCAAGCTTTCTATTCAAACTTAGTCCCTTGTTGAGGTAATGGGCTGCAAGTGAATTGTTCCCAACCGATGAGTATACCTCTGCTATCTTCTTGTAGAAAAATGCTGTATCCTTGTTGGAAAAATTATACTCTACCAGCTCATGGAGATAATCCAGGATGGTTTCAGGGGGTAATTCATTAATCATCCTGAAACAGACAAGATCTCTTATTCGCTCCACAATTTCGTCAATAAAATGATGAAAATACGGTTTCTCCGTCTCGTACCTGTAGATTTTCTTGTAGAGTTCAAAAGCTACTACGTATTGTTTTCTCTCCGCATACGCTTCGGCAAGAAGAAAAGTACAGTCCATGAAGTCTTCTCGAGATAAATAATTTTCAAGGTCCATTTCCATTCTGCAGAAACTCTCGTATATATCTAATGCCTCCTCCTTTTGCAGATTGAGGAGGTCATAGAATATCAGCCTTGCCTGGCTGAAGGGATCGTCCTTACGCTCTCTTAAGAAATCGTGGTAATTGAATACATACCGCTTTCTATAACGCTTCAAGAGCCTGTCATATTCATCACGTTTTTTCGGGTCTCCAAGCACGTTATATGCCTTTAGGAGGAGTTTCATTTTTTCTTCATATTTTTCTTTGTTGCTGCTCTGAAGGTCCGGATGAATCTCTTTCGCTTTTCTTCTGAAAGATTTTTTTATATCTTTGAATGAAGAGTCCTGATCTACTTCAAGAATTTCATAATAATTTAACATAGTATTATAGCTATAATACATAAAAAAATTGAGGTTGTCAATTACATTTATTGCCATGCTTGAATAAATAGGATAATTGTGTATAGGATTACTGTGATGTTTGGTTTTCTTATAAAAAAAAGCTTTTTCGACATGTGGGATAACCTATTCCGGATAGTGATAATAAATCTAGGATATCTTGTCGTATTCGCTGTTTTACTCTATTTCCCTCTGCTATTCAAAAGTATTCCGATTCTCTTCTATTTTTCCATGATCATCGGAATAGTACTGGTATCCATTTATACAGGTTCAGCAAGTAGATTCACATCGGAGATTGCCGATTACGAAGCACCAGGGTTCAAAGAATTTCTTGATTACCTGAAAGAAACATACAGATCCAGTCTCATATTTGCCCTGCTCAACATTGTCTTAATATTTCTTCTTTCCATTGCATTTCCCACATACGGGAGAATGAAATCAATCTTTGGACCTGTGGCGTTTTCTTTTCTCTTCTGGCTTACAATCGTCTGGATTCTATCTATTCAGTATTTTTTTCCCATCCAGTCGAGATTGGACAAAAATTTCAAGAAAATAATGAAAAAGATGTTTCTTCTCTTTTTTGATAATTTCGCCTTTTCCATTGGCCTGTTCATTGGTTCTGTATTTATTCTGGCCATTTCAGCTTTCACTGCTTTCCTGTTACCCGGTATAGGTACTATTCTCCTTTGGCTCAATGTCGCTTTGAAACTTCGTTTGTACAAGTATGACTACTTGGAAGAACATCCGGACACAAAAAAGAGCGATATTCCTTGGGATGCACTTCTACTGGCCGACAGAGAAAAGGTTGGTAAACGAACGCTAAAGGGAATGATTTTTCCCTGGAAGGAATAACGGAATTTATTAATCATTTTTTAATAATCATTTTATATGAAGGCGTTTACCCACTTCCTCAGCTTCTACCTGAGAGGTAAAGACTTCCGAATACTTCAGGTACATACCTTCACTCTCCATTTGTTTCATCAGACGTGATAGTGCTTTATGGGAACCCAGTGGAGTTTTTGCAACGAATGCAAAACACCGTTTACCTGAAACCATCCCTGCTGAAGCTAAAAAGGTAGAGATTTTTTTGGGTATCTTTCCCCCAAATCCGGAA
Organism: Spirochaetales bacterium; assembly: GCA_027021365.1. Taxonomy (GTDB): domain Bacteria; phylum Spirochaetota; class Spirochaetia; order SZUA-6; family SZUA-6; genus JALUUM01. The sequence continues at coordinate 555,549 of JALUUM010000020.1, forward strand.
ATTGCTTCCGTCCCAATTGCTATGTACTGGTAGATCGTCAGCCTTGTGTTCACATCATGGTCCCCGTCTATTATATCGACCTGATGACCCTGTGCTTCTATACCACGGGCCAGTGCCTTTGCCAGGTTTAATAGTCTTTCACGATTCTTCCCAGCGAAAAAGATAACCGCTGTCCTCATTTTCCTCTCCTGTTTCCTTTATGGCGGCAGTATCGTCAAGTAATTGCTCCAGAATACTTCTCACCCTGCTGATGCAAAAATACGCAGTTATTTCACCCCTCTTGCCTGCCAGATTTTCTACTTCTTCCCTTTTCAATTTCACTATAGCATACTTCATCGGTCTCTTTCTACTCTTAATGACTTGCATTTCAAGATATCCATTTTTTTCAGTCTTGAATTGAGGCATTCTATCATGCACCACCATATTTCTTATCCATCGTATCTGATGAGCCTGGTGCATTAGTCTTTCATCCTTTAGAAGTTTGTTTTCATATACTATCTGCATGAGATCGATAAGGTCCAGTGAAAGCAAATCTTCTCGGTTCTGAATCCAGATGCTCTCACCCTTTTTCTTGTAAAGAACAGGTCCACGGTCGGCAATGAAAGTACTCAACCTTAATACAAGCCCCTGCTCAAGCAATACACCCGCCATTGTACATGCAGTTTCGAAATATCCGAAATAGTAATTTTGATGGAGCTGAGCCAGCAGAAATCTAACCTTTCCGCTTCCGTTTCCATAGCCGATCCTAATAGGTTTATAGGCAAGATGCGCTCTTCTTACGGCCGCTTCAGTGAGCTTTTTATCGTTGAATCTCTTTTTCAGTGTTAGGAAATGTTTGTCTGGACAATCCATTCGTATTACCGTTAGTATAAGTACCATTATGTTTCAGCGTCAAGTACAAGCTGATAGTATGAATATTAAAGGTATTAAAGGCTCGTTATTTATTTTCCTGGCCATTTTCTTGACTTTCGCTCTCTTTTCGTGCGGAGATGATACAAAACCACTGAAAGAAGCGGATGCAGTCACAATAACAGAAGAGAATGTCGATAGAGGATTTTCACTGACAGGTGATTCGCATGGGAGGATCTATTCAACCTTTGTGAAAAAAACGAATCACTCACTGCTACTGTTTGACTACGATATAAACTCACCCTTTGATGTAAAGGAGATATTTACAGAAGAGATCGATACAATTGATATATCTCCTTCCATAAATCCGTTTATCAACTATCGAGCAGGAATTACTCTTGCAGATAGAATGTATATGCTTTATGCCGATCAACAGGATGAAGAGCACCTGGTTTTGAAGCTAGTATCAAAACAACCGGGGGACAATTTCTGGTCGGTACAAACCCTTGAACCTGTCGGAAAACCAGTAACTATCCTTAAAATTGCTGACTATCTGGTACCGGTCTGGAATACGAGTGAATTGTTTTTTGCGTTTCTAAGTAAGGGAAACACCATAGCTACTAAAAAAATTAAGGGGACATTCAGATTTGAGGGCAATATTAATAATCTGATTTCTGAAAATTTTTCGGCTTTTACCGGCTACGATACGATCAGCGGGAATCTCGTGTTTTTTTCATTTTCATTTTCGGATTCGAACATCCACGGAGATATACAGCAAGGTGCCGATGCAACATACAGTATAGGCAATCAAAGGATAAACTTGAAAGAAAAGATTCTTTTCAAAGGTGCGGGCCGAGTACATTATTCAACTCTGGATAAGGATAAAAACCTACTAATTGCCCTTTACAATGAAAAAAGGTCGGCTATAGAACTTTTGAAAGGAGAAAAAAATTCTTTAAAGCATGAAATAATCTCGGTTACTCCGACAAGAGAAACCAATTCAATATATATGTTCGACAGCAAGTCAGGTATCAACTTCATCTTCGATGAAATGACTCTGTCAAAAAAGAACAGAGTAGAATATCAGATTAATCTCCTGAAAGCTGAAAAGGTAGGCTACTCCAAGCAAACAATTTATGAAAGCAATTATCCTATAGAACGATTTAGTGTCGTTCTTTCAGGAAACACGATATATATCTTGTTGTTTGACAAAAAGTTGAAGTTACTGAAGGCCAAAGTTGATTATTCAATTTATGATTAGGATTTTCGAACCGAGGAAATTGTAAATAAAACTCTGTACCCATTTGATATCGGAAGATATCGTTTCTTCATCTATATTATTCTGTAATTTTCCTGCCATTTCGATAAGTCTCTCATAGGTCATGCTATCGATTACTTCTTTATCGAGCAGTTTCTTTGAAAGTTGTTCAATTTTCCAATCCTTCTCTATTCTTACCTTCTTGTATTCTAGAATCTTGCTCATAACTTCCAAAATTACCGCTTCCAGAACCCCCAGTGCTTTTTGAATTTCACCGTCTTGAATATAATCATAGCTCCTCGACAATAGAGAGTCGAATATATTCACACTGAGCATTAGATCCTTATGATAGAAGTACCCCTTTTCTATATCTTCTCTTGCTGCCTTCAAAATACCCAAATAAATTTGAGTTGCATTATAATAGTCAAATATCTTTAGGTTGGCGAACTTATCGTAGTGTGGACTTGAAGAACTGAAAGTGGATTTCAAAAGTGTAAGACAACTCGTTTTCCAGGATTCATACATCTCTGTCTTGATACTCTTCCTGTTTCCGGAGAAATACTGACGCTTTAGTTCCTTTCTGATCTCTTCGCCCTTTTCAATCAACTGGTCAAAAAGTTTTATAATGTTCTTTCTCTGGTCAATCATATCTTTACCCTTTCCTCGTATCTCTCCAAAATCTTGTTTATTTCAGACGAATCTTTCGAGGCAAGAACCTCACGGGAAAAATTCGTTTCTTCCAGGAGTATCGCCAATCTCTTCAATATAGAAAGGTGCTCTTCCGATTCTCTTTGTGAACTGACTATGAGAAAAACTATATTCACAGGTTTTCCATCGAGAGAATCATATTCGATTCCACTTCGAGAAATTCCAAGAATTCCAATAACACCATTGACGGCATCTGTTTTTCCATGTGGAATAGCAATCCCTTCTTTTATTCCAGTAGAAAACTTACTCTCTCTTTCAAGAATGGCGTTCAATATTTCTTTCCTGTTATCAATACCATACTTTGTGGATAGGATTTCTGCCAATTCTTTGAACAGTGCTTCTTTGTCTCTTGCCTTTAAATCCATTATTATTCTTTCCGAATTGAAGAGATCCTTCAACAACATCAAAAATCATTCCGTTCCGGCAGGTTGTTTTTTTTGATCTGTTACAGCGTTGTTATTTTCAGAAGAATTTGTTGCAGATTTTGATTCAGCACCACTCTTGCTTTCACTCGTTACATTAGTATTGCTGCCTTTTTCTTTCGTTCCTGCGGATTGTGTCTGTACCCACCAGTCGTTTTTCGACTCATTCAATGTTTCAACCCTCGCCTTTCCCACTACATTGCCAACTTCGGGAGTTCTGTTCATCCAGGCTAGCCCGAATGCCCCCAATAAAAATACCGTTGCAAGGACAGAGGTAATTCTGGTAAGCACATTGCCCGTTCGTGAACCGAAGGCTGAACCGCTTCCTCCTCCGAAGATACCGCCAAGTCCTTCTCCCTGATCATCCTGGATCAATACCATGAAGACAAGAAGGATTGAACTTATAACGAAAACAACGAGAATAAATATTCCTACAACACCCATAATAAAAAACCCCTCTGCTTTGATATTTGCTAAAGCTTATCATACCTGACAATGGGTATGAAAGTCTCAGCTTTCAAAGAAGCACCACCAACAAGGGCACCATCTATGTTATCCTTTGCCATGAGGTCCTTCACATTACCTGGTTTCACAGAACCTCCGTACTGGATGGTGATGTTCTCCGATAACTTCTTTGAATATTTTTTTTCTATTAATCCCCTAATGAATCCATGCATCTTATCTGCATCTTCCGGAGTTGCCGTTTTTCCCGTTCCGATAGCCCATACGGGTTCGTACGCTATTGTCAATCCGGATAGCTGCTTTTCCGCAATTCCTTCGATTCCCCTTATCAATTGGTTTTCTACCACATTTTCTGCGATTCCGCTCTCCCTTTCTGAAAGAGTCTCTCCTACACACAGGATCACTTCCAATCCCTTTGACAGAGCCAATTTCACCTTCCGGTTTATAAGATCGTCCGGTTCGTTGTAGATATGCCTTCTCTCGGAATGTCCAAGAATAACAACCGATACCCCGACATCTTTCAGCATTTTTACCGAAATCTCGCCGGTGTGTGCTCCCTCCTCCTCAGGACCCATGTTCTGCGCACCAAGGAGTATATTGCTATTGCTTTCCGCCAGAACCTCCTTTACTGTATTCAGCGCAGTAAATGGAGGAGCTATCATTATTTTTTTCTTCTCTTCCGTTAGTGCGGTGACAAGTTCTCTTGCAAGTTCCACAGCCTCACCAACGGTTTTGTGCATCTTCCAGTTTCCAGCTATAAATATTTTTCTCATCTTATTTTGACTCCAATACCTTTATTCCGGGTAGTTCTTTCCCTTCGAGAAATTCGAGGGATGCGCCGCCTCCAGTTGAAACGTGATCTATCTTATCAGCAAGGCCAAACTTTTTCACGGCAGCGACAGAATCACCACCACCGACTATTGTTGTTCCACTGCTGCTCGCAACCATCCGGGCTACCTCCAGGGTACCATTTGCAAAGTTGTCAAATTCAAATACTCCCAGGGGACCATTCCACACGATAGTTTTGGCTTTATCGATGTATTTCTTATACTCAGCAAGTGTTTTTTCACCCACATCCATTCCGATTTTGCCATCTGGAATATCAACTTCTTTTATGTATTCTGCTTCAGCATTTTCCGAAAATTCCGATGCGACAAGATGGTCCAGTGGAAGTAACAGCGTTACCCCTCTTTCCTTTGCCTTTTCAAGAAGGGTTTTTGCAGTTTCCAGATAATCCTCTTCGAGTAGAGATTTTCCAATTCTGTGACCTTGAACCTTTAGAAAGGTATATGACATTCCTCCCCCAATTATCAGGGAATCAACCTTTTCCAGCAATGATTCCAGCACCCCTATTTTTGTAGATACTTTTGCTCCTCCTATTATGGCAACGAATGGTTTTTCCGGGTGCTCAAGAACTCCGCCAAGAAATTTTATCTCTTTCTCCATAAGAAAGCCGGCAACAGCGGGGAGGTAGTGGGCAATTCCTTCCGTTGAGGCATGGGCTCTGTGTGCCGTACCAAAGGCATCATTTACAAAGATATCGGCAAGTGAAGCAAGTTCTTTCGCGAAGAGAGGATCATTTGCTTCCTCTTCTTTGTGGAACCTGAGGTTTTCAAGAAGAAGCACTGCTCCCTCCGAAAGTTGTCCGGCCAATTCCTTGACTTCATCCCCTACACAATCCGGCGCCATTGATACTCTTCGATCCAGAAGCTTTTCAAGATGCTTTGCCACCGGTTTCAGACTCAACTCGGGTTTTTTATTACCCTTTGGTCTTCCAAGATGACTCATCAATATCAGAGAGGTCCCCTTCTGATCAAGTATGTACTTTATCGTTGGTAGGGCTGCAACTATTCTGGTATCATCGGTAATTTTTCCTTCCTTAACGGGAACATTGAAATCTGCCCGCATAATTATTCTTTTATCCGTTAGGTCTATGTCCCTTACAGTTTTCTTTCTCATTATTTATCTCCTTGAAGAGGATACTATTACCACCCTTTGAAACCATTCTTCCTGCTAGGTATCACAAGTTTTCACAAGCAAGAAGAGCCGGTTTCAAGCCAAACAGTCGCTGCAAGCAAGTCTATAGAGCAGCTATCTTTTCCATCAAGTCCACTACCCTGTTGGAATAACCCCATTCATTGTCATACCATGACAAAACTTTCACAAAACCCTTTCCGATTTTCATTGTACTGAGAGAATCAAAAATCGATGAATGGGTGTTACCCTTTATATCGGCTGATACGATCGGTTCGTCACAATACTCGAGAACTCCTTTCATTCTTCCCTCTGATGCCTCTCTCATTGCTGCATTAATCTCATCAACGGACGGATCCTTAGCAAGCTTCACTGTTAGGTCGACGATTGAACCTGTAGGAGTCGGAACTCTCATTGCCAGTCCGTTCAATTTACCATCGAGCTCCGGAATGACAAGGCCAATGGCTTTTGCAGCACCTGTTGTTGTCGGAATCAAGGACAGTGCCGCTGCCCTAGCCCTGCGCAAATCCTTGTGAGGCAAATCGAGGAGTCTCTGGTCATTGGTATATGAATGAACCGTAGTCATCAATCCTTCTACTATTTCGAAGTTGTCATTCAAAACCTTGGAGATGGGAGCAAGACAATTCGTGGTACATGATGCATTGGAAACCACGAGATCTTCCGGTTTAAGCATCTCATCATTGACACCAATAACGATTGTTCTGTCTACCTTGTCCTTTGCGGGAACGGTAAGAATTACCTTTCTTGCACCTGCCTCTATATGCCATGCGGCTTGATCTCTCATTCTAAAAACGCCAGTAGATTCAATTGCCACATCCACTCCTAGTTCTTTCCAGGGGAGTTTCTTCGGGTCTCTCTCTGCAAGAACCTTTATGTGCTTGCCATTCACAACTATTCCGTCATCTTCTATCTTGATGGGATATTTGTATTTTCCAAATATCGAATCATACTTTAACAGGTGTGCCAGAGTTTTCGGATCCGTAATATCATTGATAGCTACGATATCCACATTATCTCTGTCAAAAGCTATCTTGAAGACATGCCTTCCGATTCTACCGAAACCATTAATAGCTACTTTCATCATTAATCCCCCTATCCTATTCTAAAGTGTTATTTAGTCAGAATATATGAAAATCCCGTGTATCTGTCAATGAATAGTGGCTTAATTAAGCACTTTCCATCATGAAAGGTAAAATAATCAAAGCCCCAATATCCTCTTCAGAAGACCTCTGTTTTCTAGTTTCGTTTCTTTATTATTCTCTTTTTTAACAGGAGCATATATAACTTCATCTCCTGTATTGATCAAATCGAAAAAGCTATTCCGGATAATCTGGCCTTCCGACACTCTCTCATCGATAGAAAGTACCTTTAACCTCCCAAGAATATCACCTTTATCGAATGTGAAAGAAATTGAATCTCCCGCTAATCCCAAACGGTTTTTCTTTATTATAATTAGGGTATCTCCCTTCTTCACACCATCCCATTTCCCTAAATCTATCAAGGCCCTGTCAAAGGTCTTCTTTATAATTGTACCATGAAGAGGCAGCTTTTCTTTCATTTTTTCTGTCAAGCGCATCACTGCGTCACGAATACGGTCATTTCCCGTTCTGTACTCGTTCAATCCCATAAGTCTCGTACCGGTTCTAGTGAGAAAGACATCAATACTGGTAAAAAAATCCCTCTCACCTTCCAAGTACTTTACCAGTAAAAAGTAATCGGTATTGTTTTTCCTTGCTCTTTTAAATGCTTCGTTAAAGTTTTCCACTACACCCCTGTCACTGATTTCAACGTTATCAAATCTTTCAAACCCCCTGTTGAAATACTCCAGATAATCATTGTCGAAAAAACGATGGCTCTTTATAGGATGATCTATATCTTTTGAAATAAGATAGGTTCCGAAAGTGAATTTTTTCCGCTCAATTCCGTACTGGTCTACTCCCCAAGAGTGAGAGAGACTTTCCTCTTCTATGCTCCTGTAGTTTTCTATTTCATCCTTTACAAGGGTATCCTTGATCTTAAGCTTTGTTATTATCTCCAATTCTTTGAGATACTTAATAGGATATCCGAGAATTTTATAGATGTGTGCAAAGGCCAACCTCGCGTCCTTCGAGGTAGGTTCCAATAAAAGAGCCCTTCTGTACTCTCTCTTTGCTCTGGCAAGATAATTCTTCTCTTCGAAAAGCTTTCCCCTTTCGAAATGATAACTGCTGAGACGTTTCCTCAAGTCATCCTTCTGATCAATTTTTTCAATGGCCATATTCTCCAGAGTAATCCGTGTTGCTTCATCATCGGGTGCCAATCTTAAGGCTGTCAGAAAACTATTCGCTGCTTTATCTACCTCATCCAACCTCATCAGAGAGATACCAAGAAGATACCAGCCAATGGAATTCCTTTTGTCTATCTCTATGACCTGTTTTGCCGCTTCGGCTGCTCTGCTGTAATTTTTCATTGATAGCAATACTTCCGCTTTCAATAGATATCCATCTTCATATTGAGGATTCAAAGAAACTGCTACATTAACATGTTGAAGGGCACTCTCATACTTTTTTTCCGCATATAGATATTCCGCTGCCGTAAGGTGGACCTTGGCATCTCCTGAATTATACTTTAGAGCCAGCTGTAAATACTTCCGAGAAAGATCCGCTTCTCCCATGTCTCTGTATATCAGCGCAAGCGAAAGCAAAGCTCTCGAACTTTTTGGTGCAACACGTAGGGTTTCCAGATATTTTTCTGCAGCAGCTCGCTTTTTCCCCTCTGCCAGATCAAGTTCCGCCAGACCGTATCTTGCATCACGATCGTTAGGACGAATCGAGAGGATTTCATTGAAAATCGTCCTTGCCCTGTCCAACTTGCCTAACCCGATTAAAATTCTTCCCTTTAGATTCATGAGATCCGTATCATTTTTGCGATACTTCTCTGCGACCTCAACATATCTAAGCGCCTCATCATACTCATTCAATAGGAAAAAAGATTCGGCAAGACCCTTTATCGGTTCATAGTAATTCGGATTAATTGCAAGTGCACTTCTGTATAATTCGATTGCAGAATCGAGATTTCCCTTCAGTTGAGCCTTCTGTCCTTTGGAAAAGTACTGTATCGCACTATCAGACCAGCCTGCTTCCGCCAGAAAGAAAACTGTGAATATGAGAAATAAGAAAATCTTTCTCTTACAATTCAATTTGACGTATCAATCCTCTCTGTTTATGATTAGTTTTATCGTCCCTATTTTATGTCCTTCCATCGTATTGATAATGAAATCTATATTTTTGAAACTGACTTTCTCATATTTTACCGGTATTTTCCCGAAAAGATCAAAAACAAATCCACCCAAAGTATCAAAATTCTCTTCTGGCAGTTCAATAGAAAGCTTGGAATTGAGATCTTCAATACTTATCCTTGCATCACATACATAAACATTATCACCTATTTTTACAATCTCTTCCGTTTCATTATCGAATTCATCCTGAATGTCACCCACTATCTCTTCTATAATGTCTTCCAGACAGACAATTCCGGAAGTACCGCCGTATTCATCCACCACTATTGCAATATGCACCTTTCTCTTTTTGAATTCCTTCAGCAAAGAATCTATTTTCTTGCTCTCGGGTACAAAGTATGGTGACCTTATGAGGTTTTCAAGTACAATATCACCATCACCTTCTATCAGGTATCTTAAAAGATCCTTTGCATAGAGAATGCCAACAACATTATCGATGGTTTCCTTATAAACAGGGACACGAGAATGTCCGCATTCCGCCATAGTCTTGAGTAATTCTTCTTTAGATATGTCAATTGGCAGAAATACAACATCTATCCTTGGCACCATTACTTCTTTGACAGATGTCTCAGAGAGTTTTACCACCCCCTTTATCATATCCTTCTCTTCGATGTCCAGTTTCTCTAGCTCGGCCTCTTCGTCATCGCCATTTCGCCCGAACACCTTTTTGAAAAAGCTCTTTCTCTCTTTCAAAACAGTTTTTCCTCCATTACATCTTTGAGTATTTTTTCTTGTTTTTTTATCATCGAACTTTCTTCACCTTCTGCATGATCGTATCCCAACAGGTGAAGTATTCCATGTATGATTACCCTTTTCAACTCGTTTTCATAATCTTCGTTCTCCATTTCTGCATTCTCCTTTACCCTCTCCAAGGATATGACTATATCACCAAGTGTTCTAATGCCTTGCGTAACTGCCGGTTCATCATCACCTTCAATTTGAGAAAAAGATAAAACATCCGTAGGAGTATCACTGCCCCTGTATTTCTTGTTCAATTCCCTTATCACAGCATCGTTACATAGCAACAAAGACACCTCGGAATTCTCGATTTTCAATTTTTCCATAACAATAAGAACAAGCGATTTCAGCTTATCGATCCAGGGCGGAGAGGTGATTCCTTCTGTTCTCGTTTCGACACTATTCAATTCTTAGCAATTTCTCCCATTTTTCTTACGAATATATTTATACCATCAAAATTCAAGCTCTATCCATCTCGGTTATCTTTGGATATTCAATTCTCGTATGAAAGTACCCGGCCAGAATTTGGACAAAACTCTTTTTTATTACATCGAGGTCCCTTAAAGTCAGATTGCTCTCATTCAACTCTCCGGAAGTAAATTTCTCCATTATAACATCCCATACTAACCTCTCGAGCTTGGCAACGCTCGGTTTTTTCAAAGTTCTGGATGCAGCTTCTACATGATCTGCAAGCATTACGACAGCCGCTTCCTTGCTTTTTGGCCTTTCGCCCGGGTAAGAGTAATCTTCCGGTAAAATCTTGGTATTCTTTTCTTCATCCTTTGCACGCTGATAAAAGTACTTGATAAGAGTCTTTCCATGATGTTGTGAGATAATATCAATAATCACCTTTGGCAATTTCAATTCCTTTGCCTTTTCTATTCCTATCTTGACATGGGATCGTATTACTGCTGCTGATAGGCTCGGTTTAAGCTCATCATGCTTATTGAAAGACCTTTGATTTTCAACGAAGTATTCCGCCTGATCTACCTTGCCTATATCATGGTAATACGCTCCGACCCTCGCAATTAACGGATCAGCTCCTATCTCCTTGCATGCATATTCGGCAAGATTTGCCACCATTACGGAATGATTGTAAGTTCCAGGTGCAAGCATTAGCATCCTCTTCAAAGGAGGAGCATTTACATCGGATAATTCCAACAACCTGAAACGGGTTGGCGCATTCGTTACCTGTTCAAGAATAGGAAGAAATCCAAGGCTCAATATTCCTGAAAAAAATCCATTCCCCAATCCCCACAGAACTGCAACGAGGAATTTATAAAAATCATAGTTCTTGATAAAACCGAAGGCAATTATAAAAAATGCATTGAAAGCTGCAATGTAAAGACCTGATTTTATCAGATCAATCCTCTTTTCCGTTTTTTGAACAGATGCCGTACCTGCAATACCGGAAAGGAATATGAAAAGTGCAGAATACATGTCCATTTTTTGTATCAGAAGAATAAGAAGAGCCATCACGATAGAGAGGATAATTCCGATATCACGTGATACGAGAATCGTAACCATAACGGTAAAAGTTGCAACCGGAATTGTCACTGCAAAGGGTAACCATTCCTGCAACCCATCGAATCTTGACAATACTACGGAAAGAAGAAGATAAACGAGAACGACTCCACTTATCAGGATAAGGTTATTCTTTTCAAGTTTATTTGTTTCGATCCTCTCACGAAACAAAAATACGACAAGCCAGAAAGTTATGATAAGGAGGAGGACAGAACCTATTATCCACATAAGATTGATCTGCAGCGAGTATTCGCCAAGAGCATCTATTTTAGCTTTCATGTCTTCATTTATCACGTCGCCCTTTCTCGCTATGACCTGGCCCTTCACGAGCTTTATGACTACCGGTTCTACCTCGCTCTCTATCTTTGTTTTCCGTTTCTCTGTTTCCTTTTTATTAAGAAAACAATCCTCCCTTGCAAAGTCAGATACAAGGTTGATAATCAAGAGTTTCTCTTCATTCTCGAAGGACTTTCCCTCAAGTTTTTTGGCAATCCAGTTGGGTAATTTCCCTATCGTTATTAAATTCTTCAATTCAAGCTCTTCCTTCTCAAATTTGCCATTCTTCCACCGCCATATTTCCACTGACTGGGAGTTGAAACTCTTTTTTGTCTCCTCGGTGATACTAACTATTCCCTCCGTAAGAGCTCGTTGAAGAAGCAACTCCGCACTATCCATTATCCTCTTTGCGTCTCTGTTTTGGAGTAATTTTTCTATAGTAACCTTGTCCACGATTCCGGGAATTTTAGCCTGGAAAGTCAAGAAAGTATTTTCCACGGTCGAATTATTTTTCAATGCCGATACAATCGTTTCTTTAAATACTGCAAAATCATCCATCACCTCTTTTGCGATTGAATCGTTAACCTGGAAAATAGGAACAATCAGCTTGACCTTCGCCTCTTTTTTTAGTTCCGTTGCAACCGTATCCTTGTATATGATATCCCGGTCAACTACTATATCCCTGTCTGCAACCATACCAACTTCGTACTGAAGCTTTCTATTGCTGGAAAAGATTCTTTCAAATTGAGAATTCAATAGTATGAGTATCAGAGATATGGCAAAAGTGGCGGCAAGTATCAATACGGAGGTATTTTTCCATTTTACGCTCAAATTCCTTAATAGAGCCTTTTCTGGCGGTGGTTTTTCTTTTCCCTCTTCTCTATTTTCCATTTGAATTTTCATATGCCTTTACTATTTTTCTGACCAGTTCATTCCGAACCACATCTGCTTCATTGAAAAAAACAAAACGTATCTCTTTGATATTTTTCAGAATAGAGATCACGTGTATCAGTCCTGAAACAACACTTTTAGGAAGATCTATCTGGGTTATATCTCCTGTAATGACCGCCTTGCTTCTCTCTCCCACTCTTGTGAGAAACATCTTCATCTGCTCTCGGGTTGTGTTTTGAGCCTCGTCAAGTATGATAAAGGAGTCAGATAATGTTCTTCCCCTCATGTATGCCAGGGGAATTATTTCAATTTTTCCCGTTTCTTCCAGTTTTTTAAGTAAATCGCCGGAAATCATCGCTTCCATGGCATCATACAGTGGGCGAAGGTACGGATTTATCTTGCTCTCGAAGTCTCCCGGTAGAAAACCCAGTCTCTCACCGGCTTCTACCACGGGTCGAGTTAAGACAAGCTTCTCAATAGAATGATTCATTAAATATTTCAATGCCTCTGCTATTGCGAGAAATGTCTTTCCCGTTCCTGCAGGCCCAATAGCAAATACCATATCATTTTCTTCGATTGATTTTATATACAAGGATTGGTTTATACTCCTCGGAAATATCTTTGATTTTCCATTCGGAATTATTACCACTCTTTTTTTCAAGTCTTCTATATCTCGGGTATTGCGATGATTAATCGAATCGTGCAGTGCCCTTATCAAATCCGCATCAGGATAATGTCCCAATTTTATATGATCGCTCAGTTGCCTTATCAATTCCTGGAAAACATCTATTTTTTCGGAATTATCGGTTTCCAGGAATATTTCATTTCCCCTGGTAAAAACCTTAACCCCAAGAACTTCTTCGAATATCCTTATATTGGAATCGTTTACTCCAAGAATCTCTTTAAGAAAGGACAAGTCATGCAGGATAATTGTTGATTTTTTTTCCATAGACCTCCATGAGATAATGTTATCTATAAGTTACACCCAAAGTCAACCCCGAATATGGATGCCCTCCTCATCTTCTCTTAAGTTGCTCTTTATGTTCGGGATGGCATTCCATTGTATATTTATCGATAATGACGGAGTCCATTGATACTGCTTGGAACCGTCAGGAAGGGTCTTCAGCTGGGGGCTGCCCACATACTCTAACGATACATCCCAATCATGGAGGTGGTGTACCACTCTTAATGATAGATTCTTTATCTTGAAGGAGGAAGCATACCTGTCTGCAACATTGAAAAAATTGAATGATCGCAACAAGTCATAGATTGGATTTACCGGTGCTACTCCTACTTTTTCTGCAAGAGACGGAAAGTATAGGTAAGTACGCCTGTTATAGGAAACCGATGAAAAGGATATTTCCATAAACTTGTATATGAAGAAATTGAATTTCATGTTGAAATTGAACTCATTGTTTGAAAACCTCTGTATGTCCATGAACCAGTAAGTACTAAGAGCAGGCTCGAAATATATACGGTCTCGCCAGAAAAAATACTTGTTTCCAGAGTTTGAATAATCAAAACGAATTACAGTTGGAAGAAACACTTCTGTGTCACTGATCTGATTCCCAATCGGATCAACTGGATACATGTACTGATAATTCAAAGAGGCCTTAACTCCCCACAGGTTTGTTTTCAAGGTAAGCACCTTGAATTGGTAGTCTGTGATATCGTACTGAGTGTTAATGGATAAGGATAAATCTTTCGTAAATGTCAGATTTTCATTTAGAATAATAGGTTGATACGTTATAACTCCATTTTCCAGCGAAAAAGATTCTTTCAAAGTGGTTTGTGTTATCCATGCAGAAATATCAATTGTTCCCGTAAAAAGCTGGTCCAGGGGAGGAAGTTGATAAGAGATGGACAATTTATACTTGTCACTGTTTCTAACCAGGCTCATGGTACCGGTAACGGAGTGATTCTGAAAAGTTTCGCCGTCCCATTTAGGAATTTCTCCGGCATAGATAGGATTTCCCCACTGATCAGAGTCAAGATAACTGTACTTGTAAAGCAGCATGTTCAGATTGTAAGTGATATTGGTTCCCTTGAGCGATTGATTGTCAAAGAATGGGGATAAGCTAAGTTTCAAGGCTTCCCTGAAATTGAGGTTTCTCTGCTTGTAGTCATTGAGAAGGAGATTTGCCCATTCACTGTCACTTATGCTATCTGAAAATCTATTCCTTACATTGTAGATTGCATTGAGATCAATGGATTGATTTAACGAGAACAAACCGCCAAAAATCCCCATATTTGTAAACAACTTTGTATAATCATTGACTGTCATCTTTGAATACAACAGAGAATAGTCAACTTCATCACCCGTTAGCCAATCCGAACTATCGAAAGTACTGACTACATCCAATCTCGGTTTGAGCTGGTAGCCAACATCGATATTCGATACCTTTACATATGCACTCAAGGAAACATCCTTCATTGGTTGTGGCTCTACCAGAGCCATTTTCACCTTTTTCTTTACTTCACTCACTTCCGGTTTGACAGGAATGTCTATCCTGAAACCCTTACCCTGATCTTTCACAGCCTTCCTAACCGAATTCCTCTTGTTCGGGGAAGGGGGTTTGGCACCTCTTCCTGAATTTTCTGCCAGATTACTCTTCCATTTGAAAATATCTCCGGTGACAGAGAGGGATAGCTGAGGTGTGGTCATGTTGGCCGGATAGTAGAATTTCCTCGAGGGATCAACCTCCAGAACCTTGTTATTTATGGAATCCTCTATTTCTCTGCTCTGGAAAAAATACTGGAAATTGATATATGGAATAGTGAATGAGGAAACGAAAGGTAGATCTGCCACACCTTTCAGATTACCCTGGCCCTTTAAAAACCAGGTAAGGTTATTCTTTGTCCCGACATTGGAAGTCGTTTGCGGCGTCAGGCCAAGAATGGAATCGAAATCCATTCCTTCCGATCTATTGTAAAAATCACTGGGGAAAAAGGGGTCAGAATAGCTTTCAAAGCTCCCTGATATGGAAAAATCGCCGAAACTGTGTTTCAAATTTGCAGACATTCCATATCGCAGCGGCAGATCAAGTCCGAAAATACTCGAATGATTCCAATATGAAACAGGATTGCCATTTTCATCGGGGAAAATCGGTGTATAAAAACCAGTAACCTCATCGAGGAAAATATCCCTCGAGTATGCAACACCGCCTTTGAAATCAATTCCTGAAGAGAACTTACCTTCCAGGCCCGAAAAGATTCCCAACTTGGAATATATATCGAAGAAAAGCTTTAAGTAGTCCTTGTTGATACTTTCCACCGTTTTCCCTGTTTTTCTAAGGAAGAGACCTCGTAATTCTTCTTCATAAGTTCCCTCATTGGAACCCTCTATCTTTAAGAGGGAAAATATATCACTCTTCTGTTCCTTTTGGCCAATGAGGTATGTTGTCGTCTGGATGTAATTTCCCTCTCTGCTTCTGTAGCCAAGTGAAGGATGAAAGAACAGCTTGTCTCCGGGATAGAAGAAGTACGGAATTATCATTATGGGTACTCTGCCTATGTAGAGTGTTGCATTTTGAACGGCCCATTCTCCCGGTGCGAGAATCCACAATTTCTTTGCCTGTATCCTGTAGTGCGGAGCCTGCTCCAGGTTACAGGAGGTGACACTTCCCTGTGACAGGGTAACAATGTCATTGGAACTTCTGGACATCTCCCTTCCTGAAAAAAAGAATGTTCCCTTTTTACCACCTAAATTTGTTTCCCTTTCCGTTTTGCCTTTAAAAAAGATACCCTCCCATGTGTCTATGTTAAAGTTGAGGGATTCTCCCCTGAATACCTCTTCTTTTGCCGGTTTTATTAGATGGTATTCGAGATTCCCGCTTGCAGTAAGGAGATTTTTGGTCTCATTGAGGGTTACAACATTTGCTTTTATGAGGTGGGTCACATTTTTTTCATTGTCAATCATCTTTACAACGACATCACCCCTAAGAGTCACATACTTTTCTTTGGCGATGTTCAAATCGAAGTACTCCGCCTCCTTTGCAGATTCAACCTCTATTATTCTCCCTCGCTTCTCTATGGTTTTTTCCGTTTCTATTTTGTAATAGGAAAGTAGCCTCCTCTGCAGTTCTTTTCTGCTTCCAGTTTCGGGAAGATTCAATCTCTTGCACCAGGCAATCAATTCATAATAACTTGCTGTCTCGATATCCTGGGAGAGGGTTTGCATGATGAGAGTTTTTTCACCCCCCTCTGCACCCCTCGCCATTCTGTTTATATTTTCCAATGGCATCGAATAGCCGTAATCGGATAAAACAAAAAGAGACATGAATATCAATGTAATTTGAAATCTTCGAGAAACCCTTTTGCTCCTCAAGTTACCGTAAAACCTTTCTTAAATATTTGCCCGTATAGGAATATTCACAGGTAGCAATCTCTTCCGGAGTTCCCGTCGCTACTATCTTACCGCCATTATCTCCCCCTTCGGGTCCAAGATCAATGATATGATCCGCCTGTTTGATTACATCAAGATTATGTTCAATCAGCACGACAGTATTGCCGCTGTTGACAAGGAGATGCAGCACCTCCATAAGTTTCTTGACATCTTCGAAGTGAAGCCCGGTTGTCGGCTCATCCATGATATAGAAGGTTTTTCCGGTGCTTCTCTTCGAAAGTTCCAGAGAAAGCTTTACCCGCTGCGCCTCTCCTCCGGAAAGTGTAAGAGCCGATTGTCCGAGTTTGATGTATCCCAGACCTACCGCATGCAGTGTTTTCAGCTTCCTCATGACAGGAGGAATATTCTTGAAAAAATCAAGCGCTTCATCTACGGTCATCTCCAGTACATCGTGTATATTCTTACCCCTGTACCTTATATCCAATGTTTCTCTGTTGTATCGCTTGCCTTTGCAAACATCACAGGTAATGTATACATCGGGAAGAAAATGCATCTCTATCCGTTTCGTGCCTGCACCTTGGCAGTTTTCACATCGACCCCCTCGTACGTTAAAGGAAAACCGGCCGGGCTTGTAACCCCGCGCCCTGGACTCAGGAAGGGATGCGAAGAGCTCCCTTATAGGAGTAAACAACCCCACATATGTTGCAGGATTAGACCTTGGGGTTCTGCCTATGGGACTCTGGTCGATGTTTATCACTTTATCGATCAATTGGTAACCCTCGATCGAGCGATACTTTCCCTCTATGAGATTTGTTTTTCCAACCCTATTAGCCAGGGCAGGATAAAGAATGTCGGAGAGGAGTGTGGATTTACCCGAACCGGAAACGCCTGTGATAACTATCAATTTACCCAGAGGGAAACGGACATCGATATTCTTTAAATTGTGTTCGCTTGCACCATACAGAACTATCTCTTTTCCATTTCCGGCCCTCCTCTCCCGTGGAATTTCAATCTTTTTCTTACCAGAAAGGTAGCTGCCGGTGATAGAATTTGGATTTTCAAGTATTTCCTGCAATGTGCCTGCCGCTGTGACCCTTCCTCCGTGTACACCGGCTCCCGGTCCCAGGTCCACAATATAATCAGCATTTCTAAGTGTCTGTTCGTCGTGTTCCACCACTATCAACGTGTTGCCTATGTCACGGAGATGTTTCAATGTTTCAAGCAACCTGCCATTGTCCCGCTGATGTAATCCTATCGTCGGTTCATCGAGAATGTACAATACTCCTACAAGAGAAGAACCTATCTGAGTAGCAAGACGAATTCTCTGTGCTTCACCACCCGAAAGAGTTGCAGCCTTCCTTTCCAGAGAGAGGTAGTCCAGTCCCACGCTGACCATAAAGGACAACCGAGCTCTTATCTCCTTCAAAATTTGGGTTGAAATCAACTTTTCGGTTTCACTGAGCGAGAGTTCATTGAAAAAATCGAGTGCATCCTTCACGGATAGCATTGTAACTTCATGGATGTTTTTTCCACCAACCGTTACTGCAAGGGCCTCGGGTTTCAATCTCTTTCCGTGACATACCGGACATTCACGATTCCGCATGAACTGTTCTAGCCACTCCTTCACACCCTCTGAATTCGTTTCCAGATAACGACGCTTGAGTTCATTCAATATTCCCCTGAAACGGGTCTGGTACTCATACTTACCATTTCTGTCCCTGCTGTAATGTCTGAAATGAATCGTGTCATTGGATCCGTAGAGAATCTCATTAAGGATTGGCTCTGGTAATTCTTCGAAGGGAGTATCGAGAGTAAAACCATAGTGACTTGCAATGGATTGAAAGAGATTCCTGTACCAGTTTGATCTTGGATTGTAGGGAACGATACCTCCTTCATTGAATGATAGAGACTTGTCTGGGATCACCAGCTCGGGATCGAATTCGAGAGTTTCACCAAGACCAGAACAGGAGGGGCAGGCTCCATAGGGACTGTTGAACGAGAATAGTCTCGGCTGCAATTCCGGTATACTGATACCACACACGGGACATGCGTTGGTCTGAGAAAAGAATCTCTCCTGCTCCCCATTGTTCTTCTTTTCCAGTACGATCAATTTTCCGCCTGCTATATCCAGTGCTGTTTCCACCGACTCTGCAAGCCTGTTTCTAATGTCCGGTTTCAGCATCAGTCGATCCACAACTATTTCAATCGAGTGTTTTTTCTGCTTTTCAAGCTCGATACTCTCCTCCAGATACAGTATCTCGCCATCTATCCGGACTCTTACAAAACCTGCTTTTCTCGCATCATCGATGATCTTCTGGTGTTCTCCTTTCTTTCCTCTGACCACAGGTGCAAGGATTAAAATCCTTTTCCCCTCCCCCAGTGCCATTATGGAATCGATTATCTGATCGACCGATTGCTCCTGAATCTCTCTGCCGCAGGATGGGCAATGGGCATGTCCTATTCTTGCAAAGAGGAGTCTTAAGTAGTCGTAGATTTCTGTTACCGTACCTACTGTAGAGCGAGGGTTCCTGTGTGTGCTTTTCTGTTCTATTGAAATAGCCGGGGAAAGGCCTTCAATATAATCAACATCGGGTTTGTCCAACCTTCCAAGAAATTGTCTTGCATAGGAAGAAAGCGATTCGACATACCTTCTCTGCCCTTCTGCAAATATAGTATCGAATGCCAGGGAAGACTTTCCTGAACCACTTATACCTGAAATTACAACGAATTTATCTCTTGGAAGTTCTATATCGATATTTTTTAGATTATGTTCCCTCGCCCCCTTTATTATTATCTTTTTCATCGTTTTTTGTTTCCTCTTTTTCCTCGCGCTTTTCTACCTGTCTAACAGAGGGAACACGTGCAACCTTCACAGGCCTCCTGTCCAGTGAAGCAACATAAAATACTATTGGCAGGAGAACAATTATAAAAAGAGAGACAATCACTATCTTTCCCTGTAGCAGAACACCTATCAGGAATTGGGGATCCATAAAACACCTGCCTAAAGCATATTAATCGGTATATCACCTCTTTTCAAGCTATCATTAAAATGTAACCAAAGATTCACAGCCGGACAATAGTCTTTCCGTAACCTCCTTCCTCGGGAAGGGCATAGTAATAACTTCTAACGGCATTGTTTTCCTTGAGATACTGATGTATTCCACTTCTTAGGGCACCGGTACCCTTACCATGTATAATGGAGAACTGTGAAATACCAGCAAGAATTGCACTGTCTATCTGTTTTTCAATGATTCCGATCGCCTCATCGAGACGCCTTCCCCTTACATCTATTTCCATAACGACTTTTCTGCTTCCCAGCTCACTCATGTAATTGATATCTACCACCATCTCCCCTTTCTCTTCAAGAACACTCAAATCTTCCTCTCTCACTGTAATTTTCATATTTTCGGTTTCTACGAGCCAGTTGCCATTCTTTTCCCTTCTCAAAACCTTGCCTCTCCTGCCAAGATTTCTCAGGAATACTGTATTTCCCTCTCTTATTTCAACCGTGGGAACTTCGGCCGAAGATTTTCTTAACTCGGATTCAAGCTTGCCGGTTAGCTTTTCCTCTCGAGAGATTCTCTCGCTTATCCTGTCCAGAATATTTCTGACGGACTTCATTCCCTCTCTCGTAATACCCTCCTCCTTCATCTTTCTTATTTCGTTTTCCACTTCCCTTCTCGTTTCATGCAGGAAATTCTTAAGTTCTCTCAGGCCTTCCTTCTGAAGAATAAGTTTCTCCTGTTTCAATTTGAGGTTTTTCAAGTCCGTTCTCCGTTTTATCTCGAGTAACTCCTTTTCCTTTTCAATTTGCTCTTTCTCCTTTCGTTTGAGCCTTCTCTGCCTGTCAGAAAGATTCTTTATCAAAGTCGATATGTCACTTCTCTCTTCGTCTATATACTTCCGTGCCGTAGCAATTACACTCTCAGGTAGGCCGTTTCGCCTGGCAATTTCCAGAGCATGGCTCTCTCCGGGAATACCTATCTCTATATGAAAGGTCGGTTCCAGGGTCTCTTCATCAAAATCCATCGATGCATTCTCAGCCCCTTCCTTGGAATAACCATAGTTTTTCAGGATACCATGGTGGGTCGTCGCAATTACGAGGCATTTTTTTTCATAAAAGTAATCGAGCAGGGCCATCGCTATTGCCACACCCTCCTCCGGATCTGTCCCCGCACCAAGTTCATCGAGGAGTACCAGGGAATTACCGGTACTCTTTTCGATAATTCCAGCAATATTCCTTATATGGGAAGAAAAAGTCGAAAGAGATTGTTCTATGGATTGTTCATCACCAATATCACTGAGTATTTCATCGAAAACACCAATTCTTGACCCTTCTTCAGCAGGAATCTCCATGCCGAACTGGTTCATAAGTGCCAGTAACCCCACCGTTTTAAGTGTGACTGTTTTGCCCCCCGTGTTTGGACCGGTAATTATAAGCATGCGATAATCCGTGCCTATTTCCAGTGAAATCGGTACCGCTCTTTCTCCCAGCAAAGGATGCCTTGCTGATTTAAGTTCAACGATACCATCCTGGAATATTGCCCTGTTACATCGATGGATTATCGCATAGCGCGCTTTTGCCATGAGAGAATCAATAAACCCTACTTTCTCCCGCAAGATTTCGAGTGTTTCCTTCTCATTTCTCAACTCATCGGTCAATCTCGTAAGAATCTTTCGCAGTTCCCTTTCGTACCTTCCCCTTTCCTCTATAACCCTGTTGTTTTTTTCTACCAGGTCTACAGGTTCAAAAAAAATCGTCGAACCGCTCGAGGAAACCTCGTGCGCTACACCTTTTATCCTTCCCTTGAAGTTGGCTTTAAGAGGAAGAACTATACGTCCGTCTCTCAAAGTAGGGGTATTGCTCTGCCAGAAAAGCCTGTAATCTTCATTCCTGATATACGAACTTGCCAATCCTTCCGCATCATTCTGGGCTTTTCTTAAACTTGATATAATTTTTTTCAATTCTGGAATATTCTTCTCCCTTATTTCGCCTCTCTTATCTACAATTCTGAATATTTTCTTTTCAATATACCGGGTTTCGGGGATTGATAGCGCTTGAAAAACCAGATTTTCATCCTGGCTCGATTTCTTCAGGAAATTCCTCAAATTTCTTGCCGAAAGGCAATAGATACCTATTTCAGCAATTTCCTCCCGTTCCAGGGCAGGAACATGTTTTTTTAATTTCTTCAGAGAAGATTCAATATCAGGAAATGATAACCATGGACAGTGGAAACCACTCTCCAGAGCTTCTCGCATCGCAACGGCAAGCGACAGGTTGAACTCAAGTTCTTCTCTATTGCTAAAAAATGCCTGTTTTCTTATATTCCTAATGCCGTCGATACCGATACAGAGAGAGGTCAATTCTTCTATAATCTTTGAAAATTCAAGTATTCTTACGGAATGCTCATCCATGGTAGTATCTCTTCTCGTGCTTCAATTGATTGTAGATTCTCAGATAACTCTCATATCTTTCACGGTCTATTTCCCCTCGTGCCACCGCCTCTTTTACAGCACACCCTGGTTCTGCAAGATGTCGACATGAGGGGTACCTGCAACTCTCCCTGTAAACATTGAAATCAGGGAAGTAGAGATGCAGATCCATAGGCTCTACACCGTATATATCCAACTCTCTTATTCCCGGAGTATCTATTATCTGTGTTTTTTCATCGATTTGATATAATCTTGCAAAGTTTGTCGTGTGAGAACCTCTGTTGTACTTCGGTGAAACCTTCCCGGTAGGCAAGTCAAGTTCTGGATCTATTGCATTCAAAATGGAAGTCTTTCCCACACCGGATTGGCCAATAAAAACAGAAACTTTCCCTTTCATCATTCCGGTTACCTGTTCCATGCCTTCTCCCCTTACAGCCGAAGTAAATAATACAGGAATTCCAAGTTCCCTGTAGCTCTTTGCCCTCTTCTGCACTTCATCCTTCAGACCAAGATCGATCTTATTAATAACAATAACCGGTCTTGCAGAGCCAACTGTGGCACATATCAACAAACGATCGATAAAACGGGATTTAAAGGGAGGCGAGACTACGGACACCACTATAAAGAGGAGGTCGATATTAGCTGCCAGAATCTGTGGTGCACGCCTCTTTTTATTCCATCTCATTATGAAGCTTTTTCTCTCCAGAACGGATTCTATCCATCCTCTGTCCCTGGTATGCGTATCGGGTAGGAAATACACGTAGTCTCCTGCTGCAATCGGATTGTAGAATCTCTGCTCTGCCTTTAGTATTTTCCCCTTTATCCTGCAGAGCCAGTCTCTGTCATCAGCCCTCACCGTATAAATATTGTTTATACCGGTTACCACGAGACCCTTGATAGATTCTTTCATAATCTCTCTATGCTTCCACGGAATTCAAGTTGGTATTTTCCGGCAAAGAGAACATAATTCTCTTTGCCATTGTCGTCACCCGTTATATAGAATCTGTCTGTACAGTTCTTATTAACATCTTTTCCGGAAATAAGTAGCCCATTTTCTTTGAGTACACGAACGATCTGGTTACTCACACCATCTCGTGAGTCAACGATTCTCATGCCATTGAAAACCTCCTCCAGCATATCAGATATCACGGTGAAATGGGTACAACCAAGAACGACAGTTTCTACATTTTTTCGACTCAATTCACTTGAGATTTTTTGCAGGGTCTTCTGCCATTGTTCTCTGCTCATTGCGAAGTACTGATATTCAACGAGCTTAACAAGCTTACTTTCCGGGCATTTCAATATTTCTTTATCAGACGCAAAAGAATCTATGAGATTCTGAAGATACTCCTCTTCTATTGTTCTCTTTGTCGCCAGAACTGCGATCATACCGTTACTGTTACCCCTTGCCGCAGGTTTTATTGCTGGCACAACACCAACAAATGGTATCTTGAATTCTCTTCTTAGCTCAGATAGGGAAACAACCGAGGCTGTATTACACGCTATTACTATCAATTTTGGTTGTTCTTTTTTCAAGAGCAGCTCTATCCCTTTGAAGACTGCTCTTCTTATCTCAATAGGTTTCTTTTCTCCATAGGGAAAATTTTTGACATCGGCAAGATAGACAAATCGTTCATCGGGTAATTTCTTCCTTGTAATTTCCAAATAGGGAAGTCCTCCCACTCCCGAGTCAAAAAATGCAAGGGGTTTTCTTTTGCAAATTTCCATCGATGCAGTCCTCGTTTACTCCAATAGGATTAACTATTCACCACAAGTAATAATACAAATAACAATATACGATTGATTCCTCTATCATTCAATTACCTGACATTCTTATCTCAATGAAGCGACAAAGATTGCAAAGTCGCTCGGTATTGATGGATACTTCTTGTTATTAGAGCCTCGCTGCTGTATTATTCAATGTATGTTTCAGGTGACTCAATGCCAAAAAAAAGAATGCAAGCTACCGGCACTTTCTTTTTCCGAATACTGTTTCAATCATATTCCCGATAGGGAAGAATATCTCGAAAGGGCATATGAGATCTTCAAGAAGGAGTCTAAACTTAAAAACCTTTCGATGCCAGGTATTGAATTGAACGACCTTGACTTGAGCGGAAAAGAGTTTTTTGAATGCAATTTCTCCGGTGTCAAGTTAAACAATATAGTATTTGATCACAGTAAAATGAAGATGGTATTTCTCGACTTTTCCAACATCGAGAACTGTAGTTTCAGAGAAACGGATTTGCGATGTACAGTCTTTGCGGGATCCGTTATAAAAAACTGTACATTTGAAGAATCCGACATCCTGAGATGTAATTTTAACGGGTTCGAATGTTTGAATACTTCTTTCAACGATTCCGATCTTTATGCGTGTCGAATCATCAATGCAAATTTGAATAATGTAACCTTCTTGGATTGCAACTTGAAGGGTGTACACTTCGAAAGGACAAGAATAATCAGGGTAAACATGAAATATTCCAATGTAGAAGAAGCTTTTTTCGACGGATTCAAATACGATACTCCAGAAGGGACGGTGGGAATCTGATTATGAAATTCTTCACACATTTTTCCGTCATAGGATTTTCCAATTCCTTTATCATTGGTCGTGACGAAGGAGGTGATGCAATTCTCATCGATCCCGGTATCTTTGATGCCAAGATACTCGAATTGATAGAAAACAACGGCTTATACATAAGATACATCCTAGTAACTCACAACCATCATGCCCATGTCAATGGAATAAAGACTATAATGAAAATATACGACGCTCAGATTTACTCTTACAGGAACAGGATAATGGATACATTATCTCATGAAGTGAGAGAAGGTGATAAATTGGTATTGAATGATTTCGAATTCACTATTTTAGAAACGCCCGGCCATTCTGCAGATTCCATTTCATTTTTACTGGGTGATTATCTTTTTACCGGCGATACCTTGAGTGCGGGAATGATAGGCACTGTTATGGATGGCTACTCGAGAGGGCTCCTTTTGAATTCGATACGAGAAAAAATACTTACATTGGATGACAATGTATTTATATTTCCCGGTCACGGACCTCCCTCCAGGGTGGGAATAGAGAGGAAACTCAACCCCTATATCAAAGAGAAACTTTGATATCGTGGAGATTTTTTAAGATACTCTTTATCCGATTCGGGATCGGTGCCCTGAATGTCACAGGCTCATCACAGCCTGGGATTTTTATCTTCAATTTATACGCATGCAACATCAGAGATGCATCCGGGAAAAATGTATCCTTTTTTCCATATACAGGGTCTCCGAGTATCGGTGTCCCCAGATGCTTCATGTGAACTCGAAGCTGGTGGGTTCTTCCCGTTTTTGGATAAAGTGCTATAAGAGAATAATTTCCATAGACACTCAAGATTTTGTAAAATGTCTTTGCCAGTTTCCCGGACCCATAAGTACAGTGAAATTTTTTCCTGTCAGTCGTATCACGCGCTATGTATGTTTCAATTGTCCCCCTGTCCTGTTCCGGTACACCCATGGTTATTGCAACGTATTCTTTACCCACGGTTCTTGCTTTGAACTGTGAAGCGAGATACTCCTGCGTTTTCGAATTCTTGGCAACTATCAAAACACCGGAAGTATCCTTGTCAAGTCTATGAACGATGCCTGTTCTGAAATTCCCCGCAGCTCTGCCCAGATAGTACAACAAGCCGTTTACAATTGTACCGCTATAGTTTCCTGCAGCGGGATGTACAACAACCCCCTGTTCCTTGTCGAGAACGAGTACATTTTCATCCTCATAGAGAATTGAAAGGTTCATCTCTTCCGGTTTCAATTCTATATGATTCGGTGCAAACTCCCTAAAGACAACTTCGATGATATCGCCCGTTTTAACGTGCTTACCCAATTTTGCCTTTTTCCCATTGAGCTTGACTATTTCGATTTTTTCCTTCAACTGACTTCTCGAGTGAGAAATAAGTCTCTCTGTGAGATAGACATCCAATCGTTTACCCGAATCTTCTGATTCTATCGTGAATACTTCAGTCATTTCTTTGAATTTTTCCAAGGAAAAAATCGACCGTAGCAATGACGGCTGAAATGGACAGAGCTCCGATTATGACACCTATGTTTTCCTCGGTAGAATAGGGAATGCTATTATAACCGGCAAATGGCCAGGGACTGTAAGACGAATCAAAATTGTGTGAAACATACCTGTACATATCATAGCTTTCAAGTGAAAAGAAAAGTGTGAACGGGACCGAGCCAAAAAAAATTATCTCTGCCCTCCGCAGATCACGAGCCCACTGAGGAAACTCTTCTTTTTGATACGGTTCAGGACTTGTTTCATCCCCTCTTACCTTTTCTTCGCCAAAAGATGCCAGAGCAGGCAAAAGAGCAAACAGTATTAGTATCATGATATTGGATTTCGATACCGTATCGATCCTCCTTTATGCTGTTCTACTGTCGTTTGCCGAAAATTGCCGTACCTATTCTAATAAGATTGGAACCTTCCTCCACTGCAATCGGATAATCTCCGGACATCCCCATGGATAGTATGTCAAATTCCAGTTCTCTGTACCTTTCTCTTGTCCTTTCGTATAGGTTTTTTAAGCTCCTGAAAGATTCCCTGATCCTCTTTTTATCATCTGTAAGAGGGCCCACAGTCATCAAACCTCGTATCTTCAGATTTTTCAGATCCATGACCCTTTCCAAACAGGCAAAATAGTCGTCTTCATTTCGGAAGCCATGTTTCGAATCTTCACCGGAGGTATTGATTTCGAAAAGAATATCCATCGTTCTTCCGATGCTTTCACATTTCCTGTTCAATGCCTCGGCAGTTTCAAATTTGTCGATAGACTGGACACAGTTAAATATCCTCGCGACCGTTCTCGCTTTATTTCGCTGTAAGTGTCCTATTAGGTGCAATTCAACGGGATGTTTCAAAAGTATATACTTTTCAAATGCCTCATTTACCCTGTTTTCCCCGAAGAGCCCTATCCCTGCATCCACAGCCATTTTCACGTAGTCGAGGGGGAAAGTCTTTGTTACCGCCATTACTCTGATTTCATTGACATTTCTTCCCGCCCTGCCCGCTGCTTCTGCCACCTTTTCCCTTATGATTGAAAGATTCTTCCCTATTGTTTCCGTGCTTACCTTGTCGGACATGGAAACTCACCATCTAAAGTTGAGAATCGGGGGATAGGCCTTTCTGATGGCAAGGGTAAGGGGTATGCCGCCTGCAATTCCTGCAACATTCTGAATAATATTGCCCGGCAGTTCTGCGAGTGCTGCACCCAGGCCTACCATGAAGGCTTCAGCCAAAAGATAAACTCCTGCCATTACAATAGTCCCGGACATAAAGGCAAGAACCAACCCGATAAAATCTAGCCTCTTACCCTTATCAATCGCTATCTCATCCTTTTTTCTTATCAACAACCCCCTCACAATAAGTCCTATTACGAACCCCTGGAAACCATGAGCAATAAAGGTTATCGGAGCATACTGCGCATAACCTCCAATTATATCTGCAAGTGCCGTTCCCAATCCACCGGCAATGAGTGCTGTCAATGGTCCGAAAGTTAATGCAGAAAAGTATATGGCAACATCACCGAGATTTATGTATCCCCTCGTTGGGGCGACAGGAATACGTACTGCAAGTGTAAAAACAGCTGTAATTGCCGTAAGAATGGTAATTGTTGAAACCTTGAACGCTAAACTCGTTTCTATACCTCTCTCCTCCATACCTCACTCCTCTGTTTCTTGTGACTCAAATATAATACTTTTTCATATTCAAGGTAAATATACTTTGAAACGAGATTGGGCTTTGGCCATAAAAACATCAGGTTTTTTAATCGATCATTCAGAAGACAACTATGGGGATAATAAGGAATGCTGACAGTATTACACCCAATAATGAATCAAGCAGGAATTTCTTTCCCGTTTCCAGTTTCAACAGGCTTGTTCTCCTCTCCCCCCTTCCGAAACCCCTCATCTCCAGAGCCATCGCCAAGGTTGGAATACGTTTCACGGCATACACTACAAGTGCCACGAGAACGGGTATCATACCTTTCAATCTCTTTCCGGAAAACCGATCAAGTATATTATTCCTCCTCTTACTGCTCTCCATGGAGGGAACTCTGAGCCTGTGAGCATCCATTATTTCTCCGTAGGCTCGTATCAATCCCGGAATGTACTGCAGTGAAATCGTTATGGTAAGAGAAATACGGAATGGCAGGCCGAACCATTGAAAGGCCAGGAGAACATCGTTCGCTTCGGTAGTTTTGTAAAACAGAAAAACACTGAAAGTTATTCCGCTTAAGCGCAGAACATACCTTATCGCATCACTCAAACCACCTGAAGTCACCCTTAGGAACCTACCCAAGCCGAATATCATTCTTCCGCTCCTATTGAAAATCGGAGTGAGCAGAAGGATCAGTATCAATATGGGCAGAATACCGAGAAAAGGAGTCTTTATCGAGGGAAACCCATATAGAATGACAATCGTGATGAGTAGTAAACCGAAATAACCCCCAAGGATAGCAAGGTTCAACCTCATAAAGAACAGTAATATCATTTCAAATAGAAGAACGAGCTCGACCCTTGCGTCGATTACACTTTTCAAAGTATATCCTCCATGAGACTACCTATTTCTGATTTTCCCTCATAAACCTTCGTTATCCCTCCGGCTTCCATGTAGAAAACCTTCTCAGAAACAGCCGATGCAAAATGTATATCGTGCGTTATCAAAATTATTCCCATACCTTTACCTTTGAAAAGCTTCAATATCTCGACCAGTTCGTCCATTGAGAGACCTGAATCCACCTCATCCATGATGATGATTCTTCTGTCCAACAGATAGTACACGGCAGCTTGCAGCCTCCTTTTGGTTCCGTATCCCATGATAGTGGGTGGTGTTTCCGGTGGTGGGAGTCGAAATAGCTCTATTGCCCTGCCGATTGAATCATTAATTTCTTCTTCTGATTTATTCATCAGTTTCAAACCCAAAGACAATTCGTCAGCTATAGTTGGAAGGAATATCTGGAAATCAGGGTTCTGGAACAGGTAACCGGAAGTTCTGTTAAGGATCTCCCTTCCCCCGACGAAATCTTTTCCCTCGTCACTAAAAATCCGTATTTCACCCTCTTCCGGCTCCAGCAACCCGCATATTATTTTTGCAAGTGTTGTCTTCCCGGAGCCGTTCCTTCCTACAAGTGAGACCACTTCCCCCCGGAAAATTGTAAAGCGGGAAACTGCCAGTTCAAAATCCTCTTTCGACGATTCGTTTCTTTCATCCTTTCCGTATCTGAAAACAATGTCTCTCATTTCCAGCACTCTCTTCTTCTCTGCAGGTACGGAAACATTGGTACCGGTAGATTTTTCCAGATTTGAAAGGATTATTCCCTCCTCTTCGAGAACATCTTTGAAATCTTTAGCGGAGTTTCCACAAAAATGAATCTTTCCTCCTTTAAGCAGGTAAAAACTACCGCAAATTTCTCCGTATATTTCCATCCATTTCGATGCAAGTACTATTACACTCCTATGGTATGACCTTATTATTTTTGCAAGCCTCTTCCTGAACCACGGGTCCAGCTCCTCGAAAATCTCGTCCAGAATCCATAGTTCAGGATTTACCGCGATCAACACCGCTATTAGAAGACGCTTCTTTTCCCCTCCCGAGAGGGAAGAAGGAGTTCTTTCCCGAAAATCCCTCAATCCGACCTGCTCCAGTGCCTCTTCTACCCTCTGCAATATGGTTTCTCTCTCCGTACCGATCGATTCAAGTGGAAAAGCAACTTCCGTATCACACCTCGCGGTGAGAAGCTGCTCCTCCGGATTCTGAAAGGTAAGACCAATGAGTTCTATGAGTTCCTGAGGCTTTGAATGCAGAACCTCCCGTTTGTCAACAAAAACCTCTCCCCCTATACTACCCCCGGAAAAGCGCGGCAACAATCCCGCTACTATCCTTGATAGGCTCGTCTTTCCGGAATCCGGTCTACCGACAACCAGTGATACCGATCCCCTCTCCACACTCATGTTCAATGAATCGAGAAGCAACGGAGAGGTATAACCCGGGTAATCGGGGTACTTGAAACTCAAGTCTTTGATTTCGAGAATATAATCATTTTCCATCGGATACTCTTCAACTTTATACCACGGCATATGCTGGCTGTTCAATCATATGACCCTTGTCTTCGGACAGTGAGCTCAAGGTTCCTACCAATTCCAGGTTCTCTATATTGATACTTACCGCCCCCATATCCCATTCTACCTTCCCTGTTACGAGGTAAATTCCGTCCGGTTCCAGCAGTCTGTAGAACCGTCTGAAAGCGGATGGAAAGAGAACCGTTTCGTAAACCGAGGAGGTATCCTCGAAACTCAGAAAGAGCATTCTTTCCCTGTTCTTCGTAAGCACCTCTTTCCCCGTTACGAGCATTCCGGCCAGCGTGATTCTCTTTCCGATGAACCGTGGTATTTCCCGTGAAGATATCAATGGGCCGGATGTTTGCCTTTCTGCCATTTTCCTTATCTTTTCATAGAAAATCTCTATGGGATACCTGTCGATTATCACGCCAAGGCTTTCATACTGGTGAAGAAGCCTTGAAAGTTCCGTGTAATCGCCTACGCTATGCGGAATCTCAGGCTCTACGAAGCAACCGCGGAAATGCAGAGTGTGGTAGTACTTCCAGAAAATCTCCGGACGTGTATATCCCGCCGCAAGCAAGTCCAGCGCTCCGGACTTTATGAGTACTCTCATCTCGGGAATGCCCGGTTCCATCCGCAGTATGAAATCCTCGAGGTTCCTGAAAAGGCCGCCTCTTTTTCTCTCCTCAAGGAGTTTCACCACGAACTCATACCTGAGATTTTTGAGCTGAAAGAGGCCTATCCTCATCGCTCTCCCCCTTTTGCCTGTTCCGGGGGCCATAGACTTTCCACGGTGTATTACCGGTAACTCCTCGATAGAATACAAAGCCTCGCTTCCGTTTACATCGGGGGGAAGAATTTCGAAACCCATCCTCCTGCATTCGTCGATGTAGGTTTGCCGTGTGTAGAAACCTCCACCGTTGTTTATCACTGATACTATGAATTCCAGGGGATAGAAACGTTTCAGATAGGCCAGCTTGTAGGAGACCATGGCATAGGAGGCACTGTGAGCCTTACAGAAGGAATAACCGTCGAAGGAGAGTATCATAGCCCAGACCTCCTCCAGTACCTTCGCTGCCACGCCGCGGGAGAGTCCCCGTTCAAAGAAGAGCTTACGGTATGAATTGAGTTTCGTAATCCTGTCTTTCTTGCTGATCACCTTCCTAAGCATATCCGCCTCTTCCGGTGAAAAACCTGCCAGATCTATAGCTATCCTCGAGACATCCTCCTGATAGACCATTATCCCGTAGGTTTCCCTTAAGGTCTCCTCCACGAGAGGATGAAGCGGCCTGTAAGGTTTGCCATGAAGGCGTTCCACAAAGGCCCTTACGTACCTGTTGGCGGCAGGCCTTATTATGGAGCTTGCTATAATGAGATTCTCGAAATTTCCCCGCTTCATCTTTTTAAGGAGCTGACGGGTTGCCGGTGATTCCACATAGAAAATGCCTATCGTGTTTCCGCTGGCTATCAACTCTGCCGTTTCCCTGTTCC
>JALUUM010000021.1 GCA_027021365.1 Spirochaetales bacterium
CCCCGGCGACCGGCCTTGCAGGTATCTTCAGAGCCCTGAGGAATGTGGTAAATAGGATTGAGTAGTTGTACGAATCACCCTTCCTCTTATTCAGAGTATCATCCACAGTCTTTTCCCTGCGGTCGGATTGCTTTAATCTAAGCCTCACGTAGTTGTATACGAGTCTTGCCCTCCTGTAAGGATTTCTCTCTTTGCCAACTATTGCCCTTGCCAGTTTTTTTATTCTCGCTTCATCCGACGGAATAATAACACCGGGCTTTGTATATTCTTTGTATAACCTGCTCGATGTGTCATATTTGTAACTGACTTTCGATGGAATAACCTTCGTCTCCACGGTGTATCTGTCAAATAGAAGATCCTTCTTTATCCTGTATGTTTCATTATTCTTTAGATTGTTGAAATGATACAGTGTAACACCGTGGATATTGGGAAACATCGGGAGAGGTTCCTCGGAAACGAGTTGTATGTTCCTCTGTTCAGCCGTCTGCAAAATATTGGGAAGCCAGATGTAAAGTTCATTACCATCGCCGGCTGACACATTCTCTATAGTTACACCATACTGTATTGAATATGTTTTCTTATTCAGAAACAGCTTGGTACCACCCCGTCTCTTCAGCTCAAAGTAGATTGAATTGCTCTTTCCCTTATCCGTGGTGAGGTAAATATTTCCTGAGGATGCTCCATCCGGCACTCTTACTCTTAATTCCCGGTCACTCCAATACTCATAATCGAAATCCTCTTCACGAGCTGCAAGAGGCTGTGGCTTTGTTGAAACATTTATTGGTTGTTCTCCCTTTTCAGCCACCCAGGTGAAATACACATTGGATTCTCCCTTCTCCAGCCCAAAATTTATGCCTGTTATGGTTAGCAGAGTCCCTATACTGCCGCTTTCAGGGATTATCTTTTCTATGTACGGCTGTCCGGGTTTCATAGGACCGGCAATGACTATAGGAATCTGTTTTCTGTTGGTAAAGAGTTTTCCCTCGCTGGTACCATTCTTGGTGCGTACGAATACCATTCCGGATTTTGCATCATCCGGTATCCTTACACTGATCTCGGTATCGCTCCATTCGAGGTAATCCGATGAAATGGCAGATATACCCCCTATCTCCACCTCGCCTGTATCCCGTGTCTTTCCAAAGAACTTTCCCTTTATAACCATTACCTCCCCTGGCAATCCGATTTCCGGGGTTATTTGATCTATCTGCGGCGGACGACCGGTAAGCCGGGAGCCGAGAATGAGAACTATAAATAGTATAAAGAGAACAACTGTTGGTAGGAATCCTTTCTTCCTATAAAAGGGGACCTCTTCGATATTCTCTGTTTTAGCCATATATGGTTATTTACGGAGTTTCCTTTCCCTCTGTGTTTCCCTTAGTATTACCTTCGGCATCTCCGCCTGGATTTTGATTATCCTTTTTGTAACTCTTGTAAGGGACAATTTGAATCTCCAATTCTATATTAAAATGCTTCTTATTTGCAAGTTTATCCGAAAAACCCAGAGGGAAAAAGAGAACTTTCTCTCCCAGTGTAATGGGTATACTTCTGAAGGTACTCAAATACTTGACTTCCTTTTCAGGGGTGTCCGACAGCCACACCTGACCCTGTGCTACGAGCAGGATATTGCCGTTTTCAAGGTTATATGGTGTAAAAATAGCATAAACTCTGATATTTTCTCCCACAAGTTTCACCGCCACGGAACGGCCTGGAATTGTGAGTTCACTGCTCTTCGTATTCCAGATTGGCTCTTTGTCGGGCGGAAGGATACGTGCCTCGATATTTATCATTAGTGCATTGTCCAGAAGCGTTCTTATGGCACTTTCTAGATCCACATCCTCCGAGTAGAGGGATGAAACCAGCAGAGTCAAAAGCAGAATGGTAATAAATCGTTTCATAATCAACGTACTCCTGAAAATTCCGCTTCCTTGACAATAGCAGGTTCACCAAACATGAGAAACTGTGATTGAGCGGGCAATTTTATTATCACCTCTTTCTTGAAATTGCTATTGTCTATGAACTTCAAGAGCTGTTCCAGGTCTTCAATCGGTGCAGTTACTTGGACCTCGGTTACTCCGGAGGGTTCTGTTCTTATTCTCATCATGTGGATCCCACTGTTACCAGGAATATTCGATATAAGAAAAACCCCAACAAAGAAAAACAGCACAATGGCGGCAATGGCAATTGGCAATGGCAAAACCACCTTTCGCTTCCAGAAGGAATTCAAACGACCAAAAAAGTAATTATCAGCAACCATGGAAATCTGTATTCGTCTCTTTACATTCTCCATGGATTCTATATATTCAGGATCATTTTCTTCCAGGAGGATACTCTTTATTCTGTGGAGCGATTCCAACTTGGCGGAACATTTGACACATTCCTTTACATGTTCTGCTATTTTGGATTTGAATGGTTCTTCAACTTCACCATCTAGATAGGCAGAAAGAGTTTCCTCATCAGGACACATACAATTCACCCTCCTTTATCAATCTTGAAAGTTTTTCCCTCGCCCTGAAAATCCTTACTTTCACATTACTCTCGCTTATCCCGACCACCTTACCTATTTCTTTGTAACTCAAGCCTCCGTATTCCTTTAAAACAAGCACTTCCCGTAGATTGTATGGCAGTTCTTCCAAGGCTTTCTGGATAGCCTCCTCCATCTCCTTAAGGAGAAGTTTCTCATCCTCTCCCCTGTCCTCTACCTTCGCTACTTTCTTGTACCTGTCGATAGCTAGCCTCTCTCTTGCCCTCCGTTTCTCATAGTTCAACGATATATTCCTTATTACTCTTATAAGCCAAAATTTTACCTCATCAATACTGGGGAAGCTTCCTCTTCTCTCGAAATACTTGATAAACGCCTCATGGCATAGATCTTCTGCAATTCCTCTGTCACCCGTTATCCTGTAGGAAATTTTAAAAACGACTGGAAAAACCGACTCGTAGACTTCGTTGAATGTAAAATTTTCATTTTTCTTTTTTCTATGCAACATATAAACAATTTTCCAGACTAAACGTTACAATATTATTTTATGACTATTGGCATTTAAGCCTTTCTTACCTTTACACCATCGGGTGTATCCTCTAAAAGGATACCACGATCCTTCAATTTATTCCTTATCGCGTCTGCAAGGGCATAGTCTCTTCTCTCCCTGGCCCTTTTTCTCTCCTCTATCAACTCTTTGGTTTCCTCATCGATCTCGACTTCGGGAAGTTTCGCCTCCTTGAGTCGCAATCCCAGTACCCTGTCCATGATATAGGCAACGGAGAGTTTTGCACCCGGGGATATATTCCTGTCCTTTAGGAGATTCCACAGGTCAGCCAGCCCCCTGGGAATATTCAGGTCTTCAGTTATATTCTTTTCAAATGATTCGAGGTACCGGTATTCAGCACTCTCCCGCTCAGGCATTCCTCCCTTTTCACCTTTCACCTCTTCTCCTGCCTCCTCTTTGAGCCTTGCAATCCTTTCCATTAAGGCAAGCCTTGCGTTTCTCGCCGTATTCATTGCTTCATAGCTAAATTGGAGTTGTGAACGGTAGTGGGCTCCGAGACAGAGGTACCTGTAATCCATTGGGTCATACCCTTTTTCTATCAGACTATCCAATGTGAGATAGTTGCCGGCCGATTTCGCCATTTTCTCCTTGGATAGCACGAGAAATTCACCGTGGACCCAGTAATTCACCCATTTTTTCCCCGTAGCTGCCTCCGCCTGAGCTATTTCATTGGTGTGATGTACAGGAATATGATCGATACCTCCGCAGTGAATATCAAATTGGTCTCCCAGATACTTCATAGACATGGCAGAACACTCGATATGCCATCCCGGGTAACCCTTGCCCCAGGGTGAGTCCCACAGCATTGCCTGATGCTCAAACTTCGATTTGGTAAACCACAGAACGAAATCGTGCGGATTTTTCTTGTTTTCATCTATACTGATTCTTGCTCCGGCTTTCAGTTCATCGAGGTTCAACAGGGCCAATTTCCCATAGCCTGGAAACTTCGAGATATCGAAGTAGAGGTTCCCCCCCGCCATGTATGTAAAACCGTTCTTCTCTATCCTCTTTATCAGATTTATCATGTCGTCGATGTGCTCGGTTGCCCTGCATACCACTGTGGGCCTCTCTATATTGAGACGCTCTGTGTCCCTGAAAAAGGCTCTCGTATAGAAATCTGCAATCTCCCAGACACTCTTTCCCTTCTCCCTTGCGCTCTTGATTATCTTGTCCTCTCCCTCGTCTGCATCGTCTGTAAGGTGACCCACATCCGTAACATTCATTACATGTTTTACCCTGTATCCGAGATATTCCAGGGTTCTTCGAAGAAGATCCTCGAAGATGTATGTTCTTAAATTTCCAATATGAGCATAGTTATAGACAGTAGGTCCACAGGTATACATTCCAACCTTTTTGTCTTCTATTGGTACGAATTCTTCGATTCTTCTTCCCATCGTGTTGAATATCCTAAGCTTCAATGGACCCTCCGTCGTTCTTTATAAATTACTGCCGCTCACTATAATTTCGTTTAGCAGGTAGATTTATTGACTTATAAAATATATTATTGACCTGTGATCAATGTAAGGAAATTGGCGGAAAAAATCAATATAAAGGGAAGACTCCTCTTTGAAGAGCCAATGCGCTATCATACATCATTCAAGATTGGCGGACCAGCCGACCTCTTTGTAATGCCCTCCGGCCAGGAAGAACTCAAGAGAATCCTTGCTGCGTGTTTTGAAAATTCCATCCCCTTTTTCATCCTGGGAAGCGGAGCTAATATCCTCGTCTCGGATTCGGGGATAAGGGGTGTAGTGATAGACATGGAGAATATACGGGGAATAGAGGTTGAGGGAAGAAGAGTATCTTCCTATGCCGGAACTCCGATGACAGATCTATCACTGGAGGCCTGCAATAACTCACTGTCCGGACTCGAATTCATCTACTCGATGCCGGGAAGTGTGGGAGGCTCTGTATGGATGAATGCAAGGTGCTACGGGAAATCGATTTCCGACGTTCTGGAAAGGGTGACGATATTCGACAGGAACCTTTTCTTACAGGAATTGAAGGTGAAGAAAGACGATTTCGGTTACAAGGTATCTCCCTTTCAGAAGACAAGAGAAATCATTTTGAAGGCGACATTCAGACTAAAACCGGGAAAGCGTGAAGAATCGCAGAGGGAGATGGACAGGGTAAGGCGAGACAGGGAAACGAAGGGACATTTTCTCTTTCCATCGGCAGGTTCCGTATTCAAGAACAACAGGGATTTCGG
This sequence comes from Spirochaetales bacterium, assembly GCA_027021365.1. Lineage (GTDB taxonomy): Bacteria > Spirochaetota > Spirochaetia > SZUA-6 > SZUA-6 > JALUUM01. The sequence continues at coordinate 5,257 of JALUUM010000021.1, forward strand.
TATGCCAACGGGTAAGCTACTAGAAAAGGCGGGCCTAAAGGGTCTGCAGGTGGGGGAAGCAAGGATATCGGATTTTCATGCAAATATCATCATAAACACGGGCAAAGCACGGGCCAGTGATGTGAGGGAACTGATAGAGATCGCCGAAGAGAAGGTACTTGAAAAATTCGGATTTCGCCTCGAGAGAGAGATAATTTTTGTGGGCGAATGGTAGCTTGGAGTAATCAGGTTAAATCGAGAAAACTCGAGACAAGGAGGAACCGGATGGTGATTACAAGGGACAACATAAGAGAACTGTTAAAGACCCACAAAGAGGAGAGTCTCAAGAAACTGATAGGTGAAGCCCCCATTACCGAGCTTATAGACATCTGGGACGATCTTTCCGAAGATGAAGCACTGAAGATCTTCTCCTTCCTCGATCTCGAGAAGAAGGTTGACCTTATCAATGAACTTCCCACTTCGAAACAGGAGGAATTGATAAGATCCCTTACAGCCGAAAACAGAAAAATCCTCTTCGAGGAGATGGAGCCGGACGATATAACGGACTTCATACAATCCGTTTCCCCCGAGGTGAGAGAGGCTGTTTGGAACAACTTGAGTGAAGAGGCCAGGGAGGAAACAAAGTTTCTGCTTCGTTTCGACGAGGATGACGCAGCAGGGCTCATGACACCACGTTACCTTGCCATTAGGTCTTCCCTTACCGTAAAGCAGGCAATCTCATGGTTGCGAAAGAATGTGAAGGATGTTGAATCGATCTACTATCTGTACGTTCTGGACCAGCTTAAAAGACTGATTGGAGTTGTATCCCTGAAAGACCTCCTCTCCGCCAACGACGATGAAAAGATAGAAAACATCATGGTCAGAAACGTGATTTCAGTCCACGAAGAGACCGACCAGGAAGAGGCAGCTAAAATACTGGAAACATACGATCTCGTTGCCCTTCCCGTTGTGGACAGTTACAACAGGTTGCTCGGTATAATAACCTTCGACGACATAATAGATGTAATACGTGAAGAGCAGACGGAAGACGTTTACAAGATGAGCGCCATGGGGGGAAGTACCGAGAGATACCTGGACAGCTCGGTTTTCGACTTGTTCAAGAAAAGAATACCATGGCTAGTGATACTTCTGTTTGCCGCAACAATCACGACAAATGTTCTTGCCCATTACCAGACGATACTGCAGGTTGCTGTGGTTCTTTCCTTCTTCATTCCCATAGTTACAGGTACGGGAGGAAACTGCGGTTCCCAGTCAGCAACACTCATGATACGAGGCCTTGCCACGGGAGAGATTCATTTCCATGACATATTCTTCGTCTCGCTGAAAGAGATAATAGTGGGAGCCATAATAGGAATCACCCTGGGACTTCTTACGATCGTCAGGTCGATGTATCTTCCACCCTATATAGATTTACACGTAGCGGTTGCCGTTGGCACAGCTATGGTTTTTGTTGTAATTTTTGCAACACTAATAGGGGCTATCTTCCCGCTCATAATAAACAAGCTTGGCCTCGATCCAACTGTCATGGCAGGCCCTCTGATGGCAACACTTATCGATGTTACAGGACTCACGATATACTTTCAGACCGCCAAGCTACTTCTTGGACTTCACGGCTAGCCCTATACGAATAGCTTACTGATAACTTTAGAAGGAGTTTTTAAAAGGAGCAATGTTTAAATGATTCTGGTAATCGGACAGAACAGTGTATGGCAGAGAACAATCCTATTTGAAAGAGTAGAAAGGGGAGAAGTGAACAGGGCAAGGAAGGTTTTAGCCTTTCCAAGCGGAAAGGGCTTGAATGTGGTACGTGCGCTGCACTCCCTCTCTGCAGACGGTTACCTGATTGGATATGCAGGCGGGATGACAGGCATGAGGTTTGCAAGGGAGGTAGAGAGGGAAGGGCTTCCCGCTTCCTTTGTCGAGATAAATAATGAAACAAGAATCTGTTCTACAATCATAGAAACCGACGGTACAGTAACGGAACTCGTTGAACCGGCACCATCGATTACAAAGGACGAGAGAGAAGCCTTCGAAAGCCTGCTAGAAGAGGGGATTGAAAAGGCAACCGTGCTGGTCATATCCGGAACGGCTGTAAAGGGAGAAGATCCACTAATTTACAAGAGGGCGGTGGAAAAGGCTCATGAGAAAAAAATCCCCGTAATACTGGACTCCTATACTGCGGAATCCAGAAAAGCACTGGAGGCCTCGCCTGAAATATTAAAGATAAACTTCAGGGAACTGAAAGATCTCCTCGAGATAAGGGAGGATATATCAACACCGACGATGAGAAAGCAATACTATGAAAAGCTCATCAAAGACTACGGAATAAGGTGGATTGTCATTACCAATGGCAAAGAAGGAGCAGAGGCATTCAATGGGAGGGATTTCATGGCAGCACTTCCGCCGGAAGTTTCCGTTGTAAATTCCATAGGGAGCGGCGATTGCTTTTCGGCAGGGCTGGCAATCAACCTGGAGAAAGCTGGAATAGATGGCATTGACATGGGAAAAGCCTTAAGGGAGGCAACAGCCATGGCTACGGCCAACTGCCTGAACCTCATACCCGGTAAGATAGAAAGGAAAGAGTATGATGAAATTCTTGAAAAGATCGAGACTGCAAGTTACCTTTGAAGTTACACTTCAAACATAACTTTGAGCCAAACTTTGAGTCAAACTTGAATGGCCACCGGATAAGGATTTCATTCTTTCGTTTGCCAGCCCACCTCCAGCCTGAGGGCCTTAGAAAGTGCATCAAATCCTGCAAAACTCTCACTATCAAAATCGATTGTTATATGAAAATCGTACTTAATGCCCCATTTCAGAGTGAAAGATGAGTCCAAGGAAAGGCCCTGTTCTTCGAGCGCAAGGTTGCTTTTCCATGTGTAGTGAAACAGTTTAAACATGTCTCCCCGAAGGGAAGAAGAAAGTTCAAGTTTTCCACTGATACCATCCACTTCCATTTTTGCCTTCAGGATATCACCTTCATAGCCTAGGGAAATATCAAAAGAATTATCCTCTTTAATCCCACCATCGGCGTAATAGTCGAAAACCTTTTCCACCAGGAAATCAACACGTATGACTTTCAAGATTTCAACCTTATTCGAAATGGATACCTTTTCCTTCCCTTCCAGAAAATCACCCGCAGGATATCCTGGAAATTTCAGACCCCTCACATAATCACAGCCGATTGAAAAGGATTCTACAGGAAAGTATCTCAATACAAGCTCTAACTTCATCCATTCGGTTGAAGACTTTCCCTCCAGATCGATGTAATAGTTGCTCTTGATTCCGGAAAACATTCCGATTTCCAGGGTTTCCCCCATGTATCTCAACAGAGCATGGATCAACCAGCCAGGCTCTATCGTTCCGCTTCCCGATATACAGCTCATGAATCTGAGGAACAACCCCTTACCGGCGAGTGCTGTCTTTAGCAAGAGGGCAAGATGTGAGACATCATCTCCCGCTATCATTGGCAGGTCGGGGTACCAACCATCATAGTCGAAATAATGTTTTTCCGGGACCAGAATATTGTATGTAACAAGCAACTCTCCTGTCAGAACATTTGAAAGTGGGAATCTCTCCGGATAACGGAATATCATCCCGGAATAAGATACGGGAAAGTCCGAATATGTCTTCCTGTACAGGTACAACGAAAAAATATCGGGCAGAGGACTGATTATGAAACCTGACTTCCTGTATTTATTCGTAACACTGCCGTCCAGATTCAGTCCTGAGCATTCATTCCACAGATCACTGGAAACCGAATATCCGAAGGGAGATTCAATTTCCCTCAACATTCCACGGGTACTTACAGGGCCACCGCTGAAGAAGAGGGAGGATATACCTGCAATCCATTCGACTCCCTCTGCCTCCTGATCCCCGGCACTACCGATTAGCAGGAGGGAAAAGAGATCCCCTTTCAAAACCAGTCTGGTCGAGAATAAATTTAAACTGCCGTACTTGATATATTTGACCTCGGCCCTTGAGGAGAGTTTCCGATCACCACCCTCTCTTGCCACTTCTTCTGAAAAGCACGGAGGCAGAGCCAGAAGCAATGCTACAAAGGTTATGACTGTTACGACCATTAAAACCAGATTTCGCATACATCGATATGTAAATGCAAAATCTTGCAAACTGATTGAGCAAGGAGCCTGCCTGTTGTATAAATACATATTATGAACAGTACGATAACAGATGTACCCGGAATAAAGGTCGGTCATGCAACCGATATAGAGGGCGGAACAGGCTGCACGGTAATTCTCTGCGGTGAAAAGACAGTTGTGGGAAGCGATGTTAGGGGTAGCGCTCCCGGAACAAGGGAGATACCCTTAACTGAACCCGTAAACCTCGTTCAGTATGCAAATGCCATCTACCTGGGAGGGGGAAGCGCCTACGGCCTCGACGGAGCAGGCGGGGTAATGCAGTTCTTAGAGGAGAAGCGTATTGGCTTTGATGTAGGCGTAGGTGTTGTCCCGATAGTACCGGGGGCTGTACTCTTTGACCTTCCCGTGGGCAGGACTGACAGGCGCCCGGACAGATCGATGGGCTACAGAGCCTGCCTTGATGCCTCTTCCGATAAAGTGCCGGAGGGGAATGTCGGTGCGGGAACAGGCGCCTCGGTGGGCAAGGCAAGGGGAATGGAGTTTGCAATGAAGGGCGGGCTTGGAAGTTTCAGCATGACGGCGGGAAACCTTATAGTAGGTGCAATAGTTGCCGTAAACTGTCTTGGTGATGTTATCGACCATAGAACGGGAAAGATTATTGCAGGAACGCTTTCAGATGATAAAAAAAGTTTTGCAAACTCACTTAAAGTTCTAAAAGAGATTTCCGAGATGCAGTCCCGCAAGGAGGAGAGCAAGGTTTCCGAAAAACAAGGGGAAGTCGGCTTTCCCGGTAACACAACGATTGGAGTAGTTGCAACGAATGCCAAACTGGACAAGGCAGGTACAAAGAAGGTTGCAATGATGGCACATGACGGGCTTGCAAGATCGATAAACCCGATACACACGATGTTTGACGGCGATACGATATTTGCCCTCTCTACGGGAGAAGTGGAGGCCGATCTTACAACAGTGGGAAGCCTTGCAGCAGAGGCCCTTGCCATTGCCGTAAACAGGGCCGTAATGGAGGCAGAAGCTGCATACGGACTTCTCTCATACAGAGATATTAAAAACATTTAGAGGAGAAGAGCTATGAAAATATCAATCATAGGGGCCGGAGCAATGGGTTCCCTCTTCGGGGGAAAAATATCAAAAACCGACAACGAGGTTATTCTTTACGATATCAATCGTAAACACATCGATGCAATAAATAAAAACGGCCTCCTTATAGAGGAACCGCTTCTTAATAATAAGGAAACAGTAAAACCAAGGGCAACGTACAATCCCGATGATGTCAAGGACTCTGATATAATAGTAATATTCGTAAAATCAACTGTTACAAAACTCGTTGCAGAAGAATTTGTAAAGTATGCAGGAGATAATACCATCGCAGTTACATTTCAGAACGGCCTTGGAAACGAGGAGATAATAAGGGGTGTATTTGGTAAAGAGAGAACAGCCGCCGGTGTAACCTCACAGGGCGCTACCTTCCTGGGTCCCGGCAGAATTCGACATGCAGGCAACGGGCCAACTCACATCTGCATGTCCGACCTTGAAAATGAAAAACTAAAAGGCTTTGTAGATGTACTCAACGAGAGTGGCCTGGAAACCCACATAGAGGAAAACATAGAGAGCCTTGTCTGGAGCAAGCTGGTTATAAACGTAGGAATCAATGCACTGACGGCACTTACAGGGCTTAAAAACGGACAACTTTTGGACTACCAGGAAACAAAAGACCTCATGAAGGTTCTTGTGGATGAAGCATGCAGTGTTGCCGATAAGAAGGGAATTAAACTCTCCTATGAAAATCCGCTGGAAACCGTAATGCAGGTTGCCGAGAAAACGGCATTGAACCGCTCTTCCATGCTTCAGGATTTCGACAGAAAGAGCCGCTCGGAGATAGATTTCATAAACGGTGCTATCGTAAAGGAGGGAAGGCGAATCGGTATAGAGACACCGGTTAACTGGACAGTTACACAGCTTGTTCGCACCATGGACGAGATTCATATGAAGGAGAAAAAGCAAAATGCTTAGTGATGAAGAAAAAAAACTTATCGATCTGATAGACGAAGATGAGCTTGTTTCACTTACGCAGAAACTGGTACAGATACCCTCTGTCCCCGACGAGGAAAGCGGCGCTACCGAGAGAGATGTTGTATCCTTTATTGCAGGCTGGATACGCAAAGAACTGAAAATTGAACCTTCAATCGAAGAGGTGGCACCTGGCAGAGAGAACATAATAGCCACAGTAGATTCCGGAAAACCAGGGCCGGTACTGATGTTAGAGGGCCATACCGATGTTGTTTCTGCAGGGGATCTTTCAAAGTGGAAATACGGCCCCTTCTCCGGGAAAATCGAAGATGGGAAAATCTACGGAAGGGGCTCATGTGACATGAAGGCAGGCCTTGCCGTAAACCTTATTAGTGTAAAGGCTCTCCTAAAATCAGGGCTATCCTTTTCCGGAAAGATACGCCTTGGTTTTGTCTGTGACGAGGAAGGCATGATGATAGGAATAAAGGACTTTATAGAAAAGGGCCATGCCGATGATGTCACAGCCTGCCTTGTACCGGAACCGGAGGAAAATCAGCTCTGTATCACGATGAAGGGAGCTATCAGGGCCATAGTAAGGGTTACGGGAAGGATGGCTCACGGAGCAATGCCGCTTACGGGTATTAGCCCCAATACACGCATGGCAAGAATCATTCTGGCATTTGAGGAATACGAGAGAAAGGAAAAGGAGAGGTGCGGGAAGGATGAATATGTAGGCTGGCCCTCCGTTACATTTACGGTTGTGCAGGCGCCTCCAAGCGGAACCGTTGCACAGCTTAATGTGATGCCTGGAGAGGCAGAGGGGTACGTGGACATAAGAACGACACCCTGCCAGAACCATGACAAAATAAGAAGTGATTTAAAGGCTATCCTTGAAAGGCTTGCAGAGGATGATCCCGACTTCAAGGCGGAGATTCAGTTTATCGAGGACAGGCCGGTAGTAACGATGGATAAGGACGAGCCGATAGCCCGTCTTTCTGCAGAGGCTTACAGGGACATAACGGGGGAAAAGCCGGTATATAACGGGGTTCCCGGTGCAACAGACGGAACCTTCCTCCGTGCATGGAAGGGGATACCCTCACTTGTAAACGGGCCCGGGCCCAGGCACATGCCGCATCAGTACGATGAGTACGTGGAAATAGAGGAACTGGTAGAAGCTGCTAAAATATATGCGGTAACGGAGTACAGGTTTTTGAAATAATCGCTTAAAAATAACCGCTTAAAAGCAAATCAAGCTATTCTGCTTCGGCAATTCTCGTTACAACAAGGCCGTTTTTTACCCAGTTACCGGATGAATCATGCTCTGCATACTGAGATACCACCAAGGTCTTATCCGGTGATACTTTGACTCCCCAAAGTTTGCTTATCAAAGGATCATTCATTACAATCTTCCTGACAAGAGTTCCGCCCGATGTGGAAATATCAATGATATAGTAGTTGTAATCACCAATGCTACCCGCAGGAATAATTATGGTATTACTGTCAACCCAATCCCCACCTGTTACCTCCGTCCATGACCCGTAGTCGAAACCGTTGAAAATCAGATTGCCGGTAGTTGTATCATACACCTTGAAAGATTCCGTACCGGCAGAATAGTCCTTTGCACATACAAGCACCTTGTTCGAACCCTGCAACGCCCTACCCCACCAGATAGCATCACCCAGTGCATTTGTTCCATCCCAATCGTAGGTGCCCTCTGTCAGAGTGGTGGATGTACCGCTTGAAAGATCATGGATAATGAGACGGTTTGTGACCTTACCGGACACGGAAGTATCAAACTCTATATAAACAAGCTTTGTATCAGAGAGAAAGGATGAACCATGATACTCACTGTTCCCATCTGTAATCGTAGTTACTGTATCGGCTGCCAGATCCATTGTTACTATATCCGCATTATCATTGTTGTATACAACGTGGAAGGTAACGGTACTTTCATCCGGGCTTAAAGAAATGAGGCCCGCTTTATATGTACCGGTTACGGTTACATTATGCTCCTTTATTACTGTTCCCGCCGAAGCACTGTATTCGGTTACTGAAACCAGACCGGCATCGTTGCCGGATGCGGCAACCAACTTTTCGTTACCCAACCACACGGGATTGTTCATCCCTGTATCTTCATCCACTATAAGATAGTCTCCCACTCCAATCCGGTTCAGTGGATTAAACCACGAGCAGCCTGAAAATATCAGCAAAAATGCAAGCAAAAAAACAGGCAAAATGACAAGGATTACTCTCTTTCCCATAAAAACCTCCTATTTTGCAACAAAATGTGCAACAAGAAATATCCGAAGGATTAAAAAGATGAAAAAAGAAGGGCTGGACTTATTCAATCCAAAGGATTTGATTGAATTATAAAAGAGAAAGGAAAAATCACAAGGAAATATTAAAAATTAATTGGTTTCAATTTTTTGGGATTTGCATCCCGAATAAGCCCACGAGCAAGAGCGACCATTGGGTCTATAAGCGGGATACCGTGAAAGGTCTTTCCGGTAAGTGCCAGGGGAATCTCGGTACACCCAAGAATGATTGCCTGCACACCCTGTTCTGCAAGGATTCCTGCATACCTTTCAAAATTGGTCTTAGCCTTCTCTGATACGGGACTCACCGCCTTAATTCCCCACTCCCTGTTGTAAATGGTATCATGGAGCTCATCCTGTAGATTCTCCGGGACTTCTGTAACCTGGATTCCGGAAGATTCCAACATCCTCCTGTAAACTCCGAAATGTCTTGTTCCCGTTGTAGAGAGCAGTCCCACCTTTGAAACATTCCCTATAGTCTCGTTTATAAGCCAGGCGGTTTCCTCTATCATATTGATAATCTTGATTAAGATATGATTCTTATTCATCATATCCAGAAAGCGATTGAATATTGCGGGCGCATGAAATGTATTACAGGGGATACCCCCAACAGCCAAAAATTTTTCTTTCATTAAGGAATTTCTTTCTTCCAGGGCAGTATAGGCAATTTTAAAGGTTCTAAACATTCCAAGAACAGGGTCTCTCCTCTCTTTCCCAAGGAGGTACTGGGTTCTGTCAGGTATATCAGCAGACCTTGAAAGATGATAAACCTCCAGGTGTGACTGGTCCGTGCCATCGGTAATGGTATTTTCAATAATCCTTCTATGAAGCTCCACTCCTGCCATTGGCCCTACCCCACCACCAACAATTATAACCTTTTCTTCCATTTTTAACTCCTATTAAGAAACAGGCAACATCTGAAAATCCTATGAAAAAAAACAGGCACCACCTTAAAAACAGGTGATGCCCATATTAAGAGGCCAGTATTCCCTGATATTCCCCGTTCTTACTTTGCTTTCTCCCACTTGCCAAGATCTATTTCGTTCTCCGTCTTTGCAACGATTGCTGTTCCTGCCATATCACCGGTAACATTGAGGCTGGTTCTTCCCATATCAAGGATTGCATCGATTCCAAGGATCATTGCATAGGCCATTGCTACCGGTGTTCCCGCTTCTACCGGAAGTCCTACAGAGTTCAAAACCATAAGAAGCATTATTGCACCTGCACCAGGAACACCTGCAGTTCCAATGGATGCAAGAACAGCTGTCAGTATTACTGTCATCTGCTGGGCAAAGTTCAGGGGCATTCCGATTGCGAAGGCAACAAATAGGGCACAGACACCCTGATAGATTGCTGTTCCATCCATGTTAATGGTAGCTCCCAGAGGGAGTGTAAAGGAGAATATTGAACGTGATACACCCATATTTTCTTCGGCACATGTCATCGTAACAGGGAGTGTTCCGCTTGAGCTACGAGTTACAAAGGCTGTAAGCATAGCCTCCTTACCTCTTCCGAGGAATTTAAAAAAGTTAAGTCCGTAGGCGCTTAACAGCCCACCGTAAACTACGACCAGATGTATGGCAAGGCCCAGGTAAACAGCCAGGGTTACTATACCGAGAGGACCAAAGGCTTTTGCGCCCTGAGCTCCAAAGACAACGGCAATCAAGGCAAATACACCGATCGGGGCATACTGCAAAACCCACCCTACAACCTTGTACATGACCTCTGCGGCACCGTCGAAAAAGTTGAAAACAACCGTTCCGGCATTCTTCATTCTCTCATTCTTGCTCTCCATTATATAGGAGACCCCGATGCCAAAGATAATGGCAAAGAAGATTGTCGGAAGCACGGCACCCGAGGCGAGGGAACCAAAGGGGTTCTTCGGCACGATGTTTAAAAGGGTATCTACAACACTTGGCTGTTTAAGTACTCTCCCGGCTGCCTTTCCTGCAGAAAGATTCAAGCCCAGTCCCGGATGAAAGAGGTTACCCATCAGAAGTCCGATTGCTACGGCAAGTGCCGAGGTAAGCAGATAGTACACTATGATCTTGATACCCACTCTCCCCAATCTGGCAGGGCTTATTGAAGCCGAACCGACAACCAGGGTAAAGAATACAACGGGCATCACAATCATTTTAAGTAATCGGATAAAGAGATCGCCAAAGGGTTTTATCACCGAAATCTTTGGTCCCACAATCAGGCCAACAATAGCCCCTCCAACCAGACCAATTAAGATACGGATAAGAAGATTGGACTTGAAGTACCAGTCCAGTGCGCCTCTTCTTTTGACCTTCTCATCTGAAGCCATACTCCACCTCCTTAACAATATTTTTAAAACATTGTAAAGGCTGTAGCCGGGTAATGGTATTGACCATAGGTTGTATTTTAAGGCTTATCGGAGTAAAAAAGAGAGCAAAGATACTCCAAAGGTGGTATTGGAGGAATCCCGAATAATACACTTTCCGGAAAAGTCACTATATAAGCTCTTCCTCTATATTAGGTCTTCTATATTAGGTCTTCCTCTATAACCTTCTTTACAAACTCAGCCTTGGAAGTAACCTTCAGCTTCTGATATATGTGGAGAATATGCTTTTTCACGGTGGATCCCGCTATATAGTGCCTCTCTGCTATCTCTCTGTAGGTAAATCCATCCACTATGTCTTTAAGTATCTCTCTCTCGCGCGGAGTCAAATTGTAGTCGCGAGCATCTTCCCTCCGCTTTGACTTGACCTGTTTTTCCCTGCGAATTTCAGAAAGGATTCTCCTTGCAACCATGGGGCTAATCGGTGATCCACCATTGAAGGCACTCTTTATCTGCTCTGTAAGCAACCCCGGCTTTGTGTTTTTAAGAATATAACCATCTGCTCCGGCCTCAATTGAGTCCAGAATAAGGTCTTCATCCTCAAATATGGTAAGAATCAGTACTGTAATATCAGGGAATTTCTCTTTAATCAGCCTCGTTGCCTCAATTCCATCCATTCCGGGTAGCTTTATATCCATAAGAACCACATCCGGGATAACTTCGGAGAAGTAACCTTTGGCATGTTGCTCACCGGAGGCTTTCCCAAGTCCCTCAATAAAATCCTCGGCCCTCTTATAAACACCCGTTACAGTTATCTGTTTATCCATACTCAACAGATATTTAAGACCTTCCCTTACCTCACTTATATCCTCTACAATTGCAAGTCTTATCATATTACATTCCTTACCATGGAAGGTATTTTAATCTGAATCTCTGTGCCCTTTCCCGTTTTTGATTTTACCCTAATATCACCCTTGAGATTCTGAACCCTGAAGGCAACATTACTGAGGCCGGAGCTCTTCTTTAGACTTTTCTCATAGTTGAAACCTATCCCATTATCCTGAAAAATAATGAATATATCCGTATCATTTGCATCTATCTCCAAATAAACCCTCGATGCCTGAGAGTGGCTTAGAACATTTGTTGTAAGTTCCTGAAGTATCTTTTCGATTTCATCCCTCACCATGTTATCCTGCTGGTTTAGTTTCTCAGGATTTTCTATCTTTGCATCTAGCTCTATGTGTTTTAACTCTAGTCTCCGCTTAATGTTCAAAACCATTAGCCTTGAAAAATCGCTGGTAATTCTATCATCACTTTTCATCCCAAAAACAATCTCCTTAAGATTCTTGATAGCCGAATCACAGTTTACCTCTATGCGTTTCATCATATCCAGCAGCCTGCCGTTATAACTCTTGTTTCCCGTCTCTTCACTCTTGACGATACTCTGGGCAACGGTGTTGCATATGAATATATTTGTCAACTTGGCCCCGAGAGCGTCATGCATATCCCTGTATATTCTTTTCTTTTCCTCTATAATCCTGAGACGCGTATTTTCTTTCTGGAGAAGGGCTATTTCATCCGTTCTCTCCCTTACCTTCTTCTCGAGACTGCTTGAATAGGCTTCCACGGTATCAACCAGTTTGTTGAGTTCCATGGCAAGCACTCCGAATTCATCATTCGTTCGTACATTTACACGAATATATCGCTCTCCGTTCTCGAGTCGATTTATTACCTTTATTATTTCATCCAATGGTTGTATAAGAATTTTCTCCGATATGAGGCTTAATGCAATAACAAGCATGACCATAAGAAATATATTTATCAAGAGAATAGAGGAGAGAATTCTGTTAACAGTTTCCATTATCAGGTTGTACGGAAAGGCAAGTACGAGCACCCAGTTGGTTCTACTGTTTATCTTGTAAGAAAAATACATCTTCACCGAACCAATCATTTTAATGAAATGTCCCCGTTTCTTTTCAAACAGTTTAGAGGACTCGACAAGTTCAAATTTCTTAAGTGTCAGTTCATTCTCCGAGTATCCGGAAAGTTGACTTGCTATCACATACCCGTCTTTGTTAAGCAGTACCGCTTTTCCATTCTTCGGAATTTCCAGATCTTCCAGAACTGTCTTAAGGTCATCCAGGAGTATATCCAAACCAAGAATTCCCACAAATTCTCCATCCGGTCTGTATACGGGAACAACGCCGGTTATACCCAGCGCTTTTACACTTGCATATACATAAGGTTCCGAAATGGCAAAATCTCCCACCATGACTCCCTTTTTATACCAGGGCCTCACCCGTGGGTCATAGTTCGCAGGTAGCGTGGGGGTATAATCCTTGAATCCCTTACCGTATCCCCATTCAAACATCCTTCCGTCCTCGGTTCCAAGATAGATCGCCCTTAGATACTGCTTTCTTGCCATTACAATGGAGATAAAAAGATCCCTCATGTGATCAACCTCTACATTGTACACAGATTTGTAGTTGGCAAGTCCCCTGGCAAGATGTTCCATTTCAAGGAAAAAACGGTCAATCTTTTTGTCCGTTTCCTCGAGTATCGTTGATGAGAGTTCCTCCGCATTACTCAAGGTGTAACTCCTCATTACTCCGTAAATCACTATAAGAGTCACGGTAAAAAAGATTATCAGCGTTATGGAAATAAACAGTATGAATTTGGCACTGATTCCATATCTGACGGGTTTCATCTTAGAAACAGTTCCTCTAACTTTACCGTTTCCTTTAAACCAATACCTGTAAGCATCAGAATAGTATCCGTCTTCTCTTCATGCGAGAGTTTGAACCACCCTGCAAGGGTTACCGCCGATGTAGGTTCCACAAATATGCCCATGGAGAATAACATTTTCAGCGAATCAAGAATTTCTTCCTCGGTTACGGTAATGGTTTTTCCCCCGCTTTCACGTATCGCTTTAAGAACTACCTGCAATCTCGGAGGTTCTGATACTGCAATTCCCTCAGCAACAGTAGCGGTGATAGACTCAAGAGAAATGGATTCTCCCCTGGTAAAGGCCAGGTGAACGGCCGGACAGTTTTCTGCCTGAACCCCTATAAGCTCAGGCATCGACTTCATGTAACCTGCTTCAACCAGGTCTTTGAAGCCGAGATATATACCTTCCAGGTAACCTCCACTACCAACCGGTACAATAACCGAGGAGGGCATTTTATTCATTCGCCTCATTCTACCCATTCTCCCTTCAAACTGCTCCCAGATTTCGAAGGCTGCTGACTTTGCCCCCATTGCAAAGTAAGGATTCCACAGGTGGCTTGCATAGTATGAACTTTTCGACTCCTCGATTACCGCATCATTGGTATCCTGTCTTGTACCCTTGATGCGGACAACTTCCGCTCCTAACAGCTTCATCTGGCTCAACTTTCCCGAAGGGGTATAATCAGGCACGAAGATTTTACATCTTATACCGGCTGATGCCGAGTAAGCTGCAATGGAAGCACCTGCATTTCCCGAGGAATCCTCAACAAGGCTCTCTATTCCCAGGTACTTTACCAGCGAGACGAGTACGCTTGCTCCCCTGTCCTTAAAGGAACCGGTTGGCTGCAAATAATCCAACTTGAATCTAACGGGTATGCCCTCTATTTCCCTCTTTATCACCGGGGAAAAACCTTCCCCGAGCGAAACAGGCTGCACTGCTTCGGGTAAGCCAAAGGCTTCTCTGTAGCGCCATATGGAGCTTCCCCTGTTTTCAAGTGCTTTCCGGCTGAACATCGAGTAGCCCGCCACTGCAAGTGGTCCGCCGCAATCGCATCTGAAAATGGCACTTTCAACGGGAAACTCTCTACTACACTCAATACAGAGGTAATTCATACTTCTTTTATTCTATAACTTTTTTTCAGTTTCTCATAGTCGAGGGGAGTATTGATGTTGGTAAAAGCCTCTATCTCTTCCTCCCCGACATCGAAGAAATCACAATCTATCCACCTCAAAAAATCATGAACCGATGGCCTTGAGCTCCTGATAAGGTAATCTGCCATCTCTTCAACGAGCTCTCGTCCATAGAATGCAAAGAGGGGCTCCATGAAACTTCTAAAGGCATTGTCGAGACAAACCCTGTAGCGAGGAACGAGGGCTTTTACAAGCCCGCCCCTTCTTCCCCGGAGGAAGTGCCGGTACATCCTCGAAACCAGGCCGGCGCTCACGTAGGGCATGTCTGCCGCACATACGAAGACATCACTGAAGCTGGCCCTTGCCAGAACGCCGTGAATGCCGGAGAGGGGCCCCCGCCCGGGAATGAGGTCCATGGTACAGATGATACCCTCGCCTACGGCACGGCAAATATCAACCTTGTCGGTGGAAACTATGATTTCTCCGGCCACCCCTGCAAGCTCCCCGGCAATCCTCTCTATGAGCGTCTTCCCCCCTATGGGAAGGAGAGCCTTTACCCTTCCTCCGAACCGTTCTGCTCTGCCGCCTGCAATTATCCCGGCCGAGAAGCCTTTCATTTTCCCTGAATCTTTCATATTGATTTTTGACGCCCGAGTACTCCGGCTGGTATTCTGTCTAAAAGTCTTCGGTAAACCCCTCGACATGCTCCCAGCTGAAAACGGGTCCGTCAACGCAGACGAAAACCCCTCCTATGTTACAGTGGCCGCACTTTCCGATACCACACTTCATGTAGCGCTCCAGGGTCACGTAGATGTTGCCCGGCTTGAAACCGCAGGCCTTCAGCTTCCTGGCAGCAAACCTTATCATTACAGGTGGGCCGCATAGGAAGGCTGTGGTGTTCGACATCTCCCCGGCACCTTCCTCGATACCTGCAGCTTCATAAAGTTCCGTTACCAGGCCAACCCTTCCGTTCCAGCCGTCGGAAGCCCTGTCCACAGTCTGATAGACAGATGTACCTTCGACTTCCGACCACTGCTCGAGTTCGTCCCTAAAGCAGAGGTCTTCGGGGCTCTTTGCCCCGTACAGTATGCTTACATTTCCGAAGTCCTTCTTGTTCTTGAGTACCATCTGTATCAGACCCCTCAGAGGTGCAAGTCCTATCCCTCCGGCAATAAAAACGAGGTCCCTCCCCTTCACCTCTTTGAAGGGAAAAGAGTTCCCGTAGGGTCCCCTAACGTAGAGGATGTCACCCTCTTTCAGTCTGCAAATTGCACCGGTAAGACTTCCCACGGAACGTATGTTGAGCTCGAAGTATTCCCTTTCAAGGGGAGAAGAACAGATCGAGATAGGCGCCTCACCCCTTCCCAGAAGTGATACCTCGAGGAACTGTCCCTGTTTGAAATTGAAATCCTCTGCAACGGAAGGCTCCGTGAATTTCAGCCTGAAGGTTTTCGTATCGTAGGTTTCATCCCTCGCCGAAACAATGCGGGCGGGGTAAGGTATGTAATCATTCCTCATTTCCAACTGTTACTTCCTCTATGAATTTTAACATCCCTATATCCACCGGGCACCCGGTAAGGCACCTCCCGCAACCCACACAGGTGCTTCGCCCGTAAACAACGGGATCATAGCGCAGCTTGTGTTCGTAACGTCTCTCTGCCCGCTTGTAGGCATCATCCCTCGGGTTGTGCCCGCTTGCTTCCCTCGAATAACCGCTGAAAACACAGCCGTCCCATACTCTAACCCTCTCTCCTGCCCTTTCTCCCTCTTCAAGCAGGGTGAGCACCGAACAGAAGTTGCTGTTGTCATACACGTTAAAGCAGGTACATGTGGGGCAGAGGTAAAGGCAGGCACCGCAGTATATGCATCTATCAGCTATTTCCCTGTAAATCGCCGGAAGCCTCTCTCCCGTTTCTCCCTCTTCGGGACTTTCTTTCATGATTTCAAGGGCGCCCTTAAAATCCACTTTCAATTCGACGTTACCCACGGCTTCTTTCCGTATCTCCTCTAATCTCCTGGCTGTTTCCTTCTCGTCCGCTATCTTAAAAAAATTCTCAAGGCCCGATACAAAATCTTCGCCTCTGGAAGAAGCCACATCCACTATAAAGCCGTTTCCCTCCTCTACCAGCTGGATGTCATACTCATCACCCCTCTTCATAAGAGGGCCGGTTCCCGCCGAGCTGCAGAAGCAGGCTTCCGGTTCCGGGGGGACTATGCACGAATCGATTATCACCATACTGCCATTGGCCCTGGTTGAGTAGTAGAAATCGGTATTATCCTCCAGGAAGAATCTTCCGGTCATCAGGAGAGCATGATAGTCGCATGGCTTGATACCAAAGAGCAGTTTGGGCTTGTTACCGGAGGGATCATCCTTCCCTTCCGGTTGCTCGATTGCAAACTCACCATTACCCTTTTCGCTGAACTGAAAGAGAATCTCTGACTGGGGAAAGAATACCTCCTTCGGGGGAGATAGAAGCTGTGCACTGTCCGTTCTTCCGCCCAGTGCAAGCCTGGAGGCTATTTCCTCTGCACGTCCATTTTCCGCTACCGAGTCCAGGTTTTCCAGAGTAACATCCCCATAGCTGTTTCTAAAGGGTGCTAGAACGGACCACTCCTTACTTAGGTGAAGCAGAAGTCCTGCAAGTTTTTCTCTCCTCAAATAATAATACATAGTCTTTCGTTAAATATCCTCATGCCTTTTCTATCTTTACGGCACAAACCTTCAATGCCGGAATCTTTGCCTCCGGATCGGTATCCTGAAGTGTCAGTATATTTGCAGGCGACTCGGCAAAGTGGAATGGTATGAAAACCAGGCCTTCTCCCACGTACTCCGTAACCTTTGCTTTTACCTTTATACTCCCCCTCCTGGAGGAGACAGAAACCATTTCGCCGTTTTTCAGGTTCATTGCCTCTGCATCCGCAGGATTTATTTCCACATAATTCTCCGGAATCTCGCGGGCAAGTACACTGGTTCTTCGAGTCATGGTTCCGGTATGGTAATGCCAGTAGGTTCTTCCCGTGGTCAATACGAATGGATACTCTGCATCAGGTTCCTCTGCAGGTGGTTGGTACTCGGCGGGAAGAAACCTCCCCTTGCCCCTGGTGAACCTATCCTTGTGAAGGTAGGGTGTGCCGGGATGGTTCTTATCGGGACATGGCCACTGCAATCCAAAGGGTTCCAGCCTGTCGTAACTTATTCCACCGTAGATCGGCGTGACAGAGGCGATTTCATCCATTATTTGCGAAGGATCCTTGTAATCCATCTGGTGGTAGCCTGCTGCCTTTGCAACCATAGAGATGATTTTCCAGTCGGGGAGGCTGTTACCAACAGGTTCCATTACCTTCCTCACCCTCTGAACCCTTCTCTCCGTGTTGGTGAAGGTTCCGTCTTTCTCTGCAAAAGAAGCAGCCGGCAGAATAACGTCTGCATATTCGGCCGTTTCGGTATAGAAAAGGTCCTGAACAACGAGGAATTCCGTTCTTTTCAAGCATCCGCAGAGATGGTTCAGGTTGGGATCGCTTAAGGCCGGGTTTTCACCCATCACGTATATTCCCCTTATTTTGCCCCTGCATGCATTCTGGAAGATTTCTGTCAATGTCAGTCCTGTCTTATCCGGCAAATAATCCACTTCCCAGGCTTTCATGAATTTCTTCCTGGCCTCCGGATTTTCCACCTTCTGGTATCCCGAATACACATCGGGAAGGCCTCCGACATCGCAGGCTCCCTGAACATTGTTCTGTCCCCTCAACGGGTTCACTCCCATGGCAGGAAAACCCACATGGCCGGTAAGCATGGCAAGGTTGGCAAGTGACTTCACGTTGTTCACACCGGTCGTATGCTGGGTGATACCCATTGCAAATACGATCATGGCCTTCCTTGTACCTGCATAGATATGGGCAGCCTCTTCCAGCACCTTGGCCGGTATGCCGGTTATCCCTTCCACGTATGAGGGCTCGTACCTCTCCACTACCCTTTTCAATTCCTGGTAGCCTGTTGTTCTTTCCTCTATGTATTCTCTTGCCTCCAGGCCATCCCTTATTATCACGTGCATTAGACCGTTTATCCATGCTACATCAGTTCCGGGTCTCTGCTGAGCATGGATATGGGCGTACTTTGAAAGCCTGATCCTCCTGGGATCGAAGAGAAGGAGCTTTGCACCCCTGTCCAAAACGGAACGTATTATCCTGGAACCTATCAATGGATGTTGGCCGGTAGTATCGGAGCCGGTAACGAGAAAGCAATCTGCCTTGTCGAAGTCCTCCACGGAATTCGTCATTGCACCGGAACCCATGGTCAGTGCCAGGCCCGTAACGGTGGAAGCATGACATAGTCGTGCACAGTGATCCACATTGTTGGTTCCAAAGACAGCCCTGGCAAGTTTCATCATAAGGAAGTTCTCTTCATTAGTTGCCTTGGCCGATGAGAGAAAGGCAAGGCTGTCACTTCCGTACCGTTCTTTGAAACTCGAGAATCTATTAGCAACGAGTTCTATTGCTTCTTCCCAGGTTGCCGGTTCGAGCTTGCCCTCTTTTCCGCCTCTCCTTATGAGGGGCTGCGTTATTCTTTCTCTGCTGTTTTCAAATTCGAAGGAATTCCATCCCTTCACACAGAGGCTCCCATCCGATACGGGATGGTTCCGGCTGGGAACCGAAGAGATTATCCTATTCCCGTCAGTCTGGAGATACAGTCCGCAACCACAACCACAATATATACAGGTTGTAATCTTTCTCTCCATAATTTTTGACATAGCCGGTAATAATTATACCAGGTATATCTATATTGTCAAATATAGAAATGATGATATGCAAGTTATTCAGGGGAAAATAACATTTAGAGTTTGTCAGTACGAAGCAATGAGTATTTCAGACAGCTTTCTCTTGGGAACGTGGTGAACCATATCCTTGTCCCTGTAGTACTCGATCGATTCACCCTGCTCTATGTCCTCTATTACTACCTTCTCTGCCGGTTTGCCCAGGGCAACAACGAGGGATATCTTCAACCAGTTGGGAATGGAAAGATACTCCCTCAACAGGTTTTTCCTTATGCTGCCAATAAAGCATCCACCCAATCCCATCTCCACCGCCCCGAGCATTATAGTCTGGGCAACAATTCCAACATCCTTGTCTGCCTCTTCCTTTATATTCATATCCGTCAAGATAACGATATAACCCGTGGGCCTCTCATTAATATCCGGACCTCCCCAATCCTTCAGATAACCTGCCCATTTCAATGTTTCGAATATCTTTTCGTTGATCCTGGGAGATGATGATACTATGTATTTCAGTGGCTGCAAGTTTGAAGCAGATGGCGTAAACCTCACCATTTCAACCAACGATTCCAGGGTATCCTTCTCTATCCTGAAAGAAGCATCGAAGCGCCTGTAACTCCTTGCACTGACTATCAGTTCTCTTAATTTCATATCAAACTCCCGATTCATTTATTTATATATGAGAATAATGTAATAATAACAGTAATAAATCAATATTTTTATTAGCATATTTATTATATTTGCCTGAATTTTTTTCTATTAAAAGAGAACAAGAGCAATCCCACACAAACAGCCACAACTACAAGGAGAAAAACACCCGCTATTCTGAAAGAATCGATGAAGTTACTCTCATCGGCAATAAGGCCCATCAAGGGGGTGATAATTCCCCCACCCATGGAACTTGCAAAGAAATAAATCCCAAGCACTGTCGGCCTTACTTTCTCATTCAATTCACCGATTATATAGGACTCCGTTACCGGCATCCTGATAAAAATCGTCATGCCTATGAGAACCATGAAGAAATAAAACGGTACACCGCTCTTGAGAAATGTGAGTAGTATGACTACAGGGCCCGCTATCAC
This sequence comes from Spirochaetales bacterium, assembly GCA_027021365.1. Lineage (GTDB taxonomy): Bacteria > Spirochaetota > Spirochaetia > SZUA-6 > SZUA-6 > JALUUM01. The sequence continues at coordinate 25,711 of JALUUM010000021.1, forward strand.
GCCGGCAAATATCAACATGGGAATCTCTCCTATCCTGTCTGAGATATAGCCTGCAAGGGGGGAAGCCCAGAAGCCGGCAGAAAAGATGACAGCTATCAGTGTGGCTGCAAGCTTTTCGTTCATTCCCAGTATGTCAACACCGTAAAGGGGGATGAAACCTATCACAGAACCCATCACGGCACCAATCGTGACGGAAAGGATTACCACGACTACCAGCCTGAACCAGGATACCTCTTTTCCTTCATCCACGGAAGAAGATGTATCCCTGCCATTGTCACTGGTACCAGCAGTATACCTCTTTACAAGAAAGCTTATAAGCAACCCGATAACTATAATGGGGACACTCAGGCCTATAAATGCCCCACGCCAGCCGAAACCGGATGCCAGTAGTGCTGCTATAATGGGAGAAACGAAGTAACTGAGGCTTCCGCCAATCGTATGGATTCCGAGAGCCTTACCCCTCTTCTCGCTGTTGACCGTCTGCGAAATAAAAAATATTCCCGTGGGATGGTAGCCGCTTCCCATTAGGCCCATCAACAGTTGAAATGCGACGAGAGGGATGAACCCTCCGGTCAATCCGATAAGAAGTCCTGCTATTCCGACCCCGGCAATTCCCATGAAAATGAAAACGTAACTTTTTACCCTGTGGAGAAGCCAGCCAACCGGCAGTTGAGCAATACCGTATGACAGCGTAAATGCTGAGAGAATTATTCCGGATTGAGCGTAGGATATATGCAGATCCTGCCTTATAAGGGGAAGAAGAGGCGAAGTAATTGCCGTTATCACATGGTGCGAAAAATGGGCAACGAGAAATGCAAAGGCTATCGGGTAGGTCTTATCCTTAATGTTCCTGACGTGATCAATGTGCCCCATATCGGGTGGATAATAACACGATACGTTTGAAATGTGCAATCATTCAATCTGCTACAAGTGGCACCACCTCGAAGCGCTCGACATCTACCAGGCCGAGGTCGGTGACTTTCAGCTTGGGTATTGCAGAAAGGGCAAGGAAAGATAGAATCATAAAGGGCGAATCATGCTTACACCCCATGTCATGCACCTTCAAACGCAGAGCCTTCAGCCTGGAAACCACCTCCTCGTAGGGCAGTTCGGATAGGAGCCCCGCAACGGGCAGGGGCAGATCACCTACCACCCTTCCTTCCGAAACCGCTACAAGCCCGCCCTTGATGCTTCGAAGATGCCGGTAGGCCAGGTAGATGTCACTGTCATTCGTCCCTGCAATTACTATGTTGTGCGAATCATGGGCAATGGTAGAACCGATTGCGCCCTTTTTCAGCCCGAATCCCTTAACAAATCCCTTGCCGATATTTCCCGAGGAGTGATGCCTCTCTATGACCACTATCTTAAGTATATCATTGTCGATATCCGGCTTAATATTGCCCTCTTCGACAAGAGGGATTTCATCTGTTTCCCTCGTCACTATCTGTCCCCGTATAATTTCTATCACCCTAATCCTCTTGCCGGAGGATTCTGGCAAGGCAGGCACTGCAAGGTCCTCTTCTTTCAAATCGGCCGGGTTCATGGTACTCCTTATCGAGGGCAGTTCACCCTTGAATCGCCACGCTTCTTTTCCTCGGCGGAACACAGGCTTCCCCTTCTTGTATACCGCCTCTATCTTAACATTCTTAAGGTCCGAAAGAAGAACGAAATCCGCCCAGTAACGAGGCTTGATTGCACCGATATTCTTGAGGCCATAATGGGAAGCCGTATTGATGGTTGCCACCTGGTAGGCCGTTATCGTGTCCATCCCGAGGCTGATCGACTTCCTTATGCTGTGGTCTATATGCCCCTCCTCTATCAGGTGGTCGGGCTGCTTGTCATCGGTGGCAAAGGAAAACCTGAAAGAGTTGTCCTTGCTTACTATGGATACAATATCCTCGAGGTTTCTCTCCGATGTACCTTCCCTTATGTGAATATGCATACCCTTTCTAAGCTTTTCCAGTGCTTCTTCCGCCGAAGTTGATTCGTGGTCCGAATCTATTTTTGAAAGGATATATGCATTCAAAGCTCTTCCCTTTAATCCCGGTGCATGGCCATCCACTTTCTTCCACTTCGAGGCATTTATCTTCCAGTGGGTATGTTCCTCTCCCTCCACTACTGCCGGAAAGTTCATCATTTCGCCGACACCGGCAACCTTCTCCTCGTAAATCATGAACCTCAGTTCCTTCTCCGTTATAACTGCACCGGATGTTTCCAGTGGTGTAGCGGGGACACAGGAGGGAATCATTACAAAAACATCCAGAGGAATCAGATTGAGATTGTTCAATACATACCTTATTCCGTCCAGGCCCAGAACATTTGCTATCTCATGCGGGTCTATTACAACAGCCGTTGTACCATGGGGCATTACTGCTCTGGCAAACTCGGGAAGGGTAAGCATCGTGCTTTCGAAATGAATGTGTGCATCTATGAAACCCGGTGCAAGGTAAAGACCATCGACATCCAATATCTCTTTAGCCTCGTAGTCGCCGAATCCAATTACTCTTCCGTCGGAGATGGCAATACTCTCCCCGTAAATTTCGCCCGATAGAACGTTGACAAGTCTTGCATTCTTTACAAGTAAATCAACGGGAATCTCGCCCCTCGCCGCAGCAAGCTTTAAAAAAAACTCTCTCATACTTCCACCCCTTTCCGGCAAGTCATCCTGTCACCTGCCATATGGCACCTCATGGCATTTCGGCACCTCGGCCTTTCGACCTCTTATGGCCGTGCAAGAGATTTTCAGAAAAGTATATCACTTTTGCATTGAAAGTCACACAGCTTTAAGTATAATTCATGCGGAATGCAGGAAAGAATCAGCAGAATCTCATTTCTACAGTTCAACTTTTTTCTCTCTATAGGTTTTATTGTTCCCTTTTTCAGCCTCTACTACAGGAATGTTCTTGCATTCTCGGACGGAAGGGTAAATTACTCTGTAATAGGTACCATACTCTTCCTGCAATCGGTGGTAGGACTTGTATCTCCCCCAATCGCCGGGATACTCTCCGATAAGTTCAAGATCAGGAACAGGTTGATAACTCTATTCTCCATCCTCACAGCATTTGGGGGCCTGTTGAGCGCAATTCCGGCATTTCCGGGGATGCAGAAAATGGACATTGCAACGAGAATCACCTTCATACTACCCGGGGCAATTCTGATAGGCTTTGCAACAAAGCCCATTTTTCCCCTTCTCGATACGGAGGCTCTTGCAGCACTGGCCATGAAGTATAACAGTACGGACAGGTACGGCGCTATAAGGCTCTTTGGTTCAATCGGATGGATAATATCCGCCTCCCTTGCCGGATTCATTGCCCTTCATGCCGGAAACCTTTTACCTCTCTACCTCCTCTTCATTGGGGGCTTTGTCTCTCTGTCAATTCTCGGGAGTACCGGTATAAGCGAAAAGATAGAAAAGGTAAAACTTCCTCTCAAGCTCCTCAGAGAGGACAGGAAGGTCCAACTGCTTTTAATCTTTATCTTCACCGTTGCAATAGGTATGAACGGCTCCTTCATGTTTACGAGTCTCTACATGAGTGAGCTCAACGTGGGAATCAACGTGATAGGGCTGGCATACGGACTTGCAGCCATTCCGGAAGTATTCATTCTGTCACAGACAAAAAGAATAATTCCCCGTTTTGGCCTCAAATGGATGATGCTGGCTGGTGATGTAGTCCTTTTGATAAAACTTCTCCTATTTACATTCATAGGCACAAAGGCCAGTCCCCTCTTCTTTATTCTTATTCAGAGCCTCCATGGTATTGCATTTCCGCTTCTCTACGTATCGTGGATATCCTATCTGAATGAAAAGGCACACAGAGATCTCAAGGCAACGTATCAGAACATCAACCAGTTCGTCTTTACCCTTGGCTCTGCTCTCGGAAATTTCCTCGTTTCATTGATAGTTGGGGCACTGGGGGTGAGATGGATGATGGGTTTCTCCGCGGGAATCATTGTTATAAGCCTCTGTCTGTTCTTTCTATTTTCAAAGATATTTGCAGAGGATTGACATAAACGATAATATACCAGTATCAACGGGAGGCAGACAATGGCAAAGCATATCGGAATCGTAGGCTGCAGTGCAGAGGGTGCCGCTCTCTGCTACAGGACCATATGCGAGGAAGCTCAGGTTTCAATGGGAGAGTACATGCACCCCGAGGTTTCCATGCACACCTACCCGCTTGGCTCCTACATGGTACACATAAGAAGCGGAAACTGGAAAGGGGTGGCAGGGCTTATGCTTTCCTCGGTAAAGAAACTGGCCTCGATTGGGGCTGAAATAGCCATCTCGCCGGACAACACGATTCACCAGGCCTTTCATACTGTTGAAAAAGAATCGCCCATCCCATGGATACACATTGCAGAGGCCGTTTCGGAGGAAGCCAAGGTGCGCGGTTTCAAGAAGCTCGGCCTCCTTGGAACAAGGTACCTAATGAGGGGCCCCGTGTATCCTGAAGTCCTTACGAAGTACGGAATGGAAACAATTCTACCGGGTGATGATGAGATGGAAAGCATCAACAGTATCATCTTCAGAGAACTTGTAAACGGAATTTTCAGCGAAAAATCGAGGCTCTACTTTAATGAGGTCATTGAAAACCTTAAAAAGAAGGGTGCCGAAGCAGTGATACTGGGCTGTACCGAGATTCCCCTGCTTGTCGATCCCAATGACTGCCCGCTTCCCGTGCTGGATTCGACGAGGCTCCTTGCCCGTTCTGCCCTTCGCCGCTCTATCGGAGAATAACCTTATTGAGCAAAGGAGAGGGAAGAATAGAAGAAGGAAAAACCGTTGTCATCTGTTCCAATGCGCTGCATCCCGGCCCCTCTTTTAGAGAAAGCCTTAAAGAGGAATTTGAAAGGCTTATTTCGGAAGAGAGAGAATGTCGGAGAAAGCGCTTCTGCTGTTTACAGAATTTCTGATTATATAGATAAAAGGGTCGGTATAGTTGAATCCCTTGTAATCAGAATGGCACCTGACGTTCCAAAGGAACTACTCTCTGAAAATCCCCTTTTTGTCCTAACTGACGATTATCTGGAGCTTCCCGTGGATAAGCATGCATTTAAAGCATTTAAGGATAATATACCCAATGTACCGTGCTTAAAGCCTGTGGATAACATGAGGGCAAGGGAGACAAGAAAGCTCTTCACCTACAACCTTGCACATGCAGTACTTTCATATATCGGAGCAACAAGGGGTTACAAATCGCTTACAGAGGCTCTTTCAGACGGAGAGGTAAGGTTTTTCGCTGAAAAGGCATTGGAAGAGGTCTCCTTTGGCCTTTCCGGGGAGTTCGGTTTTTTAAGAAAAAGAGATGAAAGAGTGGGACAGGACCGTTTTTGAAAGGTTCTCGAACCCGGCACTGGGAGACACACTCAAAAGGCTTGGCAAGGATCCCGTTAGAAAATTAAGAAGAAATGACAGGCTGACAGGAGCAGCAATCCTAGCAAAAAAGCATGGAAAAAGGCCTAAGCATATAATTAAGAGCGCATCTGCAGGGCTTCTCTTTGAAGACATATTCGGAGGCAATTCCATAAGAGAGATTGTCGATAAAAAGGGTCTTCGAGAAGCCATAAAAATGCTTACCGGCCTTGCAGAAGCCGAGAGAGACCTTATTTCTGCCATAGAACGTAGCTATCATGCCTTTGGGCTTGGAATGAAAGCATTCAACCTCGGTTTTAAATACGAGAGGGACTACCATGGCTGCGGTCAGTGTGCATTGGCCGGAGTACTGGATACGTTAAATATAAGGGAGGACTTACTTTTTAAGGCAACGACTACCTTTGCAGGTGGCATAGGAGAGGCAACAGACAGTTCATGCGGGGGCTACATTGCAGTGGTTCTTGCAATAGGCTCCTTATTGGGAGACGAAGAGACTGCTTTTTCAGGAGACAGGGAAAAGAAGTATAAAACAGCTTCCCTTGCAAGGCTTTTACGGGAAAGGTTTCTGCTTAAATACGGAAGTGTAACCTGCAGGGATATACACGGAAAAATATTTGGAAGGGTATTCAATTTGACAGCGGATGAGGATCGTAAGGCCTTAGTTAAAATGGGTGCCCACATAGACAAGTGTACCTCCGTTGTAGGAAATGCATCCCGCTGGACAGTAGAGATTCTTGTAGAGGAACTGCACGACAGAATAGAGTACCTTCCAATAGAGAGGCTCTTGAACTCGCTTTAAACCAAGGTCAGGCGCGGCTTATTCAGAAGGTATACGAGGTCGACCCTTCGTTAAGATAGTCACATGGTCTCTTGATCCTCATTTTCTGCACACTCAATGAAATAAGGAAAATCCAGGAGTTAAGTATACCCTTCCATATCTTCAGCAATACCCTGGAAACTTCATATTTTCTTTATTCTTGACAGAATGTTCTATGTCGAGTAGTGTATTTATAAAAACACAGTCCTTTTTCGTTGGGAAAATCATTCGAGAATATTTCATCGGCAATGTAGAGGCTTTTAATGATTTTTTTCGTATGTTCTTGAATCTCGAATTATAATTTTTCTTATTGATAATTCAATAGAGGGTATTGCAAATGAAAACCAAAGGGATTATGCTTGCAGGTTTTATTCTTATTTTCTTCGGACTGCTTATATCTGGCTGCGACAATACCGGTTCGAGCTCCAACCAGACGCCGAAGGATGTACTACAGGATGCTGTTGAAGCGGTGTTCGTGCCTATCTCGAGCTTTATGGACCAAGATATGACAGCATTGACCTTCCCGTACGAGTACCTTAACGGCATAACATTTGATTTTGATGGATCATCGATACTCACCACCACCTTCAACGGGTACGCGGACATAAATACCGGGTATACAATAAATGGTACTATTACTCTTTCTAGGACGATTTCGGGAACAACGATGACGATAACTGCAATCGGCACAGTAACCCTCACCGGCGGTTCCGTGTCCGAACTCGACTTCGATATCTCTGCAAGCGGCGCATATGATTCAGTGGAAGATGATTTTGACGGCGATCCCTCATATTCAGGTACCATCACCGCAGACGGAACATCCTACGACTTCGCCGACTTTGACCTGTTCGGAACGGACACAGGAGATGGTAGTGTCGAACCGGCAACCATAGACCCGCGATTCATCGTTGCGGGCATGAAGGTCGAAAACCCCTCTGATTCCGGAACCTACTATAGCATTGTCGCATTTTCAGCGGATGGCTCTGTGTGGGGGTATCCGAATGTCTCTCAGATACCGACGCCTGCGGCCGACCTCCTCGGTATCGCAAGCGACAACGCCGGCAACTGCGTTGCGGTCGGTAAGAGTGGTACGATACTCTACTCAGATAACGGGTTGAACTGGATACAGGTCGGTGCAGGTACTACAACCAAAGATCTCAATAGCGTCGTCTGGGGAAACGGAACCTGGGTCGCGGTGGCGGACCAACAGACTATTTTGTACTCCAACGACGGCCAGGTGTGGACAGCTGCGACAATCAGTGGCGGTAGTACTGATGCTCTGTACGACGTTACTACGAACGGGTCAGGTACATTCGTTGCGGTCGGTCAGGACAACTGCGCCTATTCCACAGATGGAGGACAGAATTGGACCGTTTCCCTGATTTCACTCGGAACTTCCTATTACGGTATTGCATACGATGGTTTAAGCCGCTGGGTCACCGTCGGAGCAGTCGGAAGAATCTACCATTCGAACGACAATGGCCAGACCTGGACAATAGCTGCAAGTTCCGAAACGGTTACAACATCGCCCCTCTCCGGCCTCGCATTCGGTAATGGCAAGTTCATCGCGGTCGGGCCAGCTTACTACGCATCACCGACACCGGTTATGATCCAGTCTTCAGACGGCGACACCTGGACAAATATCTCTTCTTCGCTTCCGTCCGAGTTCACATCACTTGGCCACCCGCTCGGCGACATCGCGACGGACGGATCCGGCAAGTGGTCTGCGCTCGGTAATAACGGAGATCATCTCCTTTCAACCGACAACGGAGTTACCTGGCAGGTAACTGCTCTCGACAAATACGGCGCGTATGCAATCGCCTACCGCCCGTAGCCACATAGATCAAGCCATTATTTAAAATCCGGGGGAGGCACCGGCCTTCCCTACAGAGAATTAACATAGCAAAAAGAAAATTGGATATACTTCATTACACTGCCAAATTGGTAAGTTAAAAAGGAGGAATGATAAAATATCCCCGAGGAGGGGTAGATCAGGTATAATGCTGAAAACGGAAGTTTGAAGCATCTGGTTAGTGTTCGTAATGATTAATGATCTGTGGTATTTACGCCAGTATTCAGTACCAGAACAGTAGGGCCTCCCTAGGTAAGGTGTACACCCCCCCATATACCGTCCAGCTCCACTCTTTGAGATAATTGAATAAATATCGTAACTTATTTAAAAGATAGTAAGCATTTTCAGGAGGCATAAAGTGGGGATAGATTGGAGAGAATATATAATAAGCACACCTGATGTACTGAAGGGGAAACCAAGGATTAAAGGAACGAGGATTCCAGTGAGTCTCATACTTGATTATTTAGCAGAGGGAAAGAAAACAGAGTATATAATAAAAGAGTTTCCTGATCTTACTAAGGAACAGATTACTGCATGTTTAGAATATGCAAGAGATCTTGCAGAGTTTGAGATAGCAGTTTCATGAGTCTACGGTTTGTTGCTGATCATTGTATTTCTCGTTCTATAATTCAGTTACTTAAAGAAGAAGGATATACAGTCTTTTGGCTGAAGGATCATATTCCTACAGATCCTCCTGATGAAGTAAAAAATAAAGGGATTATTTCACTTCAAGTAAGAAATCATCCTGAAGTAATTCCATCACTTCTTACAGTATTAAAAAGGTATTTAGGTAAACATCCTGATATGGAGCTTTATAAGGGGAAATTGTTTAAATCTTGCACTATGACAAAAATGGATATGTCCTAACACTTCTTTGGGGATAGCCTCTCTAACTAATTGAGAAATGTTAGCTTGTATGCTAACTATTATAAATGAAGAGGTATATTAAAAAGATAAGTAGAGTTGAAGAAAATATATGGGGATATAGAGTACAATTTGGAAGTAACTCATTTAGAATACTTTGTTTTTTTGATGAATCTAAAATTGTTCTCACGCATGGTTTTGTTAAAAAAACAAGGCGCACTCCAAAAGCGGAAATGGAAAGGGCTATTGATTATAAAAGAGATTATTTTAAGAGGAGGGATACAAATGAGTGATTTAAGAAAATATATAGAACGCAGGAAAAAGAAAGATCCTGATTTTGCTGAATCATATGAATCTGGTTATAACGATCTCAAAATTGGAGTTCTTTTACGTGAGGCAAGAAAAAAAAGCGGCTTAACCCAGGAAGAATTGGCAAGACGCCTAAAAACCACCAAAAGTGCCATCTCAAGAATAAAGAATCACGCAGAGGATATTAAGCTATCAACAATAGAAAAAGTTGCAAAGGCTCTAAGAAAAAAAATAATTATTGAAATTAAGTAAAATACAATTTCAGTTATTACTTTTCAGGGGACGAGGAACTGCACGACAGAAGGGAGTACCTTCCGATAGAGAGGCTCTTGAACTCGCTTTAAACCAAGGCAAGGCGTGGCAGGTATCAATATAAAAACTGCTTGCAAGTGAATCTACAAATGCATTAATATACAGAAAATTTAATATTACGGCATATAGCTTTTAGGCTATATAGGAGGTGAAGATGTCTGACAGAGAATCCTGGTCCGGTAAATTCGGTTTCGTGGTTGCTACCGTTGGCGCTGCAATCGGCCTTGGCAACCTCTGGATGTTTCCGTGGCGCCTGGGAATGTACGGGGGAGCTGCATTCCTGATTCCCTACCTGCTTTTTATCTTTGGGCTTGCCGTTGTGGGCCTGATGGGAGAGTTTGGTTTGGGAAGAAGCCAGCAGAAGGGACCCCTCGGTGCCTTCGAGGGGGTATTCAAGGAAAAGAATATGAAGGGTGGTGCATGGGTCGGTGCAATCCCATGGCTCGGAACGACCGGTGTATTCATTTTTTACATGATAGTTGTCGGCTGGGTTATAAGATACGTTGTCCTTGCCTTTGAGGGTTTCAAGAAATTCGAAAATATTCCGGCTGTTTTCGGAGGTTTTGTCGGACACCCCACTGCCGTAATATGGCACGCCATCGCAATTATTGTTACAACACTCATCGTACTCATAGGTGTTCAAAAGGGGATCGAGAAGGCAAACAAATACATGATTCCCCTTCTCTTTGTACTTCTTGCAGTGCTTCTTGTTCGCTCTCTCACACTGCCGAATGCCGGAAAGGGCCTTGCATTTCTCTTTGTTCCAAAGTGGTCAAAGCTTCTGCGTGCCGACACCTGGGTAATGGCTCTGGGCCAGGCATTCTTTACAGTTTCACTTGGCGGTGCCGGGATGGTCGTTTACGGAAGCTACCTGAAGAAGGATGTCGATATACCTTCATCTGCGCTTAATACGGCCATTTACGATACGATAGCATCTTTCCTTGCAGCACTGGTTATAATGCCTGCGGTATTTTCATTCGGGCTCGATCCTGCAGCGGGGCCTCCCCTTCTCTTTATAACACTTCCAAGCATTTTCAACGAGATGTCCGCAGGTTACATATTTGGAATTATCTTCTTTGTTGCCGTCTTCTTTGCTGCCCTTTCTACCTCGATTGCTTTAATGGAGGTTGCAGTGGAAGCTTTGATGGACAGACTAAAGTGGAAGAGGTCTGTATCTGCAATAGTGGTTGCGATTGCGGCATTCCTTATTGGACTTCCCCTTACCCTTAAAATGGAATGGTTTGGCAAGTTCGCAAACTTCGTAACAATTTATCTCGTTCCAATAGGGGCACTACTTGCAGCAATTACCTTTTTCTGGATCTACGGAATAGACAGGGCACACAAGGAGGTAAATACCGGCGCAAAGAAACCTGTTGGCAACTGGTGGAAGTTTTATGCAAGATATATCTTTGTAATTGCCACACTGATTGTTGTTATCCTGGGAATCGTCTACAAGGGAATCGGTTAGGTATACACCTGTGATACCGCTTCGGGATACCCACTTCGGGATATCCTTTTGGGATACGGCTTCGGCGTACTGTTTCGGTATACCGCTTCGGGTAAAATACAGTGTGAGCAGGCGCGATAAAACAGCGAAGACTTAATCCAATCAATTCCCGATATAAACGCCCCTGTACGGTTTGGGTTTCTTTCCATAGAGAAAGTCATCCAGCCGGAGGATGGCTCTTCTTGCAAAGCCCGATTTCTTAACCAGGAATTTCACTATACCCGGAGAATAGAGGGGGATGTGGGAGTAGGGACATACCGCCATGCATCTCCCGCAATCCGTTCCCGATAGGTTCCAGAACTTAAAACAGGCAACGGGGTCTATCTGCCATTTGAGTGCACCACGGATAAGTTCTCTATCACCCTTTGGTATTGCACTGACAGGACAGGAAACTGCACACTTAAGACAGAAATTACAGAAATCTATAACGGATGCATCAGGAACATATTCATCCGGTACGAGCTTCATATCCGTTGTGACAACCGCTATCCTTACCCTCGGGCCAAGGTCCGGGGTTATTAAAAAACCCATCCTTCCCACTTCTCCAAGGCCTGCATCCCTTGCCACAAGAGGACAGATAACCCTGTAGTTTTCATCTATATGAGAGCGGGCAGAGTAACCTAACGCTCTAATAAAGTGTGTTAGCTGAAGGGCAATATGGGCTATAAGGGCGTACTCCCTGGCCGATTCCATTACGGAAACGGCACCGGGTCCCTGTTGAATAAAATCATTCCTCATTTCAACTGTAAAAGCTATGGCATAACTGTGCGGAAGATCGATTTTCGACCCGTACTTTCCGGTTCCCCTTCCTATATGTGAGTACATATGATACTTTTCCAGCTTTGTTATTCCCGAACTGCGGGCACCGTAAAACTTTGCAAGTTTCTTAAGCCAGTCAGACAGTTCGGCAGGTGAATAATCCGATACAGCTTCTCTGTATTCAGGAAGAGCTTCCATTGTGTCTCCGTCAACTCTGTATCTCTGATCTTTTATGAACTGAAAACTCGCCATCGATGAGGCAAATGCGAGAGGATGAGCCTCCCTACCCTTAAGCGATAGCAGGCCGGGAAGCCTTCTTATCCTGTCATCCTTCTCCTTTAATTCCGGATGTTTCAGGTAGTATTCGTTAAAGGCCTCCGTCCCCGGTTCCAGCCTGAAACGGGAAAATGGTATATCCCTCTCATCGTACCTTTCAATTGGGATTTCCTTTTTAACCTCTACCCTTCCTATTGGCAAAAGCAGAAGAACCAGAAAAATCAGGAGAAAGGTCCCAAGCACCAGAAGAAAGATCTCTTTGTACGGTAGGGGAAGAAAGAAAAATACTGAAAAAATGCCGACCATTACAAGCAAAATAATAAATGCACGCTTTGCTGCAACGTACTCTCTTGCCCTCCTTGCTCTTACAACAAAGGAAGAGAGCAATATGAAAAAGAGACCTCCCGAGATGCCTATTAAGAGATTGTATAAACTATTCATCTGTGGATCCTTTCCAAGACAGATATCATATTTTAAGGAATTATTCCACACTAAAATTGATCAGAAATATCGTGAAAATAATCTTATAATTTTATTCGTGATTAACTGGTACAATTTTGAAAGCATGATATAATAGAATAAAAAGGCGGTAAAACATTTATGCCAAAACAAATTATACGGATCCTTTTGACTCTGTTCATTTTGGCACCTGTTTTCCCCCAGCAGAAATCTTTAGACTTTAATGATCTCTACAAATACAACCTTTCACTTGGTTTTGAATACCAAACACTGACACCTTTCACAGATTACGGCACAGACTTCAACATGTATTACGACCTCTCCGCAAACCTTAAGATCCCAATTACCTCTATACCAATAATCTACCCATTCATTAAGGCAGGAATAATTCAGTTTATCACGCCGGAGAGGGATAATATGGGAAAATGGCAGCATACCCACTGGTATGGAAGTCTTGGAATGGGATACTCAAATCGTTTTTCAAAAAGTTTTGAACTTGGAGTGGAGATATCCGGAGGTATCAGTGAAGCGGTATTCCCAAAGCTGGATCCGGAACAGGCACGTGGCACTCTAAATCTTATAGCTTCAACGGGTTTAAGAATAGCCTTAAATCCCTCCTATAATATGAGTATAGCAGTTAATCCAAATATCAAGTATCTGTATGCACTTTCACCTCTGAATCGCTTTAATGGTTTTGTATATAGTTTAGGTTTTTCAGGCAGCTACAGATTCGGTGAAGATCCGGATGCACCCAGAGCTTTAATTCGAAGCATTAAACTGGTTAATTCATCGATTCCCCCTGTTTTTGCCGCCATGCAGAGCTACTATGTAAAAAATCCAATAGGCAAGGTAACAATAGCCAATACAGAAAAATTCGCCATAAATGATATAGATATTTCATTTTACCAGGCAGGATTTATGGATTCTCCCACAAAGGTGGCCTCACTAAACACACTGGCATCGGGAGAAAAGGTGAAACTGGATATCCCGGCTATTTTCAACGAAGAGGTTTTCAAAACAGAGGGCACCACTCCGCTTACCGGTGAGATTGCGGTAAGTTATATCTCCAGAGGCAAAGCTGCCACACAGAAATTCTCAGTTTCATATGATTTATATGACAAAACAGCACTTACATGGGATGATGATAGAAAGGTAGCTGCATTTATTACTCCATCAGATAGCGCCCTTCGTAACTATTCCAGCTTTATAAGACAATCTGCCAAGAACTATACACTTAATGGTTTCAGTGATTCCCTGCAGATGGGAATGCAGGTATTCTATGCCTTGAAAGAGATAGGTTGTATCTATCAGGTAGACCCAACATCTCCTTTCACAGAGGCACAGGGGAATCCACTTAAAGTAGATTCGATAAGTCTTCCTCGAGATACCCTAAAGCGACTTACAGGTGACTGTGATGATCTTACAGTGCTCTTTAATTCTATTATGGAAACAGTAGGAATGCAAACTGCATTTATAACGGTCCCTGGGCATATCTATTCTGTCTTCAATACGGGAGTCCCTTCAAAATCCTACAAGCTTGTTCATCCCGATAAAAAAATGACTCTAAGCATCGGTGGGAAGCTGTGGGTTCCTGTTGAAATTACCCTTATAGGAACCAAATCCTTTTTGGAAGCATGGAGAACCGGGATAGAGGAGTTCAGAGAGTATGATAACCAACCTAAAAAGAGAGGTATCTATTTTACAAGGAAAGCACAGGAGATATATCGTCCGGTCGGGCTTCGAGAACGAGACCTTGGACTCCAATACGGGAGCAAAACAAATATTGGAACCAATTTTAAAAATGAGCTGGAAAATCTTGTCGATCAGATTATAGAAAACTATTCTAAAGTGGCAGAAAAGACGAACAACAAGAGAAATTTCAACAAGCTTGGCATAATTTCTGCGAGGTATGAACGCTACTCACAAGCAAAAAAGGCTTTCAACAGGGCACTTACACTGGACAGAAACTATCTTAACCCTATTATCAATCTGGGAAGTGTGTATTTTCTGGAGGAAGAATACCGGAATGCCCTACGTTCCTTTCACCTGGCGGAGAAGCGTATACTGCAGAAGGGTAGAGGAAAAACATCAACATACACACATATACTTCTAAACATCTCAAAATGTTACTATGAACTTGAAGATTACAAAATGTCATCCAATTACTTCAATAGAGCCCTTACCCGTAATCCCGAATTAAAGGAAAAGTACTCTTACCTCAATAAAACAGAAACATCCTCCCGAGGTTCCCTGGCAGAAGACTCAGCAGAATCTATCTTTTTTGCAGAGGAAGAAAATTAAGTGAAAAAACACATCCCCATTTTTCTTATCAAAACCCTTCTTTTACTTTCCATACTGCTTACAGGTTGTCCTCTTCCGATTGATGAAACACTTATTACGGTTGTAGAGGACGAAATACCCCCGGAACTTACAATTGCATCCCCAAAAACAAACAGTGCATACAAGGGAACGATAACAATTACCGGTTCCATTCTGGATTCAGCATTGAAAGATAAAGATTACAAAGGTTTCATAAAGACCCTGGAAATAACTGTGCTTGATGCATCAAGATTGAACCTAACTGTTACATTTTCAGAAGACGGGACATACCAGATTGAACCGGAGGATAGTACATTTACTTTTGACCCAGAAACAGGTTCTTTTTTTATTGAAATATCATCCATTGGTCTTTCAGGTGTCCAAATCATAACTTTTACTGCAACAGACAAGAACGGCAATGTTACAGAAAAAACTATTAACCTTCAGGAAGATACTTCAGGTCCATATATCAAGCTCAACACACCTGCAAATCTCACCACTTACAGTGTAATATTAAATATAACTGGAACCGTATTAAATGCCCAGAATGACAGTTCCACAGAAAACGTAAAAAAAGTATCATGGCAGATTTCTCCCGCAGGTGTAAACGGTGAACTGGATTTAACCACTACACCCAAACAACCGGATGGGACATACAAGGTAAATAAATTTACCTTCAATCCTGTTACAGGGGCTTTCTACGATGAGGCTTCATTAATAGGAAAGAAGGGCAATCAGTACTTCGAATTCAGCGCAGAAGACCTTAACGGCCATGTATCAACCGAAACACGTCAACTTATCGATTCAGCCCAAGGCCCGCTTGTTGCAATTACTGCATACGACCAATGGTACTCCTCGATTGTAACCACAAGTACAACGGTAAGTGGCACAATAGGAATCGATGATCCAGCAAATTTTGATTCACTTGTCTATATAATAGAACAACTCTCAGCACCTTCCATAGGTGATACCATAACAACATACGACCTTACCGCTGGAACCTTCTCCTTTACTTTCAACCCCATCGGTAATGGCATGAGTGGAAAACTGGTTATTACTGTAACCGCCACAGATAAAGCCGGAAGAGAGAACTCGGTAAATGTGGATATGTATGATGATATCAACCCGCCAGATGCCCCTATTGTAACAGGCAAAACACCAACGAATAATACAACGCCAATGTGGAACTGGACAAATCCCTCGGGAACGGCTGATGTGCGCTACCAGATGGACAGCGAAGGTGCAGGTGGATGGACTACTGAGGGAAGTGTTATTTCATCATATACATCTTCCTCAGTGCTTACAGAGGGCAGTCATACATTGTATGTTCAGGCAATGGATGTTGCAGGTAACTGGTCTGCCTCGGGTAGCTATGCAATTACCGTGGACACAACTCCGCTCTCCCCACCTAACGGCTTTTCCGGTGCAACACCAACTATGGATGAAACACCCACATGGAACTGGGTCAATCCATCAGGTACGGCTGATGTGCGCTACCAGATGGACAGCGAAGGTGCAGGTGGATGGACTACTGAGGGAAGTGTTATTTCATCATATACATCTTCCTCAGTACTCATAGAGGGCATTCATACGCTGTATGTACAGGTACAGGATGCCGCAGGTAACTGGTCTGCCTCGGGTAGCTATGCAATTACCGTGGACACAACTCCGCTCTCCCCACCTAACGGCTTTTCCGGCACAACACCAACCAATAATACAACACCAACGTGGAACTGGACAAATCCCTCGGGAACGGCTGATGTGCGCTACCAGATGGACAGCGAAGGTGCAGGTGGATGGACTACTGAGGGAAGTGTTATTTCATCATATACATCTTCCTCAGTACTCACAGAGGACAGTCATACGCTATATGTACAGGTACAGGATGCCGCAGGTAATTGGTCTGCCTCGGGTAGCTATGCAATTACCGTGGACACAACTCCGCTCTCTCCACCTAACGGCTTTACCGGTGCAACACCAACTATGGATGAAACACCCACATGGAACTGGGTCAATCCATCAGGTACGGTTGATGTACGCTACCAGATTGATAGCGAGAGTAGCGGAGGATGGACTGTATCGGGAAGTGTTATCACAACCCATACACCGGGATCAAACCTCTCTCAAGGAGCAAGAACCCTGTACGTACAGGTTAGAGACAACGCAGGAAACTGGTCTGTCTCCGGGAGTTACAGCATTACCATTGACTCTATTCCTGATGTAACAGCCCCCCCTTTGACCAATGACAATACACCAACATGGAACTGGACAAATCCATCAGGTACGGTTGATGTTCGCTACCAGATGGACAGTGAAAGTGCCGGCGGATGGACAATTGCGGGAGGGTTACCCACCTCATATACACCTGCAGCCCTCTCAGACGGAAACCATACCCTCTACGTTCAGGCACAGGATGCCTCTACAAATTGGCACGCATCCGGTTATGCAACCGTTACAGTCGACACACAGGCCCCGGTTCCACCCAATAGCTTTGGCGGTACAGCCAGCCCGACAAACAATACAACACCCGACTGGAACTGGACAAATCCAGCAGATGCAGTTGATATACGATACCAGATGGATAGCGAGAGTGGCGGAGGATGGACTGTATCGGGAAGTCTGCTCACCAGTCATACACCTTCCACTCCACTCACAGAAAATGACCATACATTATACGTACAGGCACAGGATGCCGCAGGCAACTGGTCTTCATCTGGAAGCAGATTGATTACGGTAGATACAACTGGCCCTGGCACTGTAACATTTACCGGTCCAGTAACCCCTACAACCAACAAGAAACCGACCTGGACCTGGGACAATCCTCTTGATCTAGATGCTGTTGATATTCGCTACCATCTTGATACGGATGCTTACACCAACGCGGGAAGTATGATTACAGATTATACCCCTCTTAATCTGCTCTCTGTTGGGAATCATACCCTATACATTAAAGTAGTGGACTCTGCTGGGAATGAATCAGCAGAAGCATCCTATACAGTAGAAATACAATAAAATGGCCACTTTCCACTATCGAAAAATCTTTCTTTTCTACATACTCAGCATTTTTATTATGGCATCATGTTCTCCCTCCTCTCCTTCAAAAGAAAAAGAAAAGCCAAAGATAAAACCAACATCCCTTTTTATCTCACCGCTGAGCATACAGAGAGAAAAACCCTTTTCTCATTTATCGAGATATATTGAGGTCGAAAAGGCACCTAAAACCAAACGCGTTAAAGAAGCTACAGGGGTAATGCTCCCTCATAAGAGACTCTCGCCGCCACCAATTGATTTAACCCCACCGACGGTAGAGATAACATCACCTGCAAACTTCTCTACTTACCAGTCGAGTATAACTGTTAAAGGCTGTATAAGGGATAAAGGTATTGGAACAGAAGGGATAAGAAGAGCAACCTGGCAGATAAATAATACGCAGCTAAAAGGTGAATTAAAAACAGATTCTTCAGGGAATTTTACTTTTAAAATAGATACAACCGGATATTCCAATGTTCTACAATTACATATTAAAGCTGAAGACTTTGGGGGAAATAAAACATCCAAGAATCTATACCTATTCGATGACGGAAGGGGACCCTCAATTACAATAATTTCACCCAATGACAGGGATAACTATCTGCCAAGGGTAAGCGTAAGGGGAAGAGTCGGTAATTTGGCAGAGCCAATGGATTCTCCTGATGAAGTAATGAAGCTTGTCTGGTACATTTCGTCTCCTGAACATGGCCTCCTCTTATCACCTGAAAAACTTGTCCATGACAGAGGCGGTTACTTTGAGTTTGCTTTTAATACAGCAGGAATGCCCGAAGAGATTATCCTGCATGTAAAAGCTGAAGACAAGAATGGGCATACTACAAACAACCATATCAGTCTATATGATGATAGAATTCCTCCTTACATTCACGTTATCAAGCCGGAGCAGATGGGACTTTATCAGGATAAAATCAT
Organism: Spirochaetales bacterium; assembly: GCA_027021365.1. GTDB lineage: Bacteria > Spirochaetota > Spirochaetia > SZUA-6 > SZUA-6 > JALUUM01. The sequence continues at coordinate 44,519 of JALUUM010000021.1, forward strand.
TGTAGCGGGTGTTATAAAGAACTCAGAGGAGGCAAAAGCAGATACAACGTTAGATATAGGGGAATTCACATATTCCATCTTAAATGTATCAATAATAGCTGGAAATATTAACTTTGATAAAAGTGGCAATTTCCTGTTTACAATTCCATCGAAGGGTCTTTCCGGAATTCAAACACTTGTTCTCAAGGCAATAGATACTCACGGGAATACATCTATAAAGCGGATAACAATAGACAAGAAGCTCCCGAGAATATCTGAAAACAAGCTAAAATCAGAGGAAAAAACTATAGAGAAGAAACCACTTTTAAAACCAAATATTCATATAGATAGAATGGGTAACAAAATTGCCTATAGAACAAGAATAAATTTATCGGGCAGGGTAACAGACTCTAAAGAGAGGCCTAAATCTGCTGGTAATATTAAAAACCTCTCTTTCAGCATCTCCGGCACAAAAATCAATGGAGAAATACCCTTTGATACGAGAGGCGCTTTTAAAGTATCAATACCCATAGAAGGGATGCATGGGTTACAAATTGTTGTTCTTAAGGCAAAAAGCAGGGATGGTATAACTGTTTCTCAGTCCATTCAGGTTGAGGAGGATAAGAGGGGACCCTATATCGTCCTTGAATCCCCCACAGATAAAGGTTTTTATGGGAAATCAGTGATAATTCGGGGCCAAATTTCCAATTCTGCAGAAGATACAGGTAACACAGATGAGGTAAAAAAGATTCAGTATAGAATTGATGGTTCTTCATCGATTTCAAATGTCATAGGTTTTGACAGAGAGGGTAACTTTGATATGGAAATACCTATTGTTAAATCAATGGGACACCTTAAGCTTACAATTCTTGCAGAGGACAAGAATGAACATATCTCAAGTAAAACCGTAGATCTACTAGATGGGAAGCTTAAACCGGAAGTGACAGTCACCTCGCCGATAAACAACAGTTTCTACGGTGCATTACTCTACATCAGCGGGAATATCTCTGACCCATATAAAGGAAACGTCTATCACAGTAAAGATTCTGATAAAGATTCCGGCTATGAGAAAGTAAAAAATACAATAGATATCTTCTCAGCTGGTTTTTCAGAAAAAGCATCCAAAACATTCCGGAAAACAATAAAGGTCGACTTAAAGGGAAATTTTGGCCTGCTTATCCCTACCAAAGAATTTTCAGGCACCCAGGTAATCCTAGTCTCTTCAAAGCTATTCAACGGTAAGAGCGCAGAAGTCTCTGTAAGGGTGAAAGAAGGCAAAAGTGGGATTCCTTCATTCAAAGTGATACCGCAGGACAAAGCTGTAAAATTGAACTGGTTGCCAATACCTGTTGGAATGAACTACAAGGTAACTTACACCATTACTTACACAGATGATGGAACAATGCCAGCTGAAGATAACGGTAACAGAGCTTACGTAGAAAAGTCTCCCTTTATATTGGATAATCTTGAAAACGGCAGGAGATATAGATTCCTTTTGAAAGGAATTTTGTCAGCTGATACGAGCAATTTAAGTAAGAGCAATTTGAATACGAGCAATTTAAGTAATTCAACATCCAATTCAAAATCCGGCCTTAAAGTTTCAAAGCTCCCATTGGTAATTCTATCAGAAACAAAGGATTCTATACCACTTTCACCTTTAACACTTATTCCTACTGTAACCGGAGAGTATCAATCAATAAGACTCTCATGGAACAAAATTCAGGGAGCGGAGAGCTACGATGTACTGAAGTCGGATAATGCCGATGCAAGTTACAGAGAAATAGCACATACCCTCAGAGGCACGATATATCTGGATAAGGATGTTAAGTACGGAAAAACATACTATTATAAGATACGTCCCTCCCTTGATGGCAGTATAGTAAGTATGGCCAGAATTGGGAAAAGTCTTGCATTACCTGAAACTAAACTTGAAACAAAATCAGGAATCAAAATAACAGATGGCCAGAATATTGTGATAGATGGAAGCTATGCCTATGTAGCAGATGGAAGAAGTGGCCTTAAAATAGTAGACATATCGGATCCCAATAATATTGTAACAGTAGGCTCATTAAAGACTAACAATGCCTTTGGTATAACTGTGGGCAATACCTACAGTTATATTGCAGATGGTGAAAGAGGCATAAAATCAATTGATACTACAGAACCTACAGCCCCGCAACTAATAGGCACCAGAAAGACAAGAGAGGCAAGAAAGATTGTTCTTAGAGGTTCATATGCGTATGTAGCGGATGGAAGGGGTGGCATAAAAATTATGGACCTCTCCAATCCCAGACATCCTGTCAGAGTATCTTCAATTTCCTTAAGTGATGCAAGAGACCTTGCAACATATAGAAATTATCTCCTTGCTGCTGATAAAGAAGAGGGACTTGTAATACTTGATATATCTCACGCTGTTAAACCGGAACAAGTCGGAAGCCTACATTTAGGACCCGCCCTTCGGGTTTATGTCCACAGGAATATGGCACTTGTTGCTCTTGGTAAAGAAGGGATAAGAATAGTTGATATTTCTGACCCCAAAAAACCGGTTGTAACCGGAAGCTACGACACCTTTAATGCAAGGGGAATAGTTGCAAGGGGTGACTATGCCTATGTCGCGGATGGGAAAGGTGGTTTTAAGGTGCTGGATATTTCGAATCCGGCCCACAGCTTTCAATTCGATGCTGTTTCAGATATGGATGCTCGTTCACTTGCCATTTCGGGCGATTACATATATATCCTGACACCCAACTATCTTAAAACAGTAAAAAATATGATTATTGGTAACTCCTTCCAGATAGCCTCCTGCAGGACTCCTGGCAAAGCATACGGTATTACTATTATGGGAAATACTGCTCTGCTCGCAGATCACCGCGGCGGTATCAGTATTGTTGATATTTCGAAACCGGAAACAATAGACAACAGCTCGATAATTTTTACCATGAAAAATCAATATGCGGAAAGCGTAACAGTATCCAAAAACACAGTATTCATTGCAGATGGCCCTGGCGGCATTAAAATAGCAGAGATTCTTTTTGCACATGATAATGTATCACTCGAAATAATATCAAAGTTTTACACTGGTGGCCATGCATACAACATTGCAGTTAATGGGAATCTTGCTTACTCGGTATCCGGTAATACAGGTTTGAATGTAATAGATGTATCTGACAGGAAAAATCCAAAGGCTCTATCGATTATGAAAATGAAAGATGCAAGAGACATAATTATACATGGCAGCACACTGTTTATTGCCGATTACAGGGAAGGGCTAAAAGTTATAGATGTTTCTGATTCTGAAAATCCAAAACTTATCTCATCCGTCGATATTCCAGGCGCTTCAGGTACTGCCTTACATGGCAAAATCCTGTTTGTTTTGGGTTCAAAGGCAATATACGCAGTTGATATCACCAATATTTTAAAACTTATGCCAGTAAAAGTTTACAGAACAGAGTATGGCCAGAATATTAAGGTAAAGGAAAACTATCTCTACCTTTCAGAGGGTTATAAAGGTTTCAAAGTTTTTCACATAGGGGCTTTAAATACCCACTCAAACACTGCGAATCCTGCAAACGAGAAAACTTCCTTAATCAATTCTGGTAACACAAGCTTAACTCTTGTGAGCAGGGCTAAAAATATCTTTTCAATAGATTCAGACGTAAAAGACGGATATGCCTATATAGTCGATTCCAATGGATTAAAGGTTATCAAGATACTGATTCCCCAATGGTTAAAACAATAGCCTTTCTTCCACCTCTGACGTTTCCATAAACCTAAGTGTCTCCGTAAGACTCTTCATACCGTCCGATGCACTGGAATCGCCAAGACAGATTGCAGCCATTGCATTGGCAAAGCGCATCGATTTTTCAAGCCCCCAGCCCTCGTGCATGCCGAACAGGATACCTGAACAAAAGGCATCCCCTGCCCCGACAGTACCCTTTATCTCCTCCGGTTCAAGGTTGTAGGTCGGAACAAATAGAGGTCCTTCGTCGGATGTTTCCATGTATCCGTATGCACCCTCCGGGAAGTGGATGCAGACAAGTTCGCTGTTTCCCTTTTCAACGAGAAAATCCATTGTTCGTTTTAAATTATCCGTATCCAGGGAGCCATCTTTCCTTCTTATTTCAAAACCTGATGTTTTCCCCGCTTCTATCTCGTTTATCACCAGGTAGTCTGCGTACTTCAAGGCAGGTGGCACAAGCCTTCCAAACCTGTCGCTGCTCTCACTGACAACATCGACGGATGTTTTCAAACCGCTATCCTTTGCCATCTTCAAGAGCCTTGCAAAGCGGGTACCGTATTCACTATCCTCCCTGTCCAGACTATCCAAAAGGAGAATGTAGCCTATGTGAAATATTCTGGTATCTATGTTAGCAAAATCGAAATGTTCGATATCAAGGTTGCTGTTTACCCCCTTGTTATGAAAGAAGGTCCTCCTGCCGGTATCCTTTACTGTCATCACATCGGTGTAGGATGTTACTCCACCCTCTACCTTCTTGATATCTGAAACATCTATTCCTTTTTCCTCAAGGTCATGCAATATGAAATCACCATTCTCGTCATTACCCACGAGGCCTATACCCTTAAGGGGGATTTCTGCCTTCAAAGCGGCAAGATCCTTAAGAACATTGTAGGGACAACCACCATTTGCCCTCTTTTCATCCAGAATAATGGAAAGCATGCCCTCCTCTGGCCACACATCGATAATCTTGATGTGATCGATTATAAAGTTTCCCGCTGCCGTTATTCCTTTTCTTCCATTCCCTCTATCCACTAAGTTACCTCCTTAAAAATCCTTACCAATTTTCGATGTCAGCCTGTGCCAGAGCCTGACAAGCGACTCCTTTTCTCCTTCACCTTCCGGATGGTACCGGGACACAAGTATCAACCTTGTTCCGAAACGCCCGCATAGGTCAACCAGCCTCTCCAGATAACTCTCGCCATCCTCACCCTCCTCTACTGCAATATGGCCGAAGTAAACTGTACCGGTTCTTCCGCAGATTTCAAACACCTCTTCCAGTGAATACATCTCCGGGTTACCGAGGTTTAAAGTTGAAATAGTGGGAAGTTCACATGCAAGCCTTAAAAACTCTTCATGCCTCCCGCAGAAATGAAGAAACCCCCTTCCGTATCGTTTAATCGCCCTTTCAATAAAGGGGATGCAGTACCTCTTAACCATGTCTCCCGATATGAGAGAGCAACTGTCCTCCGATATCCTTGCCCCGGTATCGGGAAACCAAACTCCGATGGGCATTCCATGACCATGCACCATGCTTGTTTTCTTCTCTCCAAGGAGCCCCTTAAACATGTCAGTTGCAAGGTTAAAGAGTTCCAGGCTCTTTGAAAGCAGTTTTTCAATGATACCCGGATTATCCATGAAAATATAGAATATATCAGAACCAATTATCAGGTGTGCCAGGTCCAATACCCCTTGAGTATCCGGAAGATACGGATAGATAATATCAGGATACATTCCCTTCCCACGCCTCTCCATGAACTTTCTGTAAAAATCAACGGAGAGGGCTACCTCACCTTGCATTATGTCCCTTTCCTTCAGGGGTGAGGGAAGCGAAAGAAACTCCTCCGGCTTCATGTGATTCCTTAGCCAGGGGTGCTGATTCGGTTGAACCGTTATAGCAAGCCCCAGGCCGCTTGGCAGTAGTGTTGTCCCGAGGTCGGAACGAATAACAGGTATTCCATCGTCTGTCAGTGAAAGGTATGGTTTTACATAGAGCAAGCCGTCCTCTAAAAGCTTTTCAACATCACGATGCTGCTCCACCAGATTATACTTTATGTAATTCTTGTCCTTTGCCAGGTGAGGCTCCGTAAAGAGTATCGGGTAAGCTGTTTTCCCTCCGGATTTGACAGCCTGCCAGAAATCCTCGTAAAATCGAAACTTTTCCCTTACCGCATCTTTCAAAGCAAACTCCACACTGATATTTGACGCCCCTCCACCTTTTTAAACATACATGCAGGGCGGTAAGTATCAATATATGTCTTTATTTTTTACTGTTATATGTTAATATCTCCTTTGTCAATTGATTTTTTAAAAGGGGAGTCTTAAATAATGGAAACCGGAAAAAATATACTTGGCAATTACGGTGACCTGGTTTTTAAGGTGTTGGATAGAGAGAGAGAAATAACCCACGATGATCCAAACTGGAAAGAAAAGGGGAGGGCAAAATTCAAGGAACTTCTACTGATGCCGGAGACCGGAAAGGATATCAGAGCCAGAGTTATAGAGAGGAAAAACTACGATGGACTTACAATCGAGGAGATTGCCTGGCAACTGCCATACGGGCCGGAGACGAGGGCATTCCTTCTTAAGCCGGAGGGAGTAACAGAGCCGCTTCCCGGCGTGCTTGCACTTCACGACCATGGAGGATTCAAATACTTCGGCAAGGAAAAGATAACAAGAACGAGTGAATCGCAACATCCACTCTTAAGGGCGCATCAGGAAAATGCATACAGTGGAAGGGCCTGGGCAAATGAACTTGCAAAGCGCGGTTTCGCAGTGCTGGTTCATGATACCTTTGCCTTCGGAAGCAGGCGGGTGGATTTTGGCAGGCTTCCTGCAGATACCATAGAGAACATGATGCATGACCCGATGGATCTGGAGGAACCCGACCCGGGAGAAAAGCAGCCCACAGCGAGCAGGGATGCGGATTTGCCCGGGATTGATTCAACAAGCAAGAACGTAAAACTCTACAATGCCTATGCACGCCAGCACGAACACCTTATAGCGAAATCCCTATTCTCTGCCGGATACACCTGGCCGGGGCTCTTTCTTTCAGATGATATGGCTGCCCTTGACTACCTCTCTTCACGCGAGGATGTGGATGAAGAGAGGATAGGCTGTGGGGGGTTGTCCGGCGGAGGCCTTAGAACGGATTTTCTTGCCGGGCTGGATGACAGGATAAAATGCTCTGTTACGGTTGGCTTTATGACGACGTGGAAAGATTTTGCTCTCAATGTTTCGTACAAGCATACATGGATGACCTATGT
>JALUUM010000022.1 GCA_027021365.1 Spirochaetales bacterium
TATTAATATATCTATTATTGGCACTACATTTTGAGCAAAACTCTAAACCTTAAATTCTAACTTCCTGTATTATATAGAGTTATTTTTTTGCCTATCCTAAAAATCCGTTTTCACTGTAGAAGATGGGTTAAGTAGTAGAGTGCTTTTGCCCACCTGTCGGGCACCTGTTAAGACAACAACGGGATGGTTTTCTGATGCTCTCTGAAGCACACTTGTTATCCATCTTTTTTTGTATTCTGATTCATCTAGTGAATGATAATCATTCATAATATGAATTATATTTATAATGCTTTATTGTGTCAATTGTTCATTTGCGCATTTTATTTTAATGCATTTTGTAAAATGATTTGACATAATGCATATCATTTTGTAAAATAGTTTGACAATATGTATGGATAAACTTATGACAGATATAGGTAACCTTGTTGAGCTTGATAGTTTGGCCAAAACCGAGGCAAAAAAATACCATAAGAAACGTTTTGCCTACAGTTCTATTGAAGTTGGCAAAGGTAAACATTTTACGGGCATTGTGGGTGCAAGAGGTATTGGCAAGACAGTTATACTAAAACAGATTGCCCTAGAAAATGAAAATAGTTTCTATATCTCGTTGGATACTTTTAACGGCGATCTCTTTAATACCGTACATCGTCTAAATAGAGAATTTCAAGTTAGTCTTTTTTTGCTTGATGAGGTCCATTTTTATGGAAACTTCGAAAGAGATCTTAAAAAGATTTACGATTTTCTTGATGTGGGAATAATTTTTACAAGTTCTGTTGCCCTCAGCATGTTTCAATCTATTTATGATTTATCAAGACGAGTAATTTTGTTTACTCTTTATCCTTTTTCCTTTAGGGAATATCTCTATTTTAATTTAAATCTAGGTCTTAATGGTTTATCTTTCAAAGATTTCTATAATAAGAGATGGAGCATAGATTATTTTAAATACTCCTCATATTTGGAAGATTATCTTAAGGGCGGAGTTATGCCCTTTAGTTTGGAAGTACCCAAGCCCCTGGAGATTCTTAAAAATATTCTCGAGAAGGTAATTACAACCGATATCACCTCGGTAGCCCGGTTGCATGTTGATGAGTTGGACAAAATATATAAAATGATAGAGTTTATTGGTAAATCTCCTGTTGATGGGATAAACTATTCGTCTCTTTCATCTAATATTGGCATTACAAAGTATAAAGCGGAGCAATATGTAGGCCTTCTTGAAAAATCATTTATTCTGCAAAGGCTTTTTCCAAAGGGAACGAATGTTTTAAAGGAACCAAAGATACTTATGTGCTTACCCTATCGTCTCTTGTATTCGGATTACGAGACAGCAATATGGGCGCTACGGGAAGATTTTGTGGTTGAAACTCTTAGATCTCTTGGGATACTGCCCTTCTATTTAAAATCTACCAGAGGGAAAAAGGTCCCGGACTATATCATTCCCTTTGATGGTAGTGAAATTGTTGTGGAAGTTGGTGGAAAGGGTAAGGGAAGAGAGCAGTTTAAGGGTATAAAAAATCTGGAAAAGATAATTCTTGTGCATTCCGATGAAACCAAGGGAATAAAGTATCCGCTATTCATGTTTGGCTTTGTGGATAATCTCTGAAAAACTCTCTGTAATTAATATAAGAAATTGAATCTGTAAACTTTGCCGTTTCGTTTCCCCTGTATAGCAGGTAACCTTGCTGGCGGATCTTTAGATACTTTTTTCCTGTTTTTCCGCCCATACCCTCTGGAGTCTCTAAATCCAGCTCCATTATTTTTTTAATGCTTTCTATCATTTTGTATTTTACGGTTGAGTTATTTTTTATTTCTATATAACTAACCTTTTTTTCAGGTAAGTTCTCTATAATTAAATCCACCTCCAATCCGGAACTGCTTCTAAAATAGTATAGATTCTCGTTTTTGTTTAAATGATGCTGCGCCTTTTTTATTTCTGAAACGATGTAGTTTTTAAAAATTGAACCTGAAAGAGGTCCCCTTTCCAGTATGTTAGTATTTGTGACTCCGGTTAGATAACATATCAAACCAGTGTCGTAGAAGTAAAGCTTGGGTCTCTTGATGATTCTTTTACCCAGGTTTTTATGGTATGAAGGCAGTAAAAAAATGATATAGCTTGCCTCCAGCACTGAAATCCAGCTTTGAATCGTCTTAACGGTTACTCCAAGTTCTCTTGATAGTTGGCTCATATTAAGTTCCTGTGCACATAGTGCAACAAGTAGTTGTATTAATTTTTGAAAATCTCGCAAATTTCCGATATTAAAAAGGTTTCCTACGTCTCTTTCTATGTAGGTACTTAAATAAGAAGCAAACCATTCGAAAACATATTCGTAGTTTCTGGTTACCAACTCCGGATAACTGCCGTATAGTATTTGTTTTTCTCTTAAGGTTTCCGGAATCTCCCCATATTGAAATGGCAAAAGGGATAATAAGCCTATTCTACCTGCCAATGATTCGCTTATATGCTTAAGTAGATGAAACTGGCTGGAGCCGGTTAACACGTATTTACCAAATTTATCACGGTCTTTATCCACTTCTATTTTTAGATAAGAAAATATTTCAGGAACTTTTTGTACTTTATCGAAAATTATGTGATTATTGTACTGTTTCATGAATCCCCTGGGATCACTATAGAAAAAGTCGATCAATAACGGGTCATCGAAAGTTACATATTGATACTTACTTCCAAGATGATGTTTTACAAAGGTTGACTTACCGGATTGCCTTGGTCCTGTTATGGCGGTTACAGGAAAGATTTTAAGATATTTGTTTAAGATATTCTCCAGGAGTCTTGGAATATACTTCATGGGGTTATTATATTGGTTGCAGATTTGTAGTGTAAATATAAATCTGCAAGTTTTTTTTGGTTGTAAGATTCTTGGTTGCGAAACTAAAAAATAATGCGGAAGATAAGAGAAAAGTAAATCAAAATTGAAAATATGCCCTTTGTATATTACTATAAGGGTAGATGTAAAGAGGTTCGTTGAATCGGTTTGCCCTGTAACACTGTAACAAACGCTGTAACCGGCGGGAGTAGTTTATGAGGGATAAAGACATGACAGATATTTCTCAAGTACTGGAAGAGGAGTTGGCTGAGGCTTTTGAGGTAAAAGATGAAAAAGCCTTAAAGCGGTATGTGATACTTTTATTGGAAAATGTGATGGGTAGGGAGAAGGCTGAGAAACAATTTGTAGAGTTAAGGAGTGACATAAAGGTATTGGCGGAGACGATGCAGGAAGGTTTTCGCCAGATGGAGAAGCGTTTTGAACAAATAGACAAGCGCTTCGAGCAAGTAGACAAGCGCTTTGAGGACATGTACCACTACATGGATAAGCGCTTTGAACAGGTAGACAAGCGGTTCGAGCAGGTGGATAAGCGCTTCGAAGATATGTACCACTACATGGATAAGCGTTTTGAACAGGTCGATAAACGCTTTGAAGATTTAAACAAGCGCATAGGTTTTATGAGCTGGTTTACACCGACGATTGTGACACTTTTGCTGACACTTGTTATGGCTGCGATGAAGTTTCTTTGATATGGAATGGAATAAACATCCTTGCAAAACAGGGAATATAATCCTATAATTGCTAGGATGATACCGAGGCTGATACAAAAACGATTAGAAAGAGATCTTGAGCTTTATCCGGCTGTTGTGTTACTGGGCGCCCGGCAGGCAGGAAAGACAACCTTAGCATTAAAAATTCGTGAAAAACTGAATGGAATATATTTGGATCTGGAATCTCCCCGGGACGTAGCAAAGTTACAGGATAGCGAACTTTATTTATCGGAACACCTTGATCATCTGGTAATTTTAGATGAGGTTCATAGGATTCCTGAAATATTTCCCGTTCTACGCAGTTTAATAGATAAAGCTCGTAGGCAGGGTAAAAAACAGGGTCTCTATTTATTGTTGGGTTCGGCATCGCTTAATGTTGTGCAGCAAAGCGGCGAATCTCTTGCCGGAAGGGTTACCTATAGTGAACTTACTCCTTTTTCGCTGTTGGAAATTCCACCTGAAAAGAAAGAAATTTTATGGGTGCGTGGAGGATTCCCGGAAAGTTACCTCGCGTCTGACGAAACTATCAGTATGCGGTGGCGGCAGGATCTTATTAGAACCTATATAGAGAGGGATGTGCGCGCGTTTGATATCCGTTTAACTTCGGAAACCATTCGCAGATTATGGGTAATGCTTGCTCACCTTCAGGGCACCAATGTGAATATTGCTCAACTTGCACGAAATCTTGATATTGATGTTAAGACTGTCAATCGATATATAGAGATTCTTATCAGCCTCTTCTTGTTGCGTCGTTTGCCTCCCTGGTATGTGAATACGGGGAAACGGCTTACAAAGTCGCCGAAGTGGTATGTTCGTGATTCCGGTTTGCTGCATGCCCTGCTTGGAATAACTGATAGAGAGGCTTTGCTTAGCCATCCCATTCTTGGTCAGAGTTGGGAGGGTTTTGTGATTGAACAAATATATTCTGCCCTACAGAAAATTGCTGAGCTGTACTATTATCGCACCTCTGCCGGAGCAGAGATAGATCTCTTAATACTCTGGCCGGATCAAAGTTTCTGGGCAATAGAAATAAAACGTTCCTTGCAACCCAAACCGTCACGTGGTTTTTATTCGGCTTGTGAGGATTTACATCCACTGCGACGCTATGTAGTGTATGCAGGAAAAGAGCGCTACACCACTGCCAGTGGTATCGAAGCAATAGCCCTAAGGGAGCTTTTGGAAAAAATAATGCGGAAGATAAGAGAAAAGTAAATCAAAATTGAAAATATGCCCTTTGTATATTACTATAAGGGTAGATGTAAAGAGGTTCGTAGAATCGGTTTGCCCTGTAACACTGTAACAAACGCTGTAACCGGCGGGAGTAGTTTATGAGGGATAAAGACATGACAGATATTTCTCGAGTACTGGAAGAGGAGTTGGCTGAGGCTTTTGAGGTAAAAGATGAAAAAGCCTTAAAGCGGTATGTGATACTTTTATTGGAAAATGTGATGGGTAGGGAGAAGGCTGAGAAGCAATTTGTAGAGTTAAGAAGTGACATAAAGGTATTGGCGGAGACGATGCAGGAAGGTTTTCGCCAGATGGAGAAGCGTTTTGAACAGATAGACAAGCGGTTCGAGCAGGTGGATAAGCGCTTCGAAGATATGTACCACTACATGGATAAGCGTTTTGAACAGATAGACAAGCGCTTTGAGGACATGTACCATTACATGGATAAGCGTTTTGAAGATTTAAACAAACGTATAGGTTTTATGAGTTGGTTTACACCGACGATTGTGACACTTTTACTTACACTTGTTATGGCTGCGATGAAGTTTCTTTGATAGGCCTTTCAAGTAAAGAATCGAAATGAAGATGAACTACTTTTTATAAATTATGTTTAGCCTGGTTACGAGATTAAGTGGGGGGCGGTAAGAATCAATGTAGATTTTCTTCCGAATAGAGAGAGAGTTCTATCAGCCGTTCAAGAAGTTCATTTTTATCGTAGCCGATGAAATTCTTTAAAACGAGTTCCTTGGAAAACAGCCTGCAGATATACCTGAGCTTCCGTGACTTTTTCTGGTTAGCATAAATGTAATCCTTGTGACCGTTATTTATTATTATCAGGTTTCTCTCTTCATCGTATTTGGAACGCCACAGCTCACCGGGCTTTCTAAGAAAAGTATAGCCGGGAAGGCCCTTCCCCTTTTCATGCTCCTCGCCGCTTTCGTGTTTTAAAAGCGAATCGGTAACCGTGACAATCGCCTCCGCCGTGCAAGAGATGATCCCTTTTGCCGATTTTTGAGTTACCGTTGCTCGGATAACCGTAAGCCCAGGCTCATCAGGGGCAAGGTATGTCACAAACTCACCCTCGGTCTTGCTTAAAACACCTTCACCCTCTTTTATATCCCACTCGATATTGATATTATCCTCCACGATCCTACGCTTTTTATCACGTGGTATGCATCTGAAAAGCTTTTCTTCCTTCACCTTGACTACGCAGGATGCAGGCGAAATGATAGCCTTGTATAGCGGCCCCGGATATTCATAGAACTCCTGTGGGGTTTCCGGCTCTGCAGACTCATCCGCCGGATTAGCGTGCTGCCTCTCTGCAATAGAACTGTCAACCCCTTCTGCTAATTCTCTTTCTCCATATTGATTCTTGCCGTCGGCTTCACCTTCATTTTCGCCATCGAATGGAAGTTCCTTTTTTCCCTTCCTCTTCCTGTTCTCAGTCTGAATGTCAAACCAGTCATATTCCTCTTTAGGTAGCATTAAAAGAGCCTCCTGAAGTGCCCTTTTTACGGATTTAAGTATGTTCTTGCTTGCCTCTTCCTCTATTGCCTGTTTTTCTAGCTCTATAATCTTGTTTAGCTTGTCTTCTAAGCTTGAGCTTTTTACCGTTTCTATAAAAATCCAATAGTAATGATCGCGGATGATTCCCCTGCGGGTACCCGGTGTTAGCTGAAGGAATGGAACATCAATCATTCCCTGGAAAAAACCCTCTGTCCATGGAGGTTTGTCAAAATCATCGAGTTCAGTTATCGATTCGAGAACTCTCGTTCCGGATCTGAATAGGCTTACCCTGTTGTCAGGACTTTGATTATTTAAGTAGAGTTCCAGATATATTTCACCCACTTTAGCTCCGCTCGATTTAACCGGTAAAATTTCAAATTCGTGCAAGTGTCTTCCCGAGTACTCTCTCGGTTTAACTTCGAATTCTTTTCGTGAATATCTGTCGATTATTTTTATCTTTACTCCGCTTTTCTTTATTCTATCCCTCAGCTCGGATGCAAGGTAGTTCTGTATTCTTTCGCCATTTAGCTGTTTTACACCGGGAAGTAAAGGCTTTATTAGAAGTTCTGTACCGGGGTTCGAGAATAGCGTTCTTTTCTTGCTGATTGTATAGCCTTCTTCGCCCTTTTTCATCTGCATTACATAGGTCTTTCCGTCAGAGCCTGCTGAGGACAGGTAAAGTGTTGTGCCTACTGTCCAGAAGCTTAAAAGGCCAATGCCAAACTCGCCCTGCAACCCCGAAACCCCTTCGCGTTTTAACCTCTTTTTTATGGAATCGCAGATATGTGTTGCAACGTACTTGAAATCAGGGATACCTTCTTTGTTTAATGGAATTCCTTCTCCGTCGTCTATGATTTTCAAATAGAGTTCGCCCTTCTCTCTTCCCCTTACTATGGTAATATTCTTTGCCCTTGCATCTATGCTGTTTTCTACAAACTCGGCCACTGCCTTAAGGGGGTTATCCTGTGAGAGAGCTATGATAGTGATTGCATTCCAGCTGTCGCCTATTTTAAGCTTGCCGCTGTTTTTCCTGCTTTTGATGTTTTTGCTTTTTTTGCCAGCCGGTTTCTTTTTAGTTTTGGTTTTTAGGGACTTCGAGGTCTGCTGTTTCTGAGATAATTTTAATTTATCCTTCATATTTACATAACTTATAATGCATTAAGTTATGCCATAGTTAAAAGATATTCAAGTAATAATTTTAGGATGGTTATGCAGAGCTTTTAATTGTTGAATTTTTACTCAATCATTGAGTATTGTTACTCAGTTATTGAGTAAATATTGACAAATAATTGCTTCAAGTCTTCAGCAAGGTACACCGTTACCTCCGGGATCGGAGTGGCTTATCAATCAGTGGCCTATGGCGCGCTTGGCAAATATCAAACCTGTACTTCTTATTATTGATGAGGTTCAGAAAATTAGGGGTTGGAGTGAAACTGTAAAACAACTGCGGGATCAGGACTATGCAACAGAACAAGAAATAATGTTTCTTATTTTAGGTTCATCGTCGCTGCTTATTCAAAGAGGCTTAACAGAGAGCCTTGCCGGGTGGTTTTTTTTACATAGATTGAATCATTGGAATTACAGTGAGTCCAGAGAAGCATTCAATATTACACTGGATGAATGGCTTTTTTTCGGCGGGTATCCTGGCGCTTTGAAATACAAGAATCAACCTGAGTTGTGGGGTTCGTATATAAGAGATTCATTAATAGAAACAGCTATTTCGAAAGATGTATTACAGATGCAGAATATTGCAAAGCCTGCACTTTTAAGAAATCTATTCTACCTTTCGGCATTTTATCCTGCTGAAATTCTTTCCTACAATAAAATGCTTGGTTAGTTAACGGATGCCGGTAATACAACAACTCTTGCTTATTACCTTTCGCTATTGGAAACAGCTTTTCTTTTATCCGGATTAGAACAGTTTAAACGAGGTAGTATACCAAGGCGTAAGAAGAAAAGCAGCCCAAAGCTGATCTTATGGAACAATGCCTTAATAAATGCAGCGACAATGGCCAGTTTTCGTAAAACGCAGGAGGATCATGATAAATGGGAGAGGCTGGTTGAGAATGCAGTAGGAGCACATTTTTTAAATAATATGGGGACACTTCCCTACCGTCTTTTTTATTGGAGAAAGGGTAACTTTGAAGTTGATTTTGTTCTGGCCTTACCGGCAAAGATAATTGCAGTGGAGGTTAAGTCTTCCAGGATGAAAAAGCCACGTGGGCTTGAAAAGTTTTTACAATTGTACCCAAATGCCAGACCATTAATAATAGGCGGCAGCGGAATGGCATTGGAGAAGTTCTTTATTACTGACCTGAGTAAGTTGATAGATGCTGTTTAGATGCCGTTTTGCATTAATTTTACATTGATATTTGAGTTGATTCCAGTTGATATCTGATCATCGATGTCGGTGTTTTGCAATTTATCATTTGCAATTCTTCTACAGTGCGAATATTCATTTAATTGTATTATAAAGAATTATTGTTTTTAAAACTCCTCTTGGCACTACATTTTAACTGCCTGACAGGTGAATAACATTGCTATACGATTTTATTTTCATCTTTCAAAGCCATTTGTATTTTACTGATAATGGCCGTTAGTAGCTACTTTATCACTTAAGCTTTTTCTTTATATCGTATTGAAAGCGGATAGTTTTTATCCAGCCATTCCAGTAGTTTCTCCATAAAGAGTTTTCGCTGTTCAATGTTTGACTTTATACCACCAAGTTCTATGTAGTAATTCATTTGGTAATCTTCAATTCCCATGTAATATGTATGTATATTGTAAGCAGCAACCATCTTTTCAATAGTACCTGCCCCGAATATCAGCATCGTAAAAAATGCTCCAATAAGCTGGGCGCCCCTTCCCGCTTTTGAAACTTCATTATATTTTGTCAATTCTATTTCCATCAGCGCATCAACATTAAGCTTTTTAAGTATTGAATCATAGTCCAAATTATTTAAATCTTTCGTATCATAATCTATACCCGGATATTTTACTTTGATACTATTAACAAGGGTAATGTTTTTTTCAAATTCGTCATAAAAGTAGTTTTCCCAATAATTCTTAAAGCTCATAACTTCTTTTCCATATGAACCTTTTTTATATAGTTTTAAGGGAAGAATTGCTATCGTGTGAATATTTCTTTTATTTTTGTTAATTTTATCGGCTTTTGGTAGTGTTGTGCAACCCATGAAAAGAAGCGATATAATTATTAGCAAAAATTTAACCATACCCATTATCTTGTTTCTTTGGTTAAATATTATTTGCGCTGAATTATTAATATAGTGCGTATTCCTTTTTCTCGGCGATCTCACTTTATTTCATCCTCCTATTAATTAGATCAGAATAATGTTAATGTTCTTTTTAACCCTAAGTAAGGGGTATAGAACCATCCGGAACTCACCTGTGGTAGTTCTTCTCCATTTTTAGAAGAAGAAAAAACGTCTCCTAGATAGTATCCTGCCCTTACCCCTGCTATTATAGTAAATGATTTTGATATTTTGTAACCAATAGATAATCCTGCACAAAATCCATATGGTGCTGCAGTAAAATCGCTCAAACTAAGAGTTTCCGTGTCTTGCAAAAATGAATCAGGATAGTTTAGAAGACTAAGCAATCCTCCTATATAAACCTCTAAATCCAGATAATTCAATTTGGGTCTGTATATTACTCCAATTGCGAGATTTCCTCCTTCACGCTCCTTAATACCCTTCCCTCCAAAGTCTAATACTTCGATGTTTCCGTCGATGCTGTTTGTTTTAATTCCCGTATATGCAAAATTTAAATCAGCAATTAGAAAGATTCCTAATGTTTTGCCAAATGTCATTAGTGATAACATTCCAGGAGATTGTACATCAACCTCGTTATTACCTACAACAATATGAGATAAACTATATCCCAATCCTACTTCAGCAGTTTGATCGCTCCACACATTAGTCGCCAGTATGAATGCCAATGCTGCAAACATTAGAGAAACCAGTGCCTTTTTCATTTTTTTATTCCTCCTTTTGAATCCTTATTTTAATGCAAGTTCAAAACTCATAATTGATTACACTTAAGATATTATTTTGATGCTAGATATTTCTTTATCTTTTTAACCATATCATTTCGACCTATTTCTTTTGCCATATCCAAGGGGGTTTCTCCTTTATCATTCTTTTTGTTGGAATAGTAACCGCTTTCAAGTAAGAAATTTAATATCTCATCATTTTCCAGCCCTACACTGAAATGACTTATTGTGTTTCCCTGATGATCAACATAATTTCTGTAAGCAGGAGAATGTAGGATTAGATATTTTACAACCTCGTTTCTTCTATCATCTATGTATATAGGGACTAGATTAGGTACTATTTTTACTGCTTTAGCAAAATCAGCACCTTTTTTAAGAAACCACATTGTTATATTGTCAAATCCAGGTCTTCTATCAGACATAATAACCAGAAGGGGTGTATCACCTGTACTATCAGGTTCATCAATTTTTTTATTGTATTTGTAAAGCAAATCTAGCATTTCAATACTTGGCTCATACAAAGCATAGTGGTAAATATTCATACCGAATTTATCTTTAGCAGTAACATCTGCTCCTGATTCTATCAGTAATTTTACATGTTCTATCTTTCCTGCTTGAATTGCAGCAAGAAGAATACTAATTCCTTTAGAATCCTGATGGTTGATATCTGCTCCGTTTTTTAGCAATAGTTTTGCTATTTTTAGTTCATTATGGCTAAATGCTGCTCCCAGAGGAGTTGCTTCCTCTCCATACACGATTAAACCTGAATTAACAATTTTTGGATATTTCTTAATATATTTTTGTACTTTTTCATAATCTGATTTTCCAATAGCAGCATAAAAAAACATTATTTCATTAACCCCGTATTGGCTTTCACTATTTCCTTTGATACCAAGAAATATCATTAAAAGTATTAATATGGTCTTATTTGTTATTTTCATTTAATAATCCCATCCTCTCAACCAATTATTAAAAAATTTAAGCCGTTTCTTCTTGGAACCATCAGGCATTTCAAGGTAATTGGCATAATTACGAATGTTTCGGTCCAAAAGCATTTCAGGCAAATTGTAGAAATGAGGAATAAACTCAGCTGTAAGACTTCCATTGTTGTTAATAAACATATTTAATTCAGGTTTAATAGCAGAGAAAAATCTATCCTTTCCGACCTGCCACATAGGAAGTTGTATCTTAGTCACTTTGAATCCCTGCATAGCTCCTTCTGTATATTGAATAGCAATCTCTGTTGCAGCAATAAAGCCTCCATATTTTTCAAAGCCAAGAAGTTCTTTCTTAGCTTCTATATCATGCGAATATTGTTTATTTAGGAAATCAAACCTTCCCGTTGATGTTAGCTTCTTATTATGAATATTGAACATGTCTTTCATACTGTACTTAAGTTCATCCACTGATCCTGATGCTGCTGACAAATTAGGTGGTGTTCTTTCTCCCATGAAGGTATTATTATAGGAAAAATTAATTCCTAATCTGTAAATTGTTCCATACTCATTAACGATAGAAAGGAAAGAGCCTTGGTTAAAGCTATAGTTCCAGCTTGGTTTTTCTATATCGCTTCCAGCTTTCATTAAATATTTCATATTTCTATTCTTCTCAATAAGAACATCTTTTATTATGCTTAAATCTACAAAGTAGCCCAATTTATCATTGATTTTATAAGAATTGAAAGCTAATTTTTCAAATGCTTTTTCTCCGATAGTTGTTTCTGCATTTGTAATTAGATATAGCCCCATTCGTTTATTTACTTCTTCTGAAAATTTTAATGCTGGCCCTTTTCCATTCACTATGAGTTTCAAACTATTTTCTTTTGTTAAACCGTCCATATTCCATAATTTAAATTCTCCCCCATTATTGGTTTCTATATAGAGACTACTCCTGTTATCATCTATGAATCTTCCATCTTTCATTATCTTCCAATAGTCAGCAGAAGAATCGTAGTTAGTGCCGGCATAGGAAGCAAAACTTGAAAAATCGTTGTTTTTAGCAGCTTCACGTAACTTACCAAGATCAAGCTTCATCTGGTTAGTTAATACACTGCCTCCATAGGTCCCCGCTACCTGCCCTGCCACTACGCTGTGAAGCAGCACAGACCCCACTGTTTCTGCAAACTGCCCCACTCTTCCGTCATCCTTCCCGTTCCTCCCTGCCTCATGGCTTAAATATACTCCCTTTCCAAGTTCAGCCCCTTCAAAGTATTTCTTCCCCAATAGTATTACCTTTCTCCCCCCTCCGATATCCACTGTCTTTGCAGTTGCATCAAGGCCTTCATCTTTAGCTAATAGTGTCTTTCCATTTAAAATATCTCTATAAAGCCCCTCCGTATCCGAAAGCCCCGAAGAATAGAGTGTCCTCATGGCAACAGCATTTTGCCTGGCACTCTCACCTGCTAATTCTATCTTCATGTTTTCTCGGTACGCTTCCAAGCCCTTAAGCCCGCTAGACAACTGGCCTAAGCTAACATCAGTTCCTGCACCTCCAAGCTTAAGGTAATTACCACCGTCTCCGAAGTGCATCTCAAGGAGACCATGATTAATAGGGCTTCCGAACATATTAAAGTTAGCTAAGTTTACAACTCCGCTTCCTGTCATGGCATAAGTTAATCCGGTAGATGCAAGTCCCCCTACCAGTGCATTAAAAGCCTTAGCGTTAGCATGCAGATTTCCCGTATAACCGTAGATACTTTTATCAAGCCCGCCTGTAATACCCGTACTCAAAGCCCCGCCCAAATATCCGGCAATAGCAGCATCACCGAAAGTTCCTTCTGCAAAGCTGTTAAAGTCCCAATTCCAGCCTTTCTCCTTAGAGTAGTTAAAGGCACCTAAAGCACTTCCAACAGCACCGGAAGTAAAAAGCTCAGCACCTTTCATTAAAGCCATAACACCGGCATCACCAACAACTGCTTTACTTACCATGCCGTTAAGCCCGTCCTTTAAAAACCCACCGGCCCCAAACTCACTAGCCGTGCCACCAGCCCCGGCTACAGCCCCAGGATCAAACCCGTTAAACACTCCTCCGACAGTGGCAGTAGCCATGCTCGTCAAAGCCTTAACCCCAAAACCCGCGAAGGCTATATCTGCATCTACATAGTTTCCGCTAACATCAAGAACAGTAAACAAGGCGTCATCTACAAGGTTAACAGCCGCAGCTATTAAAGGCCCTGCCCCGGGTATTGCCATCGTTGCTATGCTTACCCCCATATCAGTGACATCCCGAATACTCGGTGCATGCACATCAAGGCCAAACACTCTCTGTTCGTCATCATCCCATATCCTCTTGTCGTATTCAGGCTTACTGTACTCGCTCCAACCTCTGCCTTCTAACAGGCTGTACCTGTAGAACTCATACATTATCCTTCCCATCTCCCCGCTACCGGTAGATGCAATGTTTTGCTTCATGGAATCATGATCTACAGCATACTTGTATTCTGCATTTGTCTTTAGTACGGGAGCCTCACCAACATGAGAATAAAACAGCCCATCCTTGATTTTACTCTTCCCGGATGCACTCCTATTACCTACCTCATCTTTCCCAAAAACCTTTTCCATAACACTCTTCATAGCGCTCATGGCACCATCAATAACTGCCTGGATTTCCTCTGTACTAAAGCTATCTACATTCAGCCTCTTTAGCCTTTCCAAATTACTGGCACCTGCAATCTTTTCAGGATCAAGACTCAAACCACCTGGTAGCAGAAAAAAGCTGTATTCATCTATCTCTGCGTGTTCCCACTGGTCACCGTTAAGTACCGTACTGTCCGTTAGTATGTCCTTGGTATAGATTCCTCCCGAATCCTTATAACCCGAGCTTAAAAAGGTGTTATCAAGCGATTTCTTAACCCCCGTGTTCGCCCTGTCTATATCCTCTTTCATGTTTTTAGAAGCTTCCCTTAGACTCTTTAAAGCCTGGGTTGCAGTAATATAGAGAATTTCCTTTTCAATCTCCCTCTTATCCTCGTTCTGAAAATCTTCCACCATATTAACAATTTCACTCTCTCCCATTATGGAAAGCTTTAGCATTCCATCGGTGGTTACACTGGTTGCTGTAATAAGGTTGTTGTCATAGCGTGCATTGTTTAGAAGCCTCTCAAGCCTTCCGCCTGTTAAACTCTCGATAACCTTTGTGGCATCAGGCGGCGTTGTTACTATTTCACCTATTTCCCCATCCTCTGCCTCTTTTATCCCCTCATCAGCGCTCACACCTATCCTGTTTAGAATATTTTCTCTTCCCGCCAACGAAGCCTTTTTAGCAGTATCGGTCACCCACCGATTCTTGGCATCGAGAAACTCGCCGTATTTTTCATTCCAGAGTCTATCCTTGTCCGTGTATTCCTGATGAAAAGTCTTAACCCATCCCCTCCTGCTTTCTTCCAATCGTCTTACCGACCTGTTCCATTCACTGTTCCCCTTTCTTATAATGCTCTTAATTGATTCCTGCCACTGCGCCTTTCTATAACCAAGATTTTCCCACATGAGGTTCCATTGATTCTCTTTAATCTCTGCATACCGCTTGTACCTCTCCCCGTTCAGACTCAAAATCCTTTTCTTGATTTCTTCTAATGCTTCCCTCTTTTCTTCCCTTAAACTTTCGTATTTTGAACTGTCAAGTTCACCCGCCAATCCCATTGACGTTTCTAACAGCCGCATCTGGTGGGTTCTTTCTGTGTAAATGCTATCCTCATAGGCATCCTTCGCGCTCTTTACAAGCTCGGCATACATGGAAGCCTCATCAGAATCAGAAGTTTGCTCGTCACCACTTTCCAAACCGTATTGTTCCTTAGCATCCAGATATTTTTTCTCTAATTCCGTCTGCTTCTCTCTAAGCCCTTCTGCAGTATCCAAAAGCCTCTCAAACGAAGCTACCTTTCTATCCTTTGCAATTTCCCTGTAGGTTAGAAGCAGGGAGCTTACACTCTTCCTGCCATCCTCATGCACATCCAGGCTGTAGTTTCCCATTAACCATGTAAGAAAACCATCGTCATCCTTCCACCTGAAATCCTTCTCAGCTATTCCAAGAAATCCTTTCAGATTTAAACCCTTCTTTTTTAATGTTTCCAATATGGCCGTTCTAAGCTCTTTGTCAGTTATACTATCCTGATTCTTTCCGCCCTTCTTCCCTTCCATTTTACTTAAAAGAGCCTCTTCCCGGTGAAGTGCACCTGCAAGTTTTAAGCTCTTTTCCAGGGAGCCGGTTAGATTTTCAACTGTCGAAAAATATGTAGTTTCCAACTGTTCCGGCTTTGTGATACTCCAGGCCTTCATGATGTCATTGATGTTCTTCTTTGTTAGGTTGGATTGAATAGCCTTTGCCGTACCAAGACCAAATATAACCAGCGCTTCGTAAATTATGCCTCCTGAAAGCGCCGGACCTACAAAGGGGATAAGGGCAACAAGCGCAGCCGTAGCCATCATACCCATGTAAACTTTTATAAGTGTGTCGGCTGCATTTTTTTGAGAAATCTGTAAATCATTCATTCTGCCAAGAACATTTTTCTTAAAGTCGGCATCATTGTATTTTTTAAGGAGCATCCTATTAAGGTCGATGCCCATATCCTCTGAGAAAAGGTAAAACTTGAACAGCTCGTTCTGCTTTTTATCCGAGGTAATCCTGTCGTATGCAGCTTTGGCCCGGTCTTTTAGTTGATCCTGCCACCCCTTTCCAAGTACATGCTTTACAGTTGCTGATTCGTTACCGATTATTGCAGAGGGTTCCAGCCTGCTATGTATGCCGTTCCAGAATTTTTCCGTATCCTTGTTACCGGAAGCATTTGAAGCTTCCTTAATATTTTCACCGCTTGCAGTGTATTCATAATACCAACGGGCAAGAGACCAGTTCTCAAAAACCGAAACAGAATCACCCTGGGTCTCCAAAAAATTAGCCATGTCTTCTGCCCATTTTTCTCTGTCTTCTTTAAGAGTTGGCTTTGAAATTCCATAAGCTTCAAATGCTTCCTCTGCCGCTCTTTCGGTAAAACCATATTTTTTCTTAAGCTCTTCTACTGTCCCGCCCATGTAGAAGTACATGTCTCTTACGGCATCATTTGCAAATACCTTTGTATTAATACCCCGGGAATCCGTTTCATCTTTCAGGCTAATCACTTTTTTCCCGGCTCCTGTTCCCCTTAGCGAAAAATCAAGGCCGAACCTGTCAAGACTTGTAGAATTAGTTTTCACCCTGTAGAAGTCTGCCAGACCATATTCCCTTGTAGTTAAATCCGTTCCGCTTTTAAGGCTTAGAATTTCATCCAGATTGCTATCGTAATTTCTCCTTGCATCTTCCACCCGTTTTACCTGTTTTGCGGTCTCCTCTGCCGTCAGGCTCAATATTTTACTGAACCAGATGGCGCTTTTGAAATTACCGACGTAATCGTTAAAGTCTTTCCTGTATTGAGGACTCTTGTTCCCAAAATCCTTTCGCTTGTCGGTATCAACGAAAGAGAGAGCCTGATAAACCGCATCAGCCTGGAGCTTTCTCTTATGAGTATAGTCAAGCCTTGTCAGGGGATTTGAAAGGCCTGCCGACCTGTCTGTTAATTTATCCTGGTCTTCATAAGGATTCATAGCATACTCATTTATTGCCTCAGCCTTGTCCAACCTAAAGTTTGCCGCATTGTAGGCTTTCCGCATATCCTCCATGTTGCCAAACTCGTCGTTGTAGTTGTCTTGCGCATTTTCATACCGGGAAACAGCCACTGCCCAGTTATCCTTGCTCTCTGCAAGAAGGCCCTCTAATCTGTTTATATTCTCCTCATCCTCCTTAATTGCTTCCTTTAATTCGGTATGCTTCTCGTTGCCTAAGTAGTCATAAAGTTCGCCTCCTATCAAAGCAATCTTTTCTTTAAAAAATGAAACCCTCTGAATATGATTTGCAAGTTCAGTGTATCTATCCTGATAATTAATACGGTTCTCTCTCACTCCCGAAAGTTCGGGCTTTGAATCACTCACATTTTCAAGTTGTAAGTATGCGTTAAAGAAATCCCTTTCACTCGAGGTGTGGTAGTCTGCCTTGCCGTTAGCACTACTTGCGCTTTCGGCTACGCCGGAAATATCAGTGCCATTGACAACCTCACCGCTCCCGCCATCCTCTCCGGCAGATCCAAAGATGCTCTCAATTGCAAGTGATGCATTCCCGGAAGCCTCCTTCAATCCGGCTAAAGCCTCTAAGTACTCATTTTCATAGAAAGTCCCCACCTTTGAGTCACCGGACAAGTAGTAATCAACCGAATTAGCATCGATTTTGCTGAAATCATCGTAGCCACTTATATCATCAATTATCTTAGGGGCAGTCGCCCCCTCTAAGCTTTCTCCATCCTGAAAGTAATCACCAAGGTATGCCCTGTAGTTCCTTCTGTCATCCTGGAATCTCTCTTTTAGAGAATTGAATCTCTCTGCTATCCCTTCTGATTGCACCTGAAGAGTAAGCTGCGAAGCGGCCGATTCTTCCGTCTCCGAAACATATTCAAGCAACGCTTTTTGAACTTCACCGACATGGCTCTTGTTCAAAGTCTCTGCCGCCAGAAGGACATCGGTTATCCCTATCTCCTCACTATCTTTGCCATCCCAAAGCGATACGATAAACAACGGCTCATCGAGCAGCTTGCCTGTTGCACCATTGTCAACTATTTCTGCAATCTTTAACAGGGAAGCAGAATCCATATTGATACTTGCCGTACCGTTCTCCTCCGATACAAAGGCAAAGACACTCTTTTCCAGGGCTCTAGCGTATCGTTTCTTTAATTTCAGTGCATTCTTTAAAAGATAAAAGCTCTCCCTTTCATCCACAGACAGGTTTTTTACGTACCTCTCTTCTGTTTCTGGAGAAAGCTTTCCTGTAAGCAAGGCCTTCTCCAGTAAAAAGGCTGTGGATGCATGGCTATTAACCGTTCCTGCAACAGGGGAGGTAATAGGGGAGGCAACAGAGGAGTAGAGCAGGGCCTCTTGCCTATTATCACTGAAGCCGGCAGGAAGAGTAATCGCGGCCGATTTGAGAGCTGACTTAAGACCTTCAGGCATGGTTATCCCTGCAGAATCGAGGTACCAATCTGTTAGATTTGTAGGATTTGCAGAAATGTTCTTTAGCGAATCGTTGAGCTTCAGGTAGAAAAGGGTGGGCAAGATGCTGTTTACCTTAAGAGTGTTTTTTACAGTACTAACAGCATCGCCAGTAGCGGACACGTTGGTCCTGGTAAGGGATTTTAGCGTCTCTGTAAAAAGGTTTGCGGAAACCCCTTTTAGGCTGTTAAGTATCTCCACGGAAGAAAGATATTCCCCGTAACCGTCAATGCCCTTATCCTTGAGAAATGAATCTATCAATATCTCGGAGACGTTGTTCGGGGTGCCGGGTATCACATCCCCGTCGGTTAGTGCATTCAAGACTCTCTGGCCAAATTGAAGAGAAAGTGCATATAGTAACTCATCCGAGTCTTTTATGCCGGAAGTTTCAATATCTTCATCCAATAAAAAGCCATTAAGCAGATTTTCTGACTCGGCCTTGCTTTCGATGGTAAGAATCAATCCACCATATTCTTTGATTTTCGCAGTCTCGGCTGAAGCGGCAGATAGTTTGCCAACCAGATACTGGTATGCATCCAAACCGCCGGATCCGGCCTCCGAAGCGGGGAGCTCTGCGATAGTTTCGTAGTAGGCTGTTATGGCCTTTGCTATTGCTATGTCTCTAAGAGGGTTCTCTGCAAGTTGCCCGATAAAACCGCTGTAACCCGAGGTTTCTTCTATTATATTGTTAACATCAGAATCGATACCCGCTGTGTCTATTTCCTTTTCCTGCTTTGAAAGTAATTCCTTGTACCCGTTAAAGAAGTCAGTTATCCGGTTTTGCAGTTCTTTCGAAAGGTGCCATGAGCCAAGGATTTCCGAAGCTTTGCTATTAAGCTCTTCTACTGTATCAGCAAAAATTCTTCCTTCGGCTATGGAGTTAAGCGTAAGCTTTAACTTGTATGAATAGTGAAACACCTCGGCATCCATGGCAGACGGAAGCAGGGCATTCAGCCATTCTGATTCAATATCAGCAAGACTGCTCTTGCCTGTAGCAAGTTCATTGTATAGTTTTGAGGCACTCTCCATGAAATCAAGAAAAGCGGCATTTCCCCCTGCATAGGTATCCTTGAGGTAGTTAGAAATTAGGGACGAGTCCTCTCCTATAGCAGCCTTTCCTGCCGTATCCCAGCTATCCTTGAAGTAACCGAATATTTTATGCGAAGCTGCAAGGTAAGCCTTTTCCTCTTCCTTAAGTGTAAAATTATAAACACTGTCAATGTTGGAATCTGTGAGTGTATAAACACCTGCAGTTTCACTTTCTCCATCGGTGGGAGTAATCTTGCCCCTGTCCTTCGAAATCAAAACGGAAAGCCTTACTAGGTTCAGGCTTTCATCAATTATATCTTCCTTGAAGGCACCCAGTATTCCATTTTCCCTATCACCTAAGTCCAGGGTTTCCAGGTAATTCCCAAAGGCCTCATCGATAGAGGAGGAGTCCAATTTTGCATATTCATCGGTGTTCATTTCAGAAAAGAGTTTCTTTGCAATCCCAAGAGATACTTGGGAAGCCACCGTATCTTTTATGAACTCCGCTGATACATGAGATGTTTTACTGGCAGGTTCTCCGTTGAAAAGCCCGGTAGATTCGATCTGTTCCAACAAACCGTAGGCATCGAGTAACACCTTTATGCCTGAAGAACCCGAGCGTGCGGAATCGTAAATCGATGTATTCAAATCGTTTTCAAGGGCTTCCAGATTGGAAAGTATCTCGGCAATCGCAGCAGAGGAAGAAGAAGCATCCGAGTTCTCCCTTTCCGCCCCTAACTCAATTCCACCGCTCTTTAGCACCTTTAACAGAAAGAAACCTGTTACACTATCTGCCAGCTTGTTTATTTCGACCTTTACATATCCGGGAAGGTTTTCGGTAGCCTCATTAAGCTTACTACGAAACATCGTAAGCTTCTCTGCAAGATTCTTTCCCGCTGCATTTTCACCAGAGTTCTTCCACAACTCATCCGGCTTATTTATCTTTAGCAAATAATCAGGCCCTATACTCCCCATCCCGTATTCGGTTAATATCGCATCAACCCTTTCAAGTGCATCCTTTTCAAGCTTCTCCCTTATTCCCGGGACACTTTTCCCATACCGGTTCAAGAGGAAAAAGCTGTTCTTCTCGTCGTTCCTCCTGTTCCTTATATCTTTAAAGAGCAGGCCGGATATATCGGTATCCCCTCCAAGTGTCAGAAAGCTCTTTCCGGAAAAGAAGTCCCTCAGATACCCGCCTTCGCCTACGAGCCCCCGTAGATTTCTCCTTACAGTGTCCTTACCTGTTATAAGGTTTTCAGTTTTACCAAAAAAATCCAGTATCCTGTCAAGTGCCCCTTCTGTCTCTGAGATTTCATTCTTAAGTTCCTTTAGACCAACCCTTTTCAACACCAGCCTGTCTGTAATAATCGAGACCGCAATAGCCCGTACCGTATCTTTATTCCCATCAGAGGGATCCGGCAGGCGAGAAAGCCATGAGCTATCGGCTATCTCCTCCTCTTGCCCGAATAATTCAAAACTGATTCTTTCCACCTCTGCCATTACCTGCTTTTCTACCCTGGCCCTTTTTAAAAAGTACCTGCCATCTGCGCTCTCAGCCAGGTATTCAATTTTCGCATAGGTATCAGAATCCTTAAGGCCGGCCAGAGCGAGCTCCGATTCGTATTGTTGCAGATTGAGACCGGTATCATTAAGCCATTTATCGAGGCTTTTCGAGGTAAGTATTGTTATTTCATTAAAATTGTCTCTGTAATTGTTCTTCTTCAGGTTTGCAGCCTCACTGCATAGGCTCTCGATTTTTAGTTTTTCAATGCCTTCAAGGGCGCTCTTCTTATCCTTGGAAAGCCCGTCACTACCGGCGCCCGAGGTTTGTAATTCTTCGAGCCTGTCAAATGCCTTTCGTAGCCTCGGATAAAACACGGGATCATCTATCCCTATTCCCAGGCTATCCAGAATATCCTCGAAATCTTTGTAATTATCTTTCCATGCATTCTTCCAGGCTTCCGCTTTCCCGGCTAAAGCTTTTAGCTCCGCAAGGGAGGGAAAGCCACCTTCGCCCTTTCTGCCTGTTAAAAGCTCAAATACCCTGTCATTCAAGCTGTTGTAGAGGTTGTCAAGTTCAAAGAGCCTCGAAGCCGTAAAGTATTCGGTGTATAAACTTTCCTCTGTAGTCTCCTCTCCGCTTTCCGCCTGAAGGCCATCTGCCATAAGGCCATGTGCCTTAAGGAGATTCCCGTAAAATCCCGAAATCTGTTTTTTAAAGTAATCTCCGTTTTCTGTTTTCAGCATCGAGAGCTTGATATTGTACTCATCCAATGCCTTTTCAAGTTCCTTCTCCCTCTCTGCAAGTTCAACCTGAATATCTGCAAGCTTTCCCTTGACAGAGGAGAGTGTTTTTCCTGCCTCTTTCAATTCATCAACTGAATCCTCATACCTCTTTCTTGCTTGCCCGAAATCTGAGAGTGCCTGTTGATACTCTCTGGCAGTCTCAGCCTCTGTCGGCCTGTTGGAACTCGTATCCCGGGCATAGTTATAAACGGACAGGGCAATATTATACTGTTTGTCCCAGTACTCCTTAATGGCTTTGGCCTTAAGCA
Organism: Spirochaetales bacterium; assembly: GCA_027021365.1. Lineage (GTDB taxonomy): Bacteria > Spirochaetota > Spirochaetia > SZUA-6 > SZUA-6 > JALUUM01. The sequence continues at coordinate 21,946 of JALUUM010000022.1, forward strand.
GTTCTGCCTGGTAATTGTCCAGGAAAATTGTATCATTCATGCTGTCAGCATCAATGTTGAGCAGGGGGTCATCTGTGAAAATACCTGCAGAATCAGCGAATCGATCGAGACCATCTTCCAGGCCAATTGTGCCAGCGGCGGCAGTACCGGTATCGGTAGCATCGACGGTGTCAGTGCCGGTAGCGCCAACACCAGTGGCGCCAGCAGCCCAAACAGCCCCTAAACCCCCGTCAGAGAGTGTTATCCCGTATAGCGATATAAGCTTTTTCTCCGCCTCTTTCCTGTATTGACTGTACTTCTTTTTAATGGCTTTCCATGATTCGATGTGTGAAGGGCTCTCCGGTGATTTGCTTTCCTTCCAAAACTCTATTGAATCATCCGACTGTTTAATCATATTGGCAGACTTTATGTATATTTCTATCAGGCCATCCAACTGGCCGGAGAGGTTGGCAGACCTTGTTCTAATAGCTGTTTCAAGTTCTACCTTGGAATCCTCTATCGCCCTTGCAAGGGAATCCTCCTTGTCCTGCCAGAGCACGAGCCCCCTGTTTACGATAGAGTTCAGCTCACTCTGCCAATCCTGTTTAGCCCTTACGAGCTCTCCGTATGCCTTCTTCCACTCCCTTTCTCCCTCTGCAAATGCCTTTCCCGCATTCCTTTCCCATTCCATCCTGTTAAGAAGAAGCTCTTTCTCAGCGCTCTTCCACTTGTTCATCCCGGCCTCAAAGACCCTTTCAAAATCCTCCCGCCACTTCTCCGCATTTATTTCTCGGCTGGCTTCCAATCCCCTTGTTCTCGTTTGCCCTTTTGATACCTCAATATTCTTTTTAAGGCTTTCTATTCCAGCTGAAAGGTTCTCCTTTGTATCCTCTATGATATTTTTTGCAACCGATGCTGCACTCCTGTCCTCGCTCTTCTTCTTAAGCGAAAACTGATCCCTCCTTCTCTTTGCATTGAACCTCTTTTCCTCCATGCGAAAGATTCTGTTCAACTCATTTCTGTATGATTTCTTTACAAGCTCCAGTTTTGACGTGAATTGAACATCTATATTGATACTTGACGCGCCGTTACCATCGTTTCCCAACAGGCCGAGCAACTCCCCTTTCCATGCAGCCCCTCTACCCTCTAGGTTTTCAAGTGCATCGTCCAGGGCTCTCTTAACAAGGGTGTCCCATGCTCTACCATCCTCTTCCAGGTTTTCCTCTTTTTTTAAAAGTGGGTCGCCTGCAGAGTCGAGCTTAAGGCTTCCGTCCTCGTTGGTTTCAAACAGGTACTGCCTGTTTGCCCTGTTTATTTCCCCGTATATTATCCCGGGATTCAGTATTACCCTTTCATTGAAGAATTTATCTATAAGCCAATCCTTAAATCGTACCTTTACTATGGTATCGAGAGTGTATTGAAGTTGATTTTTATTATTTTCAATCAGCTCCTCATCTCCGGGTAAATCAATTGTCAAAAGATATTCCTCCTCCCATCTGGCAGTAACGATCTCTACACCCTGCCTGGCTATTCTCTGCCATTCCTCTCTGCTCCGGGAGAGATCTGCCCTGTCCAGGTATATGTTGAGGCTTTTCTTATCAAATCCATCGGGAAGGTTAGTGCCAAAGTCATCCGCTGCAATAAGCCAGGTGAAGTTTAAAAGAATAAGAGCAGCAATGAATCTGTTGAAAAGGATATGAGCAGTAAAAACTTTTTTTATTTTACCACTTTTCATATTTATTAATCCATAGTATATTTTTCACAATATGTCAAGGAAAATCGTAATTTTGCATCATATAGTTATTATCAATTATCCATATAGTATAATGATATAGAGATAATTATGTACAGTATAAGAAGTTGTATAAAAATATTCATGATAATCCTTGTGTTTTCCGGTCTTTTGGAGTGCAGTAGAATAAATTTTTTTAAAAAAAATATTCCGGATGAAGCCATTTCAAGGTATCTCTCTGCAAAAAAAATCTATGAAAATGGTGATTTTTTATCTGCTTCAGGTGAATTTGGGTCAATTTATGAAGAGTATCCTTACTTCTACCAGGCAGGTTTCATGTACGGAAAATCGCTCTTCTTTATGGAGAAAACAGATGATTCCAGGGGCATCTTTGAAAAATTATACAAAAAATTCCCCGCCTTCACAGACGCAGGTTTCTGGCAGGCACGCACATTATACAGCTTAGGGAAATTAGACGAGGCGGAAGAGCTTCTCCGTAGACTCTTGAGTTATCAGCATGACAACCCGGAGTTTCTCTATATGCTAGCCCTTATCAGCCTTGAAGAGGATAGAGTTCCGGATGCAATATCATTTTTAAAGAAGGCTTCTCTTTTCGGAGAGAGGTTTGCACTTGTCTATTTCCAGTTGGGTAGATTGTACGGCCAGCTGGGATTGAAGAGTGAATCACTTAAAGAGCTATCAAGGGCGAAGGTTCTTCTGTCAGAAGATAGCAATCTTTCTGGTTCGATAGAATCCATAGAAAAAAAAGTCTCTTCGGAGGTTTATAGCGGAAAAAGGTAGGTTATGAAAAAGATATTTATTATTGAAGCTGTTGTAATTTTCACTTTGTCTCTCGGATTTATCTCTTGCAGTTCACTTGGAATGCCGGCAAAAAGGGTAGAGGTTTCTTCATTCCACGAGGTAACACCTCCTTATGTTTTTCTTGTAAAGAGTATTAGCATTATTGATAAGGATGGCTTTTCTACCGGGGAGAGTTTTATAAAAGATTATCTTATAAGCACTGGTTACAAATACGGTTTTCGGTTTGTCTTCCCCAAAGCTAAAGGCGAAGCTGATACTTCAGAAGCTGAAAAATCTACCCCGTATCTTCTGGATCTTCTTATCAAAGAAAAGGGTTTTCAGGAAGGGCTAAAGGAACTTACATCGATAAGTGCCACATTGCATATATACAGAAACACGGGGACCAAACAGGAACACGGTGTTTTGGAACCGTTACTCTACCAGGTTGTGCTGACTGAGGAATCAAACGTCTCCATAGATTCCTACGGCAAGCTTTTCAAGGTGGTAAACGAAATCTTTGGCAAACTGCATCGCGAACTTAAGAAGGAAAAGTCCAAATCTACCGGGAAGCCGGGGAAAGGAAAATAGCTGATATTATTGTAGTAATTCCTAAGGCCAGAGGACGGCAAATATCAATTTTACTTCTCTTTTTCTTTAGCTTTATTCCCGTTATTGCTGATGATCAATTTGAAATTACAATCGACGATGCACTAAAGTTAGCCGTAGAGAACTCCTACCAGCTTAAATCTGCAAGGCTGAGGCTACTGTCTGCCAGAGCGGGGTTCGAGGCGGACATTCGAAAATTCTTGCCGGCTCTCGGTTTGACATTCGGAAGCAGCGATTCTGTTGTATTGGGAGGTGTGGATACCTATTCAAAACAGTTTACCGTTAAGTTGAGCCAACCAATAACGGCAGGCGGCAGAAACTACATCGAAAGGACGATTGCAGAGATAAACCTTCTTCTGCAGGAGAAGCAGTTGGTAGAAGAGATGTACAACCTGCAGGACCGGGTGTGGAAGGCTTTTTACGAGCTTTTGCTTAACAGTGAAAAGCTGAAACTTCAGGAGGATGCATTTGGTATATCGAAAAGCCAGCTTGGGATTGCAGAGCTCGAGAAAAAGCAGGGAAGCATTACGGAGCTCGAGCTGTTGGAAACGAAAATCGAGGTCAAGAATCTCGAGGTTCAAATTGCAGACACCAAACTTGGCATAAAGCGCCTTGAATATAACCTGAATAAACTGCTTGGTTTTAAGCAGCTTAAACCGCTGGTGCTCAAGGGCAAGGATTTAAGGGAGTACGGGGGAATCGATATCGGTAATTCCGCCGATTCCGCTGGAAAACTCTATAAGGCTGCATTGAACAGGTCGCTTGATATCAAGGCTCTCGATTTCGAACTGACAAAGAGCGAAATGCAGCTTGACCTGGCAAAAAGGCGGTTTATGCCGGCTGTAAATGCAGAGCTTTCATTCAGCGTTTCGGGAAACGGATTTCCTCTTCAGGAAGCTCGTTACAGCATAGGTTTGAATATTTCTTTGCCGTATGCGGGTACACCTTTGAGCCTTTCGTTGAACTATGGCGAGGATACCACGGGCAGTCGAAGCCGGAGCAGTTCTACCGAGGTTACCCCTTTTGAGAATGTGAAGGTGTACCTCAACGAGAAACAGAGTGAGCTTGCGGTGAGGGATGCAAATGAAAGACTTGGGCAATTCAAGGATGAGCTTAAATTCAAGGTAGAGCAGGCTGTTGATTCCTATGAAAGCCTAAGGAGAAAGGTCACTCTTAAACGTGAGAGCCTTGCACTCGGTATGAGGCGTATCGCTATTTTAAAGAAAAGGTTGGATATCGGGGAGATCAAGAGGCTCGATTATCTTAAGGAGCAGATACGGCTTTCGGAAGACGGAATTGATTATTTGAATGACGTTTTTTCTCTGCTGATGGCGGAGAGAAATATCGAGAGGCTTGCCGGGCTAAAACCGGGGATGTTAAAGAGATATACTGTGGGTGATGGGGCTGCTGTAAGCGAGGCCGGAGGCGTGGCAGCTGGCGGAGGGGAGAGTGTCAAAGGTGCGAAATAGAGTGAACCTGAAGTTGCTGATATGGTTTTTACTGCCTTTGCTTATTCTGTTTTTTGCAGGATGTAGTAAAAGTGCTTCCTCTGATTCTCCTGACGGAACAGGTAATAGGTTGAAATCCGTAGAGGAAGCAGCGTTAAATGTGGAAGTAATAAGGTTTCAAAAAGAGAAAGTCACTCCGCAATTCTTGAGCTTTGGAAATATATCCTTTAAATCGAAAACAGATATTTCCAGTGCGGTAGATGGGGTTGTGAATCGTATCTATAAGGATGTGGGAGAGAGGGTTTTACCCGGGACAATCCTTGCAAGCATAGAGAACATCCAGCTAAAGATAGAGGAAAAACGGGCAAAGGCGGATGTGCAGTCTGCGGAAGCTGCGCTCTCGCTTGCCAGGGCTAAACTTTCCGAAGGGGAGCTTCAAGTAAGGGCGCGTTTTCTTGACCTTGAAAAAAAGGAGCTTCAGATAGAACAGAAGAAAGCAGAGCTCGATGAGCTTAAGAGGATAGTAAAGAACAAGGAGGACCTCCTGAAGGTGGATGGAATAACGAAGGAAAAACTGGATGCACTTAAACTGCAGTATAAATCTGACCTTGCCGCTTACAATATGCTTTTAAAGGATTTCAAAATACAGAGCATAGGGCTCACGGATCAGTATATTGAAGAAGCCCTGAGGAATGGTATCTTGAAAGCCGGCAGTGGTTTCACTACCGAAGGAAGTTTAGCGGCTGAAAGCGATTACGCAGCTGAAAGAGCCTTAAAGGCTAGTGACCCTGAAATACCCAAAGCACCTAAAGCAAGGGAAAAATTGCTCATCCTCCTGAATACCCGAACGCTTCAGGCAGAGGTAAAGGTTGCAGAGGCAAGGCTAGAAGCAGCTAAGACAAAGCTCTCCTCTGTGGAGACCCTTTTGTCAGAGTTGGAAGTTAAAGCGGATTCTACTGGTATAGTGGGAGCACGCTATGTAGAGGAGGGGGAAAGGATTAAGGTGGGAACGAAGCTCTTTACCACTTTTGACAGTTCTACCGTGTATGCCGTTTTCCCAATTCAAGAGGACAAGGCAGGATTTTTAGCTAAGGGGCAGAGTGTGAAAATTACGGTACCGGCTCTTGGAGAGAGAGTTTTTAATGGGGCGGTAGACATCATTTCTCCAACAATAGACAGCCAGAGCGGGAATGTAATTGTGAAGGCTCTCTTTAAAAACAGATCCAAAAATATGCTTCCAGGTATGTTTGTAAGGGTCTCCGTGGTAACGGGCAGGCCTGTAGATAAGCTACTCTTACCTCTTTCCTCCATTGTCAAGAAGCAGGCAGGTAATGCGGAGGTGTTTACAGTTGTGAATGGCAGGGCTTTTTTAAAACGGATAGTAGTCGGGGAAGAGGAGCGCACGGGCTCGACAGAGGAAGAAGCTATGTCCGGTATCGAAAAAATCGAGGTGAAATCGGGCCTCGAGCAGGGAGAGGTCGTAATTGTAAGGCCGCCCCCGATTTTAAGGGAGGGCATGCTTGTCAAGTATTAAGTATTAAAAACGCACGGTTGAAAAGGCGCAATTGGGGCGGATTGGTGTAAAATGAAGCTTAAAAACATCATACATTTTGCGGTAGTATTTTTCACTCTCACAGGATGTTCGATTGTCGATCTGAGAAGGCTTAATATAACAACAAATCCCAGTACGACCAACCAGATTCTAAAAAGTGATGAATCGATAACCGTTAATTTTGGTGCAGACGGAATAAGAGAGAAAACATCAGAGCAAGCCGTTACCCTTACCGCGGGAAATGGGCTAGCGGGAATCAGGCTAGGAGGGGGCGGTCTATCGAGAAACGGGCAAGTGGGAGGCAGCGTATCGGGAAGCAGCATCACAGGGGGCAGCCTGGAGACGGATTTTGCCTGGGAGGGTTCTGTCTTAACGGTGATTCCCGTAAGAAAGCTTTATCCCGGCATCCGCTACACATTAACTGTAAAGGGCTTAATAGAGTTGGAAGACGGGCGAAGCTATACGGTAGATTTGAGCATACCCTTCTACTATGTTTCAAATGGAGAACGTCCCTACCTGGTATCCTTTTCTCCGGTTGATAATGGTATCTGTGAAGTGGACAGTAGCATAAGACTAACCTTCTCATCGGAGATTGATAAGAAGAGTTTCGAGGATAACCTTTCAATTAGCCCTTCAATTAAGTACAACCTGGAGTGGGACGAGAATACCGTCTTTGTTACTCCCGATGAGGGATGGGAAAACCTTACAAGGTACACATGGACTATTACAGAGGATGTGACGGATACAGAGGGCTTTCCACTTGCAGAGGCCTATTCCCACAGTATTATCGTTCAGAATGATACGATACCTCCCGCGATTTCTTCCTTTTATGCAGCCGATTTCACGGGAAACACCCTTACGCCGGGACAGAGTAACCTCAACTATCTGGCATACAACGATGTGATCTACATGGTTTTTACAGAAGCTGTGAAAGCCTCGAGCCTCTCTTCCGCCTTCCGGATTTCACCGGCATTCGACGGCACGATTGCGCAGTACAGCAGCAATGAGTTTCTCTTTTTACCCTACAAGGGATGGGATTTCAAAACTGAGTACACCCTTACGATTGGCACAGATCTGGAGGATTCTTCCGGCAACAAGACAAGGGAACCTATCAAGGTAATTTTTAAGCCTGATATCCTTATTAATCCCGTAAATGTAATTCAGATTGATGGCAACGGTGACAACACATTCTCCGTTAACACCTTCAACTCCGCCGTTTCCATTTCCGCCGATGCGGATGCCTTTGGAAAGTATTCCTTTACCGTCACCTTCGACAATCCCTACGACATGGAAAACAGGAGCAGCATAGAGGATGCCATTCAGTGTAGCGCATACTTTCCCGCAAACAGCGAGCCTGTAAGAGACAGCGCTGTCTGGAATGCTTCCGGCACCAGAGTAACACTCGGCTACACAGGTTTTGTAGCATCGGTTCCTCCGCATGAAGAAAATATTTATAAGCTAACGATTCACGGCGGAACTGCCACAATAAACTCGTCGGGAGGCTACATACCGGATGATGTCTATATCTACATAAGGGCGGAGTAGTTATTGAAAAAGGGAAATGATCATCGAAAATCAAAACTGATTCTTACCGCGGCAGGCATCCTCCTGCTTGTCTGGCTGTTCTTTGGTTTTGTCTCATGCAGCCTCTTAAACTTCTCGCCTTTAAAGGTCATAGCCTGGTCACCCGGAAAGGAGCTTGTTACCTCACTCGACGAAGTAGTTGTTTCTGTAAGCTTTTCATCACAGATGGACACGCTTAAGGCCGAAAGCTCCTTTTCCCTCCTGGAAAACGGCAGGAGAATCGATGGAAAGTATCTGTGGCCCGATAAAAAAACACTCCGCTTTGTCCCCCTGCACAGTCTAATAGAGAATGCAAAGTATGAAATTCAGGTTTCTACGGATTGCGAGGACTTGAATGGAAACTCACTGCAAAAGCAGTTTTACAAGAGGTTTTCGACAAGTTCAGATGAAACAAGGCCGGAGGTTGTATCGGTATCCCCTGTAGACGGAAGCAAGGTGAGTGACAGGCTAACTCTGGTTGTGATTAATTTTTCCGAACCCGTGGATGCATCCTCCTTTTACAGTAGCTTCTCCGTATCTCCCGAAATCGAAGGAGATTTCGAGTGGTCTGGCAATGGCGACACTGTGACCTTTAACCCGGCAGAGTACTATCAGTATCATACCGAATACACGGTAACGGTAACAGAGGAACTTAAGGACCTCTCCTTTAATAGCTTAAAGGAGGATTATAATTTCAAGTTTTCTGTGGGCACGGACACGGAAAAGCCCTATGTGGCAAGTGCAGGTGAGAGCGGCGGTTCTTTAACCCTTACACCGGATAATCCCGAAGACGGAATGATTACTGTCAATTACGGCTGGGAGGCAAATTGGGATTTTAAGCTTACCTTTAGTGAAGATGTAGATACCGAAACGGTAAGCTCTGCGATCACCTTTTCGCCTGCCATAAATTTTAGCATGGACAGTTCCGGAACACGATACGCTGCGCTTGTCACTTTAACCCCGGAAACGGGCTTTGAGTACGGAAAGACATACAAACTCAGTATAGATGAGGGCATAAAGGACAGAGAGGAAAACACTTTAACTCCTGTGACATACTACTTTAAGGTGGACGGTTCCAATACAAAGCCGCCCGAGATTACCCGTACCGTTTTCTTGGAGGACCCCGGTTCAGGTACTCTATCAGAACTGAACTACGGTGATGTGATTTCACTTTCCAATTATCCGGACTCCCCGGGAAGTACCGAGGGTTTCTTTGACATCTATATAAGTGTTGCAAATCTTCCCTCAGTAGATAGGGACGAGCTAAAGCTGATGGTGATGAATAATTTTGATATAACAAGCACGAATTCTTCCGCTGATTTTGTAACAAAGGGGGTTGTAATAGACCCCGAAGCTGCAGGTGAAACACCGGTGCCGAATCCTTCTCCTGCTGCAGGTGAAATTGTAGCAAGAATATTTATGGATATAACAAACAACAGCGGTAATGCGGGAATCGTAGAGCTTTCCCTTTCTGATGGTTTTGAAGACGGAAACGGGAATGTAATTGCAGAAAAATGGGTTACCCGTTTCCAGAAGAACTAGCATGTCGCTGTACAAATTGATTCTTAAATCATTAAGGCGCCCCGTATCGGTAATTATGCTCTATATCGGGGTTATGGTTATAGGTATCATTTCCGGGCTCAGTATTCCAGAGGAGTATGTTCCCGATATTGCGGTACCCGAGCTTGTAGTATCCACGGTGTATCCCTCCGGTTCGCCGGAGGATGTGCGTCTTCTCGTTACAATGCCCTTGGAGGATGCCCTTTCCTCGTTAAACGGCCTTAAGTCGATTAAATCTGTTTCCAGAAGCGGGGTATCGACGATACGGCTTGAGTTCCAGTGGGGTACCGATGTCCTTGTCTCCGGTGTAAAGGCTAGAGAGGTGATAGACAGAACCTTTCAGAGTCTTCCGGAGGAGTGCAAAAAACCTCTCGTCTTCAAGATAGATCCCAACAGGAAACCTCTCCTGATAATAGGAATCTACCCTGTAAGGGGGAATATTCTGGATACACGAAGAAGGGCAGAACGCGAGCTCAAAACGGAGATACAGCAGGTTAAGGGGGTTGGAAATGTCGTAGTTACGGGAGGGAATAAGCGGGAGATTCATATTGATGCGGGAAGCAGCCTTTTAAGTTCACGTGGAATTAACATAACGGATTTGGCAAGTGCCTTAGCCTCCGAGAATATAAACTTTCCTGCAGGGAGCTTTATCAGGGGAAGAAAGGAGTATGTTCTTAAGGTTAACGGTGAAGCCGGGAGCTTGGAGGAATTGAAGGCTCTGAAACTTCTTATTAAAAAGACGGGAAAGATTATTACACTTCGGGATATTGGCTCAGTGTATATGGGAGAGAAGGAACAGAAATCCTATTTCCAGTGGCAGGGTAACGAGGGGGTAGGTTTAATAGTGCGGAGAAGCCCGGGGCAGAACCCCGTGGAGGTTTCTAGGAGAGTAACGGAAAAGGTAAAAACCTTGAATGAAAACTATAGTAGAGATTTGAAACTCAAGGTTCTCTACGATGCCTCTGTGAGCATAGAGAAGTCTGTTAACGGGCTTTTTCTTAACCTCATATTAGGAGGCCTAATAGCGTTCTTCGTTATCCTTGTATTTATAAGGGATTTAAGGAGTGCATTGATCCTTGTTTTATCAATGCCCTTTTCGATCTTTTTGACCCTTATGCTTATGAAGCTTACAAATCTCTCTTTCAACATCATGTCTCTCGGCGGCCTTGCACTGGGTATCGGAATGCTCGTTGATAACAGCGTTGTGGTGCTGGAGAATATCGACAAAAGGATAGTCAAATTAAAGAAGGCGCCCACTGTCCGGGATATCGCATCCTATACGGATGAAATGGCTTCCTCAACATTCGGTTCCACCATCACATCGGTTATAGTGTTTCTGCCCGTACTGTTTCTTCCGGGAATTATCGGTGCCCTCTACAGGGAACTTGCACTTACTGTAAGCTATTCGCTTCTCTCATCGTTTGTTGTATCGGTTACACTGATTCCCGTACTATACAGTCTTACCTTTAAAGATAGAGGAAGAGGTGCTACAGCTTCCCAGGGCACCCTGGAAGCTTTGTACGGAAAACCTCTCCTCTTTATTCTAAATAGACGCTACCTTTTGATAGTTATCATCCTGATTCTTGCCGCCGGCTCACTGTATCTATTTAAGAAAATCAACATTCGTTTTATGCCGCGCACCGGGTCAGATGAACTTGTTGTTGATGTTATCCCTGAGCCCGGTACCGATATGGAAAGGATTAAAGAGATATCTAAAAGTTTAACGGAAAAACTTTTAAAATACCCTGAAATAGAGAGCCTCTACTGCAGGGCGGGAGCGGAGTCGGATGATACCTACTTCCTTTCCGACCCGGAAGATTCTGCGGAAGTTCTTCACTTCTTCTTGAAACTGAAAAATCTAAAGACTACTAAAGCCCGTGAAAACCTGGTAAATAGGCTTGAAAAGGAGCTCTCCGTGCAGGGTGCCTATATAGATGTTCACAGGCCGGAAGATATCATTCTTAAACTCCTTAAGATAACGAGTACAGGAGAAAGATTTGTAGTCAGGTCGGAAAGGCTTGAAGACTCAAGCTACTACAGAGAAAAGCTGGGAGGAAAAATTGAGTCTTCCGGTTTCTTCGGTAACTTTTCGATAAAACCCTCAGGCGAAATTAAGGAAATATATCTTGAACCAAACAGAGCAGAAATAGCAAGAAGTAAGACTCAAGTGGAGCAGCTTGCAGGTATTGTCCGGGGATCCGTTTATGGTCTTTATCCTGCAAAGCTAACCCTGGAAGGGGAAAAGTATGATATACGTATCCGCGTTCCTGAAAATGAAAGGAACAGCACGGAGAGTATAGGAAGAATTGTTTATACCGGTGAAAATGGCTATTCCGTACCATTGAGCAGACTAGTAAGAATATCGAGGGTCTCTAAAGAGGCCTCCCTTCTGCGGATAGACAGGCGCGATGCCTTTTTTATCAACCTTAAGGCGAAAGAGGGATCAGGAAAAAAGGAAGCGGATTTTCTTGAATCTATGAGAAAAAGGTATCCTGAGATGGAATCTGTGAGGGCTTCGGTTTTTCATGACTATCTTACCTCTATCATACTTACCTTTGCTGTCGCCCTGCTGTTACTATACCTCTTTCTTGGTGCACAGTTTGAGTCTCTTAGCCAGCCCCTCATACTGCTTGCGGCACTCCCACTCGGCTTAATTGGTGTAATTCCCATGCTTATCCTGGGGGGAAGCAGCCTCAATTTAAACTCAGGCCTCGGGATCCTGGTACTCTTCGGTATATCCGTTAACAACTCTATTGTCTTAAAGAATACGATAAGAAGGAATGCACTAAGGAAAGGCAATGCCGATATAAATGTTGTCATAAAAAGCTCTGTGGAGAGGCTAAGGCCGATACTCATAACTACGATTACTACGATTGGCGCACTTATTCCCACAGCCTTTAATGTATTCGGAGAAAGCTCTCAGAGCAGTCTTGCCCTCGCCGTCATCGGGGGACTACTTGTTTCTTCTATGTTAACACTCTTCGTTATTCCGACTATTTCTGTAAAGCCTGCGAACTCTACAAAGGTAGGGGAAGCATGAGTATCCTTTCTCGCTGGTATGGTAAAAGGACAACCGCGTTAAGTATCATTCTAATGATTCTGATTCTTGCAGCAGCGGGAATCTACACAGCAGGTTTCAGGGAGGCGGGGGCCCGAAGTAGCAGTATAAAGTATACCGTAATAATACGTCACTACGGAATCGATCCCGAGGAAATGGAGAGGAGTATTACCATTTCGCTGGAAGACAGAATAGCAGGAATATACGGAATAAAAGAGATGCGCTCCATCTCGGAACTCAACACGAGCAGGGTCGACCTTACTTTACTGCCCGGAACGGATATAAGGGAGTTTTATATTGAACTGCGTGATGCCGTTTACTCGGTTTATTCAAGCCTCCCTAAGTCGGTTCAGAAACCGGAAATATTTTCTTCGGCTGGCGATGACAGACCCATCCTCATAGTTTCGCTGGATTCGGGAGAGAAGGATTTGAACTTCCTTCGGGATATCGCAGAGGAAAAGCTGAAGCCTCAGCTTGAAAAGATAGAGGGAGTGGGAGAGATAGAAATCGGCGGAGGTGAACCCACGGAGATACATGTGGTTGTAAACAGAGAGAAGGCGCAGAGCATGGGACTGAGCGCTAGAGATATAGGGAGATTTATCAGGCTCAACTATGTTAAGGGGGGACTCGGCTACGTAGAAAGATTCGGTAAAAGAACAGCTCTTGTCATGGATGGGAGACTTAACTCGTTAGAGGAGTTAGGGAACCTGGAAATACCAGGCTCATCGGGAAGGCTTATTAGGCTTAGCAGTATAGCAAAGATCAAGTACGGGACGAGGGAACGTGATACAATCAGCAGGGTAAACGGAAGGAAAAAGGTTATCCTATACATAAAGAGTGCAGGCACAGGGAACCCCTTGCAGGTTTCTGCAATGGTCAAGAAGGTGCTTGCCAAAGGAGACATCTCCTACGAGATAATCTACGATTACGGTGAGAGGCTAAAAAGGGCACTGACAAAGCTCCTTAAGGCAATTGCCTATGCCATGGTCATCGTTTCACTGTTCCTGCTTATTGCTTTAAGAGACTTCCGGAAGGTTTCAATTCTAAGCTTGAGTATCCCCGTAACGACTGCTGCCACTGTCTCTCTGCTTACCTTTCTAAAGATTCCCGTTGGTATCGCGGTCCTTTCGGGTCTTGCAATAGGCATCGGTCTAATTGCAGACACGGGGATTATTATGGTCACTGCGGTTGGGAGAAGGCGGGGTTTTATGGGTAGCACCGGGAGCTCGGCCCGGAGAGGTCGGAGAGTCAGCGGCAGTGTCGAGCGGACGGGCCAGACATGTCAAGTGGGTCGGCTGCGGCACGAACCTAACTGGAAGAGGGTGATAGAGCTTATTCCCTCGCTTGCAGCCTCGGCCGCAACAACAGTGATTGCCGTGGTACCGCTCTTCTTTATTCCCGGAAACGCAACGGGGGTGAGAGATATAGCACTGGTTTTTATCTTGCTTATAGCTCTTTCTTTTATCCTTAACGTATTTTTTCTGCCGCCGTTAATCGGGTCCCCGAGCCAGGTGCACGAAAGAAGGTCCTTGAGGGACAAGCGAAAGTCGGGACTCATACCAAGGTGGCTTCTTCTTAGAATCTTCTATTATGTAGAGCATTTCATCGTATCAAAACCTCCCTTCGGGATTATCTCTGCCATGGTTCTTATCCTACTCTTGGGCTTAAGCCTTATCCGCGTGCCACACGAAGTGCAGCGAGGTGTCAGTGAACCTGTGGTTTTCTGTCATATAGAGTTTGACAGCGGAACGAATGTAAAAACTATCGATTCCGAGATGAAAAAGGTTGTTTCCGGCCTTCTTAAAATAGGGGGAATAGAAAAGGTAGAAACACTTGCCAGAAGGGATAATGGGAGTTTTTCCGTACGCTATAATCCTGATATTCTATCAAGAAGGCAGGCGATTTCTGCCGTGGAGGCATACAACAACAGGCTCTACAATGCATTCATCTATATCCCGAAGGCCAAAAACAGGCAGACATCTGTAGAGGTGGGAATTGTCGGGCCGGATGATAACTATTTAAGAGAGAAGGGCAGAGAGGCTGCAGTGCTTTTTCAGAGAAAGCCATGGGTGGATAAAACTGTTCTGTTCTACAAAAAGGGTCCCCCTGAGTGGATCTTTAAGGTTGATAATACACGTCTCTCCGGTCTCATGCTTAGTACAGCTCAAATTGTAAGTGCCCTGCGCTGGCAGTTATACGGGCCTGTAAGTATTAAGTGGATGGAAAATGGGGTTGCCGGGAATGGAGGCGGGAGGGAGATCGATCTACGGGTTATGGGAGCCTCCCGCAGCGGCTCTGCAAATAAAATAATGAACAGCCGGGTTATCAATCTGCGCAATGAGACTGTTCCTTTGAGAGAGGCAGGGGATTTTTCCCTGGTTACAGGCAGAGCAAGAATCTACAGGCTTAACAGGCAGCGTGCCGTTTTTTTCGGTATCGATTCAAGGATAAACGATGTTGATAAACTGTATGCGAAAATAAGAGAAGGATTTGATTCGCTTAATTTAAAGTCCGGTTACTCCTACAGAATAGATCCCTCTCTTATGGAAATACGAAAAGAGTATGTAAGGCTTGAGCTTATGCTGATACTTGCTGTAGCACTTATATTCATGCTGATTGCTTCGCAGTACGAATCAATCTCTGCACCAATTCCCGTAATCTTATCGATACCCCTTTCATTGAGCATACCTTTTATAGTTTTGTGGCTAACAGGCAGGGTTGTAACGACATCTGTTTTTATCGGGCTCATAGTAGTAACGGGAATTGTTGTGAATAATACTATTATTCTTGTTGACGATATTTTGAGACGGAGGGAGAGAAATAAAAAGGAAGAGGTACCAAGGGCTATTATCCATGCCTTGAGAAAGCGGATAATCCCCATGCTTTTGACATCAGTCTCTACCCTTCTGGGGTTGATACCTCTGTTTTTAAACAGAAGCGCATCTGCAGAGCTTGTTCACAGCCTTGCCTTTGTCGTGTTCTGGGGAGTTTTGGGTTCTGTCATTACTTCAGTAGTAATTATGCCTGCGCTTTTGATAGTCTTCCCCGGACTTACCAGAAGGAGTTTTGCCAGTATCGAATAACAGGAAAAACGTCATCCAACCTCCCATTCTTGTTAATTTAATACAAAAATGCACGGTAAAATACCATGATACCTTTACAAAGAATTGACCCGACTGCTTGGATATAAAATTACCAGAGATATGTTTAAAAGACACTAGTTGATAATGGCTATACTTAATAGCGATTTTTATAATTTATATTCCTCTTTTCCATGCTTCCACAACTGAAACAATTTTAATTTTCCTATATTTTCCCATTGAGAGAAGTTCTTTATCACCGGTTATTAAAAGATCACACATTCCTGATAATGCTGTGCCAATGATTGGTAGATCACTCTTATCTGATAGAGTGATATCTTTTATTACTGAAGGTGTGACTTTTAAAAACCTTTCAAAAATAATAGATTTTGCTTCGCTAACTTCATTTTCCGAGAAATCGAATTTTTTATTTAAGGTTTCCTCAAATTCATGAATAATGTAATCAGAAGTAATTAAAGTATGATTTTTAATGCAGTGTTCTAGAAGTTCGAAACAACTACCATGCGAAATAATTGAGGCAATAAGAATATTTGTATCCAGTAAAAGTTTCACGAGACAATATCAAATATGTCTTCATCTGTATAAATCTTTTTGTTTTCTATTCTTAGTAGCATTTTGTTTCTGAGTTTTTTTAACTTTTTAAAATATATGTAATCCTTTATTGCGTTTCTCATTATTTCACTTTTAGAGCTGTTTTCTTCTTTGGCAAGTGTGTCTATTTCTTTTTCCAAATCATCTGGAATGCTAATTGTTAAAATCTTTCGCATAGACTCATCCTCTCTGTATTACATATTAATACATTTTTTTAGTTGTAGCAAACTTTTCTTTATGTATTTTGAGATGTATTTTGAGATGTATTTTGAGATGTATTTTGAGATGTATTTTGAACCTGAAAATTGATTCAAAAATATCTATCCGGAAATTCTTCTTTAGAAACTTTCACCCTCTTTTGCAACCTGCAAGTGGCACCAGGCATAAAGTGCATCGTAAACATCAAACTGCCTGTCAAGGTTTTCCAGGTTATCGGGAAATCTTAAACTGTAACCAACAGTAAGTGCTTCCAAGCCCGTGGCAAGGGGGCCAGCATTTCGATCAGCCTTGACATCGGCACTGTGAACAATCTTTGCCAGTCTAAGCAGACCAGAGTCTGTAAGGCCAAAGTGTTCAACAATGGTCTCAAAGGAACACTTGCCGTCGTGATGTCCAAGTTCAACTCCGGGCGCATCAAAGGGAATTGCACCTGTTTCCTCAGAAACTTTAGTTACTTGGCTCTTGGGCACAAAGATAAACTCTGCATCCGAATCGATAAAACGGCTTATAAGCCATGGGCATGCAACACGGTCAACATGCACATGCGAACGAGTCACCCATTTGATTTTCCTCTTCACTTTATAACCTCTTTAACCTGTTTTAAATCTTTGCCGAAGAAGGCAAAGTATAGTGTGCCCAAAACACCAAAGCCGAAGGCCGTTAGAAAATTTGTTGTTGGTGATGCGACTGATTTTATAAAAGGAATCAATCCATGCCCAATTTCCAGTGTATTAAATACCTGTATCGAGGTTGATGCGTTCCACAGAAAAGCACCTCCAAAAGCAGCCACAGAAACTATGACATCGCGTATTAGGTAATACATCCCAAAGGTTGTTGCCTTTTTCCCTTCCGGAGCAAGATCCATTATTAAAGCTTTCCGTGTTGGTTCGCCGAACTCCTTCATCCCACGAATGATAAAAGCTATTACCATAAGCCAGAAGGTACGTGAAAAAAGTAGTATCAACGGGAAGAGGGTAAAGAAACCAAAAGTAATGACAACAAAAGTTTTTTTGGTATTTCTGTCCGCAAGATATGCAACGGGAATATAAATTATCATTGCAGTAACCATCTCGATTGTTGTCAATACACCAAATTGTAGAGGGGTTATGCCATTAACTCTCATGCACCAGAGGACGACAAAGGCGTAGGGAATCTGTTCGCAGAAACGCACAAGAATATCCGATACAAGGAGAGTGCGAAGCGCGGGACGTATCAATTTTAATCTTTTTTCATTTTCTTTTGCATGGTTTTTTCTTCTGCTATATGTGAAATTAAACCTGGTATTCGAGACATAATAAAGCGTTTCCATAATCAAAATCGATTCGAAGATCAAGAAGGAGTGCGGCTAATGCACCATCGACGTTTATTGGAAGTTCTTTATTTATTTGCGTTAGATAGAGAATTTATTATAGCCATTAAAATGGTTACATACTTGCCGCTTATTTTTAATTCATTTGCAATAGAAAGCAGTTTATATGTTCTTGGATCACTTGAATGTTATCTATGACCAAAACCGGGAATTTTTTTCCCCTTACTCCTGTATTGTTCTATTAGTTTAATGGCAGTCATTTCTGCCTTGCTATTATCTATCTGAACAGATTCACTCTAATTATGGTTTCCTTAAAAGGGAAAATGCTGAATAAGAAGTTATCAAAATAAGAAGTTATCAAATTAAGCACCAACTTTTTATTATTTTCCAGGTCAAAGAGTATATCCAGTTATCTGTGTTCCATTCTGTGCTATTGAACTGATACAATTTGAAGTTATGAACAGTATATCCTTCACTATCAAATTGTACCTCCTTGAAAAAATCCATCATATCGATCATAAGATCATCGGTAACATCAGTCATTGATATGGTGATATGTGGAATGAATCTTTCACCAACAAGTTCAGACTTTGTAAATTCGCAATCCGGTGATATAAATGGTTCTATTGCTCTAAAAGATTTCTCCTGTATTTCCCACAATATTTTATTTTTTTCTTTGGAAAAGGTAATCCCCAAGCCTTCACCTTCGAAAATTGTCAGATTTGAGGGATAAATCTTGAAGGGTCGATAGTCTTTAATTATTTTGTCCAGGGCATCTATTAGACTTTCTATTCTCATGGTTTTACTTGGTTTAAAAAAACCTTTTATTGTCATGTGAATCATGAAGTTCAATGCCGCCTTAATCCTGTACTGATCATATACCAGATCTCTCATACACATAATTTTACAACTTAAAGGGTATGGTGGAATAAGATAAAATCCTAACCTCATCTTTAAGACCTCCTTAGAGAAACATCACATTTACAGGAGTCTCTTTTAATAAATTCAAGATTTATGATCGTTCTGTTGAAGGACGGGAAAGAGTCGTTAAGATTGATATATTGAATGGCATAGTATAATCTTTCAAAAGAAATTCTGCCGGTTTCCTCCATTTTCTGATCTACGGTTGTGATACTGAACAATTCTGCAATATCGGAATTATCATATCCTGTTACGGCTATTTTTCTCCCCATCTTTTTTAGTTCATAGATGACGGATGCTGCTACAATGTCTGACATGCATATTATGACATCAACATTGGGAATCGTTTTTAATATTGATTTCAAGATACGTTTCCCTTCTCGAAATGTATGTGAATCAATAATAAATATATTTTCATCACTATTGACTTTTATGTTGAATGAATCAATTGATTTTTTAAAGAGAGATACCTTCTTGCTTCTAATCGAGTGATTTTCAGGAGTTAACGAGACAAATGCAGGATTTCGGTATCTATGAAAGCTAAAAAGGTGTACCAATAAATTATAAAGAATATTGGTATCGGGATCCACGATTTCTACAACCGGAGGAATTGTAATCTTCTCCCAGGGATGTACCAATACCACTGGTAATTTCTTTTTAAGCAATGTCTCAGAATAATCTTTTCGAAATCTACCAGAGACAATAATAAGACCGTCAACCATTCCAAGGAAAGGCATATCGGAAAAGAATCTGCTCTCTTCCTTTTCAGATATATCATATATATCCACATAGAATCCATACTTTTGAGCTTCTTTTTTGACACCTCGGAGTATTTGTGTATAGAAAATCGGGTTTGGGCTGTTGGTAAGCGGAGAGATAAAAGCAACGCTTTTCTTTTGAATGCTTCTAAGTTTTTTTGCTGCGTTAGAAGGTGCATAATTTACTATTGCAAACAGTTTTTCAAGCTTATCCTGCTTGGTTTTGGAAAGGGTGCCTCCCTTATTGTTTATAAAATTGGAGAGTGATGCAACGGATAATCCGCTTAAAGAAGCTAAAAGCTTTAAATCTACATCCGGGGCGTTGCTTCGTTTCTGATGTAGCCATGTTCTGTATTTTTTTTCCAATAATTGCGGAGAAGTATCAAATATTTCGGCAATTCTTTCAAAATCAAGTGTCATTATAATGCCTTTATTGTTAATTCTTTGCCCAATATTCTGAATGTATCATCCCTTTATACCCGAATGCATAAAACTCTGAATAAATCTTCTCTGGAAGATAACAAATATTGTCAGGAGAGGAAAGACAACTATAATGGTTGCAGCCATAGTGAGAGTCCATTCAGGTGTGCTCTCAGTAGCTTGTGTTAGCATTGCCAGGCCAACTGTAAGAGTCCTTGCACGTACCGTGTCTGTAACAATGAGGGGCCAAAAAAACTCATTCCAATGATAAGTTACACTAACCAAGGCAAATGCTATGAAAGAAGGTTTGGCCAGTGGTATAAATACATGGAATACTGTTTTCAAGCCTTCACACCCGTCAATTTTTGCGGCATCTTCTATGTCACGTGGTATTGCCCTGAAAGCCTGTCGTAACAGGAATGTTCCGAATGCCGAAGCAAAATATACTACTCCAATTGCCAGCTTTGTATCCAGGAGTTTCAATGAAGCAATTGTTATATAATTGGGCACGACAATGCTTTGAGGTGGAATCATTAGTTGTAATAAGAAAAATAAAAAAATGATGTCTCGGCCGGGAAATTTTAATCGAGCGAAAGCATAGCTGGCCAGAGAAATAGTTACTAACTGCACAGCCAGAATACTGATAACCAGTATTATTGTATTCATATAGTAGCGTCCAAATGGAGCAACTTCCATTGCATCTCTGAAATTTGTGAATATTATTTTCTTTGGGATCCAATGAAAATCTGTACTTAGAAGTTCAGGTAGACTTTTAAATGCTGTACTAACCATTAAAAAAAGTGGAATTAGTACTAGAATTGAAATAACAAATAACAGAATATGGCTGAGTATATTGTGTTTTACCAATCTTTTTAGTACGGAATACTTAAACTTCATAGTATACCCTTCTTCCAATTGACCTGAATATGAAAGAAACGAGTACAAGCAAAAAAATGATCAAAATTGTAGTTAATGTAGCACCAATACCCCTGTTCCAGAATCTGAAAGCTTGTTCATAGATATAATACACTATCAAGTTGGTTGAATTAGCAGGACCTCCCTGAGTCATTATGTAAACCTGATCAATTGCCTGTAATGAATTAATTATATTAATGATAAAAATAAAAAAAGTGTAAGATGATATCATTGGAAATATCACATAAGAAAAACGCTGTCTACCGTTAGCTCCCTCTACGATTGCTGCATCTATAAGGGATTTTGGAATATTTTGTAATCCGGCAAGAAATAGAATCATGTAGTAGCCAATATATTTCCAAATTCCGACCGCAATAATGCTCCATAGGGCAATTTTTGCATTATTCAACCAATTTATATTTGGAAAGCCTAATTTACCAAGGAAAAAGTCAAGCAAACCATAATCAGGAATATACATCCACTTCCATATTAGAGCGGCAGCAGCCATAGGTATAACAGTGGGGTAAAACAGGGCTACCTTGTAAAAACTGCTCATGAACAGGACTTTATTAACCTGAATTGCCAGGAATAGGGCAAGAGACATACTTATAACAATTGTACTTAGAGAATATATCACTGAATTTTTCAGCACTTTCCAAAAATCAGGATTCTTGAATAAATCGATGTAGTTAGAAAATCCGGTAAAAACTTTACTGGGGTAACTTGTGTTCCATTTGAAAAAACTCAGGTAAATTGCCCTGAATACCGGGTAATATGTGAAAATAATAAGAAAAAATAAAGCAGGTAACAGATACAAATAAGGCTTTAATTTTTTTAACATTTTTCCCTCGATAATCCGGATAGACCCATAGGGGCCTATCCGGAATGAATAAGAGTACTATTGATAAGCCTCAAGAATTTTATCGGCCTTGGCTTGAGCCTGTTTCAATGTTGCATCCAGGTCTGCACCACCCATAATTTCTTCAGTCGTTGAGTTCACGAGTTTTACAATTTCGTTTACCCTATGAGTCATCATGTTTCTCTCAGTATCAACTTCCATCAATTGCTTATATGCTGTCAAAGCTTGAGGCCACTTATCAGTATATTCCTTATATTCTGGAATATTAAAAGCGGCTTTCTTTACAGGAATATAACCTGAACCAAGGCTCCACCTGGCGGTGTTTTCTGGCTTTGTCATCCATTTTATGAATTTCCAGGCGGCTGCTTCGTGTGTCTTGGTTGTTTTGAAGATGAAAAAGTTTCCTCCTCCTTCAATACATACTCTTCGTTTGTATGCTGGGAGGAAAGCTGTATTGAAATCATATTTTGTGGATTTCCGTATATGGGTAAGAGCACCGGTAGAGTTATAGAGTATACCTGTTACCCCCGCTGTAAAATCATTTACGGTTTCAGCCCATTGTTTGACAGCGGGCATTATCTTTTCGTTGGCCATGCCTAATAGAAAATTGAAAACTACCCGGGATTCTGGTGTATCGATGCTTATCTTTGTACCAGCTTCATTATCTAGCTCTCCTCCTGCCTGCAAAAGCAGAGGCTTAAAAAGCCAGAAATTAATTGCTATTTCAACACCCCACCTTGAAACCTGACCACTCGTGTCGGTTTTTGTCAGCTTTCTTGAATAGTTTCGCAGGTCATCCCATGTGGCAGGGGGCTTTTCGGGATCTAGCCCTACTTCTCTGAAAAAATCTCTGTTATAGTAGAGTATTGGGGTGCTGCGCTGCCATGGTATAGACCATATTTTTCCGTCATGCCTTGCAATTTTCATGAAAGCCGGGATAAATTCATCTACATAAGATTTTCCACCCTCCTGATCAATAAATGTATCCAATGGGATAATGGCATTTATATCAAGTAGCGTTAAAAGAGTTGGAGCATCAAGCACTGCAACATCTGGTGGTTTTCCTGCCAGAAATGCTGTTTGTGCCTTTTCCATTGCTTCACGATAGCCACCGGCGAAAATGGATTCTACATATACCTCATTTTGTGATTTGTTGAAGTCTGCTACCATACTATCCATTAGTTTGGCCAAAGCTCCTGCAACACCAACCGGATAGTACATTCGCAAGTAAATCACCCCTTTCTCTTCCTGCTTGCCCTCTGTCCATCCGAGTGACACGATTAATGTGATTGTTAAGATGATTAATAAAATCTTTTTTGACATTCAATCCTCCTTACTTATTTGGAAATTAAATAACTAAAGTAAAACTTCTCTTTCATCACCTCCTTTCTAATTGTGATCATCCATCGATGTCCGCCAATCTGTGTTAATCCTCTGAAAACCCAAATACTTAAACGTTCTACTAAAACGTTTAAGTATAATTATATTAGCATCGATAGCTATTATTGTCAATAAGACTTAAGTATTTTCAATTATATACATCAATTTTCTGGCTCCACCCTCTGCCAGCGGCCAAAAAGAACCAGCCCCGGGTAATGCTCGCTGCCACCCAAAAGAACCAGCCCTGGATAGCGCCAGCCGATCAAAAGAATCAACCCCGGGTAATGCTCGCTGCCACCTAAAAGAACCAGCCCTGGGTAGCGCCAGCCGATCAAAAGAATCAACCCTTCAGTATTTCATCGATTTCCCTGTTCGAGAGAAAGTTTATCACCAGGGGTTGGGACAGGTCATTCTGTGATTGCTGCCACAGTGCATATATTCCTTCTTCCGTTACAAGGGTAGAGACATATCTGCTGGAACCGGTACCGTAAGGAGAGACAAACATGGGCAGTTCAACGGAGAGCCTTTCCACTACCGGAAAGTATCCATCCATTGAAAATGCAAGTCCCCCTATCTCTTCGCAGGAATAACCCCTCGGCCTCTTTACGGCACTGGGATGTTCCTCGTACTTCCTCACCGATTCACCACCGTCGTAGAAAATCAGGTAGATATGCGGTAGCTCCTTGAGGATACCCCTCTTGGGAACCTTGAGAAAGTCAGTTGCCCTTGTCATGGCTACATCCCAGGTATATCCCCTGGGGAAAAAGGTAAGATTCACCTCCTTTATCTTGTCTGTTTCCCCGTCCCTCACGGCAAATCCGCTGTTCGAGCTGGTCCAGCAGAAGGGATGGGTGCAGAATCCCACTACGGTATCGCCCCTGTCATTTGTGAAACCGAATGGGTCTTTGATGTGGAGGAATCTCGAATCGTCAGAATCGAGAAACAGGTTGATATTTGCCGGCTCCAGGGCTTCCGCGTTTTCACCCTCGATGAGATCGATGCTCCATACACCGGTTCCCGGCTTTTTGAAAGTCTCCAGTCCTTCAGGGTATTCGACTCCACCCTTTTCCGTAGATACATAGAATTCCATGTATCTTGCATTATCAGTGCTTTTGCCGCCGCTCTTTATGTTCAGCCAGGAACCTTCGATCGATATGACCTCTCTGTCCCCGTAACTCAAGTCTTTTTTTGAAAAGGCCTTTACCTTCTTGAAGGTCTTTCCCCTGTCTTCAGACTTGAATATGGCAAGCTCAAAACCTCTCGTGCCCTTTTGGGTCCCGTACCTGGAATCCCCTGCATTCCTGTACCTTCCGCACAGGTAAAAGTTGCCAGAATCATCTTCTGCCATGTTTCCCCCTCCAAACCAGAAGCCCTCCTTCCTCTCCATGGGTTCTATTATTATCCTCGCTTTCTCCTGGTCAATAAGGGCCAATGCTAGCTCCTTAAGCCTCTCTCTGATCCCTTGATCAAGCTCTATTGCATTTCTCGTATCGATGATTTTCATCTGTCAAATCCTCCGCTCTGCTATTACTAGTATTTAATGCCCCTGCATATCGCCGTGTCAATCGAGTTTCCTGCTGTTTTCCTTTAAAAAATGAAATATCCTGATAGAAGTGTTACTGGTTACACTATGAAACCTAATTGTTATATTTTCCTGCTTATCGTGCTTGTTTTTCTTGTTTTGGCTATTCTCTCCGGTTGTCAGGGTGTGAGCCGAAATAATAACGGAGAGATAGATTACAGAAAAGAGATGCGGGCCTTTGTGGAAAGTATTGCCGAATATGCGAGAAGCAAGGAACCGAATTTTATCATCATACCTCAAAATGGAGCCGAACTTGTAAGTTCTACAGGAGAGGCTAACGGTCCGGCAGATATGAATTACCTTGCAGCGATCAATGGAATGGGACAGGAATCCCTGTTTTATGGCTATTTGCAGGATGATGTGGAAACGCCGCCAGAGACGACCGAATGGACGAGTTCATTTCTTGACCTTGCCAGAGATAATGGCAATATAAGGATTCTCGTTACCGATTACTGTTCGACGCCTAGCAAAATGGATATTTCCTATTCCATGAACAATTCTCGAGGATACATCTCCTTTGCTGCGGATCACAGGGGACTCGATGATATCCCCGGTTACCCGGCCTTTCCGTACAACAGCAATAGTTCCGATATAGCAGAGCTTTCCCAGGCAAAGAACTTTCTATACTTGATCGATCCTGAAAATTACGGCTCAGTCGATACTTACACAAAGGCCCTGGCTGATACCGATTATGATGTCATAATCATGGACCTCTTTTTTGCAAGTACTGCGCTAACCTCCAACCAGGTTTCCGGGCTCAAAACGAAGGCAAGTGGAGGCAAGAGGCTGCTCATAGCATATATGAGTATCGGGGAAGCTGAAGATTACAGATACTACTGGAAGGTTGAATGGGCAGTCAATCCTCCGAAGTGGTTGAAGGAAGAGAATCCCGACTGGCCGGGGAATTACAAGGTGGAATACTGGGACAAGGACTGGCAAGATATAATATACGGAAACAAGGATTCATACATCGAGAAGATTCTTGCCGCCGGCTTCGACGGTGCTTACCTCGATATAATAGATGCCTTTGAGTATTTCGAAGAAGCCCAACGGTAATGCACTGTGCAATTGTGCAATCATACGTAAGGCGGTTTTCTGAAATTTATCGTAAAGTTTCTGCCCTTCCCAAAGCTTTCCATGAACTCGAAACCACACTTTTTGGCAAGATTGCTTACCTCTGCCATGGATAGAAAATCAGGATCTCCCGGTTGCTCCGTAACAGATAGCACTCCCGAAGGACGAAGAACTCTGAAAATATTCTCCATGCAGGCAAGAGCATCGGGAGTTTCTCCCAATACGGAAACGAGGAAAACGATATCAAACTCACAATCTCTGTAGGGTAGCCTTACTGCATCACCCTTTGTAAATCCAACCCTTTCATTGCCGGTAGATTCAATCTTTTTCCTTACTTTTTCGAGCATTTCCTCCTGTACGTCGAGTAGTTCCAGGTGGCCCTTGGGAATTCTTTTGGCAACCTCTACGGAAAAATAGCCTGAACCAGGACCGATTTCCAGGACACGTGAATCTTCCCTCAAGTGTAATCTGTTTGCAAGCTCTTCCGGTGAAAGTATCAACCTGCGGAGGGGAAAATCGAGAATAAATGAAAGCTGATGCGGGAATATTCCTCGAATTCTCCCTTTCCCCGTCAATGTTTCAGGCCCCCACACTATAACGACTGTTAGCGAAAGTATGGTAAGGAGTATATTGCCATAGATGCCGCTCAGGCCGGTTGCCGGCAGGAGTTCCCCTGTAAAGTTTGTCATAAAGTGGAAAAGGATGGCAGAGAGTGTGCTTCTGTTATTGTTGTTGTATATCCAGGTAAATAGAACAGAGATTATAAAAGGGCCATACATGAACGACCAGAAATTACCGGTTAGGAAACCAAGCTTGTCGTGCTGGTAAGTGCCATTCATGAAAAAGAGTGGAATGTGCCACACTGCCCACAGTAAGCCGAGGATCAAACTGGAGGCCAGAGCGTTGAATCTTGCCTGAAGGCTATCCAGGGCGTAGCCTCGCCAGCCAAGCTCTTCCGGAATGGGCCCGAATGCAAGGATAAAGAGGGCAAAGGGAATGATTCTCCAGGGTTGTAACAGAAACTCCTTTGCCCTGGCAAAGTCTGGCATGTGTGAACCTGAAAGAAGGGCCAACAGAATAGCGGTTAAATTTATTGCCGGAAAAATCAGCCATATTACAGGCTGCCATTTCAATTTGATTCTTCTAACATCAAATATACGCGACCAGTAATCCCGTTTCTGTTCCGCATCGTTTGATAGAAAGACCAGTATTATCTCTGCCAATGCGGGGCCCAGAAGGCCAAGGGCTCCGAAAATTACAGCAGGGAAAGTCCAGACATTCCATTGGAAAAGGATTACCCAGAACCAGAAAAACCACGAAATACCCAGAGCAAGTGCAAAAAAACGCACCGGATTTTCCTTTCGAAGAAAACCTTCTGCCATTCTATGACCTTTCTTAAAGAGTTGTTACCTGTTTTAGGGTTAATTTACTTCAATATTTTCAAAAATCAATGTTGTTGAGAGAATTTATTTTAAGGAAAAATGGGAGGCAGATATACTTTTATGGTCGATGTTTATGACCACTGATTATGGTTACTGCCACAGCAGGGACTTTTCCGTTTCAGTATCGAAAAACTGAGCCTTCTCCATGTCGAATTTCAATCCCACAGAATCGCCCCTCTTAAGCTTCAGTACGGGATCTACGAGGAAATGTATTTCTATGTTGCCGACACGGCATACTATCAGGTCGTCACGTCCCATTGGCTCTATCAGCAGGATTTCTGTCCGGAGATCCGAATTGTTGTCTATAATTATATCCTGGGGCCTTATGCCCATTTTAACAGAACCCCTGGGTTCTACCTTTGGTTTCCTACTCGGTGGTATTTCAAGCTTTATTCCCTCCCCGAGATTTGCATACATCTTGCCGCCGCTGTCCTCCAGCCTTACATCGAAAAGATTCATCGGAGGATTTCCTATGAACTCGGCAATGAACAATGTTCTTGGCCTATCGTGAAGTTCTTCCGGTTCGGTGTATGCCTGAAGGACCCCATTCTTGATAACTGCAATTCTGTCGGCCATTGTCATTGCCTCTATCTGATCGTGGGTGACGTAGATACTGGTAATGCCAAGGCTGTTCTGAAGTTTCTTTATCTCGCTTCTCATGGATATTCTAAGGCGTGCATCGAGGTTGGACAGGGGCTCATCGAAGAGAAGCAGCTTCGGTTTCTTTATCAGTGCACGTCCCAGTGCCACCCTCTGCTGTTGTCCGCCGGATAGCTGGCCGGGTTTCCTGTCCAAAAGATGTCCGATTCCCATGATATCGGCAACCCTCTGTGCCTCAGCCTGCATTTCCGTCTTGGGTCTTTTCTTTAGCATTAGTGAAAAGACGAGGTTCTGGTAAACTGACATATGAGGATAAAGGGCATAACTCTGAAACACCATGCCAATGTCCCTGTCCTTGGGCGGCAGGTGATTGACACGGACCCCATCGAAGAGTATGTCACCTTCTGTCGGCTTATAGATGCCCGCCACCATGAGGAGCGTTGTTGTTTTCCCGCAGCCCGAGGGCCCCAGGAAGGCAACGAACTCCCCGTCCTTGATATCTATGTTTATTCTGTTCACTGCGGTAACGCCCATGAACTTCTTTGTCAGGTTTACAAGTTCTACTTGCATTCTCCCTCTCCTGTAATTATTTCTCTTTTCATGCGGTTCCCTTTACCCCGCCTGCAAAAATATTCAACAGATACTTCTGAGTGAATATATAGAATACTAAAACGGGTATAAGTTGATACAAGCCGACTGCCGCCAGAGTTCCGTAGTTGACCGGCGATGTTTCGGACAGCATCTCATTCAGCAGAGTGGAAAGTGTGGCCTTGGTCTGGCTCGTCATGAATGAGTATGGTATAAGGAAGGATTTCCAACCCTCCATGAAAGAAAATATGGAAAGGGCAGCTATTCCAGGCTTTATTTGAGGAACCATTATCTGCCACCATGTTCTCCATCTGGAACACCCGTCTATCAATGCCGCCCTTTCCAGGTCCCAGGATACGTTGTCGAAAAATCCCTTCATCAACCATATGCCAAGAGGCAACTGCAAGGCGATACTAACGAGTATAACGCCACCAAGCGTGTTGTAGCCGAAGCCTCCGATCAGAGGAATGCCCCTTCCTATTACAGGGACGGATGCTATCCATCGAAGGACGAAGTAGATTGCTATAAGAAGTGTGACACTCGGAAATGAATGGAGTATCAATGTAAGGGACAGGAAGGATTTTCTACCCGGAAATTTTATCCTTGAAAGGGCATATCCTGCCATCATCGAAACAAGAACCACACCTACCGTAAGGCCGATTGCAATTATCAGGGTATTCAGTGTGAGAAGCCAGATGGAGGCATTCAGTGTCTTGGATTTATCGTAGAGAAATGCCCAGTTGGATAGTGTAAGCCCCTTGAAGTAATTACCCTGTTGGTCCACCGGAATAAGCCCGTAGCACCTCGTTGAGAAGGTGGAAACAAGTATCCAGAGGTAGCCCAGTATTATGGGGAGCGATAGCACAACCAGTAAAATATAGGGAAGACTTCTTGTAAAAGGATTTCTCGATCTTATCTCTTTCATCTCAATCCTCCCCTTTAAGTCTCGATTTTGGGTTCCTGCACCAGCTCGCCGAATTTAAAGTACCGCATGTATATGATTCCAAGGATTATCCCTATTACAACAAGCACCGCTGCCAGTGCGTTTCCGAAGCCCCACTGGAAATTTCCCCAGTAGTTGTTAAGGGCCCTGTGGTATGCCCAGAGTGACCAGACTTCCGTGTTGAACTCTCCGTTTGTAAGGACCAGTATCTGTTCGAAAGAGGTCATGAGTGAAAGTGTCTGGTATGTCGTAACAAAGAGGAGGGGCCATTTGATATATGGAAGTATCACGTACCTAACTCTCTGCATGAAGGAAGCACCATCCACAAGAGAAGCTATCATTATGTCTTTTGGTATTGCTTCGATGGCAGAGGTGAAAATAATCATTCCGAAGGATGCCCCTATGTAACCGTTTACAAGAACGATAAAGAGAAAGGATGCGGCAGGTACCCAGTCCTGGGGGGTGAATCCCAAAGGCTGAACGAACAGTTGGTTTATGACACCATAGGGGGCATTTGCTCCCAGGAATTTCCACATCATAACATAGATTACGGTTGGGGTGATTCGCGGGAGCAGCCAGAGTGCTCTGAAAAAGAAACCTGCACCCTGGGAGATGTGAGTCGTTATCAGTGAAATGACCAACGCCATTCCGACATTGAAAAATACCAAGGTAACTGCCACATACTTCACGGTAAGCCATAGATGTTTTGGCGTTTCAGGATGTATGGCAATCATTTTGTAATTGTCCAGACCAATCCATTTCCAGTTGTTGAAACCCGTACTGGAACTCATATTGGTACCGGAAACGAAGATTGTTATTATTACGGGCAGAAAAAAGAACAGAACGATTAGAAGAAGCGAGGGGAAGAGAAACCAG
This sequence comes from Spirochaetales bacterium, assembly GCA_027021365.1. Classification (GTDB taxonomy): domain Bacteria; phylum Spirochaetota; class Spirochaetia; order SZUA-6; family SZUA-6; genus JALUUM01. The sequence continues at coordinate 51,823 of JALUUM010000022.1, forward strand.
AACCATTCAAGCCGGGTTGAAAGCTTCTTGGTTTCCGTTGCCTCCTTTTTCTCTTTCAATTTGTTTCTCCTTTTTTTGTTTTTATTATAGACTGAAATTTTAATGCCGGGTATTCGATTGGAAGAATACCCGGCTGATTTGCATTTTCTGACGGCTCTACTTGATAATTATCGAATCACCGAGCTCCAGTTTTAACTGTTTGACAACCGATTCAACTGCCTCTTTGGGAGTCTTTTCTCCGTTTTCAGCAGCGGTCATTCCGTTCCATACTATATCGAACCATACACTGTAACCGGAATGATTCGGCTGGTACCAGTTGTAGTTAAGCATGTATGTGACATCGGAGAGGAACTTGGAATCCTTGTAAGGCTTGTAGTCCATCTGTGATTTCAGGATACCGAGGTGTGTGCTCTCTACCGCATGCTTTGTATTGATCTCTTTAGTAGTCATCTTGGCAAGAAGCCTGATTACCAGGTCTCTGTCCTTGTGGCCTGAGGCCTTTTCGGTGGTGACCATGTAGACCAGCGGGTGGGAGAGAGTGTTACCCTTCTTGCCCCTGATTCCTGAGGGCTGTAATGCATAACCGACATTTTTGAAGAGGAAATCCTCGTCTCCATTGAGGTAGTTGACCTTCCAGTCTGCCCACTGCCATATTCCACCGTTCCAGAATAGTACTTTGTTGTGGCTTACAGTATCATGCCAGATTTTCCATTCGGTACCTATGTAGTTCTTGGGTGTGATCCCGGAAGTCACGCATTTCCTCTGAAAAGCATACCATTTTTCAAGTGCGTCCTTCACAAGAACGAGCTTGTCCTGTTCGGGGTCGTAGAGGTAACCGCCATAGGAGACATAGTACTGTAGGAAATCTCCTCCCTTTCTTGGTCTGTGCCAGTAACCGTATCCGGGTTTTACCACACCCTTTGCAATGGCTTCCTTGGCCGTGTTGATCATGTCATCCAGGGTGAATTCTCCGTTCTTGATCTTGTCTGGAAGTTCTGCAATCTGCTTGTCGGACCACCCCAGTTCTTTGAGTTTTGTCTTGCTGAAAAACATGGGACGAGCCTCTGTATCCTGAGGTACGGCCCAAATCTTACCGTGCCACATTCCCGCATTCCAGAGGCTGTCGAAGACATCCTTGAACTCGGGATACATCCCCTGAATCTCTGAAACAGAGTTTGCAAGGGGCATTATGTATCCTGCCTGTGCCCAGACGGGAACATCTTCGTGGCCGGAGCAAATGATGTCGGGACCTTCACCTGCGTCCGCTGCCATGGTAAACTTTTTCTTATAATCACCCCATGGCGGATTTGAATAATCGGCTTTGACAACAACGGTTATCTGTTTTCCCTCTTTCTTGAGTTCCTCGTTCAAAAGCTTGGCTGCCTCGACTGCTGCATCAGCACGCCAGTGTTCCACGTTGTTTGCCCTTGCCCACACAGTAATAGTTACTGTCCTGGGCCCAGCCTGTTTGGCCGCTTCCTGTTTACCGCCGGCAAATATCAATGCGGGGATCACAAGAAGTGCCAAAAGAAGAGCAAGTTTTTTCATATCATCCTCCTTCTTAATCTTGATATGTCTTTGAATTTAAAAAATCGTATCTTGACTGTATTGCATTGTCAAATTTTGATTGACTACAGCTTAATAGCCCAACAGAAGTTTAATAAACGAACTTAGCTTATTTTGTTTCCTTTAATTTCTGTTGTCAACTGGTGGTAAAATACTTCTGTTAATTAGACATGGTGTAAACAGAGGATTGTTGACTTGCAAAAGTGAGGGACTCTAAACTAATGAATACAAATATGATAGTTGTGGCACACGCGGCAAGAATCAATATGGATTATCCCCCGAATACATTGGAGGGAATAAAGACCTGCATGGACAGGGGGCTGGAATATATCGAGGTAGATCTTGCACCCCTGGCACACGGGGATTTTATTCTCTTTCACAATGAAAGGCTGGACCAGGTAACCAACAGGAGAGGCGATGTCTTTACATTGAACGAGGATGAGAAGAGGGAGTTATTCTATACGGGGAAGAGCAGCGGGGTGGATCGTGCAATACATGTTTCATCTCTTGCAGAGATACTGGATGTGATAAGTGGTGATGAGAGGATAAAGGAGCTACAGCTCGATATTAAGGTGTATCCGACATCCCTCGTGCATGAGCAGTTGCTCAAACATCTCGTTGAAATGATAAGGCCTGCAAAGGACAAGTTGAGGGTAACGAGTTGTGCCGACTGGATAATAATAAAATTAAGGGAGCTTGATGCCAGTATCAAGCTGGGATTCGATCCGCAGTTCTATGTCGATTTCAGGGAGAGTAGCGAGGAGTATCCGCCATTCAAGGCAAACAGGTTCGGGTATCTGGACGATCATCCCGTTGCACATCAGAAGTGGGGAAGTGCCCTTGATTACTTAATGGCACGGGCAGATTCACTCTGGCACATGGGGGCTGCAGCGGACGTGTGGTATATGCGGTATGAATTCTTGTTGCACTCGCTGAAGGATGGTTTTGACTGGGGAGAGTACCTTCACGGTAGGGGTGTGGCTGTCGATGCGTGGACAGTGGACCTGGAGGCCGGGAAGGACAGGGGAAATGACAAGGGCGAGAATAAGGGCGAAAGGGAAACGCTTGAAAAGCTTAAAAAACTGAATGTTGACAGGATTACCTCAAATACACCTCTCGAGTGGGTAAGAGTTCTGGATAAGGCCGATTAAACCGGCTATTTCTTAACCCTGTATATGGAGTAATTCCAGTTTATTATTTCTGCTTCGAGCTGATCCCTGTATTCATCGAATAGCTTGTCGTATCTGTGTCTTTTGTCCGAATGGGTTCTTGGAATTACAATCAAATCATAACTGGAGAGGGGACCGTAGAAAGCCATTTCCGGTTTTTCCTCTTCAATAAGTTCATCCTTTACAAGGGCAAGCACCTTTGTACCTTTACAATTTTCAAGGATGTCATGTTTTCGTACGGCCTCCTCCTCGGTATCCACGTATAGATTTCCCTTGTATAGAAACTGTGTCGACTGAATGATAAAATCGAATTCAACCGACCTGTAGAGTGCATTGTCTTCTCCCATGATCGTATGCTTGAATGGATTTACCCTGCCCGCCGGGGAGAACAGTTTGATTTTCTCATGGTTGACACGGGAGTTACATAGTTTTCTTATTATCATTACATTGTGGGTGTATATGTTGTATCTCTCCTTTTTGGTCCGTGACTTTTCTGCAATTATGTTTGCAAGGAAATACGGGTTGGTACCGGAGCCGAGAAGCAGATTTATCGGCCTGGAGGGTTTTTCCCTTGCAATGAAGTTCTGAATTATTCCATATAGGCCGTTTGCCAGCTTGATCTTATAGGTAACATAGAGATGGTTGTGTTGATGAAATGCATTCATTTCCCTGTTTATGGCAATGAGATCCGATTCGTTATCCTGCCCCTTTTCACTCTTTTCTCCCTCCTTCTCGAAGATAAATAGTTTTGCGCCTATCTCGCGTTCGTACCTTTTTATCTGCATCTTTATCCAGTCGCTGCTCGTATAGTTTGCATGGTAGCGGTCCCGCAAGAAAGCCATAAGAGTCGACATTGGCAGTTTGATATCCCAGATGGTATCTACATCACTTTTTTCATACTCTTCGGAGAAAATAAAGAAGATATCCCTAACAAGTTCTCTTCGCTTTAGCCGATGTTTTGCATTCATATCCGGTTGTCTTGATTATACAGTGAACGGCACCGTTTGTTCAAATGTGTGTCATGAACACAGGCCATGAATGAAGTTCATTAAAACAAGTGGTGAGTGCAAGTAGTAATGTGCACGCCATGAAAAAAAGTGGTGAGTGCAGGTCATAGGGTGCGAGCCATAGGGTAGGCGTTAAATAGTGCGAGATTTGTTATGCAATCACTGATTATTCTTTTTACTATGGACTTTAACCCAAAAAGCCGAATAGAATAAGTGTATGGGTCTAAAGAAAGTTGTAATTTTCATTTCATTTTTCCTATTTCTGTTTGACGGAAGCATACTTACTGCACAGGCAAAAAAGACGGAGGTTTTTGCCCCCTTTGTTTCCAGATTAAAGGCCAAGGCCGGAAAGACCGAGATAGTGCTTACGTGGAAGGATTCCCAGGATGTTAAGGGTATGAATCTTATTTATAGGGCAAAGAGTGAGATAACAGAGAAGAACCTCGACAAGGCAACACTCATTGCCAGTGTCAAACAGGGAATCGAGACATACAGGGATCGGCCTCCTTCGACGGATAAATACTTCTATGCAATTCTCATGAAGGACGAGAAAGGAAAGGTATACAAGATTCTTATCCCTTTTAGGAACAAGACAACGATAGGTGTAGCTGTGAAGTCTCTTGCTACGGAAGAGGAGCTTGCAACGAAAATAAAGGGTCTCGAAGCGATACCGGGGAAAGACTCGATAAGAATCAATTTCACCTCTTCCAATCCCAAGAGGGATGTGCTGCTCTTTAGAAATACGAGCCCCATACGAAAGGTTGAGGATCTCTTGAAGGCGGTTTCTCCCGTTGTGCTTGGGAAGGGTAAGACGAGTTACACCGATTATCCCATACCGGGTATTAATTACTACTATGCGGTGATCGATGCGGGGCTTTTCAAAATTGGAAAGGTTTCCCTTGTTCCCGGCGAAAACACAACTGTCAAGCCGGTTATGATACCTCTTGGTGAAGGAAGACCTGCCGTTCTCAAACCTCAGAAGCAGAGGCCCCTGCCCCTTCCATACCTCCTCATTACAGAGGGAGTTTCCAATGGAGAGGAACTCCTTGCCTCTTCACCCTTTCATCTGCCCGAAAAGAAGAATCTTTCCCCTGCCACGACAAAGGCTGTCAATGAACTTCTTGCAAAGATAAAACTTCCCTCTAAGCCGGAAATGAGGGTAGAAGTTCTCAAGAACGACAGGGAAGTAAAATCGGGAGGAGAGGAATACACGCTTGCAACCATCGTTCACGAGAACCTGGTTAAGGGAAAATACGGGGAGGCTCAACGGCTCCTGGAAAATTTCCTCAGCATATATCATTCGAAGGACGTGGAATACAGATCACACTTTTACCTTGGGCAGAGTTACTATTTCCAGGGCAACTACAGAAAGGCATTCATCGAGTTCCTCATGGCACAGGATGGTTATTACAGGGAAGTCCAGAACTGGATAGATGCATGCTACTCGAAGCTTATTGAAGGTTCCGCTTGAAGTTGCAGCTCCTGAAGGCAGCCTGAGGCCGGCTTTAAACGGGTTAAAGGGGTTAAAGGGAGCCCCCAGGCTGCTTTGGAAGCAGCGTGGTAAATGAGATTCCTTTCACCACCTGTCATCATCAGATAATATCGGAGAGATAATTGATACGGGATATCTGGCAAAAATTGATAAACAATGCGATTCTCTGGGCGCCAAAGCTTCTCGGATCAATATTGATATTTGCCGCCTTTTACCTCACTTCAAAAGTAGTAAAGAAGATCATAAGAAGGGCGGGAGAGCGTTTCAACTTTGCAGACAGCATTACCTCCCTGATAATCAGAACTAGTAACGTTACACTGATAATCTTCGGTCTCATTACAGCACTTGGAACTATTGGCGTAAATGTATCTGCTCTTGCCGCAGGTATAGGCTTGACAGGATTTGCCCTTGGTTTTGCCCTTAAAGATACAATAGCCAACCTTCTCTCCGGTGTGCTGATACTTTTGTATCGTCCCTTCGAAACGGGGGACCACATAAAGATAGCTGGATACGAGGGAAGGGTAATCTCGATTGATCTACGATATACAAAGCTCGATTCGGAAGAACGGAAAATACTCATTCCCAATTCCAAATTGTTTACCGATCCGATCACGGTGGTTAGAAGTAATGCAAACGGGGCAGATGAGGTGGAGGATTAATTAAAACGAACCTTCCGATTCTGCTTTCAATGGCCTTGTACCATTCGGAGATCTGCAGAACATTTATCACGTTTCCGAGAGGAGCCCACACAACGAGCCTGTTTTCGATGAAGGCTATTCTTTCCAAGAAAAGATTTGCCTCGGTGTTTCCTTCCAGGGGAATCGAGCCAGCCTCCTTTCCGTTCTCAATATCCAAGAACGATATTTTGTTTCTGTTCAGCACGGTAAGGAACCTGCTATCGGGAGTAAATGAAACTGCTCGAAAATCTTGTTCTGCCCCGAAGGTACTGTAAAGGATAACCCCATTTTCAGTGTCATACAGGCAGAGAAAACCCTTCAACATCGATGGCTTTGAAGGCTCGTTTACCCTTAAGGCCAGGGCAACCATGTGTTTGCCAGGAGCATACGTTATATCGCGAATATGGTAGGTACCCTCAGGCAGAGGGAGCTCCCCTGTGGTTTTCATGTCGGGTAGAGAAAACATTTCAAGCTTTTTTATATATTTTGCTTCTCCTGTTTCATCGGGAGAAAAGCCTAAGCACCACTTTCCATCGGGGTCAATGAGGAGAGGAGAAAAACCTGTTCCGCCTCTCAGATTCCCTTTTGAAAGGTCATAACTCCATTTACCTGATATGATAAGATTCCTCTTCATATCAAGAAGTATCGGGTCTCCCGGGTTGCACCCCGTGTCTAATAGATTGATCTCCTTCAATAGCAGACCCTTTTCTATATCCAGTATTACAAGTGAAACATCCTTGAAACCCTCCCATTCCGCTTCTCTGTACTTTACTACAGCCAGTTTCCCTGATGGAAGAAAGATCATCTTCCCGATTCCGCCTTCTATGCCAATTGAAGTGATCTTGATGAAAGAGGGAAGTTTGAATATCATGATGCTACCACTGTCGCTGTTTCCGATTGCAAGTTTGCCGGTAGCCATGTCGAATGTCTCGATTTCAGCATTAAAAGGCAATCTTTCTTTAAAATATCCGGTTTTATCGGAAACACTAATTTCAATGTTTGCAGGTTCACCATCGACTGGTTTTTCGTAAGAATATCCTGGACCGGTGTGCTCTTCTCCTGTAACCAAGGGGGAATATTCTGCCAGGATTGAAAGGACAGCGAAACTCAAAATTGATACTATCCCGGCTCTCATGGAAGGTTTTTCCCCTGTTTGAATCATAGTTCATCATATGTCTGTTTTCAAGGATACCTGTGACCATGGCAGCAATGAATCAGTTCTTTTTCTTTTTTAATTCCGGATACTTCCTCATACTATCTACGTAATGCATTATTGCGAGGTAGGGATGGGTTAGCATGATTCTCGGACCGGAATACCTCATTACCTCTCTTACCCTCTCTCTCATTTCTCTGCTGTAACAGTGTATCCTGCATTTGTTACAAACCGGTTTGTTTTTTCCGTAGGGGCAATTCTCGGTTCTCTTTATGGCATAATCGAGAAGTTTCCTGTAATTTTCGCAGTGCGCTTCACTGCCTTCGGTTTTGAACTGTTTGCAGTATATCTCTATAAGGACTGCGAGGGTCTTTTTTTCTCTCCTGATCCTCGGTGATTCTTTTATCTTTGTGCTGTCTATTCTCGCAGGCTTTTTGAAGTTTCTGTTCTCCTGTTCCATGTGGTATTCCTCTGTATTATTTAGAAATATAATAGTCAATTATTAATTGAATGTCGATAGGAAACTTTTATTATTTGGTAATAAATTAGAGTGTTTGACCCGGATGAAAAGTGTATCAGGCTCCCTTTTTAAGCCTGCTTCCCATCATGTTCAACTTGTACATTCTTATAGTATCGGGCATGAGCACTTTGCCCAGAGGTGATGCGAAGTAAAGGGCATCCTCGGGACACTGCACGATGCAGGCGCTGCACTGGACGCATCTCTCTGATCCCGTGATTACCGCTTTTCTCCCCTCGATTGAAAAACAGTTTCTAGGACAGACATCAACACAGATTCCGCAACCGGTGCACCTTTCCCGATCCAGCATCACCTTGAGTAGCCTTTCCTCGTGAAGGCCACTCTTGTATACAGGTGTGCTTCCCATGAGGTCTATATTTACGAGAAGCATCATTGAAAGGGAGACAAAGCCCCAGCGGAGAAGAAGTGACAGTGACAATGTTCCCGCGGCAAGTGAATACGGTAAAACACCGAGCATGAAGACTAGCCAGAGAATCAACGATACCCAGCCAATGTTGAACAGGACCGTGTACTTGCTTATTCCCAGTTTCCCCGAAAGAGGTCTGCCAACATGAGGTTCCTTGGAAGGGCCCGGATAAGACCCGTAAGATCCGTAGTTTCCGTAAAATCCGTGATTCTTTCCTTTTTTCCCGGTCAAAAGCCCGGAATAGAGGGGAAAGGTAATAAAGACGAAGAGTGGTACTATCCAGGAAGCAGCCACGGTAAGAATCAGCATTTGCCTCCAGAAGATGTAGGTCAGCAAGGCAAGGATAAGGGAAAAGGGAAACGCCCACATGACTGCCATTTCGAGCCTGTGGAGCAGGGGAAACTTTACCATTCGCATGTTGGCATCCTTCCTGTGACCGTCCTCGAGAATTTGCGTAAACCGTGGTATGTCCTTTGCATGGACCGGTCCCCAGATAACATGCCAACCGGTTTTTTTTCTTACAACACCTGCCTCTATTCCAGCCGCAGCAAGCTGCGGGAATATCACCCTTCGGTGATCCACCAGTTGTTCGATTCCACTCGTTTTCAAAACGGAAACTGCCGAGTGGTTGGACAGGTGGCCTCCCGTAGATGCGCACCACACGTTGATTCCATTGCTGTTTGCCACCAAGAGATAGCAATCCATCCCCTCGAGAGCTTTTTTCACCCTCTCGACGCTGACTGCATAGTTGCAGGTTAGAAAAACCGGTGATGACCTGTCCGGGTTCCCGATCTTTCTCAGGCCCGTCTTTGCAGGCAGAGGAAATCCTCTAAGAAGGGTACCCACGATATTTATGAAGAAATATTTCAACGAAGGCATTGTTCACCTCCCTCATCCGTCAACTTCTTTCAATGACTCCCGGGATTCCGCGCAATGATCTCTGTAAAACTTTCCATACCATTCATGTTGATACTTTCCACGGCGAACCCCGCTTCTTCAATCTGTAGGGCCGGTTCTCTTAAACTTTTCGTTGTCGTACCCGTAATGAGGTATGTAACGATGACCAGCGGAAGCCTTATAAGGGCATAAACGAATCGCTTTACCAAATTCTTCGGAACTGTTTCATCGGCTATTAGCAACAGGCCGCCCGGCTTTATTATCCTCCTTAGCTCTCGAAGTGTAAAGCGAATCTCATCCTGGCTCAATTCGGAAAAGCACAGGGTACTCGTTGCAGCATCGTAACTGCCTTCACTCACTGAGGAAAGTTCTGCAACACCCATCTCTGAAAACTCGACATTTTCTTTCAGTTCTTCCGGCATATCGGACTGCTTAAGGCGTTTTTTTGCAATTTCAAGCATCGCCGGGTTGATGTCTATTCCTCTTACCAGGGCTCCTCTCTCTGCCATCCGAATGGAAAGAAGCCCTGTGCCGCAGCCAATGTCTAATACCTTCATACCGCATTTGATATGAGAGGCAATTCTGTCGTATGCCGGTTTTATACGTCCCAATGTTACAACGGATATTCCCATATCATACCGCTCTGGGGAAGACTCGAGTATTCTCATAAGTACATACATTGTGATTCTCCTGATTTATTATAGCACCTGTTGTTTGATTATAAAAAACTATTTTTTTAAATTATTTTATTTATTCCAATTTTATGATATACTTATTTAGTAATAATTATTCTTAAGGAATTAGTATGAAAGATAGTATAAAAATCATTTTCTTTATTTACCTCCTTCTGATGCTTCTAATACTTCCGTTGACTCTGTTTTCTCAGGCCTCGGATAGGAACTATTCAACTCTTACATTTTCGATGAGTCCCAGATACGAACTTCCGCTGTTTACGGACTCGACACGCTTTGGAAACGGATTGTCAGGTGACTTTACAATTTCATACAAGCCGCCAATAGCTTTTCCCATTCATGTAAGCTTGAATTTGGGCTATACATACCTGCCTCTGAAACTTTCCTGGGCTAACCCCATACACAATATACTGGCCGGAGTCGGTGTTGGTGTGGATTTCAGGTTCCTCGGGAGAATAGCAGCAGACCTGTACGTGAGAGGTGGCTATTACGAGGGAATCCTTGAGAATCTGAAGGGTGAAATAATCTACGGGGGAAACCCATACATCGATGCCGGGGGAGGTCTGTCCTTCTATCTGTCGCCCCGTCTTCGCATGGGAATGGGCTCTTCCTACAGGCAGCTCTTCGGGAAACCCGACGATTTTCTAAGAAGTGTGGGTTTCTATGTGGGTACCTCCTACAGAATTCCGCTAAGCGGTTCCATCGATATTGCCCCCGCAGAAACGAAACCAGCAAGGCTCAGGATATTGAAAGTTAATTTTGATGATATTTTTCCTGTCTTTTACAAGTACTACGATGACCACCCAATCGGAAAAATTACGGTGGAAAACGGAGAGGAGAGTAAAATAGATGATATAAAGGTCTCTTTTTATATAAAGCAGTACATGGATAATCCCAAGACATACAGAGTGGAAGGTCCCATAGAAAGAGGAGAAAAGCGGGATATAGACCTCTTTGCCCTTTTCAACGAGAGGGTGCTTACCATTACGGAAGGTGCCAAGGTTTCATCGGAACTCGTAATAGATTACCGCATCAAGGGACTGGAAAAGAGAAAAACAATGATAAGTACAGTATCGATACAGAACAGGAATGCCTCCATCTGGGATGATGACAGGAGAGCTGCGGCATTCGTTACGGCACGGGATCCCCTTGTTCTGAAGCTGGGTAAGAACCTTGCCGGAGTCATTAGAAACCAGCCGGTCGGAGTTCTCGGAAAGAATCTTATGCTCACATTGGCCATACACAATGCACTATCAATGTATGGAATGACATATATCGTAGATCCGAATACCCCGTACAGGGAATTTCATGAAAAGAAACAGGCAATAGATTTTCTCCAGTTTCCCAGGCAGACCCTGGAATACAAGGCAGGAGATTGCGACGACCTTTCCATACTGTATGCCGCTTTGCTCGAGGCGTTGAGTATCAATACGGCCTTTATTACTGCACCGGGACACATTTACATAGCCGTCGATCTTGGTATGACTCCTTCCCAGGCAAATGCTATTTTTTACAATACCGATGACCTTATTATTCGAAACGGTAAGGTCTGGTTTCCCTTCGAGGTTACCATGGTTCAGGAGGATTTCATAAAGGCATGGCAGGAGGGTGCAAGAGAATGGCGAAAGTACACACCCCTCGGTAAGACTGGCTTCTACCCCGTTTCCGAGGCCTGGAAGGTTTTCGAGCCGGTTGGGCTTCCGGGCGAAACTCCCGGTATCGAGTTCCCGCCCATGGAGAAGGTGAAGGTTGCTTTTACGGCAGACATCAAGAGGGTCATAGAGAAAGAGATTGTGAACAAGGTTAAGGACCTGGAAAGCAGAATTGCAAAGAGCGGAAACAATCCCAGGTTGATAAACAAACTGGGAATACTATACGCACGCTACGGGCTGTATGATAAGGCAGAGAAACAGTTCCTTAAGATAATGGAGAAGTCTGGATACAGAGGGATAGCTCTGGTAAATGTTGGTAACATCAGGTACAAGAAGGGCGATTACAAGGGAGCTTTAAGGTATTACGAAAAGGCACGTGTAGCCCTGGCCGATGATCCGAAGGTACTCTTAAATATTGCAAGGGCCAGGTACCAGCTTGGTAACTATGAACAATCGCGCAAGCTGTATGATCGTGTGAAATTAATATCACCGGCCCTTGTAAAGGGTTACGAATACCTGGGAACGGGAAGCAAATCTTCCTCACGTGCAGCAAGTGCGGAGGAGAGAGGGAGTGTACTATGGCAGGAATAGAGAAGGTGAAAAGGGGAAGTTTTTTTGGTTATTGGGCCGGACTGATCCTTCTTTCGGGGATCCTTCTGGCAGCCCTGACAGGCTGTGACAATCCCCTGCAGGGCTATATAGATACGTATCTCTACGGAGAACCCTACAACCTCGAGGTGGCAAAGCTTGTAATAGATGGTGCAGCTAATTACGGTTTCTCCGTTGCAATAGATGGTGACTATATGGTGGTGGGAGCACCTGCAGAGTGGGATAATACAACACATGATGAGGCGGTGTATGTGTATCACAGAAAGAGTATCGATGCATGGGATGCCGGTGTCAAGCTTCAACCGCCTGACTGGAAGGCCGGTGACAATTTCGGATTTTCAGTTGCAATCAAGGGAGACTTTATTGCAATTGGAGCTCCTTTCAAGGAGGTCGTAGACTCGACAGGCACAGCACAGTCAGCGGCAGGGGCTGTGTATATTTACAAGAGAACGGGTACCAACTCCTGGGAGCTGGATTCGGAGATAACGAAGAAGGATCAATGGTCTACTGCCTTCGGTTACGATGCGGTGGATCATGACCTTTTCGGTTACTCCCTGGATATGGAGGGATCCTGGCTCTTCATTGGGGCCCCTCAGGATGACCTTGGGGGTGGTCTCTCTGACAACTATGGGGCAGTGTTTGTATTCAAGTACTCAGGTAACTGGGTTTTTGAGGAGGGTCTTACAGCAAAACAGGATAAAAAGATAAATGCACACTTTGGTCGATCAATCGATGCATATTCAGACACCCTGGTTGTTGGTGCCTCCTTTGAGGGTATAGGGGGAAACAGCAGGGTAGGTGCCGTTTATACCTTTGGATTTGTCGTGGATGGTTGGGTGAACAAGGAGAGGATAACTTCTCCCGACGGTGAGGCAATGGATTATTTTGGAGAGAGTGTATCTGTGACGAATGATTTTCTCGCAGTAGGGGCTCCCGTTAAGACAATGGGCGGTAAGTCATTTGCAGGTAAGGTGTATGTATTCGTTAAATCTGATGCCGGCAGCTGGAATACCCAACCGGCAGAATTTACCCTCACCGACCCGAATGACAACGACATGTATGGTCTGGCCGTGGCGATAAGCGGGGATGTCCTGATAGCTGGGAGTCTCTTACGTGACAACGGTGATACGGCGGATACTGGTGCTGCATACCTCTACAAGAATGCCACCGGAACGAATACCTGGGAACTTCAGAAGACCCTCATTCCCTCGGATGCGGTTACCGGCAGCTATTTTGGCAAGTCTATTGCAATCGGTGATACCTACACGATCATAGGGGCCGCGCATTACGCAGATTATACGACAAACGGGAGCATCTACATCTTCAGGTAAGCTTGCAGTCAGGGTTTAAGTTTTACCTTGCCTTTGTATTACTTATTTAGTAATATTTATTACAGGAAGGTTGATATAAAAGTTCTGACCAAGGCAAGGTCACTACCAATGCACGGGCCCGGTTGTCACCTCGTAAACCACATTTGATTTTTTTATTTTTCCTGGGTCTTTTCTCACCTTTTTCATTTTTCTTACTTTTCTCGCTTGTCGCATGTACTTCGGAGAATCTGAAGGAAAAATTCGACGACGAGATAAAAACAACACCCGACGGGGTCAAGTACATTGTCGATTCTTCCAAATTTCTAAGTGGAGGTCCTCCGAAGGATGGGATACCCTCGATCGATTATCCGGAGTTTATTTCACCGGCAGAAGCGGATAAGTGGCTCGAGGACAATGAGCTAGTTCCCGTATTTAAACACAGGGGAGTAACAAGGGTCTATCCCTTTCAGATCATCCTTTGGCATGAGATAGTGAACGATACGGTAGGAGGTGATCCCATACTTATTACCTACTGCCCCCTCTGCGGTTCCGGTATTGCCTACAACCGGGTACTGAATGGGAAGGCAGCGACCTTTGGAACGACAGGATAGCTCTAAATTCAAACCTCGTAATGTAGGACAGGAAGACTGATACCTACTGTTCACAGATGGACTGATGGGCAATTTACGGAAAACTTACCGGTCAGCGTTTTAAAACCGCTTCCCCCATGGAAGCTACTATACATCGGATATGCTGGTCTATTCAAATTGATTGGAATTGCTCTTCCTGATAGTATAATATATCAAGATGTTCCGGAGCCATTGCCGGTTTCTTTCGCTGCCCGTAGGTTTTACTTACCTTTAGTATTGGTAGAATACAGGTGATTGGAATATCTGAAAGATTTTTTTGGGAGGTAATTATCAAAAATGGTATTGAACTGGGGTCTCATAGGATGCGGAGATATCGTTAACAAGAGGGTGGGTGCTGCCCTGCGTGATCTCGACAACTGTAATCTTGTTGCGGTAAGCAGGGCAAGGGGTAATCTTGCAGAGGGATGTGCAAGGGAGTTTGGCGCTTCCAGGTGGTATGATGACTGGCATGAACTTCTTGAAGACAGAGATGTCCAGGCAGTCTATGTAGCTACTCCGCCTTACCTTCATGCCGAACAGACCATTGCTGCTGCGAAGAAGGGAAAGCATGTTATATGTGAAAAACCCATGGCACTATCCACTGAAGATTGCAGGCGAATGATAGATGCATGCAGTGAAAACAATGTCTCCTTGAGTATTGCCTATTACAGGCGTTTTTACCCTGTAATAAAGAGGGTGAAAGAAGTCATTGATGAAGGGATAATCGGAAAGCCTATCATTGCCCAGATCAATGCCTTCGAATACTTCGACATAAAGAGTGGTGATGAGCGTGACTGGCTGATTGAAGGATCAAAGGCAGGAGGCGGGCCCATGATGGATTTTGGCTGTCACAGGATAGAGCTTCTTCTCTCTCTATTTGGTAATGCGGAAGAAGTAAAAGGCAAGAGCGGGAATGTCTATTTCGAAAGGGAGGTGGAAGACACAGCTATCGGTGTAATCGGCTTTTCTGGCGGCACGATGGGGATTGTTTCCGTTACAACGGCTGCCGAAGAGCCGATGGATTCCTTGGACATGTACGGAAGCAAGGGTTCCATACATATTCCGGTAGTAAACAAAGGAGAATTGATAATTCGGAGCATGGACGAGGTTATGCATGAAAGCTATCCTCCGCACGAGAACCTCCACCTTCCCTACATCGAGGCTGTAACGGATGCCATTCTTTCCAGGAAGAAGGTTCCTGTAGACGGTGAAACCGGTCTCGAAGTAAACAGGATAATCGAAGAGATATATTCATAGCAGGCGTTTTACAGGTTTTACAGATTGCTTCCGTAGTCCTGTTATGTTGATTTCAATTTATAACGTTTTATCTTCTTGGTAGTGGTCATCTCCATGGGTTCATCGAGGAGTGTGAACCTCTCTATCCGTTGATAGGGAAGCAGTTCCCTGTTGACCTCGGAGATTATTCTTCCGATTCTTTCCCTTTTTCCTTTTTCCCCGTATTCTTCAAAGTAATCAGGGGAGGGATACACCAGCGCTTCTATTCCTTCCACCTTCATCTGTTCGTCTTTTGTAAAACCCCTCACAACTATCTGTTCTATCTCTTCGTAGAGTTGAAAATGATCCTCAATTTCCTCCGGATAGACGTTTTTCCCTCCCTCGGTGACTATCATTGATTTTTTTCTTCCGGCAAGGTAAAGGTAGTTCTCCGAATCGAGGTAACCGAGGTCTCCTGTTTTCAGATAGCCATCTTCGGTAAAGGCCTCCCTCGTTGCTTCGGGATTCTTGTAGTAACCCCCGGTCACTATGGGCCCCTTTATCAGTATCTCTCCGATACCTTTCTCGTCTTCATCCTTAATCCTTACATCCACCCGGGGAATCACCTTCCCCACTGATGTGACCTTGTACCTCTCAACGGGATTCAGGGTGACAATGGGAGATGTTTCTGTCAATCCGTATCCCTGGACGAAGTCGATGCCAAACTGGTTGTACATTTTGAAAGTGGAGGGGGCAAGGGGCCCTCCGCCGGAAATGCATATCCTTATACTATCCAGAGACGCCTTTGAAAGAATGGAATGAAAGAGCCTCTTTCCGGGGTTGACCTTGAGTACCTTCTTTACCAGCCCGCTGAATCCCATAAGAAGGCGAACAATGGCGTACACGACGATGCCCTTTTCCCTTATCCCTTTGAGGATTCCCTTTAGCAGCTTATTGAACAAGAGGGGGATCCCGAGAAACATGGTGACTCTTCCCCGTTTGAGATCCGATAGTATTTCTTTCACCACAAGTCTCTTGGCAAAGACTATCTCGGCTCCTACTGAAATTGCCTGAAGAAATACGGCATTCATCGAGTATGAGTGGTGTAGGGGAAGAAGTGCATAGAAGACATCATTCTTTGATACATTCAGTAGTGACTGGGCAAGGAAAACATCGCTTACCAGGTTGCCATGTGTAAGCATTACACCCTTCTCGTTGCCGGTTGTTCCGGATGTAAAGAGTATTGCTGCAAGATCGTCTTCCTCTGGTTGCATTCCCGGTGAAGGCTTTTGTAGAGAGTCATCGAACTGCCCTGTCTCGGCGGTTACCTCGTTTTTTTCTGGCTTATCAGGCTCTGGCCTCGTGGTTTCTCCCTTTCCTGCAATGTCCAATATGTAGCCTGGCCTCTTGTCTGATAGCGATATGATTAGTGAAAAATCACCTGATTGTTTGGCATAATCGTATTTCTCTTCGTCTATAAAGAGGCACCTTGAACCTGCAAAACGTGCAAGGTGAAGTATCTTTTCCGTTTCGAGCTGGTAATCTATCGGAACAACAACTCCTCCGGCGGACAGGATGGAGAGAAAGGCCAGTGTCCATTCCGGTGAGTTTTTTCCTGTAAGGGCAATTTTATCTCCCCTCTTTATTCCCCTTTGGGAAAGATATTTAGAGATACCGGTTACAATTCCGTAAGCATCACCATATGTGAGCGAGATTTCCTCGCCATCGAATGATGTGAAACACCTCCTCTCGGGATACCTATGTGCTGTTATTTCAAAGAGTTTGTCAATGGTTGGCCACTCGCCTTTGAAAGTCTTTCCCCTGTACTGATCCAGAAAGTCCCAGGGATTATTGTTCTTGTTTACAGTGCTTTTCTTCATGGAAATCACCTCTTGTTTGTGCCGAAACGTGTCGCCCACTGCATGTTACCACCATTTGCCTATTTTAAAAACTGTTAGTATAATAAAAATAGAAAGTATTTATTTACAGTGTCAACTTTTTCATATGCTCCTAAGTTTTGAAAGATAAGAGGATGGGCGTAGCAATTCATTGTTAGGTTGCTTTCCGTAGAGAAGCAAGACCCGCCTCTTGTAATATCAAAAAACTTTACGAAACCCAAACCTAAGAAAGGAGAGTCGGATGAAGTGTCTGATTATAGCCGCAGGTAAGGGTGAAAGACTTAAGACGAAAAGCATTCCCAAACCCCTGATGCCTGTGGCAGGTTTAAAATTGATTGAAAGAACCATAGTGTCTGCAAGCAGGGCAGGTTTGAGAGACTTCTATGTTGTAACAGGAAACAGGGAAAGAGAGGTAGACCTCTTTCTGGAGGAACTGGCAAAGAGAAGAAATCTTAGGATTACTCATATTCACAATGAAGACTGGGACAGGGCTGAGAACGGTGTCTCGGTTCTTGCCGCTAAAAATCTCATAGATGAGGATTTTATACTTCTAATGGCAGACCATATCTTTGATGAGAGCACTTTGAAAGATCTTGTCAAGGAGAAGCTCGATGGTAAAGACCTTCTTCTTGCAATCGATACGAGGGTGAAGGCCAATCGGTATATAGAAATGGATGATGTGACAAAGGTGAAGTATCGGGAGGGGAGAATAGTCGATATCGGTAAGGCACTTACAGAGTACAATGCCTTCGATACGGGAATGTTTCTCTGTTCACCTCGTTTTTTCAGGGTGCTGGAAGAAAGCACCAGGGAGGGCAGTACAAGTCTCTCTGCGGCTGTGAAGAAACTGGCAGAGGTTGGAAAGGCAGGAGTATTCGAAATTGGAGACAGATTCTGGATGGATATTGATACGCCCTCCGATCTCAAGAAGGCGGAAAAATTGCTCTATTCGAAGCTTATAAAGCCACACGATGGCTGGGTGTCGAGAAAAATAAACAGGAAATTCTCATTGTATATCTTTACACCTCTTCTGCTGAAGCTCTTTCCCAGGATAACCCCCAATATGGTTTCTGTTGTCAGTGCGGTGACCGGTTTGATTGCCTCTCTATTCTTTTTTCTTCATTCTGCTGTTGTGGGAGGTATATTGACACAGCTTGCAAGTATCCTGGATGGCTCGGATGGTGAGGTTGCAAGGCTCAAGAAGATGGAAAGCCCATTCGGAAATTTCCTTGATGCCCTTCTTGACAGGTACACAGATTTTTTCATTCTATCCGGCATATCCTTTTTTCTCCTGACAAACGGGGTGATGAAATCTCTTTTAGGAATAATCTTTCTTCCCCTCACCCTTTTGGTATCACTACTTGCAATAGTCGGCCACATCATGGTGAGTTATACCTCAGCCAGAGCACTGGCTGATTTCGGATACAGGTACAGGGGAGGCTGGTATGCAGCGGGCAGGGGAAGAGATATCAGGTTGTTCGTGATTTTTGCCGGAGCCCTTCTCTCGGTGATACATCCCCTGTTTTTATTCCTTGCAGTATTTATTATTGCAGTACTTACCAATGCAATAGTTGTAAAGAGAGTGATGGTTTCCCGCTCCGAAGGATACCCGGGATCGAAGAGGAAAAACCTGCCACAGGCCGTTATTTTCGACCTGGACGGAACGATAGCGGATACCATGGGTGCGTTGATAGATCTTGCTACGGAAATGATAACGGCCAATTATGCTATTCTCGAGGGTGAAGCCAGGAGAAGATATCTTGAAACCACGGGATTGGATTTTGCAACGCAACTCGAAATCATGTTTCCGGGCGACAGGAAAAACAGAGAGGTAGCAGAGGAATTCGAAAGGAGAAAGAGAAAACTTATTATGGACCTTCCCATTTTTCCCGATGCTGTCGATGCCCTTAGATTCTTCAAGGAGAGGGGAATCCCTGTCTTCGTGTGCAGCAGTACTACGGACGAAATGATAAAAGCTTACTTCAGGGAACACCAGATGGACGGGCTTATTCACAGCTTCTCGGGGTTGAAAGACGGATTTTCCAAGGCAAGGCAGATAGAAAGTATCCTTGGGAAACACCATTTCGACAGGGACAGCATCGTTTTTATCGGTGATTCCCTGAAAGACGGAGAGATTGCCAGGGAGATTGGCATAGTTTTCTTTGGAGTTGAAAGGATATTCAGTGCTTCGGATTTCGAAAAGAGGGGTTTCCGTAGTGTGCCTGACCTTAGGGAGTTCGTAAGACTCTTTTCCTCAGTCAACTGAACAGCAGTAACACCGCCATACCGGAGGAATATGCCAGAGGAATATGCCGTAGGAAGTAAAAGACTCTGGAAAAGCTTTGCAATTCACATTAGAATGTACCGGTAATGTGGATAGAGAAGAAACCCTTCGGAAGCTGTTTCGAACTCTCTTCGGGAAGTATCAGGGCCCTTGTGGCACCTGAAATGGGAATGTCCCTGGCGAGTTTTACCATAGGTGGTATCCAGATTCTCGATACCTCGAGGCTAAAGGATTTTCTTCTTACCAGGAAGGGTCTTGGGCCACTTATACTTCCCCATTTCAATTGTGAGGGTTTTTCCCCAGAGGATAAGATCGAAGAACTCAAAGAGAAATTTCCCCACATAGAAGAACTGGAAAAGATAGGTGTCGATCACCCGTTCCAGCATGGCCTTGGACGGTATGTAAGCTGGTATGCCGAAGAGAGTGAGGATTCCATAACAGGTTTTCTTACCGGTGACATGCAGTATATGGGTTACAAGCTCAAAACACTTGCCGGTTTCGATTTCGAGGCACGCGTTTCATTCAGGATAGCTCCGGACAGTCTTATCGTAGCCTTCGATGTTACCGGAGAAAAACCCATTGCCACAGGCATTCACTACTATTATGACCTGGTCGATCGGAACAGTGCTGAAATAGAGCTTACCGAAAGAGATGGTTCTACAAGAAAGATAAAACTCGACAGGCCATATGATGATACTTTCCACCCGGGAAGCAGGTTCGGAGATTATACGAATTGCAGTTTGAAAACAAGGAACTATCGTCTCGATACGGTTTTCAAAGTTAAGGGAAAGCCGGAAGAAATTTTCGAATCACTCGTGATTTTCAGCCCGGAAGAGAGTGGTTTCATATGCATAGAGCCATTGAGTTACTATCCGGGTAAGGGCCCGACAAAAACCCAAAATAGCGGTGTGATAATGCTCCGACCGACTTTTCCAGGGTACAGGTGATGAAAGGTATGTATGATCTTGCGAATAGACTTATGAAACCTGTCTTTTCCTTTGATTCCGCTCTCAACCTCTTTCTGGGGCTTTTCTTTCTGTTCATGCCGGAGAGGGCCAGTTCTTTCCTCCTCAAAGAGAGTCTCTTCCCAAGATACGCATGGGTGATTCTTGGGGCGGGCTTTCTCTACTTCGGATACTGGCAGATCAGGACGATTATCCGGGACAAGTTGGGCAGGGGAGCGGTGACATTTAGTTTTTTCATGGCTATTGTTCCAGCAGTAATTCTGGCGATTCTCCTATTCCTTCTCTATGAGAAAATCAGTAAGATTGGCTTTATCGTTCTCCTTGCAGGCGATATCTATATGTTCCTTCTCTCTTTGCTCTATGGGGCGATATTGAAGGACAGGTGGGAGTAATCCTTGAAAAGGGTTGTGATTCGTTTTTTGATTTTTCTCTCCGCGTTGAACCTATTCTCGGCGGATGATTCCAGCTTCAGTTTCAATTATTTCAGCGGTGACAAGTTCAGTATCGTGGAGAAATCAGATCTCAGAAGGTATGAGAACGGTAGATTCGTAGGACTTTCGTACAGGGAAGTGCGTGGAGTGATGAAACTTGGGGTTCTCCTTGAAAATGGAGTATTTTCTGTAAAAGGGAAGTTTTACGTATTCGAGGAGACAAAACATGAGAACAGAAATGTTGCAAAGAAGATAGATCAGGTAGTGCCCGTTGTTTATCGTATACGTCCGACGGGACTTCTCGTACCGAAAAAACCGCAGCCCTTCCCTACGGTACAGGGCTTCCCGGCTTTTCCCGAAAAACCCGTGAGAGAGGGAGATAAGTGGCGGGCCTTTGGTGTCAGGGTAGTCGACCCGATGGGAAACGGAAACTACACACATGTACGTTTCTACTGTGAGTACAACTACATCGGAGACAAGATAAGGAATGGTAAGAGTTACGGTGTTATCAAGGCTCAGTATGCTATCCGCTATAAGAAAGGTGATGATCCCAGGGGCTGGGAGGAGATAGAGAGGATAACGGGCAGGCACCTCGTTACCATCTATTATGACAGAGAGGATGGTAAAGACAGTTTCATGTCCGACCTTATGGAGGAGAAGTACACCCTGAAGGATGGCAGGTCCGTAACTTTCAAGGGTTTCATATTGACATGGTTCAATGGTATACAACCTCTTAATAAAGCAGAGCTTGCCGAGGAGATAAGGAAAAAGCTCGATGAAAAAAATATCTCCGATGTAGAGGTCAGCAAGAGGGAAGAGGGGGTAGCCCTTACCATAAACCGGATACACTTTGTGGCGAACAAGGCAATCGTTCTCCCCGAGGAGAAGCCAAGGCTAAAAGTCCTTGCCGATGCCCTTAAGCGGATAGAGGGAAGGAATTTTCTTGTTGTGGGTCACACTGCCCGTGTGGGTTCTAAGGAGAGCCAGTACAAACTTTCCGTTGAGAGGGCAAAGACGATTGTGGATTATCTCGTCTCCCAGGGAATAGATGCTAAAAGATTCCTTTACGAGGGCAAGGGCGGTACCGAACCTGTTGCACCGAATGATACGGAAGAAAACATGGCAAAGAACCGGAGGGTGGAAATCATTATTCTGGAAGACTGACCGGTCGTTTCCAGGAGGTATGAGCAATGGCAACCCTTGCTTTTGTATTCTCATCCTGTGGGGATGAATTGATACCCTGTTGCCTCGAGATACTGTGTATCAGTTGCCTTCCGTTTTCAATATCGATCGTCGAAACTTCAAGCGTTTCACCGTAGTGAGCCTCTGCAAGGTAGTTTATCTGAAGGGTGTTTAGGAACATCGTGTTTCTCTTTTCAAGAGGAATCGTTTCTAGTATCCATTTTATATAGCTAACGCTTGTCACGTGGTTGTTCAAATCGAGGTCGCTGTAGAGAACTTCAAAGGTCCTGGTATCCTCGAAAGAGCCCTTTCCGGAATCTGATTGATACTTCAACTTTCCAGGTCTTTCATCGTAGCTGTTATCATGGTAGATCACATCAGCCCTACTGAAGAGGGTTTCCGGCCTTAGGGGCCTTCTCGATTTGAGGTCTATAAGGAGCCAGGCACTGGATGCCCTTCCTATCGGCAACTTTTCTGTATTGAAAATGAGAAACTGCCTGTACGCAAAGAGGCGTTCATTGCCGGATGGCCATGATTGAATGTAGATTCTCTCTTTCCACTTCGGATAATAGTCAAATACTGCTTTGAAACGTGAAAGCACCCAGGTCATGTTGGTTTCTTTCAATTCGGGCACTGCGAAACCCAAATCATACGCGTGATTCCCCGCAGCATCGAAGAGGAAACTGCACATCTGGGCAACGGAAGCCCTTTCATTGGCATCGAGATGGTAGGTGTGTATTTCGTAGACTCCTGTCCATACCTTTGGATGATCCAACATGTCTTTTATCCTTTTTTGCTATCTCTTTAGCGGTGATGTTTCCCTGCTCATCGTACCGGTTTTAAGTATTTCCATTATCTTGTATGTACCATATTTCCTGGCTTTAAGAAAGCCGTCCCAGGCCGATTCTGCCAGACGGCCCTCGTTTAGCAGGTCGAAGAGCCACTGTGAGGAATACCTGGGGTCTTCCTGCGGTATACCAGCCTGGATCTCCATGAGCCATCTTTTGTTGAACTCCTCCTGGCTTCCTATGGGGGGCGCCATTATGATGGGAATGCCGAGACCTGAATAGAAGGATAGTTCACTGGGTTTTGTCCACAGGATATCCGTTGTCCTTATTACCCTTGCAAATTCATTGAAATACTGATCCTTGGTAGTGCCGAAGATCACGGATATATTATCTCCCTCTGGAAGTATTTCCCTCTTCACCTCGTTGAAATAGTCTCTTACCTCCCGTCTTACACCGGCTACGAGGTTGAGTCTTATCCGGTTCTCCCGGAGCTTTTCCCTCATGCTCTGTGCAATTTGATAGCCGATCTCTTTCTGAGCCCCGGCTCCTCCGACGGCATAGGTAAGAGTAAGCAACCTCTCTTTCTTGAATCTGCAGTTTCCCTTCCCTAAGAAGTACTGAACATTAACGTGATGAAGCGGCCAGAATCTGTTTTCGGGGTCGAGGTAGTAGAGGCGCTGAGCAAAATCCTTTTTCAATGTCGAGAGGTTCTTGTCTCCCAAGACCTCCAGAGGCAAGGGAAAGCCCGTCAGAAAGATTCTCTCATCAGGTACACCGTAGGTCTTTAACCTCTTCACAGCCCTCCCGCAGGGAGCACAGTAATGTATCCTGGAAGCCCTGGGGTCCATGGCGACCCAGGCCCTTGCTATCTCCGCATCGGCAACTATGCAGTAGTTTCTCGAGTAGCCTGCATAATCGGCGGCAAGGGCAGGAACAGGATGGGAAGAAACTATGGGAAGCGGTTTTTTCTTTATCGTTTCTAGTACCCCCCTGGCAAGGCCCTTGTCTATGTATCGTTTTACCAGTTTTACCTGCGGGGAGGGGTAGGAGAGGTCACGAATCGGGTAGAAGCTGGGGATATTCTGTATCCTGTCCAGGATTCCGAATAGGGGTTTTCCTATAAGGGGAACGGCTCGTATTCGCGATAGAAACTCGTATGATTGCCTGAGCCTGTCCCACAATCTTCTCTCAGCCTCATCTGCGTATTTCTCGCTTCCCGCTGTAATTATTTCTCCTTCTGCCAGGGATTTAAGGGGATGAGTTGCCCTCTGATGTCCCAATCCCATGTCCACGGTTACGATCCACGCCTTTATCTCTTCTTCTGCTTCGGTCATTTTCTGTTTCCTTGATTCTTGTTTATCTTTGTTTTTTTTATCGGAAGGGATATAGTTGATGTATAATGTCATTTATCGGAGGTGAAGATGAAACTGTATCGTTATCTTTTCCTGTTTGTGGCAGGATCGTTTCTTGTTCTATCGGGTTGCCTGCTTACAGTAGGTGCACCACTTGCAAGGAAGGTTGAACCTGGTAAACTGATAGTGGAGGGTTCCGGCGGACCGCTTGTAGCGTCAAATACCAGTGGCAATATTGGCTTTAGCAGTTATCTCTATGCCGGTAAGAATCTTGGAAAGCATTTTGAAATAGGCATCCTTCCGTACTTTTATCATACCTTTCTCGGGGGTTTGGTAGGTGAAGTACAGGCCGGAGTAATTGCCGTGCCATTGAAGTGGGACCCCTTTAACTACTCCTGGCCCTTTCACCTTACCATATATGCCGCACCGAGCCTATTTATGGGTGACATAGATGGAACCCTCCTTTATGAGGGAATAGGACTTTCCTATGACTTTCCCTTTCCTCTGCAACTCTATGCTTCCTACTCGATTCCCTACTATGCATTCAACTGGTTTACGGCCAATATTGGTTTCAGATACCGTTTTTCCGAAAGGTTGTATATCGGTGCAAATGCAATGATATCGATGCTAACCGGTTATGGTTTAAACCTTACGATTGGTACGGAGTTTGGTAAGTAGACCGGAAAATCGACAGGGAAAACTTCTCCTTGACATGAGTTAGATTTATATATATTTATTAAACAAGTCTAATTTTTCTGCTTGTCGAGGTGTCAGAAGTATGCGAAAAACAATTCCCCTTAGTAAGGCTTCTCCCGGAAGCTATAGGATAGTATCCCTCAATGGAGGAAAGAACTTCGTACAGAGGATAGCGGAAATGGGGATGTATCCCGATTCCCCGGTAGAGGTCCTGGAAGTTATGAACGGAGGTGGGCCGGTGAGGGTCTCTGTAAAGGGGAGCCAGCTTGCAATCGGTCGTGGAATGGCAGCCAAGATCATGGTTGCCAGTGAAGGGGAAAAGGATTTCTATACCCTCAGGGATTACAGGGAAGGTGACAGGGGGAGGATAATCGATATCAAGGGGCATGGCAAGTTCAAGACGAGAGTTCTGGAGATGGGGTTTACAAAGGGTGAGGAAGTTTATGTGGAAAAGTATGCCCCCTTGCGTGATCCCATCGAGTTCGTGGTGAAGGGTTACCATGTCAGCTTGAGAAGGGAAGAGGCGGAAAATATCATTATGACTCCCCCGGAGAGGACAGAGAAGAGATGAAGCCGGGCGATACAAAAGGTGATGATTCCAGGGTAAAGGTCGAAAAATCGAAGGAAAATGCCTTAAAGAGGATCGTTGTTGCAATTGGAGGGAATCCCAATTCAGGAAAAACAACGATATTCAACCATCTCACGGGCTCACACCAGAAAGTGGGAAACTGGGGCGGTGTCACGGTAGAGAAGGTAGAGGGTCGTGTTGTACGGGGAGAGTATGAGATTGTCTTTGTTGATCTTCCCGGTACATACAGCCTTACGGCCTATTCGATAGAGGAAATCATTGCAAGAAATTTCATAGTGGACGAAAAACCCGATGTAATAGTGGATATCATAGATGCGGGAAATCTCGAACGCAACCTGTATCTCGCAGTACAGATGATAGAGATGAAGGGGCATTTTGTGTTTGTCCTTAATATGGCAGACATGGCTGAGAAACAGGGCATCAGAATAGACGGCGACAAGCTGTCTACACTTCTGGGGGGACCTGTCATTTTTACTACGGGTATAAAGGGAAAGGGAGTGGACAGGATAGTAGACGAGGTTATCGATGTCTATGAGAACAGGGAGAAGAAGGTCAGACATATCCATATTCCCTACGGGAGAGAGATAGAGGAAGAGATAGGAAAGATACAGGCTGTTATCCGAAAGGACAGGATCTTATCATCTAAATACTCCACCAGATGGCTGTCTGTCAAGCTGCTTGAGAACGATAAGGAAGTGATAGAGAAGATAAAGAGGTATTTCAGGTTCTATGATGAGATAATTTCACAGGCAGGCAAGTCGAGGGAACATCTTAAAAAGATATACAACGATGATCCCGAAATAATAATAGCCGACCAGCGTTACGGTTTCATTAACGGTCTTCTTAAGGAGGTTATTTCCTACGAGAAGCGTGACAGAATCGATATCTCGCAGAAGATAGACAAGGTGCTGACAAATAAATTTCTGGGCATACCAATTCTATTCTTTTTTGTCTGGCTTATGTTCCAGGTCACCTTCGGGCTTGGAGCATACCCGATGGATTGGATAGACAGGGGTGTAAGACTTCTAGTTGATGTTTTTTCTCCGCTCTTTCCCGAGGGTATCTTTAAGAGCCTTCTTTTCGACGGAATAATAGGGGGTGTCGGTTCTGTACTCGTCTTTCTTCCCAATATACTTCTTCTTTTTCTAATGATTTCCATTTTTGAAGATACAGGCTACATGGCCCGTGCCGCTTTCGTAATGGACAGGGTGATGCACCTTATAGGTCTTCATGGAAAGTCCTTCATTCCCATGATCATGGGATTTGGCTGCAATGTTCCCGCAATCATGGCCACAAGAACCCTCGAGAGCAGGAAGGACAGGCTTCTTACCATCCTTATAAACCCGCTTATGAGCTGCAGTGCACGTCTTCCAGTATACATCCTTATTGCCGGAGCCTATTTCGGCAACAGAGCTGGAAATGTGATTTTTTCCCTCTACGCATTGGGAATAGTTCTTGCAATACTCGTGGGGCGGTTTTTCAGGAAAACGATCTTCAGGGGAGAATCCGAGCCATTTGTCATGGAGCTTCCTCCCTACAGGATCCCTACGGTAAAATCGGTATTGATACACATGTGGGAGAGGGCCGTTGTCTTTCTTAAAAAAATGGGGTCTGTCATTCTGGCGGGTTCGATAATCATATGGTTTCTAAGCAGCTTTCCCGCCCATGAGGAAATATCGAACAATACCGTAAGTGGAGCTGATACGGCTATTGAGGTTACATCTGTCAACCAGGGGGGACAAGAAGATATCCCGATAGAGAGGTCATTCATAGGAATGATAGGGAAGGCGATAGAGCCTATTTTCAGGCCGATAGGTTTCGGATGGCAGGAAGGGGTGTCCCTGATTACCGGTTTTGTGGCAAAGGAAATCGTGGTTTCGACGCTGGGTGTGCTTTATGTGGGAGGCGATAATGCTTCGGGGAGCATGGATTACGGGAACCTTGGAAGTGTCATTAAACAGAGATCGGGAATGAGCCCCCTTGTTGCATATGCATTTCTCGTTTTCGTGCTTCTCTATACACCGTGCCTTGCCACGGTAGTGGCAATGAAGCGGGAGAGCGATTCTCTTAAGTGGACTCTCTTTGGGGTCGGTTATCAGCTTGTGCTTGCCTGGCTGGTATCTTTTATGATTGTAAAGGTGGGAAGCCTTTTCCTGGTGGTATAGCACGGGAGGTTTTAGGGAGGTTTTAGGAGGTTATTAGAATGTTTTTAGGAGGCTCAAAGTGAAAAACTTTCTTGATTTTCTGGCTTATTTAATCGTGTTTATTACCATAGCATGGTCCCTCTGGAAGGCTATCAGGTTTTTCCGGGGAAAGAAGATAGGCTGCAGTTCATGCCACAATGAAGGATGCAGCTTTACTACCGAAGAGAGGGAATAAGATGATGGTCAAAACGAGTGAAAGTGAAATAAGGGAAAATGAAAGAGGATATGTAAGTGCCAACCTTTCCGAGTCCATGGAAGATTACATAGAGGTCATCGGGAAACTCGAACAGGAGCACAAGGCTGTACGGGTAAAGCATATAGCCGAGATGATGAAAGTCAAGATGCCCAGTGTTTCATCGGCGCTTTCCGTCTTAAAGAAAAAGGGACTCGTGAACTACGAGAAATACGATTATGTCGAACTGAGCCAGAAGGGAAGGAAAGTTGCTAGATCACTCGTTGAGAGGCACGAGGCGCTGAAGCACTTTCTCGTATCGATACTGCATGTCAATGAGGATACGGCAGAGGAGGATGCCTGTGGCATGGAGCACCATGTTTCCAAGGAGACGGTTGACAACATACTGAAATTCATAGATTTCCTCGAGGGTTGCCCGGAATCGGAGAATATTTGTATGAAAAATTTCAGGGCATTTCTTGAAACGGGTGAAAGGCAACCCTGTCATTGATTCTTCGGCTCGGAATCAAGCGCTTCAGTATCCTTTGTCCCAGAGAAGCTCCGGTTCCTTAGTTGTGGAGGCGGCCCTTCCCGTTTTCTCCGCACCCCCCGGGGTAAAATAGCCGGAATATTCCTCTTTGAGCCTTTCATTCAGGCTGACTGCCCTTTCATAATTTTGAAGCATCTTCTCTCTGTCGTTTTTTTCCTTGTATATGAATGCCAAATTGATATATGCCGAGGCTCTCTCCGGATCGATACTCAGAGCCTTCAGGTAGTAATTGATTGCACTGTCATACCGCTTCTGGAGGAGGTATATGTTTCCCATGTTGTTGTAGGGTGAAAAATAATCTGCCTTCAGTTCTATTGCCTTTTTAAAGGAGCGCTCAGCCTGCCGATACTTGCCGAACCGCGCATAGGTTATTCCTAGCTTGTTGTAGAGTTTCGGGTTTTTGGGGTCCGATTCCAGTTGTCTCTCTATTCTCTTGACATTTGCAGAGAGTTCCCTCTCTATGAGGTTGTTTATATCGTCGAAGTAGAGCTGCTCTGTATACTCCTTTTCGGGTATTTCCGGTTCCCATTTCTCTCCCCGCAGTGTTACTGGGGCATATATCTTCCACGAATCGGATGTCGTAGCTATGCCGAGCTTCCTCCTGTACTTGGCTATCTCCTCCGCACCGGACTTCCAGGCCTCGAGAAAGGAGTCTCCCAGTAGTGTGGTTTCCACGGGAATCCAGACTTTCCCCCTGTAGGGAAAGAGAAGGGTTGAAGTGGCCGAGATGCTTCTCTTGTTGCTAATGGGGACTCCTGTATTGAACATCATGAATATGTGTTCAGGGATAGTAACCGTTGCCGTCTCGATCCCTATACTCTGCAGGAGGGATGAGTACAGTACGGTAAGATCATCACAGTCACCTGTTTTAAATCTAAGTGTATCACGCGGGTATTGTATGAAATCTACCATTGCAGGATTTTTGGAGTATTCAATGAATGGGGTTTTGGGATCGGGAATATAGGTAATACCATAGACACTAAGGGTATCGAATATCTGAATTGCAGATTGAAGTGCATTGTTGAGGAACTTGAAGCGTGCATTCCTGAAGGACTGTACAGTCTCCCTTGCAAATATCTTTACTGCCGGATCCTTTGGAGTGATGAAAGATGCAAGTTTTTTCTGATTGTCCCATGTCATCGCGTTCCTGTTGAATAGGTTAAAGGAAATGTTGCGTGTTACCGAGTACGGTTTATTATCGATCGAGTAGGAGATCTTGACATTTGCACCGAGCGGTGTATCCTCGGTGACCTCTAGTATTCTGTTGTTGAAGAGGGCAAAGAGTTTCAATGTTATCTCTTCGCCGGAAGGTACGTTCTTCTTCGTTTCACCCTCTGTGGGATAGTCCATGAACTCCTTCACATTGACTTCTGTCTTTATCCAATCAAGAGGATGGCCCGTTGTATTCTTTACCGTTATACTTCCCAGGGGATTCGAACTGTAATACTTGTACATTGCCGAAAAAATGTTTCTTTCAATCTTGATTTTTTCTACGGAGATTTCCGGTATTTCTTCCTTCCCCGTACTGTAGAGTTTCTTTAGTTCTGCTATCTTTATTTTAATATTAGGATCATGTGATATCCCCAAAGCCTTCGTGTAACTGTCGATTGCATCCTTGTACTGCCTTGCAGCATAATTACTTCCGTATTCCCTGGAAAGCTCCCTTACTATCCCCGAAAGTCTGTCACCTCTCTTTACATAGAGGAGGACCTGTTCTCTGCCGAGCAGTGCTTTTACCTTCGCATCATCGGGGTGATACTTCAAATATATCTTCCACGTAGATATGGCCTTACTGTAATTTCCCGATTCCTGGTAGAAATGGCCGAGCTTTTCAAGAATTTCTGTATTTTCGGGACTCTTAAGCATGGCGAGGTTGATGTAACAGAGGAACCTATCGACATCACTTTTCTCATATTTTCCAGCTTCCTTCATGTAAAAAGTAACGTCGGCCGATTCTTCTATCTTCTCGTATTCCCTGAACTTGAGAATTCTTTCATGCATACCATCCGCCACGAAGAGTGAATTTCCACTCTTATCAGAAACCAGGTCAACCATATTTCCCAGAGCTCCTGAGCTACCGGGAATAGAAAGTTTGCTTTTCTTCCAGAGTATCTTTCCTTCATTTGAAATTCTGAAGACGGAACCGTTTCTCGAATCGATGATGTAGAAATGACCCGAAGCACTTTCCGTAAAAACGGCGGGGTAGAGGCTGTTTATATCAGCATTGATTCTCGTCTTTCCGAGAAGCATTCCGTCGATAGCGTAACGGTATATAAAGTAGAACAGTGAGGTTCCTGATAGCTCCGACTCTATGACCAGTATGGTATTATTCAAGCCCCTGGCCAGAGAAACGATATAATTGCCTTTCAGTTGAATATCTCCGATATACTTGCCATCGCTACCCATTAATCTAAGTCGGTTTCTCGAACTATCGGGAATTATGATTTTACCCTCATCGGTGACGATGAAGTTGAGAATAGATGCTTCGTCAAAGGGTATTTCCACCTTGAATTGCCCATGCGAGTCGAAGCGGATGATCTTCTTTCCCATCTGGTCCAGCACATAGATATTTCCCTTTGCATCGAGTCTCACCTTCCATGGAACACGATATTCTCCTTCGTCAGAACCGTATTTTCCGATTGTCGTTAGATAGTTACCCGACTCGTCGATCCTTGCAACCTGATTGGGTAGGGCTAGTATGATATCACCATTGGGGAGAACACCGGCGCCGTACACGTAGGCGGGGATGTTGTTTTCCGGGGGAAGAAAATCCTTGATTTCGGATATAAAGTAGAGGTCACTCTCCACAAATGCATAGGCAAGTGGGATGATTAAAACAAGAACGACAAGGATAAGTATTTTTGTCCTTCGTGAAGGCAATGCAAGTTTCATTCTAACGTCAGGGCTGTCAGGGTTACCAGCTAGCCAGAAGTTTTTCTGCCATCTTACCTATTTCACTGTTTTTATCCATGCTGTAGGCCTTTTTCATTCTACTGATAGCCTTGTCCCTTTCATCCATATTGTACAGTGAAATGGCAGAGAGATAATTTATTATCTGTGAATGAAGGCCCTCCGGATAATTCTCGAGGTACATTTCAAAAAGCTTTTCAGCATCTTCATACGCCATCGAGTCGAGGTAGAGCGTTCCTGAGATCAAGACGTATTCGGGAAAGTAATCGGTATACGGATCGGGTTCTACCTCCTGGAAGTACTTGATCGCCCGGGCGGGTTTTCCCAGTTTGGCGTATGAAACGCCCAGGTAGAAGTTGTATTCACCGGGGTCATCCGGTTCACCTTCGATACCCTCCTTGAGGAGAGTAATTGCCTTCTCAACCTTGTTCTGCTCGAGAAGTACCTTTGCATCCTTGATATAGTTTACCTCGTCCTCAGCCCACTCCACTTCCGTATCACTTCCCGCCTGCGCACCACGGACACCCATCACCTCGGAACCCTTTTCCTTTCTTGCCTGTGTAACCGTTGATATCTTGTTTTTCAGAAGAGAACCGACATTCCAGGATGAGAGTTTTTTCTTCTGAGAGATAAGTTCCGAGATGCGGTAGACTCCGGGTTTTGAAAGTGTGATATTCTCCTTTTCTCCCGATATTTCCGCCACAACACCCTCTTCCAGTGAAATGACCGCATCGGCAGGAATAGCATCACCTATATACAGCTCATCCCAACTGTCCCCATTCTTGATTGAAACGGGTCCGTCAGAGTATTCAAGTATCAATTCCTCACCAAAAACGGCTGCTGTGGTCAGCATTACAAGCATTATCCATATGACAAACAAAGGTTTCATCTTCTTCTCCTTTTTTTTTACATGAACAATAATAGCACTTATTACTTCGATAATCCAATGTTATGGTTGAGAGTATGTATTAAATATGTTATGTATGCCAGACAGGAATATAAAGGTATGGTCTATCTCTTTTTGTTTCTTGCAGCTCTCTTCTGGGGCGGATCGTTTATTGCAACTCGTTATGCACTCACCCTCGGAGGATTCACAGTCTTTTCCCTCCTGATGTTCAGGTTCCTAATATCTTCACTGATTCTCGTTACGATCAGTCTTGTAAGAAAAATTGAAGCATTGAAAGCAGGGGACATAGGAAAGCTCTTTCTCGTGGGATTGGTGTATCCGGGTCTCTACTTTCTATTCGAAACAACGGGAATAGAGAGGACACCTGCATTCATTTCCTCGATAATAATAGCAAGCATTCCGGTCTTGACAGGGATAATGGCAAGGATTTTCCTGAAAGAGCACCTCAATTTCAGGGGATGGGCCGGGGTTTTCATTTCCATTGCAGGTATCACTCTTGTCGTACTCGGGGAGAACGGAGGAAGGAAGGTCTCCGGTGGTGATATCTCGCTGATCGGTGTTCTTCTCGTTTTCGGAGCGGCACTTACCGGGGCTTTCTACACCACCACAACAAGGTATCTCCTTTCGAGATACAAACCGCTTACACTGACTGCTTTTCAGAATGTCCTTGCATTCATATTCTTTTCTCCCCTCGGAATCATTCAGTTAACGGGAAGACAGTTCTCTGTAAACGGGTGGGGAGTAGTATCCGTGCTTTTCCTGGGAGTATTTGCCTCGGTGGTGGCCTTTCTGAGTTTCAATAAGGCCCTCTCTCTTATGGAAGCCGGCAGGGCTTCCCTATTCCTAAATACGATTCCGATAATAAGCCTTGTACTTGCATGGCTTTTCCTCGGGGAAAGGATAACTGTTGTACAGCTTGCAGGAATCCTCGTTGTTGTTTCCGGGGTGACCCTGGCATCGATAGGTAAAGGTGACTACTCGTAACCATCCTGCATTTCACGAATCCTGGATAGTTTCTTCTCTTCCTTTACGTTCTCCCTGTGTTCCGTGTCTCCCTTTGGCCCCTTCTCCCTTACGGATAGCGACTTTCCTACCTCCTCCCTGGAGTAGAGAATAAGCTCATCCCCTTCGAGAATTACCGTGTCACCGGTAGGAACGCCGATAAAACGTTCCTCTCCTTCCACCTTTCTGTATATCGAGAGTATAAGGATTCCCTCCGATTCGAGCTGAAGTTCCTTAAGGGGCCTTCCGACCATCCAGCTGTCAGGCCTTACCTTTATTCTTGAAACCGTATAACCTTTACTGAGACCGAGAATCTGCTCGTAGTCACACACACGAAGTGTGGTCCACCTCTCCAGTGCCTTTGTGATGATCCTCTTCATTATCCTGTAGATATACTTTGACCTTGCAAAGAGGTATATCGTTAAAAGGCCAAGTATGAGGACGAATCCCCTGAGTATGAGGTTTGATTTTGAGGTATTTATAAAGGTCAGTATCAGTGTTGCTATGGATGATGAAATACCGGCACTTCCGAGTAGAATTATTATCCGAATTATCTTTCTTCTGGCGGGGTGGGTGACTATCATCTCCGATTCCTCGGTGGTAAAACCTACACCGGAGAAGGCTGACTGTGCCTGGAAAGAGGCCACCTCCGTAGGGAGGCCGGTGAGTTCCAGGGCTATTGCCCCTATTCTTACGATGATAACAGAGAGGGTTATGATTATAAGTAGACTTAGTGCCGCTATCATTTCATCTTGAAAGTTTACAGAGAACAGGACGTTTTGAAAAGACCGGCTTCAGGGGAAGCGAGGATGGAGTATAATTTTCCAGGTGCCGTTTCATAGTACTGTGAAAGGTGCTATTGAAATTTTCACGGCTTTCCCCCATATTTAATGAACAGATGATACCACTTCATGACATCGTACCGACACGGGAGAGGCCCTTTGTCACATGGATACTCATTGCAATAAATACCTTTGTCTTCCTGATCGAACTTTCTTTTCCCCAGGCCGAACTGAAAAGCCTATTCTACCTCTATGGTATCGTGCCTGCCCGCTTTACTCATCCTGACTGGGCATCAAGGGCTGGTTTTCCCGTAGGTTCCTACTGGCCCCTCCTTACCAGCATGTTTCTTCACGGTGGCTGGATGCATCTTATCGGAAACATGTGGAGCCTGTGGCTCTTCGGGGATAACGTGGAAGACAGGATGGGGCATGGCAAGTTCCTCCTCTTCTACCTTCTATCAGGAATTACCGCATCGCTCGTTCATATCTTCTTCAATGCCTCCTCAACCGTTCCAACGATAGGAGCCTCCGGTGCCATAGCAGGTGTCATGGGAGCCTACCTTGTGATGTTTCCAACTGCAAGAATCGTTACATTGATTCCCGTATTTTTTTTGCCCTTGTTCGTTGAAATCCCTGCAATCATTTTCATAGGTTTTTGGTTTCTGTCGCAGCTCTTCTCCGGCACATTTTCACTGGTTGCACCATCATACGGAGGAGCCATTGCATGGTGGGCTCATGTCGGCGGTTTTCTGTTCGGAGCAATGACACTTCCTGTTTTCCGAAAGAGGAAGAAGAAATACAGGGTGTACTACGACGATGAGGTGTTACCTCGAAGGTTCCTATAGCCGGAAAAAGTATAACCGGAAACAATGGAAAGGAAACAATTAAAAGGAGAGAGAGGATGCATTTTGTTGATATTCTGTGGATTTTCCTGCTTCTTGCGGCAATCCAGCCTGTAATACACCGGAAGAAGCTTGAAGCATCCAGGGAAAGGGCATCTTCCCGTATAGAAAGGAAGAGGAAATCCCGTGTCCTTAACCTGATATTCCGGGAAGAGGTAATGAGTTTTCTTGGCTTTCCACTCTTGAGGTATGGAAGGATAAACGACCCCGAGGGTGTTATCCGTGCCCTGGAAATGACCGACCCGGCAGTCAAAGTCGATGTAATTCTACATGTACCTGAAGGCGTATCGGTCATGCCGGAAGAGCTGGCGATGGCTGTTGCAAGACGCCTGTCAAAGAGAAAAGGGAGTGTGGCAGTTCATGTTCCCCACTATGCATTTTCTTCTTCCTCACTCATGGCACTTGTGGCAGATGAAATCTACATGGGTGAAAATGCCGTGCTTGGCCAGGTAGACGAAGGAATGCTCGAGCGGCTGGCAAGTATCAACCTGATCGATGATAAAAGGTTGCAGAGGCTTGAAAAGTTAAAAGGTGGTAAGAAATTCTTTGTCGAAGACCTCCGAAACCTCGGTGTTGAGGTGAGAAATGAGGAGGCCGAGGTTATGAAATCGATGAGCCTTTACCCTCAGCCCTTCAGGGTAAGCCGCTGAAATCGAAGAAATCAGCCCTCTCTATTCAGGCTTTTCTGCATCTCCTCTGCGAACTGGCTGGTGTAGAGATTGTAATACTTACCCTTCCTTGCAATGAGTTCGGCATGGTTTCCCTCTTCTGCGATTCTGCCATTCTCTATGTAGAGAATCCTGTCTGCAAGTTTGATAGTCGACAAGCGATGCGCAATCACGAAACTCGTAGTGCTTTTCATCAGTTTCTCTATACCTCTCTGTATCAACGATTCGGAGATAGTGTCGACTGAACTCGTCGCCTCGTCCATTATGAAGATTTCAGGTCTTACGAGAATTGCCCGTGCAAGGCTTATCAGTTGTTTCTGCCCCACCGAGAGGAGGTTGCCGCCTTCCCCCACGTCGGTATCGTAACCTTTTTCCAGTTTTACTATAAAAGCGTGTGCTCCCGAGAGCCTTGCGGCTTCCTCGACTTCTCTATCGGTGGAATCGGGTTTTCCGTACCTGATGTTTTCCCTTATGCTCCCCCTGAAGAGGTGAGGGGTTTGAAGAACGATTCCGAGTTTCGAATGGATGGATTGCAGGCTCATATCCCGGTACTCGATTCCGTTTATCAGTATTTTTCCTCCCTTCGGTTCGTAGAATCTGCAGAGGAGGTTCACTATCGTCGTCTTTCCTCCGCCCGTTGGCCCTACCAGTGCTACTGTCTCACCTTCCTCCACTGTGAGGTTGAAATCACTCAGTACAGGTTTGTCTTTGTCGTAGTAGAAGTCTATGTGGTCGAATATGATTCGACCCCTTATCGTGTCGGGGCTTGTAGCACCTGTTTTGTCTTTTATCTCCGGTTGTGCATCGATAAGGGAGAATACCCTCTCTGCCGAGGCTATGGACTGCTGCATCCTCGCATAGACCCTGGCCAGATCCTGTATTGGCCACAGCATGAAGGTTACATACGAAAAAAAGGCCTGTATCCCCCCTATTGTGAGCTGCCCGAGGTTCACCTCGTACCCTCCTATCCAGATGATGCTTCCCAGGGCAGCAGCGCTTAAGATCTGGACGACTGGCAGAAAAAGGGCAGAGAGCCATGCTGCCCTGTAGGAGGCCCGGTACATTTCTCCGGTCAGATCTCCAAAGGCTTTCAGATTGATTTCTTCTCTTCTGAATGCCTTAACCACCCTGATACCGGTTATATTTTCATTGTAGGCTCCGGTTATTCTGGAGTTTATCTTCCTCACCTCTCTGTACTCGGAGAGGATCTTTTTCTTGAACCTTGCAGCAACGAAAACCAGGATGGGAACGAGGGAGAGAACTATAAGTGCCAGCCTCCAGTTTATCCTCAGCATGAAGTAGATGGCCACAGAGATATTCATGATTGCCCAGCTTATGTCGAGGAGACCCCAAGTAACGAGGTCTGCTATCTTTTCCGCATCCGAGGTAAACCTCGACATTATCCAACCAACAGGTGTCCTGTCGAAGTAGGAGAGAGACTGCCTCTGGACATTGGAAAACATCTCCTTTCTAAGATTGTAATGAATTCTCTGTCCCAGGTATCCGGTTACGATGATCATTATGAATACGAAGAGGGCCTGTACCAGCATGAGAAGGGCGTATGTTTTTGCTATCGAAAACATAAGATTGACATTCTTCGGAATTATCCCCTCGTCTATCATTCTCTTGCCGAGGTATGTGAAGTACGAATCGAGAAAGGCAATTACAGCTATGGCAGTAACAAAGACGATTACAAGTTTCCAGTACGGTCTCAGCTGAGAAAGTATCCTGGAGATGGTCCTTCCGTTGAATGAGCTTGAAAAATCTTCCTCTTCGAATCTCTTAACTGGCAAGGTAACCTCCCGATTGGAGGGAAGATTGCAGGTTGTATATCTTCCTGTACATACCCTCTTCACCTATCAATTCATGGTGGCTTCCCATCTGGATGATTCTACCCTTATCAAGAACGCATACCTTGTCCGCTTTCATTAGACTCTCTATTCTATGTGCAATTATGAATGTGGTTCTTCCTTCCATCAGCTTTACGAGAGCCGACCATATCTTTTGCTCGGTTTCCGAGTCCACCGAGGAGGTGGAGTCATCGAGGATGAGAATGCGAGGATCCTTCAGGATAGCCCTCGCTATGGCAATCCTCTGTTTCTGTCCACCAGACAGGGTGACCCCCTTTTCTCCCACTATTGTTTCGTAACCCTTCGGAAACTCTACGATGGAGTCGTGGATATGAGCCGACTTGGCAGCTTCTTCTATCTCACTCCTCGTAACCTTTCTCCCGGCTCCATAGGCTATATTTTCCCAAATCGTCTGTGAGAATAGAAAGGGCTCCTGTTCCACGAAGCCTATTATCTTTCGAAGGTATTCCTTTGAGTACTCCCTCAGTTCGATTCCGTCGAGTTTAAGGCTTCCCCCGGAATACTCATAGAACCTTGGGAGCAGATTCACCAGGGTTGTCTTCCCCGATCCGGTGGGGCCCAGGAGTGCGACTATCTCTCCCGCTTCTACGGAAAAGGATACATCATCCAACACGGGGGAATTATCCGCATATCTGAAGGAGACGGAATCAAAGCTGATTTTTCCCTCGATTTTTGACGGATCGGGATTTTTCCCGGAAGAGAGGTCTTCAGGCTGCTGTTTTACGATTTCGAATATCCTCCCGTATGAAACCCTGGCCTTGGATGTTTCCACGATAAGCCTTCCGAGCATCCTTATGGGAAAGATTATCCATATCAAGAGACCGCTGTATGCGAGGTAACTGCCAATGCTTATTATTCCCTCTATTGTAAAGAGGCCACCCACCACGTAGCCTGCCAGGAGCTGAGTACCGCAAAGAACATCCGTTATGGGCCAGAATGCCCCGTGAAGTGCTATCAGTTTTCTGCCTTCGATGAATTTCCTGTAGTTCTCTCTTTCGAATTTCTTTTCTTCGAAGTCCTGTCTTGCAAAGGCTTTTACCACCCTTATTCCGGTAAGGCTCTCCTGAAGGGCGGTTGACAACCTTGCCTCTTGATCCTGAAATCTATTGTATTGGTATGATATCTTTTTGAAGAAGAACAGGGATACTACTACTATGATAGGAATGATTGCAATCGACAGGATGGCCAGTTTCATATCTATCATCAGTATCGCAACAAAGTTGATGCAGAATAGAAGCAGCACTCTTCCAAGGCTAATTGCCTGTTCAGAATAGAAACGCCTTATTGTTTCAACGTCACCCGTTGTCCTCTGTATCAGTTCACCCGTATCCATCCTGTCATGATATGAAAAGGAGAGGCTCTGTATGTGATTGAAGAGATAGTTTCGAAGGCGCATCGTTATGCTTTCCGAGGTTTTTGCGGAGAGTTTTCCGCTTAGAAAGGTGAAGCTTCCCTGGATAAGGGCAAGGCCGAGAAATCCGGAGCCGATTATGGGATACCAGTAGACAGGAGCATGTTTCTTCAATATGTTGTCGATGAAGAACCTGAGAAGGAGGTAGGTTGCTGTTTTGGAACTCATTGCTATGAAAAGTGAAACCGCAGCTGCGAGGTAGAGCAACCTGTAACCTTTCAGAAGTTTCCAAAGGCCTTCCAGGCCATTGGAGGTGAGTGTCTCTTTGGGATTGAAAGGAAATGTTTCTACATGTTCTTTCAAGCCATCTCTCCGCTGATTTTTAGTATTAAGTTACTATTAAATATGGAAAATATAAATAAAATGTGGTATTATATAATAAATCCGGAATATTGAAATTTTACCGGGTTATATAAAAAAACAGTAATCTAAGGAGAGAACTATGAGAAAAAAGATCTTGGTTGTGATGCTCATAGTTGGAATGTTCATGATTCCGGCACTGAGTTTCGCAGGTTCTGATGATGTTAACTGGGATTCTTACCTAAGACCGGGAAACTTCATAATGCAGGCAGGTGTTGGCTGGGGTTGGGGTTGGAATGCCTGGTATAGCGGTTTCGGTGTCTATGGCGGAGCTGAAATGATAATGGCCGAGTACAAGATAGCAGACATAATACCTCTGGAATTCGGTGCTGCTGCAAAGGGCGCTGTAACCTTCGGAGTATTTGGCATGGGCATAAATGCCGGTGCTCTGGCAACGGCACATCTCTCCTTCAAAGGGTTGAACCTGCCCTTCGATTATCTCGATAACCTCGATGTGTATATAGGATTGGGACTGGGTATGACCCTGGATATGAGTTCATATGCTACGGTACCTTTCCAGCTTGGACTTGCCTCAAGTAGCGGAGCGAGTTACTTCCTGAACGATAACCTTGCAATCTATCTTGAAGAGACCTATTTTGCAAACTTCTGGGCATCTTCACTTGGCGTGCTGTTGAAACTTTAGCCTTACAGGGTTCCTTATAAGGAAGAGGAAGAAATTGGATACCGGATCTGCATGATGGGAATGCAGGTCCGGTTTTTTTATCCGCTTTCAAATACGGATATACTATCTCGATTTTGTCACACCAATGCGCCTGCACTCATTATAGATTGGACAGATAGAGCATTTCGGGGAAAGGGGAGAACAGACACTCTGTCCAAACTTAACGAGAAGCTCATTTATCTCTATCCAGTACTCCTCGGGTAGGACCTTCATGAGTTGTCTCTCTGTTTCATGAGGATTCTTCGTAGCCACCCACCCGGTTCTGTTGGAGATTCTGTGCACATGGGTGTCGACGCAGATACCATTCAGGTTGTAGCCCAGGTTTCTTACAAGATTGGCAGTTTTTCTGCCAACACCGGGAAGTGTAAGAAGATCATCCATCTCCCTGGGAACCTGCCCGCCGTATTTTTCTACCAGAATCTCGGATATTCTCCTGATATTCTTAGCCTTTACCCTGTAGAAGCCGGCGGGATAGATCAATTTTTCTATCTCAGTGGTCTCCAGTTCCAGCATCCTTTCGGGTGTATCGGCAATCTCGAAGAGGCGTGATGATGACTCCAGTGTTACCTGGTCCTTGGTTCTTAATGATATAACCGTAGATATCAGTATCCTAAAGGGATCCCTCCTCTCTTCCGCCACCTGGGATACGGAGGGGAGTTTCCTGGCAAAAAGATACTCACGCAATTTCGGAATAATACTGTTCCATTGAATCATTCTCTTCCTCTGACTTTCATGCCGACACTTAAAGCCATCACCCAAAGCCAACTCTTCGGATTGGCCCTTAAAGCTACCCTTTCAAAACGGCGATGGGTTTCAGTTTTGCAACGGGTAGGGCAAGCCCTGCTCCCGTGACAACCTCTATCACCTCGTCTATATCCTTGTATGCCTGGGGAGCCTCTTCCTTTATCCTCCTTCTATCCTCGCATATCAGGTAGATACCCTCCATTGCCCGCTTGAAATCTCTGTCGGATATCAATCCCTCTTTTCCCTTCTTCCCCGCCGCCTGTTTTCTGCTTAAAACCCTTCCCGCTCCGTGGTTTACCGAAAAGAAAGACTTCTCGGAACCGCTGTGGCCTAGGAGGACGTAGGATGCCGTCCCCATGGAGCCGGGAATGAGAACGGGCTGACCGATGTCCTCGAAAGGAGTTCCGGCCATCCTTCTGGCATCATAAGCCCTCGTTGCACCCTTCCTGTGGACGAAGTAATGTTTGCCACCGTAGGTTTCTTCCTTGGCAATGTTGTGCGTTACGTCGTAGAGTGTCTTCAGATGGGAGGAGTATTTCTTTCCCAGTACATCCCTCAAAGCCTTCCTCACCAGCACTGCCATCACTTCCCTGTTGGCAAAGGCGTAATTTGCCGCGCCATTCATTGCTTCGAGGTAATCCTCTGCTTCCGGTGAGTCCTTCTTGAAATAGAGAAGCTGGCCATTGGGAGGAATCAGGTTCTCCCTTGCCATGTAGGACTTCGCCTTTTTCATGTAGAAACCCGCTGTCTCATGACCAAGTCCCCTGGAACCTGAATGAATCATCACTGTAAACTGGCCCTGAAAGAGGCCAAGGCGGCTTGCCCTCTTTGTATCGAATACCTCTTCGACTCTTTGAAGTTCGATGAAGTGGTTTCCCCCTCCGAGAGTGCCCATCTGCGGCATTCCCCTTTCAAGAGCGGTTGGTGGCAGCTTTGCAGCATTACCCCATAGACTTCCCCTGTCCTCCGTTCTTTCGATATCTTCGGCAAGAAGTGCTCGGCCTTCGCTGTTCTCAAGGAGGCCGAATCTTTCAAGTAAGTCTTCTATTTCTTCAAGGCCCCTGTTCAGGATGTTTCTCATTTCCCTATTTCCCATTTTCAGGTTCTTCTTCCCTTCGCCAAGAGGGATGAGCCTGGCAATTCCTTCGGCCAGTGTCTCCGTGTCTATCTCTGTTGCCTCGAAGGGGCTGGTAAGAAGTCGCATACCACAGTTGATATCGTAACCCACAGCTGATGGTGATATGAAGTTGGGAGTAACTAATATCGATCCTATGGGAACACCGTATCCCGTATGTATATCGGGAGTAGCAAGTACGATCGATTCTTCGTCTATACTTGCAGCATCAGTTATCTGTTTTATAGCTTCGTCTTCTACCTTTATTCTCTCGGAGAGAAAGAGAATCACATCCACCTTCATGTTTCCCATCCTGGGAATCACGTAGGTGAACTTTCCGGCCTTTTCCATTTTGAGATCTGTCATTTTGCGAATCCTCTTTCCCCCGAAAGGGATCACTCATCTGCCCATATCGAGAAGTGTGATGGCGTATGCCTCTATTGCTTCGCCTCTTCCTGTGGAGTCGAGACCCTCCTTCGTCTTTGCCTTTATGCTTATATTTTCCCTGTCTGTACCGGTAATTCTTGCAATACTTTCACCTATGCTTCCCGTGAAGGGAGAGAGCTTTGGACTTTCAAGAATAATCGTACAATCCATGTTCACCACCCTGGCACCTCTGTCATTCATAAGTTTGATTGTCTTTGAAAGCATCTCGGTACTTCTCATGTTCCTGTACCTCTCATCTCCCGGTGGAAAATGTTTCCCAATATCTCCCAGTGAAAGTGCACCGAGTATTGAATCGATCACAGCATGTAAGAGGGCATCGCCATCTGAAAACCCCTCTTCTCCCTTCTCGGCAGGTATCTCGATTCCTCCTATGTAGAGCTTTCTTCCCCCTGTGAGCCTGTGAATATCGTAACCAAAACCGATTCTCACATTCACTTAAAGAGATCCTCCTTATAGGTTATCTTCCTATTCCTCTTGCTGCCTGGAACAGTGTATACCGGATGAAAGAATGTGCTGTAGAGTTCGGCATCGTCCTGGGCATTATCGTATCCATCTTTAAAGGCATTTTCATGGGCGGTAAGAATCTCGTTGAAATTGAAACCCTGTGGAGTTTGAGCGGCAAATAACATGTTTTTGGGTGGGTGTGCCAGTATGAAACCGGAATCTCCCACCACTTTCACTGCATCCGGTATCTCTATTACAGGAATACAGGCGCCGTATTCTAAAGTTCCGTGTATTACACCTTCGATTATGTTCTTTTCTATCCAGGGTCTTGCGCCGTCATGAATCAGTACGATATCCGGAATATTCCTGTCCGGCTCGTC
Organism: Spirochaetales bacterium; assembly: GCA_027021365.1. Taxonomy (GTDB): domain Bacteria; phylum Spirochaetota; class Spirochaetia; order SZUA-6; family SZUA-6; genus JALUUM01. The sequence continues at coordinate 94,570 of JALUUM010000022.1, forward strand.
ATTAGGCCTACCCTTGGCCGGAGCTTCTGCCAGAAATTTTAAAGCGTTGAAAACCGAGAGTTGCCTTGTCCTGCCACCCTCGACAAAGGAGATTCTTTCTGCCGGTATATGTTCGGGTAGCATCCTCTCGACTTTCCCTGCGTCACCCCGAGGAAGTGTAACTACGAGCCTCTCTACAGCCTCCACGGAGAGAAATGTCTCCATACTCCATAGAAGAACGGGTTTTCCGCCAAGATGAATGTATTCCTTCTTCTTACCTGTACCGAGACGCTTGCTCGAGCCTGCCGCTGTGATTATTGCGACGACCTTCATCAGATTATTCCGTGCAATTAGTTAATGGGTATCATACATTGATCTGAAGCCTGCTGAAAATGATTTCTTCCACTTCTTCCTTCTTTTTGTGCAGAGAGAAGGAAATCTCGTCCACGAGGAGTTTCAGTGCATTGTCATATAGTTTTCTCTCCAGTATGGGAAGCTCTTTGATCTGGCTCCTGTGGTAGAGCGCCCGCACTACCGTTGCTATGTCCAGGACGCTTCCCTTCTTAAGGAGGTCGAGGTTCATCTGGTAGCGGAGTTTCCAATCTGCAGGAATTGGTTCGTAGTCCTCGGAAATCAGTTTCAGGGCTTTCTGAGCTTCCTTCTTGTTTACTATCGGCCTTATTCCCAGCTCGTCTGCCCTTTCAACAGGGACCATGATGGTCATGTCAGTGACTTCAAGGTAGATGATGTAGTAGAGAAGTTTCTGATCCTTGAACTCTCTCTCTTCGATGGCTTTGATATGTCCCACCCCCTGTATCGGATAGACTATTTCCTGTCCTACCTTGTATCTCGGGGTGGATTTCTTCTTTTCAAGGGATTTCATATTTATTAATATAGCAAATAAATGATCTTTAGTCAAAGAAGCCCTTTCAAAATAGGGGCTTTGAATAATGTGCTTTTATCCGTCTACGCCATGTTCCTCATGTGAATATTCTGCCTGCAAGTCAATACTCGTATGCCTTTCCGAAGGCTCTTAGCAGTTGACTCGCAAGCCATTTGGATGGATGCCTAACGCCCGCCACCTTCATTCTCATCGGTGCATTGACAATTATCTGCTTACCGTTGCTCTTTCTTACATACACGTCAGGATAAAGCAGGTTCATTCTTTCAATGGTGATTCCCTTTCTGATATGGTCGTGAACATACTGAATCGTGCCGTCCGATTTTACTCCGACAACCATTCCCACATGCGTAAGGTAATCATTCCACTTTCCGTCACCGTTCCTGTCGTAGGTATTGTCCCAGAATATCAGGTCCCCCGGGACCGGATAGTTGGTCAGGTATATAAGTTTTCTGTTATAAAGCATCTTGTATAGCCTTAGTACCCCGTTACCGGTGTATCTGGAAAAATCCCTCGAAAGGTCGATTCCCGCATAGTAGTAGATTGCCAGAACAGTGCCGGTACAGTCGAAGTTGAATCGCCTGCCCCTTACAACAATCCTGTCCTTGATTCCGACAAGGTTGTATGCACCCTCCACCAGTTTTTTTTGCAGAGGTGTGAGAGCTTTTTCAGGATACTCCCTGTAAGCTGCTTGAGAAGATTGGCTTTTCCCCGTCGAAGTGCCTTTTTCCGTCGTCCCTTTCTTTGAATGAGGTCCGAATAGAGAAACCCTTTCGCTGCCGGACTGGCTAAGCTTTCTGGTTGTTGCACAGGAAGAAAGAAAGAGTAGGGAAATTACTGCAAATATCGATACTATTGCTTTCTTCATACATGTCCATTATCGGAATATATCACAATAAAATTTCCTTATCCTGATTTTCTCTCTTTGAGTTTTCCGTGAAGGTAGAGGATCGTTGCTGAAATGAAGAGTATGTAGGAGGGATATTCAAGTATCCTTGGGCTTTCGTGAAGAATGAGATAGGCATTTATGCTGGAGAGTATCGGCTCTGCCAGAGTGAAGAATGAAACGAATAGTGGTGAAAAATGCCTTACCGCATAGTTGTTTGATGTATGGCCTATCAGTGTCGGAAATACTACCAATGCAAGAAGGAATAGAATGGAGGTCAGGTCCCCGGTATTTACATTGTATATGTCTCCCGTTATGAAAGTGATGGGCAGGGTAAGTATTCCTCCCCATAGGTACATGATATGAATTATTACCAGATGAGGTAAATTGCCTGCAAACTGTTTCACCGCTATCAGGTAGAGAACGAAGAGCAGCATGGAGAGAAAGCAGAGTATCGCCCCGTACATTCCCTCATCGGGGTTTATGCCTCCCCCCTTGGATATGAATAGCCATAGTGATCCTGCAAGAACGAGCAGAAGTGCTACGATTGTTTTTAAGGTGAGCCTCTCCCTGTAGAAGAGAGCCGCTCCGATGGCAAAAAAGATGGGATTAATCGAAAAGATGAAGGTACCCGTTGCGACGAGTGTGAGTTTTATCCCGATGACCCAGAGCTGAAAGTGAAGGCCAAGGAGCAAGCCGGGTATGAAAAGGAGGAACAGTTTCCGGTGGGAGGTTGCCAGTGCTTTTTTCAAATCTCCGTAGCAGAGAGGCAGAATAAGAAGGCCCGCTATCAGTATCCGTAGGGAGGCAATCACCGTAGGAGGAAATCTGCAGAGTTTTATGAAGATGGAGGAAAAGCCGAATGAAAGGGTACCGACAATGAGAAAGGTGATTGCCTTTTTCTTTTCTCCTCGCGTGTTTACCCTGTTTTCCATTATTTTTCAGGCTCCCTCTGTAACCCCGATCTATCGTAAGATCTGTCGCAAGGCAGCAATCTTATTCCTGCATGTTCGCATTTTGCCTTCATTCATGCTATTATCAAGGGGGCACGATTACTGTAGAATAGTATTAAACCAAATACAAGGAGAAAGGAGAAGTAGGATGATTCTAACGGGAAGAAAGATAGCAATTCTCGCCGAGAGGAATTACAATACCCTGGAGCTGTGGTATCCGCTTTACAGGATGAAGGAAGAGGGTGCCACCGTGAAGGTAGTGGGTTCAGGCGGTGCCACACAGTACGAAAGCAAGGTCGGCCTTCCGGTGAAGGTTGATGTTCAGGCAGAGGATGTGAGCGGAAAGGATTTTGATGCTGTAATAATCCCGGGAGGGTATGCACCGGATTACATGAGAAGACACGAGGCCATGCTTAAGCTGGTAAGGGAGATAGATGAGAAGGATGGTGTTATCGCAATGATATGCCATGCTGCATGGGTGGCGATTTCTGCCGGAGTGATAAAGGGCAAGATGGCAACCTGTGTTTCTTCGATAAAGGATGACCTTGAAAATGCAGGTGGAATATATGTAGACAGAGAGGTTGTCAAGGATGAGAATATCATTTCCTCGAGGGGCCCCAATGATCTTCCTGCGTTCTGCAGGACGATAATAGAAGAGTTGTCCTGAGGGGTTCCTGAGATGAAGGAGAGAGAACCCTTTCACTGGAGAACATCGATAGCCTACAAGACGAGAGACAGTATCGTTGTAAGGGGTTACGATCTCAATGAGCTGGTGGGAAATATCAATTTTACCGAGATGGCATACCTCGTTATCACCGGGGAACTTCCCGATAGAAAAAAGAAAATTCTCCTGGATGCACTTCTCGTTTCACTTGCAGAGCATGCATTTTCTCCCTCTTCTGTTTCTGCGCGCTTCGTTGCTTCTGGCGGAGTGCCATTGAATACTGCGGTAGCGGGAGGAGTGCTAGCCATGGGAGAAAGACATGCCTCTGCAGATATTCCTGCAAGGATGTACATAGAGGGGATAGAGGAGTGTGAGAGGGAGAGTATTTCCATCGAGGAAAGTGCCGAACGGATTGTTGCAAGGTACAGAAAGGAAGGGCGTATCCTGAACGGGTATCACCACCCGCAGCATGTGAAGGACCCACGGGTGGAGAGGCTTTTCGAGATAGCACGTGACAATGGCTTGTATGACAGGCACTGCAAGCTCGCCCGTGCCATAGAGGAGATGACGGAGAAGTATTACAGCAGGAGGCTGTACATGAATGCTCCCGGTGCATTTGCAGCAATAGGGTGTGACATGGGTTTGAAACCCGGCCAGATAAAGGGATTGATAATACTCTCCCGCACCGTTTCACTGGTAGCACACAGCCTCGAGGAAATGGAGAGGGAGAGGGGATGGAGGGCATCGACAAAATCGGAGATTGTACAACCCCTCGACCTTAGCCTGCAGCTGCCCCAGTATTACGACGGACCACCAGAGAGGAGACTGGAAAAGTCATAATCTTGTTTGATATCTTGTTCTTAAAAAAATCCGCTATCAGAGGCCTCATTAAGAGGTATGATAGCGGATCTCATAAGGAGGTATGGAGGTATTGTGTTATGACGAGAAGTACTCTACCAGCTGTTTTGCGTAGAGTACACCGTCGAATTTCAGTGAATCTCCGCCTTTCTTGAGTTCACACTTCACTCCGTCCGGTTCACCGAGGCATGATACTATTATATCCGCCTCTTTAAGGTTTTCCCTTTCCGTATAAACATTTGTTGTTGCAACGACATTTAGACCTGCTGCCTTTGCCGCGAGTACGCCGTTTCTAGAATCTTCGATTACTATAACCTCTTCCGGCTTCAAACCGGTCTTTTCCAGGGCAAGCATGTATATCTCGGGATCAGGTTTCTTCTTCTTTACAACATCACCGGCCAGTACGAAGTCGAATTTGATATCCTCCAAGATCTTATAGGCAACAGCATGAGCGGCTTTCTCGTTTGATGTGGTACATATCCCAAGCTTCAAGCCCATCTCGTTGATCTCCTTCATTATCCTGTGAATTCCCGGCCTCAGGGGAAGCTGGCCACTCTCTATCAGTTCTATGAATATCTCGGTCTTTCTCTTGTGAAGTTTCTTTATCAGTTCATCCTCTTCCTCCGGCTTTACCGGGACACCGAATCCCTTCGTGTGGAGGTAATGCCTCATCCTTTCCTTCCCGCCTGCTATCTGGAGGAGTTGGTGATACTCTTCCACATCCCACTGGAAATCGTAGCCAAACTCCTTAAAAGTCTTGTTGAATGCAACCCGGTGTCCGTCCCTCTCCGTATCGATTATCACTCCATCCTGGTCAAAAAAGAATCCCTTTATTTCTGCCATATGCTTTCACCTCCCTGAAAATCAGCTTGTCAAGAATTCCCTGATTATCTTGACAGCCATTTTATTTTCTTCTTCAGTGCCTATGGTTATTCTGAAGAAACCATCGCTTCCGTACATCTCGGGTTGTGGCCTTAGAATGATGCCATTCTTCTCTGCGTATGCAACTACGTCATTTCCCTTCTTTCCGGTACCTTTGGCATCGAAGAGTATATAGTTTCCGTTAGAATGGAAAATTGTAAGACCCTCTATGTCGGAGAGGCTCTCCTCGATGTATTTTACCTGGCTGTTAATGAAGTCGACTCTCTTCTTGAGGCCCTCGGTATCCTCGAAAGCTGCCAAAGCTGCCCACATTGTAACTGTGCTTACGTTCCACGGTATCAGAGTTGCAGATATCTTTGCCACTACATCCTTGTTGCTCAAGAGGTAGCCGAATCTCAGACCGGCAAGACCGTAAGCCTTGGACAGTGTTCTCGTTATTATGACGTTGGGATAGTTTGCTATCATACCTATCTTCGATTTTCCCAGGCCTGCAAACTCCACATACGCTTCATCTATGACGAAGGGAATCCCCGTTTCCGCAATCCTTATGAAATCTTCGTGATCCATGAAATTACCGGTAGGATTGTTAGGATTGGCAATAACTATGATTTTTGTCTTTGGGGTTATTGCTTCCAGAATAGCATCGGCATCGAATTTTAGTTGCCTGTCCTCGTATTTCATGGGTACCGATACCAGTTTTGCCCCCACTATTCCGGCCCTGAGCTTGTAGATTCCGAAGCACGGTGTATGTTGAATGATTTCCTCTCCCTGGTTGGGTACGATGAGGCTCCTCCATATCATGTCATACACCTCGCTGGAGCCATTGCCCAGCATAACATTCTCCGGTCCGTCAAGACCGTTTATCTCTGCTATCTTGCTTCTAACTACAGTTCCCTGGTCAGCGTACCTGTTTCCCATTCTTGCATACTTGTTGATCGCTTCCAGGACTTTCTCTGAAGGTTCGAGAGGATTCTCGTTTGACATCATTCTGTGCAGAGACGGATTTTTCCATGCCAGTTCGATGTGAGGGGATATATACATCTTTATCCCCTCGAGCCAGGGTACGAAGTACTCCATAATGTTTTTTTTCATCAAAACACTCCTTGTAAGGTTATTAGTTTTATGCTTTACCTGCGGAACCCAGCAGGTCTATCCACGATTCGATCAATTTGATGGTTGCCTCCCTGGCAGCCTTGTCAACTTTACCGGGATTGTACTCCTCACGGTGGGCAGAAATATAATCGTAGACGGAATCTATCCATACATGCTTGAGATTTGTAGAAACGTTGAACTTGGCACCACCGAGAGAAACGAGCCGTTTTACTACATCCGGCTGGAGACCGGTACCCCCGTGGATTACTATGGGTACCTTTGCCCCGTGGCCGTTAAATAATTTGGATATCTTTTCGAGCCTTTCGAAGTCCAGCTTCGGGTTCTTTGTCTTGTATATTCCGTGAGCAGTACCGATGGCGGGAGCAAGGAGGTCCACCCCGGTTGCCTCCACGAACTCTACGGCTTTATCCGGGTCACAGAGAGCCGCTTCATCTTCAGCAACCTTTATCTGGTCTTCAACACCGGAGACCGTGCCGAGTTCACCTTCCACGGTTATGTCGCCGAGTTTGTGAACATAATTGCAGACCTCTTTGGTCTGTCTTACGTTTTCCTCGAATACCTGCTTCGATGCATCTATCATTATGTTTGTGTATCCGGCATCCGCACAGTCCTTGCAGTACTGTACGTCGGTACAGTGATCGAGGTGGAGACAGATCGGAATCGGAGCGGATTCTGCAAGAACCCTGTAGACCGCAGAAAAAACATCCTTACCTATGAACTTTGAAGGCGTGACCGAAGTCTGGATTATCAGTGGAGATTTCTTGTTCACCGCTGCCTCTACAACGGCCTCCATCTGTATGATGTTTGTCACATTGAAGGCTCCCACGGCATACTTTTCCTCGGTTGCCTTTAAGAGCATTTCCTTTGCACTGACTATCGACACTTTTCTTCCTCCTTAAATTAAATGATTTTACTTAAATACTTTTGAACTCATCTCTCTTCTGTACTGTCCCGCCTCTACCTTGAAAACATACCTGTCCCCTCTGTAGTAGGATTGAAGAACCTCGATACAGATGTTCTCCCGTGTGTATGCAAGGCTTTCAAGGAGAATGCATGGGACCGTTTTCTTTATCTTCAATTTTTCCGCTATCTCCCTCGAAGGGTTTATTGCCCTTATGGTCTGTATAGAATGATGCAGGTCTGCACCGAGTTCTTCCGTGAGTATCCTGTACATGGAACCCTTTATCTCGATATCAAGGAGTGCGGAAAAGTCGTCGTACCTGTAGTACTGTTTCTCAAGAACAAAGGGTATCTTATCGGCTATCCTGATTCGCTCGATGACGATTACCCGTTCTCCCGGCTCGATCATCAGCTTTGCAGCAAGATCACTGCATGCTTCTATTACGTCCTTTGAGAGAGTTCTGTCCTCTATCTCTACCTTGTCAAGGTCGAAATCGTCTATGAAACTCGTCATCCTTCCGAGTTGATGAATGGGATGAAGGCTGTGTTTTCCCATTACGAATGTACCTATCCCTTTTCTCTTCTCGAGGAGGCCTTTCCTTACCAGTATCTCTATTGCATGCCTTAGGGTGTTTCTGTTCACATCGAATTTTTCAGAAAGCTCAGCCTCCGAAGGAATTTTAGAACCTACGGGAAAATTATTTTCCTGGATTTGTTTTTCCATCCAGTTGGCCAGTTGAAGGTACAGTGGAATGGGGTTTGTCTTGTCTATTCCATTCATCTTACTTATCTACCTGTCTACCTGTATATACATATAATCAATCAAAGTCAAGCAAAAAATCGACACTCTTTATAATTGATGAGCCGGTTACGATTATCACCGGCTCATTGAATTCATCTCTCCTAAACCTGATTCTCGGCAGCCAGCTTGAAACCTTTCTTTCTGAACAACAGGGAAATGATACCGAGTACTACCACTACAACGAGAATTATCAGTGTGGCCATTGCCGCAGAGGGTCCTTCCTGGCCATCCTTCTCCAAGTTTATGACGGAAATCGCGGCGAGGTGTACATTCGGTGAAACGAGAAAGATAACAGCACTTATCGTTACCATGCTCCTCATGAAGTAATAGATTAGGTTACTCATAAAGGATACCCTGCTTAATGGGAAAATTACCTGTAGGAATGTACGGGTAGTGTCGGCACCGAGACTTGTAGCCGCCTCGTCCATGGATTTGTCTATATTCTTCATATTGGTGATGCTGGAGAGAGTTCCAAGGGTAAAATTACAGACCACAACATTGATTATTACTATTGCAGCCCTCCCGTAGAAGATGTTGTCGAAATTGAGGAATTTGGTGTTGAATATGAGAATGTAACCAAGGCCCATCACCAGTCCAGGGATAGCAGCCGGTATTACCGAGAAAAGGTAGAGGGGTTGTGCGAAGAATGGCTTTTTCTTTTCTATTACATACCCGTTTACAATTGTCAGTGTTGCTCCGAGGAAACCGACTACAACCGAGATCCAGAGACTCGTCCATAAAACCCCGACTCCACCAGGTATTTTGAACTGATAGTGAGAAAAGGTTAATGTCCAGTTGTACATCCATACCCTTACGAAGGATTTTACAACTATCACAACTACGACTGAGAGCAGGATAACCGCTATCATCCATGTGTATATCGTGAAGCTCCACTTCTTGAGCGGTCTCGATGGCGGTAGCTGCGGTTTTGCCTGACCGCTTATCATTGAATGACTCTTCTTTGTAAAGTAGTAGTTTAAGAGGAACGCAATTACAGAGGGAACAAGGAGTACCACGGCAATGGTGGTACCGAGATCAAACCTCTGCATACCGATAACCTGAAGGTAGATTTCTGTGGATAGAACCCTGTAGCCTCTTCCGATTATGATTGGATTACCGAAATCGGTAATTGCGAGATTGAAAACTAGCGCTGCCGCCGAGAAGATACCATACCTCGCAGTTGGTATGGTTACCTTGAAGAAGGTGGTTACCCCTGATGCACCCAGGCTTGCTGCTGCTTCATCCAGTCTGGAATCGACAGCGGACAGGGTTGTGTACAGTATTACCATTGCATGGGGGAAACAGTACAGTACCTCGGAGATGATTATTCCAAGGGGGCCATATATGTTCCATTCCACATTAAAGAGGCCGGCTGTTATCAGGCCATTGGAACCGAATAGGGAAATCAGCGCCATGGCCTGAAGGAGTGAAGGTGCAATCAACGGGGTCATGGCGATATAGTAGAGTGCCTTCTTCCATTTTATTGTTGTTCTCGTTAGCCCGTATGCAAAGAAAAATGCAAGTACCGTAGTTATCAGCATCGACCAGACGGCTATCCACAGACTATGATAAAGTGACTGTACGATAGCCGGTTTGCTGAAATAATTTGCGAAATTGTTCAGGGTCAATTTTCCGATGAACTCGTGGGCTACCTCATCGTATTGAGTAATACTAAGGCGTAGAATGTTCAAAACAGGGAGCAGCATGAAAATGATGAGGAACAGTCCTATAAGACCCCCTGCAAGGTATATCACGAATTTGTCGTCGATTATTTTTCTCTCTTTGGTGCTAATCTCTTCTACAGTTACAGTTGACATTGAATTCCCCTCTATTCGTTTTTGTATACAATGAATCCTTCAGGCGGGAAGTAGAGCTTTACCGTTTCTCCCCTTTCAATACCCATTTCGGTAAAGCGTTTCTCAAGCATATCCACGATTACATCCTGCGTCTTAAGACGTATAACAAGTCGAACTATCAGGCCTAAGAAAACGATAACCATTAATTTTCCGCTCACTACATTCTGGATCGCCACGGATGAATCTGCCTTATCGCCTATGATCTCTACCTTTTCAGGCCTTATTGCTGCCGTTACCATGCCGGATTTGATTCCAATTGCATTGGTCACCTTGAACTTCCCTTCCGGATTGTCCACTATACCATCGGATAGCCGGCCTTCGAAAAAGTTACTCGTACCTACGAAATCGGCTACATACTTTGAAATAGGATTCTTGTAGATGGCAACGGGCTTGTCAATCTGCTCTATTATTCCCTGATTCATGACTACGACCCTGTCGGAGATTGAAAGGGCCTCCTCCTGATCGTGTGTTACATAGATAGTGGTTATTCCCAGATCCACCTGGAGCTGTTTAATCTCTGCCCTCAGTTTCACCCTTATCTTTGCATCCAAGGCACTCAAGGGTTCGTCGAGTAGAAGCACTTCCGGGGATGGTGCAAGTGCCCTTGCAAGGGCAACTCTCTGCTGCATTCCTCCGGAGAGCTCAGCCGGATACTTGTGCTTATGTTCCCTAAGGCCAACGATATTCAAAAGTTCATCGACCCTTTGATCTATCTTGTCTTTCGGATATTTGTGCATTTTCAACCCGAATGCCACGTTCTCGCTTACCCTCATGTGAGGGAACAGGGCATACGATTGAAATACTATCCCGAAGTTCCTCTTCTGGGGGATGAGATCGTTTATTACCCTTCCTCCGTAGTTTATTTCTCCATCGGTGGGTGTTTCAAAACCTGCGATCATCCTTAGTGTCGTGGTTTTGCCACATCCGGAAGGCCCGAGCAGGGTAATGAACTCTCCATCCTTTATTTCGAGATTCATATTCTTAACAGCGTATATGTTGTCAAATTTCTTTGAAAGGTTTTTCAGTACTAGATTCTTTGCCATAAACCTACCTACCAGTATTATTCAATTTACTGGCCCCCTTTAACGGGGACCAGCACTAAGATTGTAGTCAATTCTATTCAGGTTTGGTTTTGTCCTGGAATAGACTTCTCCACTTCTCAACGATTTCTGTCTTATGCTTGGAAGTATAATCGAAATCCATCGGGAACAGCTTCACATCCTTCGGATCGGGAAGAGGAATCTCGCTCTTGGATTTGATACCGGGCATCGTTACCATGATCTTGTATTTCGAGTAAGCCTCCATTGCACTCTTTGAAATCGCCCAGTCGAGGAATTTCTTTGCCGCTGCCTTGTGCTTTGCACCCTTTATGAGGGAGTTTGCCTCGAGCTCATAACCGCTTCCCTCGGCGGGGAATACCATTGCAACGGGATAACCGGCTGCAATCTGTTTTGCAACCCTGTAGCCGAAGGAACATCCCACAGCTACTTCACCCTTGGAAGCTATTTTGGCGGGAGCAGAACCGGAGTTTGTGTACTCCACTATGTTCTTGTGCAGTTTTTTAAGAAATTCCCATCCGTCTTCCTTACCTTCCTTTATGCCCTTCCAGAGAAGGATAGAAGATACCTGGAGATATCCGGTTCCGGAACTGGCCGGGTTGGGCATGATAACCTCGTTCTTGTACTCAGGTTTGGTAAGGTCGGTCCAACTCTTGGGCATATCGATGCCTTTCTTTGCGATTCTGTCTTTGTTTACCGCAAAGGCAGCTACATACATGTCCACAGCAGTCCAGTAACCTTTTGGATCCTTGAACTGTGCCGGAAGTTTGTCATACCCGGCCGGTTTGTACGGTTCGAACAGGTCTTTTAGTCTTGCAAGTGCCGTTACAGCAGTGCCCCAGACAAGATCAGCCTGCGGGTTTTCTTTTTCAGCGAGCAGTTTTGCCGCAACTTCGCCGGTTGAGTATCTTACCCATTTCACATTGAGATCCGGCAGTTCCTTCTTTACAAGCTGAAGGTAATCTGCCGTCTCATCCTCTTCGAAGGCGGTGTAAAGAACTACTTCGCCACCTCCTGCTTCCTGTTTTCCACCAGCAAGCAGAAACATCGGAAAGAGAAGTAGAAACACAGGAACCAGAAACAACAATCTCTTTTTCATAGAAACCTCCTTGAAATTTTTGTTGTATAGGGTATTTTAAATCAAATGTGATTTTCGTCAAGTATTTTTATGCAATTTTAGTTAGAATATTGGAATATTTTGTAATAATATACTTAATATTCAATTTATATACTTTATGAAATTAATATGTTTTGAATTAAAATTGTAATGTATAAAACTCAGTTTCTATTTTTATATATTATAAATATCTAATATTATACATGTGTAGACAACTATACATCTACACTTACAAGAGTATTTTTCTTTTTTATATTTATTCAAAAATTTTTTTTAATTCGGAGGGTTCTTCGATTACCATTTTGGCTCCTTTTTCAAGGAGGAGCTCTCTCAAGTGCTTCTTCCTGTTTTCGGGGAGCTCTAAGTTTCCTATGAAACCTATACCTTTAAAAGGGAATCTCGATCGGGAAGCGGCTACCATGTCATCGGGCATGTCACCTATGAAGTAGAAATCCTCCACCGAAGACTTGTATCTTTCGGCAAGAGTATCCAGCATAAAGGGATGAGGTTTTCCGAGGGAAATCCTCTTTCCGGTTTCTGAGAAAAACCTTTTCTCCTCGGCGAGGCAATCCTCCAGTCCCATTACCTCGGAGAATATGTTTTCAAGCTTGAATCTTTCAAGTGCGAACATCGCTTCGCCCAATGGCCTGCCCGTTGCTATGGCAAGAATTGCCATGCCAGTCAATTCGTTGAGTAACGGGGCGGAAAGTATCAACCTTTCTTCTTCGATATAACCTTTACCGGAATAAAAGAGAGGTTCCATACGGTAGGTCTTACGGAAGAGTTGTCCACCCAGATAAACCTCCTGAAATATTCTCTTTATCGTGTTGCCACTGCCAACATCACCCCTGGAAAAGAATCTGACAACCGGAAGTATCGATTTTCCTCTCTTGGTGAGAAGCCTCTCAAGCGGGTAATCAACTACGGGTGTATCGCTACCCAGATACCTTGCGATGTTCGTGGCATCGGCGTTTCTAAGAATCTTTTCAAGGGCTCTCCTCTCTTCAGCAGGCTCTCTCGGTTGATCTGGTGCCGTTTTGAGGTTGGTGCTTTTTACGCCGGTGATACCTGGAATACTTAAAAGAAGACTCACAACGAGGTAGGTGAGATCCCAGTCGTTGTTCAGTCCTCCCGACTGTTTTACCATGGCCAGGTCTGCAAGGGAAAAGAGAGGTTTTGGAAGGAGCTCTGCATTCTTCAGGAAGCCGAGAAAGATCTCTGCGGTTTTTCTGACAACATTCCTGTACGAAGCGGAAACATCTATAAGGACACCGTCCATGTCAAAAACGATCAACCTATCTTTCATGGATCTCATCGACTATTTCCAATATTTCACTTATTTTCGAGATAGATCTGTACCTCTTTCTCGGTTTTTGTGTAAACCATGCCGGAGAACTTTCATTTATCCTTTTATTTCTCCTTATTATCACGGGATACTCGGACCATTCGAGTAACGGTATGTCGGTAGGCCCGTCTCCCACGACAATCGTGTTCTCCGGCCTGTATCCCATTTCTTTGACAACGGCAAGCTTGTCCTCTGCTGTTTTCGTTCGAAATACCATCCCTGTTATCCTGCCATTTTCGTGGGTAAAATCGTTTGCTATGATGGCTTTGAAAAATTGCAGTATATTTGCTGCTTCGAGAGTTCCATGGCTCAAATCTCTGGTTCCGCAGGATACAACCAGCATCTCGATTCCCCGCCGGTAAAGTTTCCCGAATGTCTCCCTGTCTTCGCTACTTATCTTCTCTGCCAGCATGCGGGTAACCTTCGTTACAGCCTCGGATGGGCTCCCCTTTAGGACTGAGAGGTAAATTGGCTTGAAATGTGGCCCGAGGAGATTCTTGTTGTCTGCAAAGATGATGAGTTTTGTGAAGAGCCGTCTTATAAGCCTTCCCATGGGACTTTTTGTGGGATTTCTCGTGGAACCTCTAGCAGGATTTCTTCTGGGATTTCTTGTAGGATTTCTTGTAGGCATGCGCCTCTGAAAACCCTTATTCTCCCTATGGCTTATATCCCTATCGTTTATATCCGCATTTCTGATACTGTAGAGCAGAAGGTTCTGTTCGCTGTCATAGGGTTCTATGGGGAGTATCGTGCCGTCGAAATCCCAGACTATTTTCGTGGTACTGTAGTCTTTCTGGATGCCTGGCCTTGAGATATCTGATTTCGGCATATCTCTTTTCGGGAGGTTTCTGTTAAAGGCATATCTCTTTGAAATATCAGCACTCAATTATGACCTTCTTTGAGTATGTTTTCTCTCTGCCCTGGTTTCGCCTTGAAATCTGCTTCAAAGAAGCCACTCTTGTCAATACTGATCCTTGACTATACATGTAAAAAAGTTTTATTTTTATTGGGCTATGAAAAGAAAAACTGCCGGATATGATGAAAACTATTCTTTTTATCACGCCGAAGAAAAATTGGTGAAAGAGAACTTGGTAAATATAAATAAATCGAGAGATAAATTGAATACCCGGATAAATACAATTCTAAAGGCTCTCTCTGCTTTTTTTATTTTTTTGCTCTTTCTGTTGTTCACGGGATGCAGTGTAAACGAGGAGGTTTTCCTTAAGGGTGACGGCTCGGGAACGGTGAGTTCCCAAGTAGTGGTAAAGCCGATTTTCATAGATTATATGAAGAGCATGGCAGAGGTTACAGGTGAGTCGAACAAACTGAAGGATGGTAAGATATTCGATATCGAAAATATAAGGAAGACAATGGAAGAAAGGCCCGGAATAACCGTTGTGAAGATAGAGAATCCCTCCCCCGAAAAGCTCAACCTCAGGTTGAAGTTCTCCAATGTGGAGGAGGTATTTAAGAGTGAAAAAGACCTAACTTCGGTGGGACTGATTTCCTTCTCCAGGACTGCGAAGGGAAAGCTTTTGAAGTTTCATCTGGATAAAAAGAACTTTCATCAGCTGCTTGCCGTATTTCCGGAGCTCTCCAATCCTATCGTAGAGAGCATGGGGCCTCAGGAGGACGAAGATACCACGGAGGCGGAGTACCTGGAGATGATACAGTTTGCCCTGGGAGAGAAAGGACCGGAAGCTGTAAAAACATCCAGTATAAAGCTGACGATTCATGTCGATGGCAAGTTGCTTTCTCAGAGTGGTGGAAAATTGAAGGATAAGAAAACCGTTGTATTCAAATTACCTTTGTTGAAACTTCTCCTGTTGAACGAACCCATCGATTACAGTATTCTCTTCGAATGATAACGGGAGCACCCTCGGATTGCCCCACATTTTAGTTTGGCCTTGTCATGTATTTCCCGGTACGGCCAGATGTCGATTTTTATCCTGTAACCGGTACTGTAAGATGTCGGCCTGTTTTGTCCGGTAAAAAGGTAGTTTTTAAAGGAAGAGTCTTAATTTTCTTACTTTTTTAAGTTTTTTTAAGACCTACCCTAACAAGCTGAGAATGGCGGGAAGCACGATTATCGCTCCGACAGCAGTGGTAAACAGGACCATTGCCACCAGCAGGCCGAAGTAAACGATGGGCATGAAGTTGGAGAATGTCAATGCAAGAAGTCCGATAACGAGGGAGACAGTGGAGAGAAGTATGGGTCTTCCCGATATTTTCAATGTGTGGCTTATTACCTTTTCTATGTTTTTCGAATAGTACCTCTTCTGCCTTCTATACTGGATAAGGAGGTGGATGGAGTTGTCCACACCTACCCCGATTGCCACGCTGGAGAACATAACCGTTACAACATCGAGGGGCAAGTTCAATATGGACATCAGTATGAAGTTGAGCATGATTCCCGTTAGCATCGGTACCAGAGCTATCAATCCGAGCCAGACCGAGGAGAATGCCAGCGCCGTTACGATAAAAATCAGTATGGCTGATACGAGTACCGAGTTCAGTTGATCGTGGGAGAGGGTCTCCGAGAGGTAGAGTGTTGCAAGTGTCTTTCCCCACAGTTCAGGATTTGCTTCGCTTGGAAGAAAGCTTTCCATATCATCCTTTACCTGCTTTATCAGCTTGGAAAGCCTGTGTTCGAGAATATAGTTCTCCTTGTCACTGTCATAGACCCGAAAGGTTATGGTCAGCCTGCTGAAATCCTTGTTGACCGTATTCTGGGTGAGGACAGAGCCGGTATCCGTTGCAGACAGGGCCTTGAAGTACCTGGAGATAAGGAGCACCATGGAACGTCTCTCCGGTATCTCGAATTTACCCGTTATCGTCTCGTTTATCATTTTGAGATACGTGACGAAGGATGATACATATGCTATGTCAGGCTTTTGCAGGAGCCTGTCTTCGAAGAGCGATATCTTCTTTAACACATTCGGTTTCAGGAAGTAGTTTTTTTCGTTGTTGGGCGCCGTCATTGTGAGGTGGATTTCTACGAAACCGCCGAACTTCCTTACGATAAAGAGGTTGTCGTCGACAGCCACCTCTTTCTTTCTGTAGTATTTTGTGAAGTCTGTCTGGTACTTTATGTTTTTCATGGAAAAGAAGAAACCCACGAGAATCACGATTACGATACCGGTTATTATGTACCTGTACTTCGGAATGCCGTTGCCTATCCTCTCGAGGAAGGTTGTAAGTGCCCCTTTTAGAACTCTCTGCTGCTGTTCCTGTTTTGGTGATGGAAGCAGCGAGAGAATTGCCGGAAAGAAGAAGAGCGATAGTATTGCACAGTATGCAATACCGAAACTCGTTGCGATTCCGAACTCCCTTATCTGCCTTAAGGTAGCAGATAGCAGACTTGCAAAACCTATGATAGTGGTAAGTGCTGCCATGAGGATCGTCTTGTTGATATGTGTCACCGCATTGGCTATCCATGATTTATCCGGAGAATCTGTATTTGCCTCCCTGTAGTACTGGTTTAAAACGTGTATGCTGTACGAACTTCCCAGGGTCAATACAAGTGGCGGGGTCATTATACTTACCACTGTCAAATTGAAACCTAGCAGTTTCATGGTGCCGACACTCCAGATCGTTCCCAGTGAAACAACAAGCAATGGGAGTATCACAGCCCTCGGTGTTCTGAAGCCGGAGTAGTAAACGAAGAGGATTACAAGAAGGGCGATAATGAGAAACTTGGGGACATCCTCCTTAAGGTATCGCTCGGTGGCCCTGTCGAAGGGAAACTGACCCCCGATGTGTACTTCGTAGAGACCCTTCAATTCCCCGGTAATGCTCTCTACCCTGGCCAGAAACCTGTTGTGATCTATAGGGAGAGATACGGGAAAAATGGCAATCATTGATGTATGATCGGCAGAAACGACGAGGTTTCTTGCAAGCGGATTACCAAGGAGACGTTTCTTGAAGATTTCAAGTTCTTCTTTCGTTTTCGGAGCTCTTTTCCCCTTGGCAGTGGATACGAACTGGAGTTGTACACCCTTCTTTTGAAAACTTATTAGGTTGAAGGGGTTGAGGCTTTTTCCGACGTTGTCGATGGCCTCTATTCTTGTAATTACCTGGTAGAATTTCTGTAGCTTGTCCAACCTGAAAGGATCATTGCTCTCCACTGCAAGGAGGAGGTATTCGCTGTTGTAGATCTCTTCTCCGTATTTCTTGGAGAGTTTGATTATCTTTGCATTTTCAGGAAATATATCGCGAACATTTGGGTCTATGCTGATCTTGGTAGCTTTGTAACCGAAAAAGATTGAAACGAGAATGGTAAGTATTATTATGAATATGGCATGCCTCTCGGCAAAACCGACAATTCCATGGATGATAGATTTTTTCATGCAACAGCCTTCAACAGAACTCCAGTAAAAACAAAAGGAAATGAGAGTATGCCCCAGAGACGACTCGAACGTCCGACCTCCGGTTTAGGAAACCGCTGCTCTATCCTGCTGAGCTACTGGGGCGAGTTTTTTTCTATTATGAAATATTATATATAACACTAATCGTTGTCAATCTAAAAGTAATTTGAACTTTTTGTCTTGTTTACCATTTTGTCATATGGATAAAAAGGGATTATTGATGTATTGTGTTGACGATGCCTGAGAGAAAGAGATCGGATATTCTGCTTGGAATCATTGCCCTGATAATGGTTGCCGCTGCCCTTCGAGAGGCGCAGCAGGTGATTCTGTTAGTGCTTCTCTCCTTTCTTCTTGCATATATAATGGACCCTATCGTCTCGCTTCTAAAGCGTATCGGCCTGTCTCTATGGTTATCCGTTATGATAGCCTCTCTTCTCTTTCTGGGAATTTTTGTAGGTCTTGGCTCTGCACTTTACGTAAGTATGCTGGACTTCGCCACTTCATTTTCCGTTTACCAGAAGCGGTTTATCGACTTGCTTATGGAGATTACATCCAGAATAAGCACAATTTCAGAGGGCAGGGTACGTGTGGATCTCTTTGAGGGGTTGAAGAATCTTCCGATCCCGTCTCTTGCCTTTTCAATTGCAAGGTCGCTCGTCTCATATATAACCCAGTTTCTTCTGATCTTCCTCTTTGCCGTCCTCTTTGTTTATGGAAAACACAATTTTCAGAAAAAGATAATGAGGGTTTTTTCAAAGAAGAAGGGAAAGAGGGTCCCTGTTGTTCTGGGAAGGATAGACAGGGAGGTGCGAAAATACATTGCTCTGAAAACCGCCATAAGCCTTGCCACCGGCGTGTCAGCGGGAGTCATTATGTACCTTTTCGGGGTCAAATACGCACTGATACTGGGCTTTCTTACCTTCGTGCTTAATTACATACCGAGTCTTGGCTCCATAATTGCCACATTCATTCCATTCTTCCTGGCACTGGCCCAATATGGTCTTGCTGCTACACCTCTGTGGCTCTTCGTATCCCTCTCTGTAATGCAGACCTTAATTGGCAATATCATGGATCCGAAGTTGATGGGTGACACGATGAACCTCTCCCTCTTTGTGGTATTTCTCTCGCTACTGTTCTGGGGTTGGATGTGGGGTCCGGCCGGGGTACTGCTTGCCGTCCCTATGACCACTTCCATAAAGATAGTACTGGAGAATATTCCCTCTACCTCTTCCTTTGCCGTTCTGCTTGAACGGAACCCTCGAAAGCACAGAGGATCCTGAAATCTAACGGTAACCAGATAGACTCAAAGATCGAATGGGCTTACCCTGTCCCCGTGTTTTTTCTGAACTTCGAGTAGTCGGTTTTTCTGCTCCTCGAGTGTCTTGAATACGACTTCGGGTGTATCCTCGACCTTGGTTCTGTATATCTCGATTATCCTTTCTATCTTTGCAAGATTTTCCGGTACCCTCAGGCTGAACTGCTCTATGTAATCTTCCCGTGTATACTCCTTGTTCAAGACAGATTTGAAGAGCTCTTTCAGGTCCTCGTACTTCGGGATATAACCCGTAGGAGTCTTGATTGCATCAACATCACCGTGGACTCTCTTTTCCATCCATTTCAGCCAAACTCGTTTGTCCTGCCTGCTGTTTAGGAAATTACCCTTCTCATCCTTCAGGAAGTAATTTACGGAAAAGATCAGTGGCGGGTTCTTAAGGTCCTTTGCAAATGCAAGGTTGTTTTCTATGTACCTGCCGATAGGAATGGAGAGAAAATCGAGGTTGGACATAGGGTTGAACCTTCTGATACCCGATGCACCGAGTGTTGCAGCGGTGGTTTCCGATTCCAGTGAAGCCCCCTTTGTAATTATTCCGTGATCCCAGTCGTAGGATTGCTCAACGGGAACCCATGTATCGGAATCTCTCCCCCCATATATTATACCTCCGAGTTTCACTCCTTCGGGATCGTGCATCTTAGGATCCCTGTTCGGAAGGCTGTCGAGCCTTAAAGTGAATCTTGCATTTGGATGAGATGCAGGTATTTCCTTTCCCTCTGAATCCTTCTTTCCCTTGTACCACTCGCCTGAATGGTTGCGGCCACTCTCGGGAATCTCGTCGTCCATACCAACCCAGTAGGGCTTACCCTCTGCTACCAGAACGTTGGAGAAAATTATTTCATTCGGCGTATGAAGGGCCCTCCAGATTCCCGGGTCATCCTTCGAGTTTATTCCGAGTATAATTCCGAACATTCCGTTTTCCACGTTGGCTGCACGTACCTCACCGTTTTTCTTTCTAAGGTATGCAATATCGTCCCCAACTATTCTTTCCCCCTCCACCATGGCCGTCGATGTTTTTCCGCACATGGATGGGTATGCACCTGTAAAATATGTGACCCTCCCACCGGGACCATTTACTCCCATTACGAACATGTGTTCTGTAAGCCAGCCTTCTCTGGAGGATTTGTTTATCGCCAGTCTCATCGCAAGTTTCTTGAGGCCAAGGGTGTTGCCTCCGTACTGGGTATTCATGCTATAGACGATTTCATTGTCGAGGTCGATATATACCCTTCTCTTGTCTATATTCTTACTGACGCCATTTTCAAGCTCGCCCTCGCTGTGCACGAACTTGAAAAATTTGTCCATTCCTTTTCTTTTCTTGAACTCCTCGTATCCCGGCCTGTACAGTATTGTTTCACTGTGGGCCACGTAGGGTGAATCGGTAAGCTGTACACATGGAATGGTAAAATCGGAATTATTGGGACCTAGGGAGTAGAAACAGATAAATAGCTCATGTCCCTCCATGATACCAGCCATTATGGACTCTATCTCCTCGAGACCTTCGTCTTTGTCTATCGAATTGATATTTGGCCCGAGGTTTACTCCTTTGGAAAGGAGGTACTTTGTATTTGCCTTGTCTCTCGCCTGGTCGTAGTAGCCATCGAAATGAATCGTGTGTCCTTCTGTCTTTAGCTTCTCCTCTTCTCCGCTCTCTATGGCTCTGTTTCTTATGTATTCGATATCCTCCTTGGAATCATCGGATACGAATGCTTTTGCAGGTTTGAGCTTCTCTATGTATTTCACGAGAAAGTCATTGAGAGTACCGTTCCCAATGGCCTCTATCTTTCTGTAATTCTTTTCACCCAAAAAACTTCTAAGCAGTTCCTCTGACATTCTAAACTCCTCTTTCCTGAAATGTATAATCAATTTGCAAGATAATATTTATACCTCTTTATATCAAGCACTTTATTCATAGTAGTTATTGAAATTGGAAGACTACTTCTTTATATTGAAGTAACTATGAAACGATCCGTCACACACTGGGCAGACAGGGCTGCCATGAATATTATCCGCGAGAAGGGGGAAAAGGAAAGGTATGTCTGTGCTTCCGGAGTAACCCCATCGGGAACGGTTCATATCGGGAATTTCAGGGAGATAGTCTCGGTTGACCTTGTTGTAAAGGCTTTGCAGGAGATGGGAAAGGGCACGAGGTTCATCTACTCCTGGGACGATTACGATGTTTTCAGGAAGGTTCCGCTTAACATGCCAAAGAGAGAAGAACTGGAACAGTATCTAAGAATGCCTATAACTCTGACCCCGGATCCGTACGGTGAATATGAGAGTTATGCAAGGAGAAACGAGATAGAAGTGGAGAAACTCCTACCTCAACTCGGTATCAAGCCGGAGTACCTCTACCAGGCAGAGAGGTACAGGAAGTCAATTTACGCCGAAGGTATAAGGAAGGCTCTTCTTAAAAGGGAGCGTATCAGAGAAATCCTGAATGAGCACAGAACAACCCCTCTTGGGAAGGACTGGTGGCCTATAACCGTATTCTGTGACTCCTGTAACAGGGATACGACGGTCATAGATAGCTGGGACGGAGAATGGAAGGTAAGCTACCACTGCAATAGCTGCAACAACAGAGAGACGGTAGACCTTAGAAAGGCATCCTCTGTAAAACTGTTATGGAGAGTAGACTGGCCGATGCGCTGGGAATATGAAAAGGTGGATTTTGAGCCGGCCGGAAAGGACCATCATTCTCAGGGTGGTTCCTTCGATACTGCTAAGAGAATAGTAAGGGAGGTTTACAACTATGAACCACCGGTCACATTCCAGTACGATTTCATCGGAATAAAGGGCAGAGGCGGGAAGATATCGTCTTCGACGGGGGAGGTCGTAAGCCTGAAGGATGTTCTGGAAGTCTATCAGCCTGAGGTGGTGAGGTACATGTTTGCGGGCACGAAGCCAAACAGTGAATTCGTAATATCCTTCGATCTCGATGTGATAAAGATTTATGAAGATTATGACAGGTGTGAAAGAATCTATTTCGGGGTGGAAGATGTTTCCGAAAAAAGAAGGGAAAAAGAAAAGAGAATATATGAACTATCACAGGTTGACGGAAAGGTAGGGATCCTGCCTTACCAGGTACCATTCAGACATCTCTGTAATGTCACACAGATCTATGAGGGAGACATCGATGGGGTGCTGTCCTTTTTAGAGGCTCAGGCGGAAAGAGATGGGAAAAAGGAAAACTTCACCGTATCCCTGGAAAGGATAAGAAAGCGAAGTATCTGTGCTTGGAACTGGGTGCGCATTTTCTCTCCTGATTCTTTTCGTTTTCGTCTGAAGAAGAAGGATGAAAAACCGGTGGAATTGACAGGGGAAGAAAAAAACGCACTGTATGCACTACGGGATGAGCTTTCCGAAAGATTCGATTCCATGGGAGAGAAGGAGCTTTCCGGCATCTTCTATGAGATCGCCGGTAGAAGTGACATGGAGCCCAAAGATTTTTTTAAGGTGATGTACAGGGTACTGATAGGAAAGGACAAGGGTCCCAGGCTTGCCTCCTTTATATTGACTATCGGCAGGAAGCGAATACTGGAGATACTCGATTCATATTAATTTCGATTTAATGTCGATGGAAGCAGAGGTGGAAAACAAAAATATGAATACAGAAAAATTGAAAGAGATAGTGGCTTTCAGGGCCGTCGATGAACTGGTAACCTCTGGTATGAAACTAGGTATAGGAACGGGTTCAACGGCACTTCTGGCCGCAGCAAGAATAGGAGAGAGGTACGAGAATGGAGAGCTGAAGGACTTGCTTGTGGTTCCGGCGAGCTTTGAGACACGAATGGAATGCCAGAAGTATGGACTGAATATTCACAGCCTCAACGACAGGGTTATAGACGGAGAACTGGATCTCACCATAGATGGTGCCGATGAGGTAGATACTCGAAAGAATCTTATAAAGGGAGGCGGAGGGGGTTTACTCCTCGAAAAAATAGTAGGTTATGTCTCCAGGGATTACTGTATCATTGTGGATCAAGGTAAACTCGTTCCTCACCTCTGTAGCAACCGTGGAATTCCGGTAGAGGTTATTCCGGAAGCTATGCGTTCTGTTTCTAAGCACCTCGAAGGGCTTGGCGGAGGTGTAACTCTGAGGATGGCAAGGATGAAAGCGGGTCCTGTGATAACGGAAAAGGGAAATATAATTCTCGATACGCTCTTTCCTGCAGAGATTCTT
Source organism: Spirochaetales bacterium (assembly GCA_027021365.1). Classification (GTDB taxonomy): domain Bacteria; phylum Spirochaetota; class Spirochaetia; order SZUA-6; family SZUA-6; genus JALUUM01. The sequence continues at coordinate 117,767 of JALUUM010000022.1, forward strand.
AAAGACCCTGTAGCCATGGAGAGAGAGCTCAATTCTATTCCGGGAGTCGTTGAAAACGGACTCTTTACAAGAGAGGTTAACTTTCTCTATGTAGCGTATCGTGATGGTTCTGTGAAGAAAAATCCTGTTTTATGATTTACCGAGTATTTCTCTATTTGACTTTTATTTCTTCGCCGGTCCTTGCATTTTTTACCTGGCAATTCTCGTGTTTTTTTACGAAGGATCTGACGAAATCAATGCTGTCAGTTTCTGCCAGTAATTCCTTGTCCTTGTATATGAAGTAAAGCATTTCCCTCCCCTTGAAATGTATTATACATATTTTATTATCGGATGGGAAGTGCCTGTACGTGAGTGGTTGACCTGGCGTTATTCAAGTATTAATATAACGGTTGTAAGAATTTCTATAGATCAAATCTGATTCTTGTATCCGGAGGATTGGAAGTGGAATACACGTCTGTTAAGAATGGGCCGAGAGGGCTATTGGTTCCCTTGATCGCACTGTTCCTTTCAACCTTCACCATATTCGGTGTTTCGGGAGAAAGAGTAGTTGTTGATATGTTCGGAAGAAAGGTAGTTCTTCCCGACAGGGTTGAAAGGGTTGTTTCAGGTACACCTGTCATAACCATAATGGTATACATGTTGGCACCGGATGACCTCGTCGGATGGAATTTCAAGCCAAATGGGAAATTGATGAGAGAAAAATATTTGAATCTGCCAGTTATAGGTGGCTGGTTCGGAAAGAAAACGGGTAATTACGAAACTTTCCTTGCCCTGAAGCCCGATGTGTACATAGAGGGCTACTCGAATCTCGGGGAGGTGAACAAAGAAATGCTCGAAGAGAGACAGAGAAAAATGGGTTCTATACCCGTTGTCGGAGTTCGGAGTGCCGCAGATGTTTCGAGCTACGGTGAAGTGATAGATTTCCTCGGTAAGGTACTTGGTAAGGAAGGAGAAGCCGAGAAACTCTCACAATTTTACCATGATGTGCTTGAGCTGGTGAGAGGCAGATTGAAGGGTATTTCTTCCGAGCGCAGGGTAAGCGTGTATTATGCGGAAGGTGCAGATGGGCTTTCAACGGACCCTGCCGGAGCCGTGCATTCGGAGTTGATAGAACTCTGCGGTGGCAAGAATGTGGCCTCGATCGGTGCCAAGGAAGGTTTTGGAAGGGTGAAGGTTTCCGTTGAGCAGGTTTTATCATGGAATCCGGAAATAATCATAACGACAGAAAGTGAGTTCTTCAAGGAGGTGTTTACCGACCAACGATGGGCAGGTATTGAAGCTGTCAAGAAGGGGAGAGTCTATCTCGCCCCACGAGAACCCTTCGGATGGTTCGACAGGCCGGCCGGGATAAACAGAATACCCGGAATACTCTGGACAGCCTACAGGCTATACCCTGGTTATTTTGACAGAACAACGATAGAAAAGATGGTTCATGAATTTTACCTTGAGTTCTATCACTATTCTCTAGGCGAGTCACAGCTTGAATCTTTTTTCAATTAGGAAGGTCTGAATGGATGGAAAGAAGGAGCATTTACTTCTGCTGCTTCTGTTCATAATGATGATTTTTCTCATGTTTTTCTCACTCTACCTGGGAAGGTACCATGTTGGATTTTCTTCGATTTTGAAAATTCTTCTTGGTCGGGCGATGAGTAATGGTGACGTATCGCTTAATGAAGTTGCCATAGTACTCCGGATAAGGCTGCCCAGAATTCTTTCCGCTCTCCTTGTTGGGTCGGCTCTTTCCGTTTCGGGAGCTGCGCTTCAGGGGCTCTTCAAGAATCCGCTTGTTTCTCCTTACATACTGGGGGTATCTTCCGGTTCCGGTTTCGGGGCAGCTCTGGCAATTCTTCTCTCCCTCTCTCCCTTCCTCGTTCAAGTATCTGCCCTTTCTTTTGGTATCCTGGCGGTATCCTTAAGCATAGTCATAGGCAGGTCCGATAAGGGTAACCGGACATTGTCCCTCGTACTTGCCGGAATTATAGTTGGCTCCACATTTACCGCTTTGATTTCACTGGTAAAGTATGTGGCGGATCCGATGGACAAATTGCCTGCCATCGTTTTCTGGCTAATGGGCTCGCTGGGATCTGTTACTTATCATGAGATATCTCTCATTCTTCTTCCAACAGCAGGGGGAATGCTTCTTATTTTTCTACTGCGCTGGAAACTGAATATCCTTGCCATGGGTGAGGAGGAGGCGCATGCCCTTGGGATGAATCCTTCCTTTGCAAGGGGAATAGTGATTCTTTCAGCATCAATGATGACAGCTTCCGCGGTTTCCATTTCCGGTATTATCGGTTGGGTCGGCCTTGTGATACCGCATATCTCCAGGATACTCTTCGGGCCTGATTACAGGAAGATGGTGCCGGCAAGTATCATTCTGGGTGCCTCTTATCTGTTGCTTATGGATGATATTTCAAGAAGCCTGATCAGCATAGAGATACCTCTTGGTATTCTTACAGCCATAGTCGGTGCACCAATATTCGCATATCTGTTGAAAGCAAGGAGGACCGTATGGGCCTGATGCTTGTCGGTGTAGGGGAGAAAGGGAAGAAACTTGATGAGAAAGAAGTAATCCTTAAGGTGGAACAGCTCCTCTTTGCCTATGGCAAGGAGTCTACCGTGCTCGAAGAGGTGTCTTTTGGAGTAGAACGGGGTGAAATTTTTTCAATTCTGGGGCCAAATGGCTCGGGAAAAACAACACTTCTCAAATGCCTGAATGGGCTACTCAAGACTTCCTCGGGAAGTATCCGTTTGAAGGATATCGAAGTAACAAAACTCTCCCCTGTAGAAATTGCAAGGCATATGGCCTACGTTCCCCAGGTACACAGACCCGTTTTTTCCTATACCGTTCTCGATGTAGTGTTGATGGGAAGAAATCCGTATATCGGTGATTTTTCCGTTCCCTCCAAAGAGGATATTGAAGTTGCAAGGAGTAAACTTGAAATTCTCGGTATATCCGGGCTCGAGGATCGATACTACACCGATCTGAGCGGAGGGGAAATACAGCTCGTATTGCTAGCACGTGCCCTTGCACAGGAACCCGAGGTACTCCTTTTAGATGAGCCGATCTCACACCTCGATTTCAGGAACCAGATACATGTGATGAAGGTGGTAAGGAAACTATCGGAGAGAGAAGGTATAACTGTGGTTATGACTATGCATGATCCAAACTATTCAATGATATTCTCCGACAGGGTGATGTATCTAAAATCGGGGAGGCTTCTCGGTATAGATAATCCGAGGGAGGGAATAAACAAGAAGTGCCTGGAGAAACTCTACAATGTGGAGATTGATTTGGTTCCGTTAAACGGGTTCAACTGGATAGTGCCCTCTCATAGGGTGCTCTCATAGCCCTTTCAATCTGAGCAAGAAACTGATCTGCAATTATGGCAAGAAATGCGGAAACTAAGGCTCCTTCCAGTACGAAGGAAGGATTATTTCTCACAAGGCCTGATATGATCGGTGTACCAAGACCCCCTGCACCGACTACTGCCCCGATAGTGGCTGTTCCGATATTTATGACAAAGGATATCCTTATTCCAGCCATTATTACGGGAAGTGCTATGGGCAATTCAACTCTTAGTAAACGCTGGAGACCTGTAAAACCCATTCCGATTGCAGATTCCCTGATATCGGGAGGTATATTTTCCAGACCCGTCACTGTGTTTCTCAGAATTGGGAGGATACTGTAGAGAAAGAGAGCAAGAATCGTTGGTTTGGCACCGAAACCTACGATAGGCACTGCCAATGCTAATACGGCAACGGGTGGAAAGGTTTGTCCTATGGCGGTAACATCGTTTACTATGGTGAGGAAATCTCTTCCCCTTGGCCTTGTGACATATATCCCCAGTAGTGTTCCTGCTATCAGTGCCAGAAGAGTGGAGACAATCACAAGAAAGAGATGCTCACCCACAAGTATACTTAAAGGAGCCCTCGGATAGATAATATCTTCCTCCCTTCCGAAGATAAAACCGAGAAAACTTTCCCAGAGTTTCATGTGCAGTATGATAATTGAAAATAGAACTATCTGTATCGATACGGATATCCAGCCCAGGTATCTCATTCTTCTCATTCTTCGAGCTCCGTTAGTTTTTCTATTGTGGAGAGATTGATTTCACCTATTAGCCTGTTTTTTTCATCTGTTACCGGAAGAGAACGAACTCCCTGCGATAGCATCCTGGAGAGTGATTCTTTCAGCGTGAATTCTGCTCTTACGGCAAAATTAGAGGGATCGACATGCGTAATACCCTCTTCAAGCCTGTCGGATTCTTTGAAATTTTTAAAATCGATCCAGCCTGTTAGTATACCCATTTCGTCTGTGATCCAAAGGAAACGGCTCTCCCGCCTGCTTGCAGCCTCCTTATAGTTACTTTCTTTTAACCGGCGTATCGTAGTGGAGCTTGCCCGATTCATGTAGTCTGCTACCTGAAATCTCGATAGCCTCTTTATCGCCCTGTCCGTACCTACAAAGTTTCTCACGAAACTGTTGGCAGGCTTGGAGAGGATATTTTCGGGCTGGCCGATCTGCACTATTCTCCCCATGTCCATTATTACGATTTTATCTGCAAGTTTTATTGCTTCATCGAGGTCATGGGTAACGAGAATGACTGTCTTTTTGAGCTTTCTCTGTATCTTCAGGAATTCCACCTGCAGGATTTCCCTGTTCAGAGGATCTACCGCACCGAAGGGCTCGTCCATCAGAAGAAGGGGGGGATCTGATGCAAGCGCACGCGCAACTCCAATTCGTTGTGCCTCCCCTCCTGAGAGTTCATTGGGATATTTATCCCTGTAAATGGCCGGGTCCAGTCCCACAAGCTCTAGGAGGTAGTCGACCCTTTCACCTATCCTTTTCCTCTCCCATTTCAAAAGTGACGGTACGACTGCAATATTCTGCGAAACTTTCATATGGGGGAAGAGGCCGATGCTCTGGATCACATAACCTATTTTCCTCCTGAGAAGTTCGGGTTTGAAATCCCTTACGCTTCTACCCTCTATAAGAATCTCTCCTCCGTCGGGTTCCAGCATCCTGTTTATGAGCTTGAGAGTCGTGGACTTGCCGCAGCCGGAAGGTCCGATCAGTACACAGAGTTCTCCGTTTTCCACATCAAAGGATATTCCCTGTAGAGCAGCCTTTTCTCCATAGCTCTTGGTAACATTTTCCAGAACGATCATTCTATTCTTGTTCATACTTTATTCCTTTTGGTGTGAGTATCCTGTTGGTAATGTAGAGCACTCTATCGGTCAGAATGGCGAGAATTATTATGGGCAATGCCCCCAGCAGAATAAGATCGGACACGGCCTGTCCGAGGCCCTGGAAAACGAAAGTACCAAGTCCTCCCGCCCCGATGAGTGCTGCAACGGCCGTATTACCGATTGTCTGGACGATGGATGTCCGAACACCATTGAATATTACCGGGAATGCAAGGGGTATCTCTACCTTTGCGAAGAGCTGGAAACTGCTCATTCCCATTCCCCTTCCCGCTTCGATGATAGATGGCTCCACTACCTTCAGGCCTGTAAATGTATTACTCGTTATGGGAAGAAGTGCATAAAGGGTTAGGGCGATTATTGCCGGAGCCGAGCCGATCCCTTCGATCCCTAATGATCGGAGAAGGGGGAAGCTCTGAGTCAAGAGGGACAGAGGAGCTATGAGCAATCCGAAGAGTGCAAGGCTTGGTATCGTTTGTACTATGTTGATGAATATGAAAACGGGTTTCTCCATTCTCTTGCTTCTCTGCATCAGTATGCCAAGTGGAAGTCCGATTATCAGTGCCAGCCCTATTGAAAATCCCGTAAGGTAGAAATGCTGCAGCAGTTCCTGAAGGAACCTTTCCCTCTTTGCAAAGTATTCCATGTACACGGAGGTATGCTTGAAGAATCCGGAAGTTGCAAGAAGTATTATGAATAGAAGAAGAGAGAGAGAAAAGTAGACTTTGATCTTTGGGAGCTCCTTTTTTGCTGTCGAGATGAACATATATCCGCTTAACATAAACAGCCAGAATGATGTGGTAGGTGTGGCCCTTGCTATGGAAGACAAGGCTTTAGCTGCTAAGGTAAGATTGTCGGATATTAACCCCAAGTTGATCAGTCCCAGAATCACGACGAGACTTCCCGATATTTCGAAGAAGAGATAAGTCTTGAAACTCTTTCGCCTGGTAACAAAGAGAACTATCAGTGAAGCTATGAGTACTAAAAGTATCGGGATGGCAAAATAGATACCCCCGGCATTCCATGGATAGACGGGAATACCACTTACCAGCCTGTTCTTCTTGAAGTTTATGAAGGGAAAGAGAAAAGAGAGGAGACCGGTTGATGTCGCCAGAATCGCTACCCTGTCCGGAGCCTCTCTCTTTTCCCGCATTTGCATAGTTCGATAATTATTGGACGATTATTTGATAAATCCCTTCTCTTTCAGATAGTTTTTCGCAACTTCCGATGCATTCTTACCCTCCACGGCAATCTTTGCATTGAGACTCTGCAGTGTTACGAGATCGAGGGATTTGAATACCGGGGACAGTATCTTTTCAATTTCAGGATACTTGTCGTAGATTTCTTTTCTGACAATCGGGGCCGGTTCATAGACCGGCTGAACCCCTTTCGTATCGGTAAGAACCCAAAGGCCAAGTGCTGCAAGGGAACCATCAGTTCCGTATGCCATAGCGAAGTTCACTCCGTCCGTCTGGTTTGCTGCCGCTTTCTCTGTTTGTGCGGTATTACCGCCGGACAGAATCACCAGCTGATTCTTCTTCAGCTTGAAACCATACGCCTTTTCGAAAGCAGGTAGAGAATCCGGCCTCGAGACAAACTCCTCGGATCCTGCCAGTTTTACCTTGCCACCACCGTTGACATATCTGGCGAAATCTTCAAGTGTTTTCAGGTTTTCCTTGTCAGAGAGATCCTTTCTTACAGCTATTGCCCATGTGTTGTTGGCAGGTGACGGTGTGAGCCATACAATACCGTTGTTCTTCAGGTCGAGTTCCTTAACCTTCTCGTAACCCTTTTTCGCATCCTTCCATATGCTGGGATCATCCACTTTGAAAAAGAAACCGCCGTTCCCGGTGTACTCGGGGTAGATATCTATTTCACCGCTCTTTATTGCCTTCCTTATTACGTCAGTCGGACCGAATTCGGTTTTGTCGACGACTTTGAAACCGTTTTCCTTGAGCATTATGACTATCATTTGACCCAATAGTGCTCCCTCGGTGTCTATCTTTGATGCTACTACGATTGGTCCCTTTTCTTTTTTTTTACTTACCTTTGCCTTCTTTGAGCATCCGGCTATGCCTGTCAGCAGTATTGCGGATACCAGAAAAAGCAAAGGAATCAAATAATAAGAATTTTTTTTCATTTTTCCTCCTGACATTGATCCGGAAATAGTATAATTATTGTCTTCTATGATACTATACATTATTATTGGAGTCAAATATTGATGGAAAATAAGAGAGTAGTTTCCGAAAAGGCAAAGAGGTTGATAGAGAGAAATCCTGTGGTCTTTGATACGGAGACAACTGGCCTGGGCAGGAATGCCGAAATAATAGAAATAGCAGCGATGGATATGGATGGTAATGTCCTTGTTGATAGTTATGTGAAACCCAGAGGGATAATTCCCAATGAAGCCACTGCTGTCCATGGAATAGTACTGGGCGACTTATCCGATGCTCCAACCTTTGACATTCTCTGGAAAGGTGCTCTGGAAGAACTGTTCAGGCGTCGTGTGGTCTCTGCGTATAATGTTGATTTCGATATGAAGATGATCCGGCAGAGTCTGCGGATATATGGATTACATCTCGGCAGAGGTATAGAGACAGTATGTATAATGAAGATGTTTGCCGAGTACAGGGGTGAATGGGATTCGAGGAATAACCATTACAAGTGGTACAGCCTGGAAAATGCAGCAAGATACTTTGGATTGGACATACCTAAGGGACTTCATAGGGCTATGGCAGATACCCGACTTGCAAGGCTTGTCCTGTTGAACATGGCCGGTCAGTAGAAAACTTCGACTTCCCTTATCCTTTCGTCTATGAGATTGCGAAAGGACTTGAGTTTTTCGAGCATCTTGGAATTTACTATTATTCCCTTGGGGAGGAGCAAAAGACCGTTTCTTAAAACAATATCAGAATTGAGCATCATGCCTGTTTGAATATCCTTAAGACGAATCTTGTGAAGACGTCTCTCTTCTTTCCCGAAATCCCTCTCCTTTATCCTGCAGAAGGTGTACAGTATCTGAGGGTCATAAAGTATCGATGATTGTTTTTCCAGCTCACTTATAGCATCTTCATGTCTTTTCCCATTCCTGAATATAAGATTGTCATAGTCACTTGCAATGCGAATCAGTCGCGAGGTGAAGGGTATGTCTCTGCCTTTAAGCCCGTCGGGGAAGCCCGAACCGGAGTAGTCTTCGTGATGGGATCTTATCGATGCAGCTATCCTTCGCAAGTTGTAAATTGTACCTATCAGCTCTTCACCTATCACGGGGTGTTTCCTATATAGAAAAAGTTCCTCGGCACTGAAGTTTTCAGTATCGTTGAAGATTATCTTTTCAGGCATTCCCACCATCCCTATGTCGTGGAGAAGCCCTGAATAGTAGAGAAGTTCTCTCCTGTCATCATCGTAGCCCTCCTCCATGGCAAAGTCCCTTGCACTCTCGGCAACCCTCTTTAAATGTCCGCCCAAAAACCTGTTGGAAAGGGAAATCGTAGCGACGAGAAGTTGTGTCATGTCCTTGAAATTTTTTCTTGAGACCTTGTGCAGCTGTTCAAGAAAGTCTATTCGTTTCTTAATATGCGATTCATCGTCTTTCATTTTTTCTTCCTGTTTTCCAGTATCCTGCGAATCTTTCTGGTGAGGGATGTAATCGAATATGGTTTCTCCAGAAAGGTGCTATCACCCCCCGAATTGAGCTGTTTGACTGTTGGGATATCTTCCGTATAACCGGAAGTGAAGAGGAATGGAATATCATCGTTGATTTCCTTTACACTGTAGTACAGTTCCAGTCCGTTCATACCTGGCATAACTATATCCGTTATTATAATATCGGGCAGATCTGATTCCCTTTTCAACGATTCGAAGGCATCGATTCCATTTGAGTAACTCCGTACGGTATAGCCGAGGGACACAAGGGCTTTTTCGGCAAATCCTCTTACCGTCGTATCATCCTCCACCAGCATCACCCTTTCCGTACCAGTGGCGGAGGTGTTTTCATTGAAGTGTTCATCCTTTCGGAATGTCTCATTACGGACAATGGGCCAGTATACCTTGAAGGTTGTGCCCATTCCCTCTTCACTGTAAACGTAGATGAACCCTCTGTTCTGTTTTACGATTCCATATACTGTAGAGAGGCCCATGCCTGTTCCCTTTTCCCGCGACTTTGTTGTAAAGAAGGGGTCGAATATCTTGTTCTGTATTTCAGGAGGGATTCCCCTTCCATTGTCCGTAACAGAGAGGCGGATGAAATTTCCTTTGTAGCTACCGGGATGTGTGTATATATAGTCATCATCTATCTCCACATTGGCAGTCTCGATAGCGAGGCATTTCTTTCCGGTTTCAATGTTTTCCATAGCGTCTCTAGCATTAACGGCGAGGTTAATCAGTATCTGATCGATCTGGGAAGGATCTGCCAGTATAGGATCGATCTCTCTTTCAAGTTTCTTCTCTATTTGAATATCTTCACCTATCATTCTCTTTAGAATGTTCACAATTGCCTCGATACTCTCGTTTACATTGATAATCTTTGGATTGATATACTGTCTTCTGCTGAATGCAAGTAGCTGTCTAATCAATTCGGATGCTCGCCTCGAACTATCCTCTATCGCCAGAACATCATTGTATATCAGATCCTCCTTGTCCAGATTCATCTTTACCAGTTCGGTATAGCCTGATATGGCAGTGAGGATGTTGTTGAAATCATGGGCAATACCAGTTGTCAGTGTTCCTATCGATTCTATTCTCTGTGTGAGTGCAAGTTGATTCTGAAGTTTTTTGATTTCAGTAATATCTTCCTTTATTCCTATGAAGTTGGTTATTTTGCCATTGGAATCCTTGATGGGAGCTATTGTGGCTGATTCCCAGTAAAGTTCGCCGTTCTTCTTCTTGTTGTGAAACTCACCTCTCCATATTTTACCGGATTTGATCGTATTCCATAGTACCTCGTACTCCTCCTTGGATGTTTCTCCTGTCTTTAGAATCCTCGGGTTTTTTCCCAGAACCTCCTCTTTGGGATATCCCGTTAACTCGGAAAACCAGGGATTTACATACTGGATGTTTCCTTCCGTATCGGTAAGTACTATGGATACCGGACTCTGCTCCACTATCTGGTAGAGCTTCTTTATCAACTCCCCTGTGGTTTTCCGAAATGATACATCCCTTACTATTGCAAGGAGAATTTCCCTTTCCAAACTGATTCTGCTAAGAGTGACTTCCGTATCGAAGGTGCTACCATCGGGTTTCCTGTGTTGCCAGTAGAATATCTGTGGTTCACCGGATAGTGCCTTCTCTATCAATTCTTCCGATCTGACCTTCGAGGAAACACCGTCCGGCTGGTACGGGGGAGAGAAATCTGAAGGACTGTGTTCCAGGATATCCTCTTTTTTCTCAAGTCCGAAGATTGACAACGTCTTCTCATTGCAATCTATGAACCTGTTTCGATTCATAATGAAAATAGCGTCGTATGCAAATCTGAAGAGTTCACTGTATATTCTGGAGTTCTCCAATAGCCTCGTCTCATTGAGCCACTTTTCAGTAATGTCTCGCTTGTATGAAATTGTAATGTAACCCGAATCTGATTTGACCGGAACATTCAACTCTTCTATCCTTCTAATGTCACCCGAACTCGTCCTTATTGTGGTCTCGTGAAGTTTATGCAGCCAGTCTCCCGAACCGGTTCGTTGGTATCTTGTAAGTTTCTTGTTGAAATCTTCTATCGAAAAGCTCTCTCTCTTCTCTCGAGGGAGAAGCATCAATGTGATTTCCGACATATGCTTTCCGATTAGTTCTTCTTTCTGATAACCAGTTATCCTTGTGATGGCCGGGTTGCAGAGGGTTACTACGTTGTTCTCGTCCGCTACGAGGATACCATCTTCTGCGGAATCGAAGATGATTTTGTATGTTTCATCCATCTTTCAATACAATATATACATGGAAATTCATATTTCAAGCAAATTAAATGTCCCCTTTTCTTGAATTATTCTCCCAATGGAGTATCATTATCTATAAAAATAAATAAAAAATTAAAAGGAGATGAAAATGTCAGAAGAAACCTTGGTAGTAACTTCGAAGGTAAAGGCTTACATAAAGGAAAAAGGAGGAATGAACACATCAGCTGCTGCGATACCCGCACTCTCTGCAAAGGTGAGAGAGTTGTGTGATGCCGCAATTGAGAGTGCCAAAAAGGCAAAGAGAAAAACGGTAATGGACAAGGATTTCTAGGAAAATACCGGTTTCAATTTGAAGATTGCCCGGAGGGAGACTTGAACTCCCACGGCCGTAAAGCCACTAGACCCTGAATATTATACATGGCATTCTATGCCTTTGTCTACCTTATCCTCTTTTTGCAATAATTGCTTATATAAGTAGTAATTACCTACAAAAGTGGTTGTTCCTTCTTTTATCTCTTTTTTCCAGTTTTTAGATCGTAGTGGCTACTATTCTGGCTACTGTTGCCGTCCTCTAGTTTTGAAAGACAGGTTTATAAGAGTTTAAACCTTTTAATTATAATATAAATTGAATTATATATAATATTTCATAATCTGGATAGAATAAATTATTTATTTGTATAATATTTCTAAATGTAGTATTATAAGTAATAAGGAGTGGATGATAATGAAAAATGAAGTGATTAATAAGTTAATAGAGTTAAAAAAGGAATATGATCCTGATACTTTACTAATTTTTAGTATGCAGATTTTAGCATGGGGAAAATTATCTAGAAAAGATTTAAAAAGTGTAATTACCTTACAGGATTATTATCGTTCTAAAATATCACTGAATAGTATTAATAAAATATTTCAAGAATTAAAAAAAGTATATCCTGAAACTTTTATTGAAATTGATAGTATAAATGATTTACATATTATCAATTTAATTTCTGCATTCATGGATAATGGTTTAGCTCTTTCATTTGAAGAATTATATTTAGCTCTCTTTAATGATAGCAAGATTGATTTATTAACATCTTATAAATTGGGTTTAGAGAAATTCATTTCTGATTTGCTTAAAATCAATATAGTTAAGAATTCATCTGTTTATTTTGCTTATGCAGATATCGTCTTACCCTTTCTTATAAGTAACATAACAAAAAAAATTTTCATAGAAGATACTTTTAATAATATACAACTAATTAATTTATTAAATATAATCTATGAAAGTAACTGTAATTATAAGAATGGAAACCCAATTATTAATCCAGGATTTTATAATGAACAGGCACCTCATTTATTAAGAGAATTTGATTATGGTGTAATTAATCTGTTAGGACTTTCTGCAAAAGAGAAATTTAGTTTAAGTATAGATAAATATAATAGATTTAAAGTATCTGATATTTCAAGATTGAATTATGCTAGTTTAATAGAGCACTCTTTAAAGCAAGTTAAGAAAAAAATAATTGTTTTAGCTCCTAATGTATTTCTATTTAAAATTGTATCTTTTGAAAAAGAGTTAAAAAAATACTTAGTGGAAAATAATTTGATTGAGACTGTAATTAGCCTACCTAAGAATATGTTCAATGATCCATACAAAACAGTTTCTATAATTATAATAAATAAAGAAAGGGATGATGAAAGTGTTCAATTTATAGAAGCAGGAGATAGAAGATTCTATAAGACTGAAAGAAGAAAAAATATTTTAATTTCAAATCCACTAATTCAAATTATTAATAACAAAAAAGAGTTAGAGAATATTTCCAGATTTGTAAATAAAGATGATATAGCAAAAAGAAACTATAATTTAAATCCTGTTATGTATTCTCTTTCAAAGGAGTATCAAGAACTTGATGCTGTGTTTTCGAGTATTAAAGGAATAACTTTACGGGAGGTAGTAGAGTTTATACGACCCATACATATCCCTGATGCTAAGACAAATAGCTATTATAGTGTAGGAGAAGTAAAAACCAATAATATTCCACCGTTTGGGTATATAGAGTCTTTTAATGAAAAAAATGTTGATAAAGATTTAAGAATTAAATCTAGGTTATTTCTACAGCCTTATGATATTTTACTTGCAATACGAGGTGATATTGGACGTGTTGGAATAATGCCTAAAACTGTTAAGGAAAAAGTTATTGCTATCCAATCTTTGCAGATTATGAGGGTTAAAGATAAGAGAATCAGTCCACAAGCTTTATATATGTATTTGAAAACCAATATTATACAGAAACATTTAAAAAGACATTCTATTGGAGATATACTACCTTCTATAAGGTTAAGTGACCTATATGAGATTCCTATACCATTAGACAAAAAAAGTTATTTTGAAGGATTATTTGAGAAGGAAATAGAATTATATAAAATGAAGTTAGAAATAGAAAAAAAGATAGAAAGCCTTAAAATATATCCAGCCATATAATCTCTATTATAAAAGCAGAGAAAATTGATAAAACAAGATAATTGTATGTAATGATATCTGATTAATGGATAACAAACATATAAAATTATAAATTATTCCAGCAGAATAAAATTGACTTTGAACAAAACCATTATTATATTATAGTCATGGAAACAAAACCTTATGGATTATATAAAAAAAACGGAATCTATTATGTGAGATTTCGTAATGAAGATGGTAAACGACAGTCCTTATCAACTAGGCAAAGAAAAAAGACACTTGCCGAACGAGTTGCCTTGCAGATGTATACAGAACATATGCTTTCTACAAAAGGCAATATAACATTTTTAGAATATTCTAAAAATTGGTGGATATATGATAGTTGTAAATATGTAGAGTATAGAAATAGGAAAAACAGGATACTTTCTCAGACTTATGTTGATGTTAATAGAATTTATTTACAGAAGCATATATTACCATATTTTGGGAAAATGAAACTTAAAAAAATTAAGAGAGAAAAAATAGAAGAATGGCACAATGAGTTGATAGAAAGGGAAAATTTATCACCTACAACGGCTAATCACTGTCTTTTGACTTTAAAGATTATGCTAGAGTTTGCTGTTAATAAGGGGCTTCTACCAAAATCACCAGCAAAAGACATTTTAAATTTCAGAGAAGAGCCCAAAGCTAAAGGTATTATTACAATAGATGAATTTAAGAAGCTTTTCGATGAAAGTAAGATTGAATCAATCTGGGGAGGTGATTTGTTTTATTATACTATAAATTTATTGACAGCTAATACAGGATTAAGAATGGGTGAAGTAAGGGCATTACAAGTTAAAGATGTAGATTTGAATAATAAGATTATTGATATTAAACATTCATACAGAAGAAAGTACGGGTTAGCAGAACCTAAATGGAGTTCCTATAGAAAGATACCGATTACTGATAAAGTAGTAAAATATTTGAAGATTATAATAGATAATATGGATTATCAATCTGAAGATGATTTTATCTTTTATGGAAAGGACCATTCTAAACCTATTGATGAAAAAGCAATATCTAAACATTTATACAGGGCATTAGAAAATATTGGCATTTCTAGAGAGGATAGAGTAAACAGGAATATAACTTTCCATAGTTGGAGACATTTTTATAATTCATATTTGTATGAGCATCTTCCATTAACAATCGTACAAGGTCTAACAGGTCATAAATCTAAAAAGATGACCTTACATTATTATCATGAGGGACAAAAAGACTACAGTCAAGTTTATCAAATACTAGAGGTATTAAATGAGTAAGGAATTAGAATTAATATTACCAGACTATTACTCAGAATATTATTTTGAAAATGAAATTCTTACAAAAATTGAGGATGATGTAGATAGGTTTCTCTTCAAGAAAATTTTTTATAAACATAATAAAGCACATAATTTTTATTCCATTAGGAAAGATGCTGATATAAACCTATTAAATAAAATACCAGAATATTTTTGTTCTAAAATTATTCCGGTTAAAATATCAAATTCTTCTCTTTACATTTATAAAATCCCATTTATAGAAATGGGAGGGATTAGGTTTTATAGAAATCCTATGTACGGCAAGAAAAACTTAGTTAGAAAAGAGTTTATAGAAAATAATAAAATTCCAGATAATTCTGTATTACCTGCTAAAATCCAACGGGAAAAAATGTTACCTATTTCAAAGAAAATAATTAGGAAATTGAAAATCAATGAAGATATTAATTTTGAAACAAACACATCTAAATCTAAATGGTTGGTCGGTACATATTTATTAAATAATGACACTATCTTTCTTTTTAAAAGTTCGGAAGTTTCAGAAGGTAATCCGTTAATAAGATGTTTAAGTCCAATTTTGTTTGAAGAAGATCATGATTTTGTATTATATAGTACCAGTTTTCGTGACATTTATATTTTTCGTGATTCAATTAACATCTATAGAAAAAAAGGTTCTTATTATTTTAACGTACCGGATTTACTATTGAATATCACTGAAAGTGATTATGGATATTTAAATATGAATTGTAAGAAGCCAGGATTACCTGCATACGAGATTAACTATGATGTTATGGGGAATTTCATCTATAACAAAGTTTTTTATGCAGAAACATCAAAACGTGATTCTGCCATAATGTCTGAGTTATATAGCAATGAAAATATTAATTAAAAAAAGGAGTAAGATCATGAAATTAATGAAAATTAATGAACTGTCGGAGGTAATTGGATTATCTGAAAGCACTATATATAAGTATACATGTGAAAAAAGAATTCCGTATATAAAAATTAACAATAGTGTCAGATTTTCAGTTGATGATATTGAAGAATGGATTAAGGAAAAAAGAGTAGCTGTGATTAAGTAGTTTTTTACTTTTTTGCATTAGGATTTAAAGATGGCTGATATGTGTAATTGTCAACACTGGGATAAAATTAAAAATATAAGAAATATAATAGTCATATTAAACATGATTATATTGATAATATAATCATATATTTTTGCATGACCATCTATATATACACTTTTTGTCTTTAGTTTAAAATGGTATGCAATAGGTTACTTTTAACTAATATTAATAGGAGGATACAAAATATCATATACTCTATTTATTATTAATGGATTTAAATTTTAGCCATACCAAGGATAGTAGTTATGTATAATGCTAAAAATAGAAAAGAAATTGTAGATGATAATATTGTAGTAGTATCAATTGATAGGATTAAATTATCATTTCAATTAAATAATAAACATATTAGAGGATATTCTCGTGATCCATTAAATAAGTATTTTAAATATTTAGAAAATGTCATTGTTAACAGACCTTTAGAAATTGGTTTGTATTATATTTATAAAAACAGAAAAATGGAAGAGCATACAGTTTTTGTGGGGTCTGTTCCTCTTGAGAGTTCAAAAGAATTGATAGAAAAAAGGTTCAAATCAATAAAAAAACCAGTAAAAAAAATGAAAATAAAAGGTCATATATTTAATTATTCGTATAAAACAACCTATGAACATAAAGAATATAAAATTATTGGTTTCAATCAAAAAATCCGAATAACAAAAAATAAGAATTATCTAATTTTAGAGATTAATGATATTTTACAAGAAAAACCAAAGCAAACAATATTTACAGATATACGTAGAGCCTTAGAGTTTTTAGTTAAAACTAAAGTAATCAATTATAATTATAGAAGTAAGGATACTTATTGTCCTCGTTATAGAGCTTATCATCTCTTGAAGAATATAAAGATTTCTGAAATAGAAATTGCCTTTGATTTTATTTATAAATATGGAAATTATTTTTATGATGTACTTTCACAAGCAAATCATAATAATTTAGAGTTTGTACAATTTGAAAATACAATTTATTGGAATAATTCTTATGATTTCTCCCATAGATGGAAATGGAAGTATTATAATAAGAGTTTAAAAGATAGAATTGATAATAAAAGTGAATTAGATGAACCTATAGAAGGAGATATTTATAGATTTGAAATTACAGTAGGACGTAATAGTATTGCTAATATACTTACCTTAAATGATCTTAAACACAAACAACCGATGATTCTTTCATTATTAAAAAATAGAATCTCTATTGGGTTTACCCATTTCTTCAAGCAATTTGATTATGCTATATTAAGAAATCTTATTGAAGATATTAGAATAAAACATCCTAATATTAATACTAATAATATTACAAAGAAAAATTATATTAAAATACTAAAAGAGCTTCTTATAATGAGATATGTTGCATAAAAAACCTAAATTATTGTGAATTTGTAAAGAATAATTACTTGTGATATCATTGAAATATATTCAAATTATAAATCTAAAAATATATAAATGGTAAATATGATATGTGTAAAAAGAAAAATAAGGAGAGATGCTAAAAGGGAAATATAAACAATTGTTCTTATACCACCAAAGTGGAGGGATAAGAGCAATGAATATATGCATATGTTGTGTGTAATTCAATCCACAGGAATAGAAAATGATTAAGATAAATAATAATTTAATATCTGAAGACGATAATAAACGTTCAAAATTTATTTATAATTTTTTACAGAGTCGAAAACCCATCAATTCAAATGAGGATTTAATTATTCCAAAAGTAGTTATACATTACTGGCATTCTTTAGATGAATTACCTGATGATGTTTTTAATTGCATTGAAAGTTGGAAGTCTCTTAAAGATAAGGGATTTGAATTTAGATTATTCAGTGACGACTCAGCTAAAGAGTTTATTTCTAATAATTTAGGTAAAGAGTATTTAGTGTCATACTTAAAATGTCATCATCCCGCAATGAGATGTGATTATTTTAGATTATGTTATCTATATGTAAAAGGAGGTTTTTATGTTGACTCTGATGAGTTGTATTTAAATGAAGAAATTGATTTTCTTTTTAAAAACAACAATATTAAAATTCAGCCTTTATGTTATAGTATAGAAAATGAAAAAATGATTGATGTAGAAAATTTTCTCATCAAACCATATATCAGTACTAATATTTATTATTTTAATAATAATCCCATTGTAGCACCACCATTTCATGAATTAATTTTAATTGCTTTAAATAGGGCTACAGATAAATTGTTGATGGAAGAAAATATCTTAGATATTCAATCAACAACTGGTCCTGGTAATTTAAGTGCTTCAATAGTTTATTATCTTTTGGATGGAAATGAAAAAATAGATATAATTGATAACTGGGATTCTATTTCCAAAAGCCTTTGGCCTTTAAGCTATAGAAATGATGACAGAAATTGGAGAATCTATAATGGCAATAATAAAAAATGGTTTAAGTAATAGAACAAGATGAATATTATAACTGGTAACAAAAGAATTCTATTCCTTAAATACAAATTAAAACGATTAATAAGAGGAATTATTAAACAAGAAAAGCTTAATGCCTTCGGACAATACAAGAATCAACTAAATATAGTATATATTATTAATCTTGACAGACAAAAAGAAAGATGGAACTTAATCCAAGAAGAACTAAAATCAATACAGGTAAAAAATAGTAAAACCCTTTTTAATTTTTCTGAAAGATTTTCTGCAATTGATGCAAATAAACAATCACTAAATACAAATAAGATAAAACCAACTTATAAACTAGAGGATCAATATTTTGTTGACCCCAACCCACAATTATTAAATATTATTCGAGAAAAAGAGGTTAATATAGAATTAACTGAACAAGAAAAAGCAGTTGCTTTGTCTCACATCTCAATATGGGAGAAAATCGTAAAAGACAATATTCATAATGCTCTTATTATAGAAGATGATGTTTATTATGAAAATAAATTCTCAAATAAATTGAATTCTTTATGGGCAGAAATTACAGAGTCTGAAATTGAATTTGACTTAATTTATTTATCATTTAAAAAAGTAGACTTCAATCCAAATATAAAAAGAATATCAGATAATATATCAATCCCTAAAAGAGGTATCTGGTGGTTTTCAGGGTATATTTTATCCAATAAAGGAGCAAAGAAACTTCTAAATGAACTTCCTATTGTAGGACCTATTGACTTATGGATTAATCATAAATTTAAAGATATTAAAGTCTATACATATAATGAATCAATAATCAACCAAAAACTTTTTTTAGATTCTGATAATAACTACTCTATACTGCCAATACTATCTCAAATCGGTATAAAATCAAATAAAACCTTTATTGATCTAGATAAGTTAAAAGGACGTAATCCGGTTTTTATTTTTAACTTAGGCACCAGTGACAAAATAAATCTATTGAAACTTGAAATATTACTAAGTTTGAACAGTTACCGAGCATATTTTAACAAATCAGAAAAAGAGTCAACCCATGTAGTTGATTTGATTAAAAGAAAAGAAACATTGTTATTTGATGCTTATATAGGTTTTGATTCGATTATATACCTGATACCTGATATAATTAACTTTTATCCCAATGCTATCTTTATCATTATATACAAAAAAAATAGTGATTTACCCCAAGAAATTTCCCAGCTTAGTAGTAAAAAACTTTTTAAAATAAACTCAAATAATATTAGTAATATACCTAAAGAGGTATCAAAATTACTAAAAATCAGGTATTGGAATATTGATTACAAAACAACGGATAATTTCTATCTAAATAGTAATTACAATGTCATGAAAATAAAGCTCACTAATAATTATAAATATTTAGAACACGATGTAAACCCATGGATAATACCGATTCAAAACATAAACAATTATTTGCCAAATGGTTTTAAAATTAATGAAATAATTCCCATTGCTAAACATAAGGAGAATAGGTTTGACCTTTTTAAAAAAATAGATTTAAGGTTTTGGCAGATATTAGAAGACACTTTCCCTTCAAATCAAGCCCAATTTTCGAAAGATAATTTTAAACTATTAGATAATTCTGGCTTTAAGTTAGAAGTAACTAATCGAAATCAGAAAGAAAAAGAATACTCTTCAGCTTCAATAGTTTCTAAAAAACAATATTTATATGGCAGTTTTGAAATTTCAATGAAACCAATTAAAGGGGAAGGTATTATTTCAGCTTTTTTCTTGCATAGAAACGATCCTTGGCAAGAGATTGATGTTGAATTTTTAGGTAATGACACAACAAAAGTTTTGTTAAATGTGTACTATAACCCAGGAGTGGAATATATAAAATATAATTATGGGGTAAAAGGAACACCCATATTAATAGATTTAGGATTTGATGCTTCTGAAGACTTTCATATTTATAGAATTGAATGGGAGCATCATGAAATTAGATGGTATATTTGTAATAAAATTATTCATGTTAGAAAATATTGGACTCCAACTCCTATACCTAATCTTCCATTAGCTATATATGTAAATGCTTGGATTACTAACTCGGAAGATTTGGCTGGAAAATTTGATAAGAAAATATTGCCAAGAACATCACAAATAAAATACATAAAGATATTTAATTTTGATTATAAAAATAAAGAACTACACACAACAAGCAATATAAAAAATTGGGCAGAGAGTGATAAGTATGAACGAAGTAGCATTAAATAAATGGTGTAGTAAATTGAAAGTTTGGTGTTTTAAAATGCCCAACTTTCCATATTGCCAGTCGTTATCAGCAAGCAAAGAGATAGAAACATATGAAAGTAAATGATGTAAGAAATTGGAAAAGTCAAGTAGAATTCACATACCTGTGGAAAATAGTTTTCACATAGGAGTGGAAAGTGATTTTCACATACCGATGGAAAATAAAATTCCCATAGTACTAGACAGCTTCAACCTCCTTCCTCTTTAATAATCTATATGATTCACCGGTAAGGGTGAAAATATTTGCATGATGTAAGAGCCCACTCATATTACCCCTAAATCAGTTTGTACATCTTTTTGTTTCCCATCTTCTACTCCCAAATATTTCTCAGGAGTATTTTACTGGGAATTCTATTTACCTTCCCTATGTGAATTCAGTTTACCATTTCCATAATAGAATTAAAAACGGATTTTCTATTGCTGAGACGTTTGAGGATTATCGTAGAGCAAACTTTTTGCTTAAATAATATAATTTAACCCTAAAAAATATTATTTTGTGATTTGTTTGTATTCATTAAAGATAATTTCCCTCATCTCTCTATCTCAAATGAAAGATAGAATTGAATCTAATATGGCTCAATTTGATTACCATAGAAAATTATAATATGTTATTATAACAAATATGCTAGATATAAATAATAGAATAACACAGTTGCCAGGAGATCTTTTCTCTATAAAATCAGAATATCTCAATAAAATTGAATCTTTGTCAATTAACAATATTGAAAGTTCAATAGTGCTTATTGGAAAAGCTGGATGATCAACGTCAATTATTTTTCCCGGTTAACGACAATTAAAATTCCCGTTTTTTAGGGGGTATCCAAATACCATCTGACTTCCAAAGGTTCATGGCTAATTCACAATCATCTGTATTAAAATAGAATGCTTGCTTAATCGGAAAAAAGAACCTGAAAAAAGACTGATAAAACTATTTAAAATAGTCTTTTATCATTCTTTTACGAATAATTTCTTCATAAATAAAGCAGGAAAATGAATTTCTGGTAACTGTAAAAAAATGTTACACATAAATTTAGAGAATATTTGCTTTTAAATAATATATATGTTACATTACATAAAGTATCTTATGTAATAAATGAACGAAAAGGATATGATTATGACAGAGCTAAAAACCCAAAATATTGAGGAAGTAAATCTAGATAAAAAAGCCAAAAAATTGATTCTTTCCATCAATGATCATTATTCTGATGATATTAATTTAATGGTTAAATGGCTGAATGAAAAGAACTTAAGGTTTGATCAAGAAGGAGTGGAATTGTATTTAAAATATATTCGAGGTGTAAGAGCTAATGGCAGACGTTATTCTGCTCGGAGTTATAATAAAAAAATCTCTGCAATTAAAAACCGTATTAGGATTCTATTTAAGTTATCTCCAAAAAGTATTAGTGATATAGAGAAATTAAAATTACAGGCTTACCTTGATGGAATGAAGTACAAAAAAATCAGTCTGGCAGATGTAGCAATAACAGATGAGAAAGTTCTGTCCCCGGAAGAAATAAAATTACTTATTGAAAAGGCAGATAAAAGGCTTTCTCTGTTTATTGAATTTCTATCTAAAACCGGCTGTCGTATTTCTGAGATGCTGAATATTCTTTTAAGTGACTGTAAAAGAAAACTTAAGAATTATGAAATAAGGGTCTTAGGCAAAGGTAATAAAGAAAGGACTATTTTTATAAGTAAAGAGTTGTATAACAGAATAGTAAACGAATTTAAGGATGATACTTATTTATTTGGGCATGGCGGAAAGCCTTATAACAGAATTGCTGTTACTAACAGGGTAAAAATAATGGGTAAAATCTATTTAGACAAATCCATTAATGCTCATATGCTTAGGCATTCTTTCATAACCACAGCTTTAAATAAAGGTGTACCGATTGAAAAAGTCTCAAGGTATGTTGGACATAGTTCCGTGAATATAACTGACAAGAAATACAATCATAATGGATTAACTTTTGATGATTTTAAAAATGTGATGGATTGATAAATAGGAAACTTGAAGTTGAAAAATATTTAGCAAAATATATAATCTTAAATAGAAGGAATAAGATATGAAAAAAATAATTATATTGTTAATTTGCATTTTGTTTTTTTCAACCATAATATATGCAGAAAATAATAATATTTTTCAGATTGTAGCTTCTGGTAATATAGATGAATTGAAGAAGGCAATAGAAAATGGCGTAGATGTAAATGCTACTAAAGATGCTATTGTATATGGACAAAAGGCTGGAAGCTATACATTATCTCTGAAAAAGGAAACTGGGGAGGAGTATTTTAAAGGTACTATAACAATCCTAATGTATGTTTCTGCTAACAATAATAACCCAGCTTTAATAAAACTACTCATTATAAGAATTGAAAAATAAACTTATGTATGATATGATATAAAGTACAATAAAAATGGTCTAAAAGGAACGCTAACACATGAAATTAAAAATTATAATGCTAATTTATATAGTTATTTTAATAATTTCTGCATACCCAGATACGAATGATTTTTTAGAGACTGTTGCCAAGGGTAACATTTTTGAAATACAAAATGCAATAAGAAACGGTGCAAATGTAAATTTTAAGGACAAAAATTATGTAACACCTTTAATGACTGCTATAAGGAACAAACGAGAAATAAAAGTAATAAAATTGTTATTAGATAAAGGTGCTGATATAAACGCAAGAGATATATTTGGCATCACTTCACTAGGATATGCTGCAGCAATTAGCCAAGATCTGGAAATAATAAAGTTGTTATTAGATAAAGGTGCTGATATAAATGCAAGAGATAAATTTGGCAATACACCTTTAGCATACGCTGTAAAGAATAACCAGAATCCTGAAGTAGTGAAGATATTACTAAGAAATGGTGCTGATATTAATGCTCTTAATGGCAATGGGACGATGCTTTTTGTATATGCTGCAACTAATACTAAAAACCAAAAAGTGTCAGAAGTTATGAAAATATTATGTGAGAATGGTGCTAATATTAATGCAGAAAATAAAAAAGGTTTAACACCTTTAATGCTCGTAGTGGCTGATTCAGAAAACCTTGAAGTGATAAAAGCAATAAAAATATTGTTAGAAAATGGTGCTAATGTAAATGCCAAAAATAAATACGGCTGGACACCTTTAATGTCTGCTGCAGCTTTTAATAATAACCCTGAAGTTATAAAAATGCTAATTGATAACGGTGCCGATATTAATGACAGAGACAAGAGTAGAGCTACACCCTTAATGTATGCTGCAATGAATAATCAAAATCCTGAAGTAATAAAATTATTGCTAAATAGTGGTGCAGATGCAAAACTTAAAAGTAATGAAGGAAAAACTGCCTTTGATTATGCAGGTGAGAATAAGAATGTAAAAGGTACTGATGTATACTGGAGATTGAATGATTTGCAATATAAAAAATGATATTTATTCAGTAATGAGTATTATAAAATAGGTTATTGAAAATAAATATTATGTTTGGTGATTTTCTTAAATTTTACATAAAGGATATAATATTTAATTGTTTTTTTGATTTTTTCATGATTTCTGCATTCTATTAAAATGTATTAAGGATTGAGTATGGACAATAACGAACAAAAAGCAATTGTAAACAATGATGAAAGAAAAAGTGATGATGAATATAAACTGAATAAATCCTATAAAATTGCTAAAATATCTTTTTTAATAGTTATTCTAATATTGTTATCTGTAATAACTGTTTTTATTTCAAAGTCTTTGCAATATAAAACAATTGTTAATAATGGTACAACCATAATAATTGATCTAATAAAAAACGAAGGTATGTTCATTAAGAATGATAAAGTTGAGTATTTTTCTTTAGTGGCTCAAATTGAAAGTCCCGGATTATTAGAAAACAGTTTAGATGTATTAGATAATGCAAAATTTTCAGCAACAATATATTGGAGACGAGGCATCGTATATTACGGTATTGATGTAACACCTTATAATGATAAAATAAAAAAGTTACATAATTCAGGGAGAGGATTTGTAATAATATATTTTGAAGACAGTAATTCTCATTTAATCTATCCTTTGAAATTAGCAATGGGTGAAGGGGTAATAGTAACTAATTTTGAAGGTAATCCAACTGGTTTATCCTATAAAGGTAATTTCAAATTAAATCCGTTTGATTTTAAAGCAATTAATCAAATTGACTTAGTATATTCATTGCCAAATAAATGAGAAATTGATTCAAAGAAGATGTCAGATCAAATCTTAACTAATACATACGTTATAATTGAGCTAGATTTGTCACAAGATTATAAATAAACCATCCATCACCTGTTATAAATAACTGTGGTTTAGCTGTTGCATTATCCTTTTGGATTCCTATACCATCTGAGTATGGTTCAAATGTAACAATTTTATCATACTTAATTCTAAACCGTTTTATTGATCCCGCAAAGTATATATGTTTATTTGTAATTCCTAATAAACCTGTATCAGCATGAACAGTCTGAGATGTTTGTACTCTCTCACCTCTGAAACCTCCTGTACGAAAATATAAACCTTTAGCAACCCTTATACTAACACCACGTGTCCCCCCAACATATCTAGTTCTAGTTTTTTCTTCATAATAATCAACATTTTGAAAAACCCATACAAGTTTTTCTGTTTTTTGTAAATTAAATGGTAGGACTCCTTGTACTTGCATCCTTTCAGGTATTTTGCCTTCCATAATATCTCTTAATACTGAACCTTGCACAAGTTTTGTAAAAGAACCATTTTTATCCAATTCTTCTTTGGATAGAGAAAAAAGATCTATTATATTTTCCAAACTATTTTCTTCTTCTTCAGTTAAAAGATTATTTTCAAATGCTTTTTCTACAGCTTTTTCCCATCCTGATATTATTAGACTTTTTAAATTTTTATTATTAATAAAGGAACTCTTTGCTATATCATCAACTTTATTTTTTAAATTACTTAGATTATTCTTTTGTGATTCAAAATTTTCAATTGAGGAAATAATTTCCTTTTTCCCATTTTCATATTTTTCTTCACATTCTTTATGTACACTTTTTAAAAATCCAGCAGGCTTCCCACAATAAATACAATTTGCCATTTCACAACTCCTTGTATAAAATAATTATTTCCATAAACCCTTCTTATGTTCCTTTGCATATCTTTCTAATTCCCTAAATTCATTTAAAAATTGAAAAGGAAAAACTGTATAAGCATGACCATAGCCTTCTCTAATCAGGTCTGCATTATGGCAGGATCCATCAGGCAGATAAATATAAGCTAATAACCTACCATACTTGCCTCTTAAATTCCAATCAAAAGCAAGGTAAACAGTTTTACCTAATAGTCTCTTTTTAGTAAAGTTACTAGCCTGCTTGCCAAAATATTGCACCGGTTTTCTTGGATCCACTGTTTCCGGGGTATCAACACCGATCATTCTTATTTTTTCTATCTGCTTAATGCCTGGAGGTGGATTTTCTATTTTAACATATATGGTGTCACCATCTACATGCTTAACAACTTTTGCTCTAAGGCATTTGGATATATCAACATCTTTATAGTTCTTTAAATGATAAGCATTAACTCTATAGAGTGCTGATAGAGAAGGAGATAGAGAATTATTGCTTTTAACCGATTGCAAAGTAGGTGGATTACACCTACTGCAGGGTGTATATCCTTCGGCCACTGCTTCTGATAACCTAATAGGTATTTTTGACTTTCTTAAATATGGGCAAGTAGCTGTATGATATTTCTTTCCGGACTTTGTGATGTAGACAATAGGATCATCTGCATATGTTACAAATGGTATCAAGAATAGAATTAATATAATAATAGATTGGATTTTATTTTTCATTAGTTACTCCATGTATCAATAGTTTCAGACTTTTCATTCTTAAGATATATTATCTCATCTGAGTCATTAATCGTAACCGTCAAAAGAACTGCATCTACCATAGAGTGATGCAAAGTGCCATATTTTCCTGTAGAGAGAATAATTGTATGGA
>JALUUM010000023.1 GCA_027021365.1 Spirochaetales bacterium
GTGGAGACGAAGGTTATTCCATCGAAAGTCAGTTACAAATATGACACATCGAGCAGGTTATACAAAGAATATACAAAGCCCGGTGTTATTATTCCGTCGGATGAAGCGAGAATAAAAAAACTGGCAGGGGCAATAGTTGGCAAAGAGAGAAATCCTTACAGGAGGGCAAGACTCGTATACAACTACGTGAGGCTTAGATTAAAGCAATCCGACCGCAGGGAAAAGAGTGTGGATGATACTCTGAATAAGAGGAAGGGTGATTCGTACAACTACTCAATCCTATTTACCACATTCCTCAGGGCTCTGAAGATACCTGCAAGGCCGGTCGCCGGGGTGGTAGTGACAAACGAGAGAAAGGCCATAAGACATTACTGGAATGAATTCTATATAAATGGCATAGGATGGATACCGGTTGATCCATACCTTGGGGACAAGAATATTCTCGTTTCTCTGCCAGTTGAAATAAATGCCTCGAACTATTACTTTGGAAATCTTGATAACAGTCATCTTACCTTTAGCAAGGGTGTTGTTGTGCCGAAGCAGATGAATCCCAATGGCAACAGGTTGAAGAGAGAAGAGAGGCCCGATCTGTTGATGTATCATGAAGAGGCTGTGGGTAACCTGTACAGTTACTCATCGTATTGGAATAATATAGAGGTGCTTGGCATATATTGATTATTGTTAGAATTGTAAAAACTTTTGCCCGGAGGTTGTCATGAAAAAGGGATTTTTGTTTGTAATCTTTCTTGTCTTTTCCTTGGTGTTGGTATTACCCGAAACATTGAAGATCGTGACCTACAATACCTGGTATGGCCTGGACGGACACGGTCTCCTTAAAATGGGAGAGTATGAAGATGCCAAAACCAGGGCAAAGAGGTTAGATCTTCTTATAGAAGGGCTCAAGGAGCTGAAGCCCGATATTATTTTTCTCCAGGAGGTGAATCCTGTCGGCAGAATGACGGGAAAACTTAAGAAAGCCCTAGGTTACAGTGCCATAAGTAAAATCTACAATGGTGGAATAAAGATATTCGGACTTGGAATACCTGTAAATCTCAATATGGGTCTTGTGATCCTTGCAAAGAAGGAGCTGAAACTCAAGAGTATAGGCTCGAAACAGATTTCAGGACCTCCGGGGTTGTACAATCCTGTTATAACCTTTCACCTGGCAGAGGCTCGTTTTGTCCAGGCAGGAAGCGTTGAGGTAGGAGGTAGGAAGCTGTTGCTGTTCAATACACATACTCACGCTGCAATCCCCAAGGAGGAGAGGTTGTTCGAGGTTGTGGACGGCTGGGTCTCAGAGGGTAAGGTTACGGAGAAAGAAGCTGAAAAAATAAAGGAAGAGATGAAAAAGGACTGGGCAAGAAGGGAAAAAGAGATCAAGGCCATAGGGGAGTATGTCAAAAAAGTTGCAGATGGAAAACCATTCGTACTTGCAGGTGATTTCAACACGACGATCGATGCTGAGGAGATGTCTGCAATGGTAAAACGAATTGGGGCAACCGATACATTTCTTGTCAAACATCCCAATGAGCCCGGTTATACCTGGGATTCAATAAGGAATCCAAATACGAAAAACGACGCATCCTTGACCTATGTTAACGGGGAAGCGAAGAAGGGTGTAAGCCTTTTGAGTGCCATGTATGACCAGAGTCCCAGGAGAATCGATTTTATTTTGATAGGCGGTGATTTGAATTCCCGAAATGTTCTTGATAGTCATCTTGTCTTCGATAAACCTGTAGAGGGGCTCTACGCTTCCGATCATTTCGGTGTATTCTCGGAGATTTCTTTCTGACGGAAGGTGTGCAAACGGAGGGTGTGCAAATGGGCATATATATAAGGTTTGCCATGTGGGCTTTTATGATGTTAGGTGGACTTGCTGCTGGTATTCTTATTGATCTGAAGAACTTCCGGTTTCTGTTCTTGAATATCTATTTTCACATCTTTACACTGGTCCCGGGGCTGGTACTCTTGCGCATGGTAATGCTTGTAAGCAGGAAGACGGGAAGGATGCTTGCAAGGTATGGCAGGGAAGGAGAGGTGAAACGCATGGAGACAAACAGGCTTGTAACGAGTGGGGTCTATTCCTGTATGCGTCATCCGATGCACTTCGGACTATTATTCTTCCCCCTTTCTCTGGCACTAATTGCAGGTTCACCCTCATTTATCGTTATCATTGCTCCTGTAGAGATGATTCTTATGGTTGTAATGATAAAGCTGCTTGAGGAACGTGAAGCTATTGAAAAATTCGGAGAGGACTATATCAGGTACATGAAAGAGGTGCCGATGTTCAACCTTAGACCGGAGTGCCTTAAGAGGCTCTTTGAAGGTTGACTATTCTTTAAAGGCTAAAATTCTATTTTTCCGAGGCAAGGGCAAAGCCTTTCATAAAGCTCTCCTGCATTATAAAGAACACTATGAGGGGCGGAACCATACAAATCATTACACCCGCCATAATTATACCCCAGTTGTTCATTGTCTCGGTCTGGGTTAGCATCTTGATTCCTATCTGTACCACTCTCATTTCCTTGGAGTTTGTTGCCATAAGTGGCCAGAGGTACTGATTCCATATGTATATAAACTCGATTACGACGAGGGCTCCTATCGTATTCCCGGACAGAGGTATTACTATCTTCCAGAGGTAGTACAGTGGGCTACATCCGTCGAGTTTTGCAGCATCCAGAAGTTCTACGGGAATCATCTTGAATCTCTGAATAAAGAGAAAGGTACCCGTCGCCGAAGCGAGGAATGGAAAGATGAGGCCCCAGAAGGTATCTATCCAGTGGAAGCTTCTGACCACTTCAAATAGCGCTACGATTCTCACGGGAATTGGAAGGAGGAGGGTAACCAGTACGAGGAAGAATAAAAGATTTTTTCCTTTGAACTCGAAGTGTGTAAAGGCGAAGGCCGCCAGAACACTGAGTATTATTTTTCCCGTGGTCACCATTACTGCTATGAATGTGGAGTTCAACATCATTCTGCCAAGGTTGACACTCTTCCAGGCATCTACATAGTTGGAAAAATTACCCGAGGGTGTCAATTTTGGCGGAGAGGAGTAAACCTCGGCCGGTGTCTGGGTGCTTATTATAAGAGAGAGGATAACGGGCAGGCTCACGATAAGTATCGAAAGAATTATCAGAAAGTGAAGGATTATTCTTGTTACAAGTTTCTTTCTCATCTCATTTCTCCTGTTATTTCTTATTGATAATGGACCTTTCTACCGGTTGTCTTGAACTGTACCAAGGTCAATAAGACCACAAGGCTGAATAGTACGAGGCTCTCTGCTGCAGCGTATCCTGTTTTCGAATTTATGAAGAAATCCCTGTAGAGTTGGTATATTAGAATGTTTGTAGCATTTGCCGGCCCTCCTTCTGTAAGGACATCTATCAGGCCGAAGGAAGAGAAATATGAATATATGAGATTCATTATAAGGAGGAAGAACGTCGTAGGGGAAAGAAGCGGGAATGTTATAAAGACAAATCTTTTTACAGGCCCTGCTCCGTCTATTGCGGCGGCATCGAGAGCCTCTTTCTGGACATTCTGCAGGCCGGCAAGATAGAAGATGATATTGTATCCAAGGTTCTTCCATGTGGCGGCAATCGTTATTATGACGAGGGCAAGTGAACCATTGGTGAGCCAGGCAGGTTCAAAGCCGAAGATTGCCTTGAAAAAGTAATTAAGATAGCCATTAGCCGGGTTGAAGAGAAACCTGAAAATGGCCCCTGAAATTGCGGGAGAAAGGGCATATGGCCAGATGAGAAATGATCTGTATATTCTCTGACCTTTTAAGTCCTGATTCAGAAGTAGTGCGATTAGCAGTGATATGAACAGGCCGCCTATGACAACGAATATGGAAAAGATGAAAGAGATTTTGAAACTGTAGATATAGTCGCTACTTCTGAAAAGTTTCTTGAAATTGTAGAGACCGGCAAATATTTTCTTGATACCAAATGGATGAACCTTGTAAAAACTCAATCGAAAGGTTTCAAATGCGGGATAGAAGAGAAATACAATGAGAATTATGAATGTTGGCAACAATAACAGGTAAGGTAACCATTTGTTCTTGAAATACGATTCCATATCAATTCCCCTTGTGGAATGACCTTTGTTGAAAATGTCCTGTCAAAGATATCTGTAGTTTTTTTTCAAATATACTGTCAATTATAATTTATACCATGAAACGGGTAAACCACCGCTGTAAAAACAGGGCAGCAATATGCTGCCCTGTATCGGGGGTATTTGAGAACTCTACTTAACGAGCTCGTTCCATTCCTTGAAACTCTCGTCCGCTTTTGCTGCTGCTTCATCGAGAGCCTGTTTTACTGTCATTTCACCCGAATATACCTTCTGTATTGCTGTCTGGATATAGCTTCTTACCTCGGGGAATGTACCTATTAGGGCTCCTGCTGTATTTACAGTGTAAGGTGTCTCCTGAAGCTGTTTGAAAGCTGTGAGGAAGTTTGGATTTTCCTCGAACCAGCCTTCTTTTTGAAGCTTCTCCATTGCAGTTTTCCTCACAGGAAAGTAGCCTGTACCCTTGTGCCACTTAATCTGTGATTCGTCACCAGAGATGTACTTTACGAGCTTGAATGCAGCGAGGAGTTCCTGTTTTGGATGATCCTTTGTTATCCACAATGAACCACCACCAATTGTTACTCCGCCCTTTGCACCTTCGGGTCTTGGTACATAACCGGTTCCCATTTTCCAGTTTTTCTCGCCAAGGAGCTTGGTAAGCTGATTGACGTCTGAAGTCGAAGACATTACCATTGCAACTTCACCGGAACCGAAAGCAGCCCTGTGATTTGCCCATCCCGGTCCTACATCGAGGAAGAGGCCATCCTTCTCCATGCCTGTCCACCATTCCAGTATCTTCTGTCCTGGTTCCTGGTTGAAAAGTGCCTTGGTAGGAAGCTTTCCGCTTCTGCCGTTGTCATTGTTCACGAAGGGTGCATCCATAATGCAGTGGAACTGCTCGAAGTACCAGCTGTGGAGGTTCCATGTAATTGGAGCCTTAAGGCCGAGATCGGAAGCTTTGAGTTTCTTGCTGTATTCGATTACATCTTTAAAAGTCTTTGGTGGTTTTTCCGGGTTCAATCCTGCCTTCGTGAAGAAATTCTTGTTGTAGTAGAGTAGCGGTGTGGAGGAGTTAAAGGGCATCGAGTAGTGTTTCCCGCTGATCGTGTAGTAGTTCCTTACTGGTGAAAAGAAATCATCCCAGTTTATGCTTTCCCATTTGGAAAGATCATCGATCGGTACGATTATTCCGCTGTAAACCATGCCAAGAGTACCGACATCGTAGAGCTGGAAAACATGGGGAGGATTTCCGGCTTTGGCCGCTGCCTTTGTCTTGTTCAGGGTATCGTTGTATGAACCAGTGTACTGTACCTTAACCTTTATATTGGGATTCTCTTTCATGAAAGAATCGACTATCCCCTGGATGAGCTGGATTCTCGCTCCCCCCATCGCATGCCAGAACTGAATAGTAACGGGTCCTGTTATTTTCACCTTTTCCTGTGCCCCTCCTGCAAATGTATACATTGGCAGAAGAATTAGAACGCAGGATAAGATCACGATTAGTACGGATCTTTTCATTATTGTACCTCCTTGAATATTTTTGATGTATTATTTACTAAAATGTTCATATTGTCAATATAATTGAATATTTATTTATTGAAATATTTGTTCTGATTTTGAAACCTTTTATACATTTTCTTCGACTAATAGTTGAAAACAAAATCAATAGGAGAGAGGAGAGGAAATATGAAGAGAATAATTACGATTGTCGGTATCCTTATTGTAGTACTTGGAGGCATTGCACTGGTGTTCACAGGATGCCAGTTGCTTCCTGGCGGTAATCCGACGTCTGCAAAGAATCTGGCCCTCCTTGCCTCAGGTATGCTGGATTACAGGGATGAAACCGCTATTGCAGCGAGCTCCAAGCTTGATGTGGATGACCTGGACGGCAAGGGTGTCTTAACGAGTAAGAGCCTTACTACCAAGACGAGAACGATTACGAGAGACGATGGCACAGTGGTAACCATTGTCGAAGTAATCGATGACAAGAACACACCTTCGGATCCTACCGATGATATGGTTACGGTAACGCGAAGCTACGATATCTGGGGTGGTAACGAGAAAGAGGAAAAGATAGTCAGGCCTCTCAAGCCCAAGTCAAGCTGGGATGTCTGGGATGCAAACAACCAGTATGAGCAGACGGGAATTACAATCGAGAGTTTCATAAACAATGTGAAGGTATCAACGGGTACGATGGATATTACCTGGAGAAAATCGGGGGATCAGGTTTCGGTGGCAAAAATCGTCAAGGAGACACAGGCCGTTGGCAGGAATGGAGCCATAAACCGGGTTGTAATAGAGGTGGATGAGAATGGCCTTCAGAAGAAAACGAGGTACAGGATAAAGGTAACCGGCGAAGGTGAAGTAGTGGTACATTCTTTCACCTACGAGGAATACATCGGTGATGATGGGAACACATATATGAAGATAATAAGGGACGATGGAAGTTATGCAATAGTCATTTCGAAGAAAAACCCGAGGATTGTGGAGTATTACACCGGTGAAGGAATACTTAGAATGAAGGTTACCGAAACACGTGACAGTACTACAGGAGATCTTTCGGTAGTGAAAGAGATCTATGACAATGAGGGTAACCTTGTACGAACGAGAAATCTTACCTTCTCTTTCGAGTTCGTAGGTGATACTGTGATTGTAACGAAGACCTTTGACAACGGCAGAAAGGTTGTGATGACAGTGGAGGAGAGCGACAACGGCTTTACTGTCAACAGGAATGGGTTTGTATACAATGTAGCCTTTCAGGGAAGTGACATTGTTATTTCCGATGAAAAGGGTAACCTGATTGCAACGGTGAAAATCAATGAAGATGGTACCTGGACGGTGGTATATCCCGATAAGGAACCGGAGACAGTAACATTATAGCAAATATCGTTGGTACAAGACATGCGTAAGTTAACATAAGGTTACAGAGAGATTAAAAGGGGGAGTACATCTGACTGGTGTACTCCCCTTTTACTAATAGCTCTTCATGGAGCTCTGTCTTCGAGCCCTTTCGATTCTCTCCATTTTCCAGTAGTATTCGGCCTGTTTCTTTATCTCTTCCACATCGGATACGAATATCCTGTTGTCCACAAGTTTCAGTTTCTTGTTCTCGAATAGTTTTCGTATATATTGATTGCCCCGTTCCTTGGAAAACCCCACCATGTTGACCAGTTCCTTCGGTCCGAAATCGAAGGTGTAACTCTTGGAGGGTTCTATTGGCACCCTGTTCTTTTCGAGTTGGATCATTAGTGCGTCGTAGAGCCTTCCGAGAGGATCAAGCATCAGGGTATTGGCAAGTTGTTTATATATGAACCATATCCTGTCTGCGAGTAACTGGGTCAGCCTTGTTATCAATTGTGGTTGATTCTTGACCATCATCTGGAAGTTTTCCTTGTTCACGGCAAGGAGGGTAACATCGTCGTAGGCAATCGCAGAAGCAGACCTTGGTTTATTCTCCAGGAGGGCCATCTCGCCGAATATATCCCCTGCTTTGAGCATTGCAAGGAGAACTTCATTATCATCAACGATCTTTGTAATCTTTACTCTTCCTTTCTGAATTATGTAGAGTTCGTTTCCCGGTTCGTTCTCACTGAAAATCATCGTGTTCTTGGGAAAGGTCCTGGTGAAATTATCGCCGGAGCTCTCGAGGTTTATCACCTTTGCATAGGGTTGGATCTTTGCCATCCTTTCCTTGGCTATGTCAACGAACTCCCCATTTGGATTGTACTGAATGTACTTGTAATATGCATAGTAGGCCTGGTTGTATTGATTCTGCCTTGCGTAGTACTCTGCGACCTTGAATAGATGCGAGGTCTCCGGGCTTGCTGTATTTTTAAAGGTGAGTCTGGTGAGAGCCTCGTCCAGGTAACGCATTTTTCTTGAAAATCCCTGGATGATTTTCAAAGCTACGGGAGCATTCTTCTCAATCAATAGCCAGTACTGATCACGGTGAACCGCTATAAGTGAAACATCGGTAAGGGCCATCGCCGTTTCGATATGACTGTGTGAGGACATTGTTGATACAACGCCAAAGAAATCACCGGGACCGAGTATATTGCCCCCTTCTTCCTCCACCACCTTGACTTCTTTGCTGATTTGGACCTTTCCGCCTCTTATTATGTAGAAGAAATCAGCTCTCTGTTTACCTTCTACAATAATGTAGGAGCCTTTCTTGAAGTTTACTATTGACAACTGGAGCGGATTTGGCATCGCTTCCTCATAAAGGTTTAAGTCTTGTAAATAGTATATGAATAGGCAGTACCGTTGTCAATGTTTATCCCTTTGGTAATGCCTATGGTTTTAAGTTTTTTTTAACCGTACAGTATGGCTTCAATTCGGGTGGACCAGTGTTTTTCAGGAATACTGCGTGAGTGGAAATTTTGAGCAGAGAGAGGTAACCTTCTCCCTTATCGACCTTATCTTTGCCTCATTTTCAATATTCTTTAGCACTTCCACTATGTACTCGGCAATCTCTTCCATCTCTCTTTCCTTCATACCCCTGGTTGTCACTGCAGGTGTTCCTATTCTTATCCCGGAGGTGACTAGAGGACTCTTCGTATCGAAGGGTATTGCATTCTTGTTAACAGTGATATTTGCCTTATCGAGGGCTTTCTCGGCAGCCTTGCCTGTCACCGACAGATTGGTGAGGTCGATTAGTATCAAATGATTGTCTGTCCCGCCGGCAACCATCCTTATACCGTGTTTCGCAAGGTTCTTTTCGAGAGCCTTGGCATTTTTTACGATTTGTTGTTGGTAATCCTTGAATGAGGGTTCCAAGGCTTCTTTCAGGGCAACAGCTTTGGCGGCTATTACATGCATTAGCGGACCACCCTGTATCCCAGGCATTATTGCGGAATCTATTATCTCTGAAAACATCTTTGTTCTTCCGCTCTTTATCGCCTTTATCCCGAGGGTGTTTTCTCTGTCCTTTCCTATCAGAATCATTCCGCCCCTTGGACCACGGAGAGTTTTATGTGTTGTTGTAGTAACGAAATCCGAATGAACAGTTGGATCCGGATGCAATCCAGCGGCTACAAGACCGGCTATGTGAGCCATGTCCGTCATAAGGAATGCCCCGGCTTCCTCGGCTATATCCTTGAATCTCTTGAAATCCAGAGTTCTCGGATAGGCGGATGCACCGGCAATTATCAGTTTTGGTCTTACCTCGAGTGCGATTCTTCTTATTTCTTCGTAATCGAGCATCTCGTTTTCATGAGAAACTCCATAATGAGCTACCTTGAATAACTGGCCGGAGAAGGAAACCGAGGAACCATGGGTGAGATGACCCCCGTGCGAGAGATCCATACCGAGAATCAAATCACCAGGCTTGAGAATTGCAAACATCACTCCCATGTTGGCCTGGCTGCCCGAATGTGGTTGGACATTCGCATAGTCACAGTGGAACAGTTTCTTTGCCCTTTCTCTGGCAAGATTCTCAGCCACATCGACGAATTCACATCCTCCGTAGTAACGCTTGCCGGGATACCCTTCTGCATACTTATTGGTCATAACGGAACCCTGAGCCTCGAGTACTGCCCTGGAGGTATAATTCTCTGACGCAATGAGTTCCAGTTTATCTTCCTGCCTCTTTAGCTCATTCTGGATGGATTGATAGATCTCAGGGTCGATTTTTTCCAGTTCACCCATTTCTTTCCTCTCCAAATAAATTGAATATAGATATTATTATATTTACTTTATCATGTCAATTAATATGATCCTACTCAATCACTATATATCTACTATATCGTGAAAAAATCAAAAATTACGCACGCATTTTTAACAATTCCTTGAGTTTATCGAGAAAGAGCGTATAGACATTTCCGTATATCGAACCTTTGAATCCTCCCCTGATTGTTGAAAAACCAACTGCACCTTTCATGTAGCCGGGAAGTGTTGCATCGAAGGTAAGAATCAATCTCTCGAAGATAACCTGATTTTCCGTGAATGGGCCTATCAAGAGTATGTGGTCGGGGTAGAGAATCCTGAATATATTGGTGAGGCCGATGGAAACGTGGGATATGGCTTTTTTGATTACTTTCGACCTGGCTATGCTCTCGGTCTCGAGGATGTCTGCGAAGGATCGCTCATCATCCGTCTCTATGCCGTGCATCTCTTTAAGCTCGGGAAGAAGAGCCCACATGGCTGCAACCGTTTCCAGGCAGCCCCTCGACCCGCAGAGACATGGTCTGTCATCGGCACCGGGCACGCGTGTATGACCAATTTCGGCGAATCTGCCAATGCTCGAGGTGAGCACTTTCCCGTGAAATGCAAAGGCAGAACCTATACCATATCCCCAGTGAAACAGGAGTATATTCTCCTTTCGATATTCCGGGAATTTGATTAACTGGTATTCCAGTTCGGTATCCAGGGCCCGTCTTATCGTAATTTTCAATCCGCTCTTTTCTTCTATCCTCTTGAAGTCGAGATTCTTTATTCTGTTCCACCTGGCACAGGTTATCCATCTCTTTTCCTTGGAATCGACAGTCCCGACAAGAGAAACCCCTGCTCCCAGGAGTTTTGAATCCTGTGGATTGGCCTTTTTCAACTCCTCTGTCAGCCGGAAAATAGTTCGCTCTACCTCCTCGTTTTCAACATCGTTTTCGAGCGAATACTCATTTTCAGCGAGAATCTCCTCTCCCATGTTTACCAGCTTGCCCTTGAGCTTTTTTCCTTCCACGAATATCGAGATTGCGGTGAGCCGATTGTTGTTTGGGATCAGTTTCAGTTCAGGCCTGCCCGGTTTGCCTGCAGACCTGTTTGTGGTTTCTTCGATCAGTGAATCCTCGATGAGTTCCTGTGTTACGGCAGAGACCGTTGTTGGCCTTAGCTTGAGATTCTCTGCTATCCTCTTTCGGGTGGTTTCTCTTTCGGTGCATATGCTCTGAAATATGAGAGCCTTCTCCCTGTCCTTTATCCTGTACCGTGTCCCCTCGTGAATATCACCTATTGTAAATAGCATAAATCATATCATATTACTAAGAGAGAATTTCGTCCATCGCCTCACCTAAGACCTCTATTCCCTCTTTCAGAGCATCTTCCGTTATATCCAGGGGCGGTGCAATTTTTATGCACTCTCCTGCTATGCCTACTGGGGCGAACATAAGGAGACCCTTCTGAAAACATCTCTCGTTTATCCGGAGTGCCGTCCCGCTGTCTGGTTTCTTGGTTCCCGGTTCAACTATTTGAATTCCTCCTACCAGTCCCAGGCTGTGAACGCAACCAGCCACATCGAGATGCCTCGACTGAATCTCCTTCAGTCCGCTTTCCAGGATTGGTCCGAGTTTGGCTGCATTCTCTATGTAATTTCCGTCTCTGAGCAGTTTGATATTTGCCACGGCAGCCGCCACTGGCAATGGCGAACCTGAGTGTGTGGAAGTCATGGATCCCGGTGGATACAGGTTCATGATATCCTCCCTGCCTATGACGGCTGAGATGGGAAGTGAACTGGAGATACCCTTTCCGCATGTAACGATATCCGGCTTTATTCCGTAGTGCTGGAAGGTGAACCACTTGCCGGTTCTTCCGAATCCGGCCTGTACCTCGTCCATAATAAGGACGATATCATTGTTACGGCACCATTCCTCGAGTTTCTTTGCATAGTCGACTGGGAAGAAATCCGGGCCTACCCCCTGATAACTCTCGGAGATTACGCCTGCAACTTCCTCGGGTTTCAGGTTAAGCTTTTTCAGTGTCTCAAGAAAGAGTGCGAAGCTCGTATTTTCATTCTTGTATCCGTCGGGGAAAGGTACCTGAACAAAAGACTCGTCCGATTTGCCAAGCCATTTCTTACCGGAAGGCATACCACCTGCAAGTTGAGCGCCCATTGTTCTCCCGTGGAAGGCATTGTGGAAACCTATTATATAGTGTTTCTCAGGGCCATATTTTTCCATTCCATATGTCTTTGCCAGCTTGATTGCATTCTCCGTTGCCTCGGAACCGGTT
Source organism: Spirochaetales bacterium (assembly GCA_027021365.1). Lineage (GTDB taxonomy): Bacteria > Spirochaetota > Spirochaetia > SZUA-6 > SZUA-6 > JALUUM01. The sequence goes on from JALUUM010000023.1 coordinate 12,013, forward strand.
GAGAGAAGGAAAACCTTGTAGCCGTCGAAGGGGAAGGTCTCGATTAGAAGTTGTGCCAGTTCCGCACGCTTTTCGTGGGGAAATACATAGGTGCTAAGAAGAGGTTTTTCCAGCATCTCTCTGATTGCCCTTATTATCTCGGGATGTGAGTTTCCCACATTGGAGATGAGAACACCGGAAGACCAGTC
>JALUUM010000024.1 GCA_027021365.1 Spirochaetales bacterium
ATTTTGGGAATACCCGAGGAGATGACGCTTATTACCCTCGTTGTTTTCGGAAAGAAGGATGAAATGATAAACGAGCTTCTCACCGAGAAGCAGAGGGATATAGAGAGACAGAGGCCGGAAAGGCTTCCCTTCGAAGGCTATGCGTTCCTCGATGAATACGGAAACTCCCTGTAGAGACAAAGTTGAGATGGCAAAAGCAAGGGTTTCACCCCGAATTTGACTCTTTGTCTCTTTGGCTTGCGGGGTGAAACCCTTTACGGTTGTTTCCCGGTCTATTTCCCGTACTTTTCCCAGTACTTTCCGAATATCTCTTCCTCTTTGGGAACAACGGGATCGATGGGCTTGGCAACCCAGGTGTAGTTCAAGAAGTGTTTCCACGTGATGTTTTCCGATGTTATGTTTCCTCCCCAGGTTCCGCAACCGAGAGTCATGGAGAATGGCATCCCGTTGTCGTAGTTGCCGCTGTTCCCGTAACTCTGTGGCTGCCTTACCATCATCCTGCTAACATGATTCTTCAATGCGAGTTCCATTATGTGATCCTCGTTGAAGGAGTGAATACCACATGAATGGCCATATCCGCAGAACCTCGTTATCCTCTCCACGTAATCGATTGCCTCTTCGAATGGGCCGTACTTCCAAAGCGTGAGCACAGGCGAGAGCTTCTCGCAGGAGAAGGGATCTTCCGGGCCTACCTTTTCACCTAGTACCATAAGGAATTCTGTTCCCTCCGGTATATTGATACCTGCCATGCCGGCAATCTTTTCTACAGACTGGGCAACGATCTCCTTGTTCAGGTGAGAGCCATCCGGCCACATCACCTTCCTTAAGTTTGCCTTTTCTTCGGCATTGCAGAGGTAACCCCCGTTCTCCTTTAGGGCTTCCAGCATCTTGTCCCAGATTGATTCTTGTATTACTACTGAGTTTTCAGAGGAACAAGAGGTAGCGTGATCGAAGGTTTTTCCGAGGAATATCTTCTTTGCAGCATCCTTTATGTCTGCAGTTTCATCGACTACGACAGTTGCGTTACCTGCCCCTACTCCGTATGCAGGGGTACCGCTGGAGTATGCGACCTTTACCATTGCAGAACCTCCCGTTGCCACAACGAGGTCCACTTCCTTCATAAGCTGCTGGGTCAGTTCCGGAGAGGGCTCCTTGAGGTACTGTAACAGGTCTGCAGGTGCACCAACCTTTTCCAGGCCCTTTCTCATATATTCGATTGCCAGGCCGGAGCATTTCTTGGAGCGGGGATGCGGTGCGAATATAACCGCATTTCTCGTTTTCAGTATGGGAAGGCCATTTCCTGCAGGAGTTGACGTGGGGTTCGTTACCGGTGTCAGTGCGGCTATTACGCCAACCGGTTTTGCTATCTTTACGATACCCTTTTCAGGAATCTCCTCTACGACACCAACGGTTTTTACACCCTGCAGGTCGCGAAGTGTGCCGAGGGCCTTTTTCTGGTGCTTTATCAGCTTATGTTCAAAGATTCCCATGCCTGTCTCTTCTATTGCCATTTTTGCGCATGCTTCGGCATTCTCTTTCTTGTAAATCTCCCAACCGGCAGCAGCGACCATTTCATCTACCTTCTCCTGGGGCCAGTATTCGACAATCTTCTGAGCTTCCCTGGCTCTTCTGACCAGTTCTTTGATATTATCAGCCATATCTCCTCCTTAAAAATTTATTTTCACTTATAAGTAAAATACGGTAGTAGTATATTATATTTTAAAATTGTTTTTGAAAAGAGATTTTAAAATTTTTCTCTGAAATTTTATGCTCGAAATCAATGCTTGTGCGTTTATGTGTTGTAATGGAAGATTTACTGCTTATCTTCGGGTTTCTCTATCTCGGTAATCTCGTAGAACTCCTCGAGTTTGCCGCTCAAACCCTTTTTCTCCACTTCTATTTCATTCCAGTAGAGACTGCGGAAACCGAAGGACATGGGAAGGTTTGATATTCTCATACTCTTCTCTTTTTTTTCAATCCTGTAGTATCTGCCACAGGAGTTACACCTGACAGTTGCAGGTTCGGAATCCTCAATCGTTTCCAGATCGGTGGAGCCGCACCTGCATATGAAATCTTCCATATCGTATACGATTACCTTTCTCTTTTTCACAGGATCATATAATATACTTATCTTCGCTTTTGTAAATGGCAAAGATACTTGAAAAAGATGAATTACGGGCTATTAATATAGGAAAACCATTATTATAAAGGAAATCTGATTATGAAAAAACTAGCATGGGTGCTTACACTGATTGCAGCAATCTTTCTTGTTTCCAACTGTGAAAATCCCGTTCAAGGTTACATCCTTACAAATCTCTACGGTCCAAAGTACAACCTCGAGGTAGAAAAGCTTACGGTGGCAGGTGCAATAGATTTTGGTTTTTCAGTCGATACATACGGTGATTACATAATTGTTGGTGCACCGGCAGATAAAAATAATACCACTGTTGAAGAAAAGGCGTACATCTACCACAGAACGGGTGTTGACAGCTGGGAAGGGCCCTTTGCCTTGTCGCTGCCTGCAGATTACGTAAAAGGTGACAGGTTCGGGTATTCCGTTTCCATTTACGGCGATTTTGCAGCAGTGGGTGCTATCGACAAGTCGGTGAATGGAAAGCCGAATGCAGGTGCCGTTTATATCTATAGGAAAAAGGCAGGCACTGTAAATCAGTGGGAAGAGGTAAAGAAGCTTACCAAGGCGGATCAGACAGGTTCTACGGTTTATCCTGTAACGGGGAACGAGGAATTCGGTAGATCTGTCAAGCTGTACAACAATTGGCTGCTGGTAGGTGCGCCATATGACGGTTTTGATGGTTCCGGCTCCGATCTGGGGGCTGTTTACAGATTCAAGTACAACGGTAGTGACTGGCAGTATGATTACTTCTTTTCACGTAACACTGTTTTGGACGGTGCAAATTTTGGCATGGCGATAGATGTGAACTCGAGTTATGCGGTAATCGGTGCTCGGGGAGAGGACATAAACGGCAAAAGCAATGTGGGCTCAGTTTATATCTACAGTTTCAACAATGATAAATTCGAGTTCAAAGAAAAGATTTCCAATACAGCCTACTATACGGGAAACGACGATTTCTTTGGTGGGAGCCTCTCTCTGTCGGGTGATTTCCTTGCTGTCGGTGTGGCAGGTGCGATTGTAAATGATATCTTCATTGCGGGACAGGTGCAGGTGTACATGCTGGAGAATGGAAGCTGGAACAGTACACCTGCCTTGTTACAGCTTCCCGAACCTGCAGCTTACGATTTTTTTGGATTTCCGGTGGCTTTAAAGCAGACTGCAGAGGGCGATTACATACTGCTTGCCGGATGCATCGACAGGGATAACGGTGACCTTGCAGATGCAGGTGCCGTATATATCTACACCAATCCGGGAGGAACAAATACATGGACATTGCAGAAGGAACTTCGTGCCTCCGATTCATCGGCCAATGCCTATTTTGGTAACTCCATTGCCCTAGGCGATGAGTATGCGATAGTTGGTGCATCTACACTGCGGGATGATACTGTCTTTGAGAACGGCAGAGTCTATATTTTCCGGTAGAATCGTACCTTCCGGATAGCATGAAATCGGTCGCATAAATAATCAATTCTTTCATAAAAAATCACTTGACGTGTAATTCAAGGTAGGTTAAAATCGAAGTCAAAATATCAATTTAAATTATAATGAAGGAGTATTGGTATGGCGAGAGTTGTGAAATGTGGGCTCATTCAGGCATCGAACCCGAAACATGAGGGTTCACTGGAAGAAATCAAAGAGGCCATGATAGCGAAACATATTCCAATGATAGAGGATGCCGGTAAAAAGGGTGTCCAGATACTGAGCCTTCAGGAGATCTTTTTTGGTCCCTATTTCTGTGCCGAGCAGGAGACAAAGTGGTATGGAATGGCCGAGCCTGTTCCCGGGCCGACTACCGAGAGGCTGGCAGAATATGCGAAGAAATACAGAATGGTAATGATAATACCTGTTTACGAAAAGGCAATGGATGGTGTCTATTACAATACTGCTGCAGTGATAGATGCAGACGGAAAGTACCTTGGCAAGATGAGGAAGATTCATATTCCGCATACCTGGCCCGGCTTCTGGGAAAAATTCTATTTCAAGCCCGGAAATCTCGGGTATCCCGTCTTTGAAACGGCCTATGCAAAGATAGGAATTTTCATCTGTTACGACAGGCATTTCCCCGAGGGAGCGAGGATTCTTGCACTGAAAGGTGCCGAGATTCTTTTTAACCCCTCTGCTACGACAGCAGGAAAATCGAGGTACCTCTGGGAACTCGAACAGCCTGCACAGGCAGTTGCAAACGGTGTATTCATCGGGGCGATAAACAGGGTTGGAACTGAAAAGCCATGGGAATTCGGAAGGTTCTACGGTTCAAGCTACTTTGTAGATCCTCGTGGAAAGATTATCGCACAGGCAAGCGAGGACAAGGATGAGCTTGTTGTAGCTGATATAGATCTCGATCAGATAAGAGAGGTAAGAGACGGCTGGCAGTTCTTCCGGGATAGAAGGCCGGAAATGTATACGGAAATCTGTAAACAGATGTAACTATTAGCTAATGGAGTTGATTTCCGCTAACCTTTATGTTATAAAGGTTAGCGGAATACTTTTTTTTGAAGTTCCCTCTCTAAGGGGGGAAGAAAAAAAACAAAGGGAGGTCAGTGTATGAGCGACCAGGAACAAAAACAAGCTAAAGGCTGGGTAATATACCCGATCGGAAGCCGTCCCAAGATGGGCTTGGCATTCCTTCTCGGGTTCCAGCAGTACCTTACGATGTTCGGTGCAACAGTACTGATACCGTTCATAGTCGGAGGAGCCCTGAAATTTCCTCAGGAACAGTTGGCTCTTCTTATTGCAACAATGTTCTTCGTATCGGGTATAACGACCCTTATCCAGCAGTCTCCTCTTGGAAACAGACTGCCTATCATTCAGGGTGGTACCTTCTCTTTCTTGGGGCCGATGTTTGCAATAGTAGGAATGGTTTCCGCACAGAAACTCGGATGGCAGGTGGGGATACAGCAGGTTTCCGCATCTGTTATGTTTGCATCGGTTTTTGAAATAGTTCTCGGATATTCCGGTTTAATGGGTATCATAAAGAGAGCGATAAGCCCGATAGCAATCGGACCTACCATCGCAATGATCGGTTTGGCTCTCTATGGAATCGGTGCTCCGTGGATGGCAACCAACTGGGTTGTCTCGCTTATAACGTTAACGGCACTTGTTCTTTACTCTCAGGTATTCGCAAGAAAGTCGAGAATATTCCTTCTCTTCCCCGTACTTCTTGCAATTATCACAGGATGGCTGGCAGCTTTGATCGGTACACTTGCCGGTTGGATTCCTGCAGGTAACGAGGCAAACCTTACAGGGAAGCTCGATCTTATAAGAACGGCTCCTTGGCTCTGGATCAAGCCTGCTATTCCCTTTAAGTGGGGCGTACCTAAGATTACCAGTATAACAGTTGCCGGTTCCTTCGGAATGCTTGCCGGTTACCTTGCATCGATGATAGAGTCCATCGGTGACTACTATGCATGTGCAAGAATCGCTGAAGGACCAGTTCCCACTGCAAAGATGATATCCAGAGGTCTCGGTGCAGAGGGTCTCGGATGTCTCGTTGCAAGTCTCTTTCAGACAGGTAACGGTACTACATCATATTCGGAGAATATCGGTGCAATAGGTCTTACAAGGGTCGCAAGCCGCCGTGTAATAAGGGCTGGTGCGGTGATAATGCTTGTACTGCCGCTAATCGGTAAGTTTAGTGCCACATTGGCAACTCTGCCGAAACCTGTAGTAGGTGCAATGTATGTCGGCCTCTTCGGTTTGATAGCTGCTGTGGGACTTTCCAACCTGCAGTTCGTGAACCTGAACAATGCAAGGAACCTCTTTATAATCGGTATCTCATTCTTCGCAGGTCTAAGTTTCCCTGCCCATTTCAATGCAACCCCGATCAATTTGGAAGCTGCAGGGCAGACGGCCAAGGTTCTCGGTGATATTCTTCAGGCAATACTTACAACGGGTATGGCTGTAACAGGTATCATTGCAATATTCCTCGACAACGTACTTCCCGGAGCTACGAAGGAAGAGCGTGGTATTGCTTACTGGGAAGCAGAAGCAAGCGATGAAGCCTGGGAGAAGGCCGAGGAAGAGTGGAAAAAGATGAAGGTTGGTGAAGAGAGAAAGGTTTTTGTCGAATAGCCTTTGCCTTTCGATTCATCCAGAGTATAGAAGAGATGGCATGGAGGATGATTCCTCCATGCCATATTTTTTAGCGGAAGTTTAAAACATGATAGACAAGAGATTCAGGAAGCTGCTCTACTATGTCCTTGCAATACTGGTGGTTCTGGTATTCTACTTGATTTTCAATGCGGGAAACCCCAAATCCATAATCAGATTCCTGGTTAAGGACCCAGCCTACGATGTTACCGTGACAGTCGTCCTTTCGATAATAATTGTAGCCATTTCAATCACCCTTACATCGGGCAGGCAGGATGACCCGTTGAAACACATGCTGGAGATAAACAGGGAACACATACGAAAGCTGCGCTCAAAGGGTAAGAGTGAATCGGAGATAGCCGATTCCTTCCTGAAGGAGATAGGGGTAAAGAAGGGCCTTTTCTATCCACTTGCGAAAAGGCGAGTTTTGCGTTACCTTTCCAGGATAGATTGAGGGGAGTGAAGTATTATGGAATTTCTGGAAGGTCTGACAAATCCGGGATGGTTGACATTTGCCCTTGTTTTTCTCGGTATAATATTTTTTCTCGCATTCATAAGGCAGAGGGAGAGCAAGAGGATACTGGAGAAGTTCGACGAGGATAACATCATAATTACAGCTTTCGGGGTAAATTATTTCGGACTGGAATCGGAAAAAGGTGGCCCCTTGAGAAGTTCGGGGGCTCTGGTACTCTTGAAAGACGGCCTTTACTACAGGGCAAGGTACTTAAAGAGGGAACTATTTATAAAGGGAAACTCCATAACCTACATCGGAATATCCGATGTGCACAAGGGTAAACCTCTCTACCAGAATGCAGTGATAATTCAGTTTCTAAATGATGAGGGGAAAGAGGATAAGGCAGCTTTCAGGATGCCGTATCCGAACCACTGGCTCGTTGCTATCAGGAAAAATCTCATAGGTGCAAGCAAGAGGAACCAGGAAAAGAGTTAGTCGGACACTCCGAGGCTGAATATTCCAATTTTTTCAGGTTTATAGAAGGAAACAGAAAGTAAAGTGATCGAAGCAGGTCTCAAAGGAGAACTCGTCGGAAGCCTGAAGGGTGAATTGAGAATCGTTTCCCTGTACAGCAAGGTTGTAAATCTAATCACCAAAGAGGGGTTGCTGTTCTCCCTGGTAGCGAATGAAGGTTTGATGAGCGGCCTTGCCGTGGAGGCAGAGGGATTGTTCGACGAGGCCGTTAGAAAACACTTAAGAGAGGGTATTCCAGGCAGGATTACAGAGGACTCCGTTACACTATTTACCCCTCACAGCGGTATCGTAATCTCTCTGAAAGATGCTTCCCCCTGGTCGGGGAAAGTAAATACAAATATGGTTATCACTTTCAAGCAGGCAGATGAACTCGGAGAGAAGCTTGTCAAGCTTCTTGGCCGGCATGGAAAGAGGGGAGGATTTCTCGATGTAATCGGGAATGAATTGGATGAGAAGAATTATTTTCTAATCAAGGCGGATAGAATTCTAAAAGGGATTCTCGAAAGAGCAGGGGAAGATAAAGCGGGGGTTAAGAGTGCAAAAATAGGACTTTCAAAGAAGCATCTTTTACTTAGAGGGCTGGAGAAACTGGTGGGATTGGGTATCGGTTTTACCCCATCGGGAGACGATTTCATAGCGGGGTGTCTCCTCGGAGAAACACTGGTTAATGAAAGAGAAGCGAGTATAAAGATCGAGAGAGAGGGCATCGAAAAGGCACTGGTCAGGACCAATGACGGAGGAAGGTCCCTACTATGGCAGGTTTTACGGGGGATATTTCCTGCATATATAAGGGACTTTCTTTCCCAGCTGGAGAATGCCTGCTTGGATCATGAAAGAGGCCTGTTTGATAACGAGATGCTCGAGCAGGCGGTAAGGGACGCTGTTTTACATGGTGAGACCTCCGGAACGGATACGCTAACAGGATTTGCCTGGTTTCTGAAAGTTCCCGGAAAATTTTTACTAAAATATTGACCTGTTTTCAAAAACATGTTAAAATCCAATTTGAATTAATATTTGCTTTAGGAATTGAAGCTGGCAGTTTGACAACATCAGGGTAAATGATAAACTGCCAGCTTAATAAATTCATGAACAATCCTGAGAGGAGGCTATTGCGTATGATTAAACCGGTCGCATATTTCAAACCGGGTTCCCTTAAGGAAGCCGTGGAAGCCCTCCAGACAGAAAATGCCTGGCCGCTTGCAGGAGGGACGGATCTGCTTGTCAACATGAGGAATGGCGTGGAACATCCCGATCTGCTGGTGGATATAAAGGGGTTGGAAGAGTTGAATGTATTTGAAGTCGATGGAAAGATCATCATAGGAGGTAACATCAATCTCAATTTCATAATCGACGATGCAAGGCTGAGGAAGGTATGCCCCGTGCTGGGACAATCTGCACTGACAGTAGCGACTTACCAGCTTAGAAACAGGGCAACGCTCGTTGGAAACATCTGTAATGCATCACCTGCAGCGGATATGGCTCCGGCCCTCTATGTGATGGAGGCGGAGGTGGTTGTTTCCGGCCCGCAAGGTGAGAGGCATGTTCCCATAAATGAATTTATCACGGGCGTGAAGAAAACTTCGCTCAAGAAAGGTGAAGTGGTTTTGAGAGTCGAGATACCCAATCCGAAAGTGGGGAAAACGGCTTTTCTGAAAAAGCAGCGCTACAGGGGACATGACCTTGCAACGGTAAATGTTGCAGGGATCGCCAATCCGGATACGGGAACTCTTCGTGTATGTATTGGTGCATGTGCTGTGACTCCCGTGCTTCTAAAGGGGACAGATGAACTGTATAAGAGTATCAAGGATGTCGACGAACTCGCTGACAAGGTTTCTGAACTTGCATTGCAATCGATTTCTCCTATCGATGACGTCCGTTCTTCGGCTGAATACAGGCGTGACATGACAGCTGTCTATGTGAAGCGTCTTGTCAGAACGATATGTTCTTAGAGTATTGAAAGGAGGGATTTGAGATTATGAAAGAATATACCAAAGAATTGAATATAACAGTAAAAGTCAACGGCCGTGAGTACCATGAGAGTGTACCTGCAAATATGACTCTGCTCCAGTTCCTAAGGAATAAGCTTCTTCTTACCGGTACCAAAGAGGGATGCGGAATAGGAGAGTGTGGAGCCTGTACGGTGGTGATGAACGGCAAGACCGTTACTTCCTGCCTCGTTCTTGCAGCAGAGGCTGACGGAGCCGAAATTCGTACCATCGAAGGAGAGGCCAAGGGAGAAAAACTTACAGCTCTTCAGGAATCCTTTATAAAGTATCATGGAGAACAGTGCGGTTTCTGTACACCCGGAATGATCATGTCTGCACAGAATCTTCTCGATCGGAATCCCAAACCCACAAGGGAAGAAATCGTGGAGGCTATATCGGGTAACCTGTGCAGGTGCACCGGTTACGAACCCATTATCAAGGCTATCGAGGCGGTAGCTGAAAAGGGAAACAGGTAGAGGAGGTATCGAGCGATGATAGTAGAAGACAAGAGCAAATTGAGATACGTAAGTAAGGATATCCCCAGAAAGGATGGTGTAGAGAAGGTAACCGGGTCAGCCGTCTATGTGGCAGACATGGTACTTCCGGGAATGCTCTATGCAAAAGTGGTAAAGTCTCCCTATGCATATGCCAGGATAAAGAGCATAAATACCAGTGAAGCGGAAAAAATTCCCGGTGTCCGTGCCGTTATTACGGGAAAAGAGCTGAACTACAAGGTTGGGCTGTATGTTGTTGACAAGGATATCCTTGCCAAGGATTTTGCGAGGTATCAGGGTGAACCGGTGGCAGCAGTGGCTGCGGACTCGGAACTGATAGCGGAAATGGCATGTGAGAAGATAAAGGTGGAATACGAGGAACTGGAACCCGTGATGGATCCAAGAGAAGCCTTGAAACCCGATGCCCCGCTGGTACATCCCGACCTCGGTAACTACAGCTACATGAAAGGGGTTTTTCAGCCAAGGCCGAAGACCAATATCCCCCATGTACAGAAGATACGCCACGGTGACATAGAAAAGGGATTCAAAGAGGCCGATCTAGTTGTGGAAACTAGTTTCTATAATCCTCCGGTACAACATGTTGCCCTGGAGACGCATGTTGCAATAACCCAGGCACTTCCGGGAAACAAGGTGCTGATATACACATCGGCACAGTCACCCTTTACCGTGCGAAGCCTCTTCTCCGTTTGTTTCGGAATACCACTGGAAAACATAAGGGTTAAGGTTCCTTATGTGGGAGGCGGATTCGGAGGGAAGGCCGGAATACACTTAGAGCCATTGACATACGTTCTTTCAAAGAAAGCTGGTGGAAGACCTGTAAAATTGATGATGACGAGGGAGGAAGAGTTCAATACAATACCCTCCCGCCAGGGACTCTACTCTGATTTCAAGACCGGCGTTACGAAGGATGGAAAGATAACGGCCTTAGAGGCAAACTACTACTGGGATGCCGGTGCCTATGCAGACTACGGTGTAAATGTCGGAAGGGCAGGTGCCTATGCCGGGGCAGGTCCCTATGAAGTGCCCAACTGTAAGATTGATTCATACATAGTGTATACCAACAAGGTGTTTGGTACGGCATACAGGGGATTTGGTCACCTCGAGGTGCTGTGGGGTATAGAGAGGAACATGGACATAGTGGCGAGGAAACTCGGTATGGATCCTGTTGAATTCAGGATGAAGAATGTCCTAAGGCAGGGGGCTTACACTATAACTGGTGAAAAGATAACCCGCTCCCACGGCCATGTTTATGACTGCCTTGATGCCGTTGCAAAGGATATCAAGTGGTCGGGTTACAAGTCGGAGGAGGAGCGTGAGAAAGAGAAAAAGACAGGTAAGGTGAGAGGTAAGGGTGTTGCATTGCTTCACAAGGCTCCTGCAATGCCAACCTTCACAAGTACCGCAATAATACTGAAATTCAACGAGAACGGGTCGGTGGACCTTATGACATCCCTTACCGACTATGGCCAGGGTACCTACACTGCACTTGCCCAGATAGCGGCGGAAATTCTAAAGATGCCCATAGAGAGGATTAATGTTCCCTGGGACAGCGATACTTCATTCACCCCGTACGACTGGCAGACCGTTGCAAGCAAGGGTGCCTTCATGTCGGGCAATGCAACAATAGCAGCGGCAGAGGATGCACTTCGACAGATAAAGGAGATAGCAGCACAGGTTTTAAAGTGCGATGTGGCCGATCTGGTCTGCGAGGATGAGAAGGTTTACCTCATTCACAATCCGGACGAATATTTGGAATACAAACAGATCGTGAATGGTTATGTATATCCCGACGGAACTTCGATTGGAGGGCCGGTAATAGGAAGGGGACGATACATAGCTCAGGGCCTTACCAACCTGGACCCGGAGACCGGGCAGGGCCTCCCGGCACTGGACTGGACCTACGGAGCCCACGGTGCTGAGATCGAGATAGACATTGAAACGGGAGAGATTCACGTAATCAGACTCGCATCGGCATTCGATGTCGGGCAGACCTTGAATGAGGGGTTGGCACGTGGCCAGATAATCGGCGGCGTGATACAGGGACTTGGAAGTGCCCTGACCGAGGAGTTCAAATTCTCCAAGGACGGAAAGTTCCTTAATGCATCCTTTGTTGACTACAAGATACTAACGGCGAAGGACCTTCCCGATTCCATGGAGCAGTACCTCATAGAGAATCCCCAGCATGACGGTCCCTTCGGGGCAAGGGGTGTTGCAGAGCACCCGATGATTTCAGTTCCTTCTGTAATAGGTAATGCCCTCTACGATGCCCTGGGAATAGATTACTTCAGGTTGCCACTAACATCGGAGAGAATCTACTTCGGGATAAAGAGCGGTAAGAAGGAATATCACGATTGACGAACAGATAGGGTGATGAAAACAGATAAGGCTCACCGGTCGCCATCGTGATACCGGCCAGGATTTACCTTAGGCTGGTGAGCCTTGATTTCCTTTTACAATTTCAAGAAGCTTTCATTAAGAAGCAGACGGTACAACTGTTAGTTGATATTTTTGTTCAATACGATTTGGAGGTAAAAAGGTGACAAACCAGGAGGCGGTGCAAAGGTTCAGGGAAAAACGTTCCCGGATGCTAAAAGGGGGAGGTGAAGAGAGAATAAAGGCACAGCATGATAAGGGAAAACTCACCGCAAGGGAGAGAATAGACCTTCTTCTGGATGAGGGTACCTTCATAGAACATCAGCCATACATCGTTCCGAGATCCACGGATTTCGGTATGGACAAGAAAAAATTCCTGGGCGATGGTGTAGTGAGTGGTACGGGAAAGGTGAACGGAAGGCAGGTCTTCCTCTTTGCACAGGATTTCACCGTGCTGGGAGGTTCCCTCGGCGAGATGCATGCAGAGCGCATAGCAGAAGCCCAGATGCTTGCAGCAAAGAACGGCACACCTTTTATTCAGATAAACGATTCGGGTGGTGCAAGGATACAGGAAGGCATACTTTCACTTCACGGTTACGGTAAGATTTTCAGGGCCAACACGTTGAGTTCCGGCGTTATACCACAGATTTCGGTAATCCTTGGTCCATGTGCCGGAGGTGCCGTCTATTCACCGGCAATAACGGATTTTACATTAATGGTTGACGGCGTGAGCAACATGTATATAACGGGACCGGAGGTAATAAGGGCAGTCACCGGAGAAGAAATAACACATGAGGAACTCGGTGGTGCCCAGGCACACTGTGTAAACAGCGGGAATGCGCATTTCAGGTTCAAGACGGAAACCGAGTGCATGAATTTCTTGAGAAAGCTTTTAAGCTATCTTCCCTCTAACAACATGGAATTACCCCCTATTGCAGATACCGGTGATCCCGTTGACAGGGAGACCCCCGATCTAATTCATTTGCTTCCCGACAATCCCAAGAGACCCTACGATATAAGGGATTTCATATCAGAAATATTCGATCGCAACTCTTTTCTGGAGGTCCATGCGGAGTATGCCATAAATGTCGTTGTAGGATTTGCAAAACTCAACGGGAGAACTGTGGGGGTATTTGCAAACCAGCCGAAGGTACTTGCCGCTGCGCTGGATATAAACTCGGCAGACAAGGCTGCCAGATTCCTGCGGTTCTGCGATGCATTCAATATTCCGATCATTTCACTGGTGGATGTGCCGGGATTTCTTCCGGGTGTATCCCAGGAGCATGGGGGAATAATAAGGCACGGTGCCAAGATTCTCTATGCGATTGCCGAGGCAACGGTACCCAAGATTGCTCTTATAATAAGAAAGGCATACGGTGGTGCATACATCGCAATGGCTTCGAAAGCGCTTGGCTACGACCGGGTTCTTGCTTACCCGACAGCGGAAATCGCCGTGATGGGAGCGGAAGGGGCGGCAAATATCATTTTCAGAAGAGAGATAAAGGCTGCGGAGAATCCGGAGGAAAAGAGACAGGAGAAAATAGCCGAGTTCAAGGAAACCGTGATGAACCCCTTTATAGCAGCCGGTTTCGGTTATGTGGATGACATAATTGAGCCCCGCTATTCCAGAATCGAGCTGATAAGATCGCTGGAGATGAACATAAGGAAGAGGGAAGAGAGGCCCTCCAAGAAGCATGGGAATATCCCACTGTAGGGAAGTACAGTCAGGAGTGATTTTATGAATACGGAAGTTTACATGTACAGTGTTTTTACCACTATTCTCGGGATGTCCATAGTTTTTCTCTTTCTCGGATTCTTGTGCCTCCTGATGGTATTCCTTAAGAGTTTTTTCCATGATAGAAAAGTGGCTCGCGAGGAAGAGGTTTTGCAGGAAGAAACCACCTCTGAAAAGGTGGTGGAAGAGAAAAAGCTGGACTGGCTTATAGCAGCCGTATCTGCCTATCTAACAGCCGAAGAAGAAGAGTTGTACCCGCATTCGGCAAAGGACTGGCAGCCAATTGCCAATGAGCGGTTTGATCCGTGGGTGATAGGCGGAAAACTGTTACAGAGATGGAGTGGAGTGTAGATTATGAAAAAGACAATAAGATTCCAATTTGAAGGAAAGAAATACACCGTTGATGTCGAAAGGGAAGGAAACGAATTAATTGTGGAGCGGGAGGGTGAAACCTACAGGGTGACCCTTCTTCCCGAAGAAAAACCTGCTGGTCTCGCAGAAAGACCTGCGGAGATTGTACAGCCACAGGCGGTAGCACCCCCGCCCCCGCCGACAGTACAGCCTACGGCAAAACCGGCCGCAAGTCCGCCACCACAGGCAGAAGCTGGAAAGGGTGTGCTTCCCGCCCCGATTACGGGAGTTATCAAGGAGATAAAGATTGCCCAGGGTCAGAGAGTACAGAAGGGACAGGTGATACTGGTTATGGAAGCTATGAAGATGGATATAGATCTATATGCACCTGTCTCCGGTATTGTTCAGGAGGTTTTCGTCCACCAGGGTCAGAATGTAAAGGCAAACGAGATTCTCTTGAGGATAGAGTAGGGGGGACAAATGGGATTGATAGCATCTTTTTTGGGGAGTACCGGACTTGTTGCCCTTACATGGCAGAATATCGTTATGATAGGTGTGGGAAGCCTCCTCATCTATCTTGGAATAGCCAAGGAATATGAACCTCTCCTGCTCATTCCTATTGGTTTCGGAGCAATCCTTGTCAATTTGCCCCTTGCAGGTTTAATGGAAGACAACGGTCTTCTTCATTATTTCTACTTTGGGATAAAATCCGGTATTTTTCCGCCCCTGATCTTCTTGGGCATTGGAGCAATGACAGATTTTGGTCCCCTTCTCTCCAAGCCTTCCACCTTTCTTTTGGGAGCTGCTGCCCAGTTTGGCATATTCGGTACGTTGCTGGGAGCAAAGGCCCTCGGTTTCAATTTTCCGGAGGCCTCTTCAATTGCGATCATAGGAGGAGCCGATGGCCCTACTGCCATATACCTGACTTCCCGGTTGGCAGAGCATCTGTTGGGTCCTATTGCCGTTGCGGCATACTCGTACATGGCACTGGTACCAATCATACAGCCTCCTATAATACGGCTTCTGACAACGAAGAAGGAAAGAATGATTGTCATGTCGGAGATAAAGCCGGTTTCAAAGAGGGTAAAGATACTGTTTCCAATTTTAACGGCAATTGCTTCTGCCCTCCTTGTGCCTGCATCCACTCCCCTTATCGGGATGCTGATGCTAGGAAACCTCTTCAAAGAGGCCGGTGTCGTTGAGAGGCTTTCAAAGACTGCCCAGAATGAGCTTATAAATATTGTAACAATCTTTTTAGGTGTTGCAGTAGGTTCCAAGATGTCTGCAGAGGAGTTCTTGACTGTGAAGACACTTATGATTCTCGGGCTTGGCCTTATTGCCTTCTCCATAGGGACTGCATCGGGAGTACTTCTTGGTAAGCTTATGAAGGTTATTTCCGGCGGAAAGGTAAATCCGATGATTGGAGCAGCAGGAGTTTCTGCCGTACCAATGGCTGCCCGCGTGGTTCAGAAGGTGGGGCAGAAGGAGAATCCTACGAATTTCCTCTTGATGAATGCAATGGGCCCCAATGTGGCCGGTGTGATTGGTTCTGCTGTAGCAGCAGGTGTTCTGCTGTCACTTGCAGGGTAATGGTGTAGGAATGCTGTAAAAATGCTGCAAGAATGTTGCAAGTTTAGGTGCGGTAATTTGACGAATTGGAAACGAATTGGAAATATTAACTGTCAAGGAGGTAGATGATTTTGAAAAAGATACTTGTTCAGAAAGACTCCTATTACGATTCTGTTTTTCTCATGCTGATAAACAAGGAGGTAAAACAGTTTGATGGAGTAAAGGATGCGGTGGTTTCCATGGGAACGGATGTCAATGTGGAACTACTGAAAGACATGGGCCTTGCAAACGAAGAAGTGGAAAGTGCAACCGCCAACGACCTCATTATTGCGGTGGAAG
The DNA here is from genome assembly GCA_027021365.1 of Spirochaetales bacterium. GTDB lineage: Bacteria > Spirochaetota > Spirochaetia > SZUA-6 > SZUA-6 > JALUUM01. The sequence continues at coordinate 16,079 of JALUUM010000024.1, forward strand.
CTGAAAGTGAAGAGGTTGCGGAGAAAGCAATAGAGGCTGCAAAGGAACTTCTTAACAAGAAGAAGAGCGAATCGGCTGAATCGGATGAGTACAGGCCGGTTAGCCTAGACAAGGCCGTTGAGATGCTTCCCGATGCAAACCTCGTCGTAATTTCTGTACCCGGTGCCTTCGCAGCGAGGGAGGTGAGGAAGGCGCTGAATATGAATCTTCATGTAATGCTCTTTTCCGACAATGTTTCCCTGGAAGACGAAATCGAGCTTAAGAAGCTTGCAGAGGAAAAGGGACTTCTCATGATGGGGCCGGATTGCGGTACCGCGATAATCAACGGAAAGCCCCTGTGTTTTGCAAATGTGGTAAAGAAGGGAGACATAGGGATTGTCGCAGCTGCCGGAACCGGTTTACAGGAGGTTACCTGTAGCATAGAGAAGTTCGGCGGCGGTATTACCCAGGGAATCGGAACAGGAGGTAGGGACCTTAAGAACAGTCAGGTTGGTGGCAGGATGATGAGAATGGGAATCGAGGCACTGAAAAACGATCCCGAAACAAAGGTCATAGTGGTAATCTCCAAGCCTCCCGCAGAGGATGTGGCAGGCAAGGTGATAGAGGCCCTAAAAGAAACGGGAAAGCCCTGTGTCATCCACTTTGTCGGTCTCGGGGCAGGAAAGCAGGAGGGAAACCTCTACTATGCGGAGAATCTCGAGGAGGCTGCCGGAATGGCCGTGGCTCTTTCCAAGGGTGAGAAGTATGAAAAACGCACATTTACCATTCCGGAAGAAGAGGTGGAGGCAATTGTAGAGAGAGAAACGCAGAACATGGCACCCGGCCAGAAGTACTTGAGAGGTCTCTACACCGGTGGTACACTGGCTGATGAGGCAATGATTCTCTTTGAAAGGGAGATAGGTAACATCTATTCAAACAATCAGACGAAACCTGAACTGGTGTTAAAGGACCCCCATACATCCCAGGGACATACCATAGTGGACCTCGGAGATGATGTCTTTACCGTTGGAAGGCCACATCCCATGATAGATCCTTCCACCAGGGAAGAGCGTATAATCAAGGAGATGGAGGACCCCGAGGTAGCCGTAATGCTTCTTGATATCGTTCTCGGATACAGTTCACATGAGGATCCGGCAGGGGCAATCCTCGACAGCCTTAAGAAGGCCAAGGTAAAGGCAAAGGAAAGGGGAGGCTATCTCTCCATTGTTACATCCATAACGGGAACCAAGGGTGATTTTCAGAACATGGACGAGCAGAAGAAGAAGCTCGAGTCCATCGGATGTGTCGTAATGCCTTCAAACTATCAGGCATCGATGCTTGCATTGAAAATTATAAGAAAGGTGGGATAAAGATGAACGTAAAACCTATCAATGAACTTTTCAAGAAAGAACTCGTTGTAATAAACATGGGTCTCGAATCCTTTGCAGATAACCTGAAGGACGTGGGAGTGAAGGTCCTTCAGATGAACTGGAAACCACCAGCCGGTGGCAATAAAAAGATTTCTTCCCTTCTTTCGAGACTGGGAAGATAGGAGGTGTAGTGATATGAAAGTGGATATAGAGAAGGCGAACCAGGAGGGCGCCTCGAGAATCCTCAAAGCAAAACCGACTATAGTGGATATATCCACAGCCGGCGAAGCTGTTCCCGGTATGAAGAAGAACATGATACTTCATGCAGGGCCTCCCCTCACATGGGACAGGATGTGTGGGCCGATGCGGGGGGCAGTAATTGGTGGGCTTATCTACGAGGGTCTTGCAAAGAACCAGAAAGAGGCAGAGGAACTTGCAGCATCCGGTGATATCGAGTATTCACCCTGGCACCATCATGCGGGAGTAGGCCCGATGGCAGGTGTTGCTACCTGGAGCATGCCCGTATGGGTTCTTGAAAACAAGACTTTTGGTAACAAGGCATACTGTACCCTGAACGAGGGCCTCGGTAAGGTATTGCGCTACGGGGCATTCTCCGAAGAGGTTATAGCACGCTTGAAATGGATGGAAACTGAGCTTGCTCCAATTCTTAAGAAGGCCCTCGACAAGCATGGTGAGATAGACATGAAGAACCTCATCTCCCAGGCTCTCCAGATGGGGGACGAGGGACACAACAGGAACAGGGCCGGAACGTCACTCCTTATTCGCGAGCTTGCACCATACCTGGTAAGACTGGACGAGGACAGGGAAAAGATAGCAAAGGTATTGGAGTTCATGCATTCCAATGACCACTTCTTCCTGAACCTAACAATGCCTGCGGCAAAGTGTACCGTCGATCCTGCTGCGAATATCGAGGGAAGCTCGGTGATATACACGATGGCCAGGAACGGAACTGATTTCGGAATCAGGGTTTCAGGGCTTGGTGACAGGTGGTTCACCGCTCCTGCAACCATGGTGGATGGACTGTACCTTCCCGGATTCACGGCGAAGGATGCCGCGCCGGATATCGGAGACTCGGTCATAACTGAAACATCGGGAATTGGCGGATTTGCAATGGCTGCAGCACCTGCAATAGTAAAGTTTGTCGGTGGAACACCAAAGGATGCAGTGAACTTCACCAAGCAGATGTACGAGATAACTGTAACGGAAAACGATACGTATCAGATACCATTCCTCGATTTCAGGGGGACACCGACTGCAATAGACTTGATAAAGATAGAGGAAACTGGCATCCTTCCGAGGATAAACACAGGTATAGCACACAAGGATCCCGGCGTTGGAATGGTCGGCGCGGGGCTTGTAAGGCCGCCTGAAAAGTGTTTCCATGATGCCTTGGAAGCATTCGTCGAAAAATACGGCGACTAATAGTACTAATAGTGATAAAAAATTAAAATTTTTTAGGAGGAGCAAAAATGAAGATTATCGATCTTACCATTCCCCTTGGAATAGGAACCCCACCATGGCCAACCTACGAGCCGTTGCAGGTAAAGTACTTTAAGCGTTTGGCACCAAACGGTGCAAATGGCCAGGTTCTTACTCACTCGAACCACCTTGGAACTCACCTGGATGGTGAGATTCACTTTTACACACCTGGAAAGGATATTGCAAGCCTCGACATGGACTTTCTCGTGCATGAGGGTGTTGTTGTAGACCTTTCCGACTGCACGGAGGACTACGATGTTTACACATCCAAGCAGGTAGAGGAGAGAGTAGAAGTAAAAGAGGGCGATATTCTTATCATACATACCGGTTACCATCACTACGGATGGGATCAACCCACCGCCGACGAGGTAAGGTACATGGTAAAGCATCCCGGCCCGGACAGGGAGTTTGCAGAGTGGGCAAAGAGAAAGAAATTAAGATGGATCGGCGTGGACTGCGGAAGCGCGGACCATCCGATGAACACGATAATAAGGAACTGGATGCCGAGACAGGCAAAGGAGGCAGAGGCCTTCTTTAAGAAGAAATTCGGGAAGAACCTGGAAGAGTTCTTTACAGATGACAAGTACCAGTTGATGCACATAGAGATGTTCGATCATGGTATCATCCATGCAGAGTGCGTTGGCGGAGACATCGACCTTCTCCTTAACCAGAGAGTAACGATCGGGTGTTTCCCCTGGAGATTCGTCGACGGTGAATCGAGCATTTCCAGAATAGTGGCAATGGTTGATGACGAGAAGTATGATGAACTTATGAAGAAGAAGGAAAAGGCAAAACTCACCAAGTTCGGTGATGTTGCCGGTGCCTTGAATCCGTGGCTTCACGAGGAAGCAAGGAAGAAATGAAGTTTGTCGTACCCGAACACCTTCCATGGCAGGAAATGAAGGAAGGTGTGCGGCTTAAAGCTGCCTGGGGTGAAGACATAATGGTTACCATAATGGAGATGGACCCTGGAACGGAAATCCCCGAGCACAGCCATCCCCACGAACAGGTAGGCACCGTAATGAGGGGTGCAGCCCAGGTAACCATCGCCGGCGAGACCCACGTGGTGGAAGAGGGACAGTTGTACTTCGTAGGCCACTACGAGAAACATTCGATAAGGGCAATGGAGGCCGGTGCGAGAATTCAGGATGTCTTCTATCCGATAAGGGAGGAGTTCAGAAGACCTCAGACGGCAAAGACGCATTACTTTCCAAAATATTTCTCCACGAGAAGGTAGGGAAAAACAGAAACTCAATAACACTAATCGCAATGGAAGAAAACGGGGGCCTGCAACGTCAACACAACCCATTTGGGTAAAACCGTTGCAGGCACCTTTCTCTTGAATCACATCTCTCTTTGACTGTACTATCACAGTTAGATGTTCTTTTCCCCTTTAAAAAAGATAGGGCCCTTCGTATTTCTCTGTTTTCTCATTGCAGCCCCGGCTGTCCTACCCGCTGAAATTGCCTGGAAATTCCCCACAGGCGGGGCCATTGTCTACCGGCCAGCTGTTGACGGCAGTGGCACTGCCTATTTTCCTTCTAACGATGGCAACCTCTATGCCGTTTCAAGCGATGGCAGGGAGCTGTGGCAACTTCAGTTGCAAGATACACCATCGACACCGGCTGTAATTTACTACGATAATTCGATTCTACTCGGTACAGTATCGGGAAAGCTTCTCCGTATTGCTGCAAACGGCGTCCCTAAGTGGGAGCTTGAGCCTGGAAAGCTTGCCGGTGACGTTGGCGGAAGGGTTACCGCAATTGCAGTGTCGGGAAACGGCGACATCCTTGTAGCGTCCTCCTCTTTTCTCTACTGTATCGATTACGGGGGCCGCCTGAAGTGGAGGCATGGCTTTGCCTCTCCGATAGAAGCCGGCCCCGTAGTTGGCAAAGAGGGAAAGATTTTCATCACGCTGGGAAACAGGCTGGCAGCCTGCCTGGATAGTGACGGGAGGAATCTCTGGAGTTACGATTCCCATTTCAATGCAAGGACAATTTTTCTTACATCATCAAATATGTTGATACTTGCCGGCCGCTTGATCCTTGCCCTTTCCACAGAAGGGGCTCCGGTTTTTACCGTTGCCTCCAACCACCCCATTGTCTCCGGAATCGAGGGCCAGGATGGGAACCTCTACTTTACCTCGGACGACGGTTTCCTTGTCTCCTACAGTGTCTCATACAGTTCAGGCGGGGAGATACTCTACCAGGTAAACCTAGAAGGCGGAGAGAGGCACATCTCCTTCATGTCGGAGGAGGGACTTATCGTATTAACGGGATTACCCGACGGTTTCCAGACCTTTGATATTTCAAAGCGCTCACTTAAAAGGGTAAGGTTCTCCGGGGTGAGAAATCCTGAGGTCGTGTGGGCCGGCAAGAATCAACTTTATATTGCCTCTGAAGATTGGAACCTCTATGCGCTTCACTTTGAAACGGGTGATGTGGATTATAAACGTTGGAGCTATTACCTTCACGATCCACGGCACACATCGAGGAGCCTTGGCCTGGCAGACGGAGAAAGCGGGGATTACTATACGCTCCTGGCATTGGCGTCTTCCCCTGAGAGACAGAACAAACTTTCAGCGCTGGAACAGGTAAGGGATTTTCTCGAGGGCAGGCAATTCATGCGCCTCTATGCCGTAGGTGTCGAGGAGATTGCGGGGAGATTACTCCGTGAATCGGTAGAAGAGAAGAGTTACTTTCTTATGAGCGAGATTAACGATTATCCCGAGGTGAGGTCCCTTGCAGCCTCCGTGCTGGGGTTGCTGGGAACAGAGAATGCCAGGAGGCTCCTTGTCGGGCACCTTGGCATGGAGGAAAACAGGGACGTTGTGGAGGCGTGTATCGGTGCACTTGGCGAGATTGGCTATGATCCCGATGGGAGCAGTGTCAGTGCCATTGTGAAGCACCTGGATGAGGGAGGAGTTAAGCTGCTGCTGGTTGCCGTACAGTCTCTATTAGAGATTGCAAGGAGGAATCTTGGAAGAGATTCCGGAGCTGATGCATTGATGGTTCTTGCAAGGGTCGAGGCTGGAAAGTATCCGTACCCCGTTAAAAAGGCTGCAGGCGATGCTATAAGGGAATCCCTGAAAGGGAAGGAGCATACTGAATAACACTCGTTTTAAAAAAATATAGATGTAAACCAGTCAACTGTTGTGGTACAATATCCTTTGAAAGAGGGTTTCAGGTTATGAAAATATTTAAAATTTATGAGGCTTTTAAGAATGTTAGAATTGTCGAAAGAAGGTTCCTTTTCTTTCTCTTTCTCATCTCGATTTCCTCGAGCATTTTTCCGGTTTTCGGTGAAAAAGTCGATATTGAAGAACTCAAGAAGTACATGAATAAAAAAATTGAGTTTATAAACTACACGGGAAAGCATACTGTCATTCAGTCAGCGGGTGAGATAGAAAATATCGGGAAGCTTTTGGCACGGGAGAGAAGGGTTTCGCTCAAGTATTCACTCTTTCAGGCAAGAGGGCCTAAATCGGAGAAGGGACTTGATGCTGATATAATCTCCATCGACAGAGATGCAACGGTTGACCATATAGACAATGTGAGAAGGATAATATCGGGCTACCTCAAAGAGGCATACGGGTATAAAGAAAAGGATGCCCATACACTGGCAGTGTTTGTGACGATTTACAACGCAGTATTTAGGGGAAACCTTGATTACTTTAAGGCCAAGTACAAGAAGGCGGTTCTTACATACTTGAACAAGGAAAATGCCGGAATCTCGACGAAATACTATGAATGGCCGGGAAAGACAAGGCTTGTTATACCCCTTACAGGAGAGGCGAAGAAAGGAGAGGTGTCTTCTGTAAGCACAACGGAAGTAACCGAAAAGAAGGTAATAGAAAACATGCAGGCAGAAAAAGGGAAGAGGCTGGAAGAACGGAAGGCCATGGTTGAGCTTAAGGAAAAGGAGATAAAGAGCAAAGAGGAGAAGAAAAAAGCGGTAGAGGAAGAAATCAAGGCAAAGATGGAGGAGCTTGCAAGGTTACAGGAAAAACTTGCCAAGGAGAAAGCACAGGGCCGCAGCGAAGAGGGAGCAAAACTTGCAGAGAAAAAGGCCCGGGAAGAGAAGGCAGTTACGGAGCTGGAGAAAAAAAAGAAAGAACTGGAAAGTGCCATTGCAAAGAAAGAAGCAGAGGTAAAGCAAGAGAGGAAAAGTATTGTAAAGGATGAAAGGGCAGTTGCAACCGAAAAAGGAGTGGCTGAGAAAACTGAAAGGGGGAAAATTGAGACAACATCTATATCTGATGTGTTGTACTTTCTGGAAAAAACGGGCAGTTCTGCTTCCGGTGAAATTGTCAGACAGAAACTTGTAATGATAGATCCTATTGAGAAAAGATTAAAACAGATTTCTTCTGTAAAAAATATAACATCCAGGGAACTCTATTTTTACAGAGGAAAGATACTCGTCGTTGGCCTTGAAAAACCGAGCAGTCCTTTGGGAAGGATTTACCTTCTTGAACCTGGTAACCTCGAGCTGAAGGCAAGGAGTGACAAGCTTGTATATCCCGCTACGAGAATACTGCTTTCGGGGGACAGCATATTTGCCGTAATTTCGACTGGTAACGGCTACAATATTGCCAGGTTCGACGAGACACTTAAGGTTGTTGCCAGGTCGGAGATACTGGTAGATAAGGATACATACATAGGCATATTCGGAAACTCGATCTATGTTAACTCTGACAGGGAAGATATAGATGTATTGAACTCGGACAATCTTCAGCTTGTGACGAGAGTACTTGAGCAGTAAGCTCTAATCGAGCTTTGACCAATCTCGAATTGAGCATTAATCTACATTAATCCATTTGAACCTTAATCTATACTGAATCCGTCGATTCCAAGGCTCTCTTCGCCTATGGTGGGAATCTCCGGTTCCTTCCATGGTTCCAGGATGCTCTTTACCAGAGAGTCGTTTATTATCCTCTGTATCAAATTGGAAGTTTTTTCACTGAGGTTTAAAAACCTTATGCTGAAACCCGGAGAGAGGGTGCTGGAAGCATATCTTGCATCGAGAACTTCAAATCTTGCCATGAGCGATGCATCCTGGAATCGAATCTTGATGAGACCTTTTGTACCTCTTGCCGGGGGCGGTTCGTTACTGTAGAGGTAAGCCCCGCCGGCACTAAGGTCAGCCATTCGATAGCTCTTCCATTCAACTTCAGGAGGAAGCTGTATTTCCTGCAGATTTGAATCCTTAGATAGATTTATCGGCTTTTCCCGGAACTTTTCTTCAAAATCGAAAATGACCCCGGAAGTGATGGGCCAGGAAAACCTGTGGCTTTCACGCCTGTCGAATCTAATATTCTTGTCAATCTCGGAAATAATGAATTGAATGGATGATTGTTGTAGATCCTTTGGTTGAATTTCGTATATCTTTAGAAGAGGGAAACTCCTTTTCAAAGAAGACAGGAAACCGGTCTTGTCACTTTTAACGGTACTTTCTTCCATTATAAGTGCAACCGCTGCATTGTTTTTCACTATCGATTCCACAAGCTCCTTTCTGGAACCGGCGAAGAGAAACGAATAGTCAATTTTTTCTCCCTCTCTCTCTTTCAGGTTTTTGAGTATATCTAAAAGCTTCTTGCTTTCCGTAAAAACAATTATATCCTTTTCCATTACTTTCTCCCATCTTACAGGATTTCATCAATCGGTCACCATTGGTCGCCCTTCAAGTTAGAGTATATCACAGGTAATTCGGAAAAGCGATAGATAGGGTTAAAAAGATACACTGTATCATAATAGACCAGTATTGTGAGAAAAAATGTGTCAGTATTGCACAATGAGTGATGTAGAAGGATATGGCTGTGATTGGTGTAATCTAATTATTTATACTACCGTAAATTATAAGCTTATTTTTGGCATTTATTTTGATACGAGATTAGTGAAGCTTAAAAAGTTATCAAAAACTTAACCAAGGAGGTGTGTTATGGATCTTGTAAAGTGGAATCGAGATGTAATGGATCCCTTTAAAGAGCTTGACAGGATTCAGGATGAGATAAACAGGTTATTCGATTTCCCTCGCCTCATTGAGACGGAAGGTATTTTTGACAGGACCTTTTCTCCGGCCGTGGATGTGGTGGAGCATGCCGATGACTACACGGTTATATGCGACCTGCCAGGAGTAGATCCGAAGGATCTTCAGGTCTCTGTCGAAGGAGACGTTCTTACGATAAAGGGCGAGAAGAAATACGAAACGAAGGAAAAGGATGCAAAGTATTACAGGAACGAACTGTTCGAGGGATCATTCCAGAGAACCCTTTCGTTGCCCTATGGTGTAGATGCCGATAAGGTAGATGCCAGGCTGAAGGACGGAGTTCTTACTATCGTACTTCCCAAGAAGGAAGAGGTAAAACCGAAACAGATTGAAATCAAGACAAAGTAAGGAGGTGGAACCATGAAAGGAAAGGAAATTGAAAAGAGAGCAGAAAAAAGAACAGAAGAAAGGTCTGAAAGAAGGTTAAGACCCCTCTACAGGGTTCATGAAACAGATGGGAAGGTGATAGTGGAACTCGAAATGCCGGGAGTAACCAAGGACGGGCTCGAGATAAAGATAGAGAACAACGAGCTTCACATCCTCGGAAGGCGAGAGCCTGCGACGAAAGAGGGCGAATACCTGATAAAGGAAAGGAGGGAAGGAGATTTCTACAGGGTTTTCACTCTCGACAATACGATAGACCAGGACAAGGTGGATGCTTCCTTAAGCAATGGTCTGCTTACAATCACCCTTGGCCTTAAGGAGAGTGAAAAACCGAAGCTGATAACGGTGAAAACAGGTTAGTTTAACCTGAAAATGAAATAACGGAAGCGGAAGGAAAAAAAGGGTTGCACAGTAAAATGTGTCAACCCTTTTTATTTTCTTGTTGTAACTGCACACACATTTATTCGACAGATATGTTAACGCCAATCTAAATATTCCGGAGTGTCAAAACTATACCAGCGGTTTCTCCGGGAACTTGATTTTCTGGCTCTTTTCCAAGAGGTCCTTCGGAACGGGTCTTACCAGTTCGGAACCTACGACCTGCTTGATGTATTCCTTTACCGTTGAATGCCAGTAGTCCTGGTCTACATAATAAACACGTGCTCCGCCAAGTTCATGCTGGTATTCTGGCCATGGATAGGAGGGCTGTGCCATCCCGAAACCCCATCTCTTCCAGCCGTTGTAGCTTTCATATGTTGCCCAGTATTCCTGCTGATTTAATACCTCAAATACGTAGTCGCACTTTGCATAGTACATGGCAGCTCCTGCTCTTCCGCCTCTCCTGAAAGCAAGGGTATGAAGACTGATATTGATCTCCTCGTCTCTCTTTCTTCCATTTGCGAAGGCTGCAAGTTCGCCATCCACAACTCCTACCAGCATGTACGGGTCTTTCAGCCTGTTTCTGAGCCATCCTAAAATTTCAGCATAAACCCTGACACCTACGATGTCATAGAAGTCGCGATCTATGTCTATAAGCTGCTTTACAACCTTAAGAAGTTCGGGGGCTTCGTCCTTTCTGAGTTCTCGAATTACCATTGTGCTTCCGTCTCTCAACTTTACCATTGCAGGCTCGAAAGGGGGAAGCTGGCTCTTTGGGCCGGAAAGAAGAGGCTCAATCTCCTCTACTTTAAAAGTAATTTGATCCTGTGATACCTTTTCTGGTACTTCTGCTATCATCGTTAATCCTCCTTGGATATTTTGTGATTTTTTGAAAAAAGAAATACTATTATTTTAGGTATTTTTTGTCAACTTATATTTTGAATAAATTTTTAAGATTATTTTGGTATGAGCTTGCACGATATTGACATTATATAGCCTTTAAACTATTCTAATTGCTAATAAAAAAAACAAAAGGAGGAAGAAATGAAACGTTTCTTCACGCTACTGTTATTGCTTTTCGTTCTTATCGGTTTCACCTATGCAACCGGTACGAAGGAAGAAGCTGTGCAGACACTGGTCTATGGTACCACGGAAAAGGTAACCGATTTAGACCCGGCCAGTGCTTACGATTTCCATACATGGGAAATCTTTCAGAACATCTATCAAGGGCTTTTGAGTTATCCGCCCGGTGAGACAAACATAGTACCGGGCTTAGCTGAGAGCTATTCTGCAAATGCCGCAAGCGATCAGTTTACCTTCAAACTGAGAAAGGGGCTTAAGTTTACAGACGGAACTCCCTTTAAAGCCCAGGCTGTCAAGTGGTCGATAGACCGTGTAATGGCATTAGGCGGCGATCCTTCATGGCTAGTTACGGATTTCGTAAAATCCGTGGATGTGCTTGATGACTACACGGTAAGATTCAACCTTAAAGGGCCCATTGCGTACTTTCCCGCACTTGCAGCGACCGTTCCGTACTTTCCTGTAAACCCAAATGTATATCCCAAGGATAAGATTGTACGTGATCCTTCCGAGTTAAAGGGTGGAGCGCTTGTAGGATTAGGCCCGTACAAGGTTGTTTCCTTCAAGAGGGATGAAGAGGTTGTACTGGAGGCAAATCCCGATTACTACGGTGCACAGCCAAAGATTCCAAGAATAGTTATCAGGTACTTTGCAGATGCAACAACCATGAGGCTTGCACTCGAAAAGGGTGAGATAGACCTTGCCTACAAGACACTTAACCCCTCAGATATAGCAGACCTTTCAAAGAATCCCAATTTCAATACTTACAAGTTGAGCGGTCCGTATATTAGATACATCTGTTTTGAAACATCAGAGAGTGTATTCAAGGACAAGAGGTTAAGACAGGCTATCGGTGCTTTAATCAACAGGCCGGAGATTATAGAAAAGGTATTTCTTAATCAGAATGAACCCCTCTACTCTATGGTTCCAAAGGGTATGATATACCATACCGATGATTTCAAGACTACACTCGGAGATGGCAATGTAGCCCTGGCAAACAAGCTTCTAAAGGAAGCAGGTTACTCTGAATCTAATCCACTAAAGTTTGATCTCTGGTATACTCCTTCCCACTACGGTGATACCGAAGTTAATATGGCAGAGGTTATGAAGGCCCAGTTTGAGAAATCCCCCCTTGTAAAGGTGAATATCAAGTCTGCAGAATGGGCAACATACAAGGAACAGTGGAAGGCAAAACAGATGCCTGCTTACCTGTTGGGTTGGTATCCGGACTATATCGATCCGGACAACTACACTGCAGCTTTTGCAGGAACAACCGGTTCAAAGGGTATGGGCATCAACTTTTCGGATCCTGAATGGGATGCTCTCTTTAAAAAGGAGCAGACCAATACCGATCCGAAGGTTAGGGAAGAGGTTTTCAAGAAGATTCAGAAGATGTGGACAGATGAGTGTCCCACTGTACCTATCTTCCAGGGTAACCTCTATGTATTTACAAAGAAAAATGTAAAGGGTGTAAAGATAGGCCCAACCCTTATATTCAACTACAATTCATTGTACTTTGAAAAATAGCTAATGCTATATCAGTAAAAAGAATGATTGCCCGGATGAATCTCATTCGGGCAATCTTTATTGTTATCTTTATTGTAAAATAATATGAAGAATCTCCTAAGGTACATAATAACAAGAATATTTCTCACTATTCCCATGCTGTTCTTTCTGCTTACCCTTGTTTTCATTATCCTAAGGATAATGCCAGGCGACCCGGTTTCTGCAATGCTTGGGGCTCATGCCCCTGAATCTGTAATAGAGCAGAAGAAGGAGGAGCTGGGCTTGAACAAGCCGATAGGTGCTCAGTATATAGATTACCTCAATCAGCTTATTCATTTTGACCTCGGTGATTCGATGATTTTCAAGCAGAAGGTAATAGTTCCCATAAAGGAGAAGCTTCCGGCTACCGTTGAACTTACCGTTTTCGGTATGCTCTTTACACTTGTCTTTGGGGTCTTCCTGGGTGCCTATGCAGCAAGCAAGCGGAGAACGGGAAGGGATTTTTCCATAAGGCTGTATGCCAATGTCGTTTACTGTATACCAGTCTACTGGATGGGGCTCATGCTGCAGCTCGTTTTCGGCGTGTGGCTGGGCTGGCTTCCGATATCGGGAAGAGTCAGCCCAAGGATACTTGTTTCCACCTTTGAGAATACGGGTTTCTATACGATAGACACCCTCTTAAGCGGAGATCTTCATGCTTTCATAGATGTAATGATTCACCTGATACTTCCCTCCGTCACGCTTGGAATCGTTCTTTCGGGGATTTTCGTAAGGCTCACAAGGGCAAACATGCTTGATGTCCTTAGAAGTGAGTATATCCTTGCAGCGAGGGCAAGGGGAATCCCCGAGAGAAGGGTTGTTTACAAGCACGCACTCAAAAATGCCTTTATCCCGATCCTTACAATGATGGGGCTTCAGTTTGCCCTTCTTCTTGCCGGGGCAATCCTTACCGAGATGACCTTTTCCTGGCCCGGCATGGGAAGGCTTCTCATGGAAAGAATCTATCTGCGGGATTATCCGACAATACAGGGTGTAATAGTTGTGTTTGCGCTCTTTGTAAGCCTTGTTTCACTGCTGGTAGATATCATATATGCAATTATCGATCCGAGGGTTAAATATTGAGGAAGGAAATGGAAAATAGTACAGAGGCTTCAAAATACTCGCTATCTTCGAGGGTGGGAAGAATCTTCAAATGGTTCATAACTGCCAATAAGAAGTATGGTGCAGAGTGGTGGATACTTATAGCCGGCGCACTTATAATTCTATTCGTTACCTACATGGCACTTTTCCCACAGACACTTGCACCCTACAGTCCCCTCGACCAGAATACAGGGCCTCAACTTATGCCACCGGGCCCTGGACATCCCATGGGCACTGATAACTTAAGCAGGGATATACTCTCCAGAATGATATATGGCTCGCGGACCATCCTCGGTGTAGCCTTTGCAGCAGCCCTGCTTTCATCGATAATCGGTATTCCCCTCGGGTTGATATCGGGATTCATCGGCGGCATAATAGACAGGATTCTCTCCCTTATAATGGACTCGGTATACTCGTTTCCCGGCTTAATACTCGCCATTGCCTTTGCTGCAATGCTCGGCCCCGGGGTGGTAAATATCACCCTTGCCGTTGCCGTTGTTTACGTTCCCACATACTTCAGGCTGGTAAGGGGGCAGACATTGAGCATTAAGGAGGAGCTGTACGTAGAGGCTGCAAGGGCAATTGGTGCAAGGAGGTCCGTGATACTGGGAAAGTACATCTTTCCCAATGTCATTGCCACGGTTGTCGTTGTCTTTTCCTTGAATATCGCGGATGCAATAATGACAGAAGCAGCGCTCTCCTACATCGGGCTGGGGCTTCCTGCAGGGATTCCCGACTGGGGGATGGACCTCTCCATGGGAAAGAAGTTCCTGCCATCCGGGACATGGTGGATGATAACATTTCCCGGATTGATGATAATGATACTGGCTCTCGGTTTTACGATGCTCGGTGAGGGGCTTTCCGAGATACTGAATCCGAGGTTACTGGAGCGATAGGTTGAAAGAGACGATTCTTGAACTGAAGAATGTACATATCCATTACCCCATAAGCATAGGCACCGTTCGGGCCGTGGAAGACGTGAGCTTTTCACTGTACAAAGGTGAGGCCCTTGGCCTTGTAGGAGAGTCGGGGTGTGGAAAATCAACCCTGGGTCTCTCATTCTTAAAGCTCATAAGGCCTCCCGGTAGGGTAGAGAAGGGCGAGATACTCTACAAGGGCAGGGATCTTCTTAAGATGTCAGAGGGAGAGGTGAGAAGGCTGAGGGGCCAGGATATTGCGATGGTCTTTCAGAATCCCCTTACATCCCTCGACCCACTTTTTAAGATAAGGGACCAGTTCCTTGAAACCATAAAGTACCATCGTGGGGATATCCCCAGGGATGAAGCCATTAAGATGATAGAGGATATCCTTGAAAAGCTTGGAATCGAAAGGAAGAGGATGAACGAGTATCCCCATCAGCTCTCCGGCGGCATGAGACAGAGGATAATGATTGGCCTCGGCCTTATAATGGACCCGGATATACTAATAGCTGACGAACCGACTACCTCCCTCGATGTAATAGTTGAAGCCGGGTTTATTGATCTTTTAAACCGCCTAAGAAAGAAGTTTAATCTAACCATTGTGCTCATTACCCACAACCTTGGCCTTGTTGCCGAGATTGCAGACAGGGTTGTCGTTATGTATGGCGGAAGGGTGATGGAGATAGCATCTTCGGAAGATATATTTGGCAATCCGCTTCATCCGTATACCAAGGGGCTTATAAACTGCATACCTAATATAGAACTGGAGCAGGAGAAGCTGGTAACGATGCCTGGTAATCCGCCCGACCTTGTAAACCCGCCCAGGGGGTGCAGGTTCGAACCGCGCTGTCCCGTTGCAATGGAAATCTGCAGGGAAAAGACGCCGGATCTAATTGATTACGAGGGCAGAAAAATTGCCTGCTGGCTTTACAGAGGATAGGTAATGTCTGAAAAGATATCTGACATGATAAAGGTAAGAAACCTTACAAAGAATTTCCCGGTACAGAAGAATCTGATAGACCTGCTCCTAGCGGGGAGCAAGAGAAGCTATGTGCATGCTGTCGATGATATTTCGTTTTCTATAGAGAAGGGCGAGGTTTTAGGCCTTGCAGGTGAGAGCGGCTCGGGAAAGTCCACTACGGGAAGGCTGCTTCTCCGCCTTATTGAACCGACTAAAGGAAGCATTCTCTATAAGGATACCGACATTGCAACGATTCCAAGGAAAGAAATGGAAGCCCTCCGTGCAAAGATTCAGATAGTATTTCAGGACCCGAACTCGTCACTAAGTCCAAGGATGAGTGTGGGCGAGGCGATAGAGCACCCGTTAAAGATTCACAAGATGGGTGACAGGAACGAGAGGCGCGAAAGGGTGCTTAACCTTATGGAAAAGATAGGCCTTACTCCGGCTTCCTTCCTCTACAGAAAGTATCCGCACCAGCTTTCAGGCGGCCAGAGCCAGAGGGTGGTGCTTGCAAGGGCTCTGATTACAAACCCTGATTTTCTTGTTGCAGACGAGCCTATTGCAATGGCTGATGTCTCAGTTAGGGCTTTAATACTGGAACTTATGAAGAAGCTTCGTGAGGAATTCGATCTTACCTACCTCTTTATAACCCACGACCTTGCAACGGCAAAGTACCTCTGCGACAGGGTTGCAATAATGTATCTTGGAAGGATAGTGGAGCTTGGAACAAAGAAGGAGCTTTTTTCCAAGCCGCACCATCCCTATACCAGGGCCCTCCTGCAGGCTGTCCCTGTTCCCGACCCCAAGAGGAAGAGGACTGCAGAGATACCGAGGGGAGAGATACCAAGTGCCATTAATCCACCATCCGGCTGCCACTTCCACCCCAGGTGCCAGTATGCGACAAAGCGCTGTAGCATCGAAAGACCAAAGCTGAGGGAAATTTCTCCCGGTCACTACTCCGCCTGTTTTTTGGATTAGAATCTTACCTCTATTTCGTTGCATTAGTTTTTCTTTTTAGGCATACTTTTATTAACGTACGGTGAATTGATATCTGTATATCCTGTCTCTGAGAAAGATTATTCAACGGTTAATAGTCCATTGCTTATAAATGTGAGAAGAGAAGGAATCCCCGCATGAAAGAAATAGGATCAAGATTCATAATTATATTATTAGTCTAGTCTATGGTTATCAATGTCACTCCTTTAAAAAAAATTCTTTTCGGGTTAAAAAAAGTTCTTTTACCGACAATTCTCAGCTTTCAGGTAAGGTATAATTATTAATGTGATATAAGTTCTTCTCCTTTGATGAAGCCCTATAACTTCAACACGAGGGGGTGTATTAATGAAGTTTTTTAAAAGATCCTTTTCAATACTACCAATTTTAATAATTTCAATATTTGCGGGTATCTCTCTTTTGGTCGTTCACTGTACGCTTCCTTTCGATGAAAGCATGTTAAAGCAGGTAAAGGATACGACAGCACCCACCATAGAAATAACCTACCCGGAAGATGGAAGTTCCTATGCATCAACTGTAGTTATCGAGGGAAATGTAAGTGATTTTTCTGCAGACGGAAGTGAGGGCAGTATTAAAAGGGTTTACTACACGATAAACCCACCTCTTATTGAGGGTACAGATACGGGTGTTGATGTTGAGGTGGAAGAAGATGGGAGTTTCAGTTTTAACTTTCCTACTGCAGGATTTTCAGGGATGATAATAGTAACGGTTTATGCCGAGGACTGGAATGGGAATGTTATAAGTGCAAAGGTTACACTACTTGATGAAGGTGCAATACCATCGTTCAAGGCAGAGGCGGGAAACGGGCAGGTTACCCTAAGTTGGGATCCCGTGCCAATGACAGACAGTTATACGATTTACTATGAAACGTCTGACATAATTCCCACAGAGCAATTTTCAAAAAAAATAGAGAATGCTACTTCTCCGTATGTACTTAAGAGCTTAAAGAATGGTGACCTGCATACATTTATCTTAAAGGCAAATTCAAGTTCGGGCGATGATAACTGGTCTGATGTTGTTAAGGCTTTACCCCTTTCACCTGCCCATCTTGCTCCTAGGTTAATACCAAAATACAATTCTATAGAGCTAGACTGGGTTCTTATTAATGGCATTGATGAATATGAAGTATGGAAGTCTACTTCGAGGGATGGGACTTTTGTTAATATATCAGGTGTAATAACTGGAAATCATTTTATCGATAATGCTGTTGAAAAGGGTGTTGATTATTATTACGCAATTAAGCCTTCAAAGTACAACAATAATTTGAGCTTTGCTAACACATCACAAACTTTCTTTTTTCCTTCCACTACTGAAAGGATAGTTAGCTATTTTGATACACCAGGTTCTGCAGAGGGTGTTGCCATTGAGGATTGTTATGTATATGTAGCTGATGGAGATAGTGGACTACGTATTATAGATGTTTCAGATAAAACAAATCCAAAAGAAATTGCTTTTTATAATACTGAAGGTATAGCCATGGATGTTGTTGTTAACGATTCAAAAGCCTATGTCGCAGATGGAACAAATGGTTTATGTATTATCGATATTTCTAACCCTTTCTCGCCTAAATTGTTAGGATATTGTGATACTCCAGGATATGCTAATGACATTGTTGTTAGAAATAATCATGCTTATATTGCCGATTCAGAGGGGGGATTACAAATTATAAATATTTCATCTCCTTCCGCACCATTTGTTGTGGGTTCATGGACAAATAATAATAGCGATGCAACAGGCATTGCAGTAGATGAAAATGAAACTTATGCCTATCTTGCGTATAATAGTGCAGGATTAAGAATTGTTGATATTGGAGATAAATCAAAACCTTCGGAAATTGGCAGTTGTTATCTTACTGGAAATCCATATCATATCACTCTTTCCGGTTCTTATGCTTATACAGTAGGTAACTTTTTTATGTGTATTGTTGATGTTTCTGATGTATCCAATCCTTTAGAAACCAGTAATTTCAACTTGAGTTATAATGTAAATGGAATAGATGTTAAAGGAGATTTTGTATATGTTTGTGGTAATTATCAAATGAGTATTATAGATGCCTCAATGACACAAAATCCTTCTTTGATTACATATTCTAATTTGGAAGATTTGGGTATGAATATAGTTGTTTCAGGCCCCTATGCATATATAGCAGCATATAGGGAGGGTTTATGTATTGATAATATCTATTTACTGAATGAAGGTAATGAAGTAAATAGCATTTCAACCAATGATTGGTCGATAGGAGTTTCTATTACTAATAATAATTTATATTTAGCAGATAATCATTCGGGAATAAGAATTTTTGATTCTTCAAATCCTTTATCTCTTACTGAATTATCAAATTATGATACCCAGGGACAGGCAAGAAAAGTGTTTGTTAGTGGACAATATGCTTATATAGCCGATTTGTTAAAAGGTTTTATCATTCTTGATATTTCTTCATCTTCTTACCCTAAAGAGCTAAGTGATTGTCTTCGAAAGGCACATGCTTTGATGATAAGGGGTAATTATGCATATATAGGAGGTAATAATGGATTAAATATTATTGATATTTCAGATCCCAAATCCCCATTTGTTGTCAGCAGTTTAACTTCTACGAACTGTTGGGATGTACTTGTTGAGGGCGATTTAGCTTATCTTGCCGAAGGTGATTCTGGATTGATAATAGTTGATGTTTCAAATCCTGCTTTACCATTTATTATAGGAAGTTATGATAGCCCTGGTTATGCTGAAGGAATAGCAAAAAGTGGAAATTATATTTATCTAGCAGATGGTTCTTCCGGATTAAGGATTATCGATGTATTTAATCCCAATTCCCCATCTGAATACGGCTATAAGCCTGTAAATAATTATGCAAAAAAAGTAGCTATCTATGGTTCATACCTCTTTCTTACTGATGGTTCCAGTGGATTTAAGATTTACTCAATAATATCACCAAATGATCCAAAAAAAATTGCCTATTATGATACACCTGGATGGACTGAACAAGTATTACTCCATGGCAAATATGCATATATTGCAGACGGAAGTGGGGGTATTCGCATAATCGATCTCTGGCCCTTTGATTAATGTTGAATAAAACAAAAAGGAGCAAATGCCATGAATAAAAAAGTATTTATACTAATTATGGTATTAATTCTAATATCCACCACACTCTTCGCACAGGATGCGGCAATAAACTACAACACACACTACAGGTTTCCGGTGTCGATAGGCGTGGAGTATCAATCTCTCTCACCATTTGCCGAGTACGGGAGCACCTTCAATATCTACGAGGTATCAGGTGCGCTAAGGGTTCCCATACCGCCCGTGCCGGTACTACAGCCCACCCTGAAGTTCGGAATGATGGCGTTCGATAGCAGGGACCCCGCAGAGCCGGAGAAGTGGGACAACAACCAGTACTTCGGGATGCTGGGACTCCTCTATTCGGACAGGTTCTCAAAGAACTTTGAAATAGGGGCAGAGCTTCTCGGAGGTTATGCCCATGCCGTGTTTCTCAACCTGATACCCGAGCTCGACAAGCCCGTGGGAGTACCCAACCTGTTGTTCGAGGGCGGGGCACATATCAACCTTGATCCCTCCTACAATTTTACGATAGATATCCACCCCAACGTAAAGTATCTATACTCGCTTAGCCCTCTAAAAGATTTCGATGGCCTTATCTTTGGAATAGGTTTTTCGGGGCATTTCAGATTCGGGCAGGACCCTGATGCGCCGGGAGCAATAATAAGGAGCATAAGGTTCGACACTGTCAAGTTCCAACCGCTCTTTGCGGCGATGCAAAGCTACTATGCAAAGCATCCCGTTGGGAAGGTTAAAATTACCAACACGGAGAAGTCTTCCATTACCGATGTGGAAGTTTCCTTTTATCAGAAGGGCTATATGGATTCGCCCACCCTGGCTGCCAAGATACCGGAGCTTAAAGGTGGCGAGAGCAGGGAGATAGGGCTACTTGCATCGTTCAATGATGCGGTATTCAAGACGGAAGGAGTCACTCCGCTTACAGGAGAAATCATAGTTAAGTACAAGTTTCGGGGTAAACCAGCAGAGCAGCGAGAATCAGTTTCCTATGACCTGCATGACAAGACAGCCCTTACCTGGGATGACAACAGGAAGGTAGCGGCCTTTATTACCCCTGCAGACAGTGCCTTAAGGAACTACTCGAGTTTCATAAGGCAGGCATGCAAGAATGCAGTTGTTGCAGGTTTTAACGAGAAACTTCAGATAGCAATGCAGGTCTACCATGCGCTGGGGGAGATAGGTGTAATATATCAGGTTGATCCTTCCTCGCCGTTTACCAAGGTTCAAGGTAACCCGATGATAGTTGATTCGATAAGCCTTCCAAGGGATACGTTAAAAAGGATAACGGGAGACTGTGACGATTTGACCGTTCTCTTCTGCAGCCTTCTCGAGACAGTGGGAATAGAGACGGGGTTTATTACTGTGCCGGGGCACATATACTCTGTATTCAACACGGGTGCTCCGAGCAGGGACTATAAAAAGATAAATCCCGACAGGGAGATGAGTATTAATGTAGATGGAAAGCTCTGGGTGCCTGTTGAGATAACAATGATTGGTAGGGAGAATTTTCTTACGGCATGGCGTGAGGCTGTAAAGGAGTGGGTAAGGTACAAGGACGATGTTGATAAAAGGGGATTCTACCGGACCAAGGAGTGCCAGCAGGTTTACAGGCCCGTAGGCTTAAAGGAAACGGATCTGGGACTTCAGTATGGGGATAAAAATAATATAGTAACTAATTTCAAGAAGGATATGAATGAGCTTGTGGGAGGGGTTATAAAGGAGTACAGGGTTGTTGCAGAGAAGCGGGGAAGGAAACAGGATTACAACAAGCTTGGAGTTGCCTATGCGAGGTATGGTCAGTATGGAAAGGCAGAGGAGGCATTCAAGAAAGCGCTTCAAATTGATCCTTCATACATATATGCAGAAGTGAATCTTGGAAACCTGAAGTTTCTCAAGGCGGAGTACAAAGAGGCGCTTGCCGAGTTTAACAGGGCGCTTGATATCTTTAACAAGAAGGGAATCGGAAACAGCAGCGGGGCCTTAAAGGTATTACTCAATATATCGAAAACCCACTATGCCTTAAAGGAGTATGACAAGGCAAAGAGTTACTATGAAATGGCACACAAGATAAACCCCGCCAAGGTGGAAAGGTATGCATATTTGGGTGAAGTTTCTTCGAGCGAAGGCCGTGGAGCAGCAGTTGAATCACACGAAAAGGATATTCTCTTTCTGGAGGAGGGAGAATGAGGAAAAGAGTTTTGATTGTTGGCCTGGGGTTAGAGGTCACCTCGCTGTATGGTTCTTCATTTTCACAAGGATATGTGGATAAAAACCGTATAGCTTTTTAAATGCTCTGGAGAAATGGCTTATACTTTTATAGCCTACGGCCGAAGATGCCTCTGATACATTTAAACCGCCATGTTCTAACAGGTATCGTGCTTTCTCCATTCTCAAGTTAAGGATGTTTTTCCCGATTGAGGTACCAAAAAGAAATTTGTAACCATTCTTAAGTTTATTGATATTCAGACCCACAAGGTTGGATAATTCAGACAGGGTCGGTGGATTGATAATTCTGTTTTTCAGTATGGATCTTATATAGTGCAGTTTTTCTACGTCCGTTTTAGTGAGGGCAAAAGGATGAAACCTATTTTTAGTATTTCCCAATAGCAGATCGAAGCGTAAAGCTATAAGTTCTATCGCCTTCCCTTCAAGGAATAAACGTTTTAAACTTCCGTTGTAGGGGCAGTCAAGTACCTGTTCAATAACGAGTTCAATACAGGGAGTAAACTTGCATTCATTAAAATAGAAATAGTGATCCGGGTTTTCCACTGTGTTTAAGAATTCTTTGGTTAAACTTTCGCGAAAACTTTCGATTATATGGCATAGTAATTCTGGGTCTATAACAATGCTTAGCCATTTTTGGTGGTTATGTGGTGGTATGAGAAGGTCGAAAGCTACATTGGGTGAGAGAATATAGGTATTCCCCTTGGCTGCAATGTGTTTAACCCTATTTTTTTTAATGGTTACAGAAACTGGTTTGGGAGAAAGGTTGAAGGTGAATTTGAAGTTGACTGACATTGTATCAGCTCTTACAGTTACAGGAGAACTCCCGCTTTTATGATTCGTAATAATTATTCCCAGGTTTTCCAATAAACGAAATATTCTGAATCCACCTGTACCATTTTCCGGAGGAACAGGTACAAACTGTTCAATATTATCACGTGCAGAAAAAAGGACTAATTTTTGCTGTTTATCTATGTCATTTCCTCTCTGTTTATATTTATAATAGAGAAGGTCTGTAAGGAGAGAATCCTTTGACATAAAATTATATCCCGTTTAATTTTAACACCATACTTTAATGCCTGCAAGAAGAATAATTATAATTTTTTGTTAATAATATACTATTTTTCCAGGGAATTCATCAAACTTTATGGTAAAATAATATTTAAAGTCTTTGAAAATGTTATTTTTGTACTTCTTGTTTTAATCATCACGATTCAAAGGAGATAAATCCTATGAAATCAATTAAAATCGTGTTTTCTTTTCTCTTATTCATCATTATTTCTTGCACCAATCCACTTGATAAGGCAATACTTCAACATGCAAAAGATAATATACCTCCTATTATAAGCATTATTTCACCGACAGATGGAAGCCCTTTCTCATCTACTGTGGTGGTTACAGGTACAGTTAAAGATATATCATCACCGGATCATGACAATGGTAAAGTAAGTGAGATGTGGTTTGAAGTATTGGGAACAAATATTAAGGATAATATTGCTTTTCAGTCAGATGGTTTTTTTAGTTTTCAATTTGAAACTACCAATCTCTCGGGACATATCACAATAAAGATTACAGCAGTAGATTGGAATGGTAATCAGTCTGATATCTCACTTACATTATACGATGCTGGTTCTGGAATCCCAAACTTCAGTGTAACACCTGGCAATCATTCTGTAACACTTACGTGGGAGCCTGTGCCTCTTGCAAAGAGTTACACACTTTTCTATACAGAAAACGAAGGTGTTCCCTCTGCAACTTATGGAAATCAAATTGATAATTTAACATCACCATATACTCTTAATAATCTTGAGAATGGCGCAATGCATGTATTTCTGTTACAAGCACACTCCTCTTCAGGAGAGGATAACTGGTCTGAACTTAAGAGGGCAATACCTCTATCTCACTTTTCTCTTGTTCCCAGATTGCAAGCTAAATACAAGAAAATAGTGCTTGAATGGCCAAAAATTTCAGGAACAGATGAGTTTTATGTTTTACGTGCAATTAGCAGAGATGGTTCCTATAATAATATTTCCGGTACACTAAATACAAACCGCTACGAGGATACCGATGTACAGGATAACCAGCTATATTACTATAAGATTGTACCATCACTTCCTGGAAGTATCGAAAGTTTTCCTGTTCAGGGAATGGCAAATATTTTTCCTGCCAGTTGGATAGAAATGAAGGGAGTATTGGCACAAATCTTTACAAATTACAGTAGTGTTGCAGTCTCTGGAAATTATTTTTATACAACAGAAATATCAAATTTTTTCGGCTCAGGACCGGTATATTTTTCTATTTATGATATTTCAAATCCAGAAAAAATTACTCTAACGGGGAGGATTTCTGATTTTGCTCCTGCGCGCTCCATGGTTGTAAGAGATTCAACAGTTTATGTTGCAACTACAAATGAAATTAGATTGATAGATATTTCCGATCCGATAAATCCTATACTTAGCGATACATATACAGGATGTTCTGATATTCATGGTATAGATGTAGTAGGAAATATTACCTATGTTGCAGATGGGGCAGGAGGTCTTAAAATATATGATCCTGCAGATCCATCTTTCCCTTTACCTGTGGTTATAGATGCCTCACCGGATTCTGCAAACGATGTGGCTGTGTATAATGGTTATGCATATATTGCAGTAGGTGCTTCGGGGGTTGATGTCGTTGATTTAAGTACCAATACAATAATCACGACCAGTGATACAGATGGAAATGCCAATGCACTTGTGACTGATGGAAGCTATTTATATGTTGCTGATGATACTTCAGGGCTTTCTGTTATTGATATTTCCAATCCATCTTTGGCAAGTGTAGTTGGAACATGCGCTACTCTTGTTAATGCAGTTGATATTTCCTTAACAGGGAATCTCGTCTGCATAGCTGATGGCACAGGAGGATTGGTGGTAATTAATATAAGTGATCCTACTTTTCCATTTATTACAGGTTTTGATGATAGTCCCACGGATGCTGTAAGCATAGCCGCTGATGGAGATACGGTATGTGTTGTTGATGATAGTAGTTCCTTTGACCTTATTGAAGCATATAAGCTAAACGATTATCGCCCCAGGGCAGTGAATAGTGCAACAACAAATTTTGACGGTAACATGGGATTGGCTTTTAATGATAAGTATATTTTTGCAGGTGCTAACAATTCTGTTAGCGGCAATGACGATATTAAGATTATAGATTCTCTAACTTACAGTGTTGTAAATACATACAGCACAGATTACTTTGATGTTTCAAGATTTATAGTAATCGGTGATTATCTGTTTTTCGGCTCCACGGAAGAAATGTTTGGTGATGGTAGAATGAATATCCTTGACATTTCAAAGGCACCGGATGTTTCTCTAATTTCATACTTTGATTTTAATTCTGTTCTTTTTGGCTCTGTAATTTCAGGTGACTATTGTTTCGCAGTAGGATCTTCAGGAATTATAGTTTTGGACATTTCAAATCCTCAAAAACCCGTTCAGATTGGTTATCTATCACTTCCTGGCATATCAGTCGATATTGATATCTCCGGCCATTATGCTTATATAGCTTCATATACTGCAGGATTGCAAGTTGTGGATATATCAAATCCTCATTCGCCAACAAAAGTTACCTCATTAAATATTCCGAATTTAAGTTACTCTGTAGCAACTACTGATTCGTATGCTTATGTTGGAATAAAAGATGCTTCTAATAATGGAGTATTCAAAATTGTGGATATCACTAATCCTTCAAATCCGCAGGTAAAGGGAAGCATAAATCTTGATAATGACCCGACAGATATGGTAGTTGAAGGAACATATGTTTATGCAATGTGTGAGGGACAACCTCTTTATATAATCAACGTGGCTGATGCTTCCAATCCCCTTCTGTCAGAAATACTTGGTTTGAGTTTTCAAACATTCCCTGGGATGATAATCTACGGTAATAAAGCATATACAGTTTCTACGCACGGCCTTGAAATATTAAACCTAATGGGAGGAAACTGATATACACCTTATACTCGGATAACAGAGGTAGCCTCTCTCGTTAGTTTGTAATGGGAGTTCTCAAGTTTGGTAATTATATCTATGCTATAGGGGCATCTTGGATTGCATTCACCGCACCCTGTACAGGCATCAGCCTTTTTCTCCAACCTTGAGTAGGCATCTGTTGCCTTCTTTCTGTTATCAAACCAGAATCGCAGCCTGTCCCTTAATGCAAACTCCGGTGCATCCCGTACAACCCAGTCACGCATCTGCCTGTCATACCATCCCTCATACAGAAAGACCCGTGGAATATCTATACCCTCAGGGCAGGGAAGGCATAGATCACACTGCCTACAGATATAATTTCCGAGAATAGGACTATTCTTGAAAAGCTCCTCCTTCTCTTCTTCCGTAATCGGAGAAAAGTTTTCTGCTATCTTAAGGTCTTTTTCCAGCATTTCTTCCGTATTAAAGCCTGCAACCATGATATCTATTGGAAGGGACAGGGCATACCTTAGACTTTCCTCCGGATAGTTCCAAAGAAACCCATCGGCGAAAGCCTTCATGCCCACTATTCCAAGCTTCTTTTCCTTTGCAAGCGGAATAAGTGCTTTCTCTGTTTTGGGGAAATTAAACCTGTCAAAAAAATTGAAAATAGTCATTAGTACGTCAAAATCGTACTTTTCAATAGCCTTTATTAGAACATCCGGTTGGCCATGTCCTGAAATACCGATGTAACGTGTTTTCCCGTCTCTTTGAGCCCTGTAAAAAGCCTCCGCCGCTCCTTTTGGTCCGAATATCTTTTTAAGCCCTTCCTCGCTCTGAACATGGTGAAATATGAGCAGGTCAACATGATCTGTATTAAGCCTTTTGAGGCTCTCATTTATCGTTTCTTCTGCGCCCTTTTCATCACGGATATGACACTTGGTAACAAGAAAGCAATCATCTCGTCTCTCTTTAATGACAAGTCCGACCTTACGTTCAGACTCTCCGTGTCCGTATTCCGGTGCTGTTTCTATATAGTTTCCCCCCGAATCCAGGTATCTGTTTATCAGTTTGACAGTGTCTCTGTCAGAGATTTCAAGGAGATGAAATCCTCCTAACCCTAAAATTGAGACTTTTTCTCCTGTTTTACCGAGAGTTCTTTTTTCCATAAGCTTATTATATTTTATTCTTACAAGGCCTGCAATATTGGGAGTCAACTCGACAAGTCTACGGTAGCCTAGGTATTTGTGGACTGTCACTTTCATAACGCACATTTCAAGCTCCCCTTTTAACCCCGTCGTCTTATCGACAATTACAAATGTTAGTGATATTTTAATAGTATGAGAATGACCAAAGAGAGATTGATAAATGAATTAGAAAAATATTTTTCTACCCGACAGGAAGTTGCCTTTGCCTTTCTCTTTGGTTCTGTCTCAAAAAAATAATGCCGGTTTGGATTCTGATATTGATATTGCTATTTACTTTTATCCTAAAGGGAAAGGATTTGATTTAGAAGAGGATGTGTTTTTTGAACAGGAGGATGAGATTTGGGTAGATCTCGAAGGTATCTCCGGAATAGAAGTTGACCTTATTGTTTTAAACAGGGCATCCGCAACAATAGCTTCTACAGTCTATTTGGAAGGAATACCAATCATTATAAAGAATCATTCTCTCTACCGGAAACATTTTCTCTCTGTAACAGACCTTGCAGAAGAGTACAGAGAATTCGTGAAAGATTATATAGCGATAAAATCACGTTCAAAATCTGGTTAATGCTTCGATCGATATAGCAAAAATTATTGTTGCTTCGAGAAAACAGCCGATTCCTCAAACTTAGCTCTACCAGTAGATAAGGTTTCCCCCGTATGTCAAACCCGCACCAAATCCGACTGTTATAATAGGATCTCCCTTTTTTAGAAGTCCCTTTTCTACCAGTGTGTGAAGTGCAAGGGGTATGGATGCCGTAGAGGTATTGGCATATTCGTCTATCACCATGAAAAACTTTTCAACAGGAATCTTTGATCTCTTTGCTGCTGCTTCTATTATCCTTCTGTTTGCCTGGTGAGGGACGATATACTTTATATCATCTATCGTCATATTGTTGTTTTTGAGTAGAGTGTTTATCGTATCGATTATTACTTTGACGGCGAAATTGTAGACACGCCTTCCATCCATGTATAGAAGAAGGTCCGTAGGGTCTGTTTCTCCCGGCTTGAAGGGATTTCTGGAGCCGCCTGCCTTTCTGAGCAGGTAATCAGCACCGGAACCGTCGGAGCGCAAAACAGAGGTTTTTATTCCCCTGTTTCCGTCTTCACCCGCCTGTACAACCACTGCTCCCGCTGCGTCGCCGAAGAGGACACATGTATTCCTATCCTTCCAGTTCGTTACTCTTGTCAGAATTTCCGTTCCTATTACGAGAATATTCTTTGCAGAGCCGGCCAGGATATAGTTCTTTGCCGTTTCAAGCGCATAGATAAAACCGGTACATCCTGCAAGCATATCCACAGCTCCTGCATTCTTGGCACCAATCTTGTCCTGGATTATGCATGCCGTAGAGGGAAAATCAGGATAATCTCCTGAAGAGGATGTTACCAGAACCATGTCAATGTCTTCCGGTTTCAAGCCTGCCCTTTCAAGTGCAATTTTGGAAGCATTTACGCCAAGGTCCGATGCAGCTTCGTCTTCTGCGGCAAAATGCCGGTACCTTATGCCTGTATGTGAAACGATCCACTCGTCGGTGGTATCGATGGTTTTCGCCAGTTCATCGTTGCTCACCCTTTTCGAAGGGACGTATATTCCGATTGATTGAATGAGTGCTTGCATTTTATACCTCCTTGGGAAAATTGGTGGTATTGTAATCCTCATAGGTATGAGGGTCAATACCTAGCCTTGTCATATATCCTTGACAACTGCCCTTTTGTATGTTATTTTCCCGCAGTAGTTGGACAGTAGCTAGACAGTAGTTAGAGGTAATTAGACAGCAGTTGGCCTGTAACAGTACTGTAGTTAGGCGACGATCATGTAGTAGTCTTAATGAAAGGGGAAAAAATGAGTAAGATAGCATTCCTTTTTCCAGGACAGGGAGCCCAGTATCCCGGAATGGCAAAAGACTTGTGGGAATCGAGTCAGAAAGTAAAGGAGCTTTTTGAACTTGCCTCTGATGTTTCAAAGATCGATCTTAAGAGGCTTCTGTTTGAAGGAACAGAGGAAGAATTGAAGGCGACTGACAAGACCCAGATTGCCGTTACCCTTGCAAGTCTCTCTGCAAGCCTCGTACTAAAGGAACATGGTATTGAACCGGAAGGTTTTGCCGGCTTTAGCCTTGGTGAGTACTCTGCCTTGAATGAAGCGGGAGTAATAAAGCTGGATGACCTCTTTAAAATAGTAAAGGTAAGGGGTGAGCTGATGGAAGAGGCAAGCAGAAAGCTTGATTCCTCCTCTGGAAAGGCCGGAATGGCAGCGGTGGTGGGTTTTACATATGAAAAGGCAATTGAAGCCATGGAAAAGCTGGAAGGAGCAGAGGTTTATCTTGCCAATTACTCCAGCCCTTCACAGGTCGTTCTTGCAGGAACGGCTGATGGCCTTGATAAAGCAGAAGGGGTTTTTAAAGAGGCAGGTGCAAGACGTTTTATCCGTTTAAAAGTATCAGGGCCATTTCATTCGCCACTCCTTGGCTATGCCAGGGATGGCCTGGAGGAGTATCTTAAGGATATTGATTTTTCAGATCCATCCAAGGCCGTTTATTCCAATGTCACGGGCGACAGGGTGAAATCAGGAAACGAGGCGAAGGAAAATTGTGTCAAGCAGGTGGTTACCACTGTAAGGTGGGTGACAGAGGAAGAAAGCCTCTTAAGGGATGGTTTCAATGATTTTTACGAAGCGGGACCCGGCAAGGTGCTTTCTGGTCTCTGGAGGTCCTTCAACAGGGAGTATGCCTGTAAACCTGCCGGAACCCTGGAAGATATAAAGGCAATTACAGGTTGAGGAGTTTAAAATGCTATTGAAAGGTAAGAATGCGGTAGTTACAGGTGGTTCCAGGGGAATAGGTTTGGAGATTGTAAAGGATTTCTTAAGGGAGGGAGCCAGTGTATACTATATTTCCAGGACAGAAAGCTCCCAAAAAAGTGAGCTTGAATCACTGGCAAGGGATAAGGGAGTTACCGTGAAATGGAAGAAGGGTGATGTTTCCGATGAGTCCGTTGGAAAGGTCATCGAGGAAATATTAAGTGAAGCCGGCAGCATTGATATTCTTGTAAACAATGCCGGTATTACGAGGGATACGCTGATATTCAGGATGTCAAAGGAAGATTGGGATGCAGTACTTAATGTTAACCTCCGTTCCGCTTTCTTTACCTGCAAGGCAGTTGCAATGAATATGGCAAAAAGACGAAGTGGTTGCATAATAAACATATCCTCCGTTGTAGGTGTAATGGGGAATGCGGGCCAGACAAACTATGCCGCTTCCAAGGCGGGACTTATCGGCTTTTCGAAGAGTCTTGCAAGAGAAGTTGCAGGACGAGGCGTTAGAGTGAATGTAGTTGCACCTGGATTCGTAGAAACGAGTATGACGGAAAAACTTGGCGAGAAAGCCAGGGAAATGCTTAAAACGCAGATTCCAATGGGGAGAACGGCACAACCGGAAGAGGTTGCAAGGGCCGTTACCTTTCTTGCATCAGATATGGCATCATATATCACAGGCCATGTCCTCATGGTAGATGGTGGAATGGCTATTTAAGGAGGAATCAATGGAGAGAAGAGTAGTTGTTACCGGACTTGGGACTGTCAATCCTATAGGGCATAGTATTGCTGAAACCTGGGAATCAGTTAAGAATTCTCGAAGTGGGATAGGCAAAATAACCCACTTCGATACGACTGACTATCCCAGCAAGGTTGCTGGAGAAGTTAAGGATTTTTCACCGGATAAGTATATAGATAAACGTGAAGCAAGAAGGATGGATAGTTTTACACTCTACGGTCTCCATGCCACGATGGAGGCTATGGAGGATGCGGGACTCAAGATAGGAGACTATGATCCCGAGAGAATAGGGGTTATCCTTGGTAACGGAATCGGAGGGATCGAGAGTCTTAGTGAGGCATTTGAACGGCTACATGCAAGAGGGCCAAAGGCCATTCATCCTCTTACCGTTCCGAAGATGATAATCAATATCGCTCCCGCCCAGATTGCCATAAAGTTACAGGCATTCGGGCCGGCCTATGCCGTTGTAAGTGCTTGTTCCTCGGGAACCGATGCCATCGGCCAGGCCTTTAGATGGATAAGATCCGGTGAGGCTGATATCATGGTAACCGGAGGGACCGAGGCGTCCATTACACCAATTGGTGTTGCCGGTTTTTGCGTACTGCAGGCTTTGAGTACAAAGTATAACGACACCCCGGAAAAGGCCAGCAGGCCTTTTGACAGAGACAGGGATGGATTTGTTATAGCAGAAGGTTCAGGAATCCTCATAATAGAAGAACTGGAACATGCAAAGAAGCGCGGTGCAAAGATATATGCAGAGCTCGGAGGTGAGGGAATAACCTGTGATGCGTATCACCTTACCGCTCCGCATCCGGATGGAAGGGGAGCAGTGGCTGCAATGGAGATGGCTTTAAGGAAGAGCGGACTAAAACCGGAAGACATCGACTACATAAATGCACACGGAACCTCGACTCCGATAAATGATCCGACTGAAACAAAGGCGATAAAGAAGGTTTTTGGTGAACATGCCAAAAAATTGAAAATTTCATCGACCAAGTCGATGACGGGGCACCTTTTGGGAGCTGCAGGCGGTCTCGAAGCGATAATGACGATTCTTGCCATAAAGAATCAGTATATTCCTCCCACGATAAACCTGGAAAATCCGGATCCGGAGTGTGACCTGGATTACGTACCAAACAAGGGAATAGAAGCACCGGTAAGAGCTGCCATCTCTAACTCCTTTGGATTTGGCGGCCATAACGCCGTAATGCTCTTTAAAAAGTACGAGGGATAAAATCCGTAAAATAAAAAATCAGCCTGCCGGTTTAGATTTATAGTTTATATTTACTGTTAAGATTTAAGCGGCAGGCTTTTTAATTTACTACTACGAGCTGTGAAGTACGCCGAGGGCAAGGGAGTAGAGCTTACTCTCGGCAGAGTCGGCACGAGAGGTAAGAACTACCGGAACTCTCGCCCCAACGATCAGGCCGGCAACTTTTGCCCTTCCAAAGAAGATAAGCGATTTGTACAACACGTTTCCCGCCTCGATGTCAGGTGCAACGAGTATATCGGCTCTTCCTGCAAGGGGACTTTCAATCTTTTTATGCTTTGCGGCCTCCACTGACACGGCATTGTCAAGTGCAAGGGGGCCCTCTACTCTTCCGCCTTTTATTGCTCCCCTTTCATTCATCTTTACAAGGGCCGCTGCGTCGAGGGTTGCTGGCATTGCAGGATTTACCACCTCGACTGCACAAACAATTGCTGCAACAGGATTTTCGACGCCGAGGCTTGCTGCCATGTCGATTGCATTCTGCACGATATCCTTTTTCTGTAATAGATCCGGTGCTATGTTCAAACCTGCATCGGTTACGAAGATAAACCGCTCGTAATCCTTATGGCTAAAAACCGCAACATGGGAGAGGGTCTTTCCAAGATTCAGACCGTTTTCCTTGTTTAAGACCTCCTTAAGGAGCTCCCCTGTGGCAATGAGACCTTTCATAAGAAGGTCTGCCTTACCCTCGGTAACAAGCCTTACCGCTGTCCTGGCTACCGAAACACCATCTCCGGGCTCTACTATCTCGTAGGGAGAGAGAGATATTCCCGAATCGGAAGCAGCCCTTTCTATCTCTTCCTTTTTCCCTACGAGAATCGGTTCAACGATACCCTCTTTCCTTCCGTGTTCAACGGCATCTAAAACAGTACCGTCTGCAGCCTGCGCTACTGCTATTGTTGATTTTTTCATGCCTTTAGCAGCATCTACCAATTCTTTGAAATCTCTCATAACTCCAATTTTAGCTTGAATGGGCAACCAAAATCAATATAATAAGAGAGGAATGCCTGGAAAGATTCTCATTGTAGATGATGAAGAGATGAACCGTGAACTTTTAAAGAGGTTTCTCGGTTCAGACGGATATGTAACTTTTGATGCCGAAAACGGTAAGCAGGCTCTGGAATCGATTTACAGAGAGAAGCCCGATCTTATTCTTCTCGACCTCAACATGCCGGAAATGGATGGCTTTGAGGTACTAAAAAAAATTAAATCAGACAGCACAACAAAGATGATCCCGGTTATTGTAATAACGGCGCTGGGTGACGATGCGAACCACCTGAAAGCTCTGGAGCTGGGTGCAGACGATTTCCTCTCCAAGCCCTTTAACATCCATTTTCTTAAAGCAAGGTTGCGGTCTCTCATGTCCCTGAAGAGGCTATACGATATAAACCTCGAATACCAGGAAGCACTGAAGCAGCACAATATCCAACTGATGAAGGAACTTATAAAGACCCAGGAAGCAACGATAGTTTCTCTCGCTACGCTGGCAGAGTTCAGGGACCCTGAAACAGGCGAACATCTGGAGAGGATAAGGGGTTTTACCAGAGTCCTGGCAGAGAGTTTGAGAAAAAGAGAGAAATACAAGGCCTACATAAATGAAAACTACATAGAACAGATATTCAAGTCCACACCACTTCATGACATCGGAAAGGTTGGGATACCGGACTCGATTCTTCTTAAGCCGGGAAAGTTGACAGATGGTGAGTTCGACATCATGAAGACCCATTCAATCATTGGAGGTGATGCAATAAAGTCTGCCATAGAAAAAGTGGGGCTCTCCCGCTCATTTCTCGACATGGCGGCAAAGGTTGCATACAATCATCATGAAAAGTGGGACGGAACAGGCTATCCTTTTGGCTTAAAGGGCGAGGATATTCCTTTGAGTGCCAGGATAACCGCTGTGGCAGATGTTTACGATGCACTTACAACGAGAAGGGTGTACAAGCCGGCTTTCCCCCATGAATATGCAAAAATGATAGTAAAGGAAGGAGCGGGGAAGCATTTCGACCCGGAGATAGTGGAGGCTTTCCTGGAATCCGAGGAGGATTTTTTAACGCTCAAAGAGAGGTACAAGGATAAGGAGGATATTTAAATTGGATGAATTGAAAGGAAAGATAGTATCGGGTGGTAGGGAGAGAAAGAGTATCTATATGCAAATGAAATTCACAAGGTTTGCCCTACCTCCGGTAAGGGACGCACTGGTTATAGGGAAAAAGGCTCATGTGGGATCCAATGCAATCCAAAAGGCTTTTGAAGTGATGTTACCCGGCTTGTATAAGGTGGTAAAGGTAAACCACCCCTACATCGAGGCTGTAATGGTTAGGAAATCGATACTGCGAAAGATAAAAGAGAGCATATGTATTCCAAAGATTATTAGCTATGCAGAATCCCTGATGGACGAAACAGATTCGCTTAGAATTGAAATCAACCTGGAAGTCACCTTCGAAGAAAAGTTAGAGGTTGAGTAATGGCCCCCGTAAGAATGATTGAAAAATACATAGAGAATATAAGACTCTTTGGAAGCTATGATTCCCTTAAAAGTGCAATAGAGGAGCTGGAGAAGGGAAAGCCTGTTGCAGTAGAGACAGATTCGGGGCTCAAGCTGCTTCTGCCTAAGGATGCTGTGGGTTTCCCCAATACGAGGATTCTTGGAGACCTTCCCCTTAAGGATATACCGATGGTTCATACAACCGATTCGATAGAAAAGGTCGAATCATCAATGAGGGGAATGCATACGGATTATTCGCTCGT
Source organism: Spirochaetales bacterium (assembly GCA_027021365.1). Lineage (GTDB taxonomy): Bacteria > Spirochaetota > Spirochaetia > SZUA-6 > SZUA-6 > JALUUM01. Next base: position 50,390 of record JALUUM010000024.1, read on the forward strand.
CGTGGAAGATAAAAAGCTTGTAGGCTTTGTTTGTCTGGAAGAACTTCTTATAGCGGTAATGGAGGAGGCGAAGAAGAGTATTTCCCTTGGTATGGTTCTAGGTGAAATTCTGGAGAGTGAAAGAGCCATAGCAGTAAGGATGGAACTGCCGGAAGATACCGGAGATGTATTTACTCAACCGGTAGAGGTATACGGAAGTGCGGAAGGTATCCTTGGTTTTATTGTAAAGGAAAGAATGCCGGATATGAGCTTTCTTATCGATTTGCTGGGGAAGGCTGAAAGAGCAAAGTTGCAGGATGCTATCATGGGGGTTGTCTCAGGCGGATCAAGGAATGAAATCACACTTCCCATTAGAGAGAGTGGTAAAAGCCCTGGCTTTCTGAATATTTCGATAAGTCAAAAGTATCGAGAGGGAGAAAAAAAGCCCTCAATCCTGCTGTTCATTACCGATGTAACGGAGAAACAACTTCTCTTTGACATTCAGGAAACATTATCCACTGGCACACCCGAAAGTTCTTTCTTCAAATCGATGAGTTATATTGGTGAGCGATTCTCCCTTGCTGCATGTTTATTAATTTCAATGAAATCCGCCAATGGCTCGCAAGGGTTTTCCCCGAGCCTCTTTTGGGTGCGTCCCGATTTCAAGGTAAATTTCAAGAAAATATACCGTAATGAGAGAGAGCGAAAGCGATCGGGTCAATCGTATGGCAACCTGTGGAGGTCAGTGGAAGGCAGAGAAATCATATATGTGAGTAACATAGAGGAAGTTACCAGTGAAAATGTGGGCGAATTGTCATCCTGTGGCATCAAGTCATACCTGTTGATACCCTGTGTCACCGATGGTGAAGAGAAAGTTGTTGTTGCACTGCTGAGTGATAAAAAGAACGGAATAGATGAGAGGCTGAGGAACATTTCTTTGAAGCTCCTTCCCTCATTTCAGGGAACTGCAAAAGCCTGGATATACGAGAAAAAACTCAACGAATCAAAGAAGCTCCTGGAAAAGAGAGTAAGACAGAGGACCTACCAGCTCGAAGTTCTCTACCATGTAGCGAGAAGCCTGGGATACAGCCTTAGTTATGAAGAATTGTTAAAGGCAATGGTGGATTATCTTAAGCCTCTCTTTGATTACGATGTTGTTGCAACACTTCTCTGCATGGAAGGGAAGGTAAAGGTTAATATCAGCTACAGAAGGGCGATTACCCGGAAAATGAAGGATGACATGGTAGAGGTGCTTATCGGTAGGTATGAAGAGCTTACAGGTAAGAAAATCGATAGGGATAATACCGTAATTGAAAGCGTCGATATTTCAGAAAAAGGAGAATCAAGAAAACTACGAGGAAGGGGTGTCCTTGATAACCTTAAGACGAAGATGTTGATACCAATTAAAAGGGCAAGTAGCGGGGAAGTGATAGGACTTTTCTTCGTTGGATTGAAAAGGAAAAGAGTCTTTTCAGGGGAGGAAATGGAACTGTTGGAAACCGTTTCCAGGCAGGCCTCCCTTGCCATTGAGAAACTGGATGTTTTTATGCAGAGTGAACAGAAAAAACTTGAAAGAATAGTAGAACACCTTCCCGACGGAATTGTAATCCTTGACAATGGATATCACATAGTCTCATACAATCCAAAGGGAGAGGAATTTATCCGACATCTTTCTGGTAAAAGAATGGGCGAAAAGCTTGAAAAACTGGGCAACATGAATATAGAGGATTTAATACGTTTGAGTGCCAGTGAAATGGTATGGCGACAAATATCAATAGAGGATCCCGAAAAGAAGAGTTTCATGGTCAGGTTTCTCCCTATCAGCGAGGGAGAGAAAGAAGAACAATGGATGTTGATAATTCATGATGCTACAAAGGAGATGGAGATACTTGAAAAATCAAAGAGGCAGGATCTTCTTGCCTCTGTGGGACAACTTGCTGCCGGGATTGCCCACGATTTCAACAACATACTTACCGGAATAATCGGTTTTTCACAGTTTATGCAGACAAAGGATGATATACCTGCATATGCAAAGGGATACCTTAAGAGGATGGAGCAACAAGGTTTCAGGGCGGTTGATCTTATACAGCAGATACTCGATTTCAGCAGAAAAACAATCGTCATGAAATCGAATCTTGATCTCGTTTCCCTGCTAAAGGAAATTGTAAAACTTCTGGAAAGAACCATCTCTGAAAAAATAAAGATCGAATTGAATATCGAACCGGAACAGGCAATAATATATTCCAATCCTACACAGATTCAACAGATCATCACAAACCTTGCAGTGAATGCCAGGGATGCCATGCCTGGTGGCGGAAAATTGAAAATTGAACTGAAGGCCAAGTATTCAGATGAGGGAAAGCTGTTTATGCTTATAATTTCCGACACCGGTACGGGTATGCCAGATGAGATTGTTTCAAAAATATTCACCCCGTTTTTTACGACAAAGGAAACCGGCAAGGGTACCGGCCTGGGTCTTTCCCAGGTTTATGGAATAGTAAAACAGAACGGCGGAGAAATAGAGGTGGAGAGTGAACCGGGCAAGGGAACTACCTTTACCATATATCTGCCAGCCGTCGGTGAAGAAAAAGAATCAGAGGAAGAGCGAGAATCTCTCTTGAAGCTGGTAGAGAGTAAAAATATTCTTCTTGTAGAGGATGAAGACATGGTTCGTGACTCGGTCAAGCTAATGCTGGAACAGCTCGGTTTCTCCGTAGAAAGTGCCGCTGACGGTGAGAGCGCTCTGGATATCATTATGAAAAGGGGAGAGGATATTGATGTAATATTAACCGATATTGTGATGCCAGGGATGGGGGGAGTTTCCTTTGCTTTGAAGGTAAAGGAGATATTTCCTGAAAAAAAGATTGTTGCAATGAGTGGTTATCCCCTTGGCTCCGATGAAACAAGTATTCCCGATAATGACTTCAGAAACTCTGGATTTGATGGCTGGATAATGAAGCCTGTAACAATGGAAAAACTTTCCAATGAAATATCCTCTTTGTTTTCCGAATGATTCCTTTATTGAAAAAGGGCTTCCATCCCCGGGAGGTTGCTTCTGGGAGCGACATGTAAGGAGGGGAAGACAAATGGGGGATGGAAAACCCGTTACTTTTTTATTCTTGTTTCCTATTTCACAAGACCGATTATCAGTTCACTTTCGTTTCTCACGATGGTAAACATAATCTTTCTTGCTTTCGGATTGTTGATTGCCTCGTAGAAATCCAGTATTGAATCTACCCGGCTGTCATTTATTTTGGTTATTATGTCGCCGGCTCTTATACCAGCTATTGCAGCGGGACTACCCTGAACGATGTTACCGATGATTATCTTTCCGGTACCTGCAGGGATGTTCAGCTGTTTCCTTATGTCCTCCGTTATCTTTACAGGTGTAAGCCCCGGCCAAAGCTTGTTTGATTTTTTCTGTATCTTTGCCTCCTCCTCTCTCGTTGCAAGCTTGGCCTTGAGTGAAATTCTCTCGCCATACCTCACTACTTCGAAGTTTGTCAGTTTTCCGGGAGGAAGGTTCCCGATAATGAAGAGTGCCTGAGTAGAATCCTTTATCTTTTCTCCGTCTATGCGTGTTATAACATCGCCGGGAAGGAATCCTGCCCGGTATGCCGGTGAACCCTTGAATACCCCGAATACGAAGGCCCCGTTCCCGCTCTGTAGCTTCATGTCTTTCATGTAGGACTCCGGAACATCTGCTATGGATATACCGAGCCATCCATATTCAATCTTACCCTTTGTTATGAAATCGCCTATTGCCTTCTTTGCATTGTTTATGGGAATTGCAAAACCAAGGCCAATGCTTCCACCGGAGGGAGATGCAATCCAGGTATTTATCCCAACGACTTCCCCTTTGATATTTACAAGGGCTCCGCCGGAATTACCCTGATTGATTGCCGCATCGGTCTGTATGTAGTCTGTAAAGCTTGCAATGCCTGTTCCGGGAAGGGAACGTCTTCCTATGGCACTTACTATTCCTGCAGTTACCGTAGATTCAAAACCCAGGGGATTACCAATGGCAAGGACCCAGTCTCCGACCTGCAGAGAATCCGAGTTTCCGAGTTCCGCAACCGGAATATTCTTGTCCTTTGTTTCAAAGACTATCAGGGCAAGGTCTTTCTTTTCGTCCTTTCCGACGAGTTTTGCCTTGTACTGCCTTCCGTCGTGCAGCCTTACGCTTATCTGATCTGCCTTGCCTGCAACATGGTTATTGGTGAGAACGTAAACCTTGTTTCCCGTATGCCTCACTATTACACCGGAACCGAGGCCGTACTGTTTATACTCCCTCCACTGCTGTTTTTCCTTGTTCGGAGGAGTACCAAAGAAAAATTCGAAAGGAGACATAAACTGGGGAACTGGCTGCTTTATGATATCTACGACATTGATTTCCACTACAGTCGGAAGTACCTTCTTTGCAACAGCTCGAAATGAGTACTGCATCTGTTTCAATGCCTCTATACCTGCCGCTGCATTGGCTTCTGCCTCCTGTGATGAAACCTGGTTCTGTGAAGATGTGTCATACACTGGTTGTGGGGGCTGTTGTTCTCCGCGCCCGCCGAATCCTGAAAGGCTGATAACCAGTGCCGTAACAGCGATTACCGTTAGCACGATGTTGAATACAAGCAGATTTCTCGATTTCATTTGAAACCTCCTTTATAATTTTTGGGCTTTTCTTGATAACAATATAAATTGGAAATATTACAGGAAGATTACAGAAACATTACATATCTGTAATGTTTCATGTTACCGGAAGGAAAACGCTGAAGACAGAGCCTCCACCAACTTTACTCCTAACATTTACAAAGCCGCCATGAGCATCTATTATTGCCCTTACAAAGCTGAGGCCAAGCCCCAGGCCTTTCAGGTGGGTCGTGTTCTTTCCGCGGTATAGACGCTGCCATATCTTATCGAAATCCTCCTTCGGTATTCCGATTCCGGTATCTGCAACTTCAATGATGATGAAATCCTTATCCTCGAGTCTCTTCCTGTAGGTTTTAAGGGTCACCTTTCCCCCTTTTTGAGTGTACTTTATGGCATTATCGAGGAGATTGGCAATTGCCTGACGAATTCTGTTTTTATCGATACTTGCTTCTATCCCACCTTCGAGTTTCTGGAGTATGGCTACACCTTTTTCTTCTGCAACATAGGTATAGAGATCGGCAATATCATTTACCAGAGAGGAAATGTCTGTTTTTTCCCTTTGAAGTTCCAATGCACCGGTTTCGGCCTCCGAGATATCCATGAGGCTTTTAAGCATCGTAAGTATCGTATCAGAATTTTCTATGCAGTCCTTAAGAGCATTCCTGTAAACCTCACCGCTGTCTCCGGATTGCAGAGCAATCTCCGCCGAACTCTTTAGCCGGGTCATCGGAGTTCTGAGATCATGGGCAACGGTATCCATTGCATCACGCATCCTTTCCATGGAAGAATCGAGCCTCTCGAGCATCATGTTAAAGAGAACAACGAGTTTCGAAACCTCATCCCCCCTGTCCCTGGAATGTATCCGTGTTGCAGTGTCCCCTGTTTTCACAATCCTCTCTGCAGCTTCTATCAGTTTGTTTATTGGCTTTGCCAGCCTCTGTGAAAAGAGGAAGCTTACCGCAATGGTAAGTATGAGTATCGGGAGGAGAGCCAGTAGATATATCTGTCTGTAGTGAAATAGAAAAGTTTCAATGTAATTCGTGCCTATCCCTGCCTGAAGAATCTGGCCATCGGAAAGTTTTATAGAGATAACCGTGAATTTCATTCCCTCCCACTGAATGTACTGAACACCCTTCATATGGACGGAGAGATAGGCTTCCAATTCGCTTGAATCATGTCCCTGCCAGGACCCGGGAAGGAAGAAGAGGAGTGTCCTGTTGTCCCTGTCAGCAACACGCACGAGGTACGCCCTGTCGGTGAAACGATGAAAGGAAATCTCCCTTGCAAGCAATTCCAAGCCACCTGCCTCGTACTGGGCCCACATGTTCAGGAGTATGCTCTTCACTTCCTCCAGGCTGTCCTGTATCAGTGCCTGTTCGAGGAACAGGTACGATGCACCAAAGAGTATCAGCACCGTTACAAGGGTGAGCAAGACAAAAAGTAAGGTAATCCTGGTTTTAAGAGACCTGTAAAACATATCCTACACCACGGATCGTCTTTATGAGTTTCTTTTCGAAATCCCTGTCTATCTTGTTTCTCAGCCTGGATACCAGTACATCCACGATGTTCGTCTGCGGATCGAAATCGAAGTTCCACACTTTCTCCATAATCATCGTTTTCGTGATGACATTTCCCGCGTTTTGCATTAGGTATTCAAGAAGTGCAAATTCCCTTGGCCTCAGTTCGATTTTTTTTCCTCCCCTGTATACCTCTCTGGAATAGGGGTCGAGCTCGAGGTCAGCTACTTTGAGCTTCTCCTTTCCCGTGGCTGCAATATTGGCCCTTCGAATAAGAGCCTGGATTCGCGCCATGAGCTCTGCAAATGAGAAGGGTTTTGTAAGATAATCGTCTCCGCCCCGTTGAAGTCCACGAACCTTGTCGTCTATCGACTGTTTTGCACTTAGTATAAGAACGGGTGTAGTAATCCCACTTGTCCTCATCCTCTCTATCAATGAAATTCCATCCATGCCGGGGAGCATGATATCGATAATCATTGCATCGTAGACTGAAAGGTTGGGCAACTGCAGGCATTCTTCGGCACTTACAGTTGAATCGACCGTGTAACCGGCCTGAGACAAACCTTTTTTTATGAATGAGGCGATCTTTTCATCGTCCTCAACGATGAGTACATGCAATGCCGGCGGTGGGAGTCGAACCCACACGGCCCGCGAAGGCCACCAGATTTTGAGTCTGGCATGTCTACCAGTTTCATCACACCGGCTGGTACAATTTCGAGTGCAATTTCAGAGCATAAGAATAGAGGTCTTTCGCTTTCTTGTCAAGAATCAGAGCTTTGGAGTATCATCCCGTATGCTTGATATGTATGAGAATTGTGAGCTTTGTCCAAGAAGGTGCCGTGTGAACAGGAGAGATGGGAAGAGGGGAATATGCGGGGAGACCGATCTTCTGAGAGTGGCATGGGCAGGCCTTCACTTCGGGGAAGAGCCACCTGTAACGGGTAAGAGGGGTTCCGGTACGGTATTCTTTACGGGATGCACCCTGGGCTGCAGTTTCTGTCAGAACTATCAGATCTCGCAGACTGGATTGGGAGGAGGAGTCTCGGTTTCCGAGCTCACCGAGATGATGCTTGGGCTGGAAAGACAGGGGGCGGAAAATATCAACCTTGTAACAGGAACCCATTTCGTTCCTCATATAGTGATGGCGCTTGGGGATGCAAAACGGAAGGGCCTTGCGGTTCCCGTAGTGTGGAATACCTCCGGTTACGAGAACGGGGAGACACTGAAGCTACTCGAAGAGCATATAGACGTTTACCTTACCGATATGAAGTGTGTCGATTCCTCGCTATCGGCAGGGCTGATGAGGGCAAGGGATTATCCGGAAGTTTCAATAGATGCAATCGATACCATGGTGGGGCAGAAGAGGCTCAAGATAGTGGATGGGAGAATAGAGGAGGGTGTCATCCTGCGTCACCTGTTTCTGCCCTGGGCGCCTGAAAATACGGTAAAATTTCTAAGGCTCTTCAGAAAGCGGTGGTACGGGAAGGCTCTCCTTTCGTTGATGTTTCAGTATATTCCCCCTTCCCACCTGGAAGGCAAAGAGGAACTACGAGAAAGGGTTCATAAAAATCAGGAAGAGAGAATTATCAGGCTTTTGGATGAGCTTGGCATAGAGGAGGGCCTTATCCATGATGTGGAGGAGGATAATTCATGGGAACCTGATTTTTTACGCAATCCGCCATTTCCCGCTTCACTGTCAAGGACAGTTTGGCATTACAGGGGCAGCCAGCGGGCTAACAGGATTGTTTAGGTCAGTTCGGCATAGGTTCAATTCCGTGTAAGCTCAGTCTGGTACTATCGTGGTGCCGATATAATCTCTTCCCTTCAGTATGGCGAGCAGGTTATCGAGTTTTCTGCCATTGGCAATCACTACGGTAAGCCCTGCCTCCTCGGCTCTCCTGGATGCAACGGGATCGAAAGGAACGTTGATCCCGGGAATCCACTTATCTCCAACCAGTTTTCTGAAGGCAGACCATGTGGTCCTCTTAATGGGCCTTGCATTGGGCTCGACTTTCGGGTCTGCCGTATAGGCCTGCTCTATGTTGGAAAGGTTTATAACCATTCTTGCATGAAACTTTTCGGCAAGGATAACGGCATCGTAGTCCGTGGAAAAACCCGGTTTCCAGCCGGCTGCGACCATCACCCTTCCGGCAAAGAGATGCACTTCCTCCGGGTTTGTCACCGTTTTCTGGGGGCAAAGGTCGAGGAAGAGCTGTCTCATCAGTTCAGCGTTTAAGCGTGTGGCCATTATTCCTATCCAGTCAAGGGCTTCCGGTTTTTCGTCGGCTTGCATTTCCCCGAGGATGCCCCTGTAGGCACGTTGATACTTTCTCGCCGTTGCACCTCCCCCGCATACGAAAATGAGCCTGCTTTCCGGTTCCTCTGCGAGGTATCCCCTGAGGGCTTTATCGAAGGACTTTAAAAAATCCGTATCTACATCATCGGGTACGATTATCGAACCGCCCAGTGAAATCACATGAACCTTGTTTTCCATATCGCTTTCAAGGTTATTGCTTATTTATCAGTGATTCAAGGTGATTTTCGAAATATTTTCCTTGAACAAATGACACTTTTTGAATATCAATATATATCTTTAAAATTATTATTGATTAATCGAGGAGAATAAGCGGTATGAAGGTGCTTGTTTCTGACAAAATAGCAGAAGAAGGTGTGGAGGAATTCGCAAAGTATAGCGGAATAGAAGTTACGGTGAAAACGGGAATGGAGCCGGATGAGCTCCTTAAAACTATATCGGACTACGATGCCCTAGTAGTCAGATCTGCTACCAAGGTAACGAGAGAGGTTATCGAAGCAGGAGAGAAACTGAAGGTTGTCGGAAGGGCAGGAGCAGGAGTGGACAACATCGATCTGGAGGCAGCCTCTAAGCACAATGTATTGGTAATGAATACACCCGGTGGTAATGCAGAGGGTGCAGCGGAACTTGCAATCTCGTTGATGTTTGCCACAGCAAGAAATATTGCAAGGGCCGATGCCACGATGAAAGAGGGAAAGTGGGAGAAAAAGAAACTCCAGGGAGTGGAACTTGCAGGGAAGAAGCTCGGCATCATAGGAATAGGCTTTGTGGGAAGCATAGTCGGAAAGAGGATGAAGGCTTTCGGTATGGATGTGTCGGCCTATGATCCATACTACAGTGCCGAGAAGGCAACAAAACTTGGAATAAGGCTCACCACGCTGGATGATGTTCTTGCAAATTCGGATTTCATAACGGTTCATGTACCCAGGAACAAGGAGACCGAAGGTATGATAAACAGAGAAGTCTTCGGTAAGATGAAGGAGGGTGTTTACTTCATAAACTGCAGCAGGGGAGGAATCGTGGTGGAAGCCGACCTACTTGATGCACTTGATAGTGGAAAGGTAGCGGCGGCAGGTATCGATGTGTACAGCAAGGAACCCCCGGAAGACCTTGCTCTGGTCAAGCATCCCAGGGTGACTGCAACTCCGCATATTGGGGCTTCTACCAGGGAAGCCCAGATCAATGTTGCTCTCATGATTGCAAGACAGATAGGCGAATTCCTTACCACTGGCAAGGTTGTAAACGCTGTGAATCGATAATTAACCGTGGCAAAATTAACTGTGGCAAATTGGTTTCTCATTTAGTATTATATAGGTATGAGTAATGACATAACTCATATCCTTAGAGACTGGAAGTATGAATCTGGTAATCAGATAAGAATAATAGTTGCAGACGACGGCCGGGAGGTGCTCCAGGTTCGCCAGCCGCTTGGAATAGAACAGTACGAGCTGGATGGCAGGCCGGACGGAGAACGCCCCTTCGGGAGAGAATCAGTCCTCGATGAAATGCTCTTCAGGCTGGACAAATACAGGGCCGAACACGGTTCCGAGGAAGGTTTTTCCATTACTCATGATGATTTCATACTCCTTCAAAATGAAGGCATTATCTATTATTTCAGATATCTCGTTCTCTTCCAGGTTGGAGACTTCGTAAGAACTGCGCGGGATACGGAACACAACCTAAAGATATGCGACATCGTGGAGGATTTTGCCGAATCGGAAGAGGATAAAAAGGAAATACTCCAGTACAGGCCTTACATTCTTCGGATAAACGCCATATCAAGAGCGATGATGTCACTGCGCCATGAAATGAGAAAGACTGCAATAGAAATACTCGAATGGGCCATAGAAGAGATAGAATCCATGCCGGAAATAGATACGCCTGCCTTTCAATTCGAGAGGGTCAGGTCGATAAATTACCTGAAGTCAACCCTGAAGCAGGTAAGGGACGAGGAAGCTTCGCCTCTTGGGAAACTGAGGGAAGAACTGGAAAAGGCTGTAAGCGAGGAGAATTATGAGAGGGCAGCCGAGATTCGTGACAGGATAAGAGAGCTGGAGATGGGAAGGCACCCAGGAGGAGAGAGTCTCGGTGAAGATGCTCCCGGTAAGAACAACTAACGTGGAAGCTGCAGGGAAAGGCTTAGGTCGAAATAATTTTTCCTTTCATCGGAAGTACCCCATATGCGCTGGAATGTATAACCACCCCCGATAGATAGGTCTATGATGTTCGTCCGGAAGTTGAGACTCATCTGGAATCCGGTCTGAATAACATTTTCTATATTCCCGGTAAGAAATGTAGAGGGGCCGTAGAAAGTGACATTCCCGTTTTCATCATAGCCGTCATCGAATACGGAACCTTCACCGTGTCTGATGTATCTGAAAAAGGGTTTTATCTCGAAATCCCAGAATCTCTCGTAACCCGGGATTTCCCCGTAACCCCGTAACCCGGGATTCCCTACAGCTTTGCTTCTTCCATTCGGTAATCTGAAAATCTCCAAAGGCCTTATGGCTGCTGCGGCTGAGACCCTGTCCGAGTTTGGAGGAAGTTCGCTTCCAAGCTGTTTGCCATTGTGAGTGTAGGTAAGATAATTTATGGGTTGGAAGCTTGAGTGGGTGTACATGTAGGGCGTTATCATAAGATAGTTTATATCCACCCAGCCCAACCAGCCCATCCAGGGAGAAGGCGGAGTGTAGTACAGACCTGCCTGGAGGGCAAACTTGTTCTGTCCGGAGTTGAGATTAAGCTTCATCAGTTCGTTGAAATTCCAGTCGTCCACGTAGAATGAGAACCTGAAAGATATACCCGGGAGGATGGAAAGGGGGCCGATTATACCGGTAACGCCCATGAGGGAATTATCGTAGTCTCCTGCAAATACCTGGGAGTACATGAGTGCCTGAACGGGTATGAGGTACACGGGGGAAAAACGCTCGCCGAATACCACGGATTGTATGAAACCTGCTCGAAACCATGGGAACGGATAGAATTCGAGAAAGTGAAGGGAGAGGAATTTGGAGGGATAACCGGTAATCGATGCTCTGCTCTTAAGGAGGTAAATGCTGCCATCGGTATCAACACCGTACTTCGCAACGAGTTCCAGCAGAAGCATTGTGTAGGATATCCATTGATTTCTTAAGGTCATGGAGAAATGGCCGGCCTGAGGAGCCGTATCGCCTATTACTGCACCGTCCTTGAAGAACGGCCCGAATGCAGACCTCACGATACCGGCCTGAAGGTAGGCTTGCGGATTCCCGAATGATACAAGGGAGGACCATATCTGATCCACAGGAATGGTTCGTCCCCACAGGGTGACACTCCCCCCTCCGGATTGATAGTCCTCCTCCACATTCTGCCACATCGGAGAGAACACCCCGCTTCCCGAGGTGGTATCGCCCCTGTCCACAAGAAAAGCTCCGTATCTTCCGTCTATGGACAGGCTGTTAGTTTCCTCATCGGCTCTGCTAATTTCACCATTGGCTCTTTTGCTTTCCGCATCGGATACTGTGGTTCTGTTTCCCGCTGAAAAGAGAGTATAAATGCCAAGGCTGGTATACGGCAGGCTGTTTCCATTACCGTAGTGCATCTGGTACCTCGACCCCGGTTTGAAAGAGAGAAAGAAGCCTTTACCTGCAATGGCCATGTTGGAACCAGGCCCCCCAACCCCTGCAGCGTCATTTAGCTTAAAGAGAATCCTGCCTGCTTCGGATGAAGCATCATTGTCTCCGTTCTTTACCACCTCTCTCAGAGATTGTACGATCAGGTTTTTGGGGTAAGGCCTCAGCATCGGCAGAGCATGAATGTAGCCTCTGTTTTCCCACTCCTCAAGGAGCGAATAGATATGGTCATCGAGGTCTGTTATGTCTAATGCAGGTAGAGGTACGGGAATCAGGCCGAGAAGTATGATTGTAAAAAAAATTATCGTCACGAGAGGTGTCTCTTTCATTTCCATTTTGTCATTCGAGTTCAAATATAGCACCACCACCACCGAGAACAGGTATTTTCATCACTATTTTTTTCTTACATCTTTCAGCCAGAGCGGGCACGCCTCCGTTTCTTATGAAATTCCGAAAGTTCGAGTGGTGTCTCTTTCCGGCAAGCTTTTCTATGAATTTTATAAGACGGGCTGCAAGATTTCTCTTTTCAATGACTGCACAATCGTAGTCGAGGACGAATATCCTCCCCCCTGGTTTGGTTACCCTCGAAAGTTCTTTGAGCACGGGAAGCCTATCCTCCTCATCCATCTCGTGAAGGGCCAATGAGATGGCACCTGCATCGAAGCTGTTCTCTGAAAAGGGAAGGGATTTTCCGTCGGCTACAAAGAATTCGAAGTCCGGGGCTTTCCCCTCAGGAAAGAGTTCGTCTGAAATATCTATGGCGGTAACCTCGAGGCCTTCCCTTGCCAACAGCTCGGCCTGCCTGCATGTTCCGCATGCCACCTCGAGAATCTTTCTGTAGCCTCTCTTTAAAATCAACCGGGTAAGAGACTTTTTTGTTCCTCCGAGCAGTGGTTCGATGGCAAGGATGTATACGAGCCTTTGAAATTTCATTGGTGAAATTATATAGAGGATAGATATACTTTGCAATTCTTTGGCAGAACTCTTTACCGGTACTTTACCGTCTCTTTATAGCCGTTTTGTTGACAATGCCCTTTCTTCTTTACTACATTAATCTATCCAAAGAAAAAAGTATCTGTAAAAAGGATGTGCGAAATGAAAGAGAAAATCGTGGTAGAAGGAAAAAGCGGAGAGGTTGTAATTACTCGCCTGGAGAAGGGAGTCCCCCGTATCAAGGCAGGTAGCATTGAAGACGTGTATCTTGGTCTTGGATACATGCATGGCTATGATCGGGGATTCCAGATGTGGTTCATGAAGATACTTGCCGAGGGAAAAGCTTCGAAGATGTTCGGGGATCGCGAAGACCTTATAGAGATAGACAAGTACTTCAGAAAATTGAACTTTACCAAGCCGGTAGGGGAAGAACTGGACAGCCTTACCCCTCAATCTAAGATTTACATGGATTCGTATATAACCGGCGTAAACCTGTACCGTGAAAAAGAGAGAAAACCGCTGGAATTCAAAATCACCGGTGTCAATATGGAACCGTGGCGTTTCAACGATAGTCTGGCTCTCCTTAGAATGATATCGTACATAGGCCTTGCAGAGGCACAGGGAGCCGAAGAGAAGGTAATCATGGAAATCATTCTCCATGGGAAGGAATACTTCGATAAATTATCAGAACTCTTTAAACCGTATTTTAATGGTTACCAGTACGATTGGTTTGAGGATGTAACGCTGATAAATCCTCTGGAAGAGATTGTTAATTTCAATTCCGGTGCGGGAGGAAGCAATAACTGGGTGGTCAGCGGTAAACTTACAGGGAGCGGGAAACCTATTTTTTGTAACGATCCGCATCTCGAAGTTTCCCGCTTGCCAAGCGTATGGTACGAAGTAGTGCTCGATGCTCCCGGCATGTGGTGTGTAGGAACGACCCTTCCCGGAACACCGGGACTCGCTTCGGGATGGAATGGTAATGTTTCCTGGGGAATGACTTTTTCCTGTACCGATACGGAAGATTTTTTCATAGAGAAATGTAGGAACGGGCAGTACCTGAAAGATAACACCTGGTACCCCTTCAGAGAGAGGAAGGAGACGATAGAGACAAAGAAGGGAAGGAGAATTGAATACATTATATACGAGAACGAACACGGTGTGCTGGAAGGAGACCCTTACATAGAGGGTAAGTACCTTGCAAGAAGATGGAGCGGTTTTCAACCGGTAGCCGGTGAATCTTTCAACGGATTTCTCGAATTTCCTCTCTCGGAAAATGTCCGTAAGTCGATGGAAATTGCACGCAAGATAGCAATACCTACCCTGAACTGGCTTTTTGCAGACAAGGAGGGTAATATCGGTTATCAGATGACAGGAAATGTCCCCAGGAGGAGCAGAGCTTTAAGCGGAATTCTCCCTATTCCCGGCTGGGATTCCTCTTACGACTGGCAGGGTTTTTTGCCACCGGAAAAGATGCCTTCCTCCTATAACCCTGAGAGTGGAATGATAGTAACGGCCAATGACAGGCTGGATAAGGATTTTGGTATATCCGTGCAAACGATAACCTTTCCACCCTACAGGGCAAAGAGGATAAGAGAGCTTCTAAAGAAAAATGTGCCTCTCGATGTCGCGAAGATGAAAGATATTCAGACGGACGTATATTCACTTCAGGCTGAGAGGATAATTGCTTTTCTTGCTCCCTACCTGAAAAATGATTCCATAGGAGAGAGGCTTCTCTCCTGGAACAGGAAATTTGATTCAGAGGTAGTCGAGGCCACAATATTCAAGGAATTCTACAGAGAGCTCGTTATCGATACCTGCACGAAGAGACTTTTTCCCGAAGAAATCATGGAACATATCTACAACGAGAGTTTCTTCATACAGATGAACTATGATCTTATCGAGAATCAATGGATGAAAGAGGGGGGTCTCTTTGCGGATGTAGATTGGGAAGGTGTTACGAAAAGCATTCTCGAAAAACTGAAGGGAAGGAATTTCGAGAAATGGGGGCAGAGAAACTCGATAACCCTTCGCCACATTCTATTCGGAAGAACCTTTCTTGGTAATTTAGGCTTCAATGCAGGCCCCTTCCCCTTCAACGGCTGCGAGAGCACGGTTAGCCAGGGTACCAAGTACCGGACAGGTGGCCAGGAAATGACTTTTGGCCCTTCCTACAGGATGATAGTAGATTTCAATGAAGGAAAGATGTATTCGAATCTTCCCGGTGGTGCCAGCGGAAGACCCTTTTCCAGGTACTACAAGGCAGAGATAAAAAACTGGCTTGAAGGAAACTACAAGACAATAACAAGGGACAAATGATACTCAATATCTTCCGGAAAAGGGAAAGAAATCCCGATGAAACGGTCTATGAAAATTGGAGAACAACATTCGGGAGGCTGAGAAAAAATCGCTTTGTCCCCGAGGAGAGAGATGACTACTCTGCTGAAATAAGAAAGGGGAAGCTGGAGCTGACCCTGAAAAAGAAAAATCTCTTCGCCTGGGTGAATATAAATGGCTATATATACAGGGATTTTGTCCTGGAAGCATCCTTGAGTTTCGATAGTGAAAACGGCTATTCTGCCACAGGCTTTGTTTTCAGGTATGCCAATGAGGAGAATTTTTACTACTTTTTGATTTCGAACAGGGGCTACTTCAGGTTCGACGTGGTGTTCAATGGGAATCCGATACGTCTCATTGAATGGACAGAGAATCCTATGATAAACCCGGAGAGTAACAGGGTAAGAATAATAGCGCATTCCTCCCATTTTTCATTCTATGTGGATGATGAATGGATAGGTGAGTTCGAAGACGAGACAATTTACAGGGGAGAAATCGGTTTTGCCGCTCAGAATTTCAACGAGCAGGAAAGGGCCATTTTCAGGCTCGATGAGATTTCAGTCGATTCGAGGCCTATCTCGGTGGAGAGGTATTACTACAGGTGGGCAAGATACGTTCCACCGGAGCCTGATTTCCGGATAAGGCTTGCCAGAACCTTTTTGGAAATGTCTGCGAGCTCAGTATCCTACCTCGAGCCAGCCGCGCTTCAGTTGAAGAAGGCTCTTTCCCTTGGCCACCGCAGCAAGGAGGATCACCTGCTGTATGCCGATGTCCTGATGCGCCTTAAGCTATACGATACGGCTCTTTCCGAAACGGAGAGGGCTCTGGAAATGGACAGCAACTACCCCGAGGCAAAGGTTATGAAGGCAAACCTTCTCTATCTGATGAACAATTTTCTCGCGGCACGGGACTACATAAGAGAGATAATCTCCGGTTTCAGCGGAAATGCGATTCTGTGGGGTCTTCTCGGAAATGCGGAATACGCCCTTGGTAACTGGCAGAAGGCTACAGAGGCCTATGAAAGGGCAGCGGAGCTTGCGCCGGAAGAGGCGCTCTTTGTACTCAACCTGGCGAAGTCACTGGAGATGCAGGGCGATCGGGACAAGGCACTGGGTAGATATGTCGATGCTTGCAAGCTTTTCTTCGAGCAGGAGAATTACGCGGATCTTTCCTTTGCCATAGAGAGGGCAAAACGGTTGGACCCGCATAATCTTGATGTCGAAACTATTCGGGCAAAGATGCTTTTCAGCACAGGAGAGAAAGAGGCCTCCGAGGAAATTATCGACAGATTGATATCTGCCGGCACGAAGGACAGCGCGATCTTCTACCTGAAAGGGCTCCTTTTGGCTGAGCACGGCAACAGGGGGGAAGCGATTGAATTTTTCAGGAAAACCGTGGAAATGGAGCCGGATTATTCGCTTTACTGGTTCCGCCTTGCAGAAAATCTCTGGCTGAGCGGCAAGAGGGCTAAGAAGGAGATAGAGAGGGCCATTGAACTTGCGCCGGATGATCCCTGGATTAACAATCTCTACGGTGAAATATTGACCGACATGGGGAGATATGAAAGGGCGGGGGAGTATCTGAAGAGAGCGATTGACATGCTACCCGAGGAGGTAACGATAGTTATCAATTACTCCGATCTCTTAAACCGGATTGGTAAAAGAGAAGAAGCTCTTGCCATAACAGGGAAGCTGATTGAAAAGATAGAGAGAGAGGACCCGAGCGAGGAAAACAGGAGGAAACTCTCCATGCTTTACAATCACATGGGAAACATATTCGTCTCCTCGGGAAATTACCAGGAGGGAGTGAAGTGGTATGAGCGTGCGTTGAAGGAAGAACCGGAAAATACCGATTACTTGGAAAATTGTGCTTCGGCATGTCTTGATGCGGAAATGGTGAGCAGGGCAGAGGAGATTCTCTTGAAACTGACAGACATCCTGGAAAGGTCAGGAGGAATTACTACTTCCGTATTCAACTTACTGGGGAGGATAGCCTGGTTCAAGGGGGAATACAGGAGGGCAGAACTGGCCTTCAGGGAGGGGATGAAATCAGAGAGCCGGGTTGCCGAAACATGCCGCCTGAATCTGGCGTCCCTTATGCTGGAAAGGCAGAGATATGATGATGCTAAAAGAATCATATCCGATGTATTGGAAAAAAATCCAAACTCTGTAGCGGGACGCAAACTACTCGAGAGGATGCGAAGCCTCTATGAGAGAGAAATAAAATGTTCAGGTTGTGGCAAATCATGGTGGGTTCCCAAGATTGTCCCGCCCCAGTCCCCTTTGAGAATCGTCGGAGAGCCTCCGGGAGACCTGCCCGCAGGTAAATGCCCCTCCTGTGGTGCCATCTACTGTGTGAAGTGTGTGAGTGATCACATGAGAAACAGTAGATACACCTGTCCTGCCTGCGGAGAATATCTGAAGCTCTTAGATGATGCTCTGAAATACCTTTGGAATGAATACTTGACAAAGCAGGATGATTAAGTAATATGAGCTTAAGACCACTCTCGGATTGGAAAAGAAGAAATAGATTGAAGAAAAAACAGATCATAGCAGTGATATTTATCTTTCTCTTATTGTTTACAGCCGTTATGGCTCCTGCCCAGGAGATACTTACGGCCGAAAAGTATTTCGACGAAATTTCTGACCGATACGGAAAGGTACAGGACTACGAGGCTAATATAACGATTACAAAGGGAGACACCGTAATGAAGGGTGTTATCTATTATAAGTCTCCCAACCTTTTGAGAATTGATTTCACCGAGCCCAAGGACCAGGTTCTAGTTACCAACGGAGAGGAACTGACAATCTACATCCCAAAGTATGAAGTGATAATGAAGCAAAAACTGCGAAAACGAAGTAACGCCGCCGTGGCCTCTATGGCAAGCAAACAGGGACTTACCTTTTTAAAGCGCAACTATGGAATTGGCTACCTCATTGGGCCTTCTCCCGTCCCGCTGGATGAAAAATCGAAGGAAAAGGTAATAAAATTGAAGTTGACCTCACGTTCCAATATAGAGGGTTTCAGACAGATAATCCTTTCAATCGGAGAAAATGGTCTGATAAGAAGAATCAAAGCCGTTACGATAAACTACGACGAACTTGTATTCGACTTCACCGATATAAAAATCAACCAGAATATACCCGATACGAGGTTCGACTATGATGCACCGGCATATGCCAATGTATTCAATAATTTTTTATTTGAATCGGAACAGTAGTAGCTGATGGAATCGATTGGAAAAAAATTAAGAGAAGCAAGAGAAAAGAACGGTTTCAACATAGACCAGGTGGCAAGGGAGACACATATATCGAAGAGGTATCTGCGGGCTTTGGAGGAGGAAGATTTCTCCATTTTTCCCGGCGAGACATACACAATCGGTTTCTTGAGGAACTATGCAGAGTATTTAGGAATAAATGCCGAGGAGATTGTTAATCTCTATAAAAATCTTAAGATTCAGGAACAACCCGTACCTATTGATGAACTTCTCGATGTAAAGAAGAAGGGATTTCCCATTGGCAGATTACTCATTATCATTTTGATAATTGCTCTCGTGGGTGGTGGCGGGTATTTTGGGTATAAATACATTACCGGCAAGACTTCCGGTAGCGGGATAGAGGCTAAAAAATCCTCACCCTCCGGTAGCTCCACGGAAACAGCCAAGAACAAGATATTTGTTTTCGAAGAAGAGGCCCTTAACAGGTGGTTCGACGACGGAGAAACCATACGATACCCGGTGGGTAATGCTGAGTATGATGTTAAAATCTCGGAAATAAAAGAGGATATCAAACTGGAGAGTGCCGGGAAGGTCGCAACTCTTAAACTGGGGCAGGCTAAATTTTTCGATTTCAACGGTGACAATCAGCCGGATCTGAAAATTCTGGTAAACGATATCGACAAGAGTGGAAGGGTTTCCCGTGTGAACCTTGGCCTTTACAAGATAACGAGACCCGTGAAAGTTGCAGCTGCCACAGGAGAAAATGCAAACAGAGGTGAAGCGGAAGGTGAATCGTCACAAAGTGAAAGCAGCCAAAGGGAAACGACCGGCGTATCTTCGGCTGCGGTCGTCTCCGGTGTGATTGCCGAGAATGCAAATCCCTTTCCCTTCAAGATGGATTTTCAGTTCAGAGGTTACTGTTTTTTCCGGTATACGGTGGATGATTCTGACAGGGTGGAAAAGTTTTTTCACAAGGGAGAGTTTTTCAGTATCGATGTGAAGAACAGAGCAATGCTGTGGATATCCAATGCCGGTGTGATAAAGGCAAAGGTGGCGGGAAAGGATGTGCAACTGGGAAGGCCAGGGCAGGTGGTAACCAAGAAGATACTGTGGAAGAAAAACGAAGAAAAAAAGGTTTATCAACTTCAAATAATCGATGTATATTAAAAAATACTATCTCGAAAGTCTCGGTTGTGCAAAAAACCAGGTTGACAGTGAGCTGATGATGTCCTTTCTCGAAAGGAAAAACTGGGTGCCTGCAAAGGACCCGGGAGAGGCAGAGCTTATAATTGTCAATACCTGCGGTTTCATAGAGCCTGCCAGAGAAGAATCTATCGATACGATACTCTCCTTTAGAAAACTGTACCCTGACAAGAAGATACTGATGACCGGTTGTCTGGTTCAAAGGTACGCATCGGAACTCTATGATGATCTTAAAGAGGCCGATGGTTTTTTCGGAAACAATTTCCTCCAGGATATAGACAGGGTCGCATCGAGTGTTCTTGAAGGAAAGAGGGAAATATTCCTCGGGGATAAGGAAAGGATATCCGAGGAACAGTACAGAATCGAGCGTAAACGACTCCTCTCTTTTCCGGGCAGTGCCTATGTAAAGATTTCAGAGGGTTGTAACAACAGGTGTACCTACTGTTCCATACCGATTATCAGAGGAGACTTAAAGAGCAGGAGCATAGAATCCGTGATTATCGAGATCGAGCACCTTCTGGAGATTGGCATAAGAGAATTGAACATAATAGCCCAGGATCTTGCCTCTTTCGGGAAAGACAGAAATACCAATTTCATGGAGCTGATGAAGCGCATTTCGGAGATAAAGGGGGACTTCTGGGTAAGGCTTCTCTACTTTCATCCGGACAACTTCGAAAAAGAGATACTATCATTGATGAAGAATGATCCGAGGTTTCTTCCCTACTTCGATCTCCCCTTTCAGCATGCCGCGAAGAAAATCCTGAAGAAAATGGGAAGAAGGGGTGACGGTGAAGAGTATCTGAAACTCATTTCCCTTATCAGGAATACCCTCCCGGGTGCTGTAATACGTTCGACTTTTCTTGTCGGTTTCCCGGGAGAAACGAAAGAAGATTTCAAAGAACTCGTTGATTTTCAGAAGAGAGCGGAACTGGACTGGCTTGGCGTATTCACCTATTCCAGGGAGGAAGGCACTCCTGCATACGGTTTCAGGAAAAGAGTGCCGGAAAAAGTAGCGCTATCGAGGAAATCTGAGATTGAGCGTCTGCAGGTAGGAATATCGGAGAGACGCCTGGAAAGGTTTGTAGGGGCGAACCTGGATATCCTTGTCGAGGAAGAGGTTAGGGAGGAGGGACTTTTCATCGGGAGGGCATATATCGATGCTCCGGAGGTTGACGGAGCGGTTGTATTCAGAACTTCTAGTTCTGTGAGACCCGGAGAACTTATAAGGTGCCGGATAACTGGAAGGGCCGGTTTCGACCTGGAGGCGGTTGATGAAGGATATTCTTGAGGGTTTGAACGAGAAGCAGCGGGAAGCCGTTCTTCATTTCGGCCATCCCCTTCTGATACTGGCCGGTGCAGGTTCCGGGAAGACACGGGTAATAACTACCAAGATTGCATATCTCATAGAGGAGAGAAACTTCGAGCCAAGCTCGATTTTGGGGGTGACCTTTACCAATAAAGCCGCAGATGAGATGAGAACGAGAATTGCAGGAATGATTCGCAGGGAACCCCCTATGATAAAGACCTTCCATTCCTTTGGTGCTTGGCTTTTAAGGAGGAATTCCCATCTGCTTGGCTTGAATTCGAGCTTTCTCATTTACGATGAAAATGATTCGGTAAGGATACTGAAGGAACTCTTCGGAAAGCAGTATTCGGCGGAAGAGCTAAAGGCATTCATGCATCAGATAAGCAGGCTGAAAGACTCCTGCATAGACCCGGATGGTGATGTGGGAAAGGTCTCCTTCAATCCTGATCTGCGCAGGGTATACGAATCCTACCAGAAGAGACTTAAGGACACGGGGAACCTCGATTTCGGGGATTTAATAATGCTCAGTGTAAGGCTCCTCTCTGACCACGAAGCGGTGAGGAAGAGAATCAGGCAGCGCTTTCGGGCAATACTGGTAGATGAGTACCAAGACTCGAACCATGCCCAGTTCGAACTATTAAAGGAGTTGTACAGTGGGGATAACTACCTATGTGTAGTAGGCGATGAGGATCAATCTATTTACAGGTTCAGGGGAGCCGATATCGATAATATTCTATCCTTCCCAAGGCACTTTCCCGGCACGGATATAATAAGGCTGGAGAGAAATTACAGATCCACCATGCCTATTTTAAAGGTAGCCTCTGCTGTGGTTTCCAACAACATGAACAGGCTTGGGAAAAATCTCTGGACAGATAAGGAATCGGGAATACCTGTAAAGCTGGTATTTTTAAATGACCAGCAGCATGAAGCAGAGTTTTGCTGTGAACTCCTGGAAGACGGAAATTATGGCGGGACGGCCATTCTGTACAGGATGAATGCCCAGTCGAGGATATTTGAGGAATACTTCACCAACAGTGGAATTCCCTACAGGGTGATAGGTACCAAGCGATTCTATGAGCGGGAAGAGGTTAAAGATGCAATAGCCTACCTTGCACTTGCCCTGAATCCGCGGGATTCGGTCTCCTTTCATAGGATAGTGAACAAGCCGGCAAGGGGAATAGGGAAGGTGACTCTTTCCAGGGTGTTGACAAGGGGTGATGGTGAGAGGGATATTCTCCCGTGCATCCGAAAGAATCTTACCGATAGAGGTAGTGGGATAGGCACACGTGCAAGGAGAGGAATAGAGGACTTTCTCGGGATAATCGATGCCGTAAGGGATAGGCTTAATCATCACTCCCTGTCCGATACGATACGGTTCATAATAGAGGAGAGTGGTTTGTACCGATACTACCGCGAGAAGGATTCCTCCATGGGGAGCCAGAAGGCTGATAACCTCGAAGAACTGGTAAACGCCTGTAGCACCTATGGAAGCGGGGTTGATGAGGCACTGAGATTCCTCGAGAATATTTCTCTCGATTCCAGTGAAGAAAACCCGTATATCGAGGAAAATGCCGTAAGCCTTATCACACTCCATAATACTAAGGGTCTTGAGTTTGAAAGAGTGATAATAACGGGACTGGAACAGAGTATTATTCCACATCACTCCAATTCGGAATCGGATGACGAGGTAGAGGAGGAAAGAAGGCTCTTCTATGTAGGTATAACG
Source organism: Spirochaetales bacterium (assembly GCA_027021365.1). Classification (GTDB taxonomy): domain Bacteria; phylum Spirochaetota; class Spirochaetia; order SZUA-6; family SZUA-6; genus JALUUM01. The sequence goes on from JALUUM010000024.1 coordinate 73,180, forward strand.
AGGGCAAAAAAAACCTTAGTACTCACCTCATGCAGGAGGAGAAGGATATTCGGCAAGACACAAGTGCAGGAACCTTCCCGGTTTTTGAAGGAGATACCGGAAAAGTATATCGAAGTGGAAGACAGGAGTTCTGCCGGTGATGATGAATATTACCCCGCCGGAAGTCTCGTGTATCACTATGAGTATGGCTCTGGAATAATCCTAAAGAATTGGTATAATAACGGTATTCTTAACGTGGTGGTACGTTTTGAGAATGGCAAGATAGCAAGGTTGATTCCCAAATATGCCGGTCTTAAGAGGATAGAATACTATGATTGATGACAAAACCCTGGAATCGATTCTATTTATGAGTAAGCTTGATGTCGATGAAAATGTCCGGGAGAAATTCCGGAGTCAGATCGACTCTGTCATTACGTATTTCGAGATATTGAAAGAGGTCGATACGGAATCTGTAACCTCGAGTGCAGAAGAGGCAGTTGGAATGGATGAACTTCGTATGGATGAGAAGAAGGAATCCTTTTCAACTGCTATACTCAAGAGTTTTGCAATACACTTTATGGACGGTTACTTTGCCGTACCAAGGATAATAGAAAAGAGGAAGGCAGAGGAAAAATGAATATAATCGAAGCCCCTCTTTCTGAATTGAAGGAGATGCTGGACAACGGTGATATTTCTGCCGTTGAGATTGTAAGGGCATTCAGGGAAAATTACGAGAGGGACGAAAGGGAGGAGCTTCCCCTTAACGGTTACATCGAGTTCTTTGATGATGCTGAGAAAGCAGCACAAAAGTCTGACCAGGTAAGAGAATCAGGTGACCCCGGGATACTCGAGGGGCTACCCATTGCTGTCAAAGACAATATCCTAATAAGCGGACACGAGGTGACATGCGGATCGGCAATACTTGAGGGTTTCAAGGCGCCGTACTCTTCCACGGTTGTGGAACGCTTGAGAGCGGAGGGGATGATCTTTCTGGGAAGGACCAATATGGATGAATTTGCAATGGGCTCAACCTGTGAATATTCCGTGTACGGCCCTTCGAGAAATCCCTACGAGAGAAACCATGTAACGGGGGGAAGTTCCGGCGGATCGGCCTGTGTCGTTTCCGCCGCTCAAGCTCCCGTGGCGCTTGGTTCGGAAACAGGCGGTTCCGTAAGGTTACCGGCTTCTTTCTGTGGCATTTACGGTTTGAAACCCACTTACGGAAGCTTGTCGAGGTATGGACTCGTTGCATTCGGTTCTTCGCTGGACCAGATAGGGATTCTTGGAAGGGTTCCGGATGACATCGCACTAGTATTGAGTGTGGCCGGAGGCTACGATCCAAATGATTCGACATCGGCAAATGTGGATTTTTCCGGTATCTACCCTCTGAAAAGAATGAAACTAAAGGGGAAGAGGGTTGCAATCCCGGTAGAAATATCGGAAGAGGGAGTTGACGAGGAGATAAGAGGAAAGATAAAAGTTTTTTCGGATTGGCTTACCGGAATGGGTGTGACGGTAGAAAAGATTTCACTTCCCGTATTAAAGCTTTCCGTAGCCATATACTACATAATTGCTCCCGCTGAGGCTTCTTCCAACCTTTCACGTTTCGATGGGATAAAGTACGGTTTCAGGGATACCACCGGCGAAACCCTCGAAGATCTGTACGTAAGAACGAGGACACGTGGTTTCGGAGAGGAAGTAAAGAGAAGGATATTCATAGGGAATTACGTGCTCTCCTCCGGTTACTACGATGAATATTACAAGAAAGCAATGGAGGTAAGGAGACTTTTGAAAGGAAGGATTTCGGAACTCTTTACGAAGTATGATTTTATACTTTCTCCAACCTCTCCGGTTCTGCCCTTTAGGATAGGAGAGAAGGTGGATGATCCTCTGTCCCTCTACCTTACCGATATTTGTACCACCTTTGCTAACCTTGCCTCGATTCCGGCCCTCTCTGTTCCTCTAGGATTGTCGAAGAAAGGTCTTCCCATAGGTCTGCAGATCGCAGGGAACATGTTTGAGGAGGAAAAACTTTTGAGGGTTGCAAAGCTGTGGCATGAGGAAAGTAATTTTTAGGAAGTTTTGATGGTGAAATACAGCGTAGTAATTGGTTGTGAGGTACATGTTCAGCTACTCACAAAGACGAAGGCCTTCTGTTCATGTGAGAACAGGTTCGGAGGCATTCCAAATACACGTGTCTGTCCCGTTTGTCTTGGCCTTCCCGGTGCCCTTCCCGTTGTCAACAGAGCAATGGTCGAGTATGCAATAAAGGCAGGACTTGCCCTGAACTGCAAAGTGGCTTCGGTAACGAAGTTTGACAGAAAGAATTACATGTATCCCGACCTTCCCAAGGGATACCAGATCTCCCAGTACGACATACCAATCTGCTATGAGGGCTATCTCGATATAGAATCAGATGGCAGTACGAGAAGGGTAAGGATAAGAAGGCTTCATATGGAGGAGGATGCAGGCAAGAATATACATCTGGAGGATGATTCGGGCCTGAGCTATGTGGACTTCAACAGGTGCGGTACACCTCTACTTGAAATAGTATCGGAACCCGATATCACCTCACCGGAAGAGGCCGTTTCCTATGTTCAGGGTCTCAAAGAAATAATGCTCTACCTTGAAATTTCGGACTGCAATATGGAGGAAGGCTCATTGCGGTGCGACGCAAATATCAATCTGCATATAGAAGAAGGGGGAGAGGTATTCGAGACCCCGATTGCAGAGGTGAAGAATATGAACTCCTTTAAGGCAATGAAGAATGCACTTCACTACGAGGTTGAGAGGCAGTTGAAAGAGTGGAGAGAGCACAGGTATACTCTAAAGGATTTCGGAAAGATTACCAGGGGATACGATGACAGGACGGGTAAGACAATCCTCCAGCGTTCAAAGGAGGAGGAGTCCGATTACAGGTATTTCCCCGAACCGGACTTGAAACCCATTTTGATTCCGGAAGAACTTATCAGGGAGATCAGGCAGAGTATCGGTGAACTGCCGAGGGAAAAGCGAAAGAGACTGATTTCAGAGTACGGAATAACTGAAAAGGATGCAAAGATACTCTCATCATCGGTGGCTCTTAGTGCTTACTTCGAAAGAGCTGCAAAGGGTTACAGGGAGCCGAGAAAAATAGCAAACTGGGTGATTACGGAACTGGGAGGTTTCCTGAATTCCGAGGGAATATCGATAGAGGAGTGCAACCTGCCTCCTGTGTATATCAGAAAACTTGTAGAGCTCATAGACGGTGGAAAGATAAGCGGAAAGATAGCCAAGGATGTTTTTGCCGAGATGACAAGGACAAATTCGAACCCGGAGGAAATCGTTAGGAGAAAGGGGCTGAGCCAGATAACGGACAGAGAGGAGCTTCAGAGGGTGGTGAAAGGAGTTGTCGAGGGCAATCCCAAATCAGTGGCTGATTTCAAGGGTGGCAAGGATCATGCGTTTAAATTTCTCATGGGACAGATAATGAAAGTGACGAGAGGGAGGGCGAATCCCCGGATCGCCAGAGACATACTGAAAGAGATGTTGGAAGATGATTGACGTTCAGAATGGAATAGATACGAGAAACACCCCGATTGACAGGGTTGGAATAAAAGGTATGAAGTACCCTATCGTGGTTCAGGACAGACAGAACAAGAAACAGCATACCGTTGCAGAGGTTAGCGTTTATGTGAATCTGCCACACCACTACCGAGGAACCCACATGAGTCGTTTCGTGGAGATACTGAACGAATTCAAAGGCGAAATCAGCTATGCGAACCTGGGAAGTATCCTTGAGATGATAAAGGAACGCCTTGATGCGGAGGAGTCACACATAGAGTTTTCATTTCCCTATTTCATAAAGAAGAGGGCACCGGTTTCCGGGCAGAAATCCTTCATGTCGTACAGGTGTACCATACAGGGAAGTTATGGCAAGAAGCTACATATAAACACAAAAGTTTCAGTCCCTGTTCATACCCTCTGTCCCTGCTCGAAAGAGATAGCAGAGGTATCAGCACACAATCAGAGAGGGTATGTAACGATAACGATAGGCATGACGAAGTTTGTGTGGATAGAGGATCTCATAGAGATAGCGGAGGAGTCGGCTTCCAGCCCCCTGTATTCGCTCTTGAAGCGTGAGGATGAGAAGTATGTTACCGAGTATGCATATGATAATCCCCGTTTCGTTGAGGATGTAGTAAGGGAGGTGGCTCTGAGGTTGAGGGAACTTCCCGGGCTCCGTTTTTTCATCGTAGAGGCAGAGAATATGGAATCGATTCACAATCACAGCGCCTACGCCACCATAATGCGGAAGTTTAAAACAGAAGATTGAAGCAAAATGCTAAAGCAGAAGATTGAAACGGAAATTTGAAATTGAGTGATAGAATAAATCTACAGAAGCTCATTCCGGAGATAAGGCGTGCCAGGGGTTACAGGCTCTACTCTTATGATGGCAGGAGGTACATAGACTGCTATCAGAATGGGGGTAGGGCTGTTCTGGGACACAGAGCGGGAAAACTGACAAAAACCTTGAAAAATGTCATTTCAAAGGGTTTGATTCTTGATCTCCCATCGGTACATGCAAGGCGCTTGAAGAAAGCCGTTAGGGGGATTCTACCGGACTTCGAAAGGGTATTAATCTTTGGTAACAGGGAGAGGGCGATCGAGGCACTGTCCCTGGATGATAGTGAAATAGAAGACCCTGCAATCGAGAGAAGGAAAGAAGTGAAGGCGGGATCGAGGGGAGATGCGGCCCTGTGGAGACCTTTCCTTAGGGGAATAGACTGGTCCGGCTTCAAAATCCTTTTACCGATACTCCCATTTTCAATGGCTGATTCGCCCTGTGTGGTCTGTATCCGCAATGGCATAGATTTGAAATTATCAGAAGATGGGTTACCCGAAGACGATGTTGTGTCTCCCGTTATGCTGGCAGGTGCAACGAGGTCGATATACGACATGCCGAAGTATCAGATTCCGCCATGGGCAGAGAAGTTCTTTGGCAATACTTCGGGTTCGAAGAATGAAAACTCTGCTGCAGGCTGGAAACGTAATGGCCCTTACCTTACCTGCCTCTGCGAGAGGGAAGCATACGAAGGGATTTTTAGAGCTTTCCTTGAAAACGGAGTGTTGATTTCTCCGTACTATCCCGGGCCTACTATTCTTCCGGCAGAAGTCTCCGATGGTGAACTGAAAAAAATCGTTAGACTTTTTTACCGTTTTCCTGGAAAATAGCATTATGGATGTAGCATCTTTTGTTTACATGATGACCAAGATAATCTTCGGTGGCATAGCCACCTTTTTTGCCGTGCTGGTCTGGTCGAAAACCAGGGACATAGCATGGATACTGATTGTAATCGGCACAATCGTTTATTACATTGGTATAATATACGATACGCTGGATATGTTCGGCATCGTAGGTGAGTATGCCATCGTGATAAACGGGATATCACTTGTAAAGTTGATACTCTCCAATCTTCCCATGGTGATATTCGTATTTGCCTTCATAATAGTCGTGGTGAGGAAAAGAATCCCTAGATAGGAATCAGCCAAATTCCCTGTGTGCAGTAATAAGTATATCGTGTATCTTTCTTGCAAAATCCTTGTCCCCTGTGTAGCCAAGGAGGAAGCTCTCGATATCGAGTTCATCGGTCTTTTCCGCATTGTTGCCCGGGTTCCATAAAGGATCTTTCCCAAGTTGCTTGTACCTCATTCTGGCGTAATCTATCATATCGTAAGATTTTGCCAGGACATAGAGCCATACGATAAATGGAATATTGATATTACCCGGCGTATCATGCCATTGGGGAAGTCTCTCTGCATATTCCAATGCAAATTTCTTTCCAACTGCCTGATATTTTGTATTTTCAAGTCTTTCAATAATGGGAGGCAGTATATTTCCCGCCTCGGGAAGAAGTTTTAGACTTCTCACATGAAGGTCAAAATCCTTCGGTTTTGATGCCCCGATACTGAGAGTGTGGATTTCCGGATGTGAAAGACAGAACAGGTCGTTGAATGCCATGGGATGAAGAGGCTTGCAGAGTTCAATCAGCTTTTTTGGCGGGAGGTAGAGTTTTCCTCCCTTATCTGAGGGGCTTATTATAAAAACCCCCATGTCTTTCTTTTTCGCCTCCAAGATTGCAGGCCAGTTGTTCTGAAAGATATAGTACCAGTGAAGGTTAATGTAATCGAAACCATCGTTTCTATCGGTATTGATTGCCTCTACTATAAGCCTTGTCGGTGCGTGAGTTGAAAAGCCGATGAATCTCGCCTTTCCCTCGAGCTGCAGCTTACGTGCTGCCTCCAGGCATCCATTCTCGCTTAGGGTCCACTCGAGCCGCTCCTCGTTGTTTACCCCGTGTATCGCAAAGAGGTCAACGTAATTCAGGTTTAACCTCTTTAGGGAATCTTCGAATTCACTTACAAACTCCGATGAATCCTTCTTGGGTCCCACTTTTGTTTGAACTATTATGCTTTCCCTCTGCAAACGGGGAAGTATCTTTCCGAGCTGACGTTCGCTTGTTCCGTATCCCCTTGCTGTCTCGAAGTGGTTGATTCCGTGTGAGAGCGCCCTCTCTACTATGCTTTCAAGATTCTTCTGGCTTTCCTTGGGGATTAGCGAAAATGGACGATCCTGCCACCTGTACTGATACCTCATTCCCCCGCAGCTGAAAACGGGCATCTTGATTTCTGTTCTGCCGAAACGCCTGTAAATCATTGCCTGTTCAGAGATTCTCTATCCCCTTCTTCAGTTCCCTCGAGTAGCTGTACAGTTCTTCGAGGTTCATTCTCTTTATGAAAACCATCCCTCTGGTGCCCCTTATCAATGCTTTGGGATGATTGTTGAAAAACTTTCTCCCCAGGCAGGTTTTAAGCATCTGATACTGTTCCACTTGGATCTTCTGAGCAAGTTCACAGAAGGGGCCATCATGCTCGTAACTTGGGAATGAGGCTTGGCGCTGGGTAGAAAAGGAGTTGAGAAATGCATTGTTTTGAAGGGCAAACATATTCAGTGACACAGGAACATACAGGTCGGCCTCTGCAGGGTGAAACCTGTACCATACATTTCTGTAACCTATTATTTCAATGTCACTCCTTCCCGTTTCCTTCGAATATAACTTCAATGCCTCTGTTATGGCCTGGAGAACCTTGTAATGTGTATCCGGACCGCTGGCCTCGGGATCAAGGGCTACAGTCACCACATCGGGATTTGTTTTTTTTAGCAGTTCCAGTGTAGGCTTTACATCTCCCTCCAGTGTCGGTTCTTCGGTAAAAATATCTCCCTTGTAGAAGCCGAGCCTCAGGTGGAATATAGAATCGGAGTGCCATCCGAAATAACCCCACAGGCAGTCAGCCTCCCACTCGCGTGTCATGCCTTTTAGCATTTGGACCTCGTAGATATCTTTTTTACCCGGATACTGGGTTTCAAAGTAGTCGATAAGATAGTCGGTCTTCTTTTCCAGCTTTTCGAGGTCATATTCCCTGTATATGAATACCATATTTCTCAGGAGACGTCTCAGTTCGCCTTCTTCCCTCATGAAATATGAATCTGCAGCCACCCCGTCGAGATACTGCCATACGTCCCGATTTTTACCTTCAACATTTTCGGGCCTGAAGTACCCCTTGCTAAACAGTTCATCGAAGCGATGTTTTTTAAGATAAACATTCAATCTCCTCATTTTTTCCAGCATGAAGCTGTTCGTTACCGCCGTAAAACCACTTGTCAGTGTTGCAAAGTAATGGGTTGTGCTGTGTTCTCGTATATGCCTTACTATGTATGGGAGGTATCCCAGCATGAGATCATCGTGATGCGGTTCCGTATGAAGGAAGACCTTGTTCCCCTCTACTATGCTTCCCAGGGTTATCTTCTCTTCTATGCCTTTACGAGTCTCCTCGATTAAATTTGACAGACCTTCGGGGTATTTCTCCGCCAATATACTTGCAATTTCATCCCCTTTGAAATCTTCAGGCTTAAGAGTGTCGATGGGTTTCTTGAGCTTCAGTGAAAGATCGATGATTGTTTTTTGTATCTCTTCACCGGGAATTTCTGAAAATCTGGAAAGCCTTCTCCTGTTTCTCTCGGTAAGAAGTTTTGCGGCACCCTTTGTAAGGTAAAATCTGGCGTTCTTCAACTTTTGTAGTACCGTTGCCGGGTACCTGATATGCATTTCATTCTGTATTGCATCTGCTACCACCCTTGCCTTTGCATCTCCGGCTGCAATGATAATAGCGGTGCATTTTGGATTGTAGGTGATTGTAGCAAGGCCAATGGTTATTACAAGCCGCTTCCTGGCCACTTCAATACCTCCCAGGTCAGAAGCCGCAGCGGCCTGCGTTTCGTAGTTTGTCTGAGCCAATCTCGTGGTCGAGTGGAAATCCGAACCTTTTACATTGAATCCTATATGGCCATCAGGCCCGATTCCCCCAAGGAAAAAGCCTATACCGCCGAGGTTTCTTATTTTCTCCTCGTACTCGATACACCACTGATCTATTCCCTCCAGGAGATACTTCTGGAGCCTCTCCTGGTTGTTCCTTGCCTTCCTGTACCTTAAGGAGATATCCACTTCATTCTCCGGCCAGATATCAGTGAGGTTCTTGCCATGAGGTAGTGCAATATTGTTGCAATTTATGAGCATTGCCCTCTTTGGATCCAACCTGAATTTATCTATGTAGAACCTGTTCACATAGTGATAAAAGCTGTTGTGCTGTGAAGGGTCTATGGGATAAAATTCGTCTATCTGTACGAATGCAAGTCGTGACATATCTGGTTTTACTCCCGGGTCGATACCCGCCTCTTCCAGTTCTTTCCGTGTTTCCCTGTTTTCCCATGATTTTAAGTATCGTTCCGTCTCTTTTATGAAGTATTCCGGTGTCTTGCCGGTGGGAAGAGATATGACTCCCTCCGGATTACGCTGCACCCACTCTATGAATCGTAATGCTGCCAGCTTTCCGAGTTGCGGAAAATTATCTACTATTATGATTCCTGTTTTTTCTGTTGGCGGTATCTTTAGAGGTTCCCCCGAATGACGCAGAGCGTGTTCTTCAACCGGTGATTCCATACGCTTGAACCTCGCCCTTGAGTTTTTTATACCTTTCCCAGGTTTCCACGACGAAGGAATCTTCCCTTGCCGGAATGTGAGAAGCCTCGTAATCCGGAATTATGCGGGCTCCTCTCCTGTCATCCTTTTCCTTGGATTTCTCCGTCGCAATGGCTATTTCCTCTTCCAGGGCAATCAGCTTTTCGAGGTTTGTCTTGAGACTTCTCTCGAGGTATCCTTCTCTCTCCAGTATCGAGCGTTGATGTTTCCAATAGATACCTCCTCCTTCTCTCCCGTAAAGGGTTTCTTCCGATAGCTTTTCTCCCTTTTCCAGCATGGCATCTATTTTCTCTTTCAGACCCATCAATGCATAGTGTTCGATATAGAAGGAATAAGTTTCGATTGCCTTTAACCTGTTTTTCTCTTTGAGGTAATTCTTACCAAGACCCTCGATATCCTTGTCGAGATAGATCCGCTTTTTTTCTTCGATTTTTTCAAGTCTCATTCTTGCATCGATCATCAGTTCTACTATCTCAGGTCTGAATACATCAAAGACAAAGGAAGTTCTCTTTGCCTTGTTCCTCTTTCTGTACTTACCCTCGTTTCGCCTTACCGTATAGATATTGTCTGATAGTACCCACCCGGGAAATATCTCGTTGTACGCAGGTGATATCTCCGGGATATTATCTGCAGCCTTGTTTATCAGAGAGAATGGAAAGCGAACCTTCTGGGGCAGTGTGCTTACACCCGTGGCAATTATGCTGTACGGGGATTCCGAAAAATTGGACGGAAACTTGATATCAACACCCAATCCGAAAAAGGTACCTTCACCACAGTATATCTCCTGATCCGGGGCCTTGGATGTGTGGTTAGAACCGACATTTGCCCCGTATCCTACATTCCCCTTTCCTTCCGGCCAGATAGCTGCTATCAACAGTGATTGATGATGAAAACCTACGAATGGTCCTACCAGAGAAGAGGTAACCTCTCCTTCTGCAATTCCAGTATTTGGTCCGATTATGCTAGATGTAACCTTGCCATGTCTCTCCACATGTGAGTGCTCAGTTAAAACCGATGTATCCACGATTGCCATGGATTCGACTGAACATCCCCATTGTATGGAGGAGTTTTTTACTAGTGAACCTTCACTGATTGTTGTTCTTTCTTCGGCATTACTGAGTACCGTGCAGTTCTCGATTATTCTGGCACCGTCTATAATGGCAAAGGGGCCTATCAGAGTATCAGATATCTTTCCGACATTTAGAAGCAAGGCTCCCCTTTCTATTATTCCGTATGACGGAGAGAACCGAATCGCATATTTCTTTACTTTTTCTCTGTAATTTTTTTGCAATTCATCGTCTAGGAGGTTTGTTGCAATGAAGCCCGCAATCTCGATACTCATTTCTGCAAAAGATTGTATCTCCCTTCCTCCCGTTTCATTACCGATTGCGATGGTGATGTCATTTCCGTAGCCCGCCGTGCCGGAAGCAGAGATGATCCCGCAATTTATTACTGCCGAGCCTTCTTCCAGGATGTAATTCGACAAGAATGATGTATCCTGTACAAGCACCTCGTTGCCAATTTCCGTGTCTTTGATTGTAGAGTTGTATATGCCGGTTGGAATAGAGCTGTGGGAATCCGCAGGCACAGCTACTGAAGTATCTTTGCCTGGTTGATCTAAATCGATGTACCCGCCAAAATGTCCCAACACACATCTTCCCAGGAACCTGCTCCCAAAGATCCTGTTGCAATCGAACCTTTCCGTTACGAGAATATTGCTCCAATCTTCCGCAGTATTACCCTGTTTTTCCAGTCTGGCTATTTCATCTCCTCTCAAGCTTCTGAGCGAGTCTCTGAAAATCCTGCTCTTTGTCTCTTCTGCTGATCCTGCTTCTCTGAAGACTCTGAAAGCTTTCATGATTTCAGGGTCTTTGAATATTTTTTCAAGCATTTCCATTTTTATATCTGCCTATTTATATCTGCCCAGGTATTTCTGAACCATTATCTGCCCAGGTATTTCTGAACCAGGTGTTTATTGTCACGAATCCAGTTGTAGTACTTCTTTCGCTCGAGCATGGAGGCGGCTTTCTCTTCGAGAACTACCATTGCATGTGGATGTAGCTGAAGAGCAGATGCCGTTACCTGGGATGTTATCGGTCCTTCTATAAAGGCTTTGCAGACAGGGGCCTTGTTTTCACCATTGGCAATCAAGAGAATCTTTCTTGCCTCGAGTATGGTGCCAACACCCATGGTAATTGCAAAGTGAGGTACTTCATCCTCGTTTTTGAAGAATCTTGCATTGTCCTTTATCGTTTGTTCCTCAAGCGTTTTCACCCTCGTCCTACTTCCGAAAGATGAACCGGGTTCGTTGAAGGCAATGTGCCCGTCACTTCCTATTCCCAGCAACTGCAAGTCTATTCCGCCCGCTTTCTTTATCCTTTCTTCATACCATTCACAGAATGCTTCGGCATCGTCAACCAACCCCTGAGGAATGTGAACATTCTCGGGATTGATGTTTATGTGCTTAAAAAGGTTCTCCCACATGAAATAATTGTAACTCTGATCGTGAGATGGCGACAGGCCAAGGTATTCGTCGAGATTGAATGTAGTAACCTTGGAAAAATCGAGCCCATCCTCCCTATGCATCCTGATAAGTTCTTTATAGGTTCCAAGGGGTGTGCTACCCGTTGCGAGACCGATAACAGAATCGGGTTTTTTCCTTATCTGTGCAGCTATTATACCAGCCGCGGTCTTGCTCATTTCCTCGTAATCATTCGTTAAGATCACTTCCATTTCTATGTCACTCCTTTTTTTGTTTTATTTAAAATCCATCTGCTTGGATTTTATTTTCTTAAATAAAAAGCCTGACCTTTAAAAGAGTCAGGCTTTATTTTAAAAAATTCGCTTTACTCCTCGATAATGATAGCCTCTACCGGACAATCGCTCGCAGCATCTCTCACCGCATCTTCCAGTTCCGCCGGTACCTCGTCCACGATTACCTTGGCTGTGTCATCAGCCAGTTCAAAGACTTCGGGAACACTGTCCGAACACAACCCGCAAGCTGTGCAAAGATCTTCGTCGATTTTTACCTTCATAACCTACTCCTTGTAAATTAAGTTGTTTTAAATTTCAAGACAGTCATATGAACGAGAGAGAATTCGCTTTTTCAGACTGTCTGCTTATCTCCTTCTCCCAAATATGCGAAGAATGAACAGGAACAGATTAATGAAATCAAGATAAAGTTTCAAGGCACCCAGTATTGAAAGTCTCAAATAATCTGCTTCGGAAACATTATCGCCTATCTGATCACTCATTCTCTTTATCATTTGAGTGTCATACGCAGTAAGCCCGAGGAATAGAGCAACTCCCGCATATGAAACTAGCCAGTAGAAGAAAGCGCTTCTTAAGAATATGTTTACCAGTGAGGCAATTATGATACCCCACAAGCCCATGATGAGGTAATGTCCCATCGAGGAGAGATCCCTCTTTGTGAGAGTCGCATAGAGGCTCATTCCGGCAAACATACCGGCAGTTATAAAGAGTGCCGAAGTTATACTGGCACCGGTATATGCGAGGAAAATGAGCGAAAGGGTAACACCATTCAAAATCGAATAGGTTGCAAATCCTAGTGTTGCCGCAGCCGGACTCAGGCTCATTATCCTTGCGGAAAGAAAAAACACCAGTACAAGTTCACCTACTATCAAACCGAAGAATAGAATGGGGTTTTTTACAAGAGAGATAACGAGTTGCGGTGTAGATGCAAAGCCGAGTGCTACGACTCCGGTGAGGATCAAACCTAATGTCATCCATAGGTAGACATTCCTGATGATTGTTCTTTCCCTGACAGCTCTTATCCCTGCCTGAACCATGCTTCTTTCGGGCATATCTATACCTCCAATCTTGATTCTTTTTCTAATATCATACGAAATTGCCAGGCAGTCAAGTAATACCCTGGTGATAACAGTAACCTAATACCCGGGTAATACATGTTGGTTGCTTGCATGGTGTAATTATTTATATTATAATACTTGACTGTACCTGAAATTTTAATATCTTTGCACTTGAATAGTCTCAATCGGAGGTACCCGAATGGTTGCACTATTGATTGGTATATTGTTTATTCTATTTGCCATATACTCTGTTCTGCCTTTTTCATGGGCATTGAACTGGTGGGCTGATGTTCTGGAATTTTTGAAAGGGGGCATTCCGGTTTTAGCCATCTTTGTTGGTATTATTTCTCTTTTTATCGGAATTGCTGATATAAAGGATAAGATAGAGGCAAAGAAAGAGGAAGCGGAAGAAGAGGAAGAAGAATCAAAGACAGAAAGCAGCTGATACTTGACAATATCGATGTTATCTGTTAATTCTTTACACTCCCTGAAGTTTGTCAAACTTTCCGTATGGTGAACAATACTTGTTGAGAAACAAGAGTTGAAAGATTGAGAAAGGAAATGAATTGAAATGAAGACGATTTTCGTAAAACCAAAAGATATCACGAGAAAGTGGTATCTTATAGATGCCGAGGGCGTAATTCTTGGAAAACTTGCTGCACGTGTCGCCACGATACTGCGAGGTAAGCATAAGCCTATCTTTACTCCGAATATGGAGGTGGGTGATTTTGTTGTAATAATCAACGCCGAAAAGGTTGTCGTGACCGGGCGGAAAGAGCAGCAGAAAATGTACTACAGGTATTCAGGTTATCCGGGAGGCCTCACGGCTGAGAATTACAGTGATATGATAAAGAAAAAACCGACATTCCCCCTGGAACATGCAATCAAGGGCATGCTGCCAAAGGGAAGGCTGGGAAGGAAACTCTTCAATAATGTAAAGATATATGCCGGCCCGGAACATCCACATGCGGCACAAAAACCCGAAAAGATAGAAATAGAGTAATGGTAAGAGGAGAAGGAAAGTGGTAAAAAATCTTGCAATGGGAACAGGAAGAAGGAAAACCTCGGTAGCGAGAGTTTATCTCCGTGAGGGAAGCGGAAAGATAAAGGTAAACGGAAAGCCTTTCGAGAGGTATTTCCCGATTGAGGCTCACAGAATATTTGTAAAACAACCCCTTGTTGTAACTAATACGGAAACCAGTTTCGATATTCTGATAAATGTCAAGGGGGGAGGAATTTCCGGACAGGCAGGAGCATGCAGGCATGGTATTGCAAGGGCCCTGGTTGCCTACGATGAATCAAACAGGGCCGCATTGAGGGCCAATGGATATCTTACACGCGATGCCAGAATGGTGGAGAGAAAGAAATACGGGCAGAGAGGTGCAAGAAGAAAATTCCAGTTCTCCAAGAGATAATAGTATAATTCAATCAATAAGAAAGAAACGAAGTGCCGGAGAGAATGGTTTCATTATCAAGCTCTCAGATGGCACTTCTTTTTTTTTACTAGAGGATGTCTTTTACAGAAATTTTCTTTCTGAAGGGCAGGAGGTCTCCCTTAAGGAATTGCAGTCGATGGAAATGGATTCTCTGGTACTGCAGGCAGAGAGAAAGGCTTTTGGGCTTCTCTCACGGGGCATGCATACGAGGTTCCAGTTGGAAGGAAAACTCTTAAAAAGAGGATTCCCCCAAGATGTGGTGGAAAGAACACTGAAAAGGATGGAAGAGATAGGTTACCTCGATGATATGAAGTATGCAGAAACATGGATCGAGCTCAGAAAGAGGAACCATCCGGAGGGAAAAATGGCGATGGTGGCAGGTCTTGTCAGGCGGGGTATAGATCATGATGTGGCCGAGAGGAAAGTCAAGGAATTGTGCAGCGACGATGACGAGTTGAGAGCAGCAAGAAAGGTTTATGAGGCACTTGCCGGTAACAGTAAAATGACTGCGGAAAAACTCTACAGAGCACTTTTAAACCGTGGGTTTCATTATCGTATTGTTTCTAAATTGGTCGAAGAATTCAGGAATAGTACAAAAGGCTCGACATGAGGAAGTGTTTTTATTAAAACTGTCTCAGCCCGGCATATTAACATCATCCGGTGTATTAACGTCACCTAGTTCTTCTATCCTCTTGGGTCTGAAAGAGAAAGCCCGCTTCAAGACATACCTGGAAAGGTCGAATATCCTTTCCGCATTGTCCAGAATCACTGAATCCGAAGAGGCAACAGTTCCCTCGTAGCTCTTAAGGGGATAGTCTGCAGACTGGATTATTTCAACATTGAAATTTTTTACTCCAATTCTTTGCAGCCTCTCACGCAGTCTGTTTGCCATTTCCCCCGAGTGTGAAACAGGAGAATCGAGGTAAACATCAACCCTTGATGGTGCCAGTCGAAGTATAGCCTGCCAGATTTCACTGATGGCACGTTCTGTCACCTTACTTCTCCTGTAACTGCCGTGAATGCCCGCCGAATCCCTGACAAGGCCATCGTCAGAGAGAAATATGGGGACTCCTTTGAGGTAACTTTCCACGGTTATCAGTACATTGTACCAGTCTATCCCCATGGGTTGATGGGCAAGGTTTTTGATGCGGACTATCTTTTTCTTTCTCTCCCCGGCAATCCTACTCTTTACAATGCCACGGAAGAGACAGTTCCTCTCCAATTTTGTAAGCCTGTATCTGTCACCTACGAGTTTCAGTGAAGCCTTTTCCGGGTAATCCCTGTTTAGAAGGTATCTGTAATCGATTATCGCTGTTTTGAAATATTTCATTGACATTCTGGACATAATAAATATACTAAAGAGTATTGAGATGTAATTTTCACTTCAATGATAGGATATCTTAGATGGCAAAAAATGGAAAGAAGGTAAGAATTTTTTCAGCTCTGGAGGTGGCAAATATCTGTGGTGTTGTCAATCAGACTGCAATAAACTGGATAAAGAGTGGATACCTGAAGGCATTTGTCACTCCCGGCGGGCAGTATAGAGTTTACGAGGAGGATCTACTCGAGTTTCTCAAATCACGGGGAATGAAAATACCGGAAGAGCTTGAATCAGAGGAAACAGAATCACCTGAGTGGCAGAGGGTTCTGATAGTGGATGACGACAGGGATCTTAACCATGTATTGAAACGCTATATAGGCAGAAAGATGCCCGAACTGACAGTACTGCAGGCCTTTGATGGCTACGAAGCCGGCAGGATGCTATCCGAGTGGCGTCCGGGAGTCATTATACTCGATATAAACCTTCCCGGCATCGACGGGCATAAGCTCTGCAGAAAGATAAAGTCGGACCCGGGGCTGGGAGGACCGGTCATTATCGGGATTACCGGACTCGGTGATCCTTCGGAAAGCGAGAGCCTTCTTAAAGAAGGTGCAGATGCAGTTCACACCAAACCGCTGGACCTGGAGAATCTGGTCGAAGAGATAAAGACCTTCATAAAACGGTACAAAGGTGATGGCAAAAGGAATGACTGATATCTCTGCTTCCCCCGAGGTAAAGGTCCTGATTGTAGAGGATGAAGATTCGATTCGTCTCACATTGAGAGACTTTCTAAAGAGGAAGGGGTATACGGTATATGTGGCCTCCGATGGGGTAGGGGCTATCAAGCAGCTCCTTGACCACGATATAGATGTCATAGTATCCGACTATAGAATGGACGTGCTTGGTGGGGATTACTGGGTACGATTTCTCGAAAAATTCATGAAAAAAGAAAAAGTAATCATCATGAGCGGGTTCTTAAAATCCAAGGTGGCTATTCCCTTTCCCGTTCTTTACAAGCCCTTCGATTATGCAGAGTTGGAAGAGCTGATCCGGAAATCTCTTGAAAGTTAGGAAACTGAATTGTCGGAAAAGAAGGCTGTTCAGGTAAAAGTCTATGGAATTGTTCAGGGGGTGGGATTCCGCTTTTCGACGGTTTCCCAGGCAAGGCGGTTGGGATTAACAGGATACGTACGAAATGTAAGCGACGGATCCGTTGAAGTCGTTGCCGAGGGAAAGCAAGAAGCCCTCGATAAGCTGGTGAAATGGCTGGAAAAGGGACCTCCCGGTGCAATCGTGCGAAAGGTCGATGTGCGGGTCATTCCATACAGGGGTTTTTTCAGAAGCTTCAATATTGAATTCTAAAATGCTGCATTTAAGCGCGAATCGTACTTGATACTGTCAAAAATAAAAACTTAAGGCCAGGTCACCTGTTACGGTAACCCGGCCTTTCTTATTCTCATATCTTGTATTGATATTTGCCACCGGGGTTTTTCCTACTTCACCGGGATTTTTCCCGTCGATTCCCCCGGGTAGCTTTTTCTTTCGGTTTTTAAAGCGTTATTACCTCTTTCTGTAATTGAAGGCCTCCTTACCGGGGTACCTGGAAACTCCCTCCAGTAGTTCCTCTATTCTCATCAGTTGGTTATACTTTGCAATCCTCTCCGACCTGGAGAGTGAACCGGTCTTTATCTGTCCCGTTTCCAGTGCAACAGTGAGGTCCGCTATAAAGGAATCCTCCGTCTCTCCGCTTCTGTGCGATACCACTGCAGTGTATCCGGCTCTCCTTGCCATATCAACCGCCTCGAAGGTTTCTGTCAATGTACCTATCTGATTGACCTTTATCAGAATAGAATTTGCAACCCCGAGTTCAATTCCTCTCTGTAGACGAGCAGTATTCGTAACGAATATATCGTCTCCCACAAGCTGAATCTTGTTTCCAAGCTTTTCAGTGAGAAGCTTCCATCCATCCCAGTCATCCTCTGCCATTCCGTCTTCCAGAGAGATTATCGGATACTTGGATACCCATTCGGCATAGAAGTCTACCATTTCCGCCGGCTTTAGTTCCCTCCCGTCGGATTTCTTGAAAATATACATGTTCTTTTCAGTATCGAAGAACTCGGATGCTGCCGGATCCAGTGCTATGTAGACATCCTCTCCGGGTTCATAGCCTGCCTTTTCTATGCCTTCCAGAATCACCTCCACGGCTTCTTCGTTGGATTTGAGGTTGGGAGCAAAACCACCCTCATCACCGACCGCCGTGCTGTACCCCTTTCCCTTGAGCACCGACTTCAAGTTGTGAAAGACCTCTGACATCATCCTGACTGCTTCCCGGAATGATTCAGCCTTCACAGGGACTATCATGAACTCCTGAAGGTCAACGGAGTTATCCGCATGTTTTCCGCCGTTTAGTACATTTGCCATCGGAACAGGCATGAGAGATGCATGAAAGCTTCCCAGGTATTTGAATAATGGTAGTTCGAGGTAATTGGCTGCAGCCCTTGCAACTGCCATTGAAACACCGAGGATGGCATTGGCACCAAGTTTTCCCTTGTTCTCCGTGCCATCCAGTTCTATCATTGTCCTGTCTATTTCTACCTGTTCCAGTGCATCGAGTCCTATTACCTCCGGTGCAATGACATCGTTCACATTCTGGACCGCTTTAAGAACTCCCTTACCCATGTACCTCGATTTATCACCGTCACGGAGTTCTACCGCCTCATGTTCTCCGGTAGAGGCGCCGGAGGGAACAGCGGCACGGCCCATCGAGCCATCTTCAAGATATACATCTACTTCCACCGTTGGATTGCCCCTTGAATCCAAAATCTCCCTTGCTTCTACGTAATCGATCAAACTCATTTTTCTTCTCCTATTCTCATAATGATTGAATTGGTCATTATCAATATGCAGGTCTTTAGGTTATGGTGTCAAGTTTAAGATTAAAAAATTGGGATGATTCCTTTTCTACTCTCAATAATCCTTGACCGTAAGAGCTGTAAATCCTACTATTGTATTGATATGTATTACTCGAAACTTCTTGGCAAGACACAGAGAGAATTTCCCCATGACGTAAGGCTTCCTGCGCACGGGTTGCTTATTCAAAGTGGATTTATACGTCCACTTGGTCAGGGCCTCTTTTCCTTACTTCCCCTTGGTATAAGGGTAGTGGAAAAATTGAAAGCGATTATCAGGGAAGAAATGGAAAAGCTTGGGGGACAGGAGGTAAGGGTTCCACTGGTAAATCCGGCAGAGATATGGAAGAGAAGCGGAAGATACGAGTGGATTCACAAGGAGCTCGTCAGGTTCAAGGATAGGCATGGACACGAACTTGTCCTTTCCCCTACCCATGAAGAGGCCATGATTGAACTGGTAAGAAAATCTTTAAGCTCCTACAAGGAATTACCCATCCTGCTCTACGAGTTTCAACTGAAATTTCGAGATGAAGAAAAGCCAAGGGGAGGATTGCTGCGAGCCAAGGAATTTCTTATGAAGGATGCCTATTCTTTTCACAGATCCTACTATGAACTGAACAATTTTTTTCCAAAGATGTTTGCCGCATACAGTAATATCTTCAAGAGATGCGGTGTAAAGGTAATACCTGCAGAGGCCGGTGTCGGGTTTATTGGTGGAGAGAAGGCATATGAGTTTCTCATGCCTTCCCAGTACGGTGACGATGTAGTGATAGAGTGCGAAAAGTGTAATTATCTTGCAAACAGAAACATTGCTAACAGCGGTAAGGAGTACCACAGTGAACAGGAAAAACCACTGGAGAAGATAAAGACCCCCCTTTGTGTCACCATGGAAGACCTTGCCCATTTTACCGGACTTCCCAAATCTAAGCTGGCAAAGAGTGTGGTTTATTCTACGGGCGCAGGCCTCGTTATGGCAGTGGTCAGAGGAGATTACGAGGTAAGCGAAGAGAAACTTCAGAAAGTGATAGATGCGCCTGTTTTCGAGCTGGCAGACAATGATCTTCTTCAGGAGAAGGGATTGATTCCCGGATTTGTCTCACCTATAGGGTTGGACAGCGAAATTAGGGTGATTGTCGATGATCTTGTGAGAGATTCATCAAATCTGGTATATGGTGCCAATGAAAAAGATTACCATTATCTGAACGGGAATTTTGGGAGGGATTACTCGACAGAGGAGGTTTTCGACATAGCGGTTGCCAGGGAAGCCGATATCTGTCTTCAGTGCGGAGGAAAATTGAAGGAAATAAAGGCTCTGGAAGTGGGACATATCTTCAAATTGGGTGACAGATATTCCAGAGAACTGGAACTGTTCTTTCAGAATGAAAACGGGAAAAAGGGGTATGCACATATAGGATGTTACGGAATAGGGATGGGAAGATTGATTCATGCCATTGTTGAGTCCAACAGGGATGAAAAGGGGATGGTATGGCCGGCGACAGTTGCCCCTTACCTTTACTACCTGATGTCCATAGGAAAATCCAGGACTGTTAGGGAAACGACAGAAAATATCTATCGAGCTATAGAGGAAACTACACTCTACGATGACAGGGATGAATCACCCGGTGTCAAATTCAAAGATTCCGATCTTCTGGGTATACCTATAAGGATAATAGTTTCCTCGAGGAACATCGAGAAGGGTCTGATTGAAATTCAGAGCAGGAAAACGGGAGAAATACGTTTGGTTGAAAAAGATAGTGTCCTCGAGGCATTAAAAAGATTTTCAGACGAGGTTATGAAGCTTTGACAGGTATCTTCGATATTAGCCAGGAAATAATAGATCAGATAATCTTTGCCATGGAAGACCAGGAAAAAGATTTTGTTGTGGATTTGTCAAATGGTAATGTTGTAGAAAAGAGATTTATAGATTCCGGCCTCTTGGGAAAGAAGTATGCCGATGTACCACGGTGGCGCCCGATAGACGGTTTCAGATTGATGGAGAAGTTTGTTTCCAACCTGAACAACCCTATATACAGGGAAGAGTTGATGAATGCACTTGCCACAGGAAAGAAAGTCTTCAGAAAATTCAAAAACATCTTAAAGACCAATCCTGCAATTGAAAGAAAGTGGTTCGTGTTCAAGGCGCGGGAGATGAAAAAGATAATATTTGCATGGTATAACACTCAGCGGGAATTGAAGGGCCTTGAAAAGATATCCTTGGAGGAGGAAGATACGGAAGATCTCGTTCTTTCCGATTTTCTGTTCAAACCATGGGACAAATCCAACTATGAGGAACTTGCTGAACTTGATAGGAGTGCTTTTCTTGAAACTCACCTCTATGGCTCAGAGAGAGAGAAACTCCTGACCATCGATTCGGATGTCTCCCGCGTGACTGTGGCACTTGCCCCTACCGGTGAAATTGTTGGATTTATCTGGGCTATAGTGAGGGATGGCGTGATGATAATAGAACAGTTGTATGTAAAACCGGATTTTAGGGGTCTGGGAATTGCAAACTGCCTCATAGACAATTTTTTGGTAACCTTTAAGGATGAGGTCTCTGAAATATACATTGATATCCCGGGCAACAGGTTGGAACTGGCAAAAGTCTTTGAAAACTTCGGGTTTTCACTATACTCACAGAAAATGAGGCTGCAGGTAGAAAGTTAACTCCTCCTTCGCCTGGCAAGAATCATCTCTACCGCTTCCTGGAATCCTTCGCCCGAGGGTCTGGTTGTTATATATTTGGGATAGTATTTCAAATCCTCCATGAAATTGTTGATATTTGACACGGCTATCGTATTTTGCAATTCCTTGAACATCGGTTCATCATTGGGGGAATCTCCGATGAAGAGTATTCTTTCCTGGAAGTATCCGAGGTCCTTTCCGCTGTTTTCCTTGAGAAATCTTTTCAAACATTCCAGCTTATCATAGTTTCCGTACCAGCAGTTGACATGTATGCTTGATACTTTACACTTTGCACCTGCAGCCTTCATGATACTGCATATCTTTGAAACCTCTTCCTTACCCAGAGGGCCGGTATCTTCGCTGTAATCGATTGCGAGATCGGAAAACCGAAATGGTTGATCTGCTGCTATCCGACTCCCTGGAACCTCCCTCACTATCCTTTCTCCCAGGCTGATCAGTTTCTTGCCGTTCTCTTCTCTTTCACTTTCCTCGAGAAAGAATCGACGTTTCATTTTTCTCTCGCTTCTGTTGTACATGAAGTAAAAGGCACCGTTTTCTCCGATTACCGCATACACAGGCCACATCCTTGCTATATGGTCACACCAGCCCGCCGGTCTTCCGGTAACTGGGATTACCTTTATACCGTTTTTGTAGAGTTCCCAGATAGCATTGAATGCATATGCAGATATTATTCCGTCGGTAGTAACGGTATCGTCTATGTCGGTGAATACGAATTCGAGATTTTTGCACAGTTCTTCGGAAATATTCCTTATCTCGAGGGGTTTGTCTGGCATCTAATGAACCTTTGCTTCCAATTCTTTCAAGAGTTTCTTGCGCTTTATTTCTGTTTCTCTGTGTAGATACTTGAGATCCCTCATTACTGTATCCACCACGTGTTGTTTCACATCTCTGATGTTTTCATCAGAGGAAATGGCATTTCGCCTGTATTCCCTACAGTTGTAGACCTTGCTGATCGTGTAAATCATTATGTCTCTCTCCGGAATATCTTCATCCATGTTACCATTTGGATTGGGTTTCAATGTGTTCCCGTTTATCGCTATGAATACCATGTAGTCGTAAGACTTTATATAGGAGTCTATCTCTTTCTGGCCTCTGCCAGTGGTAGGATCCCACGGTCTGTATCTTGTTCCCGTGGGAAAGACCAAAATAAGTCTTCCCGAGGTTCTCAATTCAAATAGTTTTTTCAATGCTGCTATGTTGATTTTTTTTCTTCTTTCCATCGCATTTTCCAATTCTTCGGGGTCTTTTATGTTTTTTAGGCCGCTCTTGGGAAAAATAACGACACGTGTAAATATTTCGGTAAAAGACCTCACAAGGGCGCTTTCTTCGTTGAGCTTCATGCCTGCTACTGAAACTATGGAATCGGCAACCTTTTTGCCCATTTCTCCTTCTCTCCACATAAGGGTGTAGAAGCAGGGAATATCAAAGTTACTGTAGTGTTCCATCAGCATGAGACATTTTTTCCCTTTTTGGGCGAGGTTGTACAGTTCTACAAGATTTTCAAAACCGATGAGCTGGCTTCCGGGAAGCATCAATTCATCTATTATCTCCTTCATATAAGCCTTGTTCCTCGGGTCACCTTCCTGGTAAACATTGTTTTCGTTGATCGTAGTATGGGCATGTGCTGCGTTCTGTATCATTTTAGCGATTATTCTTTGAAATTTTCTGTTAAGGGGTTCTATCATTTCCTCCCTCCGTGATAAAAGGAGTAGTACTTTTAAATATAGTGAATATGTCCATATAGAATATAACAGATTTTAATTATTGGGAAGTGGTTAAAAAAGACTTTCCAAAGGCGATTATTTTTGATAATATTTAAAAAAAATATTATAAGGAGGCACCATGAAAAAGGTACTAGTATTTCTCCTTGTGTTGGGCGTTGCCTTTTCTGCCTTTGCAGGTGGAGCAAAAGAGACTCCTAAGAAGGAAGCTCCTCAGAAGGTAGAAAAGAAGGAAGAGGCACCGGCTCCGGCACCGGCAAAACCGACGATAAAGAATCCCGATACGTTGGTTTATGCCACCTATGGTACTATCGATACGCTGGATTCCGCTAAAGCGTACGATACCGCATCATGGACCATCATGAGAACAATTTACGATACCCTGGTGACGTATGATGGTTCTGCGACGGACAAATTTGTGCCGGTTTTGGCAACAGAAATTCCTACTGTTGAAAACGGCGGAATCGTGAATGGCGGCAAGACCTACAGATTCAAGATCAGGAAGGGCGTGAAATTCCACAATGGAGATACGCTGACTCCAGAGGATGTTGCATACTCTATAAAGAGAAACATGGTTCTCGATGTAGGTGGCGGACCGGACTGGATATGGTTCTACGTCTTCCTCGGAACATATTCCTCCAGGGATTCCAATGACAAAATTGTCGTAGATTTCAAGGACATCGACAAGGCAATTCAGGTTGATGGCGATTACGTTGTCTTCAACTTGAAGAAACCTTTTCCACCATTCGTTAGTGTTCTTGCCGGCGCATGGGCGTCTGTTGTATCCAAGAAGTTCGTCATTGAGAATGGCGGATGGGATGGAACAGAGGCAACCTGGAAGAAGTACAACAACCCGAAAGAGGATACGGAAACCCTCTATGACAAGGAAATGGGAACAGGCCCCTACAAGCTTGAAAGATGGGAGAAGGGCGTCGAATGCGTGGTAACGCGGTTCGATGATTACTGGGGGCCAAAACCAGCTCTGAAGAAAGGTATTTACAAGGTTGTAAAGGAGTGGTCCACCAGGAAGCTTATGCTCCTACAGGGTGATGCCGATATTGCCACTGTCGATCCTCTCTACTATCCGGAGATGGACAAGGAAAAGGGACTTAAAGTTTACAAGGATCTCCCAAGCCTCGTAGTGACCGGTGTAAACTTCAACGAGAAGATAGCAACAAAAGACAATCCACTGGTCTATTCGGGCAAACTGGATGGAAACGGAATACCTTCGGATTTCTTTGCCGACAAACACGTAAGACTCGGCTTCATATACAGCTGGGATGAGCAGACATACCTGAAAGATATTGCAAATGGTACGGCAATGGATCCTGTAACCCCGATACCTTACGGCTTGCCGTATAAGAATAAAGAGCTAAAGAGCAGGCCATACGACCCGAAGGAAGCGGAAAAGCATTTCAAGATGGCCTTTGGCGGAAAGGTATGGGAAAAGGGATTCAAGGTTGACCTTCTCTACAACACCGGCAACAAGGTGCGTGAAGCATCGATGAAGATGCTTGCGGAGAACGTTGCAAAGCTCAATCCCAAGTTCCAGCTTAATGTACGCGGTGTCGAATGGTCTGAGTATGTTGACAAGATTAGAAGAAGAACGATGCCCATATACTTCATCGGCTGGGCACCTGACTATCCTGATCCTGACAACTACGTGTATCCCTACATGCATTCCACGGGAACATTCGCAGGAAGGGCAAGCTACAAGAATCCGGAGGCTGACAAGCTGATCGAAGCTGCATCTGTCGAGCTGAACCCCGAAAAGAGGAAACAGATGTACTACAGGTTGCAGGAGATATGGCTCGAAGATGCCGTTGGTATCATAAGTGCACAGCCCCTCGGAAGACGTTACATGAAGGACTGGGTACAGGGTCATTACTACAACCCAATGCAGAGCAGTCCATTCGATCTGTTACCGGTACTTAAGAAAGGCTACTAAAATTAGACCCTTAGCTTTCTATAGCAGATAATATTAAAATGGCAGGGTTTCGGTATATAACTGAAACCCTGCCTATTTTCTACTATTGACTAAAGTTATTTTCTGATTTAATATTCTACGATTTCCCAGACAGACGGAGTAAAGCCTTGAGCCTTTTCAATTATATTATAAGAAGAATTCTTTTAATGATACTGGTACTCTTCGGGGTATCACTTTTAGTTTTTTCCATTATGATGATAATACCTCCTGGCAGGAGGGCAGCAATCTATGTAAAGCAGGAAAAGATTACTCCGCAGCAGATGGAGGCTATGATAAAGAAGTACGGGCTGGATGATCCCGCTCCCGTTCAGTACTTGAGATGGATGAAGAGCATGCTCTCGGGAAATTTCGGTTATTCCGTCACTGCTTCGGCTCCCGTTCTGGATGGGTTTAAGGAGTACTTTCCCGTTACACTGGAGCTGGTTCTTTATGCCACCCCGCTTATAATACTTTTCGGGGTGTGGCTGGGAACGATAGGCGCAGTAAACAAGGACAAACCCATCGACCATGCCACTCGTGTTTTTGCAATAATAGGTTACTCACTTCCCACCTTCTGGCTAGGCCTTATACTGCTTATGATATTCTATGGCTACCTGGGCATTTTCCCGCCCGGTGTACTGTCGAACAAGGGTAAGGATATACTTTTCAGTCCCTCCTTCAAGCGGTACACGTATATCCTTACGATAGATTCGATACTGAACTGGCGGTGGGATATGTTCTGGGACGCCCTGTACCATCTGATGCTTCCCACGATAAACCTTGTTCTTTTGAGCAGCGCCCTGATACTTAGGCTGATGCGTTCCAGCATGTTGGAATCACTGGGGCAGGATTACATAAGAACGGCACTTGCCAAGGGCGCAGACAAGAAAACAATACACAACATACACGCAAGGAGAAATGCACTAATACCCGTCATTACAATCTCGGGTGTACTCTTTGCAGGGCTCATGGGAGGAATGGTTATCACTGAAACGATATTTGCCAGAACCGGAATCGGGCTGTGGATGGCGAGGGCAGCTTTGCAGCTTGATTTGCCAGCCATAATGTTCAATGTTCTCTTTCTGGGAACTGTCTTTGTCGTGGTAAACCTTATTGTAGATATAGTCTATGCATATATTGATCCGAGAATCAGGCTTACATGATTTGTTTAAGAGGAGAGGTTTAGAAAATGGCTTTGCATACAGCTGAAGACACTATAAAGGAAAGAAATGTTGCAATACATCCGAGGCTTCAGGAGTTTACCTTTTCTGCAAAGAGGTTTTTAAAAAACCCGTTAACCATAATCGGCCTTGTGATAATTCTTTCATTCGCTATGATTGCCCTCTTTGCCCCTCTCATTGCTCCACCCCAGAATGCCGATCCGTACAGGATACCTCATACCGGGTGGAAAATGGCTCCTTCTCCTCCCTCTGCCGAGCATCCCCTTGGTACGCTCGAGCAGCAGTATGACATTTTTTACGGTATCATCTGGGGAACGAGGCTGGCGTTCAAGATAGGTGTTGTAGTGGTAGCGGTGAACCTCATAATAGGCATAATTCTCGGTTCCGTTGCGGGATATTTCGGTGGCATTACAGACGAGATAATAATGAGAATAACTGATATGTTCTATGCGATTCCTTTTCTCGTAATGGCCATGGCCCTTGTCGTTGCACTGGGAAGAGGACTCAAGGCCGTTATCATTACACTGATAATCCTGGGGTGGCCTACATACACGAGGGTTATCAGGGGTGAGATACTTGTTCTTCGAGACAGGGATTTCGTCCTTGCTGCAAGGGCAAGCGGAGCTTCTCATTTGAGGATAATCTTCAAACACATACTTCCCAACTCCATATACTCGGTATTGATAATAGCCTCGATGAACGTAGGAACCATAGTTCTTACTGCTGCTGCACTCTCCTTTCTGGGACTTGGCTCGGAAACGGGGTATGCAGATTGGGGCCAGATGGTCTCCATGAGCAGGAACTGGATAGTAGGGCCTGCCGATAACCGACTCGCCTTCTGGTATGTCGTTATTATTCCCGGATTGGTCATAGCGCTATTCGTTCTAGGATGGAACCTCCTTGGGGATGCAGCGCGTGACGTTTTCGATCCTAAGATGCGGAGAAGATAGTGCAAAGATTAATAGAAACCAGAGAGCTGTATACCGATTTTTTTACCTTCGAGGGTGTTGTCAAGGCTTTGAACGGTGTAAGTATCGTTGTAAATCAGGGAGAAACCTACGGCCTCGTGGGAGAGTCTGGGTGTGGTAAAAGCGTATCGGTAAGGTCGATGATGCGGATAGTCCAGGCTCCCGGTAAGATAGTGGGTGGGAAAATACTTCTCTTTTTAAGCAAGGAAGACAGGGAGAAGGGGATAGATATCCTTAAGCGCAGTGAAGCCTACATGGAATCGATAAGGGGGAACGACATCTCCATGATTTTTCAAGAGGCCAGCACTTCTTTGAATCCGGTTCTTTCCATAGGATACCAGGTCGGCGAGAGCTTTCTCCTTCACCGTCTCGATGAGATGCTTTCCGAAACCATCGATACCCTGAAAGGAGAAATAGAGAGTGGTGTAAATATCTTCTCTAGACTCTGGAAGTCTTTTCAGATAGGAATGTTTCGAAATGAACTTGAAAGCTATCTGAAGTACAAGAGAAGGGTAGAAGAGATAGATCGCAGGCTCTATGAACTGGAAGACAGTGAAGACAGCGAATCGGTGTCGGAGAGAAATCACTTGAACAGGGTGAGGGACAGGCTGTCAAAGAAGAGCGGTCTTGTGGAATTTGTCGAACATTTTCCCGTATTAAGAAGGTACAGGAAGAAATTGAATAAGACCGTAAGAAAACATATCATTATGCTTCTCGAAGAGTTGGGTGTACCGAATCCTCACAATATAGTGGACAGGTATCCTCATGAACTTTCCGGTGGCATGCAGCAGAGGATAGTTATCGCCATTGCACTGGCTTGCCATCCGACTCTTCTGATTGCCGATGAACCCACATCAAACCTCGATGTCACGATACAGGCACAGATAGTGGATCTGATAAAACTTCTCAAGAAGACGACGATATCCTCCGTTCTATTCATCACCCATGATCTCGGTCTTGTTGCCGAGATCTGTGACAGGGTAACCGTAATGTATGCAGGTGATGCATGTGAAACTACAAGTGTAACGGAACTATTCGAAAAGCCGTTGCACCCGTATACTAAAGGTTTGCTTCGTGCCGTACCGAAGATAGATTCAGAGGGAGAGCTCGAGACGATACCAGGTACCGTACCAAACCTGATAAATCCTCCTACAGGATGCAGGTTTCATCCTCGCTGCCCTCATGCAATGGAAATATGCTCGAAAGAAAAACCCCCGACTGTCGAGTATTCTGCGGGACATTCGGTGGCATGTTTTCTCTATTCAGAAAAGAAGGACATGTGAACATGGCAGAAAACCTTATAGATATTCGAGAGCTAAAGAAATACTATCCCGTTCATGGCGGAATTTTCAAAAGACATATAGCCGATATAAAAGCGGTAGATGGTGTCGACCTGAAAATAGAGAAGGGGGAATGCCTTGGTCTCGTAGGCGAATCGGGATGCGGGAAAACGACACTTGGCAAGACAATACTGCGTCTTCACGGAGCGACATCCGGAAGAATATACTTCGGACAGAGCGAAGATATCATTGAAAGGATCGAATCTCTGTTGAAGTCGGAAAATCCTGAGGAGAGGCAGGAGGGGGAAAAACTCCTGAGGCAGCATGACCTTACGAGGCTTTCGAGAAAGAATCTGCTACCCTTAAGGAAAAAGATTCAAATCGTGTTCCAGGACCCTTCCAACTCTTTGAACCCGAGAATGCTCGTAAAGGCAATAATTGCAGAACCACTTATAGCTCAGCGGTTGATGAGCGGAAAAGATATAGAGAAGAGAGTGCTGGAACTTCTATACACCGTTGGCCTGGCAAAAGAGCATATGATGAGGTATCCGCATGAGTTTTCCGGAGGTCAGAGACAGAGAATTGCAATCGCAAGGGCTTTGGCTACTTATCCTGAATTCATCCTTATGGATGAACCTACATCGGCTCTGGATGTTTCAGTCCAGGCTCAGATCCTAAACCTCCTTAAGAAACTCCAGGATGAATTCAAGCTCACCTATCTCTTTGTAACGCACCACCTTCTCGTTGTAAAACATATAAGTAACAGGATTGCCGTTATGTACCTCGGTAAAATGGCAGAACTCGGTCCTACTGCAGAGATATTTGATAAGCCATTACACCCCTATACGAAGGCCCTTCTTTCTGCAATACCGATTCCCGATCCAAAGACAAAGATGGAGAAGATAATACTTTCCGGGGATGTTCCCAACCCCATTAATCCGCCCTCCGGTTGCAGGTTTCATCCGCGCTGTAAGTATGCAAAGGATATTTGCAGAGAGGTAGAACCTAAACTTGAAGTTGCAGAGGGAAGGCACCAGGTAGCCTGCCACAGGTGGAAAGAAATATCATAGATTTTCTATGATTGCCGGTAGTTCTTGAAGGCTCTGTACCCGTATAATGCCATTGTTGGATTTTTCTTCTTTTCTTGATCCATGTTCTATAAGGATGGCTTTTCCTCCCATTTCTTTGAATGGTTCCAGGTAGATTTTCAGATCATCTATAAATACCGTTTCTTCCGGCTTGATCCCCAGATATTCGAGAACCCGCCTGTAGGCTGAGATGTTGGGTTTACCCACCAGTCGATTGAACCTTATATCGAAAATGTGCTGAAAGAAGTCTCTTATCTCCAGGTATTCCAGAACCCTCTCTGCGTGTTCTACAGGGGAGTTTGTCAGAACTGATTTTGGCAGTTTTATGCTTGCAAGCATTGTTTTAAGTACCGGGTCTTTGTCGAGGTAGATAGAGGGGTCTTCCGGATGAACTTCCCTGAAGAATCGATCGTATTCCTTGAAATCGTACTCTTCCATCAGGCCTCTCAAGGTTGTTCCGTATCGGTCTCTGAAACCGACTCTAAGGGCCTTTGCCTTTTCAGCGGAAATGCCAAGATACTCTACTACAAAAGCTGTCATGCGACTGTCAATTTCTTTAAGGAGGCCACCGTCAGAAGGATAGAGGGTATTGTCCAGGTCGAATAGTACGTAGGTTACCGTCATCTTGTCTTTTCTGCTGCTTTTCTAACTGCTTTCAGGATGGTCGCATAACCGGTGCACCTGCAGAGATGACCGGATAGATACTCCTCTATTTCCTCATCGGTTGGATCTTTCGTTTTTTCAAGGAGAGCGGAGGAGGCCACGACAAATCCCGGAGTACAGAAGCCACACTGTATGGCACCTTCTTCTATGAAACTCTCCTGGATAGGAGATAATTTAACGGTACCATCCTTTTCGACCTTTGAAAGGCCTTCCACCGTAACGATGTTCTTGCCGTTCATTTCGGCAGCGAGGATTATGCATGATCGAACAGGTTCTCCGTCCACTAATACGGCGCATGCACCGCACTCACCATTCCCGCATCCCTCTTTGGTGCCCGTAAGATGCAGACGCTCTCGAAGGACGTAGAGAAGAGTGTCTTCCTCGTCAACTATCAATCTGTAGTCCCTGTTATTTACGTTTATTTTTATCTCAACGCTCATCCTGCCAACCTCTCTTTCGCTATCTTATAAGTATCTTCCGCCAGGTTCCCTGCAAGAAGTTTTTTGGACATCGGGGCAGCCCTCAGGCTCGTGGCTCTGGGGTTCAAAGTATCGAAGAGGAGCCTTTTTACGCCCTCGAAATCTTCCCTTGCAAGAAGCTTTTCCGCCTCGACGATACGAATCGGTTTTCCTGCAACAGCGCCGAATGCCGCGCGTACCGCGAGGTTTTCAGCATCTAAGTCCTGCAACCTGATGGCGCAGTTGATAATTGCAAGGTCCATTCCATCCACCCTGGAGGCTCTCATGTAGCAGCTCGAAGAGCCGGAAAGAAGGGGAACAGAGAATCCTGTTATAACTTCGCCTCTCTCCATGTTTGCCTTGCCCGGGCCAAGGAAGAAATCCTCCATGGAGAGCTCCCTCTTTCCATCCTTTCCCGCCAATTGTACTGTTGCATCCAGAGCGAGGAGTGTAGATGCAAACTCCGCCCCTGGAGAGGCATGGGCTATGTTACCACCAATGGTAGCCCTGTTTCTGATTTCATGGCATCCGAAAACTCTTGCAGCGTCTTTCAATGAAGTAACCTCGTGGGGTAATTTTCCCCAGTGCAATATATCGGTGATGGTTGTAAGGGAACCTATTTCCAGCCTGTCATCTGAGAGTCTCATGTAGCGCAGTTCACCCTCGAGTTTTTTGATATCTACCACTGCGGATGGTTCTATCTTGCCCGAACGCTTCTCCACCATGACATCGGTTCCTCCGGCAAGAATAATCGCTCCCTCGTGTTCCAATAGTATGTTTATAGCCTCTTCAAGGCTTGCCGGTGCAAAGTATCTCATTTATCCCCTCCTTTCCCTTTCTCTCTCTGGTAGATTGCCTCTAACAGCCTGTCCTGGTTTAGGGGAAGATCATAGAGGTCTATTCCTATTGCATCTCTCACTGCATTTGCTATGGCAGGTGCAACGGAGACAATACCGTGCTCTGCAAGTGGCCTTGCTCCAAAGGGACCGTCAGGTTGTGGTGTTTCTAAAAAGATTGTTACAAGTTCTTCGGGTGCATCTTCCGGTGTTGGTATCTTGTAATCGGTAAGACTTGCATTCCGTACCCTGCCATCTTCACCATAAACGAGGGTTTCATTCAGGGCAGCTCCCATCCCCTGGACAACGGCCCCCTCTACCTGTCCCTTTGCCATGAGAGGATTGATTGCCTTTCCGATATCAAGAACCGTGACAAACTTCCTCACCCTTATTCTTCCCGTCTTCCGGTCCACGAGGACCTCAGCCGCCTGGCAGCCGAATGTCCATTCCGCGGCAAGTTCTCCCCTTCCCGTTTTCTTGTCGGGATATGTGAGACCGTGTGGAACGACAGCCCCTGTTCCGATTACAGGACCTCCGATTGCATGACCATCGGGGAAAACGTAGCCCTTTGCAAGCTCTTTGAAATCTATGGATTCATTTCCGTACCATACCTTTCCGTCCCTTACTTCCAATTCCGAAGGGGAAACATCAAATACCTTGGATGCGGTTTCCTTGAATTTATCAAGAACCGAAAGAGCCGCTTTTCTTACCGCACTTCCAGCCTTCCAGGTGGTGGAAGAGGCAACGGTCTGCCATTCGTACGGTGTCACTTCCGTATCAGCGGCGCGGTAATGCCTTACCTTTTCCACGGGAATACCGAGTGTTTCAGCGGCAATCTGAGAAAGTGCTGTTATGGAACCCTGTCCCATGTCTATCGATGAAACTAGCAGGTTGAATGTTCCGTCTTTGTTGGCCTTGATAATGGCAGAGGAACCTGCATTAGTTGCCATAACAGGTGATTTCATAAGAGGAGCTATTGCCCTTCCAACTGCAAAGCGTTCCTCTTCCTTCTTTGTTATAACGGGTATCGCCCTGCGGTCGAGGCCCTTTGAGGTGTTTTTTATTATTCTGACATTGTGATCTCTTGCAATCTCTTCCGTTTCTCTCTTTTCTTTTCCCAGGCCAATTTCATTTACTGCAATTTTTATGCTTGCCTCGAGGTTCCCGTTGGATTCCTTGATTATCTGGCCGAGATTGTTTTCCGAGCCGGGCTTTAAAATGTTCTTAAGGCGCAGTGCAACGGGATCTATTCCGAGCTCTCTTGCAGCGATGTCCATATGGCGTTCCGTTTGCCAGTGTGCTTCCGGATGCCCGTAGCCTCTGTAAGCGCCGACAAGGGGGGTGTTCGTATAGATTCCGTATGAATCGACATAAACATTCTCTATCTCGTACGGGCCGGTGGAGTTGTGACCGGCACCTGTTACGATATTTATGGCATAATCTCCATAGGCACCCCCAGCAAAGTGCATGGAGGCTTTGGCAGCTATCAATCTGCCATCCTTCTTGAATCCCATTTTGAGGGTTGAATAACATCCGCGTCCTATCAATGAACCGAAATACATCTCCTCTCTGGTGAGTATAAATTTTACCCATTTCCCGGGAAAGAATCGTGCAACATAGGCGGTGAGCGGCTCTATGGTCAGGTCTGATTTGCCACCGAATCCACCCCCGAGGTAGGGAACCGTTACCCTCACACTTGTACTCGGAAGGTTGAATACCCGTGAAAGCACCGAACGAACTATGAAGGGTGCCTGTGTGGATGAGTATATGTGCAGTTCGTTACCCTTTGACCATCTTGCAATCGCCCCGTGAGGTTCAATCTGCGCATGAGCGATATGCGGAAAACTGTAGTTTCGTTCGATTATTACATCGGCCTTCCTGAATCCTTCCTCTATATTCCCCTTTTCAACATGATAGTGATGAAAGATGTTTGTTCCGGGTTTCGGGTTGAA
This sequence comes from Spirochaetales bacterium, assembly GCA_027021365.1. Taxonomy (GTDB): domain Bacteria; phylum Spirochaetota; class Spirochaetia; order SZUA-6; family SZUA-6; genus JALUUM01. The sequence goes on from JALUUM010000024.1 coordinate 106,548, forward strand.
AGTGGGAAGATGAAAGTAGCTTCCAAGGTCCTCATGTATCAGTGGAGCCCCCTCTTTTATGGCATCCAGGGGGTTCAGCACGTGTGGCAATTCCTCGTACTCGATGCGTACAAGCCTGGCAGCTTTGATTGCGGCTTTCTCGGTTTCTGCAACCACGGCAACTACAGGCTCACCAACGTAGCGAACCTTTCTGCGTGCAAGGGGCGGCTGGTCGTGAATACAGATACCGACAAGGAAATCTGCTTTTTCCCCCGTGATTATTCCGTAAACACCCTCTGCTTTCTCCGCTTCTTCCGTGTGGATCGATTTTATTATCCCGTGTGGTATTGTTGATCTTACGACCTTTACGTGGAGAGTACCCGGAAACTGGATATCAGCTATATATACTGCCTCTCCAGTTACCTTCTCCCGTGCATCGAATCGCGGGACACTCTTACCGACAGCTATTGTGCTCATCTTTTTCTCCATTTCTAGGACTCTATGTTTCAAGTAATCCTACTTTTTTGCTAATGTATTTAAAAGTTAATCAACCCATACCGGATTGTCAATTTTAAAATCCCTTTAATCCCTCTCTTGGCCGACTTTGGATGATTGTTACTCTTTTGAAACTATATTTCAAAAAATGTTTGACTACATCAGAGCAATACTATATAATGGATTTATAAAAAAAATCAAGGAGGTCAATATGAAACGCTTCTTACTCGTTCTGCTGGGAATATTGTTTCTCTTTAGCGTGAGCTTTGCAGGTGGCGCTAAGGAGGAAAAAGCAGCTAAACCGGCCGGTGAAAAACCCTTCAAACTGGCTGCTGTCTTCCAGACAGCCATTGAAGAGCCGTGGGACGGTGTAATTCACCAGGCATGTCTTAAGGCCAAGAATGAGCTCGGGGTTGAGTACGAGTTTACCGAGAAGGTATCTGCAGCGGATTTCGAGAAGGTTCTGCGTGAGTATGCTGAAAGGGGATTCGATCTGATCGTGGGTGATGCTTTCCTTGCAGGTGAAGAACCCTCGAGGAGAGTGGCAAAGGACTATCCCGACATTGCATTTGCCTTCGGTTCGGAATTCGGACCGGCAGCGCCCAACTACTCAGTTTTTGACAACTGGATTCATGAGCCGGCATATCTCTGTGGTGTTATAGCAGGATCGATAACCAAGACCAATACTCTTGGTGTCGTAGCTGCAATTCCTATCGGAGAGGTGAACAGGCTTGTCAACGCATTCAAGGCAGGGGCTCTCTCTGTGAACCCAAAGGTCAAAATGAAGATAGCCTTCATAGGGAGCTGGTTTGATCCTCCCAAGGCGAAAGAGGCTGCACTTGCCCAGATCGAGGCCGGAGCAGACCTGATTTATGCGGAGCGATTTGGAGTCTTTGAAGCCTGTAAGGAAAGGGGTGTACTTGCATTCGGAAATATGTCAGATCAGAACTCCCTTGCTCCGGATGTTGTCATAACTGGTCCCGTTTGGGATATGTATCCTACGATAAAGTACTCTATAGAGGCAGTGAAGAAGGGAGCCTGGGTTGCCATGGACTTAAGAGAATGGTCGATGATGGCCAAGGGCGGTGCCAAGCTTGCTCCATTCCATGGTTTCGAGAACAAGCTTCCCAAGGCAGTTCTTGACAAAGTCAAGGATCTCGAGACGAAGATCAAAAATGGTACTTTCAGGGTACCTATAGACGAAGAAACACCTGTTTCAGATTAATATTCTTGTCATTCATTTTTGATACCGACGGCAATCTATTTGCCGTCGGTAATTTATTCTTAACAGTGGATAGGGGATTATGGAAGAGAAAACACCGGTAGTAGAAATGCGTTCGATCCGAAAGGAATTCCTCGATGTTGTAGCAAATAAGGACATAGATTTCAAGTTGTATCCCGGTGAGGTTTGTGCCCTTCTTGGTGAGAATGGTGCAGGAAAGACAACACTGATGAATATCCTCTTCGGTTACTATGCAAACGACGGCGGAGAGATATTTATAAGAGGAGAGAAAGTTGAACTCTCCTCACCCAAGGATGCTATACTCAAGGGCATCGGGATGATCCATCAGCACTTTACCCTTGTTCCATCCCAGACAGTTTTGGAAAATATCATTATCGGGGCAGAATCGGAAAAGGGTTTTTTCCTCGACTTGAACAGGGCAAGAGAAAGGGTGCTGGAACTTGAAGACAGGTTCGGGCTGAAAGTTGATCCCGATGCCAAGGTATGGACTCTCTCGGTCGGAGAACAGCAGAGAGTAGAGATACTGAAGGCTCTCTACAGGGAAGTAGATATTCTGATAATGGATGAACCCACTGCGGTTCTTGCGCCGAAAGAGGTAGAAGATCTCTTTTCCACCCTCAAGTCACTGGTGGCTTCGGGGAAGTCCATCGTTTTCATCTCTCACAAGCTGCACGAGGTAATTGAGATATCAGACAGGATAGTCGTTTTGCGAAATGGCGAAGTCGTTGCAGAGAGGAAGACAAAGGATACAAACACCAAGGAACTTGCAAACTTGATGGTGGGAAGGGAAGTGCTTGAAAGGCTCAAGAAAAAGAAGGCAAAGGTTGGTGAACCTGTCCTGAGAGTTGAAGGACTCACCGTTCTGAATGACAAGGGTTTGGAAGCGGTAAAGGGCATAAGTCTTACCGTTCATGAACGTGAAGTGGTAGGAATAGCGGGTGTATCGGGTAATGGTCAGACAGAATTGGTCGAGGCTATTTTTGGTATTCGTGACTATGTCAGTGGTACCATAAGTGTAAGGGAGAGATCCTTGAAAATGGGAAAGCCAGCCGAACGCGTGGAGGTTGGTATAGGAAGAATACCGGAGGACAGAATAGAAACAGGACTCCTGATGGATCTCACGATAAAGGAGAATCTGATTCTGGAGAATCATACCTCTCCCGAGTTCAGCAGGAATGGGTTGTTAAACCATGCAAGAATAAACGACTTCAGTGACAGGTTGATACGTGAATTCAGCATAAAGGCTTCGGGCCGTGAAACGATAACGAAGAGTCTTTCCGGCGGAAACCTGCAGAAGGTGATACTGGCACGGGAACTTTCCGGGAAACCTGGTGTCATAATTGCCTCCCAGCCTACAAGGGGACTGGATGTAGGCGCAATGGAGTATATCCATAACAAGATACTGGAGGAGAAGGACAGGGGTGCTGCGGTACTCCTTATATCGGAAGATCTGGACGAGATTTTCGATCTCAGTGACAGAATAATTGTAATGTATGAAGGAAGGCTGATGGGTGAGGCTTCGGCTGAATCGGCTTCCAGAGAAAAAATCGGACTTTGGATGAGCGGGGTGGCTAAATGATATCTTTCAGAATAGTAAAACGAGCACCATTACCCAACTGGGCTAAGGTTGTTATTCCGATTATTGCAATACTCGTTACTCTAATCCTTTCTGCAATACCTATTCTCATTGCCAGGGGAAACCTCTGGAAATCCTACTATTACCTCTTTTACGGAGCCCTGGGAACGAGGTTTAACCTCCTTGAAACCTTTGTAAAGGCAAGTCCACTTACATTTACCGGGCTAGCAGTTGCCTTTGCCTTCAGAGCCAAGTTCTGGAACATCGGTGCTGAAGGACAGCTTCTTGCAGGGGCTATCGTTGCTACTTGGATCGGAATAAGTTTCAATGGTTTCTCGCCATTTGTCCTTATTCCTATCATACTGATTGCAGGATTTATTGCCGGTGGTATCTGGGCTTCGATTCCTGCCTTACTGAAAACGAAGCTGCGTGCCGATGATGTCGTTACCACTCTTCTATTAAATTACGTAATGATCCACTTTATGGGTACATTACTCTTCGGCCCCTTACAACAGCCGGGTTCAAGCTGGCCAAGATCTCCCGAAATAGTTGAGGCAGCGAAGTACCCGATTCTCCTCGCACGTTCACGTTTTCACCTGGGTATCCCATTGGCTTTACTGGCAGTTATCGCCGTCTGGTTCATAAACAAGAAAACAGTTCTCGGTTACCAGACAAAGGCAGTGGGAGTAAACATCAGGGCTGCTCATTTTGGGGGTATAAATACTACCTCTGTAATTGTCAAAACTGCCCTCATATCGGGAGGATTGGCAGGGCTTGCAGGTGTCGGAGAGGTTTGCGGGATACAGTACCATCTTCTAATGGACCTTTCACCGGGGTACGGGTATTCCGGTATTGTGATAGCAATGCTGGGGAATCTCCACCCTGTGGGAGTCTTCTTCGCTGCTCTCTTTTTCAGTGTTATAATCGTGGGTGCTCAGTCGATGAGCAGAATGACAGGGGTACCTACATACATCGCAGAAGTTATACAGGGCCTGGCATTGATTGTCATGCTGATAGCTATTCTATTCACTGAATTCAAGATCAAGGTGGTGCGAAAGTGATAAGACAGATATTCGAGATTTCATTCATAACAGGTCTGCTGGGAGCCACAATGAGGATGGCGACTCCCATTATATTTGCAACCCTTGGCGAGATCATAACTGAAAGGGCCGGGGTATTGAACCTTGGAATCGAAGGAACGATGCTCATGGGTGCGATGACAGGATTCCTCGTAACTATGAGCACAGGATCACTGTGGTTCGGTGTCTTGATGGCGGCTGTTGTCGGAATGCTGCTTGCCCTGTTGATGGCATTTCTGGCCGTTTATCTGGGTTTGAGCCAGCACGTCTCCGGCCTTGGCATAACTCTTTTCGGTACGGGGCTAGCCATGTTCATATACCGGTTGCATTTCGGGTCTCCGACTGTTCCGCCCACTGTTCAGCCTTTCAAAGAGGTTGCAATCCCCCTGTTGTCGAAGATTCCGATTCTCGGAGAGGGGATTTTCGTTCAGTATTCACTCACCTACATATCCTGGATCATGATACCGGTGGTTGCAATACTTCTGTATAAGACACACATAGGACTGAAGATACGTGTGGTAGGAGAAAATCCCTTTGCAGCAGATACCGTCGGAGTTAATGTAAATCTCACCAGAACCTTAAGCCTTGTGGCAGGTGGAGCATTTATGGGTGTAGGCGGAGCCTTTCTTACCCTTGCACATCAGAATATGTTCTTGATCGATGTTGTAGGGGGCCGCGGCTGGGTAAGCATTGCAATGGTAATTTTTGGAAACTGGGACCCGCTAAAAGGTGCACTCGGAGCCTTGCTCTTTGGATTTCTCGATGGATTCCAGCTTAGGCTGCAGGCGCTCGGTTTTCATATTCCCTTTCACCTGTTTCTCATGATACCATACCTGCTGACAATAATAGCACTTATAAGTGTATCGAGACGTGCCGTCATACCGGCAGGTCTCTTGAAACCCTATAGGAGAGAAGAAAAGGGAGGTTAGTAAAGTATGAAAAGATTGATCCTATTGGCTACCTTGATTTCCTTCTTCCTCTTTGGTTGTGCGACTGAAAACGGTCTTTTCGGTTTTATAGCAACAACCGACTATGTGAAGAAAGAGATCGAAGCTCAGAAGAAGCAGACCGATACGGAAATCAAGGCTGTAAAGAGTGATGTGGAGGAGATGAAAACCCTTACCAACAGGGTGAAGAATCTTCTCGACGAAGTTGAAAAGACGAAACAGACTACAGAGGAACTTCAAAAGCTAGCAGACGCCCTGAAGCTGCGTCTGAATGATCTTCCAAGAGAAACACTCAAGCAGCTTGTTGATATACTGCAGATGTACCTCCAGGAGTCTGAAAAGGGAAAAGCAGCCAAGTAGAAGTAAATAAAGAGGTGTATAGTTTGCAGGGCACCTCGAATCAAAGGCTACATTGATATACTCTGTGAGTTTTATATATTCGGCTTCCCAGTGTCTCCAAGTCTTTTAGCATCAAGGTTGTACTCTCTGCTATCTGTGTTAGGTCCGAGTAGAGGTATCTGAGGCCGGAGCTTTTCACTGTTTTTTCCAATTCATAGTACAGTAGGGCATTTCCACCGAGTTTCTGATACTTGGGGAGTATCCCTGCGCCATTGATGATAAGCCACTCTGTCTTTCGGGACTCTCTCATTATGTCTATCATCGAAAACAGGTTTAGTTTCCCCTTTGCCCTCTGAAGAGCAGCGGACAGGTCGGGAAAGGCAAAGAGGAAACCGGCTATCTCGTCTCTGTAGTAGAGAATCTTCATGAGTTCGGGTTTGGAAACCAGCAAAAGGTTGTTGGTAAGAAGTTTGATTTCTTTCGTCGTAAGGGGACAAAAATCATCGTGGCTGGTAAAGGCTTCATTGTAAACCCTTCCTATGTCCTGCGCTATCTTCTTGAGTTCCGATTTTTTCCTGAACCTTGGAACCCTGAATGTTCCTCGTTTCTTGGATATTTCAACTACCCTCCTTATTTTTTCCGGCACATGGTACTTCTTGTTGTCAAGGAGGGCGGAGTAGAAATCTTTGAGCTTTGAAAAGCCATTCGATTCAACCAGATTTTTATAGTAGGGAAAGTTGTAATTCATCATTGTCATTGCAGCCCTGTACTGAAAACCATCTATAAGGATTCCACCTCCATTCATTGCGGAGAATCCCCTGGGGCCGACAACCCTGTTCAAACCTCTTTTCTTGGACCATTCCTTTATTCTGTCAAAGAGGGCTCTTGCCGCTTCTTCATCCTCGTAACAATCGAAAAAGTAGAAATGGGCCTCCCGCGTTGAGCGATAATTGTTGTACTGGTTGTTGTTGAAGACTGCAATTCGTCCTATCGTTTTCCCGTTGCGTCTTGCTATAAAAAAGTCTCCCTCTGAATGTTCGAAAAAGGGATGCCTACGTTCCAGTATTTCTGCAACCTCAGCCTTGAAAGGGGGAACCCAGTAGCCGTTGTTCTCATACAGTTTGAAGGGAAGCTCTATGAATTCTTTCGCTCTCCCTGTCCTTCCGTTTTCCACCCTTTCTATTTCTACTTTGCCTTCCGTATAACCTTTTGATCGATTCTGTTCCATTACTTCTCTTCCCCGTCCTTGCCTTTTCAAGATAAAGATAAGAGAAAGAATAGCACTGAAGTGATTGGTGTTGTCAAGTCTTATCCATGCTTGAGCTTTGTATCCATAAAGTTTAGTATATTGCTAAATCGATAATTTGATTTCGATGTCTTAATCGGAAAAGCAGAAAAACCGGAGGTCTTGAATTGAATTTGCGGTATATATTATCCAGTTACATGTTTTTCGATGACAGGCTGGGTGTGGAACACCTGAAACTGGTGGCAGCCTCGGGGATAGATGCCATGGAGATGTTCTGTTACAGAAAGCATTTCGACTGGAAGGATCAAAATTACGTCAAAGAAATATTTTCCTCAATGAAGAGCCTTGGAATTCGTGTGCATTCCTTTCATGCTCCCTTCGATGAATTTGCATCCTACGATCCCGCCTCTCTTGATTCCAGAAAGAGAGAGAGGGCACTGACAGAGATATTCTATGCAATAAAGGTACTGTCCGGTATGGGAGGGAAGAGTATAGTGATACATCCCGGAGGGCAGCCTTCGGCTGAGTCGAAGAGGATGGAGTACCTCGAGAATGCGGGAATGTCACTGAAGATGCTCATAGTATTTGCCAGGGAGCTCGGTGTCGATGTGCTCCTGGAGAATCCGCCCAGCCCCGAGCTCGGAGGAGAGGCCTCTGAATTCAGAGAAATATATGACAGATTGATGGATTACAGGCCGGGCTTCTGTCTCGATATTGGGCATGCATTCATTTCCCCAGGGGGGCTGGAGGGATTCTATGCTATTGGTAAGCGGCCCGATGAGATTCACGTATCGGATAACAACGGGGATAAGGATGAACATCTCTTCCCGGGAGAGGGAAGCCTGTCACTGGAAGAGGTGTTGGGAAGACTGAAGTACACTTACGGTGATGCTATGAAAGAGACTGTGTTCAACTTTGAACTTCGTAGGTTCCCAGGTCAGGAAAAACTGAAAAATCTTGTCGAAAAAATCAATTCATTAATAGAGAGTTGACATATAAAATTACATGTAGTAATCTCATAATCATAGGGCTTAATAATTAAGAATTTTAAATTATACTTAATGCAGCCGGGATATTGTTCCAATTTTATATTCGGGAGAAGAGTATGGATAGAGAAAGCGTGGATATATCGGTAAAAATGGGGAATTTAAAATTAAAAAATCCATTTGTAGTCGGTTCGGGCCCTACTGCCCGTTCGGTCGACCAGATAAGGGAGGCGGAGGATAACGGATGGGCAGGTGTTTCCCTTAAGCTTACAATAGACCCTTTTCCTTACTTGAACCTTCCTCCAAGATACAGATGGTTGCGAAGGGAGAAGTTGCACATCTTTACGGCAGAAAAGAGGCTGAGACCGGAAGAATCACTCAAACTCCTCGAGGAGGCGAGAAAGGCTACCAGTGAAATACTGATTTTCCCAAATATCACATACGATGGTGAGGATTACGAGGGCTGGGGAAAACTGGCAAAACGTTTCGAAGATGCGGGAGCTCATGCGATAGAGTTGAACATGTGCTGTCCAAACATGTCCTTTAACCTTCAAGCAACCGGAGAATCAACAACAAAGGCAACCGGTGCGAGTCTTGGTTCTGATCTGGAGGAGTTACCTAAGGTGGTAAAGATTGTTACCGAAGCAGTGAAAATACCGGTTATTGTCAAACTCACCCCGGAGGGCAACAAGATTGCCCAGGCAGCAGACGTGTCGCTGAAAGCAGGGGCCACTGCGGTAGGGGGTGTTGCAAACAGACTGGGTATTCCTGATATCGATATCTGGCAGCCAATGGGTTCCGTTTACAGGTTGCAGGATCAGATTACCCTTGGTTGTCTGTCGGGTCCCTGGATACGACCCCTTGCTCTGCGTGATACCTACGAGATGCGTTACTACCTTGGAAAAGAACCCTTTATACTTGGTTCGGGGGGAGTCTCGGACTTGCAGAGTGCTGTTCAACAGATAATGGTCGGAGCGGATGCCGTATGGATATGTACCGAAACGATGCTCAGGGGCTTCGACTGGCTTCCCGGGATGATAGAGGATTTAAAGAACTACATGAAACAGATGGGATACAGCAAAATACGGGATTTCAGGGATATTCTTCACAGGAATATAGCTGCTGCTGACGAACTTAAGGTTCATGACGGATATGCAGTGGTTGATTTGAACAAGTGTAATGCCTGTGGACTCTGCTGGAATATCGGTCACTGCCCGGCAATAACTCATCCCAACGATGTAACAACCATAGATGCGGAAAAGTGTCTCGGCTGTTCAACCTGTGTGGATGTTTGTCCCAGGAAGGCAATTTCAATGGTAGAGAGGGTAGCAAGATGAAAGAGTTGAATATAGGTGTTGTTGGTGCAAAGTTTGCCGGTGATTTCCATGTGAAAACATGGAAAAGGATTACGGGGGCAAGAATCGTCGCTGTGGCAGATATAGACAACGCGGCAAGGAAAGAATTCATCGAGCAGCATGGAATTCCAAAGGGTTATGAGGATTACAGGAAATTGATAGAAGACCCCGAGGTAGAGGTAGTGGACATCTGTGTGCCGAATTTTCTTCATGCAGAGATTGCCATTGCGGCTCTTGAAGGCGGAAAGCATGTGATAAGCGAAAAACCGATGGCAACGAGACTGGAAGATGCAGAGAAGATCGTGGAGACCCAAATAAAAACGGGAAGAAAGTACTTTTATGCGGAGGACTGGATATTTGCACCGGCCCTGAGAAGGGCGGAGGGAATACTGAAGGAGGGAGGAATAGGCAAGCCTCTTTATTCCAGGGGGAAAGAAAGTCACGGTGGGTCTCATTCTCCCTTTGCCCAGAAGCTTAAGTTCTGTGGCGGTGGATCCATGATTCACCTTGGTGTGCATCCCACCGGTTTCTTCTATCATCTCTTTGGAATGCCGGTCTCTGTAACAGGGTCCTGTTCAGGAGGAGGAAACAGGAATCTCAATCATCCTGAATTCGAAGGTGAAGACTGGGCTCTGGGTATCCTAACATATCAGGATGAAACGAGGGTTGTTGTTGAAGGTAACTATGTCACAAGAGGTGGAATGGATGATACTGTGGAAATATACGGTTCCGAGGGGTTGATAAAGGTCGACCTTACCTTCGGCAATCCCCTTTCCGTGTTTTCGGCAAAGGGTTACAGTTATGCCGTTGAAAAGGCTGATTTTACCATGGGTTGGACAAGGCCTGCTGTGGATGAGCACCTATCTCTTGGATACAAGGACGAGCTGGAACATTTCCTCCGATGTATCACTGAAGGTGTCGAGCAGGAAAAGGGCACAAGGGCTGAAGATGGTTATGATATCCTCCGAATAATCGATGCAATATACAGATCCAACAGGGAGGGTAAGAGAATTACCTTTTGAAGGCAGCTTTTTAGAAGAGGAGTGTTTGGGACAATGAGCGATTATAGAGTTGTAGTAACTGACGACCGGTTCGGAAGTTACAGAGAGGAAAATGAAGTATTAAAACAACTTAACACTGAGGTTGAAGTATACAATTGCAGTACGGAGGATGAGGTCTCTGAAGTAGTGAAGGATGCCGATGCTGTGCTCGTGAACCTCGCCCCGATGGGACGGAAGGTAATCGAATCGATGAAGAAGTGCAGGGTTATTTCCCGTTACGGTGTAGGATATGACAATGTGGATGTGGAGGCAGCGACCAGCAAGGGAATATGGGTTGCTCGAGTACCCGATTATTCCTTTGAAGATGTTTCGGATCATGCACTTGCACTTCTTCTGGGATGTGTAAGAAAGGTCCCGTACAAGGACAGAAGGATACGTGAGGGTGCATGGAATCTCAGGAAGGAACAACCGGTTCACAGGATAAAGGGGAGGATTCTCGGACTTGTAGGCTACGGCGGAATAGCAAGGACACTCCACAGGAAGGTTTCCGGTTTAGGCCTGGGAAAAGTACTGGTCTATGATCCCTTTGTGAACGAAGAAACTATTACGGCTGCAGGGGGGAAAAAGGTTGATTTTGAAGTACTGTTGAAAAAATCTGACTACATATCGATACATGTGCCCCTGACGGAGCAGACGAGGAAGATGTTCGGAAGGGATGAGTTCGAGCTTATGAAGAGAGATGCCATTATAATAAATACCTCCAGGGGGCCGATCATCGATGAAGGTGCACTGATAGACGCGCTGGAAAGAGGAAAGATAAACAGTGCGGGACTCGATGTATTCGAGAAGGAACCTTTGCCTCCCGGCCATCCCTTTACGAAGATGGACAATGTAATAATCTCAGATCATACGGGCTATTACAGTGAGGAGTCGATCGTAGAACTTAAGACGAAGGTGGCAAGGAATGTTCTGGAAGTTCTTAAGGGAAATCCGCCTGTCTATCCTGTAAACAGTTTGTAGTATGCTTGTAGTATGATCGAAGAAAACAATTGCAAGGAGTGTTTATGATGAACGAAGTGATAGAGAAACTGGGGCTTCTGGGAATAGTTCCGGTTGTAAAAATAGAGAATGCGGAGAATGCCCTGTCCCTTGGCAGGGCGTTGCTGGATGGTGGGCTTCCCGTTGCAGAGATAACCTTTAGGACAGATGCAGCGGAAGAATCCATAAGAACTCTAACGGGAAATCTACCTGACCTGCTTGTTGGTGCGGGAACCGTTCTTTCCGTAGAGCAGGTAAAGCGAGCTGTGGGAGCAGGTGCAAAGTTCATCGTGTCTCCCGGTTTCAATCCGAAGGTCGTAGACTACTGCCTGGAAAAGGGGATACCGGTGACACCGGGTGTAAACTCTCCTACCCAGATAGAAATGGCTTTGGAGAGGGGCCTCGAGGTGTTGAAATTTTTTCCGGCCGAAGCCTCCGGGGGATTGCCACTTTTAAAGGCTATGTCTGCTCCCTATGGCAACCTTAAGTTCATTCCAACCGGCGGTATAAACGCGGGTAACCTGAATACTTACCTTTCCTTTCCGAAGGTGCATGCGTGTGGCGGAAGCTGGATGGTAAAGGCGGATCTGATTGGTGAAAAGCGCTTCGACGAGATAAGGAACCTGGTAAGGGAAGCGGTATCCGTGATGCTAGGTTTCGATTTTGCCCACCTTGGAATAAATACCGAGAGTGAAAAGAAGGCAAGAGAAGCAACAAACCTTCTGTCATCGGTATTTGGTTTTCCGTTACGGGAAGGAAGCAGTTCGATCTTTGCAGGCAGGGGTATCGAGGTAACCAAGAGAAGATTCCCTGGCAGTAACGGTCATATTGCAATATATACAAACTACATTGAAAGGGCCATATTTTACCTGAAAATGAGAGGGGTATCCGTACTCGAGGATACGAAAAAGGAGAAGAAGGGTAAGCTGATTGCAGTGTACCTCGATATGGGTATAGAGGGTTTCGCCGTTCATCTGCTTCAGAGAAGCTAGTAAAGGGGAGGACAAGATATGAAGAAGAGCTATCTGACTTTTGGTGAGATCATGCTGAGGCTGAAAGCTCCCGGTCATGAGAGATTCTTCCAGAGCCCAGTGCTGGAGGCAACCTTCGGGGGCGGAGAGGCCAATGTCGCTGTTGGCCTGTCGTGGTTTGGAGAGAAGGTTTACTATGTGTCGGTTATTCCTGACAATCCTCTGGGAGATGCATGTGTGGCAGAGCTCAGAAAACATGGTGTTGATACTTCGCGAATTCTTAAGAAAGGTGAACGGCTGGGTATCTATTTCCTTGAACCGGGTGCGAACCAGAAACCATCCAGGGTGATCTACGACAGGGCACACTCAGCAATATCGGAAGCTCTCCCCGGTGATTTCGACTGGAATGAGGTGTTCAAGGGAATAGACTGGTTTCACATCACCGGTATAACGCCTGCCATATCACAGAATGCGGCCGAGCTTTCCATCGAAGCGGTGAGAAAGGCGAAAGAATTGGGACTCACCGTTTCGTGTGACCTTAATTACAGAAAGAAGTTATGGAAATACGGTAAGGATGCACCGGAGGTGATGCGGGAACTTCTGAAATACGTTGATATAGCAATAGCAAACGAGGAAGACTGCCAGAAATCAATAGGCATAGAGATAGATGTTGATGTGGAGTCTGGAAAACTCGATACCGAAAAATACAGAGCTCTCACGGAAAAGGTTCTGTATGAATTTGGAAATCTTTCTAAAATCGCCATAACAATGAGGGAGAGCCACTCGGCCGACTATAACGGATGGTCTGCCGTATTGAACAACAGGAGGGAATTCATAGTATCGAAAAAGTACGAGATTCATGATATAGTGGACAGAGTCGGCGGTGGTGATACCTTTTCTGCCGGATTGATATACGGTATCGCCAATCTGCCCGGAGACAGAGAAGCCCTCGATTTTGCTGTGGCAGCTTCCTGTCTTAAGCATTCAATACCAGGTGACCTGCCTCTTATTCGCAGAGAAGAGGTAGAGGCTCTTATGAGGGGTGGCGGTTCTGGCAGGGTCCAGCGTTAACAAGTACAGGGAAAATACAAGAAGCATAGTCTTCTCACTCCTCTTTGTTGTGGCGCTCGTGCTGCTCTCTGTAGCTGAAAGGGGGTTCGGCCAGGAAGAGGAGAAGTGGGGCGGTGGCAAGTATCAACCTAAAATCAACGTTGCGGTGGTGCAGTTTAGGGTAAGCGAGAAAACTTACAGCAGCGTCGAAGCTTTCAGGAATAGCATAGAGGAAGCGGTACAAGAGGCCCTTACAGACAGCAAACCACAGCTGATAATCTTCCCGGAGTATACATCCGTTTTCGTATCACTCATTCCTTTTTACCGTATCATAGAAGGAGCGGATACCTTTGCAGGGGCATTTGAAAAACTAAAGGCGCTCTACCCGGAGATGCGGAGTATCAGGGACGTGTTCATGAGGCAGGATGGTTATTCAAGGGCTGTCATAGACGAGGTCTTCGGAGGGCTTGCGGCGAGATACCACATATATATAATTGCCGGAACGTATTTTCATGCCACGGGGGAGGGCGGAGAGCTAAGGAACAGGGAACTCGTTTACGGACCGAATGGCAGGGTAGCTTATTATCAGGACAAGGTTTTCCTTACCGATTTCGAGAGAGAGGTGCTAGGGCTTTCGCCGGGAAAAATGGAGGATGCAGTCGGGTTCAGGATAGGGAAACTGAAGATAGCAACTACCATTTGCAGAGACACATTCTTCCCTGTCTGGTCCGGGATATATTCAGGTTATGATCTGTGGATAGACATAAAGGCCAACGGTGTCCGTTACGATGCTGCAGAGGCGGAGAGTTTCTTGAGGGCTCTGCCTGCGAGGCTGAAGGAGAGCAAGGTTCCTCTTGGAATAACGGACTGTCTGACAGGGCACTTTCTTGACCTCTTCTGGGAGGGAGAATCATCCGTTATGACTCCCTATCTCGCAGAGAGTGATGGGGCTGTAGCGGGGAGCGGGGGGACTCCGGTCGGCGGAGAAAATGCGGGGGGCGGTTTGAATGCTCGCGGAGAAAAAAGTGTTGGAATTCGCTTTTTAAGCCGAGCTTCCAGTTGCGTCAGCGGAGAAATTCTGTATTATAACGGACATGAGGCGAGATGAAAAAAAACATAAGAATAGTCATAGAAATGATACTGGAAATAAATTGGCAAGTAACCCGATCTGGGAAACCCACGGCATTCATGTCGGGACGGGTAAGGATCATATAAAGCACGGTATAGATGATATTGAAGCTGTAATAGAGGATTCGATTTCCAGAGGAGTTCCCTGTATAACCTTTGTGATACATTCTCCGCGACTTACCAGGTTCAGGTATGAAAAGGAAAAAAAGACAAGGGTCAAATTTGTTAGGGGACACACTGCATATTTCAACTACAGCAGGATGATAGAAGGACTGAAAAAGAGGTATGGCAACAGAATAGATATTCGCTACGGAGTAGAGTTGGATTGGCTGGGTTCCGGGCTAGGTATCAAGTGGAACCGGTCCAAACTCTTTCAGGCATGGGGAGCGGATTTCGTTATAGGCTCCGTTCATTTTTCTCCAAGGTATGGTCTTCCATACGACGGTTCAAAGGAAGAATCGGAAAGGCTTATCGGCCTGTGTGGGGGAGTGAAGGAATTCTGGCTGAATTACCTAGAGGAGATGATAGAGATGGTGGACCTTGCACATGAAATGATCCATGTCGTGGGACATCTCGATCTTCCCAAGAGATACGCAGAAGTTCCTGAGAGCATTCTGCATCCCGGAGAAAGCGCTGATATGCTTTCGAGGCGCCTGATTGCTCTCCTCGAGATGATTCGTGACTACAATCTCGTACTGGACCTGAACACATCTGGAATCAGACAGGGCTGTGGCATATATCCTGCAGAGGGCATCCTTGCAAAGGCAAATGAACTCGGTATCCCCGTTTCCATAGGAACAGACTCGCACTATACCGAGGAAATAAACATTGGTTATGAGGAAGCTTTGAATATTCTGGAGAAGACGAAATACAGGTACTATGTCTCTTTCAATCGTGGCATTCACGAGAAGCGTTCACTGAGTGGGGAGTATCCGGAACTGTTTAACGTTCTCAATTTAGGCATTGAGATGTTGAACTTGCGCTTTGACAGGAATAACAGGTTGAAAAAACCGAGGCTATCCCTTGGAGGTCATTTTGCGAAACTGAAGGAACATTTTCCCGATGCTTCCCTCCTGGGAAAGGTCGATGCTATTGCCCTGAGAAAAGAGAGAAAGTCGATAATACTCAGTGATAGACTCCCAGAAAATGGAGGGAATAACAATGGAGGAGAGATCGAAGGAAGTTGTCTCTACTCGCATCACCTCGATGTACCTGGAACCCTGTCGATACTATTCAATATGCTTGCTTCTGAAGAGATAAATATTGAAACGGCAAGGTTGGAGCCACTCGATGACGGCACAGCAGAGGCGTATCTCGAGCTCACTGGAACACGAGAAAGGATAGAAGAGGCCGTAAAATTCGTATTGGGAACGGCATCTGACAGGTTTATTGAGGTCTTACCGGAGACCAGGAGAAGGATACCTCCCTTGAGAAAGGCAGATGTGTACCTCTTATCTGTGGATGGTGTCGATCTTCCCCTTCCCCTCTCCAAGCAGATGATCCTGACTATCCACAGTAATACTCCTGGTGTGCTTCTTATTCTTCTCTCGGCACTTGCCTCGGTGGGAGCAAATGTTAAGGATCTCCAGATAGGGAGGAGGGGAGAGAAACAGTTTGCGGTACTCGGTATAGAGGGAGATATGTCGGAGGTAGCAGAGGTTGCGGGCAGGCTGGGGCCGCAGTTCTACGAGGTTTCCTGTATGGAATTGAATCTATAATTGAATCTATAATTGAATCTATAATTGAATCTATTGTGTCAGCTTACTAAGTGTTCATTAGTTGAGTATCCACTGACCGAGTATCAGTTAACCGATTATCCGCAGGCATCCCGGATGTCATGGGTTTATAGCTTATGAGTTTATCGTAGTGTAGATTTTTTTGGTAAACTCGAATAGCTTGAATGGCTTTTCGAGAATCTCTATTCTTCCCTGTTTAATCATATCCGATGAGGTGATGTCTTCTATATAACCCGTTATGATGAGGATTTTTACATTGGGATCTATTTTTCTCAAGTGGTAGAAACACTCTTTCCCGCCCATTTCGGGCATTATCATATCGAGAATTACCAGGTCGATCTCATTCTTGTTATCTTTGAAAAGTTCTACTGCTTCCCTGCCGTTCTTTGCTACGAAAACCCTGTAGCCGGATTTTTCCAGAGTACGTATCTCCATATTTCTTACCTGGGGCTCATCTTCTACCAGGAGAACGGTACCATTTCCAGGGTAGATTTCCTCTTCCAGCTTCTTCTCAAGTGTTATTTTCGAATTCTCTTCCAAAACCGGGAGGTATACCTCAAAAGAGCTTCCCACTCCAATGGAACTTCTTACATTGATGAATCCCCCGTGATTCTGCACTATCCCGTATGCAACGGATAATCCCAGGCCGGTGCCTTTTTCTTCCCTCTTCGTTGTAAAAAATGGTTCGAATATGTGTTCTATTATCTCCTGTGACATACCCTTGCCCGTATCCTGAACTTTGAGACAGACATAATTACCCGGTTTTGCATTTGGAAAGAGAGGTGTATTTAGAAAATCGAAATCGGCATTGTATGTGGTTATCTTGATCATACCTCTGTTTACTATTCGTTGTCCGCTTCCTGTTGAATCTGTTGGATCTATACCTGGTTTTCCTGCAGCATTGATGATTGCATCCCTTGCATTTACGCATAGATTCATCAGAACCTGATTTATCTGGTTTGTGTTACCCTCCGTTTCCTTGAGATCCTTGGCCAATTCAGTGGTTATTTCGATTTCCGGTGGAAAAGTTCTCTTAAGGAGCATTACCGTTTCTTTAACCAGGTTGTTGAGGTTTATCGGTTTCTTCTCCAGACTGGATCTTCTGGTAAAAAATAGAAGTTGTTTCGTCAACTCCTTACCACGCTCGGCAGCAAGTTTTATCTGCATCGTATCTTTGTACTGTTGGCTCGTCTCGGGAAAGTCGAGGAGCTGTAGCTCAGCATAACCGCTAATAGCGGCAAGTATGTTGTTGAAATCATGAGAAATACCGCCGGCAAGCTGACCGAGCGCTTCCATTTTCTGTGACTGACGAACCTGCGCTTCGAGTTTTTTTCTTTCTGTAATATCCACAAATGAAAACATCGCTCCGAGCTTTTTCTTCTTGTCATCTGTTATGATAGAAGCAGAGACGAAAACATTGATGTTTTCTCCATTCTTGCCGGTGAGAGATATTTCTCCCTGCCAGGCATTGTTCATGTCAAGTCTATGAAGTAGTTCTTCGGCTTTTCCTCTGCCTATGATCAGCTCTATGGGTAGAGGGTAAATCTCCTTTTCATCTCCAAGGTTGAAACTGCTCCTTCCCTCCTCCATGGCAACTATGACCCCGCTTTTCTTTAACAAATCTTTCAAAGCAGGGTTCATGTAGGTTATTTTTCCCTGAAGGTCTGTAAGGAGAATCCCATGGAGCGATGTCTCTATGGCATGGTTCATGATAAGGAGTTGTTTTTTCTGTTGAAGTATCGCTGTTGATAGTGCTTTTCTAAGTTGCTCCTGCTGTTCGAGGATCATTCTCTCTGTCGCTCTCTGGAATTCCTCTGCAACACTCTCCTCGAAAACAGAGAGCAGTTCGAGTTGTCCTGCAACACCTGTGTAAAGCTGCAGTTTCGCTATGTTCTTGTCACCGTCTATTTCCTTTGTCTTATCGATTCTGACATTTCTTACATAGGAAACTTTTGTGGCGGAATCTTTCCCTGTGAAATCTTTCCCGGTGGAAGTAGTTTGGCTTGAGGATTTTTCAGATGCGAGATCGGCCATTGATTCGGCTATGAATATATCCGTTGAATGAAATATTTCAAGCACAGTAAGAATTGTCAAACCATGAATAGCTGCAGTTTCTCCGATTTTCACAGGAAGGCTTTTGTCTTTTCTTTCGAGAAATTCAGCGAGGGAATCGACGTATTCATTTGCAATCTTTTTTATATCCCGCGGATGAAGTGTGTGTCTCTGTTCGAATATCCTTGATTTGATAATAGAGGATATCTGTTCTGCAACCTTCTCTCTGTTCTTTCTTAACAGGTTGAGATAGATCTTTCTTATATGCTCCTCCGTTTCATTTTTCATTTTTTTTACATTCTTACATTCTTACATTTTTTAAACAATTTCGCCCTCTCATCCGGTTTGGAAGCCGGAATCAGTCCTGAAAATCTACCCAATTATAGCACTATTCCCATGTGCAGTCCATTATTTATTTAAGAATGATTACCAGTAAGATCAGTGGGATATTGAATATGTAAAAGGTATGAAAGGATATGTTAGAAAAGGAGCGGTAAGAAATTGGTATATTTTTACCTATGTCATTTCTTAAGAATAGCGCCGTAGAATCCCTGGCCTTCCCATTCCTTCTGTACATAGTCCGTCACATTCGTTTTTATGTCGACCCATTCTTCCAGAAGCTTGAATCCTGGTTCTTCAACCTCCCAGGGGCCTATCAGCTTTTTCATGGTCTCTCTGGAGCGAGGAAACAATGGCTGATTCATGTTTTTATAAATTTCCATTATTTTCCTTGCCTTTTCAGGTGGAGCACTGGTAGCATCTGCATCACAGAAGAATAGCCTGGAACCCTTTCCTACCCATTGAAAAGTTGTTTCCATAAAGTGTTTTACCGCGTCGTCGGGCAGAAAGTATGCTATTCCGTTAAAACCTATCACCACTTTTCTATCGTCTCCCAGTAGTTCCCTCACAACGGGGGAATCGAGTACTTCCTCCGGTTTGGCAGCATCGCAGTGCAAGTACCTCACATTTTGAAGGTCTTTTATTATTTCCTTTGCATAAGCAACAACGACCGGGTCGATATCGGAATATACAACCTTTGTCCCTTCGGGAGTGATTTGATGAATATGGTCAACCGTTGGTAAGCCCGAGGCGAAATCAATGAATATCATATATCCCTCGTTGCTCAACCGTCTTACCACCTCACCGAGAAACCACCTGATGAGCTTGAACAGGTTGGGCATGAATGGGGCAACTTTAAGAAGACCTTCGGCTGCTATTCTGTCGATTTCAAAATTATGGTTTCCGCCGAGGAGGTAATCGTAGATTCTCCCGGCATTGGGAGTGTTGGCATCGGCAATACTTGAAAATCTTTCTGGAGAATTCATCTATACCACCTTAAAAAGAAAATATTACACCTTGCATCCATCGACTTCAATACGTACAAACTTCAGTGTTCCCTTTGATTTTCGGTAGATAATGCCATATATCTGAATGAAATAATCCTTCTGAGCCTTGAATAGAGGTTGATTTTTGCCACACGGGTTACACTACTGCAAAACATCCGATGCCCCAATGCAAGATACATCATTGCAAAATACACCGATAAAGATGACCTGCCGAGATTGAGCACCAGCGAAATTTCGGTCTGGTCGATCCGCTTGTTAGCCACTTAATCTTATTGGTTGTCTGATAATAGTTTTCCACTTCTTTGGTGCAGCTTTCCTGATATCACTTAAGTATATTTCATGGTGTTTGCCGTAAAGTTTATAACCATTATCCTTGATGAAATCATGGAGCTTTTCAATAGTCGGCCCTTCTTCTGAAAATGGACCAATATGCATTATCTGAGCTACCTTTCCTTCTGAAAATGTTTCAAAACGTACTTTAAACAGTGCGGGCAAATTCTTCTTCTTTTTGAGTTGTTCCATGGCCTCGGCGATTAATTTCTCCTCTACAAATTCTGGTTGCATAATCATCAATGTCCATTTCCAATCTTCTTTATTTTCTATGCTGAATTTAGACATGTCACCAGTCCACCATAGACCTTCTAATGGCATGACTCCATAATCAATAGCTAATTCACTCTTCTTTATCAAAAATTTTAGGGTGTAAGAAAGACTGAATAAAGCTTCAATGGCTTTCTGAAATTCCTTTGAAATATTTGGATCGCCTTTGCCATCTATCATAAGAAAATTCATTTTTGGTACATCTGCAATTGCTACCTTTTTTGAAGATGCACTGTATAACGGTTTATATTCCTTTTTGAAGTTAATTTTTTCCATCTGATTATCCTTTCATGGCCTAACGATAAAGCTAACCTGCGCCGATGGTCTCGACTGAAAGGAGAGATTCGGCATAGGTTTTTGCCTCCAATACAATATTATCATCTTCAATTTAATATTGCAAAAACCATGACGAAAATCGGCGTCTGGTTAAGACATTATGTTAAAATAACCTGGGAACAGAAATATTTCCGTTTATCATTTCCCATTATATTTTTCTCTTTAAGAGTTTACAATGAATAATAATTCCATTCCACTAGACTTTTCAAATCAACACTTTTACATCGGTCTAGATGTACACAAAAAACGATGGTCTGTCACCATTCGCAATAATAACCTTACCTTAAAAACCTTTTCCATGAATCCATCACCTAAAACTATTAATACATCATCTTCAATCTCATTACCCTCATGGTAACTACCACATCGTTTATGAAACAGGTTTTTCAGGCTTCTGGATTTACAGAAGGTTTAAGCAATTTAATATCGATTGTATTGTCGTAAATCCTGCTGATATCCCTACTGCTCATAAAGAAAAAGATAGGAAATCTGATCCAATAGACTCTAACAAATTAGCCAGAGAATTAGAAAAAGGAGAATTAAATCCTATTTATATCCCTCCTATCCGGATTCAACACCTACGTTCCCTTTCAAGACTCTATCATAGCATCGTTAAGAATATGACCAGAGTCAAAAACAAAATCAAAGGACACCTCTATTATAACGGTATCTCTCTCCCTTCTCATACCTCTCACTGGTCTAATAACTTCATTTCCTCCTTGAAATCTATCCCTATAGATAATGGACCAGCAAAGGACTATCTCTTCCTCCTAATTGAGGAATTACAACAGCATAGATCCAGATTGCTTATTACCCTTAAAAAAATAAAACATTACATCAACCTCTACAACTTTAATAACATTATCAATAACCTGTTGACCATACCAGGTATCGGTTTTAAATCTGCTGTTACACTCTTTAGTGAAATCATGGATATGAGACGTTTTAAAAACTTCGATAATCTAAAATCCTATATCGGCCTTGTCCCTTCAACTCATTCATCCGGTGATCATAATATTGTTAAGGGTATTACAAAAAGAAGAAATGCCTACTTAAGATACGTTATTATAGAATCAGCATGGGTCGCTATTCGTAAAGACCCGGTTCTCCTTCAATCTTATAATACCCTCGTTTCAAAAATGAAAAAACAACAGGCTATTATTAGAATCGCAAGAAAACTACTAAGCCGTATACGTTTTGTATGGCTTAATAATCATCCCTATAATTACGGTTTGGTTGATATAAGGTGAAATAACTCATTTAAAGTCATGTCTTAATCTTTTGTTAGAGTGGACCGCTTACAAGTCGCTGCGATTCTTTTTATATTAAGTCGCTTGGTGGAGACTGCGGCCACTATTTTGTTCTGATTTAATCTATATCTTGCAGCCTGTTTTAGACAGTTCTGCTTATAACAGCATGATTATGACTTTTTTAACATTTCACCATTAAATTATTTTTTCTTCTTGACCTTTTACATAACAGCGGCATGTTATCTTTTTATTTTCCTTCATTTATCTATAATATTATTAAATTATTTTTATCTGATATTACCAGATTTAAAATCAAGAAAAAGTGCATATCCTAATTATGGATATACTTTGCTGATTGTTCCTATATTCATTATTCTACAACTACATAGACCTTATAATTTATTTTCTTTGAGAAAATCAGATACTGTTATAATTCTTATTCCATCAACAATTTCCAATACAAGGAGATCATTATCTCCTGTGATAACATAATCTGCATCAGCACTTTTAGCACAATTAATAAATTTGTCATCATCCGGATCTCTTGAATATTTACCATTATTGATATTTTTAATAATAGTAAGATTACTCAACAATATTGGAATCATTTCCTTTGCTATATTTTTATTATATTTCTCTGTAAGTTTTTCAATAGTTTTGATGTATTCAAGAAAAATCTCTTCTGTGCAAACAATTTCATATTTTCCATCAAAACATTCTTTAAGAAGGTCTCTCGGTTTTCCATTGAAAAATATTCCAGAAACTATGACATTTGTGTCTGTAATTATTTTCATTCTTTTCTTACTTTTTCAATGGCTCTTTTTACATCATCTTCAGTCAAGCCTAGTTTATTCCTTACTTCGTCTCCTAATGAAATTAATTTTTTAAATTGTTCTTTTTTAGGGAGCGTAATAGGTTTTAGCAAGATATTATCTCCTTCTTGGATAACAATTAGTTTAGTTCCAGGTTCTAATCCTAGTTTTTCTCTAATTTCTCGGGGTATTACTATTTGTCCTTTTGTAGATAGACTTGTTACTTCTAAAGTGGCCATAGATAGACCTCCATAAGTGTTCTGCTATAATACACAATAATAGTAAGATATTCTTACATATAAATCAAGAATAAAATAAAAGCTCTCTGTGAGGGTTTTCCTATAAAAAGATAACGACAAAGCTCAGTGGTTTTGACGAGCATAGCGAGGAAAAATCCACTGCAGCGGGTTGTTATACATTTTTTTATCGTATCTCACAATGGTAGGCATATGGCAAACTGTCGCGAACATTATCACTATCATATAAAATGAAAATTGTAAAAATACTGGAATTTCTGCACCTGATGGATAAAATTCCGCTGTTTGCTATATGCTCATTGTTGCGCTCCGTTAATTATTCATATTTATTAAGTTAACGATTACTTTTATCATTGTGTCTTTTTCTTCAGGTTTACTTACAGCAATCATTAATGTTAAAGCAACTAATGCATTATCAGCAATTCTCTTTTTTCCGTCCTTTGTAAAAAGTAACCCGTTTTTTTCTAGAAAATATAAGAAAATAAATGCTGCAATTCTTTTATTCCCATCAGTGAAAGGATGGTTTTTAACTATAAGATATAAAAGATGTGCTGCCTTTTCTTCAATACTTGGGTATAAATCCTTTCCGTCAAAAGTTTGATAAATGGTCTCTATTGAACTTTTAAGGGAATTGTCTTTTTCTTGTCCAAACAATTTACTGTGGCTATAAGTCCTCTTTACTAATTCTATTTGTTTTATTACTTCTTCATAGGTCAGCCTATAGATACCTTTTCCGGAAGTTTTTTCTATTTTTAAAGTTTGGTGATCATATCGGTCTAGGATTTCAAGAGCATAAGAATAGTCAGATATTATTTTCAAGAGCCCTTTGCTTTCTTCATATGTCAGTTCTTTATCTTCAAGTGCGTTTCCAAGGATTTTTATTGTTTCTTTTAGTTCATTTAATTGTTCAACTTGTGTTTCTAATCGTTTTTGGTTAATGACATATCCTTTTATAAGATAATCTTTTAATATTTGATTTGCCCATATTCTGAATTGTGTTCCACGTTTTGATTTTATTCTGTATCCGACAGAAATGATCACATCAAGATTATAATATTCAATATTTCTAACAATTTTCCTTTTCCCTTCTTTCTGAACTGTTGCATATTTTGCAACAGTTGAAGCTTTTTCCAATTCTCCTTCTTTGAAAATGTTGCTTATATGTCTAGAGATTACAGATTTGTCCCTTTCGAAAAGATCAGACATTTGGTTTAAGTTAAGCCAAACAGTTTCTTTTTCTATTTTTACTTCTATTGAAACCTTTCCTTCGGGCGTTTTATATATTTTTATTTCAGACTTTTCCATTTACTTAAAATACACTTCTTTTTACTTATTTCTGAAATCTTTCTCCTAATACTTTACAACAATTTATTTCTTTTATCATTGACTGTTTTACCATTCTTTCAATGTATAACGACATAATTCACTTGCTTTGAGCTCTGGCACGTGTTTTTGCTTCTGCACCCATAATATCATGCTTTCATCTTAATTGCAAAAACCGTGACAAAGCGAAAAGTCAAGTGCAATGACTTGTTATAAATCAATTTTATTTTATCTCTTTTTAATGTAAATAAATTTAGCTTTCAAAAAATCCTGCTTCTTCAATATAAATCTGGCTATCAAATAAATACTCAAAATTATTAATGACCAATCGAGAAAAATATTCCTAATATTTTCCATCATATTTAAATAGTCAACAGCATGTATTATACTATAATTACTGTTTCTTTTAATTAAATTGAGAAGATTTGTATAATCATAAGTAGAAAATAGTATAAATGAGCTAATTGAGGTTAATAATATTAAAAATATTTCTTTTGTGATTAGCGACAATTATAATTCCCTGCTAGCGACAATTAAAATTCCCGTTTAAAAGAGAGGGGAAAAGGTCCAAGATGGACAATTAGAGGAGGCATCTTGGATGGTTAAAGACAGTCAGGTTAGGAG
>JALUUM010000025.1 GCA_027021365.1 Spirochaetales bacterium
TCAAACTCTCCGTTATTTTCTATGACATGCCATAAAGACATGCCAACTATTCCTTACCTAGCCTCTTAAATCCCTTCCCTTATCCCCCTTCCCTTTCCTGTCAAAGACCTTCTTATCTCCACCCGGCCCTCCGCCAGGCGAACTATAATCTATACTCTTTGTCTTCAATTAGTCAAGATGAAATTATTATTTTTGAAGCTTTGACAATGATAGAATATAGTCAATCAAAGACCATATCGCTATTAAACCTGCCAAGATAAAAACAATTTCTATATACAAGCCTATTGTAATAATCTTATCGCTCAAAATCAAGAGTTTCTTTAAAGAAATGAAAATTAAACCGAGAAAACCTGAAAACCAATATACCCATGCCTTTATCTTTCCGCTTACCCTTGCTCCCATAGTGAAATTCTTATGAAGCGCAAGTTGTCTGATAAAACCTACACCAAGGTCTCTGTACAGCAGAACCAGAAATATCCAGGGTTGCATTATCCCCGCAATGGTAAATGAAAAGAAATAGGTCAACCTGCTGAAGGAATCAGCAAAGGGATCAAGAAGTTTACCCCTTTCACTCACAAGGTCGTATTTTCTCGCCACCATACCATCTAGGAGGTCTGAAAGCTCCATTACAAGAAAAATTATCCATACACCAACTAACGATACAAATTTGAGTTCTGGGAAAACGGAGTCCATAAAGAAAAAGACAAAGAAAAGGGGAGCAAGAAAAATTCTCAAGTATGTAAGCATATCAGGTGCCTTCAATATTCATCCTTCCTTTTTCATCCTTGCTTTCGACTCACTATTATACATTCTAGATAAAGGGTAGTTTTAGTCAATCCCACCTCCGTGGCAAACGGCAAGGAAACAACCATTATAATTCGAATATTCCCGATTCGGCTATGCTTGACATACCGGATACTCTGACTTATGTTCAGTAGAATGGAAAAACACGATTCACTCACAGCTGGTATCATAAGAACGATAGTTGTCCTATTCTCTGCAAATGCCGTGATCTTCGGTACACTATCCTTTTTATTTGACATAACCTATGAACTTATTCTTTGGTTCTACTCCGTGCTTATCCTATACCATTTCATCCTCTTCATATTCCTCCTATCCATGAAAGAGAGCTTCTACATGGAATCGACCGGCAAACCGCTTGAACGTATCAATATATCTAATATACTCACAATTTCCAGGCTGAGCTCCATCCCAACGATAATATTCATCTATCTTGCCGACGGAAACGAGACGATGGGAATAATTCTTATAGTGCTCCTTTCAATTATCTTTTTCACAGACCTCCTGGATGGCTTCCTGGCAAGAAAGCTCAACCAGGTAACGAGGATAGGGAGATACATGGATTCTATTAGCGATTACCTGATTATTTTCTCGATAGCAATAATCTTTCTCCACTCTGAACTTATCCCCCTGTGGTTTTTCACCCTTCTCATTCTAAGGCTCTTCATTCAAGCCGGGGGAATGGGCATAATCCTCTTAAGAAGGGGCTCTGTGGAACCGGAAACGTCCTTCCTCGGAAAGACATCGATCTTTGCTACAATGAGTCTCTTTATACTTGAAATTTTCAAGTACCTGAAGGTACCGTACATCAGCAGCAATTCGGTAATGACACCTCTCGAATACATCGTAGGAATAGTTCTCGTAGTTTCGATATTCGACAAATTTGTCTTCTTGAGTAAAAGAATCATTTGACATGAGAACTTATAAGGAGAGTCCTTCTATCTAAGCCGTTTCGTCTTTCCATGAAGCATTTTTCAGTGTACCGCTGCGGTAAGTTCGCTTTACATCGTTATGCTTCTCCACTCTCATATCGAGAAGGGATTCCAGATTGGGGTAAGTGTAAAAGACCGAGTAACCCGATTTGATCTTTTTTTCGATGAGAAGTCGGATCTTGCGTTGATATTCAGCATGGTTTGAAAATGTATAGGTTTTTTGTCTTCCTGCTCTCTGGTTCTTTCCCCAGATCACGGTAATACAGAAATCTCCGAAGAGGTTACCCTGATAATCATGTATGTAGTAGTAGAGAAAATCTCCTCTTTCATTCAATTTCCCCAGTGCACAGATCATTATATGAAGATTATCGGTAAAAAATCACTTTTCCGTTAAAAGCGGTATCAAGTTACCCGCTCATAAGCCCAATAAGCACCAACCATCGTGGGGCAGACTCTCGAAAGGTTAACGCTCCACAATCTGGATTCCCCCGTCATTCTGCAAAAGGAGACTGTAGGTGGCCATCTTTCTAGCCCGTTTTGCAGAAATATCTATCTGTACTGTCTTTACCCCGGGAATGTAGCTTTCATACTTCTCGTAATAACCGTAGAGCCTCTCTGATATTCCCGTGGGAAAGGGGAAATAATAGCCTGTATCGGTCTGCTTAAGGACTCTCTTACTCCCCTCCTTTACGAAACTGAAAGCTGTAACACCCTCAAACCGGTACCACGTCTTGGCCCCGAGAAATACGTACCAGTCGTCAAATATCACTTCCTTTACAATCGGAGCGAAGTACTCACCCTTCAGACTTACAATCACTGTCTCCCTTTCATTCCTTGTAACCTCAAGTTTCATAGTGTCGTTAGCCGCCTCCAGAACCCTAACCGATGCAATCTCCCTCTCACCTGTAAAGGAGCTGAAAGCCTGAAGAAACAGCATTAGTGAAAGTACGGCAA
Source organism: Spirochaetales bacterium (assembly GCA_027021365.1). Taxonomy (GTDB): domain Bacteria; phylum Spirochaetota; class Spirochaetia; order SZUA-6; family SZUA-6; genus JALUUM01. Next base: position 2,688 of record JALUUM010000025.1, read on the forward strand.
TGAATGATAGAATGAGGAGCGGAGCACCGATCGCTTTTCTGAATCTCAATACGAGAAAGAAAACCACCGATACCACGGAAAAGAGATAGACAATCCTTATATCAAGTATTTTTTCGGGCCCCGGGATAAATACCGCGCAGAGGCTGAAAACAATGGCTATGGAAAGATAAACCGTAACCAGGGTCCACTTGATGCTCCTGGCCCTCTCCCTTACAAGAGATTTCGGCACCCTCCGAGTAGCCCTTGCTAAGGATGCACCGAAAAAGATTGCTGACAATGTCACCCAGAAGAATGGGTCTGAAAAAACCCTGCTCATAGGACCCTACTAGAAAAGTTCAAAAAATCTGCCTGCCAACGGACATTCAATAAATATCCTGATACTTACCCTCCAGGTACTTCATGAAATAATCCGGATCGAGAGTTTCCCCCGTCACTTCCATGCATAATTTTGTGGCGGGATACACACGGCCATGCCTGTGTATCTTTTCCCTCAGCCACGAAAGCACCACTTGAAGGTTGCCCTTACCGATTTCATCTTCCAATCCTGGTATCTCGCTCTTCATCTTTGCAAAGAACTGGGCACTGTAGAGATTACCCAGCGAGTATGTTGGGAAATATCCGAAGTAGCCATGTGACCAGTGGATATCCTGAAGCACACCATCTGCATCATTGGGAGGTTTTATCCCGAGAAGCCCTGAGTATTCACTGTTCCAGGCCTCGGGAAGGTCCTGTACCTTCAATTTACCATTCAAGAGTTCACGCTCCAGCTTGAAACGTATGATGATATGAAGATTGTAGGTAACTTCGTCCGCTTCCACCCTTATCAGCGAGGGTGTTATTTCATTGATACCTCTGTAGAAATCTTCCAGGCTCACATCGGAAAGTTCTCCGGGAAAGGTTTCTTTCAGTTTCGGGAAATATGCCTTCCAGAAGGGCAGGCTTCTCCCCACGAGGTTTTCCCACATTCTCGACTGCGATTCATGGATCCCCATGGAGGTGCCGTCTGCAAGGATGCCAATAAGCTTTTCCGAAAAACCCTGTTCATATAGGCCGTGGCCACCCTCGTGTATTATTCCGAAGAGCCCACTCTTGAAATCTTTCTCGTTGTACCGTGTAGTAAGCCTCACATCGGCAAAACCAAGTGAGGTGGTAAAGGGATGGGCCGATACATCGAGCCTTCCCCTCTCGAAATCAAAGCCCATTTCCCCAAGGATAAAACGCCCGAATTCCTCCTGTTTCTTCCTGTCGAAACTTCGGTAGAGAAAATCGTTATTCACCTTCTTTCCCGAAGCAACTATGCGTTTTACGAATTCTTTTATTCTACCCTCGAACCTTTCAAATACTGATAGAAGTTCTTCCGTCTTCATCCATGGCTCATAGGAATCGAGTAATGCATCGTACCTCTCCTTTTCGTAACCTATGAGGTCTGCAATCTCACATTTAAGGCTCAGCACCTTTTCCAGATGCGGCTTGAAGATGGAAAAATCGGATGCCTTCCTTGCCTCCACCCATCTGGACTGCGAAATGCTTGCCTCCCGTGCATACTCCTCTACCAGCTTTTTCGGAAGTTTTGTTTCCCTCTTGTAGAATCTGGCGATCTCACGTACAAATGCATTATCAATCTCTTCAAGACCGTCAATCACCAGGTCGGCGGATAGATTTTCCAAATCGACACCGAGCTTCTCCAGAATGTTTCCCACTTCGGCAGATGTAATCCTTTCGTGGATCATTCCTTCCACAATGGACTGCTGTTCTGCCCTGTCGTTAAGAGCCCCGGGGGGCATGTAAGTCTCCTGATCCCAGCCAAGGGCAGCCGATATTTCGCTAAGCCTGTAAATTTCCCTGTCTATCTCTCTTAATCTCTCTATTGCCTCTTTCACCTTTACCTCCGACTCATTTTGTTATCATTTTGAATCAGTATTCATAAGAACTTCCGCCAATGAACTCTCTAAGAAGCGAGTTCTCCGGGATGATCGATTCATCCTCCCAGGCAGGAATTTCATCAAAAATCTTCTTTACACGAAGAGCCCTCTCGTAGGCATCCTCTCTCTCCGTATCACCTTCAAACTTCTCTATGAACCCGGGAAAGAGGCTTCCGAGTCTCGCCTTCATAACCGGAAGCTCGTATGCGAGATAGCTGTTCACAATGACATGGGCGTCTCGCAGTTTCGATATTATGTAACGGAGTTCGGAACGCCTTACGAGGTGCCAGTGTGCAATAGTCTTCTCGGGGCTGTAATTCCTGAACTGCATATCCCGCACCATTCTCCTGAGCATCCTGATATCGGCCCACCTTACGAAGCGATGCTCCCTGTCCTTGACCTGGGAAAGGGTCTCGATATACAGTTTGAACTTCTTTTCCTCCGGTATTTCACCGGTCATCTCGGGGAACATGCCGTGTAAAGAATCAATAAGGATTATATCCTTTTCCTCGAGTTTGAGCCTTTTAAGCACACCCTCACGCTTTCCCGTCTTGAAATTGTAGTAGGGAATCTCCACCTCTTTCCCCTCGATGAGCATGGAGAGGTGCTTCCTTATCAGGGGAAGATCAAGCGCCTGAGGCGTCTCGTAGTCGTAGTCACCTGTTATATCCTTCGGTTGATAGTCGAGGTCGAGAAAGTAGTTGTCCACATTCAGGGGGACGAATCGAACCCTGTCATCCTTCAACCTCTCGGTTATCTTGATAGTTGTCGTCGTTTTGCCCGACGACGAGGGTCCTGCAATAATGGCCACCTTTATCTCACCGAGCCTTGCCCGTATCCGCCTTGCTGCCTCGTCAACCTCCGACTCGTAGAATGCCTCGGACTCCTCGATGAGTTCCGGGTAACGTCCCTTCTCTATTGCATCCTTAACCTGGGAAAGCATTACACAGTCGTGATCCACAGACCAGGAAAGGGCCTCCCAGAGCTTCCTGTAGGGAATATTCTCCGATGAGTAGGTGAGCGACTTTTTCCCTTCCCGTTTAAGGGCATGCTCGTACCTGTAAAGGATATACGCCTTTGCCGTTTTGGCGTGTCCCCGTTCGATGAGCGCCTTCTCCACCAGGTCCTGAACCTCTTCCACCGTCGGGTAGGTTCCGTCCTTCTTTCTCGCCTCAAGCATCTCGATTACGTCGTCTGTAACCCGTTCTGCCTCGTTTCTGTCTCTTCCGCCAACCGCAACTGCTGCCTGCAGTACGGCAAAGGTTATCTTTTCCCTGTTAAAGGGTACGACACGGCCATCCCGTTTTACGATTTTTTCGATCATTTTTTCCCGCTCTAACCTTTCCCGCTCTAAGTTATAACCTTATTATCAACCTTTTCATGCAGTTCTTCAATAAGACTTTCTATAGCAACAAGATTTTTCTTTTCACCGCTCCTCAAGCGGAGAGAGACCAGCTTGTCCCTTTCCTCCTTCTCCCCCAGTATTATCATGTATGGAATCTTTTCATTCTGGGCGTTTCTTATCTTTGCATTCAGCCTGTTATCCGAGAGATCAGCCTCTGTCCGGAACCCCTCGCCACGGAGCTTCTCTTCGACAGATTTTGCATAATCATAGAAGTTCTCTGCAATTGGAATGACCTTTACCTGTACCGGTGCAAGCCATAGGGGGAAGGCTCCGCCAAAATGTTCTATCAACACGCCAAAGAACCTCTCCAGTGAACCAAGAAGGGCACGATGCACCATGTAGGGTCGCTTTTCCTTTCCATCGTGATCCACGAATTTCATATCAAAACGTTCGGGTAGGTTGAAATCGAACTGTATCGTAGTCATCTGCCATTCCCGTCCAAGGGCATCCCTTATCTTTAGGTCTATCTTTGGCCCGTAGAAAGCTCCGCCACCTTCGTCTGTCACATAGGATATTCCCTCTCTCTCAATAGCCTTTTTAAGAGAACCTATTGCCCTTTCCCAATCCTCATCCTTGCCCACACTCTTCTCCGGTTTGGTTGCAAGGTATGCCTTTATTTCCTTGAAACCAAAGGCATCCCATATGTTGAGTGAAAACCTTAAGACCTCGAGTATCTCCTCCTCTATCTGGTCGGGAGTGCAGATGATATGAGCATCGTCCTGAGTAAAACCACGAACACGCAAAAGGCCATGAAGCACCCCGGAGCGTTCATACCTGTAAACTGTCCCCAGTTCCGCCCACCGGAGGGGAAGTTCCCTGTAGGACCTCATCCGCGATTTATAGATGAGTATGTGGAACGGACAGTTCATGGGTTTAATGTAATAATCGACCTTGTCTATCTCCATCGGTGAATACATGTTTTCCGAGTAGAAGTCGAGGTGCCCGGATGTCTTCCAGAGCCAGGATTTTCCTATATGAGGGGTGTAGAGCAGGTCATAGCCGTTCCTGAAATGTTCCTGCCTCCAGAAGTCTTCGATAATGGAGCGTATCCTTCCTCCCCTGGGATGCCAGTATATGAGGCCTGCCCCCGCCTCCTCATGAATGGAAAAGAGGTCGAGCTCTTTTCCAAGCCTTCTATGGTCCCTCTTTTCCACCTCCTTCAGGTGATTCAAGTAGGTTCGAAGCTCCTTGGGACTCTCCCAGGCAGTTCCGTATATCCTTTGAAGCATCTGCCTCTTTTCGTCTCCCTTCCAGTATGCTCCTGCAACGGAGAGCAACTTGAAGGCATCGGGGTTCAATTCCTCGGTGCTTTCCACGTGCGGCCCCCTGCAGAGATCTGTAAAAGTATCCTGGGTATACGTTGAAATTTCCTCATCCTCCGGCAACTCCTCTATGAGTTCAAGCTTGTAGGGCTGATCCTTAAAGAGTTCTCTGGCTTCCTCTCTCGATATGACCTTTTTCACGAATCTATGATTTCCTTTGATGATTTCTTTCATATGTTTCTCTATCTTCTCCAGATCTTCGCTGGTAAGAGACCTCGGTAGCTCGAAGTCATAGTAGAAGCCATTCTCTATTGCGGGACCTATGGCTATCTTTGCATCCTGGAACATCTCCATAACAGCCTGGGCCATAACATGAGACGTGGAATGCCTGATCCTTAATAGTTTTTCCTCTCTCTTCTCTTTCTTATCCATTATAAAATCCTCCTCATAACGATCATCAATAAAAATAATCAATAAAAAAAGCCTCTATGACTTCCATCCTCACTTTACCGTAAGGACGAAAGGCATAAAGGCCTTCCGCGGTTCCACCTTACTTCACGCCCCCCTGCACCTCTTCAAATGCACCGCTTCATGCAAGGGGGTGCGTGCTCTCCTCTTGAACCCGATTTACGGCGGGCTGCCGGCGACTCCTTACTCTGCAGGATTGTCACAGGCTCCATTGAAGCCTGACTTAAAAGTCCAATTCAGCCAGGTTAATTCAAGCAAGTAATCCTGGCCTGTCAAACCTGCATTTCCGGATGCAGCTCAGGAGTGGTTTTCGGCGATCCTCTGCCAGGTTCCTTCCAGCCGTGAGAACCCTCTCTCTCGACACGGTGCTTCGCCTACTCGTCTCCGTCACAGCTTTGATAGTAATAGATAATAAAATTGATGAACTCTGTCAAGAAGAGTGTCCCCCAGACAATGAAAAAGCCGGATTTACCGGCTTTTTCAACTATCCAACGGGGTTGATGGTGGTTCAGCAGAGTACATTCCAGGAGGTGCTTACATTTAGAATTATATTACTAGTTCTTTAATTTTTCCATTCAATTTTAATTTTTTTTTTCAGTTGACATCTTACTCTTCATCGGGTTAACCTTCATTTCAAATTCATGGGGGTAGATACTATGTACAAGATAGCTGTGATACCGGGAGATGGCACCGGCCCTGAAGTAATAAGGGAGGGGATAAAGGTCCTAAAGGCCGCCTCTTCGAAATACAGATTCGGAATCGAGTTCACTGAATTCGATTTTGGTGGCAAGAGGTACCTTGAGACAGGAGAAACACTCCCTGACAGCGCACTGGAAGAACTGAAGAACTTCAATGCCATATACCTGGGGGCAATAGGTCACCCGGATGTCAAACCGGGTATACTTGAAACCGGTATACTTCTGAAATTGAGATTCGGGCTGGACCAGTATATAAACCTTCGGCCGATAAAGCTCTATCCCAATGTAGAGACTCCACTTGCCAACAAGAAACCGGAAGATATAGACTTCGTTGTCGTAAGGGAGAACACGGAGGGCCTCTACATAGGTTCAGGTGGCTTCCTTAAGAAGGGAACCCCGGACGAGGTTGCAATACAGGAAATGGTTAATACCCGTAAGGGTGTCGAGAGATGCATAAGGTACGCTTTTGAATTTGCAAGAAAACGTAACAAGGCCAAAAAACTGACACTTTCTGCAAAGACAAATGTTCTCATTCACGCCCATGACCTGTGGATGAGAACCTTCAAAGAAGTCTCAAAGGAATATCCGGATATAACCGCAGACTATGCACATGTCGATGCCACAACCATGTGGATGGTGAAAAACCCCGAATGGTTCGATGTAATAGTCACCACCAATATGTTCGGTGATATCATTACCGACCTCGGAGCAATGATACAGGGTGGAATGGGAATTGCCGCGGGGGGAAACATCAATCCGGAGGGGGTCTCTATGTTCGAGCCTATCGGTGGTTCTGCACCGAAGTACACGGGAAAGGGAGTAATCAATCCCATTGCAGCTATTCTTGCAGCACAGATGATGCTCGATTTCCTCGGCGAAGGAGAAGCTGCAAAGGCCGTGGAAGATTCTGTTATCGATACGATATCGAAGATGAAGAGCATGAGTGCGGGGAAGATGGGTTATTCAACATCGGAAGTGGGAGACATGGTCTCTGCCGGTATCTGATCGGGAAGGGCAATCTGCTCCTTCTGTTCGAGCTTTTTCGGAGAACCAAAGGCCTGTTGGACTATCCTGATAAGGTCGATGGCGGCACGTATCACGTTTTTCAACGATTCATTTATCTTCTTTTCTTCCTTTGCATCGATATAATCATCCGCCATGAGTGAATCGGTAATGGTAAGGTTGAGCTTTGCAACCTCATCTATTAGAATTGACATATGCCTGGACAGATTCTTATATGAATACTGAAGTCGGGTCTCATTTATCTCTGCAATGGAATCTATAATGGATATTATGCTCTTCAAGGTGTGAACCATTCTCGGGTTGGGATTTCTCTCTACCTCAATCTTCCAGTTTTCAAACCTTGTGAGTGTTGTTTCGAGAAGTTTCCTTATCTCGGCATTGTTGGGCAAATTCTTGTTATCCGAATATTTGGATACCCGCTTCATATACTATCAAGTATACATCTTGAATATCTCTTCGATAAGCCCTGGAATCTCTTTTCTTTCGGATTTTTTCTTTCTCCAGACAGCACAGATGCCGAATATTGCACCACGCAGAGTCTGGAGAACCATGTCGGAAGTGAAATTTGTTTTCAATTCTCCACTCTCTATACCCTTCTCTATCTCTTCAAGCATAAAGTCATTGGCCTGCCAGTAGCTCTCCATGTAGCTGTTTATCGACTCCGATTCTTCCTTCCAATCGGTATCTATGAAGAGCGGGAAGATACGTGAAAGTATTATCTGTAGTATCTCGAGGTTATCATAGTAGAACTCCAGAATTATTCTGCACATCTCTTTCAGTATCGATATGTGATCCTTGTTTTCACTTCTCAATTGATTCATGTGTATGGTGAAATCGTAGTACTCTTTGTCCAGAATGGTGTTTAGTATCTCCGGTATCCCCTTGAAATAGTAATACAGAGAACTCTTATCCATATCCAGAGCGGAAGCGATATCGCCCATAGTGGCATTCTTTCCGTATCTTATAAGAACCTTCTTCGCCTCCTCTATAATCCTCTGTTTCTTTTCTTCCAAACGCGTCTGCCTTTTGAGTGCCATTTTCACTATCTCCCCACTACTCTTTCCTGAAATTAAATTATATTTCAATTTTGATTTTAAACAAGTATTTGGAGCAAAAATTTTTAAATATATGAATTAAATATTTAAATATCACTCTCTCAATATATCTCGATGTCTCTAAATTTCCCCCGTAAATTCCCCTATAAGCAGACCCTGCCTCATGATTTCGACTTCTCTCCCGTCGTATAGCCTTGCCGTTATATCCAGCTCGGGAGAGCCTATCATAATATCCATGTGCAGCTTGCTCGAATTCAATCCTACTTCTCTCTTTCCCTCATCATCAAGTTCCTCCCCACCTTCGATACATTCCGGATATCCGGCACCCAGAGCAATGTGACACGCCGCATTCTCATCATAGAGAAGATCATAAAAGACCAGTCCGCTCTCATACACCCTCGATGTCTTCTCTACCAGGGCTATCTCACCTGCATACCGGGCACCCTCATCCATCTCCAGAAGTCCCATTATCGATTCCACCCCATCGGAACCCCACACATCCGTTACCTTTCCCTCCTCGAACCTCATTCCAAATCTTTCTACAAGAATATTTCTATACAGGAGCGGCCTTGTACTTTCGAAAACACCGTTCACCCTTCTGAAATCCGGTGCCGTATAGATTTCCTCGGTCGGAATATTTGCCATGAACTCTTCCCCCCGGGATGTAACAGAAACACCGCCTACCCACCTTGCCTTTTCATGCAAGCCCACCGTGAGGTCTGTTCCCGGTGCCTTGAAATGGAGTTCTTCTATCCGGGCTTCATTGAACCTGGAAATATATTCTTTAAGCTTTGCATTATGTTCATTCCACTTCTCCATGTAATCATCCCCTTCCACCATGCAAACCTTGAAAATTTCGTGCCATAACTTCAGCTTCAGATCGTTTCTATCTTTCTCGTTTGCCTTCTTGACATTCCCCTTAAAACCCAAAACCTTTTCCGCAAGGCCTGTTGTTGATGCCGCCGCTACTGTCCACTTGATCTCATTATCCATGATTGCCCTGGTAAAGAATTCAGTTTTTTCATACCTTGCGGAAATCAACCTCTGTACCTTTGTTGAATCTATACCCTCGAAGATATCTGGACTTTCTACTCCTGAGATGGAGAGGTAGCTTCCCCTCTTGTCCAGTAAGGATTTCAATTCTGCTACAATACCCTGCGGATAGACGGAGAGGTTTTCCGGGCTGCTGTTCTCCAGGCGAATTCTCTGGGCTCTGTCATCCCTGTAGATTACATTGACCATGGAAGCACCCATTCTATAGGCATTCTCCAACAACTTTAAAACAATATCTCTGTGTTCCACATCTGCACTTATAACAAGATATTCACCGGGCTTGAGGTTGACTCCCTTCTTCAGCAAGAGCAACGCATACCTGTTTAAGGTCTCTTCGAAATGAGACATTTTTCCCTCCTTAAAGATTTCCTCCTAAAAGATTCTCCATTCCATTGACCTGATAGCCGAAAATTTCGGAAAATATACCATGGAAAAATCAAAACCTCAATTCAATATCGGAATCATTTCCAGGATGGACGAGAATAAAAACATCTTCGAAGAACCTGCAAGGTACAACCTTTCTCATGTCCAGATTGTAAACTGGGATGTTTCCTTGTGGGAAAAGATCGATCCCCTCCGCTTGAGAGAAGAAGCCGAAAGGAGAAAGATAACCGTCAATAGTATCTGGGTAGGGTACTCCGGGAAGGTCACCTGGAACTTCATTGAAGGCCCTTCCACTATTGGCCTCGTCCCAAGAGAGACGAGAGAAAAACGCATCATGGAACTGCTGGATGGCGCTCATTTTGCCTCCCGTTTCGGAGCGAAAGCTATTGTTACTCACCTCGGTTTCCTCCCTGAAAACTGCAGGAATCCCCTCTATATCGAGACGGTAGATACTGTAGGAGAAATAGCCCGGGAACTGGAGAAGATGGGACTGGACTTCTGGTTCGAAACGGGACAGGAAACCCCCGTTACCCTCCTCAGACTGATAGAAGATGTCGGCATGTCCAATACAGGCATCAATCTTGACCCTGCAAATCTAGTGATGTACGGAAAAGCAAATCCTGTTGATTCCCTGGATGTATTCGGCAGGCATGTCAGGTCTCTTCATATAAAGGACGGCCTGTATCCTACGACGGGAAAGGCCCTGGGACAGGAGGTGCCCCCGGGAAAGGGTAAGGTAGATTTCTCTGGCCTACTTTCCCGCCTATGCAAACTTGGTTTTTCAGGTGACCTGATAATCGAACGTGAGTTATCGGGCGGAGACAAGGACAGCGAGATTTTATCCACTATTTCTCTCTTAAATTCACTTATAAGAAATAATCCGGAATAACTGGCAAGGTAATCAGCCTCTATGTTTTCCACGAACAGCTTAGTAACTCTGTACAGAACCATTTCTTTCCGGTGTATCAAGGAGAACCCTTGCCGGCAGCTTGATAGATTTCTGCAAGCTTTGCTGAAAGAAGTTCAGAATCAAATGGTTTTTCAAGATAAGCCCTGGCACCGAGTTTCATAGCCTTCTCTATTCTCTCGTCCCCCGGATAACCGCTTACCACAAGTATCCTGGCATCTCTGTTTATCTTGAGGATTCTCTTAATGCATTCCTCGCCTGTCATTCCTGGCATCTCGAGATCTATGACAAACAGATCAAACCTGCCCCTCTTCAAGAAACTGTCAGGCAAACTAGAACAATCAACGACCTTAACCGTTTCACAACCAAGCAGCCTGAACTCTTCATCCATTACCCGTAAAGACTGAATATCGTCATCAATGATAAGAACCTTGTATTCGCCCTCTATCCTGAAAGAAACAGGGGATTCTCCCGGCTCACTGCCAGCATCTACTTCTATTTCCGGAAAGTAGAGTGTGAGTGTGGTTCCTGCTCCGACTCTGCTGTCAACAGAGATACCCCCGCCAGCTTGCCTGACAATTGCAAATACTATGGACAAACCGAGTCCTGTCCCCCTCTCCTTCGTCGTATAGAAAGGCTCGAAAATCCTTTCAAGAGTAACGTCATTCATGCCTATGCCACTGTCTGAGAATTTGACAATACAATACTTCCCAGGCTTCAAATCAGGATATATCTTCATATTCTCGATTTCCCTGCCAATTTCACCAGAACTGACCTCTATGGTTATTTTTCCGCCATCGGGCATGGCATCCCTGGCATTAATCGAAAGATTCATGAGAATCTGATCGAATTCCATCGGATCCATTTCAATATTTGGTTTGACACTGTCGAAAACGAGTTTTATGTCTATATTTTTCCCAAGTGTCCGTGTCATGAAATTTTTGAAAGCGCGTATTTGATCAACAGGTGAAATCACCTGTTTCCTCGTCGGACTCTTCCTGGTGAAAATCAGTAACTTGTTTATCAGAGCTCCTCCACGAAGGGCTGCTTTCCTTATCTCTTTTAGAAATTCGTACTCCCTCGCATGAACTTTGTCTGATAGGGACTTCAACACGAGAGATGCAAAGTTCTGTATCACATTTATTATATTGTTGAAATCATGGGCTATGCCGCTAACGAGATTTCCAAGTGAATCGATTCTTTGAATCCTCTCCAGATTCTTCCTAAGTTCTTCCTCCCTTGTTATGTTCCTGGAAACTCCTCTGTAACCGGCGAGGGAACCGTTTTCATTGAAAAAGGGTTTACCTGATATACTAAGGACAACCTTTTCACCGGTACTAGTGATATTTACTACTTTCAAGTTAAAACTTTTCTCTGTTTTCACGATCTCTTCCAGTCCGGAATAGTTCTCAAAAGAAAAATCCATTTTTCTGCCTAATACTTCTTCAGGTGTATAGCCGAGAACCTGCGCTATTCCATTGGAACAGAAAGAATAGCAGAGAGCGGCATCTGTCTCCCACAGAATGTCACCAAGTGATTCGGCAATATCCTTGAACCTGTTTTTCAGCCTTTCAAGCTCTGCCGTTCTCTTCTTTACCTCGTCAATGAGGCTCTTATTCAATATCTCCAGTCTGGTGGTATAAAAATCAAGGCTCCTGCTCATCCTGTTGAAACTTTCGAATATCTCCTTAAATTCGTATCGTCCTTCAATCCCTATTTCACCGTATTTCCCCTCTGTTATCCCCTCTGCAAGCTGTTTCAATCTGCCAAGTGGATTGTAAACATACCGCTCTATCAGCATGATAAAAATGACACTTAATATCATGGAGGCGAGTATATTTACAAGGAATACGGTGAATATCATGCTTTCTGCATCGTAGATGAACAGATCAAGCCTGGCATTTATCAATAGAAGTGCATTAACATCCCTTAGCGTAGAATTATAGAACTCCCTTCCATATATGGGAAATACTACCTTCAGCAGATTCCTCGATTGTTTTACAACAATCAACTCCTTTTTCTCTATTACACCTTTCAGAGCTTCCATATCCACAGTCTTATCCATACTGTCATAGATGTTACTACGATAAATCGGATAACCGTCTCGGTCGTACAGAGTGATGCTGGATATGTACCTGTTGCTCAACAAATTTGAAAGAATGATTTCTATCTGAATGCGATCATTAACCTTCAAGAGAGAGGCAAGATTGAAAGCTACAGGTTTACTTATGGATATAATATACTGTTCCGCCCTGTGTTTTATCGCACCGATACTGAAAAAGATATATCCACCCAGAGAAATTATGTTCACGAATAACACACTTGTCAGGAAGAGAAGAATAAGAAAACCCTTTAATGTCTTTATTCTTACTTTCAACATACCCGTTACTACCGTAGGATCAATTCTTTGACATTGCAACGGTTATTGGTAATACCCTCTCTGTTTGCAAAGGATTCTATATCTCTAAGAATACCCTCTGTCCTCCCTCCCTCCCTCAAGAGGGTATTGCTCTCACCTTTTTTGAAGAAATAGAAACTCCTGAAAAAATCAAGAAAATCTTTGGTACTCATACCCTCACTGGCAGACATCAACCCACATGCATACTGAAGGTTATCATTACTCTCCTCTATCCAGTCAATGGTTTCAAACCACACATCCTTCAACCTTTTCGATACATTTCGTCTTTTTGCAATCCTGTGGGAGAACATAATTACATCTTTCAAGATGTCCGGGTAATTTAGGGTTGTTTCGGAGAGTCTTCCATACTTCTGTGCTTCCGAGAGGTATGGTTCGTATGTCACAACCGCGGAAACGGTACCGGATTTCAAATACCTGGGAGCATCACTGCTCCTTATCGAAATAATTCTAATATCTCTTAAAGAGAGGCCGTGATTCTTCAGAATCTTATAGAGAAGAAAGTACTCATCCGTACCCACTTCAACCCCTACCTTGTTCCCCTTCAGGTCTTCGATTTTCCCTATGGTTGATGCCGTAACCATTCCATCTGCCCCGAGTATCGAATCTGAAACAATGGCTATTTTTCCCCTGTTGTTTCCCGTATTACAGTAGTAAATTGCATTGAAATACGAGGAATGCACGACATCCGTATTTCCTTCATAAAAAGCTTCCAGATTGCTCCTCCATGTAGGATAACGGACTATCTTTATCTCCAAACCGTGTTTGTCTGCGATTCCAAGTATCTTGGCAACATACCATACCTCACATGGAGGCCACGGATTGACACCGATAGTAACCGTGTTTGTACACGAGAGAAGACTAAATAGAAATAGCAGGAGGAAGGCTTTGAAACTTTTCAATTATCCTGTTGTACCTCTCTACCAGGTATGATACACCCTCATAGAACCACTCCCTTCCCTTTTCGGCACTTGCTCGACTTGCATATCCCCACACACCTTCCGGACTGATTCCTTTCATGCCGAAATGAGTGAGATCGCTTCTGGGTAAATCCGGGACATGATCCTTTAACAATTTATCTCTAACAGACTCCGGTCTCAAGAACAGAAGGAGAGATGTTTCCACTTCTCCAGCATGAAGATTTGGGGCCATGTCTTTTATTCCGTTGTAGAAATCGAGCAGAATAATCTTCGGTGCTCCACCTGTCATATTCCACTCCCTTGCAGTGGGATTTAGTATGAAATTCCCACCATGAAAGTTTAAAAGTACAAGATACTTGACTCCCCACCTTGCAACCGATTCTGCAATGTCCCATATTACCCTCTTGAGGGTTTCAGGTTTAAGCAGAACGGTTCCGGCAAAACCTATGTGTTCCAGGGATACGGAATAGGGCAAGGGGTTAAGGTAAAAAGCTCCTATTCTTTCCGCAACTTTTCTTGACACCTTTTCAGCTATTATAAAATCTGTCTCCACGGGGAGATGATGCGAATGCTGTTCAAAGGAGCCTATTCCGAGGATAGCACTTGCCAGATTCCCCTCTTCTATCTCGTATGTCGTACTCTCACTTCCTACCATATGCATACTATAGACACAATAGCATCCTTTGTTAAGGTTACATCTCTCCTAAATTACTGTCAAAGCCATTGAATTCATTTCAAAATCCTCAAAAACCGTTTAAAATACTGAAAACTGTTGAAATTAATTGAACAATGCTTTATAAAAAGCTTGCCTGATTGAAGAAATCTAAAACATTAATATATGCACAAAGAGGTGAGTCATTATGTCTTGTGAACGTACTTTTGTCATGCTTAAACCGGGAACACTGGAGAGAAGGCTGGTAGGCCGAATACTGGAAAGACTTGAAAATTGCTGTTTGAAGATTATAGCATTGAAACTTATGCGAATTCCCAGAGATCTTGCCGAAGAACACTATGCAGAGCACCGTGGAAAGGATTTTTATCCTCCATTGATCGATTACATTACATCCAGCCCTGTCATTGTCATGGTAATAGAAGGTGAAAACTCAATAGCAAAGGTGAGAAAAATTGCAGGCGCAACGAATCCCATGGAAGCCTTACCCGGGACGATAAGGGGAGACTTTGCTCTTACCACTAAGAAAAACGTGATTCATGCTTCCGATTCGTTGGAAAGCGCACAACGTGAGATAAATCTCTTTTTTAAAGAAGAAGAATTAATAGATTACGAGGTACCAAATGAAAAATGGATCAGATGAAGTAAGAATAGGAAGATCGGAGAATCTGCCGAAGTGGGATTTAACGGATATCTATCCAGGTCTGGATTCCGCCAGTTTCAAGAATGACCTGGATGAGTACAATGAACATTTATCCAGGCTCCAGGTTATCGTAGAGGCCGGTGAAACACTGAACGCGGAAAAAATAGAGGAATACATAAGAATTTCTAACAGAATCAATGATCTCAAGGAAAACCTCGATACGTATACCTACCTCATGTATTCCACCGATTCATACAACCGGGATGCAATAGAAAAGATCAATCTCCTTGAAGAAGCTGCAATACCTCTGAAAAAAATACGGGTAATTTTCAGGAAAAAGCTGAAAAAACTGAGTCAGCACATAGATGAAATAATCAGTGGTAATGACTTTCTCAAACCATACGAGTTCTTCCTGAAAGAAGAATTATTCCTCAGCAACAGGCAGATGAGTGAGAGAGAAGAAGAACTGGCGAGCGATCTGTCACGTGCAGGGGCAGATGCATGGAGCAGACTTCATGATACAATCACATCACAACTGAAAGTTATCTGGGATGAGACAACCGGGGAGAAGAAAACTGTGACCCAATTAAGGGCTCTGGCACACGATCCGGACAGAGTAACAAGAAAGAGAGCCTTTCAAAAGGAGATAGAAGCCTGGGAAACGGTGAAGACACCCCTTTCCTTTGCACTGAACGGTGTTAAAGGGTTCTCTGTAATTCTAAACAAGAGAAGAAATTATTCCAGTACACTCGAAAAGTCTATTATTCAGTCACGAATCACCAGGAAAACACTGGATTCTCTTATCGCGGCGATGCAGGAGTCACTTCCCTATTTCAGAAATTACTTCAAAGCAAAGGCTAAGTTACTTGGTTTGAATAAGCTGGCCTTCTATGACCTCTTTGCCCCTGTAGGCAGCATTACGAGAAAGTGGAGCTTTAGCGAAGCAAGAGATTTTATTACAGAGCAATTTGCAAACTTCTCCGATGAACTTGGCAACTTTGCAAGGCAAGCTTTCTCCCGGGGATGGATAGATGCACAACCAAGAGACGGGAAGGTTGGTGGTGCTTACTGCGCCACTGTTCCCTTGAAGGCGGAATCAAGAATAATGTGTAACTTCGACGGTTCTTTCAAGTCAGTCTCAACGGTAGCTCACGAACTCGGTCATGGCTATCACCATCATGTGCTGAGAACAACCCCAAACATTTTGCGTACATATCCCATGACACTTGCCGAAACAGCATCTATTTTCTGTGAAAACATTGTTTTCAACGGTGCCCTTGCCGATTTCAGGGGAGAGGAAAGGCTTGCCGCACTGGAAGTTTTCCTGGCAGACCAGTCACAGGTGATCGTAGACATCCTGTCCAGATTCCTCTTCGAATCAGAAGTTATGAAAATACGAGAAAAGAAGGAACTCTCTCCCGAAGAGCTGAACGAGTTGATGATCGATGCACAGAAAAAAACCTATGGGAATGCTCTGAATCAGGATGAACTCCATCCGTACATGTGGGCGGTAAAGACACACTACTACAATGCAGATTTTGCCTTTTACAACTTTCCCTATGCATTTGGTTTACTCTTCGGAATCGGCCTCTATTCAAGATTCAGGGAGGAAGGAAAGAGCTTCTCCGAAAAATACCGGGAACTTCTCTCAAATACAGGCATGAAATCAGCCAATGACCTCACACGTGATGCAGGTTTCGATATAGAGAGTATTGACTTCTGGAGAAGTGGTATTAATATTATCAAGGAGCGAATAGATCAGTTCATAAGTGAAGGAGAGTGAAGGAGTAAGACATGGTAAAACACGAGGCTGATGTAAAGAGAGTCAAACTTTCCGGAGATGATTTAAGAAATGTAGAGAAACAGATACTTATTGGCCCGGCAGATGGTTTCGATGGCTTCTTCAGGGTTTTTTCCATAAAACCGGGTGGTAACACGCCATATCATAAACATACATGGTGGCATGCAAACTACGTACTGGAAGGTAAGGGAAAGATAGTCTTGGAAGGCAAGGATCATCCTATTGAAAAGGGTTCTGTTGCCTACATAGAGGGGAATAAGATACATCAGTTCGTAAACACGGGAAATACTGAATTGCGTTTCATATGTCTCGTACCCCCGGATGGCGATTCGTACTAACCCGGAATAAACGTATCAAGGCATTACAAGCCGTAACAACGAGACAATCAGCAAGACAGCTCTCTGGCAAGCTGTTTCATCCTATCCAGATCATCTGTTGTAAATCCTTCCCACTGCATAGGAAATATAGAATTATTGTGGGTTAGAGGCTCATCCTCGATGGGGAAATGTGAGAATTTCAGGCTATCCATGTACATCGGTGTTCCAGGAACCGGAGAGTACTCTGCAACGAAGATCCTGACCCCGAAATCGGAAACAAAACGTATAGATTCTTCCACTTCTTCCCATCTCTGGCGAGGAAGACCGGCAAGGATATAGACTCCAATCTCTCTTCCACTAAATCCGGCTTCTTTGAGCATGGCAATCCTTTCGGGGAAACTTTCCAAATCAAGTTTGCCATCATTCAGACGGTGAAATTCCTTCTTTGAACTCTCCAGTCCTATTCGCACCTCCCTGAAACCAGCCTCCTTCATGAGCCTTACCGTATCGAAATCGAGGTAAGATAGGTGTATGCCATTGGGCACATAAAAATTAACTTTGGGACCTCTCTTCACAACCATTTCAAGAAATGGCTTTAAAACCTCTTCCTTTCTGAAAAGAAGGGCATCATCGTAAAAGGCAAAATTCTCTGTCCCGAGCTCATCGTGTATCTTGCACAACCTCTCATAACTCTTCTCTGCATTTCCCTTTTTGAAACTCTCATAAAAGACCCTCGATGCGCAGTACCTGCACCTGAAGGGGCAACCCTCGTTTAGAACTATCACAGCAGCATCTCCATATAACTCCTTGGGGATCAACATCTCAGCATTTGAAACATCCGCTGGTGGAACCGGCACGGGCAAACCCGATCTTTCAAGCACAGCGGGTAATTCCTCGAATGCACTTCCCGATACAACAAAATCAGCACCGATCTTACTCTTTGCATGTTTCTCACAGAGAGTGGCATAGATTCCTCCGATAACGATCGGCACTCTTAAGAAGAGTTTTCTGCTAACCTCCACTGCTTCTATGACACCAAGGTACCAGTATGTCATTCCCGTGCCTATGAGAACCACATCAGGATTATGAAGTTTCATTCGCCTTTCAAAGGCCTCCACTGTAATTCCATACCTTGCAAATCTTCGCTTGATCCCCTTCAATACATCCGGTTTTTTCACAACCATCCTGAAAAACTTGCCAGTTCCATCCTGTTTTCTCCTCGGATGACCCAGAACTCTTTCACTTTCGCTGTCCCTGTAGTCGAGTGCGTTCACCAGCTTTACCTCATAACCGGACTCTTCCAGCCATTTCCCTATCCGAAGGAGTCCGTATGGTTTGAGGTAGAGATCGTAAAGCGCGAAGTCATAGACGGGAGGTGATACCAGTAATGCGAGAGGCTTCACTTTATCCTTTTTTCTATAAAATCCAGGGAAAGAGAAAACACCTCGTTTATACATGGATGGCTCCTAAAAGTATGGTCACCACCCTTGATAACATGATGTTCAGCCCTCTCTCCGAAAAGCCTTGAGTATTCGTATGATACCTCGAGAGGTACAGTGGGATCCTCATCCCCGTGAAGAATCAGGACATCCCCTCTGTAATGTGAGGCCGCCTTCATGATTTCCACAGACATTACATCGTCCACGAATTCCTTTCCGATGAGAAGTCCATTGCTGTCAAGCGGGTTCACATCCATATTGATATTTTTCACGCCAACTTCTCTTTTCTTCCTCTCAATTTCCTCCATGTGAGCAAGGAAAAGCTTTTTCATCTCTCCAGCTGCCGACCAGAGAATTAGTCCCCTTACCCTTTCTCCCAACTCACCTGCAAGGCAACTTGCAATGGAACCACCCATACTCAAGCCAAGTAAAAATATCCTGTCGCTGTCGAAGGATTTACCATCCGAAACATAACTGAAAATATCCCTTGCATCCTGTAGTTCACCGGAGAAAGTCATCTTCTCGAAACTCCCCTCACTCTCTCCACTGCCCCAGAAATCGAACCTCACACTGGCAATGCCGTGCTCTAAAAGAAGCCTTGAAAACCGAACAAACATGAAACTCGGCTCCATTCTGTTTCCCGTAAAGCCATGAAACATTATCACTACAGGAGGTTTTTCTCCACTATCAGGAATATCCGGAATATGTACCATACCCTTAAGCAAACCATTCATGACTTTGAGTTCGACAAATTCTTCTCTCATTCTTTCTCCTCTCTCTTATCACGTTCATACCGCTTTCCAACCCTGAGAACAGATTCATCCACACCCATGGCTGTCAACTGTCTGATAAATTTATGTCTTATTCGATTGAAACTGGAAAGCAACCTCAATACCATTCTTCTCTGCCTTCCAGTCCTCATCCTTGCACTCTTGGCAATCAGCTCTTTCGAGAATTTCCCATACTCATAATCAATCTTTTCATCGGACTTTCCGGTGAAGAAAAAAACAATCGAAGAGCGAATCATCTTTTGAATCATATTTGATAGCCCTTCTACTTCCAGTCTCCTTGCAGAAACATAGATATAAAACTGATTATAGACCCTGAAACGTCCTATTTCAGATGCACGAAAGATGTAATCGTGGTCTTCCGAGGTTCTTCTCGACTCCTCAAATCCACCGATCCGCCTGTGAAGCCTCCTTGTTACCAGGATACATGCTCCCCCACCCTGTGGTTTTATAAACTCCATCAGTTTCAAGTAACTGTTGGCAAGTTCAAAGAGTGTCTTGTATATCTTTTTATCACTATCGATAGGCTTGTACACAGGAATGCAGATATCGATAAAATCCTCATCGAACTGTTTCAGCAAGCTCTTAAGGAAACCATCAGGCATTACTGTATCTGCATCGACAAACAAGAGGTATTCACCCCTTGCGGCCCTGGCACCATTGTTTCTTGCAACGGCAGGGAGCCCTCCCTCTACAATCCTTGCTCCGTATCTCTTTGCAATTTCGACAGTCTTATCCGTTGAGTTATTATCTGCAATAATTATCTCACGATTGTCCACACCCTGCCTTTCGATGCTCTCTAGCAGCCTGGGGAGATACTCCTCTTCATTGAAGGTGGGAATAATTATACTCAATTCAACCATTTGTCATCTAGTATAATATATGTATTGGGATATCTGGACAACAGGAAATATTTTTACTATATTCTATTTGAATTGAATGGCGCCGTACCCAAGTGGTAAGGGAGAGGTCTGCAAAACCTTTATGCACCGGTTCGAATCCGGTCGGCGCCTTTCTTCTCTTTTTCCGATGCAAGATTGTATCTTAGGACCGTATCTCCGATCTTGACCTTTAACTCCCTTGCTATCACTGCACACTTGGCTTTGAGAAGAAAGAATATTGGATAGTGTGTATCAGATAAGCCCTCATAGTTTCCCTGTCCCTTGGAGATGACAATGTCAGCCCTATCAAGCTCCTCTAGAAAGGCCTTGGAAACTTGATCAAGTATGGCCCCAGGCACGGCCAGTCCGTTATCCATAACAGGAACAATACCCGCCAATCCGACAGCTTCAGCATCCTCGTAGGTTGCATCGTTTATAATGGGTGCTTTCTTCACGACGAGTTTCACCCTGTTTCTGTGATTGGGAATTTCCTCTATTAGGATCCTGTCGAATACTATTTCACCAGTATTGTCAGCGAGGTATAGTATGCTTCCTGCTTCTTTCAGAAGATCTCTGAATGTTTCAAAGTCATTGATTGCCAGATTCCTGCCAATTGCATCTTCAATGATATGTTCTATCTCTATCTTTTCGGAAAGTTCTCCAACCCCGAAATCGATTATGTTTCCGGCAATGGCAAGTTTTACAGCGGTTTCCAGAGGTGAGGTTGACTTCTTTACAAGCCCCTTCATGTATCGGTAGAGAGAAAGAGCCTTCTCGTTATACTGTCTCTTTATTTCAATGTAAGGGTCACCGTTATTCCCCAGTTCTCTTATCAGCTTGTGAATAGCCATTCCGATATGAACCGGAGTTATTTCATCTGATCTCTCTTCTGCCACAACCAGTATTTCTCGAAGTACTTCCTTTACGATTTCATACCTCAGGTTTTCATCTTTTGTTACTACTGCGGATGCCTCTATTGCCTGTTTGAGAAAACAGGGATAACACTCCAACCCGACCTTCATTCCTTATACCACCTTTCTTACTGCCCAAAAAGCTTTCTGATTCTTTCTTCAGCCTTCTTTTTCTTGTCCGTTGCTTGCCCCAGGCCTGTACGAGATGGCTCTGAAACTTCTTTGAACCTGAAGTATTCACAGAAGTTAGCCCGGTCTTTCTCTCTCACAGGCTCCCCAATTGTTTCCAGACAATCCCAGTGAGCTCCTTTACTGTAATACTTGCAGTTGTAGCAAATCTTCAAATCCTTTCCACAGTTGGGACATTCACTGTTCCTGTAGATTTGAATCTTATCATCTATCCTTGCCTTACAGAAGTAACATACCCTCATATTTATACTCCTATTTATGAAGATCCTCTGACTATTAGCTGCGTCGGTAAAATAATCTTAGGTCTACGCTGAACAGAACCTTCTATCATGAGAATCAAATTTTCCATCGCAATTGTGCCCATTTCATATATGGGAGGTTTAACCGTAGTCAGTGGCGGGGAGAGATACTCCGAAAAAAAGGCATCATCAAAACCGGCGATGGCGATCTCTCCCGGTACCTCGATATTGTTCTCTTTTGCATATATTAGAACCCCCAATGCCATTCGGTCATTTGCAGCAAATACAGCATCGACTCTGTTCTCTTTCAGAGTATTTTTAGCAATCTCATACCCACTCTTCTTGGAATAATCACCTTCCACATGGATAACAGAAGAAAAATTGATTCCCTTTTCCGATAACCCTAATTTAAAACCATATGCGCGGTCATTTGAATCCACATTGTTAGCCGGGCCAGAAATGAAAAGAATTCTTTTATAATTCCTTTCAGCAAAATGATGTGCCATTTCTCTGGCTCCGCCAATATTGTCTATTTTTATAGAGGGAAAATTGTAACCTGGTATAGGATTTCCTATTAAAATAAATGGGAAGTTTTGTCTATCAAGTTTCTTAACAAAATCAATGTTATCAGCGGGGTCTTTAGTATTCCTGATGATAAAACCATCAACTCTATTTGCTCTCAACAAATCTAAAGCTGCTTCTTTATAATTTTTTGTTCTTACCAGGATATAATAGTTTTTCTCCGATGCAACTTCTTCCAATCCATCCAACAGGGTAGAATAGTATGACCGCCATATCTCGGGCAAAAGAATCGCTATTGTTCTGGTTTTGCCACCTGATAATGCAGTTGCATTTGCATTTGGCTTGTAACCAAGTTCTTTTATAGCCATTTTGATTTTCTTTACCGTTAATGGTTTGACATTACCCTCATTATTGATAACTCTCGAAATTGTTGCTCTTGAATAACCACAGTAATTTGCAACATCCTCGATAGTTACATTGTCATGCAGTTTATCTTTCATGAACTTCCCCATATGATTCCTATACATTTAATTAAAAATACCCAATAACAAATATATAGCATTAAATTGTATACCATTTAAATAGTCTAGGAACTACTATCTTGCCTGAGAAAGCCTCTTTAGCCTCCTCGATTATACTATCAGGATTCAAATAATCATTCTCACAGATATGACAGAGAAATAATTCTTCTGCATTGGCGTTTTTTGCTGATAATCCTGCTTCATAAGCGCTGCTGTGACCTTCCAAACTTAACCTCTTGTATTGAGAAAATGTAGCTTCATGGATCAACAACCGACAATTCTTGGCCAGATCTGAAAGTTTCGGTGAATAGGCAGTATCTGAAGAATAGAACACTTCTTTCTCACCTTCTCTGAATCTTATCATACTTGTTGGAACCGTATGAAATCCCGGTATTAGTTCAATATCAATATCGATATCGGAAAATGCTCCGGTATAATCTATATCAAATAGAAGATTACTATTATCCAGATCTAAAAGATCCAGAATATTCCTTGCCTTGTCTTCTGTTTCCCGATTTGTGATTACCATCAAGTCCCTTTTTCTTCCCAGGCAGTTCAAAGTAGAGATAAGAGCAGGATATCCTGAGAAATGATCAGCATGATAATGCGTAAGTATTATGAGATCAAGATCAAGCGGATCTGTTTCTGATTTAAGCATAGATTTCACAGGATTATCAGAAGCATCTACAAGAATCAAGGAATTTTGTGTTTTCACCAGAAATGAAGTTGAACCATTGTCTCTATTTGGGACTGCACATGATGTGCCTAAAAATAATAATTCCAATATGCATTTTCCCTTTTCTCATTCAATTAAAATTGGCATTTTATCCGGATCAAGATATATCTTCACCTCTGACCCTCTTGGCTTTTCATTGGCAACGGAACTCTTAGCCCTGATTGACCAGTTTTTGATTTTCAACTGATAGTCAAATACTTCACCTATATAGGATTCCCTCTCTACTTTTGCAGAGAAAATATTAAAATACCCTTCTCTACTATCATTCTTTGAAGTTGGTAAGAATTGAACATTCTCAGGTCTGACTGCAATAACAGCTCTATCCCCTCTCTTAATTCCATTCCCAATACCGTGAATCGTTAAGCCGTCAGCAGTTTCCAGGATGGTATAATTACCATCAATCTCTTTTACTATTCCCTCGATGAAAGATGTATTACCCATAAAACTTGCTACAAATTTATTCGCAGGCTTTTCGTAAATCTCTTTCGGCTTTCCTTCCTGCATGACCTTACCCTTATTCAGTATGACTATCCTGTCTGATATAACCATGGCCTCCGTTTGGTCATGTGTTACATAAATCGTAGTAACTCCGGATTCTCTATGGATTCTTGCAATCTCAAATCTCATTTTCTCCCTAAGGAGAGCGTCCAGGTTACTCAAGGGCTCATCTAGAAGCAGTATATCAGGTTCAAGAACAAGAGCTCTCGCCAATGCAACTCGTTGTTGCTGACCACCACTCAATTCCCGTGGGTATCTCTTTTCATATTCCTCCAATCGTACCGTTTTTAACCCCTGTTTTACCCTTTCTACAATTTCATCTCTCGGTGTCTTTCTCATCTGCAATCCAAATGCAAGATTCTGAAACACAGTCATATGAGGCCATAATGCATAGTTCTGGAAAACTAATCCAATTCCGCGTTTTTCAGGTGGGATATCCGTAATTTTTCTATCATTTATATATATATCACCTCTATCTGGCGAGAGGAATCCTGAAATTATCCTTAGAGTAGTCGTTTTTCCACATCCAGAAGGGCCCAACAAAGTAACCAATTCCCCGTCTTTGACTTCCAGATTTAAATTATCGACTGCAATTACCCTGCCATATTTTTTAACAATACTTAAAAGCTTCAAATTTGACATTGATACTCAACCTCCGACTATGTTTCTCCACAATTTTTATCATCCCATTCCACCTACGTATTCAGCCTTCAGAACTCTCTGAATAAGTGTCATAAACAGTATACTCGGAATTAATAAAATAATTGCAATGACCGAAGCAAACTGCATATTGTAACCACTGGATGAATACAGTGTCATAGGTAGGGTTATGACAAATGGTAAGCCTATAAAAAAGGTGCCGGTAAACTCGTCCAGAGAAGTTATAAATACAAAAACAGAACTTGCAAGTAACCCCGGGGCAGCAAGGGGCAGTGAAATCCTAAAGAAAGTCTTAAGACTATTTGCACCAACACTTCTTGCTGCTTCCTCCAGTTGTACCGGAATTGATTTGAAAGTTGCACTGGTAATCCACACTCCAAAAACCAGTCCCACGAGTATATGAACAATAATCACCCCCGGAACTGTTCCTGCCAATCCTATCTTTGTAAAGGTATCAAGCAGGTTGACAAAAATGGGTTGTTGAGGAAAAGCATTCGGCATTAAGAATAGAAATAAAATGAAGGTTCCAAAAGGTATCTTGTATTTTGCAAGAGCATAGCCTGCCGGGATGGCGATAGCCATGGCAATAACTACAGTAATTACAGCTATCATCAGGCTTAAGAAAAATGCCGGAACAATGCTAACAGCTCCTATTGCCAGGCTTTTTTGAATACCTAGTGCCTGTTTCCAATAATCAAGACCAATACTCTGTGGTACCGGATTCGGCCAGAACCATTTATCCGCTATTGACCATAATACCAGGCTTGTCATAGGACCAAAAATCAATAACAATGAAAACAACAAAAGCAAGATTTCCAAAGTTAGAATTAATATCCTTTTTCTATTAATCAGTATACTTCTCAATTTATTTGACCTCTTTTACCTTAGTCTTCAAATAATAAATAGCAGTAACAAATACTAATATGTAGGAAAAAACACCCAGAGCATTTGCTACACCAAAATCTCTGAAATAGTTGACTCGATGAGCTATATCGACTGTGATAGTTGTAGGGATTTTACCACCGATCAACATATATGGCAGAGTGAAAGTTCCTACTATCTGTGAGTAGATCAGCACAAGAGCTACCATAATACTTGGTTTGTTCATTGGAATGAGAATTCGTGTTATCAATTTGAACCATTTAGCTCCGGCACTTCTTCCCGCTTCTATATAGCTGTTATCTATCATTTGAAAACCGCCATATATAATTAGAATGGTAAATGGTGCCAGTTTCCAAATAAAGCCAAATGACAAACCTATGAAATTAAACAACTGCAGAGGATTGTTCAAATCGATCAATCTTAATTGAGCAAGCGCCACATTAAGCAACCCATGCGGTGCAAGAAAACTATTCATCATTTGTGCAACAACGACAAATGGAATAAAAATCGGTAACCGGTAAAGGTTAAGCAGAAAACGAGAAATTGGGCTTTCATGAAGTCTGAAATATACGGCAAGCAGGATAGCTACTATACCCGAAGCAATAGTATTGAAAACCGTTATGGAAAATGTGAAGAGTATATCCTTTAAATAAAGATCCCATGCTTTGAAGTAATTATCCAAAGAGAGAGCCCCTTCCTTATTAATAAAACTCTTTAAAACAGAAGAAACAAAGGGGTAGGCATATACAAGAAGCATGAAACTTACAGCTGGAAATAAAAGTAAAATATACGGAGGGAATATAAATCCCCTCCGTTTTTGAACATTATCAGACATTACTATTTTACCCATTTTTCGTAAGATTCAAGAATAGCGCTGAAATAATCGGCCAGAGGAAATGCCAGGCCTTTTTTTGCAAGATCTTTCGGAGTTACGTCGCGATATATCTTATTATAAACTTCTTTGGGTATATAATCCTTCAGATATGAGCCATCGATTCCTGGATACCAGTTAAACCTTTCAACTATATCTTTTGCCTGTATCTCTGGACTGGTAGCAAATTCTACGAATTTTTTGGCAGCATCGGCATGAGCAGCTTTCTTTGGAATAACAAAGTACATTGGCTGTCCCGGCATTCCGGGTTCCGGCAGAATAAGTTTTGTATTGGGATCCATTTTTCCTTCATTCATGAAAGTAAAGAACATATCTACCCAGACAGGACCCATCCAGATTTCACCTCTATTCAAAGCATCAAGTGTACCTACATTACCTGCGGTGAAAGTCACATATTTGTTGAACTCTTTCAGATCCTTGAAAACTCCCTCCCATGAATTCACTTCAGATTGCTCAAATGGTCCGGTGACAGCATATTTCTGGTACTTTCCTGTCTTTGCATATACCCATCCAACAGTAAAGGAAACTCCGGACATTCCTCCCTTTATTCCATTGTAACCAAACTTACCCGGATTCTTTTTTACCCACTCTTCCAGCTCTTTATAACTCTTGGGCGGATTCTTTACATACTTCGGATTGTAAGCAAGGGCAGTTTGACTATGAAACATGGGCATTGCATAACCTTCAATATCTACACCCAATGCTTTCTTGGCAAATGGTGATGTCACATACTTCCATGTATCTAAATCCTTTGCAAACTTTAAGAGAAGATCCTTTTCCATAGCCCATTTCATAAATATCTGATGAACCATTGCTACATCTACATCCCATTCTTCCTTATTCGACTTGCTTTCAGCAAGAATCTTTTCATAGATTCTCTGAGAGCCTGCATTTCCTGGTCCCGTATGTATTGTTACCAAAGAAATATTCGGATATTTTTTTTCAAACTCGGGACCGAAAACATTCTGACCCAAAGCCAGCATATTAACATCACCGGCTGTCATATAGATCAGTTTTACCTTCTTTGCCTCACCTTGACCGCCTGCAAACACCCCCGCTGAAATTAACACCAATGCAAGTAAAATGAAGATTGCTCGTTTCATAGAAACCTCCTAAATATGATTAAATTAATGTTACAAATATGTAATCGCTCACATAAATGTAACATTAAATCAACTATAAACTAATATCTCAAATTGTCAAGTCCAATATCAATGATTTGGAAAAAATTTTAAATTATTACTTTTCAGATTAGAACAGATTAGAATTACAGCCAGCCCAAACTAGAATTCAATCTTCCTGTACCTGAATAGAAATCTCTTCTTCGGTTTTCTTCTCTCCAGTAATTTTGCAAGAGGAGAGGTCATTGGTATATTCTCCATAATAATCTTTATCGATGTAGTCATGGGTACGGCAAGCAGCACGCCTGCTGCTCCCCACATCCAGCCCCAGAAAAATAGTGAGAAAAAGATAACGAGAAATGTCAGGTTCATCGTATCACCCATCAGTTTTGGTTCAATAAGACTTCCGATAAAAATGTGCATAAAGGCCAGTACAGAGACTATCCACAGGGGCGTGATAACTATACCATACTGGGCTACTCCAATGAGGGAAGGAATAAGAATCGCTACAATGGGACCTACCGTGGGTATATAGGTAAGAACGAAGGTCATGAAGCCGAGGGCAACACCGAATTCGACCTTGAAGACCCAGAGAATCACAGTCGTTCCCACTCCTGTCATCAGACATATGAGTGTTTTCATGGCAATGTACTTTCGCACCTCAATATCTATATGCCTTAGTATGATCGGTATTCTTCTTTTTTCCCTGCCAGGGAAGGCCCTTAATAGCTTCTTCGGGAAATTGTACTTGCCGTAAAGTATCAATATTGCAAAAAAGAAAATCATTACGAACTGTAATACGGAGGATACGAGGAAACGAGCCCCGTTGAAAGCCATCGAAGCTATTGGTATATTCTTCAGGTTTTCAAGGACATCAACCCTTATATTCCCATTCGTACTTACTTCCAGTTGCGATACAAGGTCTTCGAGAGTTTGTACCAGCTTCTCCTGGTAACTAGGAAACTTGTGGGCAAATTCCATGGTGCTGAAGTAGATTATGAATCCAAGACCGAAAAAAATACCAATAAAAACCACCGCGGTTATGGCAACACCGAGCCACAGGGGAATCCCTATCTTTTTAAGAAGCGCTACGAGGGGATCCATGATGTAAGCAAGGAGTATGGAGAGAAGTAAGGCTATCATCACCTCCTGTGTCAGCTTGAGGACAAGTCCGATAACGAAGACAACTAAAATAAAGAGAAGGATATTGGTCGTTTTCAATTTATCCATTTCGATGTACCCTGCCTAACATTCTGGACAATAATTTTATCGTTCCATTTATCGAAGAAAACCATTGTAACTTCGACTTTGCACTTCCAATCCCCCCCAGAAAAATCAATGCACTCTTCAACTGATAGTACAGCTTCTTGCCGTAAGGGAACCACCATGATTCCATCTTGAGACCCGGGAATCTGTCGGACACCACAACTTTCACCCTTGTCATCTCGTGCAACCCCCACTTGCCGTGAGTTCTTCCGAAGCCAGACTTCTTGTAACCACCCCATGGAAGCTCAGGCATTCCATGACTCATCAAATGATCATTTATGGAAACCACGCCCGACTCCAGATTCGAAGCGATTCTTGCCGCCCTTCCCTTGTCTGCCGTCCATACGGAGGTTGTTAGACCAAGGTTGGAATCATTGGCCATTTTCACAGCCTCCTCATCATCCCTAACCTTCTCCAAAGCAAGTACCGGCCCGAAGGTCTCCTCAGTCACAACCTTCATCTCTCTGTTTACATTTTCAAGAACTGTCGGTGGATAAAACAGCGCTTCACCGTGAAGAGCCTTTCCGTCTCTGCCACAAAGAAGATTCGCACCCTTTGAAAGAGCATCTTCCACGTGGAGTTTTATCTTCTCGAACTGCTTGACGGAAGAAATTGAACCCAACTCTATATCAAAACTATTCCACATTCCCTGCCTTAAACTCTTTACACGCTCCTTCAAGAGATTCCTGAACTCGTCGTACACTTCCCCTACAACATAGATTCTTTCCACCCCTCCACATGATTGTCCGCTGTTGGAGAGCCCGGCCCACAGAGCGCAATTCACTGCACGTTCCAGGTTTGCATCCTTTAAGACTATCATGGCATCATTTCCGCCCAATTCGAGAGAAACAGGTATCAGTTTACTCCCCGCATAGCTTGCAATGAAACTTCCAGTTTCTGTTGAACCGGTGAAGAAAATCTTGTCTATACCACCATCCACAAGTGCCCTCCCCGCAATACTACCGGGAACTTCCAGTAAACTGAATATTCCTTCGGGGAAGCCCGCTTCTCGTATTATTTTCTCTATGAACCTTCCAATGGTAAGGCTTTTTGTAGCAACCTTCAGGATGATTGCATTACCGGCGACAAGACCCATTATAACTTCATGAAAGGGTATCCAGAAAGGATAATTCCATGGGCTTATTATCCCTACTACGCCATAGGGCTCATGAAGAACAACAGATTTCTTGTTAAAGAAAACAATGCTGCTCAAAGGCACTTTCTCCGGTTTCAACAGTTTTCCCGCATTCCTGGCATAGTAATCAGATGCTATCATTGCAGGAAGGACCTCAACCGCCATTGCCTCTACCAAGGGCTTACCCGTAACGGAGGCTATCAGGCTGGCCAGTTCATCTACCCTCTCAATTATGATCCGCTTTAATTGAAAGAGGAATGTGGATCGTTCCTTGAAAGAGAGGTTTCTCCAGTCTTTCTGGGCTGTCCTTGCATTGGATATCAATACCCCTATATGCTCGTAAATTTCCTTTTCTTTTTTCATGATAGGGATAAATATATTAAAAATAGAACAAATGTCCACATAAGGAATTATACTTTCATTTCCTTTCTTCTGAAGAGGATAAACATTCCCAGAAGAATCAATGCAACTCCAATCCATTGTCCAACATGGAGTTCTTCCTGAAAGCCTGCGACACCGCCTATAAGCGGAACAATAATATAATTTATAGAAAAAGCGGGGATTATCTTTATCGCCTGATCATACCTGTAGGAAAACTGAAGGATAACCACCGAAACTATAGATATGACAATCCAGAGAATTGCATAGGGATTTGTGAATACTGAAATCAACGAAGAATACTGAACTCCCTCCCCATAATTTATAAAGGAACTTGCCATTCCCACCTGTGAAGTTGAAACCTTCTGAAAGATAGGTATGAATCCACCTACTGCTCCGGCCATTCCACCAATAACTATGCCAAGCATGTTGTGTTTTTTGTTAACTATTCCATAAAGGAGAAGTCCAAGGTATCCAAGAACAACTGCAGCCAGCAATATGTAGATCAGAAGTAGTTTTATCTCTCTTGGCCTGTATTCTCTTGAAAATGCACCTATCAACCCGGCCGCTAAAAGTATAACAGCAACACCCGTCAACTCTCTTTTCCCAAAGGATTCTTTCATAACAAATCTGGAAAAGAGAGCGAGAGTTGCAAGTCCGGAACCTGACATTGCACCGACAAGGGAGACATTACCAAGTGATACCGCAAAGAGAAGAACGAAGGCTGCAAGAGATGTACCTACCGTAGCCAGGATCCAGATTAAAACACCCCTTGCTCTTGTCGTTTTAAACAGAGAAAGGCCGATCTTCTGGGAAGCCTGTGACACATTGAGAAGAGAATAACCTGCAAATGCTACTATTATCGACAGAAGGGTATCTTTCATAAGTTTCAAAAGGGCTGAAAATCATTTGCTGAAAAATAATCTTCCTTCAGATAATCGAGTTCTCTCTGTAGCGCATTGTAATGCTCCATTTCCCATTTCGATAGATAGTCAAAGAAAATCTTCAGCTCTTCATCCTCTGTTTCCCAGAAAAGCTTTTTATAGAACCTGTATGCATCGAGTTCAAGCTTAAGCCCTATGGCAAGGGCAGAGTATTCAAAGTGTTTGTCCTTGATTCGCTCTTTGAACTCAGGTGAAAAAATCGGGCTGACGGGATCATCCAGGTTCACCAGTTTTTCTATTTCCGGAATCTCTATTTCCGTGCCAGATTCGAGTGAATTATAAATTGTTTTCAAAGCTTCATAGTGCTTGTTTTCTTCGCCGGACAGGTAGTTGAAGACCTTCTTTGCCTTACTGTCATCGGTCCTTTCGGAAGCCACCTTGTAGAGTTCCCTTCCCTCAATTTCTCCGGCCATAGCCTTTGCAATAGCTTTTTTTAGTTCCATTTTTTCTTTGCCTCCTTCCCGGAATAGAGGATACATCAGGAAGATTCAATAATCAATGCCGGGATAGAAATGTCTGCCACCAGAGTAGTCACCAACAAGGTAACCATCCTCCCGCCTCTCTATTGGAACGGAGAGAAGAGATACCTTTCCGCCCCCTCCCGGAAGATCGAGGGCATAATCAGGCATCTCAAGCCCGGAAAGTGATCTCTTAAGTTCTCTTACTAACTCCAGGCCCTTTCCCAGATCGACACGGAAATGAGAAGTACCACTTGCAAGATCTCCCTGAAAGAGATAGTACGGTTTGACTCCGTTGTGAACGAGTCTTCTGAAAAGATGTTTAAGCGTCTCTGTATCGTCATTTATTCCCCTAAGCAGTACCGTCTGGTTTACCACTGGTATCCCGGCTTCGACCAGCAACGAAATTGCCGACAGAGCCTCCTCTGTGAGCTCGGCAGGATGATTGAAGTGGGAAACAAACCAGATAGGCCTGTTCTCTGAAAGCAGAGCTACCAGGTTCTTCGTAATACGCTGTGGTAATACCGAAAGAACCCGGCTTGCAACCCTTATTGTGACATCTTCCCTGGCAAACCGTATCTGATTCAGGATGCTTTTCAGTCTGCCGTCGACCAGAACAAGCGGATCACCTCCTGAAAGTATTACCTCCGAAACTTCACCGTGCAAGACCAGGTAATTACCGATCGCTTCAAGTTCGTCTTCCCCGATGCTCCCTCTCTCCCCTACCTCTTCATTTCCTACCTCTGCTTTACTCTTGTAATACCTTCTAAAGCAAAACCTGCAGTTAACCGCACATGCATCCGTGACCAGAATGAGAACCCGGTTTTTATATCTATGGATGAGCCTGGGCAAAACCCTGTATTTTTCTTCCATCAAGGGATCACTACTCTCATATGGTCCGGTCAAAAGCTCTGCCCGGGAAGGCATGAATTGCCTTCTTATGGCATCGCATTTGTTATCAACGGCAAGTGAAAAAAAATACCTTGTTACGGAGAATGGCATGTATGAAGTTTTCGGTATGTCTCGAAGACTTTCAAAAAAAGCTCTCTCCCATTCATTCAGCTCGATCAGGCCTTCGATTTCATCGATATCTGTGTACCTTACCTTAAGCTCCCCAAGCCAGTCTCTGTTCTTCATATCCATACGACATCAGACAATTGATTGCAATGAAAGAATGAGCAATAATATAAGATAGTATGAGTCGAATTATCGCAGTATTGACCGATTTTGGCAACAGTGATCATTATTCGGGAGTAATGAAGGGGATCATTCTTGGTATCGATAACTCCCTGCATGTAGTCGATATTTCCAATGGAATCCCGCAATACTCGATATCCAGTGCCGCATACATGCTCTATGCTTCGTGGAAATATTTCCCCGAAGACACGATTTTCCTTGCAGTCGTCGATCCCGGTGTCGGCTCCGAGAGAGGCATCCTCATAGGAACAGAGGGAGAGAAATTCCTGGTTGCACCGGACAATGGCATTGTTTCACTCATCCTACGTTTCAATGAAAGAATGGAATGTTTCAAACCATCGCAAGAATTATACGAGAGGGTAAGAGAAAGATTCCCAAAGAGAAGTAGCACATTCCACGGAAGGGATCTGTTTGCACCCATTGCGGCAATGATTACGAAAATGGAGCTTAGGAGTATACGGGGGGGAAAACTACATCCAATAACATTACCGGCAATCATGACAACCAAAACATGTACGCTCGAAAACGGAGGAATTCTCCTTACGGGAAGGATAATGCATATCGATCATTTCGGAAATTGTATAACTTCCATTCACAGGAAAGATATGGAGAAGCATCTTCATGAACGAACGACCATGGATCTCAGTTCGATCGACTGTCAGATACACCTTGGCAAAAGAAGCATAGATGGTATCAGAGACTTTTTCTCCCAGGCAGGAAGAGGTAATGCCCTCGCATACATGGGTAGTTCTGATTTCCTTGAAATAGCAATAAACATGGGCAATGCAGCCCGTTACTTCGATGTCAAGATAGGGGATGCGGTAACCCTTGAAATCAAGGGGTTAAGTTCATGACTGTCGGAACGGTACTGGTTTTTCTCTTTTTCTTCGATACGGCACTGATATACCTCATATACAGTTATAATCCCTCAGGTTCGATAAACAGGTTCATGAGCCTCATGCTCGTACCGATAACCCTTACCAATCTCGAAATGCTGTTTCTATATACGGCAAGGCAGAATATTCCTGTTGAGATAGGGCTCAATATGTCCACCTTTGGTGTAATATTCTTCTTTCCTCTCTTCTACCACTTTTCATGGTATTTTCCCAGAAGGCGGGTAAAAATACATACAAAACAACTTTTCATACTACTCTACTTTATACCACTGGTACTGGGTATTTCCCTTATTGTAACCTTCGACCCGCAATCATCCATACTGTCCCTCGCCGATATTATTCATCCGGGAAGATACATCCTCAAAAATCCGCTCTACTTTGCACTTCATAGCCTGGCCCTGACATACATACTGTTTCTCCTTACATTGACCATCTACAGGATTATAATTTCCCTCAAACTCCCCCTCTTGAAGAGGGAGAGAAGAGCTGTCATAATGGTTCTCACCGGCTTTATTCCACTCTCTGTCGTTCTTCTCTTTAATTATCTCATTTTTCTTCCCTTGAGGGGTGGAATCTACTACTACCTCGTCCTTTCATCCTCATACACAATTTATTTCATTCTTCTCGTATTCGAGTTCGGGTACATCGACAGAAAGGCTTTGTCAAGATTCTTCATAATCTATCCACTCACACTTGTTACGATAATTTTCCTCTATAACAAGCTCTTGAGGGAATTGAACAGGATAATATCAGAAAATCTCTATATCAGCACCACCTTTCTCACCAGTCTTGAAATTGTGGTATTCTTTATATTCTTCTATCCGCTGATGACCGTGCTGGAGAGCAAGGTAGGTTCCTTTATAGCTCCGGCTCCGTACTCACTTCGGGAGCAACTCCGCTCTGCAAGCAGTGAACTTGCAAGCATTATCGATATAGAGGAACTTAACGATTACCTTGTAAAACTCTTCATTCAAAAGCTAAGGATAACCTCCTTTTTCTTCCTGATAAGAGACGAGAGTGCAAAGTTATTCAGACCCGTGGCGCACGGCGGTGAAAATCAACCTGAATTTTCCGTAAACGGAGAGCTTGTGCGAAAACTCGAGGCAAGCAGGAAAATCAACAACATACAGCAAATCGCCCTCTCATGGGAGAAGGGGAAAGAACTGGAGATTCTCGATAATCTCAGGGTGAGCCTCATTGTACCGCTATTCAGCAAGAATACTCTGGAAGGCATCTGCCTCCTCGGAGAACAGGGTATAGCAAGGCCATGGCACAAACCCGAAATCGATGAACTGGAGCTCTTCTTTGCCGGCATTCCTGTGATAATCGAGAGGTGGAAGACACACTCGAAGGCGATTCAGATGGAACAGAGACAGGCACGAGTGGAAAAAATCGCTGTTCTCAATGCCATAACCTCCGAGGTAGCTCACGAGATAAGGAACCCGCTCTCGATAATCACGGCCATTGCTGAAACAATTCAGAGTAAGAATTTGAGTCACGAGGAAATTCTCAAATTCATAAATGATATACGGGAGGAAACAGAAAGGGTTTCCACACTTCTGAAAAAGATACTGTCAGTTCCTACCAATACAAAAAAGGGGAGTGATTCCTGCGATCTGAAAGAGGCATTAACGAGAACTTTCAGGCTCGTCTCCCAGAAGGCCAGGGAAAAACACATATCGCTTGAATTAATATGCAATTATGACCACTGCTATGCAAGAATCAACAGGGAAGCTTTCATTCAGGTGTGTTTGAATCTTTCCCTGAATGCCATAGAGGCCCTACAGGAATACGGTTCCATAAGGGCAATAGTAGAAAAAAAAGATTCTTCTGCCATTGTGAACTTTTCCGACAATGGACCCGGTATACCGGAAAGTGTAGCATCAAGGATCTTTGAACCTTTCTTTTCAACAAAGAGGGGCGGTACTGGTTTGGGGCTCGCTGTCTCAAAAAGAATCATCGAGGAAGCCGGAGGAAAGCTGGAACTACTCGCCGGAAATAATGGGGCTACCTTTCTTATCACTCTGCTCGCCTGAGACAAAATATCTGTTCCAAAAGAACAAATATGATATATAATTCTATCGATCATGAAACCAACGGTTGCCATAATCGAAGACGAAAAGAAGCTTCTAGACCTCTTTGTTTATAATCTGGAGGAGGATTATGATATATGGCCTTTCACCTCTGCAGAGGCTTTTCTCGAGGAATTCAGGCATTCATCTCCCTCCGTTCTCATTACAGATGTAAGGCTTCCCGGAATAAACGGTATCCAGCTAATGAAAGAGGTGAAAGCCAGGAATCCATCGATTCCCGTAATCGTTATCACGGCATACGGGAGTATCGACCAGGCCGTATCCGCTATAAAGGAAGGCGCATATGACTACCTCACCAAACCCGTTACGGTAAGCCAGTTGCGAAATGTCCTTGATAGGGCCCTGGAGCTACATTCCC
Source organism: Spirochaetales bacterium (assembly GCA_027021365.1). Taxonomy (GTDB): domain Bacteria; phylum Spirochaetota; class Spirochaetia; order SZUA-6; family SZUA-6; genus JALUUM01. The sequence continues at coordinate 38,636 of JALUUM010000025.1, forward strand.
TGATCGATATAAATGCACCGTTATTTCCAGAGGATTCCGGTTTCATAACGAGGGACAGAAGGACCATCGAGGAACTCAATCTTGCAGCAAGGGTCTCCAAGACCAAAGTTCCCATTCTTATCCTCGGGGAAACTGGAACCGGTAAAGAACTCGTTGCCGAAATGATACACGGGGCGAGTGGCAGAAAGGGGAAACTCGTGCGTATCAACTGTGCCGCCATTCCTTCCGAACTTCTGGAAAGTGAACTCTTCGGATACAAGAAGGGCTCCTTCACCGGGGCCTACTCGGACAGGACAGGTAAATTGATTCTTGCCGATGGGGGAACACTCTTCCTCGATGAAATCGGAGAGATGCCGATGCCGCTTCAGGCTAAACTGCTTAGGGTCATAGAGGAAGAAGCCTTCTACCCAATAGGGGACAATGTCCTTAGAAAGGTCGATCTAAGGATAATCGCCGCTACCAACAGGGATATCAAGGGAGAAATCGAAAGGGGAAGGTTCAGAGCCGATCTTTACTACCGGCTGGCAGTGGTTCCCATTAGAATTCCTCCTTTAAGGGAGCGGATTGCCGATCTCAAGCCTCTCTGTGAACATTTCTTGCGAGAGGTGATCTCCAGGGGTGAAACAACGGCAAGGAGCATAGACGAATCGGTCTATCTATTTCTCTCCAGGTACGACTGGCCCGGGAACGTACGGGAACTCAGAAACGTAGTTATTCACATGGCTCTCCTTGCGACGGATGAAAAGATAACGATAAATGAAATACCACGCGATATTTTCGACAAAGAGCACGATTCTTTCTCCATTCCCAAAACATATGAGGAGCTGAAGGAGAAAAAACGAGAGGCCAGGCAGGAAATCGTTTCACAGATAGAAAAACTCTTCCTCTATGAACTGATGAAAAATAATAGCTGGAATATCTCAAAGGCGGCACGCAAGGCCGGAATGGACAGGCGACTGCTCCAGAATATGCTCAAGAAACATGAGATAAGGCGGAAGCCCTAGGTAAGGGCTTCCTCTTTTTTCTTTTCCTCGCTTTTCACATTTTCTTTCCTGAAGCGGAAGAGGTTCTTATACTCAATTCCCTCTCTATACCACCTGTTATCGGGATCATTTATCTGCTTTTCCCAGACCGGATCGACCAGTTCCTTGAAATCCCTTGAATAATTATCGACCCACTCGATTACCTCGGGATCATGGACTATGGACTCCGAGTGGTCGTGTCCCGGTGCCACTCCGTACTCATCCACGAGGTCTCTCAATACTTCGGGATTGTCTATTATCATGCAGGGACGTTTCAGGTTTCCATTCTCGTTGTAGGGGAACCTTCTCCTTATAGCCTTGAAGAAGGGAGAATTGGCCACTTCAAGCAGGCTCTTGCCCTTGATATTGTCCGAAGCAAAATGTGCAAAAACGCAAGGCTCCACATTACCCGAATTGAGTATATGCAGATACTGTCTTCCACCCGCAAGACATCCTCCTGCAGCGGGGCCATCATTCCAAAAATCTGCCAGGAACATGGGATACTTGTCCCTTAAAGCCGCAACACGCTTCCCCGTATATACCCTCTGCTCAGGTGTCGGGACGAGATCCAGTATCGGGTCTTTTCCCACAGGCATGAACATAAAATACCACCCGAAGATTGCTCCCTTGTTCATGTAGTACTCGATAAATCTGTCCTGTGTCACGATATCGATGTTATACCTCGTATATGTCACACTTATTCCAAAGAGGACTCCCTCACGTTTCAGGTTATCCATTGCCTGCATTATCTTGGCATAAACCCCATTGCCTCTTCTGTTGTCAGTCTCTTCCTCGTAACCCTCTACACTGATTGCTGCCGCAACATTCCCGAGCTTTGCCAGTTTCTTTGCCATCTCAGCATCGAGGAAGGTTCCGTTGGTATAGGTAAGAAAGAACATGTCGTTGTACTTCTTGAACAACCTTAAAAGCATGTCCTTCCTTAAGTACGGCTCTCCGCCTGAAATAACAACAAAGTAGATACCGAGGTCTCTCGCTTCTCCCAGAATCCTGTCCACCTCACTCTCGGGAAGATCACTCTGCTTGTTGTAAAGACCGGCATAGCAGCCGGTACACCTGAGGTTGCACCTCATTGTGGGACTTATCACTATCAAACTGGGAACCCAGTTTCCGTCACGTGAAAATTCCCTTCTCCTTCGAACTCCGCTTATATACTCGTTGTAGATGAGGTTCCTCACTATCTTCTTTCTGTACGAGGGGCTCATCGCCCTTCCTATGCGAAGGAATAACCTTGCAAATGCCTTGTCCTCTTCCAGCGACTTATCGAGATTCTTGATAAAATTCTTGAAAGATTCTTCAACCTCGAAGTTTTTTGAAAGGGAAACGAGTTTCTGAAGATCCTCCTTTTTCCCGGTAAGGCTGTTCGAAATCTTGTTAACAATGAAACGTTTTGCCAATGCTTCCTTAATAGACATGACACACCTCCTTGTTTCTAATGAAGCAAGCATCATGCCAATATTCAATAACGATGGTAATGATTAATTATATACAATTAATATAATTACAAAGCAGACAGAAAACGGGTCGCCTGTCATATAAATAAATGCGAATATTTTCTTCGCAGTTATGTTATTAAAGTTTCACAGCGAAAAGAATCCTTCGAGAAAACGGGAAACACCATCCTCCTCATTTGTATAGAGGGTCATCGCCCTTGCATAACCTGCCACCTTTTCTTCCGCATTCCGCATTACCACCGGGAAACCAACCCTCTTTAGAATGGGTATATCATTTCTCCAATCACCTATAAAGAGCATGTCCTCGAGGCCGTAACCATAGTAGGCCAGCAGTCTTGCAGCACCCTTATATTTTCCCGTTTTGGGCGAGCGAAAGGTGAGGTAGTACCTCTCCAGATATTTGACAGGAGTTAAAAATGGTACAACTCTATCCGAAAAGTTTCTGCAGACCTGCTTCCTTATCGAATCAAGTTTGTCTCTCTCCATGGAAAGAAGAATAAGTACTGTCAGATTATCCATTCTGCAGTTAGAAATATCCCCACCGAGGTCACAGGCCCAATGCCTGTACTGTTTTTCTCTAACATCACCCCGAATATATACCTTGTCGTTGCTTATGAGAAACGACTCTATCCCGTCGGAAATATCGATTATGAACCTGGCTACCTCGGGATCGATAAAACAGTCAGGATTCCAGATATTTTTTCCCTTTACCCTTATATATGCCCCTTCCAGACACACCATTGGCACATCAATACCGTCGAATATCTTCATCGTTAGGGATAACGATTTACCTGTTACGGGGAAGAAGATAATTCCCTCCTTTTTTAATTTTTCTATTGTTACCCGTGTTCTCTCCGTTATAACCTTTGACTCGGGAAGCAACGTACCATCGAGGTCCACACCGACAGCTTTTACCTCTTCGGGGATGATAAGTATTCTATCTTCAGTCATCCGTCTAATCCAGATCTATATGTTCGTCTATGAATTTCTTTTTAATCTTCTCCTCTTCATCATCCAGAACCGCCTCACCTCTCTTGACACCGAGCATCATTATGAATGCCAGGGCAAAGAAAATTATTGCAAAGGGAAAGAGTATTGCCATTGAAATTCTGTCCATAAAGAGACCTGCAAGTGGCGGTGCAATTATCTGAGCGAGGGAGGAGAAAAAATAGTAGAGTCCGGTATATGTGCCTATCTTCTTTGCACTTGCAAGTTCCCAAACAATGGTTATCGAGTTTACATTTATCAGTGCCCAGGCTATTCCGGCAAAGGCAAATAATATATAAAGGACAACTGAGGTGCGGGTAAAATTTATAACGGCGAGATCCGCTACAAAGAGAATAATACCCGATATTATGGTATTCTTTCTGCCGAATCTGGTTCCGATGAATCCGGCAGGAATTGCGAAAAGAACGAAGAAAAGCGGGACCGAGGTTAGCATTCTGGAAGCCATGCTCTCCTTTACCTTAAGGACATCAACACCGTAGGTAGTAAACCAGGTCTCGATACTGTTGAAACCAATGAACCAGAAAAGTATTGCAAGTAGTATAAATAGTGCCGACTTTTCCTCTTCCTTAAAGATATCTGAAAATGATTTTATGATTCCAGGTTCCTCACTGGCTTTTTCATTCAACTCTGCAGTTTCTCTTTCCGGCAACTTCTCGTGAATAAAGAGAAGCAGCACAACCAGTGCAAGTATCATTATAACAGCGGTAACTACGAATGGCACCGGTACCCCTATATCATACATGTAGCTTCCTGCAAAGTAGGCAATTATAGAACCAATACCCCCCATAAGGTTTATCACGCCATTTGCCTTGCTCCTGTGAACAGAAGGTGTTACATCAGGCATAAGGGCAACCACCGGAGCCCTGTAGATGGCCATAGCTATGTTGAACAGCATTATGATGGTTAGCAGAGGAATCATGCCCGATGCAATACTTACATTGCCAACCAGCGGGATTACAATATCCACCACCCTTCCCGGTTCCTTCCCGGAAAAGTATGGAAGAATTGCAAACAGGAGTGCTGCAAGGGGAATACCGACTGCAATGTAAGGCATCCTGCGGCCAAGTTTCGTTCTCGTCCTGTCACTTAGTGATCCGATCCACGGTTGTATAAGTATTGCAGCCCAGTTATCCAGAGTCATAACAGTTCCAATTATCATTGAACTGGATATAAAACGCTTTAGAAATATGGGAACATAGGAATTGTAGAGAGACCACGTTATGGCAGTAGTAAAGAAACCGAAGCCGATGATAAAGGTCTTTCCGTAGTTCAACCTCTCTGTTTTCATAATAACCACCTGTAGAATTGATATTGAAAGATACTATTATGTATAGCTGTTACCGTCAAGAAAACCCTACCTCTAGATTGAATAGATTGAATCTCCGGGAGAATTGAGTTACTATAGGCCCACGAACTTAACCTCTACGCTTGATGGAGAAGGATTTGAAAAAGGCGTTGGTACTTGCAGGCGGCGGTGCAAGGGGTATTGCCCATGTAGGAGCTTTGAAAGCACTTGAAAGTATAGGTTTCAAACCCGATATCATAGTGGGTTGTTCCATGGGAGCAATAATTGGTGGAATTTATGCCTGCGGAACACCTGTACACTTCATGGAAGATTTTCTCCTTAACAAATTCGTTCTAAAGAAATACACCGAAAAGTGGACCTTCCAGCTCGCGGGTGGTCCCATTATAAAGTTCATCCAAGTTCAGGAAGCGCTCAACGCCATGATTCATGAACTGGGAGTTGACAACGGTGAAAAGATTCTTGCACTGCTAAAGGAACTAACCCAGGACAGATGTTTCGATAAAACAGAAATACCATTTGCCTGTAATGCCGTTGATATTCTTTCCGGTAACGAAGTCATGCTGAACGAGGGTAACCTTGCCGAGGCAATTAGAGCTTCCATGTCCATACCCGGGGTTTTCACACCGGTAAGAATGAGGGGCATGCTTCTTGTTGACGGGGGAGTCGTAAACAACGAACCGCTATGGATTGCAAGGAAACTGGGTGCCAATAGAATCCTAACAATTCAGGTAAGCCCCTTCGTAGAATGGAAGGCAGAACAGGTAAAAAACGGGCTGTCAGTGCTCCTACGAGCGATAGATGTAACTGCAAAGAACCTGCGGAGATGCAGAAATGACAGGGGCAACCTCGAGGTTGTCGCATACGACGGAACACACACAATGGATTTCGACAGGAAAGAACGGCTCATCAGGCTTGGAGAAGAGGCCGTCCTGAATAACAGGAATGCCATAGAAAAGGCGTTCCTGCACGGTACAGGCATCAAGAAGATATTCTTCTTCAAGGCACACGACAGCAAGGATTGAATACTAAAAAACCCATTCTTCCCACTTGACCAAAGTAAATATTCATGAATAATTAACAACATATTATGTTATTATTATTTAAGGAGGCAGATCATGTCGGTAATGACAAGAAAATACAATTCCAGACCGGTAGAAGTTCCGAGGGTAGAGACAAAGCACAGGAGAATCATTACAAAGATACCCGTTCCGGAATCCATTCCCATACTCGAGAAACTTGAAAAATACGAACCGAGGTCGATGCAGGGGCAGCCTCCGATTGTCATAGATCACTCCGAGTCCTTCTATGTCTTCGATAAATGGGGAAACAGGTGGATCGACTGGTCTTCCGGTGTTCTCATCTCCAATGTG
>JALUUM010000026.1 GCA_027021365.1 Spirochaetales bacterium
GAGGCTCCAGATGGACGACAGGCAGATGCACTTCGACGGCAAGACTGTCCCCCATTACCACATCAGGTGTACCATTTGCGGCAAGATAGAAGATATAGCCCCCTCCGATTTTCTGGAAGGGATAGACGACACGGTTAAGAGGATAAGCAACTTTTCATCGATAAGACACAGGATAGAATTTTACGGAGTTTGCTCCGAATGTGAAAAAAAATTAAGTCATAGGAGGTAAAAATGACTGAAAGACTTCAAATCTACAAGTGTGAGGTTTGTGGGAACATCGTCGAGGTACTGCACGAGGGCAAGGGTGAATTGGTCTGCTGCGGGCAGCCGATGAAGCTCTTCGAAGAGAAAACAGCAGATTCTGCAACAGAGAAACATGTTCCCGTAATAACAAAAGAGGGAGACGGTTACAGGGTCGTAGTTGGAAGTACACTGCATCCTATGGAAGAAAAACACTATATCGAATGGATAGAATTGATAGCGGACGGGGTCGCCTACAGGCAGTTCCTCAAACCGGGCGACAAGCCGGAAGCATTTTTCAAGGTTAGCGGCAGCAGTATCAAGGCAAGGGAGTACTGCAATATTCACGGCCTCTGGGAGGCTGAAGTATGATAAGCAAGAAGATGGCAGATGCAATCAACAGGCAGATAAACGCCGAACTGTACTCGGCATACCTATACCTCTCGATGGCCTCGTACTTCGAGGCAAGCAATCTCAAGGGCTTTGCAAACTGGATGAAAGTCCAGGCTTCGGAAGAGATGGAACATGCAATGAAGTTCTATTCCTTCGTAAACGAGCGTGGCGGTAGAGTCGTTCTTGATGCCATAGAAAAACCCCCTGAGAAATGGGATTCTCCGCTTGCCGTTTTCGAGTATACCTACAAGCACGAGCAGGGTGTTACATCTGCGATAAACAAGCTGATGGACCTGGCGAGGGCAGAGAATGACAAGCCGACGGAGATTCTTCTTCAGTGGTACGTGACCGAGCAGGTGGAAGAGGAAGCGTCTGCCAGTGAGTATGTGGAGAAGCTGAAACTAGTTGGGTCCTCGGGTAACGGTCTTATGATGCTGGACCATGAACTGGGCATGAGAAAGTCAGGATAGTTTCAGGATATCAGTTTTGGATATCGTTTTACGGATATCGTTTTTCGGATTTGGTAGCCGATATGGTTTTCCGATAACGATACCGATAATTCTTATTCAATATTCAAGGAGTGTCAAATGAAGTACGTTTGCAATGTGTGCGGTTACATCTATGATCCCGAAGCAGGTGACCCCGACAACGGAATCGAGGCGGGAACTGCCTTTGAAAATCTTCCGGAAGACTGGGTCTGCCCTGTATGCGGAGCGAGCAAGGATGATTTCTCGCCAGAAGAGTAACAGGATCTGACGAGGGTGGTTGTATCTTTCGATCGACCCTCGTTCAACAGGATTGAACAAAATCCCCGGAAAGGATTCGATATCGTATACTCAGTATCCTCCGGGGATTTTCTTTACATCGATTATGCTACTCTTCTAAAACCTTAGCCAGAGAGTATCGTACCCGTTTATATCTACTATCAGCTGGCCCTTCTTAATGGAATACTCCTTCCCTGATATGATATCCCTCGCAAAACTGCCCCTTTCAGAGGTCATATCCTCTTTCCCGATCGAGGGTCCTCCCCGGATATTCAAAGCACTCACGTCTATCCCGAACTGGCACTGCTTCCGTGAAGTATTTGTAAGACACAGTACCCTGCTTCCCCCGTCGTTTGCGAATCTGAGAACGGCAAAGACCTGTCTCGCAACTTCCAGAATCTCCTGTTTCCCGAGGGGGTCGAAGGCCTTTTCCCCTCTCCTGGCCCGAAGCAGAGCCAGGTAACCGTCAAAGACCCTTTTGACCTCCGAATCATTGTCATTCAGGTGAGTTTCTACCTCTTCTATTTCAAATTTTTTCCTGTTGATACTGCGCTTGACACCTGTCCTTTCCACACCTTCCCTGTAGTTTGGTGTTGCTAAAAGGCTGTGTACGTATATTCCCGGAATTCCTTTAAGTGCAAGCATTATGGACTGAGAAGAGAGAAACTTCTTAACCCTTAGATCTGTTGTTTTCTCTCCCTTTGAAATGGCATCGTAGTAACTGATGTTCAGCTCGTAGGGGATCTCTCCCTCCGGTGTAGCCTTGTAGGATACGTAACCGCCCTTGGAAAGTGCAAGTTCAACAAGGCCCTCCAGTTCCTTTTCGCTCAGGATACCATGAGCGGGAAGCACTCCTACCCCATCGTGGGAAGCCAGAAAATTGAAAAATGTCACATCTCCTTCGATCTGGCCAAGAGTGGATGCCCACTCGGTAAGATGATTCGCCTCTCCCCGCCTGAAGGCATCGAGGACCAAAGGCGGCAGGGAGAACTGGTAAACCATCTGTGCCTCGTTGTAACCATTACCGAAATAGGAGATATTCTCCTCG
>JALUUM010000027.1 GCA_027021365.1 Spirochaetales bacterium
TACCGCCTAGAGTACGGAACTAAGGCAGGATTCTCTATTACAAGCAAAACGTAGTGCCAAGAGGGTTTATTCAAATTCTAATTCCTTTTACCACAAATATTTAACAATTTGCACTGTAGAAGATGGGTCAAAGAGAAAACTTGTTTCAATCCACGCCCCCGTGAAGGGGGCGACTTGGGATGTTGATAATAATGAAATATATTTAACATGGTTTCAATCCACGCCCCCGTGAAGGGGGCGACGTTGCGGTATCACAGTTATTGGTAAGACGAGCCCTGGTTTCAATCCACGCCCCCGTGAAGGGGGCGACTCTCAACCTGCTTGACAAGATCATCGTCAATCTCTGGTTTCAATCCACGCCCCCGTGAAGGGGGCGACTTCTTCCTGGTCTTCTTTTTGAAGCATGTAATCAATGTTTCAATCCACGCCCCCGTGAAGGGGGCGACCCGGATTCATCAAAAACCGCATAGGTGGAAATGGTAAACTGAATTCACATAGGGAAGGAAAATAAAATTCCCAGTAAAATGCTCCCAAGAAATACTTGGGAGTAGAAGATGGTAAACAAAAAGATGTACAAACGGATTCAGGAACTTAAGAAGAAAGGATACGGAAAGCTTGCAATTGGGAGGAAATTAAAGTTAGATCCTGCCACTGTGCGAAAGTACTATCATATGAGTGGAGAGGAATACCAACGGTATCAGCTTGAAACGCTTACGAGGGAAAAGGCATTTGATGAATACAAAGAAGAGATACTGGCAGTATATGAAAGCAATGGTAACAGGAAGCTGAATATGAGTGCAGTGTATGATTATCTTGAAGAGAGATTCATTACGCTTCCGGGAGGGGAGAAATCATTAAGGAACTATATACACTTTCTGGAAGAAAGTGGTGAATTAAAATATCAGAGCAGGGCCAGGCTATATATTAGAGTACCCGAACTTGCCTATGGAAAACAGATGCAGCTTGATTTTGGAGAGCATAGGTTGAGAAGCGGATTAAAGCTTTACATCTTTGGGCTGGTACTTTCTGCAAGCAGGTACAAATATATAGTATTTCAGGATAGGCCGTTTAAGACGATAGATGTGATACTGCACTTATTAGATGCCTTTGATTATTTTGGAGGGTATGCGGAGGAGCTTGTAATTGATCAGGATTCACTGATGGTGGTGAGTGAAGATTACGGAGAGATAGTATACACGAAACAGTTTGCATCTTTCATAGAAGAGATGGGGATCAAGATGTATGTATGTCGGAAGGCTGATCCTGAAAGCAAGGGTAAGATAGAGAATGTAATAAAGTACGTGAAGTACAATTTTCTCTCACTGAGGGATTTTGAAACATTAGAGGAAGCGAATGAAGCTTTGGGTAAATGGCTAAAGCGTAGGGCTAATGGGAAGGTATCGCAGGGGAGTAAGAGGATTCCCGGCATAGCGATAGAAGAGGAGAGGGAATATCTAAAACCTGTTAAGAACTCTATCTACCGAAAAGCGAGCTACCTGGGGAGGGAAGAGAGGGTAGTATCAGATAAGAGTTACATAATGGTAGGGGGTAAAGAATACTCGGTTCCGGTGGAATACCGATCTAAAGGGGTAGAGTTTTATAAAACCGATACTGAAATATTCATTTTTGACAGCAGGAGTGGGAAAGAGATAGCGCATCATGAAATACCAAAAAGCGGAGCGAAGAAGGTATACAAGAGTGATCATTTTAGATACAAGTCTTTGAACTTAAATGAATTGGAAGAACAGGTTCTATTACTCTTTTGTGATGAAGAGTGGAAAGGATTTGTAGAAAAGACCAGAAAGGCTTTTCCCAGGTATTGTCGGGATCAATACAGTTTTGCTCTTGATAGGTTTGGAGTGATAGAAGAGATTGGGCTATTTCAGGAAGCCTTAGCCTACTGCCTTGAGAATAGAACATACGGGATGAAAAAGCTCTATGATACCTACCAGTATCTGTTGAATGAACATAGACAAGAGCAGGAGATTATTGCAGGGGTATTTGGAAAAGCAACTCTTGAGATTAAGAGGGCTTCAGGCGTACATGTTCCAACGAGGTCTTTAGAGAAGTATGAAACACTTCTTTCAGGTGAAGAGAGAGGTGTTGTTGAATGAAGGCATACAGAGAGGTTATGGATCAGCTACAAGCCTTAAGGCTGAGGGGGATATTTGCAAGTATTGACGAGCTTATCAGTGAGGCAGAAACTCAGAAGCAGTCATACATAAGTTTTCTTAAACAGGTTTTAAAGAGGGAGCTAGAAGATAAAGCGGAAAGGAAGTACAGGCGTAGTATCTCAGGTGCACATTTTCCTGTAAAGAAAGGGATAGAAGAGTTTGAATTTGGACGAGTAAAGGGGATAACCAAGAGCAGGGTAATACAATTACTTGATTTTAGCTGGATAGATAAGAAGGAGAATGTCTTATTCTTTGGACCTCCCGGGTTAGGGAAAACTCATCTTTCCATAGCATTGGGATTTGAAGCTATTAAAAAGGGATACTCTGTTTGTTTCGAAAGAGTATCCAATCTTATGAAGATACTAAAGACTTCTGAACTACAGAGAAGTTCTAACTTCAGGCTAAAGAGAATATTGAAGAGTGATCTTTTTATAATTGATGAGATTGGCTATACGCCCATAGAAAGGAGGGAGGCTAATCTATTTTTCAATCTTATTAGCGAAATGTATGAAAAGGAATCTATTATAATCACGTCTAACAAATCATTTTCCGTATGGGCAGAAATGATGGGGGATGAAGTTATGACGACAGCGATGTTGGACAGGCTCTTACATCATGCAAATATTTTCACCCTTACCGGTGAATCATATAGATTATTAAAGAGGAAGGAGGTTGAAGCTGTCTAGTACTATGGGAATTTTATTTTCCGTAGGGGTGTGAATTTTATTTTCCATCGGTATGTGAAAATCACTTTCCACTCCTATGTGAAAACTATTTTCCACAGGTATGTGAATTCTACTTGACTTTTCCATTCCTTCAGCATCAATTGTTGCAGGTATTTCTATACAGCCATCCTTGCTTAGATTTTCAATGTAACCTTCGGTATTTAATACATTTACAGCAGGACGTAATGTCTTCCTATTTAATAGGATATCAGCAATAACTGGTACTGCAAGTTCATCTGATTTTGTAAGTAAAATATTTTGCTCTTTAGAGTTTTTTTTACATAATAAATAATTGTCTTTTAGATATCGATCTACATTCTTACCTTCTCGCCAAGCATTAAAGATCATAGAGGGTGTTATACTAACATCGGGAGATATCTTACTACTTTCAATCCCAAATTTCCATTTTATACCCGTAAACTCTGAAGCAAAGCTCAGATACTCTCCAACGTGATAGTCAGATATATATCCCATGACATCAAAGGTCTCCCATAAGAATCTCACCAAAGGGGGAAATTCTTTCAAACTTTTCATAATCTTTTTCTTCAGTTCAGGCCGTAGATCTCTACCTGTCTTTTTTTCCACAATTTTATAAAACGTGTAAAAGTGATTCATTCCTGCTGTCCGGATATCTAAATCTGATAGGGAATACTTAAGAATCTTTGCAACCATTTTCTGAAAACTAGCATAACCATGACATAAACCAATAGCATTAATTCTTGTAAGTTTAAGTATTGCTGTAAGGATTCTAGCTTCCGGATTTGTGAAATTGATCAATAAAGTCTTTGGGCATAAACGCTCGATATCTCTAAGAATAGGAAAAATCAGATGATAGTTCCTAAGTGTATGAAATAATGCTCCAGGTCCACCATTTTCTCCGTAGATATGTTTTATTCCAAAAGCAATAGGCACACGAAAATCTTGTTCCCATAATTCCATACGATGCACAGCAACCGATAAAAAGACAAAATTAGCATCAGGCAAAGCTTCTTTTCTTTCTGTAGTAGCAGTGAATTTAATATTAGAGTTTTTCAATTTAACACATTGGCGTGCATATCCAATTCTTTCATTGAGTAACTTTTTATTTATATCTACCAAAACTACTTTCAAATCAAAATTGTCTTGTAGATCCTTTTCCAGAATAAGATCGTGGATTAAATTTTTACTAAATTCCTTGCTTCCAGCTCCAATTAAAACAATTTTTATCCTTTGTTTCATAAAGTTATTATTCCTTGATAATCTTTTTTCTTTCTAGGCGAACTTCATTTAAGTACTCTTGCATAGTTTTTAGTCCAAATTCCTTCATCAAATTATCACTTGAAATATTTTGTAAATTCGAAGCAAACACTATTAAGCATTCATCATCTATAAATTCGATACTAAATGCTTCTTGGCCATATTTCTTATATAATTGATTTAAAAGATCAATATTATTATCTTGATGCAAAAGTCGTTGATCCAAATTTATTTTACTATATTTAATTGGAGAAAAACCTGCTTCTTTATTTAAATAATTTTGAACTGATTTTAATTCCCGTCCAGCAACATCTACAAAATTTGACTCTTTAGAACATACTGCAGCAACAGAAAATCCAAACTCTATAGCCCATCTTGACAGCATTCTTCCACCGGGCCACATTGAAGACCAAATGATAAGCTCCGCACCCTTTTTTGCTAAAGCAGAACCTACTTCCCAGAAATTCAAATCGAAACAAATGCACAACCCTAGTCGTCCAAAATCCGTTTTAAATACCGGAACAATTTTTCCTGGCAGAATACCATGTTTTAATTCTTCAAATGTTGGAAAATTCTTATGATAAATGCCTTCAATTATACCTCTTCTATTTATCAAAATAGAACTGTTATACCTAACTCCATTTTCGATAGTGAGTACTGGTAAGACTACATAAATATTATTCTTTCTAGCACATTCAGCTATTTTGGATATTATAAAGCCATCTAACTTTTCAAAATGCTCAAATTCTTTTTCCGAACTATTATTACAATTTTCAGGAAAAGCAACTAGATCATTTTTCAAATGAGCGGAAAGCTTTATATGGTTTCCAATCAATTCAACTATTTGCTTTTCCCAATTAGAAGATAACTTTGGAATTCTATTTAGGTTAACAAGTGATATTCTTGCACTTTTTCCCATAAATCCCCCAATCAATATTTTAAATCAAAATATTCATTTTTTTATTTAATTTTATTTGATAAATGATTAGACTGATTTATTATTTACATATTATTTACAAAAATTACTCCTAACATTTCATCCGGATTAGACAGTGCTTTATTTATTTCCCTATCTACATGTTCTAATGGAATTATATGGCTAGTTAATATATCAACATCCAATTTTCTTTCAGAAATAAGGCGCATACATAATTCGAGATTTGAACGAGCAGACCATCTCACATAAACTTCTGGATATGATCCACCATACTCCCATTTACTATCATGATAACCTGGTCCTATTCGTGCTGCACGGTAAATATCAATATTATTCATTCCTCCTATTAAATTATCATACTGAAATCTTGGCCATCCAACTACAACTATACGACCCATTGGATGCCCGTCTGGAGAAACTTTCATACATTTAATTAAAGAATTTATAGTTTTATTTGCATCTCCCTCAAAAGCTAGTACTGCATTATCCAGACCATTTTTCCTTGTAAAGTTATTTGTCATCTCTATTTCATCTTTATTATCTATGTCTATAGCAGCATCAATACCCCATTTTCTGGCAATCTTGTTACGGAACGGTATTAAATCCCAACCAATTACAAAATTACCCGCCAACTGATATAAACGCGCTGTCAGCTGCCCTACAAGTCCTAATCCAATAACCGCAGTATATTCTCCAAGTTGCGTTTTACTTCTCCTTACTGCATGCAATGCAGTTGACATTAGCATAGCATATGAGCCCTGGCAGAAACTAACATTATTTGGAAGTTGTACACACAGATTTTGTGGGATTACAGCATAGTTTGCATGTAACGCATAACCCATGCCAACACAGGCTACTCGATCTCCAATTTTGAAACCATTTACTTTATTCCCAACAGCCAATACAACTCCTGAATTTGAATAACCAAAAGTTCTGGGATTATTATCTTGTTTTAATATATCTCTTTTTTTACTAAAGGATCGCCAACCTCCAATCTCAGTACCTGGACTAACCAAAGAAGCATGTACCTGAATTAAAATCATGCCCGGTTTGAGTTCTGGAATATCTTGTTCTTTTAGACGGATGTGACCGTTTCCATATAACATGGCAACAATTCTTTTTTTTGGTATTCCCATAATATTTTGACTCTCCCTTGCTTTCTTTTATTTTATTGATATTGCTATTCGTTAAAAAGCTTTCTAGCATAACGAAGATCATGTTCTATTAAATTATTAACTTTATCACCATATATTTGGTCTAAAGTATCAGTATCAGTGTATTCAGCACTGAAACAGATATCTCCTTTATACTTACGTCTCTTTAATTCATTTACAATCTTTCTCCAGGAAGCAAAACCTTGATTACCCAATGTGAAATGATGATACCATTTGGGTTCACTATTATTTGAGCAAGTAATCTTTTCCCAATATGCATTTTTAAAATTCACCAATACAAGATGTGACCAAACAATATCAATAGCCATTCTTTCCGGTTCTCCTGCTAAACCACAATGTCCAATATCCAGAATGGCACCAACGAGATTCCTATCATACTGCTCAATTAGATGCATTAGTCCAATAGAACTATTAACCATGTTTCCACAATGATTTTGAACTCCAAGCACTACTCCATATTTATCTAAAAAGGGTAAAAGTTTATCATATTTTTGACGTAAGTATTTCTCTGTTGCATAATAACCAATTTTAGTATCTATCTCAGCCATAACACGGATGATAGGTATTCCAAGATCTCCGCAAACGGAAATAATATATTCACTAGGATCACTCGTTACACTTCTTATACTCAAACCAAATTGTTTAAAAATCTTTACAGCTTTCGGTAGATAAGTAGAAACATTTTTTGGTGTAACTTGATAATTCTTACGGATTGGTAATTCTACTCCATCAAAGCCAAGATATTTAACAAGTCTAGCCAATTCATATAGATCCTTATCCGGCCAAGGTTTTAAAAAAAGTGTAAAAATATTCTTATTCTTTACTTCTTCCATTTTATTATCGTTGATTAAGTTCACTCTCATTCTCCATTCATTCAAAATTTTTCTTATAATAAAACTAAAAAAACCTTTTTTATAAATAGTAAAAGTTATTCAATATATAGCAAAAAGTATGATTTTAGGCTTTTAAACATTTATCTTGAAATAATGAAAAGCATAAGAATAACCTTTAAAGGCAATTTGCAATTATTTCCCTTCTAAACTATCATAGAAAACTACCAGGCAAGCGGTTGATACGGGGGCGGTTGATATGGGAAAGAAAGAAAAGAGCCTTTTTGTATGCAAGAACTGCGGACACACAGAACCAAGGTGGCTCGGAAGGTGCCCGGAATGCGGAAGCTGGAACACCTTTGTAGAGGAGAAGGCACAGGGTAAGGGGAGCGGGACAAAAGTGCTGGAAGCAGCGGTTCCCGTGCCTCTATCATCGATAAAGAATGAAGTATCTGCAAGGCTTAATAGCGGAATTAAAGAGTTCGACAGGGTAATCGGGGGAGGAATAATAAAGGGTTCTGCCGTGCTGGTAGGGGGAGAGCCAGGTATCGGAAAATCGACTCTAATGCTCCAGATTGCATCTAGGCTGGATACTAAAGGGAGAATCCTCTACATATCCGGGGAGGAGTCGCCCGGGCAGGTAAAGATGCGGGCCGACAGGCTGGGACTAAACGTGGAAAATATCGAGGTACTTTCCGAGACCGGCCTTTCCTCCATTATCGACGTGTTGAACAATGTAAAGCCCGTAATGGTTGTTGTGGATTCAATTCAAACCCTCTATGCAGAAGAGATAGATTCCGCACCCGGCAATGTCAACCAGATAAAGTACTGTACACAGAAGCTCATTGAATGGATAAAGATGCGGGATGTTATTCTACTGCTCGTAGCTCATGTGACAAAGGAGGGCCTTATTGCAGGGCCCAAGGTCGCAGAGCACATGGTGGACACCGTGATCTTTTTCGACAGGGGAGAGGCCGATGTAAGGTTCTTGAGGGTAAACAAGAACAGGTTCGGTTCCACAGACGAGCTTGGCTTTTTCAGGATGACAGAGAGGGGGCTTAAGGAGATAACAGACCCTGCCAGCCTGTTTCTGATACACAGAAACGGTAGTCTTCCCCCGGGTGTGGCAATGGCAATTGTCTATGAGGGGACAAGGACCTTCCTCGTAGAGATACAGAGCCTTGTTGTTCCTGCAAAGGCCGGTATCTCCAGGGTCTTTTCCGATACCATCGACCCCAGAAGGGTATCAAGAATTGCCGCTGTCCTGGAAAAGAGCCTGAAACTTAAGATACCCAATATGGACCTCTACGTTAATGTGGCAGGAGGAATGCGGCTCCACGAGGTTGGAATGGAACTTCCCCTTGCACTTTCAATCTACTCTGCAAGGATGAATACACCTCTTCCCCCTTCAACGGCATACATAGGCGAGGTAAGCCTTTCTGGAGAGATAAGGTCTGTCTCGCACCTATCAAAGAGGATCAAGGCGGGAAGCGACCTGAAGCTTGATAAAATCTTTGTGCCGGAGTTTTCGGGTGAACAGTTTGCAGGTATTGCGGGTGCAAAACCAAATGCTCAAAACAAAAGCAGAAACGAGAACAGGGTTCTAAGGGTCAAAACGATAAAGGATGCGGTAAAAAAGGCTTTTGGCGCTTAATTTGAAGCCCAGGCATTTAATATGAAGCCTAATGCTCAGCTTGATTCGGTGCCTGCTCTGTGGCTCAGTGCCACCTACTCTATCCCCACGAGTGCCTTTATATACTGAAGCCTCTCATAGTACTCGGGCTGGCTGCTTTCCGCCTTAGACATTGCACCCCTGAAATCGGAGAGGGAAGAGAAACCCCGCTTATCCATCCATCTTCCAAGCTCTTCCAGCATCACACTTATCTGCTCGAGACCGTTAAGGTAGAGCGTCGAACACACCTGAACGGCATCTGCCCCGGCCAGAATCATCTTGATTACACCTGCCCCGTCATGCACACCTGTGGAAGCTGCAAGATCACAGCCTACCTTGTCGTAAAGCAGAGCCATCCACCTAAGCGGTGTATATATCTCCTGCGGATTGCTGAACCTGTAACCGGGTTTCAGCTTGAGGTTCTCGATATCGATGTCAAGCTGATAAAACCTGTTGAAGAGCACAATGGCATCTGCACCGGCTTCTCTTAATCTTCCGGCAATGTCGGGAAGCACAGTAAAATAGGGCCCAATCTTCACAGCAATAGGAAGCTCTATGCTACTCCTTATATTGTGCACTATCCGGATATACCTCTTTTCAATATCACCTGGGGTGACTCCTCTGCTTCTCGGCATGATTGCAATATTCAGCTCCACAGCATCAGCACCGGCACGCTCTATTTCCTTGGCATAGTCTAACCACCATCTGTCGGTAATACAGTTAAGGCTTGCAATAATCGGGATATCCACCTCTTTCTTTGCACCTTCTATAAGATCGATATATTCATTGGGGCCAATTCGCATTCCCATCTGCCTTACATAGTCTATTGCCTCCGGATGAACCAACATGTCAGAGCCATCCTCTATAACCTTCGTTTCAGCCTCTATCTGTTCTTCGAACAGGGATTTAAGTACAACAGCACCGGCCCCGGCATCTGCACATTTCTTTACACCTTCCAGTTTTTGGGTAAGGCTTGAACTTGAAACGACCAGGGGATTCTTAAGATTCAATCCCATATATTTCGTTGAAATATCCGGCATATAATTCCTCCATCATACTCTTCATTTCACTCTACATAAGAGGATTCGTTTCTTCACGAATCCTCGCAAATGCAGGTTTCAATATATCGTAAATAATCCTTATCCTCTCATTGTAATGTACGAATGCCGATTTCATAGCATTTATCGTTATTTTTTCCAGATCCCTCAAGGTAAGATTAAAGTGCTTTACCGCAAGCTCCATCTCTTTACTTAGAGTCGTGTTGCTCATAAGCCTGTTGTCGGTGGAAAGCATTACCCTGAAATTGTTTCTGTAGTAGATATGAAAGGGATGTGTATCTAAAGACTTGGCAGCCCCTGTCTGGATATTCGATGAGAGGCACATCTCCAGAGGAATTCTCTTGTCACGTATGAAGTGTGAAAGGGAACCCATTTTTTCTATTCTTGTTCCATGCACCGCCATATCCTCAACCAGCCTCGTTGCATGTCCTATCCTGTGTGCCCCGCATATCTGTATAGCCTGCCATATGGACTCCATACCAAATGCTTCACCTGCATGTATCGTTATATTGAAATTCTTGCTTCTGATGTATTCAAAGGCATCAAGATGTTTTTTTGGCGGATGGCCGTACTCATCCCCTGCCAGGTCGAAACCGACAACGCCCCTGTCCCTGAAGGCAACTGCAAGCTCAGCCGTTTCCAGCGAAACTCTCTGGTCACGCATTGCACAGAGAATAAGGCCGTACTCGACACCCGTTTCTTTCTTTCCCTCTTCCAGGCCTTGCAGAACAGATTCCACCACCGCCTCGAGATTCAAATTCTCCTTAAGGCACAGTACCGGTGCAAACCTGATCTCCGCATATACCACATTATCCTTCGCAAGGTCCTCTATGGCCTCCCTCGCAACCCTTCTAAGGGCATCCTTCCATTGCATTACGGAAAGTGTTACTGCAAATCCCTCGAGATACAGGGAAAGGCTCTTCCTGTCTGCCCCCCTGTGAAACCATTCCTCCAGCTTTACCGGATCGCTAACGGGAAGTTCAAGGTTATACTCTTTTGCAAGTTCAACTATCGTGGAAGGCCGTAATCCCCCATCCAGGTGGTCGTGAAGTTCCACCTTGGGGATCTTCCTTATCATCTCCTTTGTTACCATGAAAATATCTTAATGAGTTTTCAGCTCTGTTACAAGCCTGAGGGCAGCCTTTCATTCAAAAAGCCAATATCTGCCAGCCCTATAAATACTATTTCTCGATACTATAGAAAACAAGCCCCGAGAGCGGTTTGGGATAGAAATACGTAGCTTTCCTTGGCATCTTCTCTCCCTTCTCTGCAATAGTGATAATATCCTGAACGCTCGGAGGATTCAGGATCAGTGCAATTTGATTCTTGCCACGCCGCACACTCTCTATTGCCTCATCGATATCCTTCGTGTATCTCACATGTTCCTGAGATGAGAGTTCTTCTTCGGTAAGACCAAGTATTCTCTTGAGAACCAGGCTGTTTAAAATATTTACATCCAGTAGTTTCCATTCGGATGAATAGGGAAGATCCACCAGTTCCTCATAAGCCTCGGTGTCCTTTAAGGTAAGGAGGTAATACCTATTCATCCTGTTTATGTATGCCCCGAATTTGTGTTCCCCTTTCTCCTCTCTCATCAAGGCATGAAGCCATCTCTCCCTTGCCTTTTTCTCTCCGTCAGGAGAAAATGGGTAACTCTTGACATGGAAGTACCTGTCTATACAACTGGCCAGCTTCTTTACATCCTTTACCTCTATATCATGAAGTAACCTGTGAGTGGGAAGAACAGTTATACCGCCCGATTCCGTATTTACAAGAAACATGATTATATATTCCCAAGGGGCATCAGGGCCTGCATTGGGATACAGTTTCCTCATCATATCCCTCACCTGGAGGGTTGCCTGGTACCTGTGATGCCCGTCGGCAATATATATCTTCTTGTCATCGAAGAAACTATTTATTTCGCTCAACTCATCACCGTCTTCCATCACCCATAGTTTGTGGTTGACACCCGTTTTTTTCTCGAAAAAGTCTACAAAGGGCTTCTCGTCTTCATATCCCTTTAGTATTTCGTCGATTCTAAAAGCCGGGTCCTGATACATGCCCCAGATATATTCAAACTGCATCCTCGCAGTGGATATTAGCTTAATTCTGTCTTCCAATGGTTTTTTCAAAATCTTTTCATGGGGTAGTATTCTCCCCTCATCATAATTTCTAAGTTTCACCCTTCCAATGAAACCTCTTACCATCTTTTCCTCACCATGAGGTAGTTTATATTTCTGCTCATAGACCCAATATACCGGTTTATCTATCTCAGTCAAAACCCCCTTCTCAAGCCATCGCCGGAAGGTATCACGAGATCTAGTGTACCGATTGTTATTCTCATCATCCCCGGGAAGTTCCTTGTTCAATATCAGTCTTACGACATTGAAACT
Organism: Spirochaetales bacterium; assembly: GCA_027021365.1. Taxonomy (GTDB): domain Bacteria; phylum Spirochaetota; class Spirochaetia; order SZUA-6; family SZUA-6; genus JALUUM01. The sequence goes on from JALUUM010000027.1 coordinate 12,201, forward strand.
GCACTGGCGATAATACTCTTCCAGGTCCTCATCGGATATAACATCGTAGGGTTCTGACAGGCACTTGCCTATGTCTCCGACAAAATCAGGATTGTAGTGAATTGCCCTGAAAGGTTTCACTTCATTTACGATTTTTCTTGGAATTTCCAAAACATCCCTCCGTAAATAATTTATTTCAGTAGTGTTGCAAGGAATGGAAAGGCAATAAACGTTCCAACTGCACTTCCCAGGCTGGATAGAAAGAATACGATAAAAATATGAGTGAACCTGTTCCTGAAAAATCCCTTTAAATGGACTATATCCTCATTCAAGCTCTCAAAATCGACAACCCTCGGTGGCCTTAAAAGGGCCTCTACTATTCCCGTTACGATTCCCACTCCTATGGTAGGATTCATCGAGGTAATGGGAGCTGCTGCAAAAGCTACAATTATCGTTACGGGGTGAGCAAGGGCAACAATCGAACCGATGGCAGAAAGGGTGCCATTTATTAAAAACCATCTCCAGAGCATCTCCAGGCTTACACTCATACCATGCCTGAAAAATCCGATAACAAAAATTGCCAGGATCAGTGCAGGAATTACCCAGGGAAGAATTTTAGAAAGAATTCTTTTTTGAGGAATTTCTTCAAGCTCACTTAAGTCATCCTCTTTCAAAGTGCCTTCCTCAAGTTTCTTGATATTTTCAATCACCCCGTTCATATGACCCGCACCTATTACTGCAACAACCTTTTTACCTTCAGAGGTAAATATCTTTGTTGCCAGATACCGGTCCCGTTCATCTATCAGTACTTCCTTCACAGACGGAAGATAACCGGCAAGCTCCTCCATCATATTCTGTAGCATGTTCTTTTCTTTCAGTTTTTCGATTTCTTCAGGATCCAGTTTTTCCCTTGTAAAGGCAGCACTAAGCATTGCTGCCAACAACTTGTTCTTCGCCCAGAAGCCGGATTTTGCCCATGCCCTTCTCAGAGTTATCTGTATTTCCCTGTCACAGAGAGATACCGGTATTCCAAGCTCATCTGCCTTTCTTATTGCAGCTAGCATCTCTTCACCCGGCTTGATCCCCATATCCAAGCCCAATCTCTTCTGGAAGGAGGAAAGCACGAGATTTGACAATAGAAGAAAACCCTGGCGCTTTTTCAAGATCTTTATAACATCAAGATTTTCCCAGGATGCTCCCTCTACCAGGTTCTTATACCTCGACTGATCTATTTCAACGCATATTCTATCAGGCTTTTCCGCTTCAATTGTTTTCTCAACATCTTCGACACTCTCTCTGGAAACATGAGCTGTACCGACCAGAATTATTTCTCTCTCACCTATTTCTAGTTTAGTTACACTCTGAGCAACCTGTTCATCTCCATTGTTCAAAACGATTCTTCCTTGAAAATAATGGTATTCAGGTTGAATAATATATACCTCTTTGAAAGATTGAGCAAGCATGTTGGAATCTGTTAGAATGCATTATAACTATGAAAAGAAAACTTTCACCATTATACTATCTTATCCCTGCTCTCTATGCAGGCCTTATAATTCTCTTTGTATTTCTTCAATTCAACAGAGAAAGGTTTTTCAACACCGAATTTCACGGTATAAGGATAAGCGGTGAGAGAACAAGCATACTAAAGGGGAAGAAGAGAATTAAAAGCTTAAAAATCTCTCTCTACGGTGTGGATTTCTTTTTTTCAAATAAAAACAAGCTTCAGATAATAACCAAGAACAGTGCAAGGGAGCTCTCGGTTAAAGAATTCTCTATGGGAGAAAACTCGCTTAAAATCATGTTTGAAAATAACGGAGAAATTGCTTTCAGCCTTGAAAATTCAAAGACTTCCCAGGATGGCAAAAATCAACTTGTAATTAACCAGAGAAACCTAGCCCCAAAGGGTGATTCGGATTTTCGGATAATTATCCCTTTTTCACTCAGCACAAAAAATTACCAGGCTACCGAAAACGTTCCCTTGCTCAGTTATACATGGGAAAACGAAAAGGTGGCAATTCTTCTTCCCGCAGGTTCATACTTCATGCCAGAGGGTCATCAGATGATATGGCACATAGGCGGGAACAATCCGGACAATGGCATTAGGGTGGTAAGAATCAAGGGGAAAACTATTCCCTTTTTTCTCTGGTACTCTCGGATGATGCCAAAGGAAACGGAGGCGGATCTTGGCAGAGAAGTAGAGCGATACCTTGAAAAAGCATACATGGGATGGAGGGGTGACAGATTCATCGAATCCTCCGGCCGGTGGAAGATGCCGGATGGAAGCGTAAGATTTGACGAAAGAATAATAGCCTCTGCTGTTGCAGAGACACTTACGCAGATTATCTCTCCGGGCAAATCACCTTCGGGTAAAAATATCAGTACGATCCCGCTGTTTCTCGAAGCCCTACGGAAAGAGCTCAGAACGCATAAGAGAGGCAAGCTCCCCTTCCTCACGAGCCCGTATTTCGGAGGACTGAAGAGATTTCTAAAGAACGTTCAGACAGAAGATGCTGATAGATTAAAAAAAATAATAGTAGCTATCAGGAAGGGAGATGAAAGCATCTTTCTTGAGGAAAACCTGGTAACTCTTATTCTCGACAGGGGACCATTTTCACTTATCGAGGAGCTTACCAAATTTGCAGATTCCTTGAAAGACAGTGGAACACTCAAAGTTGAGGTGATGCTGTTGAAATACTATGCTGACCTGATAAACTACACGGGCTACAGGAAAACTTACAATGAAAGGATCAACAGCATCATTGTTAACAAGATCATCCCAAACTTGATACCCATAGGCGGCAACCTTTTTCTCGGTGAAATCGAAAGCAAAGAAATTCTGATTGACAGCAGGATTTCTCTGTATGCGGGTTGTCTCCTTCATAACCTTTCTGATTCCAGGTACAGAAAAATTGTAGATAAATCGATATCCAATGAGGAGCTTAAAGAGATAGGACGAAAGATGGTTGTCTCCGTAATAAAATTGGCAGACCACTACGGTTACTTCCCGGAAAGTGTAAGGGTTAAAGATTATTTTAGGAGTAGCCCCAAGATATCAGAATCAGCCGGAAAGGATCTCATTAAAAGAATAGCTCCCGAAGAGATTTATCCAATGCTTGTCAGCATTGTTAAAAACAGGAGGAAGAATTATTATCCAAAAGAAACACCCCTCTATCTTTACACGGAACCAGGCGAATGGATATGGAGTTCCGTCGATATTACAAATCTCGACTTCAACAAGAACAACTACAATTTCTCGCTTGAATACCCTGTAAGAGAGTCTTACTTCATTCTTATCCAGGGTATCCCTCCGGTAAAAGAGATTTATCTCCATGGCATAAAATGGAAACCAGATCCCCAGTATTTCAGGTATAGGGACGGATGGTTCTACGAGAAAGATTCGAGAAGCCTGTTCATGAAAATCACCCAGAGGGAATCAACAGAAAAATTGAAAATATCCTTTTGAGATTCAGTACCTATCGATATCGCCGCGATACATTATTCTTACTTGCTTATAGAGGCCTTCACCTTCGCTTATAGTCTCTATATCCTTGTAGCTACTTAATGTTGTATGAACTATTCTTCTTTCGAAGGGGTTCATAGGTTCAAGCAGTCTCGAGCCTTTTGATTTTCTCACCTGCGAAGCCACTCTTCTTGCAATCTGCTCAATATTTCTTTCCCTTCTCTTTTTGTAACCTTCACTGTCTATGACAACTTTGTAATCGTCACTCGCAACCCTGCCTACGACAATATTTGTGAGGAGTTGAATAGCTTCCAGGGTCTTTCCCTGTTTTCCTATTATTATACCGCTATCGGGAGAAACAAGGTCCAATTCAAGCCTGTTCTCTCTCCTCCCATGAACCTTGACCTCAACTTCAAGCCCCATTCTATCTATCAAACCCGAAACAAATGAGATTATTCTTTTCTCCGGATCACCGGTAGCATTGTATTCCTCATCATTTTCATCATAGTGAACTCGTATTTTGACTTTTCCGCCCTTAAACAGGAAACCGCCCTTCTCTTTTTCGACGATCTCAACATCTATATCACTTTTTGTCAAACCCAAGAATTCGATAGCATTCTTTATCGCTTCTTCCTCATTTCTCCCTTCAAATTCTTTTATCATATGGTAAACTACCTCCTTCTCTTCGGTTTTTTCGACTTACCAGAAGTACCGCCAGAATCACCTCCACTCTTTGCCTTCATAATATTGTTTATATAGAGCTGCTGGATTACCGTGAACAGCCCCTGAACGGTCCAGTACAGGACAAGACCGGAGGGCATATCATATAGTATGAAAAAGAAAATCAACGGCATTGCATATGTCATCATCTTCATGTTACCCATTTGGCTTCCAGAGGATGATGCACTTGGTGCCTGGCTTACCTTTGACTGTAGAAAAGACGAGATTAGCATTATAAAGGGAAGCAAACGAAGATCATGCCAACCTACCAGCGGAATGGAAAAGGAAGAGAAATGCCATATCGTCTCAGGTGCTGACAGGTCGGTAATCCAACCCGGAATAAACATGGCCCCGCGAAGTTCAAAATGATTGTTCAACAAATTGTATATGGCAAAGAAAATTGGCAATTGAAGAAGCATCGGCAAACATCCGCCAAGCGGATTGACACCCTCCCTCTTGTACAGTTCTGCCATTTCCTGGTTGAGCTTTTCTGGTTTACCCTTATATTTTTCCTTGAGCTCTTCAATCTTCGGAGAAAGAGCCTGCATCTTGCTGGTGGACTCATAGCTCTTATGTGTAAGAGGAAACAGTAAAATTTTTATGAAAAGAGTTAGCAGTATAATACCTACTCCGTAATTAGGTATTAACTTGTAGAACAATTCGAGAAAAAATTTAAGTATGTTTGCAAGCCAACCAATCAAAATAGAAGATTGCACTATCTCTTCAAAATGGAGATCCCCAATTTTGTATGTATTTTTCTCGGGGAAATTGTATCTTGACAGTATCTCTCTTTTTTTGGGACCAACATAAAACTTGAAGGTATCAACATTCTTGGAGCTCTTTATAATAGGCCGCATGAAGAAGATGGAGGCTCTGTCTTTCAACCCCTCAATAGATTTTGAATCATAAACTATACGGTACTGGGTAGCATCTGGAACAGCTATTATAGTAAAATACTTTCCGTCAATTGCAGCCCAAGTAACCCTGTCACTCTGAAGGAAGAGATTATCTTTGAGTTTTACATTCCTCCTCTTTCCACCCGAGTAATAGACGAATCTTCTGTAGTCATTTCTATTGTCCAGTTTAAGGAATTTCGGACCTATCTGCGGTCCGATCTCCAATGAATATGCATTTCCATTGAAATCCAGATCCGGATACTCGTTTATGCTGTTCTCTATGTAAATCTTGAGTTGAATCAGGTACTCATGTGGTGGGAAGTAATACTCCTTCCTTAAAATGAAAGGAACTCCTGAGGGAGAAATAAATTCCTTGTAGAATTCGAATTTGTACTGAGATTTCTGCCTGTAGTTGAAAATAGCAGTGGTGGGGTTAGAATTGAAGTCTCCAAAACGTATATTAAAAAGGTACTGTTTGGAATCTCCCGAATAAACCATATTGACTGCTGTTCCATCGGAGTTTCTGAACTGCTTCAATCTGAAGGATTTTATGACTCCACCCCTGTTTGAAAAGACAACTTCAAATAGGTCGTTGTCAATCTTAATATCCCTCTCTTTTATATTTTCCTTTTTTTCCTCTACCCTTCCCGTAGCAATAGTTTGTTCCGCCGTAGTTGCTTCACCATTTTTAGGCTCGACATTTTCTGTTTTCTCTGCAACGGAAGGTTCAGACCCCTTGGGTGCAGATTTCCCTGCATTGGTCGTTTCTTCTTCTGTAGCACTGGTAGTCTTAGTGACAGCCTGTTCCTCGACAGGGAAAAATTTATTCTGAATCAACATGCTGCCAATAATTATTACCACTGAGAGCACTACAGCAAACAGTGTTTTCTTATCCATCTTATCTCCTGAAATCTAATTTTATCTTTTTCTTTAAGGAACAGGGTCATAACCGCCCGGATTGAAGGGATGACAACGCGAAACTCTCTTGACTGCAAGCCATGAACCTTTGAAAAAACCATGTTTGATCAGAGCTTCTTTTGCATAATTCGAGCACGTGGGATAAAATCTACATGTTGGTGGAAACATCGGTGAAATAAACTTCTGATATAGCTTTATAATGAATACAATGACATACTTCATGATAGCATATCACCTCTTTCAAAAGCCAATTGAAGCTGGAGTGATCTATCCCTGTATGAATAATTGTCATCATAGGGTATAATAATGATATCGAAGCCCATTTTTATTTTGTATTTCATATTCCTGTAGGCTTCCCGTAAATGTCTCTTTACCCTGTTTCTCTTAACCGCCTTACCGAATGACTTTCCTGCTATTATGGCTATTCTGTTTATCTCCAAACCATTTTCGAGATAAAGAATCTTCAGACCCTTCACATCAACCTTCCTGGCATTTCTAAAAACCCTGTTAAAATTCTTTGAACCACGTAATCTCTCACTCTTAGTAAGGTTTCTTTTCATCTGCAACGGTAAGCTTGCTTCGCCCCTTCGACCTTCTTCTTTTGAGTATAAGCCTTCCTGCTTTTGTTTTCATCCTTGCCCTGAAACCGAGTTTTCTTCTTCGCTTTGTCCTGCTTGGTTGATAAGTCCTTTTCATAACAAATATCTCCTTATATATTTGGTAATTACATTCAAACTAAAGAGTAGCATAGTATAATGATTCCATGGTAATAATGTCAACTGTCATTTGAATCTATACTTTTCGAAGTCGTTTTATAGCCACTCTGATATCTTTTATACCGACCTTTTTGTACCTTTCATTTAGTTTGGAAATTAAATACTGCTTTTTTAAACCTATCAATTGAGCAAAACCCGGATGATCAACCTCTACAACCAGTACATCACCATCTATATCAACAACTCTGGAATGTCTGGCCATTGAGTCATCGACAAGGGATGACCATCCGTCGAACAAAGAGCTGTACTCGTTACTTAATTGTATCCCCTTTTTTTCCAAAAAGCGCTTTAATACTTCACCAGCCTTTTCCATTCACTCTAAACATCCATTTTCTACATTGAAAAATTGAGTATTGTCTTCACTATATGATAAGTAATTCTCATCGGGAAGAAAAGTAAAAAAGGCCTGACTGTATGGTGGCAGGAGCCTCAAGAAATTCACTTTTCTCTCCTGATCCATTTCAAGAAGGACATCATCCAATAAGAGTATCGGCTTTTTCCTCTTTATTTCATATATCATTCTCGCCTGAGTTGCCTTCATAGAAAGAGATGAGAGTCTTGCCTGACCTGTGGAAGAAAAGCTTGAAAAATCCATACCATTCAATTTCAGGACAAATCTATCCTTGTGAGGTCCCGTAACGGTAAAACCAAGCTGTATTTCCCTATCTCTTTTCAACTTCATTTCTCTTTTTAGCTTCTCCCTATTTTCTATATTCTTCCAGGATGGCCTGTACTCGACAACTATTCCTTCGAGATCACTTGAAACACCACTCACAAGTTCGCTGAAGATAACATTGAAGTCTTTTAAAAAATCTCTTCTCTTCTTCTGTACTTCAATTCCTTCAGCTATCAATTGATTATCAAAGACATCCAGCAGTTCATTCTGAACATTTTTCAATGCAATATTCCTGTTCTTTAAAATTCTGAAATACCTTCTCAATGTGGAAAGAAATAGATTATCACAGAGACTTATCGTTTGGTCAAAAAATTTTCTTCTTATATCCATTGTCCCTTTTACTATTTCCATGTCTTCATGGGAAAAAACAACAGAGGGAAACTGATCAAAGAGAACAGCCCTGTCTGTGAGGTTTTTAGAATCCAATTTTATTGCCTTCCTTTTTCTCCCAATGAGGATTCCAACTTTTCTCGTCAAACCTTCTCTATCACGGAAAACACCGGAAACAATAGCTTCATTCTCATTATGTTTTATCATGTCATCGTTTAGACGGGTTCTAAATGAAGAGGCTTTTGTTAAAATGTAAATTGCCTCTATAAGGTTGGTCTTGCCCTGCCCATTCTTTCCAATGAAAAAGATGTTCTTTGCATGAAATTCTACTTCATTTTTATTGGATAGATTCCTAAAGTTGAAGGTTGTAAGTCTTTCAAGAAACATTTAATAGTAAGAGCCTCAAGTTACCTGCATGGGCATGACTATATGAAGGTAATCCTCCTCAGGTATTGGTTTCAACGTTATAGCCTTTGTCTCTTCTGTAAATTCTATACTGATATCTTCACTGCCCATCTCTCTTAATGGTTCCAGCACATAAATGTAGTTTACGGCAAGAACCGTTTCCGGTCCGGAATATTCACATTCAAGCTCTTCCTTTGCCTGGCCAACTTCATTTTCCTCTGAAGCAACTATCAGACTATTCTCCTTAAGGAAGAACAACACCTTCCTAGACTTTTGTTCGGCAAGTACAGATACCCTTTTCAATGCGTCTTCCAATACAGATTTCTTAATCACAATCATATACTTATTATCCTTTGGAATGACTCTCTGGTAGTTAGGAAATTGTCCTTCAATAAGACTGGATGAAAAATTTAATTCTCCCAATCGTATAAATATACTTTTTTCTGTTATTGCTATTTCAAGCTCACCTTCACCTGAAGATAATTTCTTTACAATGTTCAAAATCTTTGTCGGTATTATCACACCCTTAAGGCCTTCAATCTCTCCCGGTAATTCCTTCTTCGCCAATGACAATCTCCTCCCATCGGTAGCCACCATAACGAGACTTTTGTCGACCCGCTCGAGATAGGGACCCGTCATGAAGTACCTTGTTTCATCGGTCGAAACGGCGAAGATTGTCTTTGAAATCATATCGATAAAATCTTTCTGGGGTAATTTGAAAAATCTATCTTCTGAAACCTTTTGTATCTCAGGGTATTTGTCAGGCGACATTGTACGAAGCTGAAAATCTATTTTTTTGAATACAGGTCTTATAAAGAATACATTTTCTTCTGACAATTCGAAAACAATCTCACCTTCGGGAAGCGATCTAAGGATACCAAGAAATTTATCACAGAATATGGTTGTTCTGCCGGATATCTGAACATCTACCGGAATTTCTACTTCAAAGCTAACTTTAAGGTCGGTAGCCTTAATTTTCAGTTTATCATTATCAGCTTCGAGATATACATTTGATAGTATAGAAAGAGCATTTCTCGAAGAAATTATTTCCTGAGCAGTAAGGATCTCCTTTAAAAGAACTTCTTTCTCACATGAAAATTTCATATACCTCTCCTCTATTATTAATTAATAAATAGTTAATAGTAGTAATAATAAGCACTGTTAATATGTTGATAACTATTATATCTTTTTCCATTGGAATAAATTAATCCTTTAATAAAACTGCCTGATTATCCACATTTTATTATCTTATTAACAAAAAATCCATATCAAAATTATATTTAACAGTTTATCAACAATCCTATCACTGGTTTTTATACTCTTTTATCGATCTTATAAGGTGGTTTATCAATGGTTCCATGGTAGGATCTGTTTTCAGTCTGTCTTCTATTCTCTGACATGCATGCATTACTGTGGTATGGTCTCTTCCCCCGAATTCAATTCCAACTTCTGTGGTTGAAAATTCAGTAATTTCCCTTGCTATGTACATTGCTATCTGTCTTGGATAGGCTATAGACTTGTTTCTCCGTTTCCCTCGCAGGTCATTGAATGATAGGCCAAAGTACTCTGCAACCACCTTTTGTATTGTATCTATTGTGATATTTTTCTGGTTTGGTTCTGCAAAAAAGTCCTTTAGCTGTCTTTGAGCAATTTCAAGTGTTATATTCTTATTTACGAGTTCTGCATAGGCTATGAGTTTTGTGAGGGCTTTTTCAAGGTCCCTGACGTTGTTCTTTATATTTTTGCATATCAATTCTACCACACTGTCAGGAATATTTACATTTTTCTCTTCTATTTTTTTATTCAAAATTGCAACACGTGTCTCATAATTCGGGGGTTGTAGATCTACGTTAAGCCCCCTTTCAAATCTACTTCTCAATCTATCCGACAAAGATTTCAATTCTGATACAGGTCTGTCACTTGTAAAGACCATCTGCTTGTTCGAATCGTACAGTGCATTGAATGTATGAAAGAGTTCCTCCTGTGTTCCTTCTTTTCCCTGAAGGAAATGAATGTCATCTATGAGAAGAATGTCAACCGACCTGAATTTATTTTTAAAGATATGGCCTGTTTTGTTCTGTATGGAGAGAATGAATTCATTTGCAAAGGTTTCAGCTGTTACATATACAATTTTTATCTTGTCGAATTCTTCATAGGCCGAATTTCCAATTGCCTGAAGAAGATGAGTTTTTCCCAGACCTACACCGCCATAAATAAGGTAAGGATTGTATCCTCTGCCAGGATTCTTTGCAATAGCATAAGCGGCGTTTGCTGCGAATGAGTTGTTTTCACCGATTACAAAACGCTTAAAAGTATATTCGGGGTTTAATTGAAGATGTCGTGGTTTTTTTAACTTTTTTTCTGTCTTTAATTTGTCACTTTTGTTTGTTTTTTTCTTAATGTTTTTTTTGTTCTCTATAACGAAGTCGATAGAAATTTTTTGGCCGGATAATTCTAATATTATATTTTCTAATCTATCGAGATATCTCTGTTTTATCTGATCCCTGTAAAACGAAGAAGGCACTGTGAGAAGAATTCTAGATTCTTCGGATCTGTTATAGTACATGTTCCTGAACCACATCAGGTATTCTTGTTCAGTTATCTCGGATTGCATCTGTTTCAGGGTTTCATCCCAGAATATCTTGTAGTCCCACTCGTTTTTTTTCATTCCAAACTCTACTTATTGTGTGATATAAACTTATCCACAAAACATCCACAATTACTTATTCAAAAATCTTAATGCATTGTACCATAAGAAATTATTGAAACCAAGCAAAAGTTGTATTATTTTATATACTTTCTATAACTTCTTAATATATAAATAGTTATAGACTATGTCTTAATTATTTCTATTCTGATAATATCAAAATGATTGTTATATATTTGTTTAGTATTCCAAAAAATTTCTATACTATTTCTCCACAAGTTATCCACAGGCAACATTTATGTTATATTTTACAATATCTCGCCTATTGGTGCAAGTAAAAAGGTGGTTTACTTTACTTTTTAAGGTTTTTTTTATAAGATTAACTATCCATTTTTAACTTAAATACGGGAAAAACAGATGTCAGAAAACTACGACGCAAAACACATTCAGATATTAAAGGGATTGGAGCATGTTCGAAAAAGACCCAGTATGTATATAGGATCAACCGGTCCGGAGGGGTTGCATCATCTGGTTTTTGAAGTTGTCGATAACAGCATCGATGAAGCATTGGCGGGTCATTGTACAGCAGTATCAGTGAACATTGGAAAGGATAATGTAATAACGGTAGTTGATAACGGAAGAGGAATACCTGTAGATACACACCCCGTTGAAAAGGTAAGTGCACTAGAAATTGTCATGACAAAGCTGAATGCGGGAGGAAAATTTGACAAGAAGAGTTATAAAGTTTCAGGAGGACTCCATGGTGTAGGAGTTTCGGTAGTAAATGCTCTTTCAGAATGGTGTGAAGTCTTTGTGCACAGGGATGGAAAGATATACTATCAAAAGTACAGGCGGGGCATTCCAAAGGAGGCTGTGAAGGTTGTAGGAGAGACAAAGGCAAGGGGCACAATTACACGTTTCAAACCGGATCCAAAAATCTTCAAGAATTGTCACTTCAGTTTTGATGTGCTTTCTAACAGGTTGAGAGAACTTGCCTTTCTCAACAAAGGAATAAAGATATCAGTTTCCGATGAGAGACCACCCAAGAAAAAATCCCATGTATTCAGGTTTGAGGGCGGTATAAAATCGTTTATCGAATATCTCAATAAGAACAAGAATACCATACAAAGAGAACCTATATACTTCGAAGCTGAGAAGGATGATATAACAGTTGAAGTAGCCCTTCAGTACAATGACAGCTATAATGAGACGATCTTCACATATGCAAACAACATAAATACGAGAGAGGGTGGAACACATCTCATAGGTTTCAAATCTGCTCTTACCCGCACACTAAATGATTTCGTTAAACGAATGAATCTGGCAAAAAAACTGGAAGAAAACCTTAGTGGTGATGATGTAAGAGAAGGTTTGACAGCCGTGATATCAGTTAAAATACCGGAACCTCAATTCGAAGGTCAGACCAAGTCGAAACTTGGTAACAGTGAGGTAAAAGGTATTGTTGAGTCTATTGTTAACGACCGGTTGACGGCGTATTTTGAAGAGAATCCTGATGTTGTAAAGAAAATCCTGGAAAAATCGATATTGGCTGCAAAGGCCAGGCAGGCAGCAAGAAGAGCAAGAGAGTTGACAAGAAGAAAGACCATACTTGAAAGCACAGGTCTTCCGGGAAAGCTTGCAGATTGTTCAGAGACAGATCCTTCCAAATGTGAGTTGTATATTGTGGAAGGAGATTCTGCCGGTGGTAGTGCAAAGCAGGGGAGAGACAGGCAATTTCAGGCAATACTTCCACTATGGGGTAAAATGTTAAATGTTGAAAAAACCAGAATAGACAAGGTTTTGGCAAATGACAAGCTTCAACCCATAATTTCATCTATCGGGGCGGGCATCGGAAATAATTTTGATGTGACAAAATTGAGATACCACAAAGTTATAATAATGGCAGATGCCGACGTGGATGGTTCCCATATCAGAACATTATTGCTCACCTTTTTCTATCGGTACATGCGCGAGATGGTAGAAAAAGGTTACGTGTATATAGCGATGCCTCCTCTTTACAAGATTACTACGGGTAAAAAGATCTACTATGTTTACGATGAAGAGGAAAAGGAAAAGCGATTGAAAGCATTGGGCCATTCAAATAATGTTTCGATACAGCGCTACAAGGGGTTGGGAGAGATGAACCCGGAACAACTGTGGGAAACTACGATGAACCCTGAGAAGAGAAATATCATGAGGGTACAACTCGAGGATGCAGTTGAAGCGGAAGAAATCTTTACGACATTGATGGGAGAGAAAGTCGAGCCAAGGAGAAGATTCATAGAAGAGAATGCCCTTGCAGTTACGAATCTCGATGTTTGAACTGATATTGGAAATTGTAAATGAATAATAGTCTTGCCAGATAAAAATTAGGCAAAATAAGGATAAAAGAATTAGGAGAACAAGGTGCCAGATAATAGAGGTAAAACGATCCCCATTGCCATAGAGGATGAGGTAAAAGAAGCCTACTTAAACTATGCAATGTCTGTAATTGTAAGCAGGGCTCTACCGGATGTGAGGGATGGGCTTAAACCTGTACATAGAAGAATTCTGTATGCAATGAATGAATCCGGTCTGAGGCATGACCGGCCTTACAAGAAAACTGCAAGAATTGTTGGTGAGGTTTTAGGTAAATTTCATCCGCATGGTGATCAGTCGGTTTACGATGCCCTGGTGAGGATGGCTCAGGATTTTTCATTGAGATACCCTCTTATTGACGGTCAGGGAAATTTTGGTTCCATAGACGGGGATTCTCCGGCAGCAATGAGATATACAGAGGCAAGACTTTCAAAGATTGCAGGAGAGATTTTAAGAGATATCAACAAGGAAACCGTTGATTTTATTCCAAATTATGATGACTCAATGAAAGAGCCGGTAGTCTTGCCCAGTGCAATCCCGACACTGTTGATAAATGGGGCAAGCGGCATTGCAGTTGGTATGGCAACAAACATACCACCGCACAATATAAAAGAGGTATGCAATGCAATAACAGCAACTATAGATAATCCCAAAATAACCCTCGATGGATTGATGAAATATCTGAAAGGTCCTGATTTTCCTACAGGTGGAATAATATTTGGAAAAACAGGAATTAAAGATGCCTATTCGACGGGGAGAGGAAAAATAGTAGTAAGGGCCAGGGTGAGCCTTGAAACCGGAAAGTCAGGAAAGGATGTTATAATTGTCAAAGAACTTCCCTATCAGGTGAATAAGGCAAATCTTATTATAAAGATAGCTGATCTTGTGAGAAACAAACAGATAGAGGGAATATCAGATCTTCGTGATGAATCAGACCGGCATGGTATGAGAATCGTGATAGAGCTTAAGAGAGGAACAACTCCAAAGCTCATACTCAACAAGCTTTTCACTCATACCCAGCTACAGGTGAATTTTGCCGTAAATAGCCTTGCCCTTGTCGATGGAATTCCAAAATTGTTGAATCTGAAAGATTTCATAACAAAATTTATTGATTTCAGAAAAGAAGTAATCATTAGGCGCTCGAAGTTTGAATTAAAGAAAGCTGAAGAGCGAGCACACATTCTGGAAGGCCTTAAAATTGCATTGGAAAATATTGATGAGGTCGTGGCAATTATAAAGAAATCGAGAAATATCGAGACTGCGCGGAAGAATTTGATGAAGAGGTTCAAACTTTCTGAAAAGCAGGCTCAGGCAATACTCGATATGCGGCTCCAGAAACTGACTAGCCTTGAAACGAAAAAGATTATTGAAGAATTGGCAGAGGTACTTGCAAGGATAAAGTACCTAAAGAAATTGCTTTCGAGTGAAAAAATGATTCTTGGCGTAGTAAAGGAAGAAACAGAAGAACTAGGAAAGAAATACGGTGACGAGAGAAGAACGGAAATAATGGAGGAAGAAGTCGAGGAAATAAATATAGAGGATTTGATTGCCAAGGAGGATATGGTTATCTTGATTTCACACAACAATCTGATAAAGAGAATAGCAGTCTCTGCATATAGAAGACAGAACAGAGGCGGAAAAGGAAGCACTGCTGTAAATCTGAGAACGGATGATTTCATTGAAAATATTTTTATAGCCTCTACTCATGATTATATTCTTTTCATAACAAATGAAGGTCTCGCGTACTGGTTAAAGGTGTATGAAATTCCTGAGGGTTCCAGAGCATCCAGGGGACAGAGCATAAAAACTCTCCTTTCAATTTCAGGTGATGAAGAGATAACTGCTGTAGAGTCATTGCACGAATTCTCTGATAAGAACTATCTGTTTATGGCCACTAACCGTGGGATAGTCAAAAGGGTTAAATCATCCGACTTTGTCAATGCCAGGGCGAGAGGGATAAGGGCAATCAAGCTTGACAATGACAGGCTTGTGAGTGCCAGGCTGACAAGCGGAAATGACGAAGTGATACTTGTAACAAGAAAGGGCTATGCCTTAAGGTTTGACGAGTCTGTTGTTCGTGTCATGGGAAGAGTGACAAGGGGAGTTCAGGGGATAAAACTCATACCGGGAGATGAACTTGTAGGTGTGGTCAAGGTAGTAAACAATGAAGAGCTTCTATTGATAACGGAGAAGGGATACGGAAAAAGACTGGACTATAAATACCTCTCTCCTCACGGAAGAGCAACAAGGGGTCAGATCTGTTACAAGGTTTCAGAAAAGACAGGTGAAATTGTCGGAGTGCTTTCTGTAAACAGGAAGGATGATATTGTTTGCATAACTTCTCAGGGAATAGCTATAAAGATAAGGACCAGACAGATACCGAGCCAGGGAAAGAGTGCAATGGGAGTCAAAATGGTGAATATAGAAAAGCCGGATGTCGTTGTTGGAATTGCAAGGGCAGCAAAGGACAGTTGATATCATCCGGATGTTTCACGTGAAACATACCGGTATTCTGAAAATGTATTCTGAAAGATGTTTCACGTGAAACATCTTTCAGCACTTTGGTCTCGTTTGGAGAATCTTATAGATGGCAAAAAAAATCGTATTTGCAAACCAAAAAGGGGGAGTAGGAAAGACGACTTCTGCCGTCAACCTTGGGGCCTATCTGGCTGAAGCCGGGAAAAAGGTATTGCTGGTAGATTTCGATCCGCAGGGTAATTCAACAAGTAATCTGGGCCATACCGGAAAAAATCCTACGATTTATGATGCAGTTACAGGAAAGGTTTCTGTAGAGGAAGCTGTACTGAAGACAGAAGTTCATAATTTTAGCTTGATCCCATCCGGAATAGATCTTTCGGGCGCCACTATTGAGCTCGTTGAGCTTCCTGAGAGGGAAACATATTTGAAAAGGACAATTTCACCACTGGATGAAAAATTCGATTTTATATTTATCGATTGTCCACCTTCTCTCGGTCTCCTCACAATAAACGGGCTTGTTGCCGCCGATTCTGTCATAATTCCACTTCAATGTGAATACTTTGCATTGGAAGGATTGAGCTTGCTTCTCGATACGATTGAAAGAGTCAGAACAGGATTGAACAGAGAGCTTACCATTGGTGGCATTCTGTTTACAATGTATGATACGAGAACGCGATTGGCACATGAAGTCGTTCAGGAAGTAGTAAAATATTTTAAGAACAGGGTTTTCAGGACTATAATTCCGAGAAATGTCAGACTTAGCGAGGCACCCTCTTTTGGAAAACCTATCAATCTCTATAGCCCGGATTGCATAGGAGCAAAGAGTTACAAGAAGCTTGCAGAAGAAATCCTAAAATCCGGACTTTAGTGATTTTTATGTCATTTGTATTGAGATTATAATGATTATTATCGTGTTTTGATAAAGTCCGTAGTGCTTGTTGAGGTGCTTTGATAAATTGAGTGAATTCTATTATAATGACCAGGTGAATATATCGGCAGAGGAGAGTAACACTGCAATATCTGATTATAACTGTGGATATGATTGGTTGATTGGTCCGTAACCTCTGGCAAAGAGAGTGCAGCATAAAAGTTTAATTTTTTTGTAGGTGGCAGAAAATGAGTAAAAAATCACTTGGCAGGGGGCTCGAGGCACTTATAAGAGTGACTGGCGAGCAAGGTGATATTTCTTCTGTGAGTGAAATTCCTATTGAAACTCTTAAACCTAATCCGTATCAGCCAAGAAAAGACTTTTCGGAAGAAAGCCTTAAGGAACTTGCAGATTCTATACGACAAAAGGGCATATTACAGCCCATTCTTGTAGAAGCTTCCGATGGAGGAACATACATTATTGTTGCTGGTGAACGCCGTTTCAGGGCGGCAAAAATAGCGGGTTTAAAAAAGATTCCGGTCATTGTAAAAAGGTTCAGTGAAGAGGAAAAAATAGAAATTGCTTTGATTGAAAATATACAGAGAGAAGATCTTTCGCCTATCGAGGAGGCATATGCCTTTAAGCGGCTCATTGATATTTCAAAATTGAGCCAGGAGGAAATAGCTGAAAAGGTGGGTAAGAAAAGATCTACAATTGCCAATAGCTTACGCTTGTTGAAGTTACCTGAAATAGTAAGAAACGCTCTGAACGGCAGGGAAATCAGTCCGGGCCATGCAAGGGCAATCTTGATGTTGGATAAGGAGCATGAGCAACTTGCACTCTTTAGGAAGATTATAAGAGAGGAACTTTCTGTTCGCAGTGCAGAAAAGATAGCCTCTGAAATGAAGATGGGCAAAGGCAGGCCTTCCGAAGATATAGAGAGGAAAGAGAAAAGGGTTCCCCAAAAGAGTGCTGATATACTGGAAGTAGAAAAGAATCTCATTGAAAGACTTGGAACAAAGGTCGTTATCAGGGGAAATGAAAACAGGGGCAAGATAGAGATATCCTATTTTTCCCTGGATGACCTTAACAGGATTCTGGAAATATTTTCGAGTTGAAAAAAAGACAACTATTACTAAACCGTGGTCTCCGCCTCACTTTCAATGACAGCTCGAAGTTGTTCAGTTTCTTCTTCAGGTGAAACTTTTAAGACCTTCGATCCTGTGTACGAAATGGCCCATGCTCCGAAAGGTGCCGTAAGCAGGATACTCAATACGGCAATGGTTAGTATTATTTCACCAGGCTGCGTATTCATACCTGCCAGTTTCATGGCTGCAAGTGGTGCTGCACCTATTGCAGCCTGAACCGTTGCCTTGGGAAGGTAGGAGATAACGATGAATATCTTTTCCTTGAGGCTGTATTCATTTCCCAGTAGACAGAGATAAGTACCGATACTTCGGCCCACCAGACCCAACATGATCAATACTATCCCGTTCAATCCTGTTTTCATTGCCACACCTGTATTTACCTGAGCCCCTACCAGTGTAAAAAGCAGAATTTCAGAGAATATCCAGATTTTACCGAGTTTCGACGAAAGTTCATGGGCATAATGTTCTCTCTTTTCGAGAATTATAAAACCTATTGTCATGACGGCGATTAGAGAGGCAAAAGGTACTATACCTTCGAGCATGTGTTCTGCCCTGACAAGAAGTATGGCAACACCGAGAACTATCAATACTCTCTTGGTTGCTCTCGGGTTGTATCGCTCGAAAAGTTTGTAGAGAATCCACCCGGTTATTAGGCCCACTACTATACCAATGGCAATCGAAAGAGGAATGCTTGAAAGTTCCCAGAGTATATTGATTTTGTTTCCTGTATAAATACCTATCAGTACACTGTAGATAACAATGACAAATACATCATCTATCGATGATGCTGCAAGTAGAAGGGTGGGTATCCCCTTTTTGGCACCCATTTTTTTCTCTATAAATCCAATCATCAGGGGTACTACTACCGCCGGGGAAACGGCTCCGAGAATTGCTCCAAGAATTGCGGATTCCAGATATGAGATTTTTAGAAAATGCGGGCCAAGAAAGGTAATTGTAACTATTTCGAAAGTGGCAGGAACAAAGGAGAGAAGAAGGGCCCTCATTCCGACTCTTTGGAGTGTTTCTTTACTCAACTCGAAACCCGCTCGCAGAAGTATCACTATGAGTGCAATCAATCTGAGGTCGTAGGATACATTTAAGAGATCCTTGCTCAATATACCCAGGGCATATGGGCCGAAAAGGATACCTATTAGAAGCATACCCACTAAGCCTGGTATTTTTATCTTTTTGAATATCCAATCCACAAGCAGACATATTATGACAAGTTCTGCGAGACTAACTGCCATTATGTTTCCTCCTTCTCGTTCTTTACCGTATAGGATTCTAAATGTCCTGATGGTATTGTTATCCACCTAGGTGGTAATTCAGTAATCCATGAACGAGTATGTTAATTCATGTTGTAGAGGAGTTATCAGCCTGAAGGCGGTTTCAAGGGTGAACCCCATCACCCGGTCGGACTTTGACAGTAATAACTTGCTGCCTAATCCTCTGTTTACACCTTGAAAATTTGAGATGCAAATCTAACAAGTTTAGAAAATTATGTCAATCCTTTTCAATTTAAAGATTCAATAAAAAGTATGAGGTGGGAAATTAAGGATTATGCGATGATTTCTCATTGAAGATTCGGGCTGTCGGTTGTTGAATATCAGGTTGATTATTATGCTTACATTATTAAGAAAATGAAGAATCAAATTCATTTGAAAAACAAATGTCGATATATATACTTGGAAAGACAGGCAAGATACCAGATACAAATCCAGAGAAAGGAAGGACCGTTTTATGCAGATATTTAAAAGGGTAAGAATCAGTATCAAATTGCTGATGCCGGTTATTCTTCTCTTTATTTTACTGATAGGCGTGGGAATAATGGGTTATTATTCGTATCAGAAGACAAAAGCGATAAAGAGCGTGATTAACGAGAGTGTTTCCTCCTCGGAAAAGGTAAGGAACCTTTCATCGGGAATGAGAGATTATCTTGAAAGAAAGATACCCTTCAGAAAAATTCGTTTGTTAATTATCGATATTCTGCCAATGCTTGGTGAAGATATAAAGAAAAAGGTCAGTGAAATATCTGACATGATGGAGGAAATCGATACACTCTTCAAAAAGAATGATTCCATAGAGAATGAGATAGTTCAATTGACCGATCTTTCCATAGAACAGTCCAACAAGTATCTAAACGATGTATCGGCAAAGCTTGCAGCGGGGGCAACTGTAAGTGAGGTTTCACTTTTGGAAAGGGCTGTTATAGCCGGGGCGAATCAGAATAACAACAACACTTTTCAGATCAAGATACTCTTTCAACGCCTGAAGGAAAATATAAGCAACAGTGGTGACTTTTTCAATCTTCTGGACAAATCTATAAAGCAGGCGGAGAGTGATTCGAAGAAGCTGGAGAATACTCCATTTGAACAACTTCCAAAGAGTGCTTTCAAGCTCAATAAAAAGATCAAGGAACTGGGAGAAGAGTATGTTGAAAATCTGCAAAAGATCAATTCACTGGGAAAAAAGATAAGGGAAGATTTTTATGGAATCTTCAAGAGAATAGGTGATAAGGAGAAAGCTGTAATCGATGAATCAGTAAGGTCAATCTATACTACATTCGAGTTGGTGATAGGCATCATAGGCATATTTATACTGATTATCATACTTCTCCTCTATGTCCTCTCAAAGACCATAACTTCGACTATCGGACAGACCGTCTCTGTTTTAAAGGATATATCCGAAGGTGAAGGGGATTTAACGATAAGTATCCCTGTAAAGTCGGATGATGAAATCGGTGAGCTTGCGGAGTATTTCAACAATTTTACAGGAAAATTAAGAGGAATCATTGAAAAGATAAGGGATGTCACGATTAATACCCGTAAGCTTGGCCTGGACCTCGCCTCCAGTTCTGAAGAAACCTCGGCTGCGGTGGAAGAAATATCTGCAACGGTGAGGTCGATAAGGGAAAAGACCGAGTATCTGAATGGAGAGATAAAAAAATCTCTTCAGGCAGCGAGGGATGAGAAATCCTTGATTGAGGTTTTGAATGATGTTGTGCAGAAGCAATCCGAGTTGATTTCGCAATCCTCTGTTGCGATAGAAGAGATGATAGCGTCAATCAAGAACATGACGAGTGTCACAGTAGATAAGAAGAGAATGGCAGATTCTCTTGGAGAACTCGCCAGGAATGGTCAGGAGAAGATAACGAAAAGTATCGATTCGATAGGTGAAGTTTACAGGAATGCCGGTGTGATTCGGGAATTGATTTCTGTAATAAAAGAAGTAGCCGACAAGACCAATCTTCTTGCCATGAATGCAGCAATAGAGGCAGCACATGCAGGTGATGCGGGAAAGGGGTTTGCAGTGGTTGCAGATGAGATCAAAAAACTTGCAGAAACCACAGGAGAGAATGTAACGGATATTTCTGAAACATTGGAAAAGATAATAAGCATGATTGATGAGAGTTCCAGTGTTAGTGAAGAGACCGGTGAGGTAATGACAGAGATGTTTGGAGGAATCTCCGACATAACGGATGCAATGCAGGAGTTGAAACACGGTATGGAAGAACTATCAGCCGCTGGAGATCAAATAACGAGGGCTCTTGGGGACCTCAGTAATATAACGGAAGAGGTGCGTGAATCATCAACTTCCATGAGTGAAAAGGTCGAAATAATGGAAAGAACAGCTGAGAAGGTTTCTAATATATCCGATGAAAACCTTGCGGGAATAGAAGAAATTGGTATAGGGATGGAGGAAATAGTCCAGGCTACACGGAACTTTACAGAACTCGGATCCAAAAATGCCGAGAATGTCCGGTTGCTTGAAAACGAAGTTAAAAGATTCAAAATAGATTGATTAGTATTTAACTAATTTATAATTTTGTAATATTTATAATTTCTTACAAATTTATTACAATATTATTATGAATGGTGAGAGAGTGTTTTACTTCGTATTCCTAACTCTTGCATTGAACATGGTTGTCACCCTATTCGCGGGAGGGAAAGCTGAAAGGAGAGATTCGATGATTTCTGCAAGCAGAACTGAAAGCAGTAATAAAGGAGTACCGAAAGGTAAGAACATTGATTATGCGGTTCTCGGGGGAGGATGTTTCTGGTGTATGGAGGCTGTATTTGAAAGAATAGATGGTGTAATATCTGTTACATCTGGTTATGCCGGGGGCATAACTGTTGATCCGGGCTATGAAGAAGTTTCAAGCGGTAAGACAGGACATGCAGAGGTGATAAAAATCATTTATGACAGAGATAAAATAACATACCCTGAATTACTCGATGTTTTCTGGCATTCACATGATCCGACCACACCTAACAGGCAGGGAGCCGACCTGGGAAGTCAGTATCGTTCAATCATTCTCTATCACGACAGTGAACAGAAGAGAGAAGCGGAAGAATCTCTTCTTCGGATGAGTCATTCGGGAAGATTCAATTCTCCCATAGTCACGGAAATAAAACCATTGAAGGCATTTTACCCAGCAGAGGAGTATCATCAGAACTATTATGACAAGCATCCCTTTGCCGGATATTGCAGACTGGTAATTGAGCCAAAGCTGGAGAAACTGGGTCTGGAAAACAAGAAATCATTGGAATTCGAGGAAAGGTAAATATATAAAGTGGATATATAGTTGTTGTCTCGAACCTTCCGACTGACTGGAAGGTAGAGAGCATTTTTCTCAATTGTTTCTAAAGGAGTGGGTAAAGTTTAATTCACATGGGCAGGAAGGAACCGAGAGACTGAAAGGATATTTATTGGTTATTGGTAGAATCAATTGATTGTTAAAAGAGATAGATTGCCTCCAGGTTACGGGAAAAAGTACACTTTCTTACTGACGATTGTTTGTATATTACTTGTAGTTTCGATTACGAATTGTAGAAAGGAGCCCAAAGAGGGGAATACCATAGCGCAAATGGCAGCATTAGGAGATGAGGTTAAAAAAACGGAAAAGAATAATGATGCCGATTTGTCACTTCCTTTACCATCGACTGAAAACAAGGAAAACAACGGGGAGACAGGACAAAGGGCAGAACATGTAAGAACACCCTCCGAAGGTTATTCCGATTCGGTAAATGGTAGGGCCTCTGGCAATGGAATGCTCTCGTATAGTGAAACGCTGTTGGTGTACAAGGCAGATCCCCTTTTGGAAAGGCTCATTCCGGTCTCCACAATAAAGATACCGATTGACATCAACAGAGAGTTGGCTCTGAAAGCATTGCTCGTTGATGTTAATAAGGGATTTTCTAGAAAGCGGATAGAAAGAGCTGGTATAGAAAATGACCCAGCTGGTGATATTCTATTGCTCAACCTGATTGATATCGGCAAACGGGAGGGAAGTGGCAGCTGGTACGATATTTTTCAGGGTTCGGCGGGGGGAGCTGCAAATCAAGCCTTCCTAATTGCAACATTTCTTCAAAAGCAATACAAAGGATCTTGGTTTGATGGTATCAGATTCTTGTTGAATGGAAGGCCAATGGAAGAGATGGATCATGTGAATCTTTCTGGTACCTTCTTGAGAAACGAGCCGCTCGAAAGGTATATCTCCGTACCTGTAGGGAAAATAATGGATGAGCTTGGAACTCCAGTTAAAGGTGACTCTTATTAATTCCTGATTGTAAGGATAATCTCTCTGATATTTTTTAGACTGTCTATCGTCGGGATGAAAAAGTTTTGCAATTTGCATACTTACAATTTCGAAAGATAAAGAGCTCCTACTGGTAAATAGACTTGTAAATACACTTGTATATACACTTGTATATACACTTGTATATATTGCCTGATCTGTTTATAAAGGTTCCTATGGATGATGCACGAGACAAGAATGACAATAGATTCAGAATAGGCTACGTACTTTCTCTCGCCTTTGCCCATTTTCTCCATGATACATACAGTTCCTTCCTCTCTCCGGTGTTACCCCTTATAATAAAGAATCTTGGTATATCCTTAACACTGGCAGCCATGCTATCTGTCTTTCAGAGGGCTCCCTCTCTTCTGAATCCATTTATAGGTATTTTTGCCGACAGGTTGCCCCTTCTCTACTTCATTGTCATTAGTCCGGTAATTACTGCAGTTACAATGAGCTTTCTACCTATGGCCACCAGTTATCCTGTTCTAGTTCTTCTTCTCCTTACGATGGGTTTAAGCGCTGCATTTTTTCATGTGCCGGCTCCTGTTTTGATGAAGAATACATCGGGAAAGAGAATTGGTACTGGTATGAGTTTCTTTATGCTGGGCGGTGAATTTGCACGGAGTGTAGGTCCAATTGTCATACTCGGTGCTATATCCCTCTGGGGATTGAAGGGTACCTATAGGTTGTCTTTTTTTGCCCTAATCTTTGCCATGCTCCTATTTTTCGTACTCAAGAGTGCTCCGGGTTCTATATCAGGGAGGAAGGGTGAATATGGAAACAGAGATGCTGCCGGTGCATTTTCCACGATTCCTCTCCTGATAAAACGCCACAAGAAACTTTTCATGATTATTTCGGGTGTCAGTTTCAGCAAGGCCGTAA
The DNA here is from genome assembly GCA_027021365.1 of Spirochaetales bacterium. Lineage (GTDB taxonomy): Bacteria > Spirochaetota > Spirochaetia > SZUA-6 > SZUA-6 > JALUUM01. The sequence goes on from JALUUM010000027.1 coordinate 36,323, forward strand.
TAGCATCAGCTCTTACAGCTTTTCTTCCTACATATCTCACTTACAGGGGAAGCAATCTCTGGTTTTCAGGTATTGCCCTTTCTGTACTTGAATTTGCCGGAGCCCTTGGAACTCTCTTTTCGGGTTTCTATTCTGACAGGATAGGAAGAAAGAGGATGCTTCTCATATCCATTACCCTCTCACCGATCTTCATGTTTTTCTTTCTGATTTCCGGAGGCCTGTATAAGATAATCTTTCTCGTGTTGATAGGCCTCTCCGTTTTTTCTGTACCGCCGGTTCTCATGGCACTTGTCCAGGATAGTGAAAAGGAGTACCCCGCTTCGGCAAATGGTTTTTACATGACCTTCAATTTCGTGATAAACTCCATAACGATACTGATGGTCGGATTCCTTGGTGACAAGATTGGTCTTAACAGCACCTACTGGGTAACACTGATACTGTCTCTCGTTGGAATTCCCTTTGTCATGTTTCTCAATGAAAGCTCCGGAGAGTAATCGATGCATTACGATGCCAGTTACATATTTACGGTTTTCTTTACGATTTTTATCGTTATAGATCCGCTCGGATTGATTCCCTCCTTTATAGCCCTTACCGGTGAACTACCCTGGAGGTCAAAGAGAAGGATTATCTTTCGTGCCCTACTCACCGCACTACTCGTTCTGACCCTCTTCATACTTGTCGGAAGATATATTCTTCGGTTCCTTGGAATCAAAGCAGGCTCTTTCTATATAGCTGGTGGTATTCTGCTTTTTATTGTTTCCCTCGATCTCCTCTTCGGACACAGACAGAGGACAAAATTGTCTGAAACAGAAGAAGAGGGTGAGGATATATCCATCTTTCCCCTCGGTATACCGATACTGGCAGGCCCGGGAACGATAACAACGATACTTCTATATGTAAGCGAGACCTCACACTACATGGAAACAGAGTTGATTCTCTTCACCTCCATCGTGGTCACCCTGGTCATAGCTTTCATAACAATGAGTATGAGCGGTTTTTTTCTAAAGGTTTTCAGAAAGACCGGTGTTTCTATAATCCAGAGGCTGATGGGAATAATACTTTCCGGTCTTTCCGTTCAGTTTGTTTATGAGGGGTTGTTGAAACTGCAGATCATACCTGTCTAACCTTGAGTGTTCTCAACCTGTTTATGGCAAAGGCAAGGTCTATCCCTCGGAAAATGGCATAATTTCCGACAGGCAAGGGACTGATTATATCAAGTCCCTTCTCTTTTATCTCTTTTGTGACCATGTTAATCACTTCTCTTATACTTCTCTTGCCATCCATGTATTTTGTGGCATAATATATGGCATCGCCGACTGCCCTGGTCTGGCTTATATCTACAAGCTGTTCATGGGAACTTAGATCGATAATATTCATACCGAACATAATCGTGTGGATGGACTTGGCAGATATCTTCACCTCGCGTTTCCCCTTTCCGGGATTGAAGCTGGAACTTACCGGTGCCCTTTCAGTTACCATTCCAAAACTATTGCCACCCTCCCTCTTTCTCTCACTACTGTACTTCCCAGCTATGCTTTTTGCCTTTTCCGTAAGGTCTTCTGGGAGGTATTCATGCATTCCAATTACCCTGTCAGCGACATCGAAATAATCACCTGATCCGCCCATCACAAGGATGGTCGAAATGCCATAGTCTTTGTAGAGTAAGTCTACCTTGTCTATGAACGGTGTTATGGGCTCGTTTTCCTTTGAAATGAGTTCCTGCATCCTGTGATCACGTATCATGAAATTGGTTGCGGAGGTATCCTCGTCCATCAGAATAGCATCGCAACCGGCCTCTGTTGCTTCAATGATATTGGCCGCCTGAGAAGTACTGCCACTGGCATCCTCGGTGGAAAAGGAATCGGTGTTTCTCCCGAATGGAAGGTTATTGATAAAGGGTGAGATGTTCACCTTCTCCACTCTTCTTCCGTCTTCTGCCCTTATCTTTATTGCATTTTCCCTTGTAACGACTAATTCACGGCCATCTCCGGGTATATGGTTGTATATTCCGAGCTGGATGGCATTGAGGAGTGTTGATTTCCCGTGGTAACCGCCGCCGACAATCAGTGTTACGCCTTCAGGTATTCCCATACCATCCACTAAGCCCCTGTTTGGTAATCCTATGCTTACCTTTAGTGTTTCTGGGGATTTGAAGGGAATAACCCTGCCGGTGGAAAGTGGCTTTGGATCTATTCCGCTTGCCCTTGGTAGTATCGAACCGTCGCCAATGAAAGCAATGAGCTTGAGATTTATAAGGGAGTTTCTTAAAAAGTCTGCATCCTCTGCAGTCTCGATATGCCTGTACAGTTTTTTGCTATCGAGGTTACTGTAAAAGAGCGAGTTCCTAACGATTTCAGGTATTTCCCTGAAAAACATCGTTATGGCTTCCTCCGATGCGATTCTTCTTCCGTAGGCGGGAAGACCCACAAAGAATCTAACCTCTATCCTCTCCTCGTCCACGAATGCAGATGTTCTCTCCAGTATCTCCTGTCCCGGTCGATCTATCGATATGAGTCCGCTTTTACCCGACCCTTTTTTACCGGAACTCACTCTTCCTATCCGGTGAAAAAACTCTCTCGTGAGAAAATCTCTAAGGGCAATCTCCCTGCTTCGATTACAGAAAGAGTCTTTCGGCAGTTTTGCCCGTGTTTGTGCTACAGTCACTCTTACTCTGGAGGGCGAAGCAAAGGGGTCTCCCTGCACATGATCTATGGAGAGGATAAAATCGTCGAAATCATAGTTACCGCGAATTTCCTTGTATGCCTTGTAACCTTTACCATTTATCCTCTTGAGCTTGTTTCTCAGATCTGTGGCTTTCAACATCTATTTCTTTTCCAGTGGGAGCTTTTTACTCTTCCAGTTGATTATTCCACCACTCAAATTGTACACTTCTCTGAATTTCAGTTTCTCCATCAATTTCAAGGTTCTCCCGCTTCTCGAGCCACTCCTGCAGTAGATGAGGTATCGTTTGTTCTTGTCCAACTGGTTAAGTTTATCCTGAAAGTCCGGTTCGTAGAAGTTTAATAGCATTGAATTTGCAATATGGCCCTCGCTGTATTCGGATGGTGTTCTTACATCAAGAATAACGAAATCACTTTTCCCCTTATTCTCTTCAATGAGTTTCATGGCATCTTCCGGGCCGACAGTGACATATTTCTTTTGCCCTTTGATTGCCTCCATTGTGCCGATGGCAGATTCATTCCCCGAAGCATTTGCGGAGTTCTCGGCAGTGGTTGCTACCGTGCTGTTTCCCTTTCCCTCTGAACCTGATCTACTCTTGCAGCCGGATAGAAAGACAACGGCTGAAAGGATGAAAGCAACGAATAAAAGGGTTATTGGAGTGAATCTTTTTCTATACCTTATTCTGTAATTCATACTCTGCTCCTTATTCTTTTAGTCATCAAACTATAAGAAAATAAGCTCAAACATTACAAAAATCAATTTTTATTCGTGGTAAAAAATGATAAGAAAGAAGAATAGGTTATTTGATATGTATCTCGAATCATCGATTCATTCTTAGAATTTGTAACCGAATTTTCTAAGCAGTTCCTTCCTTTCCACCTTGTCTTTTTCGGTTTCAACGCCTTTGGGAGAATTTCCATCGATAACACCGACTATGCCTCTTCCCTGCCCCGTCTCTGCAACTACTATCTGTAGAGGATTAGCTGTTGCACAGTATATTCTAGCAACTTCCTGGCAGGCCTTTATCTGGTTTAGAACGTTTATAGGAAAGGCATTCTTAAGGATGAGAAAAAAGCTGTGTCCCGCTCCGACATCGAGTGCACATTTTGTAGCCTGTTCCACGAGTTTTTCGTTGTTTCCCTCTGTCCTTACCAGGGAAACACCGGATGCCTCACAGAATGCAAGACCGAACTCTACACCGGGGACAGAGGTTATCACAATTTCTGAAATGTCCTCTACTGTTTTTATAAAATGGGACTGTCCTACGATTATGTTACACCCTTCTTCCCATTTGAGGTCTACAACTTTCAATTCCATATCACTTACCTCCGGAAAAAATCTCTGTCATTAAAAAGCATTAAATATTGTTCAAACTGTTGTTTGAAAACAATACCATTTACCGGTTTATCAATCAATCAGGAAATCGAGGTCTATCTCGCCGGCTGCACATGGCATTTCGATGCCCCAGTTCTCCAAAACTGCAGGGTGTATCTCCCCGATTATCCCTATCTTTTTTCCTTTGAAAATCACATCCGCTGTTCTTCCCGGTATGAAACTGGGATGTTCGCCCTCCTCCAGGGAGTATTCCCTGGAGAGGTAATAGAATACTGCAGATAGATGATTGTTTACCTCATTGAATCCCGCTTCACTGTCCGATATGAGGAATGAGAGGTAGTTTTTCGTCTTGGTTCCATAGTTTTTTCCCTCATCCTTTACGGCAACCTTACCCAGCTCAAATATTCTGTGGGGATACAGGGCATTTCCGGAAATGGATTCGGATTCAAGTAGATTTGGAATTATGGAGTTTCTTAGGATTTCGAAATTTTCTGTCATTGGATTTTCGATTTCGATTATATCATTCCCTCCAAGATTCATCTTTTCAACGAAGTCCTTTTTTGAACCGAGGTAGTTGTAAATCATCTCCTGGTAGCCCATCCCGATCATTATATCTCTGACACTACGGTTAAGTTTCTCGATCCTTGAGAGTCGCCCGACGGTAAAATCCTCCGGTAGCACAGGGTCGAAGCTTTCCATCCCCCTCGCTATGACGATTTCTTCAATTGCATCCACCGGGTGCATGAAATCATTTCTGTAAGGCGGAGGTATGACAACGATTGAATTTCCTTCGCGTCGGACGGTATTTCCCATTTTCTCTACCAGTTTCTCAGCCTCTTCAGCAGAGATCTCTATACCTAGTAATTTCTCCGCATATTTGATATCCAGCCTTGTTTCTTTCTGGAAGTAGTAAGGGGTCGTGATATTTCCTCCGTAGGGCGTTTTGTTGGGGTACTCAACCATGACGGGTTTGATCCTGAAACCGGCATCCGCAAGATCGCAGGCAGCTATGGATGCGGCAAGGAGCAGCGAGTTTAGGTCCGTTCCTGTCATTTCGATGAATAGTGAAGAATCGCCCGTCTTAACCGCTCCAAGCTCTGCACTGTTAATGATAGGCGGAAAACTCAAGACCTTGCCCTCATCGTCCGTGAGGAAGGGGTATCTATCGAAGTTTCTGACGATCCAGCCAAACTCGATTCCCTTGGGATGCTTTTCCAGTATCTCCTTAAGATTCATCTTACTCTCCTCGCCGAGAGGAATGAACCTCGTCTCTACCGGATCCACCGCTTTGTAATGAACGGGGTATTTTATGAGATCAGCCCTGTACACCCCCATTGCAATGGAGCTCCTCTTTCTCCCGAAGTTCCAGCAGAGTTTCTCCTGTGATTGAATGAGGTCACGCAGCAGAGCATCGTCGATTCCCTTCCCGTCGGCCTGGAAGGCTGCAATGTAGGGTCTTATACTATTTACTGACGTATCTACGATTACTCTTCTCTCGCCATGTTCCTTTCTCTCTCTCGCGGTAGAGAGGAAACCATAGCTATACTTCTTCCCGGTCATATAGATTGATAGTTGCCGAGCGAGGCCTGCTGTAGACCAGAGGTCCGGCCTGTTCGTATCATTCAGTTCAATCTTTATTACACCCTCTTCTTCACTGTAGTCGTCTATCTCTGCCTTTGCAGCAACGGCTATGCTTTCAAGTTCATCTATTTCGAGTGATTTGCCTAGAAAATGTGAAAACAGCTTCTCTTCTATTTCAATCTTTGGCATTTATCTTTCTCCTTGCATCAATCATCAGGTCCTTACAGGTTGGATCTTTCCCTTCTCAAGCGCACCTCTTCTATGTCTTTGGAAAACAGTTCCCTTAAATCCTCAAGGCCGAGAGACATAAGGGCCATTCTGTCTATGCCAAGCCCCCAGGCTAGAACTGGAACCTTTATCCCAAGAGGTTCGGTAACCTCCGGCCTAAAGATACCCGAGCCACCCAGCTCGAACCACCCCAGAACGGGATGTTTTATATGCACTTCCACCGAGGGTTCGGTGAAGGGGAAGTAGCCGGGTACGTATTTAACCTCTGTTGCCATTGCAACTTCTTCTGCAAACATCTTCAAAAGTCCGAGTAGAGTCCTTAGGTTGACCTCTTCACCCAGTACTATCCCTTCTGTCTGGTAGAAGTCGGCAAGGTGGGTTGCATCGACCTTGTCGTACCTGAAACACCTCACCACACCGAAGTACTTTCCCGGAATCTTTGCATGTGTGAGGGTCTTTGCGGATAGCACCGTACCGTGACTTCTCAGTATCAATCTTCTGGTAAAATCCCTGTCAAAAGAGTATTCCCATCCTTTGCTCCCCGTTTTCCATCCATTCTCATGTGTTGCAGCGACCTGGTCGAGGTAAGGTTGTTCAATTTCTTTTGCGTGTGTTGGTTCCTTTACATAGTAGACATCGTGAATGTCCCTTGCCGAGTGAAACTGGGGCATATACAGCGCATCACAGTTCCAGAACTCAGTTTCTACCAGGGGTCCGTCGAATTCTTCGAAGCCGAGCGAAGTTAGTTTGTTTTTCAGTTTTTCCAGAAATGCCACATACGGATTCTTTCTTCCGAGAAGTACCCTGGAGGGAGGAATTTTGATATTGTACCTTCTAAAATTCTTGCCTTTCCATGTGCCATCTTTTAGCATTTCGGGTGTCAGGCTCCCAACCTCCTCACCCGTTATTCCCTCTCGTTTAAGTATTTTCTTTGCCGCCAATCCTTTCTCTGTAAGTTGATAGATAACATCCTCTCGTTCTATAACCCTGAAGACACCCTTCGACGAGGAGCGTTTTCTGCTCATCGTGGAAACGAGAGCCTTCTCTTTATCGTTCAAATCCTCATCAGTCAACTGTTTCGTTTCTGCCAGTTTGTCGAGGAGCGATCTTGTAAGCTCAAGGTCTACGGGTTTTCCTCTGCCGGATTCGGCTAAGCACACTTTCTTTTCCTGATCCATCTTGAGGAGGCCTTTCTGGGAGAGTTTTCCATAGGCAGATCCAACATCTCTGTTTTCGAGGCCGAGTTTGTTGGCTATATCGGGTAATCGCATTGGGCCTTCTTCCCCGATCAATTTTAATATCCTCTCTTCCGGAGTGCCCTTTGCCTGATATTCCTTTCCCAGTTCTGTCAACTCATAGGAGATCCTCTTCGTTCTTCTTTTCTCTTCGATGAGGCCCTTGGAGGAAAGCCAGCTGAAGGCCTGATTACACTGTCCCTCGTTATAGGATAGCTCTCTTATCAGTTTCTCCTTTGTGATATCTTCACCCGGACCGGCACTTAAGAGGAGTTTTATTTCCAGGGGATGAAGCCCCTTCACAATCGATTCCAATTCCATCATATTTTCTCCGTTTCTATACCTGTCAATTTCTCTGCCAGCGATCTTAAAAAAAGCCCCACATCGGTGACTATTCCAATTGTCTGGGCAGAACCCCTGTCTGCTAGCTTTGTTACCACTGCCGGGTTTATATCTATGCATATCGTTCTTACCCATGAGGGAAGCATATTGCCCGTCGCAATGGAGTGTAGCATTGTGGACAACATTATAACGATTGATACTCCTTTAATTATTTCCTGGTACTTTTCCTGAGCTTCCACTATGTCGGTGATAGTTTCAGGTAACGGCCCGTCGTCCCGCAGTGAACCTGCGAGGGCGAATGGTATACCTCTCTTTATCGTTTCATACATGACACCTGAATTGATCACTCCCGCCTGGATAGTCCTTTCTATGGATCCGTAGTGGTAAACCCTGTTTATTGCTCTCATGTGGTTCCTGTGACCCTCGTAGGTAGGCCTTCCGGTTTTTAAGTCTACCCCCAGAGAGGTACCGAAGAGCACGGATTCTATATCATGTACTGCAAGTGCATTGCCAGAGAGTAGTCCATCGATATAGCCCTCCCTTATAAGGGTCGCAAGCGCGGGACCACCGCCGGTATGTATAACTACAGGTCCTGCCACGGCAACAATCTTACCGCCATTTCGCTTTACTCGTCTGAATTCTTCCGCTATCTTGTCGACTGCAACTTCGACACTTCTCTCCGAAGAGACGTCATTCATCATAAAGCCGAATTCACCGCTCTCCCTGTCACGAAAGGGGGGGATCAATCTTACCGATTGTGATGTACAAACGATTCTGTCATCCTTCTTTACTTCTCTGAGCTTCTTACATACGGGGCCCTCTTTCTCTATCACGATAACCCCGTCCATTCTCTGGTTTTTCACCTCGTGCCATTTCCCATCGTAGTAGACGAGGGTCCTGTGGTTGGTTGTGGAGTAGAAATCGTCTGGAACACATGAATCCGCCGGTGAACGCTTTATTATCGCCTCTTTAAAGGTCTTTTCAAAACACCCCAGGTTGACAAGCTGAGCTGTCAGTGATTCGAGTTTTTCACCGCTTTCACATTTAACGGTAAGCTCGAGGTGGGAGGTTTCCAGATTGGTTTTTCCCATCCGAAAATCCAGGATGTCGTATTCTGCCCCCTCTTCGACGATCAGATTGAGAATCCTCGTTAGAATTCCAGAATCTATTAGATGACCCTCTGAAACAAAATCTCTCGTATATTTTTCCATTTGATTATCTCCGGAAGTATTTATCCGACGATTGTCAGAGTTTCAATTCTTTTTCAAACTGGGAAACCGCTTCTTTGAAGAAAGCTATCTTACTATCTGCAAGTTTCTTGCTGCTCTCGAAGTAGAATTTATCCGTATAGGATAACCATTTCTTCAGGTTATCAAGTACTTCACCCATTGTCTTCATGTGATGCCAGAGAAATGCCCCTATGGATAACCTCGAGAACCCAATTGCACCAAGGCTGTCGATGAAATTTGCATCGTGAAGGAGTTTTCCCTCTGTATTTGACGGTTCCTCACAACAGTCGGGCATGTGATTGAGAATTGCAAGGTAGACTTCATTAATTTTTGCCGAAGGGAAACCCGTTTCTACGAGAATAACTCTTGCCTTTTCCGCGGAGCTCTTGGGATGTCCTACAGCCATCTCTATATCATGAAGAAAACATGCTGCGTGAAGTATCTCATCATCGTACTCGACTTGCTCACCTATCTTTCTTGCCAGATGATATACCCTGTATGAATGCTCATATCCGGAGGCTAGTCTTCCCGATGTAAGGTCTTTTGCGTATTGCTGTATAAGTTTTTTCATATCGTAAGAGTATAGTTTTATTGATGTATAAAATCAAGACAGGTGAAAAGCTTTATCTTCTTCTTGGCAATCGTATGATTGATTGGTATAATGCCCAAAAGTATGAGTGATACCACATATGAGCTCAACAATATTTCTCTTTCCCAGGAGAATCAGGATCTAAAAGAGATAATAGAGATTGCCATACAGATAACGGCAGATCTCGACGTAACGAATATTCTTAAGAATGTCGTCTGGAGTATAGTGGCAAAATTTCAAACTGCAAGTTTGACCTTTGTTTTTCCCGTTGAAGACGAAGAAAATGATACGAGGCTCGTTCATTATGAAGGTTTCAAACAGAAGGATATTTCACTGGATATATCCTCATCTTCATTGATATCGTACTTCGAGAGAGTGGAGTTCAACGAGATAAGGTTCAAGGATTTCAAGGAGAACTTTCCGGACAGCAGGGTTTCAAAGGAGATCGAAAGGCTGAACATAGATTACCTTGTTCCGTTGAAAACGGATAAGGGAATAACCGGTATATTGCTTCTTCCCGTAAAGGGCAACAGAAAGGAGTACACTCTTCTCGAGATGCAGTATATATCGAGGATTGTAAGGTTTGCCGCTATTGCATTGGAGAATGCAAACCTCTATCATCAGGCAACTACAGACAGGATGACCAAACTCTACTCACACCACTTTTTTGAAAAGACTCTGGATGATGAAATAGCCAGGTCGAGACGGTATGGGAAAACCTTTGTTCTCATAATGTTTGATATAGACCATTTCAAGAATTTCAACGATACTTATGGACATCTTCAGGGCGATATTATTATAAAAGAGATAGCCAAACTGCTACTTAAATCGATAAGACAGATAGATTTTGCAGCAAGATATGGCGGGGAGGAATTTGCCGTAATCCTCCCGGAAGTTGATATCGACGGTGGTGCCGTGGTTGCAGAGAGGATAAGAAAGACCATAGCTGCACATCCCTTTCCCGGTAATGGCAAACCCCTTCATGTTACCGTTTCATTGGGCGTTGCCGAGTATGATCCAGAAAGGATTCACTCTGTCTCTCAGATGATAGGCGAGGCTGACAAGGCCCTGTACGAATCCAAGGAAAACGGCAGAAACAGGGTAACCCTGTCCAGAAAGAAATAACTTGACTTTTTTCCTGACTGTTATTATCTAATTTCTCTTGCAAGAGATAAAAAAATGAGACACATCGATAAACTGGTACTCATAGCGATTCTTCCCATTATTTTCACGACCTGCGGTTTAAAACAAGGCAGGGATGAGAGTAGTTCTGCATTCGATTCTGCCCCGAGGAAGTTCTATCAGCTTGTCATTCCCGATGATGTGGACCCTGGTCTGTACCTCTACAGGAGAGATGATACGAGGAGATTGGTGGTAGATTTTTACAGTGAAGTTACCGGTTCAGAGAGGGTGGCTGAAGCAATACTCAAATACTCCGATTTGAGGGATATTCCCCTGCCGCTTAGCTTTGCACTTGCCTGGGTAGAAAGCCGTTACAACACAAAGGCGGTGAATTTCAACAGGGGTTCCGTGGACAGGGGGCTTTTCCAGTTGAATTCCAAGAGCTTCAGGTTCTTGAAGGAGAAGGATTTCTTTGATCCGGAAACAAATGCAAGGTACGGAACGGCGCACCTTCGCTTTTGTCTGGACAGGGGAGAAAATGAAATTGTAGCCCTGGCAATGTACAATGCAGGTACTGTAGGCGTGAAAACCGGAACTCCTTTGAGTACACTCAAATACGTTGCCAAAGTGGAAGAATACAAGGACTATCTCGATTCTCGATTCAGAAAAGAGGTATTAGGTGAGGGCTCACTTGTTCTTTCAACCCCTGCAGACGGGGACTCTTAGTAGAACTCACGAATTACCGCGGAATCTTGACATTATCATACCTGCATATTAGTTTCCTCATATGGTTATCGTTCTCGAACATGGAATAAAGGAATCGGACAAGAAGAATCTGAAGGAATTTCTCCAATCCAAGGGTTTCAAGGTAAAGGAAATCGTCGGTGAAGAGGAGACTATCTTTGGTGCAGTAGGGATAAAGCCAATCGATATCAGGGAAGTGGAAATTCTACCGGGTGTTTTGCGTGTAATACCGATAACCAAGCCCTATAAACTTGCGTCGAGAGAGTTTAAAAAGGATGATACCGTGGTCAATGTCGGCCCTGTAAAGATAGGTGGTCAGCGCATAGTTGTCATGGCGGGGCCCTGCTCCGTTGAATCGAGGGAGCAGATTATACAAACTGCAAGGCTGGTAAAGGAATCCGGAGCGGTAATCCTTAGGGGCGGTGCATTTAAGCCAAGAACATCCCCATACTCCTTTCAGGGACTCGGACTGAAGGGAATCGAGTATTTAAAGGAAGCTTCCGAAATCACAGGGATGCCCGTAGTTACGGAAATCATATCGACAGACCATATTGGTGTTTTCAAAGAGTATGTGGACATAATACAGATCGGTGCAAGGAACATGCAAAACTTCGAGCTCTTGAAGAGAGTGGGAGAGATTGGAAAACCCGTTCTTCTTAAGCGTGGCCTTGCGGCAACCATTCAGGATCTTTTGATGTCGGCCGAATACCTCCTTGCAAATGGTACCGATTCGGTTATCCTCTGTGAGAGAGGAATCAGGACCTTCGAGACCTATACGAGAAACACACTGGACCTCTCTGCGATTCCCGTTGTAAAGAAACTAAGTCATCTGCCCATTATAGTGGACCCGAGCCATGGAACCGGTATAAGGGCGAAGGTGCCACCCATGGCTCTGGCGGCGGTCTCTGCGGGTGCAGACGGGATAATGGTAGAGGTACATCCCAACCCGGAAAAAGCTTTTTCCGATGGTCCTCAATCTCTCTATCCCGAACAATTCGAAAAGTTGATGCGTGACATCGAGGCACTTGCCCCGGTATTGAAAAAGGAAGTTTACAGGCTCCCCGAGTACACGACCGAGACCTATACCCTTAAAAAGAGGGAAGAGGGCAAACCCATCGAGGGAGGGTTACTGAAGGTTGCCTTTCAGGGTGAAAAGGGTGCCTACAGCGAGAGGGCAATACATTCCTACTTCCAGAATGAGGTGGAGGCCATTGCCTTTCAATCTTTCAGGAGGGTTTTTGATGCGGTACTGGATGGCAGTGTCGATTACGGCGTGATACCCTTGGAAAACTCCCTGGCAGGTTCCATTCACAGAAACTATGATCTGTTACTACAGTATCCCGATATAAAGATCGTGGGAGAGAAAACAATAAGGATAATTCATAGCCTCATAGGACTTCCCGGTGCAGACATAACCGATATAAAGAGGGTCTATTCACACCCACAGGGCCTGGCACAGTGTGAGGGTTTCCTCTCCGCACATCCTGAATGGGAACAGGTTCCTTTCTACGATACTGCCGGTTCTGTAGCCTTCATAGCCAGAGAGGGGAAGAGGGAAAATGCCGCCATAGCAAGTTCGGAGGCTGCCGGGGTGTATGGCATGAAGGTAATTAAGGAAGGAATAGAGAACATCTCACAGAACTATACGAGGTTTGCCGTAATAGCACTGGAGGGGAGATTCAAGGTCGTTTCACCGAACAAGGCCTCCTTCGTGATATCGACGATGGACAAACCGGGTGCCCTCTACCTTACTCTGAAGGCTTTGGCGGACAGGCAGCTGAATATGAAAAAGCTGGAATCACGGCCCTTTCCCGGGAAACCATGGGAGTACATGTTCTATATCGATATCGATGTCCCCTCGGAAAGGGAAATCTTTGATGAAGCAATGGAGGAGATAAAAAAATCCACCGATTACTTCAGAATCCTTGGTTTTTACAGGGTATAGAATCAGTCTACATCTTTAATGCCAAGTCTCTTTAGTTGTTCTCGCTCCTCGCGAGTTGAAACGTATTCGTAGCGTTTCTTGTTTGCCTTTACGATACTGTTCTTGATTCCACTCAGCTCGATCTTTATTCCCTTGGCCTTTTCCCTCTCGTTTCGTTTGAGTTCACTTAGGAAGTAGGTGTTGAGCGCCTCCATTCTGCGGTGCATTATTTCCATTTCACCTATCCGCTTTGTTAAAAAATCAAGAAGTGAGTCCTCTGAGGCATTGTTCAATTTTTGATATACGACATTATTTTTTGACAGAATCTTGGAAAAGAGCACTATCATCTTGTTTATGTCTTTAACAAAGGAATTGAAATCCAGCTTCTCTGTTTTTGAAATTCCAGTTGTGCTGTTTATGTATTCAATTTCGTAGATCTTGGAATCTCTCTCCCCGTAGACACTCCTTATGAGCCATCTTTTGAACTTTTCACCCAATGTCAATTTTCGATTGTCCAGAAGTTGTGAATTGAACTGCAACTTGTTCAGTGCGGAGAGAAGATTTTTTTCTGCGGATGCGAGAGAGTGGAGGGCTTCGAAGAGTTTATTCTTAAGGGGCACTTCCCTCTTTTTCTGTGCCTTGCTTTCCTCTTCTATCTTTAGCCTTTCTAAGAGCTTTTCCTTCAGGGAGTCGGCATCCGGTGAAAACTCTTCTGCAAGTACCTCGTTTATCAGTTCGGGGTAGTAAGGTGTTCCCTTCATCTTCTGCACGAAGAGTTTCTTTGTTCTTACTGTGATTTCTTCGCTATCGTGGCTGAAAGTTCTATTCAATCCCGAGAGTTCTTTTTTCAGGTCTCCGATAAGGGTTTTTCTAACTTCGAGCTTGTATCTCTCCCGATGGTAGGTATTCAAAATCTTTAGATCTTTCATAATTTCTCTTGAGAGCTTTGCGAGCCTCTGCCTCGAATCCGTGACTATGTCAGAAGCCATCTTGTCACTGCCCTGCTTGATTGTATCGAGGAGGGCAAAGAGAACGGATGTGGTACTGTTACCGCCGGAAGAATCCGAACTTGCCCAGTTTATATACTTGAGAAGGGCAGCAATCTTTTTTATTCTGGCAGGGTTCAGAAAATCGATATCGAACTGGTAGAAATTGTTTATCAATTCGAGCTGGGAATGGTAACTTGCAAGCCTGTGACTCATTTCCGTTTGCTTTTCGGACTCTGTAAAGGGCTCGTTGGGCGGAATGGAGATTTCGGTGGTCTTTTGATCGTACTTGTAGGGGTCCTCCTTTATTACTGCCTTTCTGATAAGGTAGTTGTATACATTCTCGAAAATACTCTGAAAATAGCTGAAGGACTCCCTGAGCCTTGGTAAAACCTTCTTATTCAGGTATGTGAGATAGTTACCGAGCCTTTCTTCCAGTATGGCATTGAAATCATTCTCGTTGGACATATACTCTACTAATTATAGAGAAAAGCGGTCTTGTTATCAAATGAAATAATCGATTGAAAAGCAGGGGTGATTGAAGATGGGAAGGATTAAGGAATTTACTCCCGAGAAACTTATTATCGGTATTCTTCTCGGGCCGGGAATCGAGTTGCAAATGGTCACAGAGAGACTTGAGGAAATCTTTGGCAAGATAGACTTTTCAAGTAGAAAGATACCCTTCACTTTTACAAACTACTATGCAAGAGAAATGGGAAATGAACTCTTTCGTTACTTCATCAGCTTTGAGGAATTGAAGGATCCATCGACTCTTGCATCGATCAAGTTGAAGACCAACGAGATTGAACTGTACTTCTCACTCGAGGGAAAGAGAAGGGTAAATCTGGACCCCGGTTCCATGGCACTCAGCCGTTTCGTTCTTGCCAGTACGAAGGAGAGCTCACACCGAATTCCCCTTGAAAAGGGTATATACGGTGAGATAACCCTTATGTTCGAAAGAAAGAGCTTCAGACCCCTTGAATGGACCTACCCGGATTACAGGAGCGAGACCTATATAGAGATTCTGAATAGAATCAGAAGGATATATTGGGCACAACTCAAGAACCGATGATTTTCCGATGATATGCTGATATCAACAGAATCGTCGTGAAACTTTAATGCTTTATACGGTGTATGAGGCTTTTCTTATTTATTTTTCTTGTCCCAGTGCTTACAGCGTGTGATTTTCTCTCAGAAAACTTTTCTGAGAATATGGAGGTGGAGCTGGTATTTCCTTCGATGCCGGGATACGTGGAAAGTTCAAAGCTGCCAATTAGGATGGAAATAGAATCATACCTCGCTGATTCGTCAGGAACAGAGAGGGTGTTTACCGAGATTGACTACTGGGGTCATTCAAGCGGTTACCTATTCAGAATGTCGAAGCGAGTCAATACACCCGTTCTGGCAACTCCGGTAATGGAAGGTGTGAATATAACATTAAAGCCGGCCGGGGCGGTATTTCCCGCATCTTCCGATGCCTCTTCAGTTCACCGCTACTCGGAGCAGGGCCGTAGCGGGGTGAAGCTGTTCCTAAGCTGGGATCTCGGGCCCCTTGCGGAGATGCTCTTGAGACTTGCCAAACAGTCCTTTCCCGTGGAAAGTATCAATGTGGAGAGATTATCCCGGGAGATAGAAGATCTCTCTCTTACGGAACCGTGGTTTCTCGATACGGACTATCTTGCATCGAAACTGCTTTCCGGGAAATTCAGGGTGACCTACATAAGGGAGAGGGCACTCTTTTCAGAAGAGTTTATTCCGGGAAGAGGGGACTGGTTTTTCAACCTTCCCTCGTCGCCTGTTTTCTCTGTAGAGGACGGGGACAGCTTCACCTGGGAACTTTCTGAGGGATTCTACTATCTTTCAAATCTCAGCCTTTCCTCTTTCTATTCGGTCTTCATAGATTCGGAAGGAAATCTCAGCTTAGAGAAAGAGAGGTTTTGAAAAAGTCAGCTCTTCGACATTGATACTCGCCGCCTCGCCACTCCCCTTGGAATCGTAGGTAATGAGAAAATCATTTTCAAGTCTCGCTCCACCCAGTTCCGGGTCGTATAGTCCGGGCTCTATCGTTATCACACTTCCCTCTCTGAACTTGGGCGATTCTTCGCCGGAATTTGATTTTCCCCTCCGGCTGGTTGAGATCAAGGGGAGCTCATGGGCATCGAGCCCTATGCCGTGCCCTAGGGAGTGGGGCATGGTGAGCCCGGATGCTTCGAAGTAACTGTCTATGGAGGCTGCCAGTTCACCAATCGCAGGATTCTCCTTTAGCTTCTCCAGGGCCAACCGGTAGGCACCGGTTACTCTGTCAAGGAGATCCCTCTGTTTGGCCTGGATCTGCCCTATGGCAATGGGCAGGGTTACATCGGATGTGTAGCCTCCGTATTTGAAACCGAAGTCTATTACTGCAAGGCCCCTCGTAAAAAAGTTGGTATTCGAGTATTCAGGATAAGGATGTATCTCGTGGCTCCTTGCCGAAGAGGCAACGAGGCTTTCAAAGCCCGTACCTTCACTTCCCAGCTTCCTTCCTGTTCTTTCTATGAATAGGGCAACATCGATCTCGGTTGTTCCGGATTTTTTTGCATATCCTTCCTTTAGAAATCTGTAAAGGATTTCCAGGGTTTCATTGGTAATTTCGCATGCCTTTTTAAGAAGTGTTCTCTCATGACTGTCCTTGCTCTCCCTCAGCCTGCCTATAAAGTTATCGATACCTTCTTCCCTGCAGACAAAGTTAATGCCCCTATAACTCTCCTTGAGTTCCGTAACCAAAGGGAAGGATAGGAGGGAGGATAGTTCCACGGTAATTTTGCCCGAGGGAAGGATCAGTTCCTCAACGATTCTCTTGAGGTTCCTCTCGAAGTTACCCAGTGGCAGTATCTGATCTGCACTGGCATGCTTCGTTGCAAGATTTATATCCCATGGTATGAGTGTAGCTTCATGGGCGGATGAGAGAATCAGCACGCAGTCAGAGGGATGACCGGTGAGGTACGTCGTCGATTTGTTCCTGCTTTTCTCATTGTCACTGAGGATGGCATACTCTATCCCCCCGGATTCAAGATACGAGTAAACCCTTTCACGTCTTTCCCTGTAGATGGAATCAGGATTTGACAACTATGTTGACCAGCTTTCCCGGTACGGTGATGATTTTAACAATTTCTTTTCCGTCGAGCAGACTCTTTATTCTCTGGTTTTCCAGAGCCTTGGCTTGGAGTTCCTCCTTGGATATATCTGCAGGAAGTTCTTCCCTGGCCCTTATCTTCCCGTTTATCTGAAAAACAACGGTGACTGTCTCGTCTACTGTCAACTCTTCCTTCCAGGATGGCCATTTTTCGTACGCGATGGAGGGCTTTTTCCCAAGTTTCTCCCAGAGTTCCTCTGCAAGATGCGGTGCATAGGGCGAGAGGATGAGTACAAAGGGATTCCAGAGTTTTCTGTAGAGTTTCTCCTCTCTGTGCAGCTCTCCTATGAATATCATCATCTGTGCTATGGCAGTGTTGAACTCCAGCCTGGAGGTATCCTTGGTCACCTTCTTTATCGTCTTGTGAAGCAGCTTGGTAAGCCTTTCGGGCGGCTCTTCATCGGTCATTTCCTTCTCCGAAACCTTCCAGAGCCTGTCGAGAAAGCGCTTTACGCCCGCGATTCCCCTGGTGGACCATGGTTTTGATACCTTCAAGGGGCCCATGAACATCTCGTACATCCTCATGGCATCGGCACCGTAGCTCTCTATCACATCGTCGGGATTTATCACGTTTCCGAGAGACTTGGACATCTTTACGCCGCCCTCGCCAAGGATCATTCCCTGGTTGATGAGGCGCATGAAGGGCTCATCGGTGTTTACGTAGCCTATGTCGTAGAGAAACTTGTGCCAGAATCTTGCATAGAGCAGGTGGAGTACCGCATGCTCGGCACCTCCCACGTAGAGGTCAACGGGCATCCAGTATTCGATTTTCTCCCTGTCGGCAAATGCCCTGTCGTTGTGTGGATCGAGGTACCGAAGGTAGTACCAGCAGGAGCCTGCCCACTGAGGCATCGTGTTGGTTTCCCTCTTTGCAGGAGCGCCGCATTTAGGGCATTTGGTATTTACCCAGTCGGTAATAGCTGCCAGTGGAGATTCTCCCGTTCCAGTCGGTTTGTAGCTCTTTACCTCGGGAAGCTCCAGCGGAAGCTCCTCGTATGGTACGGGGACATTGCCACATTTTTCACAGTGTACAATCGGTATCGGTTCACCCCAGTACCTCTGGCGGGAGAATATCCAATCCCTGAGTTTGTAATTTACCGCAAATTCTCCCATGCCTTTTTCCTGTAGCCACTTCACTATCCTTTTCTTGAACTCCGGTGTCTTGAGGCCATTGAAATCCCCCGAGTTTACGGCGATGCCGTCTCCGGTAAAAGCCTCTTTCAACTCGTAGAGACTCCCGTCTTCGGATACCACCTGAATGATTGGCAGATTGAATTTCTTTGCAAATTCGAAGTCCCTCTCGTCGTGTGCAGGTACAGCCATTATTGCACCGGTACCGTAGGAAATAAGTATGTAATCCGAAATCCAAATGGGAATTCTCTCACCGTTTACCGGGTTTATGGCATAACCTCCGGTAAAAACACCGGTCTTTTCCTTTGCAAGGTCTGTTCTTTCAAGGTCGGATTTTAACTTCGCCTGATAACGGTACTCTTCCACCTCCCTTCTGTGTTCCTCGGTGGTTACACTTGAAACGAGGGGGTGTTCCGGTGCCAGGACCATGTATGTTGCGCCGAACAGGGTATCGGGACGTGTCGTGAATACCTCTATATACCCGTCACCATCGGCCAGGGGAAATTTGACATTTGCCCCTTCACTCCTTCCTATCCAGTTTCTCTGCATCAGTTTAATAGATTCCGGCCAATCGAGTTTGTCCAGGTCGGAGAGGAGCCTCTCGGCATATGCCGTTATCCTTAGTATCCATTGGCGTACATCCTTCCTTACCACCTGTGTGTGGCAACGTTCGCATTTACCGTCCTTCACCTCTTCGTTTGCCAGTCCTGTCTTACACGAGGGACACCAGTTGATAGGTACTTCAGCTTCGTAAGCAAGTCCCTTTTCCCACATCTTAAGAAATATCCACTGAGTCCACTTGTAGTACTCCGGTTCGTGTGTGGAAATCTTTCTGTCCCAGTCGTAAGAGAAACCCAGGGCCTTTATCTGTTTTTCGAATCGCTCGATATTCTTTTCGGTGGAGATCTTGGGGTGAGTACCTGTTTTTATTGCATAATTTTCCGCAGGAAGTCCGAAAGAATCAAAACCCATGGGGTGTAATACATGGTAGCCCTGCATCCTGAGGTACCGGGAATAGATATCCGTTGCCGTGTATCCTTCGGGATGACCTACATGAAGTCCGGCAGATGAAGGATATGGAAACATGTCCAGTATGTACTGCCGCTTGTCTCTCGGTACCGATTTATCCTCATTCACCTTGAAGGTCTTGTTTTCCTCCCAGAATTTCTGCCATTTCTTTTCAATTTCTTTGAATGGATAACCTTTCATATTTACCTTCTCCCCTATCTCATGGCCTCGTTCTCTTTCTGTCCCTCGGAAAGAGGGATGCTTCCTTTACATTTGCAAGGCCCAGTATCTTCTGAGTAAGTCTTTCCAGCCCTATTGCAAAACCTCCGTGTGGCGGACATCCGTATTTGAATATCTGAAGATAGTCGGAAAGGTCCTCCGCTTTCAGGTGAAATCTTTCTATGCTTTCCAGTAGCATGTCATACTCATTTATCCTTCTTCCTCCCGTGGTTATTTCAAGGCCACGAAAGAGGAGGTCGAAGGACCTGGTCTTGTGGTTCTCAATCGGGTATGTGTAGAAGGGCCTCTTTCTCCTGGGGAAGGCATAGACGAAAACAGCTTCTATTCCGTGTTCCTCCAATGCCCATTGACAGAGGATCCTCTCTCCCTCCGGGTTTATCTCGAATACCCTGCTTCCCGTTTTTTTCCCTATGATTTCTTTTGCCTCGTCATGGGTGATCCGTGGTATTCGGTTCAGTTCTTCCTCGTTGGGAACTTCTGCCTTCCACTGGGAAAGCTCATCTTCGTTGTCCCTTCTGATACCGTTGAATATAGTTTTTAGTATTCTCACCTCGAGATCCATAAGGTCGTGTTCCGTATCTATAAATGCCATCTCGACATCCAGGGATACATATTCGTTCAAATGTCTCGGCGTATCATGCTTTTCTGCCCTGTATGCTGCCCCGATTTCAAAGACCCTCTCGAGACCCGATGAAACCATTGCCTGTTTGTAGAACTGGGGTGACTGTGCCAGATAAACCTTTGTATCGAAGTATTGAACGGGGAAGAGGCCTGTGCCTCCTTCTGTCCCCGTACCAATGAGTTTAGATGTCTTTATCTCGGTGAAATCCTCACTTCTCATGTGCCGGGCAAAGTATTTCAGTATATTGGACTGTAATTTGAATATTGAAAGTATCTTTGGATTTCGCAGAGAAATGATCCTGTTGTCCAGTATTGCATCAAGGCCAAGATTCTTGGGGTCCTGGTTGACCGGCACAGGGAGGTCATGTGCAGCTCTGGAAAGTACTTCGACCCGGGAAATGAGTACCTCGACACCACCGGGGGCCTTGTCATTTTTTTTGACCTGCCCTTCTGCCTTGATTACTGATTCTACGGTTACATCCGGTTTCTCCTCTGTTACCAGTTGAACCATTCCGCTCCTGTCCCGCAGAATGATGAAGGTTATCTTTCCAAGGTCTCGTATTCTATGGACCCAGCCCAGCAGAGTTATTCCCTCCCCTATGTGATCTTTTACTTCAGAAGCCAGTATACGCACCTGTGTCCTCCATGATCTTTACTATTTCTTCTTCGGATTGTGATAGTATATACGAAGCAATGAGTCGCGTATATACGGATTCTGTGGTAAGGGCTCCCATAGGGATTGCTCCCTCTTTCCACAGCTCATGAGAAGTTATGTAACGTGAGAAATCGATGTTCTGTCGTTGTTGAGAGGTGCAGTAGAAATTTATTCCCCTTTCCTTTCCCACGTTGAATGCTTTCCTGAGGGAGAATGGTGATTCTCTGAGATTTGCAGTTCCGGTATCGTATACTTCCAGTATGAAGTGCCGTATGCCCGCATCCATCAGTCGTATCAATGTATCCCCTTTAAGCCCCGGGTATACCTTTATGATAAAGCTCCTCTCCTGGGCTTCTCTTATCTTCCCAAGAAGTGTATCCCTGGAAAAGTTCTCAGTTGAAAGGTAAGAAGTCATTCCCTTTGCACTGAAAACGGGCTTTTCAAGGTTCCAGTTTGTAAATCCATTGGTTCCGATTCTTTCGAACTTGAGATTCAGGGGTGAGAGTATTTTTCCGTCGAGATATACATAGATGCCCTCCCCCAGAGTGGCTATCTTTGAAATGGCTCCGCTTAAGTTTTCGAAGGCCTCTCCTCGAATGTCTTCCTTTGTTGCAGGGGGTTGATACGAAGCCGTAAAAACGATGGGGATTCCCGGTGAAGGGAAAAGCCAGAAAATCAATGATGCGGTGTATGAAAGTGTGTCCGTTCCGTGAGCAATTACGATTCCGTTGGTATCCCCTTTCTGAATGTGATTGGCTATGGTGGAAATTAGAACTGCCCAGTCTTCGGGGTTTATCTCTTCGCTGAGAATACGATTCACGGAAAATTCCTCTATCTTTATCTTTCCGTTGAAACTGGTTTTTTCCTTTATCCGACTGATCAGTTTTGCAGGATCACCGGGAAGTATAGTACCGTCTTCCGATACCTCTCCGGTAATGGCTCCTCCCATTGAAATCACTCGAACAAGTGTAAATGCAAATTCTTCCCTTATCACTTCCTGCAGTATTCCGGGTTCGACCCTCCCCGCTGTCTCCTTCATTATGAGGCCAATGAGGTACTGAACCGGTTTCGTTTCCCCGCTCCGTATCTGTTTGACGATTTCAGGGTTTTTATCGGCAACCTCTTTGAGAATCTTCCTGATCTCTGACCTGTCAGTTATCTGTTCCCAGCCATTTTTCTCTATTATTTCGTCAGGAGACCTGTTCTCTTCGAATATTGACTGTAGAACCTGCTTTGCAATCTTTCCGTGGATTTTTCTGGCAGATAGAAGTTCCAGGAGTCTGGCAAACCTCTTTGCCTTAAGAGGAGAATCGGAGATTGATAGCTGGTACTTGTTCAGCATCTTCTGAACATCAGAGGCAAGCCAGATTGCAGCCACCCTCGGATCCGCACCCATGTTTACAGTCTCCTCAAAAAAATCTGCCGTTTCTTTCTCTTCACAGATAAAGTCAGCCTGAAGCTTTGAAAGGCCATATTTCTCCATTAGACGTTTTTTTCTCTCTTCGGGAAGTTCTACGAGCCTTTCCTTCACCTCTTTGAGGAAGTTCTCATCCGGTCTGAATGGAGGCAGATCAGGATCGGGGAAGTACCTGTAGTCCGATTCACTCTCTTTGACCCTCATGCTTTCCGTCAGGTCCCTGTTTTCGTTCCACAGTCTTGTTTCCTGGGTTACACTCCCACCACGTTCCAGTATCTCGGTCTGTCTCTCTATCTCGAAATTCAATGCCTTTCTCACGAATTTGAAGGAATTGAGGTTTTTAATCTCGACCTTGCTGCCAAGTCCCTTGCCACGGAGATTTACAGAGACATTTGCATCACACCTTAAAGAGCCCTCTTCCATGTTCCCGTCACATACACCGAGATACCGCACTATCCTTCTGAAATTCTGGAGGAATGCCTCTGCCTCTTCACCCACTTCGAGGTCTGGCATGGTAACAATTTCCAGCAGGGGAGTTCCGGCCCTGTTGAAGTCGAGAAGGGATATGTCGCCGGCATGTATCATTTTTCCGGCATCCTCCTCCAGGTGTACTTCCCTTATCCTTACCCGCTTCTTCTGCTGCCTGTATTCGAGATCCAGGTATCCATTCCTCCCGACGGGAGACCTGAACTGTGAGATTTGGTAATTTTTGGGCAGGTCGGGGTAGAAGTAATTCTTTCTCTCAAAGATTGCATATTCGTTTGGCTCACAATTCAGTGCCATGGCAACGACATATGCCATTCTGATTGCCTCTTCGTTCAAAGCCGGAAGTACACCGGGGTAACCCATGCAGACAGGACAGATATTTGTGTTTGGCTCATCCCCGAAGGATGCTTTGCAACCGCAGAATACCTTCGTTTCGGTGAGTAGTTGAATATGGATTTCAAGTCCGATAAAAGATTGAAACATAACGAATTATTCCCCCTTCCCTATCGGACTTCCCAGGTGCCTGGATGGTATTGGAACAGGAAAGATATTACCGTATAA
Organism: Spirochaetales bacterium; assembly: GCA_027021365.1. Classification (GTDB taxonomy): domain Bacteria; phylum Spirochaetota; class Spirochaetia; order SZUA-6; family SZUA-6; genus JALUUM01. The sequence continues at coordinate 59,611 of JALUUM010000027.1, forward strand.
TCTTGCAGCTTCCAGGATTCTTCTCTCTTCGAAGGGTGGTGCCATAAGTTGCATACCGATTGGCAGCCCCGAGCTTAAGGAAATGGGAAAAGACAGGGCAGGTAAACCGGTAAGGTTAGCCGTACATGTAAAGATATCTGCAAGTTTTTGGGAGAACGGATCCATCTCGCTGTTTTCGAATTCGAAGGGAAGCCTGGGGTAAACCGGCATCATAATGAGATCAACATCTTTGAAAGCCCGGCTGAAGTCGTTTCTTATTGCCGTTCTTATCTTCTGAGCCCTTATGTAGTACTGTTCCTGGAAACCGGACCTCAATACGTATGTCCCGAGGAGTATTCTTAGCTTTACCTCCTCGCCAAAGCCCTTTTCACGGGAGAGAAGCATAAGTTCTTCCGGGTTCTCGGCAGAAAAATCTCTGTAGCCGTACCTTATTCCGTCGAATCTGGCGAGGTTTGCGCTTGCCTCGGCGGTAGCAATAACATAGTAGGCTGAGACAACGTACTCGAGGGTAGGAATCCTTATCTTCCTGATGTCAAAGCCTGATTTCCTGAAATTTACGAGACTTTCCTCCATGGATTTTCGAATTTCAGAGTCTATGTCGACGTTTTCCAGTTCTTCCGGTATTCCTATTGTTTTTTTTCTATTCTCCTTGCCGGATTTCTCTTTACCGGATTCACCGGAATCAGGGGAAAGGGATGACTGGTCCATTACATCCTCCCCTTTTATCGTCTCAAAAACTCTCTCTAAAGTGTCAATTTCCCTTGCCAGAATACCTATTACCTCGAGGGAAGATGCATAGGCCACGAGCCCGTACCTGGAGACGGAGCCGTAAGTAGGCTTTAAACCGTAGACACCGCAGAAAGAGGCGGGTTGCCTTACAGAACCTCCGGTGTCACTTCCCAGGGCAAACGGAACCATTCCGGCAGCTACCGAAGCTGCAGAGCCTCCGCTGGAACCTCCGGGAACCACAGCCAGGTTCCACGGGTTTCTCGTATTGAAGAAGGCTGAATTTTCAGTGGATGAGCCCATTCCGAATTCATCGAGGTTGGTCTTTCCGGCGACGAATGCTCCCTCGGCTATCAGTTTTTCTACGGCAGTTGCATTGTACGTAGAGGTAAATTCCTTTAAAATTTCGGAGCCACAGGTTAGTTTAAAGGACTTTACCGCAATATTATCCTTTACGGCAAAGGGAATTCCTTCAAGCATTCCTTCTCTGCCGGTTCTACCGGAATCTGTCAACTTTCTGCCCAGATCGGGATCAAACTGGATGAAGCTTTTTATTTCCTCGTCGAGTTCTGAAACTTCTCTCTTCCATCTTTCATATTCAGTATCATTACTGGTGATACCTTTCCAATTAGTCATGTTCTGTTCCTTGTTATTCTTTATCAGAGAACATTTGGCGTGACGATGAAACGATCTTCCAGCTCCGGTGCGTTATCCAGGATGGCACCGGTATCCGTGTTCTCTGCTGTAATATCGGGTCTCAACTTGTTGTTCTTCAGAAGGGCATGTGTTGTCGGTTCGAGATTGGTGACATCGATTTCTTTCATCTTTTCAAAGTACTCGAGCATTCTGGAAATTGCCTTTTCCAGTTTGTCTGCTTCGTCTTCATTTAAACTGAGTCTGGCCATGTATGCTGTGGTATAAATTTCCCTCTTTTCCATGTGGGTGTCATTAAACACGGTAGTTCTTTATGTGTCAAGATATTAATAAAAAACTTGACCGGAGTGCGAGAGGCTCTTTATATTGTTATTTAAAGCAATACCAAAATCAAGAGAGGTCCGTAGGGAATCACCAGCTAGAACCAATTTGGGGGGATTATACAATTTTTTTAAAAAAAATTGACTCCCAGTACAACAATGATAGAATGGTTATTACTCAATGAAAAAAATCATTTAAAAGGAAGTATCAGTGGCCAAGAGGGAGTTTCCTAAGATACACTTCTACGATCAGGACCTCGTCGACATGTATGATTCCACATGGCAGTGGTTGGAAAATTTCTGGAAAAAGGGCACCAATGAAAATGGTTTTCAGTCGAAGTATTTCAGCTATCCTGATAGTGACAGGATAAATCAGTTTGAATCGTGCTTTGCCACCTTTTTCCTCGTTTACAGTAACAGAAATTATCCTGTTGTTTCCCTGTTGGATAATTTCTATTCCAAACAGGAACCAAGCGGAGCCATTCGCGGCGAGTACAGCGAGATCGATGGTTCACCGATACTCACCGATGAAAACCCTTCCGGAATCCTGCCTCCTCTCTTTTCATGGGCGGAGTTCAATATTTACCACAAGCTCGGAATGAAGAAGCGAGTAAAAGAGGTAATGCCTGTCCTTGAAAGATATTTTTCATGGATAGAAAAGAATTTCAGGAAAGAAAATGGTCTCTACTCGGTTCCCCCTACAGCCACAATGATGGGTAATTCACCGAGAGAAAATGTGGTTTACCCTATAGACTTCAACAGCCAGATGGCGATTAATGCACTCTACATGTCTGCCCTCGGAGACATACTCAATGACAAGGAGATAAGCTACAGGTACAAACGGGCTTTTTTCTCTGTGAAAACAAGAATAAATTCCATGATGTGGAACAGGGATGACAGGTTTTACTATGACCTCGACGAAAATGGTGAACAGGTAAAGATAAAAACCATAGCTTCTTTCTGGACACTACTTGCTGAAATACCCAATGAGGATAGGGCAGAGGGAATGATCGCCCATCTGGAAAATCATGAAGAATTTGCAGTGGACAATCCTTTTCCCACACTGGCGGCAGATGAAGAGTTATATGACCGGATGGGTAACGGATACAGAGGCTCGGTATTCTCTCCCTTCAACTATATGGTCCTGAAGGGCTTGGAGAAGTACGGAAAGTACGAACTGGCCAGAGAATTTGCCATCAGGCATCTCTATGCGGTTCTCGATGGCCTCCATCCCGAGCAGGGCAAGGGAACACTCTGGGAGGCTTATGCTCCACAGCATGAGGGTCCTGCAAGGTGGGAGGGAAGGAAGGACTTTCCAAGACCCCTCTTTCTTACATATACGGCTCTTTCGACCATAACAATGATGATAGAGAATATCCTTGGTTTCTACATTTCTCTCCCAAGGAAGACCGTCGATTGGACAATCCCCACACTGGAGATAATGGGGATAGAGGATCTTGCCCTCAAGCGAAATCTGATAACGATACTGAGTAACAGAAGCGGGCGTGGTTGGGAGATAAGGCTTAAATCGGAGAAGTTGTACTACCTTACCGTGGATATAATAGATACCAAGAAAAAGACCCTCCCTATTCCTTCGGGAAAATGTTCCATACTGATAGACAAGCTGTAGGGTAAGACGGTAGCGGGTATTTTGCCTTTATATCTTGTTTCTGTTTTTCAGTGCCCTTGCCAGGGTAAGTGAATCGGTATACTCCAGATCACCCCCTACTGGAATGCCGAGTGCAAGCCGTGTAACCGCAACATTTGCCTTTTTAAGAAGTTCTGCTATGTACTGGGCCGTTGTCTCACCCTCGATCGTGGGATTCGTGGCAATAATAACCTCTTCTATCGGTTCCCTCTTAACTCGCTCGAGTAGTTCCCTTATCCTGAGGTTGCCGGGACCTATACCGTCTATAGGTGATATTGCACCCATCAGTACATGATACTTTCCGTGGTAAACATGCGTTGCCTCTATGGTCCCGATGTCCTTCGGGCTCTCTACTATGCATATCCTGTTCTTTTCCCTGGAAGGATCCGTACAGATATCACAGGGGTCTTGCTCTGTATAGTTTCCGCAGATACTGCAGCTCTTGATATTTCTCTTCATCTCGAGAATACTGTTTGCAAGAGTTTCAACGTATGAATGATCCGCCTGAAGCAGATAGTAAGCGATTCTCGATGCACTCTTTTTCCCTATGCCCGGGAGTTTCGAGAGGTTTGTTATCAGTAAGTCAAGTATATTCATGGTTCTGTTTTCATGGTTTTTCCGGTGTTGCCTTAACCTAAGAACCCGGGAGGCAAATTTAGGCCTCCGGTCAGCTCGGACAGCTCTTCCTGCAATTTTTCTTTTATTTTGATTGAGGCATCGGTAAATGCAGCAAGGACCAGATCCTCCAGCATGCCCACGTCGTTGGGGTCAACCACTTCGGGGGAAATATTGACCTTTGTTACTGTCATTTGCCCGTTCATTTCTACGGTTACCATGCCTCCCCCTGAAGAACCGGTTACACTTATATTTTTCAGTTTTTCCTGTATCTCTCCCATTTTCCCCTGGAGGGACTGAAACTGTTTTAAAAGATCAAATGGATTCATAATTCCCTGTTACTCTCCTTTCACTATTTCCCCTCTAAAGATTCTCTTTACCGTTTCTATTCTCTTGTCCAGTATGGTTTTGTCGACTTCACTCCTGGTACTGTCAAAAACTATCTCTACTCTGATCTCCCTTCCAAGCAACCGGTTTAAAACCTTTCCGATTAAATCTCTCTCTTTTTTCACCATCTCAGCGGGAAATCGGTCTTTTGTTGCATATACTATTTGCAAAGTATCACCGAAGAGCTTTCCCGATATGGCCTTTTCCAGTGCGGATGATACCGTGGGTTTTTCCTTCTTGATTGTCAGAGCGATCCTGTCGAGAATATCGGCATTTTCTTCTTCTAAATCTTCCTCCTTACCCTCGGCTCTCCCCTTGGAGGTATCGGAAGCAGTCAATATTTGACTCCGATTGAGTTGGCTTGCTTCTACAGAAGCTATCTTTGATATTTTCACTTTCATTTCTTCGATTTTCTCAAGGAGTTCACCGGGAGTTATCAATCCTTCTATCTGGATGATTTGTGACATGAGTAATTCCAATTCCATCCTCTGGTTCAAGGAAAACCTCAGGTTTCTGTACAATTTGAAGAGTTCCTCCAGTATCTTTTCAAGTTGTGAAGAGGAGTAACTGTTTCTTATCTCAGGAGGGAAACTTTCTGCTGTGAAACCGAGAACGGATTCCCGCTCTATTCCGCTCTTCAACAGGAGAAGGCTTCTGAAGTATTCTGAAAGGTCGATCACAAATTGTTCCACCGAAATACCACTGGAAAGTAGCTTGTCGAGGTAGTCGAACAGAGACTTTCTGTCTTTGTGGATGGCATAACCAAGGAGGGTGTTTATTTCATCGGCTCCGACCGTGCCGAGTGTATCCTTGATGTTTTTCATGGTAAGGTTACCGCCGGAGAAAGATACAACCTGGTCAAAAATTGTATAGGCATCCCGCAGGGAACCTGATGCTTCTTTCGCTATCCAGAAGAGAGCATCACCTTCATGTTTTATCCCTGTTTCTTCGACGAGTTCTTCCAGCTTGCCTTTAATTAAATCTATGGATATCTGTTTGAAATGGTACTGCTGACATCGAGATCTTATTGTCGGTGGAACCTTGTGGATTTCAGTCGTGGCGAAGATGAAGACTATATAGGGAGGTGGCTCCTCGATCGTCTTCAGAAGGGCATTGAAAGCGCTGTTGGAGAGCATATGAACTTCATCGATAATGTATATCTTGTACCTGGAGCTGTTCGGGGGAAATAGAACCTCGTCCTTGATCTCCCTGATATCATTTACACCGGTGTTGGAAGCCCCATCTATCTCTATCACATCGAGAGAGATACCTCTGGTGATTTCGGTGCAGGAACTGCACTTCCCGCATGGTATGGTAGTGGGGCCCTTTTCACAGTTCAAGGATTTTGCCAGTATCCTCGCTGCCGATGTCTTTCCCACACCCCTCGGGCCTGCAAAGAGATAGGCATGGGCAATCTTACCCTGTTCGATCGAATTTTTTAATGTCGATACTACAAAATCCTGACCGACCAGTTCATCGAAAGTTTGAGGTCTCTTTCTTGTCGCTGTAACTTCATACGTCATGATTTAAAATCCCTCTAGCGGGGCTAAGCGTTTTACGTCTCACCGACATTTCACTTACCGTTGCTACCTCCCGGTCCTGGCGGGGTTGGGTGAATGCCGATAGCGTAATGCCCAGCCCCATAGCTAAAGGGAAGAGCGGAGAGAGCGGGATTCGAACCCGCGGTACCCTGTTGGAGTACACACGCTTTCCAAGCGTGCACCTTCGGCCTCTCGGTCATCTCTCCATGGCCAAAAACTCTTCTTTGCCCTCTTTTACAGATATATGTCAAGACGGAGAGAGTGGGATTCGAACCCACGGAGCCTGAAGACAGGCTCAACGGATTTCGAGTCCGCCCGATTCAACCGCTCTCGCATCTCTCCTCTAAGCAATAGCGTGCCCAAGAGGATTCGAACCTCCGACCTTTAGATCCGCAATCTAATGCTCTATCCAGCTGAGCTATGGGCACACAGTACGGAGAGGGTGGGATTCGAACCCACGGTACCCGTAATGAGTACAACTCCTTAGCAGGGAGCCCGATTCGGCCGCTCTCGCACCTCTCCTCTGTATATCTGTATATCGCGATACGGAGAGGGAGGGATTCGAACCCCCGGAACCTTTCGGTTCAACGGTTTTCAAGACCGCCTCCTTAAACCGCTCGGACACCTCTCCGTTTGCCTTGTAACCATTTAAAAGAACTTCTTCTGTGACTTCCTTTGTCTGAAGTATTCAATTTCGTCTATTACTGAGGCGTAATAAACTATAATAACGTATAATCTATTTGTCAACAAATCTGTTTCATAAGAGTGCACAGATAAGAGGTTGAGGGCTCCAAGGTATTTAGTTGTGTGGCAGACGGCCAAAGGATTCCTGCAAGCTTGACAAAAAGAAATCTATAAAACAAACTTGACTGATCATATATCTAGATTAGGAAGGAAATAATGGGTGAACTTGAAATTTTCGAAAAGAAACCGCTGGGTGGTATCAGTCTTAAGGAATTGATAAATCAACTTGCTGAAAACGGGGAAGCTGAGGCGGAGAAATTTCTTGCCGGTCAGGTAGATAACATAAAACCGCGGGGAATCAAACTACCCGAAGATCATGTCGTTCTAATGCTTGGTGGCTCCAATGGGATACTAAGGGCAGTTGCTATTCAGCTTCTCTTCGGAGAGGGAATTCCCGTGTATGGAGTGCACTACGACAGGCCGAGGATGCAGATAGGCCATTACCATGTACAGGCAATGAAACGAAAGGCAGAAGAGGTTGGCATTGATACCAGGTGGTGGAATAGGGATGCCACCAATCCCGAGGTAATCAAGGAGGTCATCGAAATTATAAGAAAGAGGTACAGTGTTGTGCACCTGATTAATGGCATTGCCGCAGGGGCGACAAAACGCTACGAGAAGTACGGTGAGATTTTCATAAAGGACCTCGATGTTAGATTTCATCCGATTCTGCAGGTCCCTGACTTCAGCAAGATTGAAAATATAAGAAGACTAGGGCTGGTTAAAGTGGAAACTGCCACTGATAAGGATATAGAGAGAACCAATAAATTCATGGGGACCTCCACTATGCTGTGGGCCGAACCGCTGGCAGAAGCAGGTCTCCTCAAGCCAGGGGAAAGTATTGTTGCTTTTACCGATTATGATTTCGAGAAGGATGATCCGGTGTACGGTATGGGGCCCCTTGCAGGTGCAAAGATACTTCAGAGAAAGAGCATGGCGGAAATCAGGGATAAGTATAAGGTTGATACGGTAAGGCTCTGCTACCCTGCAATGGATACAACTGCTCTGGGAGCAATCCCAGGGGGGGTACTCATGTTCGCTCTCTCGGCAGTCATCCTTAAAGAAAACAACTCATTCAAAAATCTGAAAGAGCTCGCATCGGAGACTGTCACGATGTTTGATGGCAATTTCGAGAATGGTGAATTGAGGATGGATAAGGAGTTCCAGAGATACCTTCCCGAATTTCATGAGAGATCTGAATTATTGAAACCCGATGAAATTCACGATGTATTCCTTCCCTTGACCGAGCTGGATCTCCCGTGATTCACCCTGCCATGAAACCCTATGGGATAGAACAGATAGGGTAGAGGAGGTTTCACAGTGAATCTCAGAGTTATATCCATGGCTCTCCTGCTTGGTATTTTGGAGCTTTCATCTATGAGAGCAGAAGGAGAATCCGAAATGAATATTGCCCCTTCAAAAATAGAAAGAGTAGTACTCTTTAACAGCGGTGTTGGGTATTTCGAGAGAAGTGGGAGTATAGAGGACGGTCAATTTTTAAAGCTCTACTTTAAAAGCGGGGATATCAATGATGTCTTAAAGAGTCTCGTCTTCCTCGAGGTGAAGGGTGGGCAGATAGAGAGAGTGGACTACCCTTCAAAATTGCCCCTGAAAGAGGTAATGGAGGGTTTGAAGGTTGATCTTACGGGAAACAGAAGTCTGTTTTCTCTGCTCGGCAGTCTCGGGGGCGAAGAAATAGAAATAGAGGCGGAGAAAGAATACAGGGGAAAAATAGTCGGTACAGAGAGGAGAAAGAGGGAGGGGGACAAGATTGCCTACCTGAATATACTGACAGGAGAGGGGCTTATCAGCAGGCCACTCGAGTCTATCAAGAGGATACGCTTCTTGAATCCTGAGGTAGAATCCCAATTCGAGCTGGCCTTGGAATTGATGGCAGAGGAACACAACGGGGAGAGAAAAGAGCTCGATTTCTATTTCAAGGGCAGGGGAAATGGAACCTACAGATTGGCCTATATGTTCGGAGTTCCCGTGTGGAAGATGAGCTACAGGCTCGTGTTGAATGATAAGGAAGAATCAATCATTCAGGGCTGGGCAATTGTGGAGAACACCACCGAGGATGACTGGAAGGATGTTTCTCTTTCTCTCGTTTCGGGAAACCCCGTTTCCTTTACAATGGATCTCTATACTCCTCGATTCGTCACAAGGCCGGAAGTGGAAATTCCTCTTCCCGGTGCAGTCAAACCTCAGCAGTACTCCGGTGCCATGGAAGAAGCCGAGGTTTCACCGGAACCGGTGGTAGGGGCCATATCAAAGAGTGCAGCGCCTATGGAGAAAAAGATGCTCTTGAGGAGTAAAGCTATTCAAGAGAGTAAAATGGACATCACGGGTGGAGTCGGTGTGGAAACGAAGGGTGAGGTTAAGGGAAATTTTTTCTCCTACACGTTGAAAGAACCGATAACCATCCCCGTTCATCGTTCTGCAATGGTACCGGTGATTCAGGGAAGAATAGGAGGAAAGAGACTAGTTGTTTATAACAGGAATGTACTTGAGAGCTATCCCCTTAATGGTTTCGAGATTGAAAACTCTACCGGGCTGTACCTTTCTGCAGGTCCAATAACGATTTTCGAAGATGGAACATACGGAGGTGATGCCAGGATAGACACCCTGGCACCTGGAGAAAAAAGATTGATAACATTCTCGGTAGATCATGATACGGAGATAGAAACGACCGCAAAGAGCTATCCACAGGCAATCGTATCCGTAAAGATTGTCCGAGGAATAATGGAGAGTACGCTGAAATTCCGAAGGTCCGTTCTTTACAGGATAATCAACAGGGGGAAGAAAGCCAAAAACCTGTTGATTGAAAAGGAGATCAATCCGGACTGGAAACTGGTAGAACCAGCCAAGCCCTATGAAAGGGCATCCGGGGAATACAGGTTTCTCCTTACTGTTGGAAATGCGGATTCTACCGACCACGTGAAATCCTTCGAGGTGATAGAAGAGAGGATAGCATCGAGGGAGATAGCCCTTATGAATACCAGTACATCGGATATCGATTTTCTCCTCAAGTCGGGTGAAATAGGCAGAGAAGTGAAGGAAGCACTGGAGAAATTCGGCAGATTGAAATCGGAGTTATCCGCTCTGGAGAAGGAATACAAGAAACTTGAAACCCGGTATGCCAGTCTTACCAAAGACCAGAGCAGAATCAGGAACAATATGAGGGCACTGGATAAGAACTCGAGCCTTTACAAGAGGTATGTCACGATTTTGAGCAAGCAGGAAGATGAAATAGAGAAGATTCTGGATGGCAAAGAGAAACTATTGGAATCGATAAAGGAAAAGAGAAAGGAAATCGAGGACTACCTCGCCTCTCTGAACATTCAGTGAGGCCTGTAAAACCTCTTCCCTATATCTATGATTGATTGCGATATGTATTGTACATCTTTTTCTGAAAGATCAGGATATATGGGAATGCTGATCGATCTCATGTATCTTCTGTAACTCGCGGGGAAATCCTCCGGTTTGAAAGAGTATCTCTTCCTGTAATAGGTCATCATGTGGAGGGGAATGAAATGAACCGAAACGCCAATCCCCCTTTTGAGCAGCTCATCTACGAACCTTTCCCTTGAAATTGATATCCTTTCAAGATTCAAAAGGATAACGAAGAGGTGCCATGCACTCTCATTGCTGTACCTGGGAAGTGTGAGGAAATCATATGGAGACAGTCTTTTTATATAGCTTCTGGCAATTTCCCTCCGTCTTTCAAGGAATCTTTTGGCCTTTTCAAGTTGAACAAGACCAATGGCTGCGGCAATATCCGTGAGGTTATACTTGTAACCGGGAGCAACGACATCGTACATCCACGAGGCCCGCCTATTCGTGTATCTCCGGAAAACATCTCTGTCTATTCCGTGAAGCCTCATCCTGAGGATTCTCCCGTAGATGTTATCATCGTCGGTAACTACCATTCCACCTTCGCCGGTTGTAATGGGTTTGGTAACATAGAAAGAGAATACACCTGCCTCTCCTATGGTGCCTGCAAATCTGTCTTCCTTTCCCGTTCTTACGGGAAAGGCATGTGCGGAATCTTCTATGACAGCGATACTATGTGCCCTTGCAATATCCATTATTCTGTCCATTTTGCATGGGTTGCCTGCAAAATGAACCGGTATTATTGCCTTTATTCTCCTGTTTTTCCTCGTTGTTTTATCCAGGATATCGACATCGATGTTTCCCGTCGACTCTTCTATGTCTACGAAGAGAGGTTCCGCATCGAGGTACCTTACGACTTCTGCCGTAGCTGCAAATGTGAATGGGCTTGTAATCACCTTGTCGCCTCTTCTTATACCAACAGCTTCGAGGGAAAGATGAAGTCCTGCAGTGGCAGAGTTCACTGCAATTGCATGCTTGCTTCCTACATACTCTCTGAATTGTCTTTCAAACTCGAGTGCTATATTCCCCGTGGTAAGCCAGTTTGATCTCAAAACCGATATTACGGCGTTCTCCTCCTCCTTTCCGAGAGAGGGTTTTGCAAAGGGTATGAAATCAGTATTCCGGTTCATTTCCGTTAAGACCTATGGTGGGAATCGCATCATGAAGAATCGTTCTCAAGAGCTTCCTGTTTCTGAAAGCCCTCGGATTGTCCCGATCCAGAAAGCATATTGGCCTTAATTTCTCTATAAGACCATTGAGGTTTCCGTTTATCATGCTGTTTCGCTTTAGCATCATTATCTTCTTGCTTTCTGTTGCATAGGGGATTTCACCTTCAGCCCAGAGGCTTTCCGTTAGTTTTTCACCCGGCCTAAGGCCCGTATAAACGAATTTGATGTCCCTTTCCGGTTCGAAACCATAGAACTTGACAATTTGCTCGGCAAGCTCCTTTATAGAAACCGGCTCACCCATGTCCAGTATGTAGAGTTCTCCTCCCTTGCCCGTTCCTCCGGCTTTAAGGACGAGGGAAGCAGCTTCCGGTATTGTCATGAAAAATCGTGTTGCTTCAGGATGAGTTATGGTAAGCGGTCCTCCCTTCCTTATCTGTTTCTGAAACAGGGGGAGAATACTCCCCGTGGAACCGAGAACATTGCCGAACCTCACCACGAGGTAGTTGTAACCGTTATGGCCTTCGTGTAGTACGATCTCTTCCGCTATGAGCTTTGAAGCACCGTATACATTTGTAGGATTTACCGCCTTGTCCGTTGAAATGAGGACGAATCTCTTTACTCCCGAACTCTTCGAGGCTTCAACAATATTCTTTGTTCCAAAGACATTGTTCTTTATTGCCTCCACGGGATTTGCTTCGAGAAGGGGAACGTGTTTGTGAGCTGCAGTGTGAAATACGACATCGGCTTTCAATCTCTCCAGTATGAAGAACATATAGTCCCTGTCCTGAAGTTCTCCTATGATTGGAACGATAGATGCCCTTTCACCTACACCTTCTTCCTGGAGTAGTTTGAGCTCTCTCTCTATTTCGTATATGCTGTTCTCCCCGTGGCCGAAGAGGTATAGCCTTTCGGCTCCTCCGGAGAGCAATTGTCTTGAAAGTTCACTTCCTATACTTCCCCCGGCACCCGTAACGAGTACCCTCTTGCCCCTCAGGTACTGAAGGCTCTTTCTTAAATCCACCTTTACGGGCCTCCTTGCGAGAAGGTCTTCCGGGTTGATTTCCCTGGTCTGTATGAGGTGTGCTTCGCCATGCAGTATCTGGGAGACTCTCGGAACGATTCTTATCTTCGAGAATTCAGCTTTTTTGAGTATGGAGTATATCCGCTTTATCTCTTCTTCCGTCGCACTGGGTATGGCTATTATCGCCTCGTCTGCAGGTGTGGTCTTTATTATCTCTACCACTGCCTCGAGCGGACCGAGGACAGGTATTCCCATTACCTTTTTCCCGATCTTCTCAGGATCATCATCGAGAAAGGCAACGACCCTGCCGAAAATGTTTTTCCGTTTTATCTCTGAGGCTATTGTACGGCCGGTGAAACCGGCACCTACTATATATATCCTGTTTCTGGAAGTCTCATCCATCATTATCAATTTTCGGTATCTCTCGATTTATTGTAAGTATTTTCACCCTTGCTCTCCGATAGTATCTCGAATGACAGGTCAACTGTAAAGACATTTTCATAGAGGTGCAACCGTACCTTGGCCCTTCCCTTTCTCTTGTTGATCTTTACTATCTTGCCTTCGAGTCCCTGGAGGGGGCCTGATATTACCCTCACCTTGCTATTTTCATCAAAGGTTACGAGTGACTGTTCAGCGATTTCTCCGAATCTTAAAAAATGTGAAACTATTTCAGAGTCTCTTCTGGAAAGAGGCTGAATGTCCCTGTTGTCTTTGAGGAATTTTATGAAACCCTTTGTATGCCTGATGGCCCCGATAAGTTCAATACTGAGTTTCTCTATATGAAGGAAAAGGTATCCAGGATAGATCGAAGAGAGATCTTTTCGCCATTTTCCCCTCTTCCTTATGCGCATCACCCGTCTTAGCCAGTATAGTTTTCCGCCCTTCTTCTCGATTATTTCGCGGGTAACTCTTGTAAAATATTCTTCTTTTCCGGTTTTTACCTGAATAGCATAGAACGATGCCATCTATCTCTTTCGGAGTCTCAGCATATTCTTTATCTCTTCCAGTTTTACCGATTCTACGGGATCCTTCTCTACCCTGTCGAAGTACTCCAGTATGAATGCTATGAAAATTGAAATGAAAAAGGCGGTTATCGTGAAAATAATGGATATCTTCGATCTGCTAGGGCCGGCCTTGACCTCGGGAACTTCAGCCTTCTCTATTATCTGGAATGTCTGAGAGGTGTCTGTTTCCTCGATCTTTGTTGTTTCGTACTGTTGCCTCAGCATACTGTATATCGTTTCTTGAATCGTGAGGTCTCTCTTTAGGTTAAGGAACTGGGCTGATACCGCAGGGAGCATCTCCTGGGGAATGGTCTCACCCGAAAACTCTTTGAATCCCTGTTTCAGCTCGCTAATGAGCTGGTTTGTCTTGTCTATCTCGTTTTTTAACCTGATAATCTGAGGGTTGTTGTCACCAAGGTACTCTTTCAGTGTTTGAAGCTGAATCTCTTTGCTGTAAACCTGGGATGTAAGGTCGGCGACCATCTTTATATGTTGTTCTGCCTGTGTGGTTATATCGACTATACCGTATTTCTTCTGAAAGGCCACCAGGTTGTCCTGGGCCTTTTTCAATTCCTTTTCTACGTCTTTTAGTCTCTCTTCCAGAAACTGCTTTTTCATTCTTACCTTTTCAAGTGTCAGGTCTTTGAAACGTTTTTCCAGGAGTTCAACTATTCTGTTTACCACTCTTGTTGCAAACTCAGGGTCTGTGTCCTTGTAGGAAATGGTTAGAATACTCGATTTCGAGTCGAATTCGACATCCAGAGATGCGGTAATTTTTTTTCTGGCTGTCGTTCTGGGATGTTCCGTTATGTTGTAGCGTTCCCTGAAGTTGAATTTCTCCGCTACCTGATCTTTTATTGTGTTTCCCTTAAGAAGGGCCTGTGCAAGTTCAGCACTGCTACTCCCACCGGCACCCACGCCAATGAGTCCTGCCAGTGAGCCCAGGTTGCTGGAGGAAAGCATCTGTGAAATTGCAGAGCTTCCCTCTGAAGCGCCCTTTACCAGAACCTGGACCTCGGGCTTGTAGTAGTTGGGGAGAAAATTCCACCTGGAGTTGGCGGGGAGTTTCAAGCTAAGAACAGAGATACCCAGAATGAATGCAGCCGCAAAGAGAGTCATCCCGATTATCAACCACCTTCTTTTCACCAGAACGGAGAGGAGGTCGAGCAGGGATATGGTATCTTCCTCTGCAATATAGTCTCTGTCGTCTTCTATTCTCTTCATGTCATCGGGTCCTCTGCTCATTGGAGTAGAAAATATCACTTATCAATGTAGTTTTCAAGTGTGTCCTCTATTTCCCATTTTACGGGATGATAGTACTCCTTTTCAAAATTGGGCAGTATCTCCACCCCTATGATGGAAGCATCACGTTGAGTTACATGCTGTAACAGTGCCAGTTCCTGAATCTCCCTGTACGAATAGTTGTTCCTTTCGTCTGTGGCCATGGCATTCAATGTGATTACGTAACTGTATTTGGATCTTTGAAGCGGATCGACCGAAACTATGTACCCCTTTGGGTAGGAGTAACCCTCCTCTTTCAATTCCTCTATGGCCTTTCTTACGACATACCCAACCGCTTCGTGCTCAAAGTGTTCGAATGCCCTGCTGTGCCTGTCGGGAGAAACTATCAACTCTGGCCTAAAACCCCTGATTATTTCCTTAACCTGTTCCACCACCCTTCTCTCCCCACCCCAGTCTTCTAGAATCCTGTCCAAGGGAAGAATCTCCGTTATTGAGTCGTAGGGATGATTTTTCAATCCCAGGCGGATATATGCCCTCGAGCCGAGAATAGAGAGGGCATCACGTGCCTCCAGTACTCTGACTGATGATAGTTCCCTGCCGTGCATTTTGTATGGTGGGTAGATATCACCTGTTGTACGATTGGGAAACTGATCCAGTCCGCTCTCTCCGTCAGTAAAGAGAACTGTGGCAATATTCTTGCCCTTTCTCGACGACTCGGCCATAAGGCACCCGAAATCTAACGATTCATCGTCGGGATGTGCATGAAAGAACAGTATGTCCGCTTTAAAGTATTCGATTCTCTCTCCGGGTCTGTACATTGCTGTTCTTACCGTCTCGAGTTTTCCTCTCTTAACCTTTGTTTCGATTTCAGTTCCGGTTGGAATCCGGTTCGCCCCTTGTCGGGAAGGTTTTCGAGGCGGGGGAAGTATAAGAAGGATCGAGGTAAGGAGGATAAAAACCCCCATGTATAGTATTATCAGGCCAATAGGAGCCTTTTTCACCAGAGTATACGCCGGTACCTCTTCTATGCCCCGGTAGAAGATCCTGTACGAGCCAAACCTGAAAAAGTTGCCGATTTTCAATTTCTTTTCTCTTCTTTCTACACCATCCACGATGAATGGCTGGGGTGATTTGAAGAAAACTTCTCTTCGGTTGAAATGAATGAAGCATGAAAGCTTCTTGACAGTTTTGCCCGGGTGGGAGAGGTAGAGATCCTCATCTCCAGCAGTTCCTATGGTGACGGGAGAGTTACTGAATTCCCTTGTCTCTCGTTTTCCCTCTGACGATACGATTTCCAGCTTCAGATGATACTCAACACCGCTTCTTTTTTTCTCTGTCCTGTAAGGTTTCAGGAATATGAGTATGGCTGCGAAGGAGAGTGGAAGGAGTACAAGGAGAGACAGAATCAGGATGAATGGAAAATATGAAAAATTGGAGGCTTTTATTCCTTTTTCAGTATTGAAGCTGCTTGGTTTGTCGGCAGAGGATAGTTCTTCTTTTCCCTTGATCCTCGTGATCAATTTCTCAGTATCGTTATACCTTGCGAGGAATAGATCGGAATGTTGTAGTGTTTTAAACGATTCAATGGACCTCTCTATTCTTTCGGTTAGGATTTTATTGGAGCCAGGAGGGAACCATAGGATGTATAAAGGATATCGGATTCCTCCGCTTTCTGTAAAGCTTATGAAATCGGCAAGATCGGGACTACTGTTACCCGTTTCCATGCAATCTGATATGAGAAGTATGTCCCTCTCTTTTCCCCTTGCCTTTTCCTTTAGATACCTCGAGGCAAACACAAGAGCCTTGTCTATTCTCGAGACCCCCCACGGTGAGAGGTCTCTTAGGGCATCATTTATCTTTTTAGATTCTCTGGTAAAAGCTACCTTTAGTTCAGGAGTATCAGAGCCGTCATCGGAGGATCCGAAGGTTACCAGCGCCCACTCGATTTTCTCCCTGCTGAAGCTCGAAGTTATTTTTCTGACCATTTCTTTGGCCATGTCGATTCTGCGCTCTCCGTTATCAGAAATTGGCAGATTCATGCTGAATGAAGAATCAAAGAGTATAACTATGCTTTTTTCAGCGGGGAGAGCCGATAAGGTAAGTATGAAGATTGCAAATGAGAAAAAAAACTTTTTCACGGATTTGATAATTTAGCATAAAGGAGAGTTTAAGTCCATGTTCAGGAATATATTGATTTTTTTGTTTCTCTTCACAGTTGCTGCTATCTCTGTTAGCGGAGAGGCACTCTTTCTCTACGTGGAAGAGAGAACCAACGGAGAGCCGGGTCCCTTTCCACCGCCTGTAAAGGAGGGTATATACAATGGTCTCTTTGAGAGGGATTTTATAGTTTTCGATTCGGGCGATAAGCAGACCTTCGATGTGGACTGGAAGGGGAGGCATTTTCTTCCCTTGATAGACATTGCAAAGAAGGGCGGGGCCGACTTTGTCGTTGCGCTCCTTGTTGATGCAAGGGAAGAGAGAGGGGCAGACGAAAAGATTACCGTTACGGTAAAGGCAAGCTACTATCTCGTCTCAGCCGAGAGCGGAAAGATTATAGAGAAGGGTGATATTACGGATGATAATGGAAATGAGGATGATGAAAGGAATCACGAAGCAGTTGGTTTCGATGTGGGGATGAAGATATCAGAGTTTATAGGCAGGTCAATCGACAAATATCTCAATCAA
This sequence comes from Spirochaetales bacterium, assembly GCA_027021365.1. Classification (GTDB taxonomy): domain Bacteria; phylum Spirochaetota; class Spirochaetia; order SZUA-6; family SZUA-6; genus JALUUM01. Next base: position 76,760 of record JALUUM010000027.1, read on the forward strand.
CTCTGAATCGCCTCGGGGGGTTATGGTAAGGTCCACGCAATCAGGTGGAATGTAAAGGGAATCTCCCCTCTTCAATTCAAGATATCCATCTTCAAACGGAACCTCACAACTGCCATCTATCACCGTGACAGCTTCGAAATGGTTTTCACCACTGCTGTTGATACTGATATCCCTGTCGAATTCGTACCTGTTTATCGTAAAGTAGGGGCATGAAACTAGCGTAGAAAAATAGCCGTAATGTTTTTTTATCCTTGAAGGTTTACAGACTTCATTATGAAAGTCATAGTCTATCACATCGAGGGCTTTTTCTATGTGGAGTGGCCTTGGCTTACCATTGAAGCCCACCCGGTTCCAGTCGTAGAGCCTGTAAGTGGAGTCAGAGCTTTCCTGTACCTCCAGAAGAACTACACCCCCTAAAATGGCATGTACCGTTCCTGCCGGAACGAAGAGCACATCTCCTCTCTCGATGGATACATACCTGAGGTGCTCTTCCATTCTTCCCTCTTCGATTGATTTCCTAAGTTTTTCCCTTGTCGTTCCCTCTTTGAGTCCATAGATCAGTTGTGCATCCTCATCTGCGTGGAGTATGTACCAGGCCTCCGTTTTACCCCTGTCATTTTCATGAAACATGGCATATTCATCATCGGGATGCACCTGCACGGATAACATATTCGTTGCATCGATAAACTTGACCAGTATTGGAAGGTCCCTTATTCCCTTGGAAAGGATGCCTTCCCCCAGTAATTTTTCAGGATCACTTGCTATCAACCTGTCGAGGTAGGTGCCCTTGAAATCGCCTGTTGCTATTCTATTGATCCCATTTCGGTGAGTAGAAACTTCCCACGATTCGCCGTACTTTCCCGGAGGGAGTTTCTTGCCCAGAAGAGTTTCCAGCCTTCTGCCCCCCCATATCTTTTCCATCAGAACCGGTTCCAGAATAAATGGTTTGATTCTCTCCATGGAGTAATATTAACTTTACATCGAAGGAAAGTTCAATAAAATAATAGTCAGATATGAAAGATTTCCTTCCGATTATGGAATTTAGGAGATCTCTATGAGAAAGCTATCAGCCATTTTGCTTTTTTTCTCTTTTCTTGCCGTTATTTTTGCCGAAGAGGCATGGGAAGGCAATGCTGCCGTTGTCACAAGCGGTAGTGTAGTTGAAAAGGGGTTATTTGCCCTGTCCAATTCCTTTCCAAGATACTCCAAGATTGAAGTTGAGAATATAGAAACCGGAAAGAGTGTTACTGTTACAGTCATTGGCAGGATAGAAGGGGTATCCAATGTATTTATCCTTCTCTCGAGGGAGGCTGGAGACAAGATTGGGATAAACGGATCAGCCATAGCACCGGTGAAGGTGAAGATAAGTAATGAACCCGGGGTGGTTTCCGGCGGGTTGCCCGATGATCTTCCCTATAATCCTGATCCCGATATAAATCCGGCTGCAGGTGTTCCCATGGAAGAAGAAGGATTGGTAGAGGCGGTAAAGGCAACAGCCAAGGAGAAAGAGGGAAAGAAGCCGTCAGAGAAAGAGGCTGAAGAGAAAAGGCCGGTAGCAAAAGAAGTCACGAGCGAAAAAGTCGAAGAGAAGAAAAAGGAAGTGAAGAAAGAGGTCCATCCCGGTAAAAAAGCTGAGAAAAAGGTTATCGAGAAGCCAAAACTCAGCAGGGAGGAACTCGTTCTTAAAGCTCTGGAAGAACGAAAACCCCAGAAGAAACTTTTTCACCCGCCTGCCCGTTCCGGAAATGTCATTATAGTGGAGAAACCCGGAAAACCTAAGGGAGAGATTCCACAACTGAAGATCGAACAACTTCCGGAAACAGGGAGAGGAGAAAAGGCCGTACCCTCTGAAGAGTACATAGCAAGGCCCGAAAAGAGAGAAGCAGGTGAGGAAGCGCCCTTCACACTGCCCAACCTCGAGTCTCCCGAACTGGAGGAGTCCCGGGGAAAGATATCAGAGGGGAAGATGCCGGGAAAGGTCTTACAACCGGAAGTGAAGCCCGAGCCTTCCGAGGAGACTTCGGAAAAAGGTATTTCAACCCCCAGTCTGGAAAAGAGTGTGCCGGGGAAAACCCGGGTAACGGTAAAACTCGAAGCTACCACTCCCAAGCCACCACCTCCTTCCGGAACAGAGGAACCCTCACCACCGAAGGCGAAAGCAAAAAAAGAACAAAAAGAAAAGAAACCGGTGACGGAAGAGAGGGTCAGAGAAGAAAAAACGGCACCTCCAGAACTAAAGAGTGTCCCCTTGAAGAAAGGGGCATATTATCTTCAATTGGCGGCATACTACAGCGAGGCACTTGCAAACAAGTTGGCCGGGGATCTTTCGAAATCATACCCTGTAACAGTGTTGAGCACGAGAAAGAATGAGAGAATGATCTACCGTGTGCTTGTAGGCCCTCTGGGGAGTGATGAGAGCGGAGCCCTTTTGTATTGGTTCAGGTCGAAGGGATACAGGGATTCATTTCTAAGAAAGACGGATTGATAACTTCCGTATAAATCAATTTTCAAACATGAAGAGAGAAGAAGCAGATAGAAGAATAGGGGAACTTACCGAAAAGCTCTTACGTTACCAGTATGAGTACTATGTTTTGAGCAGACCCTCTGTTTCCGATTCCGAGTATGACAGGCTCTTTGATGAGCTCTTGAGACTGGAAGAGGAATTTCCCGATCTGAAAAGACCAAACTCGCCAACGGAGAGGGTGGGTTCCGATCTTACTCAGGAACTTCCCGAGGTAAGGCACACAATACCGGTTTTAAGTCTCGACAAGTGTTACAGTTATGCCGAGCTGGAAGAGTGGATAGAAAAGACGGAGAGAAACGCGGGAAGGCACTGCTCGTACTTCGTGGAAGAAAAGATAGACGGTGCATCGATTGTCCTTTACTACGAGAAGGGAATACTTTCACGTGCCGTTACCAGGGGTAACGGCCTTGTAGGTAACGATGTGACGGGAAATGTAAAAACAATAGGAAGCATTCCGCTACGTCTCTCGCAACCCTTGAATGTGGCAGCCAGGGGAGAAATATTCCTCCCTCTTCGGTACTTCGAAGAGATAAACAGGGAAATGGATATCCCCTATGCAAATCCGCGGAATCTCGCATCGGGGACGCTTAGAAGGGTAAAGAGTAGCGAGGTGGCAAAGGTACCCCTTGATATTTTTGTATATGAGGGGTTCTTCGAAGGACAACCTGGTACACACCTCGAAATACTCGAACTGCTGGAAAGTCTAGGTTTCAAACTCAACCCGCATATAGGTTTTTTTGCAAATGATGAGATTGTTTCTGAAGTTGCCTCCAGACATCCGAGCTGGCACTGCGGAGAGCTTTCTGAAATGGGTGCATTCATCGAAGAGAGAAGGGCTGCAAGAAGGGACCTTCCCTATGAGATAGACGGGTTGGTAGTTAAGGTGAGTGAAATTCCTGTTCGTGAGCATCTTGGTTACACCGGCCATCACCCCAGGTGGGCCATTGCCTATAAATTCGAGGCACCGGAGGGCCTTACTGTCGTGCATGACATAGATGTACAGGTGGGAAGAACGGGAAGGATTACCCCGGTTGCCAGGGTAAAGCCCGTAAAAATATCCGGTTCCACCATTTCCAATGTGACACTTCACAATCAGGAATACATAGACATGCTGGAACTTGCGATAGGGGATATGGTAGCTGTATCCAAGAGGGGAGACGTGATTCCCGCTGTTGAAAGGGTAGTTGAGAAGAATGAGGAGGGCAATACTACCTGGAAGATGCCCGAGAACTGTCCCTCTTGCGGAAGCAGGCTTGAAAAGATCGGTGCTCATCATTTTTGCAGGAATCCCGACTGTCCCGACCAGGTGAGGGGTCGCCTGAGGTTCTTCGTGGCCAGGGGACAGATGGATATAGAGAGCCTTGGACCTGAAACTCTCGATGTTCTAATTGAAAAGGGATGGGTAAGGGACATTCCGGATATCTATACCTTCGACCCGGAAAAACTCCTCGAACTTCCCGGTTTCGGGGAGAAAAAGGTGAAGCTGATAAGAGAGGGGATAGAGAAGAGTAAGAAAAAGCCCTTCAGAACCGTCCTGCAGGCGCTTGGGATTCCCGAGGTGGGAGGAAAGGTCATCGAACTGTTGATCGATGCCGGGTACAGGGATATCGGTTCCATAGTAGAACTTGCAAAACGTGGCGATGCCACACCACTTTTGAATATCCACGGAATCGGTGAGAAAACTGCAAGGACGATAATAGAAGAATTTTCCAAACCGGACGTCCTCGAGCGTATAGACAGGTTAAAGAGAGCAGGGTTGAATTTCAAGGAAGAGGAGGCAGAAGAAAAACTGTCGCAGAGCTTTGCCGGGCAAACCTGGTGTGTTACGGGGAGTTTCGAGCATTTCAAGCCGCGTGACCTTGCAATGGAAGAGGTGAAAAAGAGGGGTGGCAGGGTTACCTCTTCTGTCACTTCGAAGACGACCCACCTCCTTGCCGGTTCAAACCCTGGCAGTAAACTCGACAAGGCGGTAGCGCTGGGAGTGAAGATTGTAAGCGAGGAAGAGTTCTTGAAGATGTTGCAATCCTAAGTCGACGGGCGGTAAGAATCAATATAATTTTCAATATCCTTGACTCGAATCCTTTTAAAGGTCTACAGTATTATTAAATCTATAAAACGGAGGTAACATTTATGAAAAAGCTTGTCATCATTCTAGTAATGATGCTGGCTGTCGGCCTTGTTTTTGCCGGTGGTACAAAAGAAAAGGCAAAGGCTGGCGGGCCAAAGTACAAGATTGGTCTTGTCTTCGACATAGGAGGCAGGGGAGACAAGTCTTTCAACGATTCGGCGCATGCAGGGTTGGTGAAGATTGCCAAGCAGTATAAGGGTTATATAAAGGATGACCCGGACAATATCAATTTCGGAAGTGAGATAGAACTGAAGTACCTCGAGCCGAAGGCTGGAGGGCAGGATAGGGAGCAGCTTCTCAGGGTTCTTGCAGAGGATGGCTACGACCTGGTATACGGCATTGGTTTCATGTTCTCCGATCCGCTTGCAAAGGTGGCCAAGGACTTTCCAAATGTTCACTTTGCTATAGTCGACGGATACATCCCCGATTTGAATGAAAACAGCAATATCACATGCCTCCTCTTCAAGGAGCACGAGGGTTCATTCCTGGTAGGTGCAATTGCCGGACTTATGAACGACCATGGGAAAATCGGATTCATCGGTGGTATGGATATTCCTCTGATTCACAAGTTCGAGGGCGGCTTCATTGCAGGTGCAATATACGTAAATCCAGAGCTGCGCGATGAGTCGATGATACTCGCTCAGTACATCGGCAAGGATCCCTCTGCTTTCAAGGATGCCCCGGCTGCTTACAACATAGCAAGCAACATGTACAGGCAGGGTGCCACGATTATATATCATGCAGCAGGTGCTTCCGGTGACGGGCTGTTCCAGGCTGCAGAAGAGTTCAAGAAATTGGCAATCGGTGTCGATTCGGACCAGGGCTTAATCTATTCTACTGCGAAGGATGCAGCAACGAGAGCCAGGGGCAAGTACATTCTTACATCCATGATGAAGAGGGTCGACAATGCTGTATTCAAGACGGCACAGGAATTAATTGACAATGGCAAGGTCTCCGGTGGTTACCACTCCTTCGGATTGAAGGAAGATGGGGTTGGTTTTGCCCTTAACGATTACAACAAGGACAAGCTTGCACCGATTCTGGACAAGATAAATGCGATAAAGCAGAAGATAATAAGCGGCGAGATCGTCGTTCCTGACAGTGATACCAAGGTAAGGGCCTGGGCTGAAAAGACCCTGAAATAGTCATGTAACAGATACGGGCGGGGAAATCGGTTCTTTGGTTTTACGAAAGGATCGATACCCGCCTTTTATTTTATAGATTTTATAGACATTTTTTAGCGTCCATTTTGCAAAGAGGTGGTGTTATGAATGTTCCCCTCCTTGAAATGAAAGGAATTACAAAGCGTTTCCCCGGTGTTCTGGCAAACGATAGGGTTTCCTTCGACCTGTACGCAGGTGAGGTTCATGCACTTGTCGGAGAAAACGGTGCCGGGAAAACGACATTGATGAAGATCCTGTACGGACTTTATTCCCCGGATAGCGGGGAGATCTTCATTAATGGCGAGGGTATACATATAAAGAATCCCAGAGAAGCGATACACCATGGAATAGGTATGGTGCATCAGCATTTCATGCTCATCCCTCCCTTTACCGTTTTGGAGAACATAATAATCGGTGAGGAGAGTCACAGGGCTGGTATCCTTAAACTGGATGAGCCTGCAAATAAGATAAGAGAGATCATGGAGGACAATAATCTCATAGTAGAACTCGATGCGAGAATCGAAAATATTCCTGTCGGTCTTCAGCAGAGGGTCGAGATACTGAAGATTCTCTACAGGGGAGCCGAGATTCTGGTTTTCGACGAGCCTACCGCCGTGCTGACCCCCCAGGAGGTACATGAGCTTTTCAAGACCTTCAGGGAGATGAAGAAGAGGGGAAAGGGAATAATCTTCATAAGCCACAAGCTTGATGAGGTTCTGGAAATAGCTGACAGGATAACCGTAATAAGAAAAGGAAAGATCATAAGGACACTGGAGAGGAAGGAGGCAACAAAACCACTGATAGCCGAGCTCATGGTGGGAAAGCCCGTTCTTCTCGAGGTAAAGAAGCCCGAGGTGAAAGTGGGCGAAGTGGTGCTTGAGGTGAAGGACTTGAGGATAAAGAGCCCCAGGGGATACGATGTCGTTGCAGGTGTTGATTTCAACGTGAGAAGCGGGGAGGTTTACGGAATCGCAGGTGTAGAGGGGAACGGCCAGTCGGAGCTCGTGGAAGCCATAGCTGAAGATGTGCCTATCAAGAACGGTGACATAATCTTGATGGGGAAAAGCATCGTTAGATGGGATGTAAGGAGAAGGAGAGAGGCCGGTATTAGCCATATACCGGAGGACAGGCACAGGTACGGTCTCCTATTGCCCTTTTCGATAGCGGAAAATCTTACCCTTGGCATGCATTACAGGGAGCCCTTTGTCAACAGGCTCCAGGTAATGAACAGGAAGGCAATTCGTGATTTTGCAAAAGGAGTTATAGAGAAGTTTGATATAAGAACCCCATCGGAGATGACACCGGCACATGCACTTTCCGGAGGCAACCAGCAGAAGGTTATAGTTGCAAGGGAGTTGAGTGCCGAACCAAAGCTTCTCCTTGCCTCTCAGCCCACGAGAGGCGTGGATATTGGGGCCACGGAGTTCATACACAATCAGATTATGAATGCCAAGGGAGAAGGGAGGGCGGTACTCCTTGTTTCGGCCGATCTCGATGAGATAATGTCTCTCTCAGACAGGATAGGGGTGATCTACAAGGGAAGGATAATCAGGGAGTTTCAAAGGTCTGAAACGACGAAGGAAGAGATAGGTTTCTACATGATGGGAGAGAAGGAAGCGGAGAAAGAGGCAGGAGAGGGAGCATCGGGAGGAGGAGAGGAAAGAGCAGATAAGGCTGCAGATAAAGGAGGATCCGGGGATGAAGCTTGACAGGATAAAGATCGACAAGTACCGGCTCCTTGAAATCGTCTCTCCCGTTCTCGGTTTTCTAGCTTCTCTTGTTGTACTCGTTATAATAGTGGTCGCCGTAGGTGAAAGTCCTGTAAAAGCCTTTGTTGCGATATACAAGTTCAGCCTTAGTAAGAGTGCAAAGCTCGCCACCATTCTTTCCATGTCCATCCCGCTCTTCTTTGCGGGAATTGCAGTTGCATTTGCCTTTCAAGCCGGTGTTTTCAATATAGGAGTGGAGGGCCAGTATTTCTTCGGCGGCCTTATAGGAGCACTTGCCGGAATTTACTTCCACTTTCCGCCCTTCATTCACATTCCCGTCGTTATAATCTTCAGTATGCTTGGCGGAGCCCTATGGGCATTGATACCTGCCATACTGAAGGTAACGAAGAATGTCCATGAGGTCATTTCTACGATAATGTTCAATAGTATAGCCCTCGCTCTGCTGAACTATCTTGTAAATGATCCCCTGTCCGGTTTGGGCAAGGGTAAGAGTCTCGAACCGCAGACAGCAAAGATACAGTCCACTGCGCTCTTCGGTAAGATAAATGGCTTCTTCAGGTTGCTGGGATGGAATGTACCGGATTACGTTTACCTGGACTACAGCCTTATTGTTGCAATAATAATGGGAATCATAGTCTGGTTCGTTCTCTTTAGAATGAGGTACGGTTTCGAGATAAGGGCAGTGGGAACATCCCTCGATGTAGCCCGTTATGCAGGAATGAAGGTGAAGAGACTTCAGATAGCCGCCTTTCTCATAAGCGGGGCATTGGGAGGTCTCATAGGACTCCAGGAGATCTTTGCCATAAGGGGATACTATACTTACAACATTGCTTCCGGCCTTGGCTTCGACGGTATTGCAATTGCACTTATCGGGAGAAACTCCCCTCTGGGTGTCGTCTTTGCCTCCATCCTCTTTGCATTTCTGAAACAGGCAGGCTACGGGCTGCAGTTCTATACCTCGGTGCCCAACTCGGTTATATACGTAATAACGGGATTGATGATTCTCTTTATAGTGGTGATCAACGAAATAACGGCCGGTTACATAAAGGCACTGAGAAAAAAGGAGGCTCTCTGATGGGACAGAGCATGTTTATCTTCTTCCTCGTTAAGGGTCTTGAAATTTCGGCTCCCATTGCATTTGCGGCACTTGGGGCGGTTTTCTCTGAACGAAGCGGTGTGGTGAACATAGCACTGGAAGGGATAATGATAGTTACATCCTTCACAATAGTCTGGGCCTCGATAGCCCTGCAGAGCGTCTGGCTCGGCCTGTTTTTTGCTGTCATTGCAGGTTCCTTCATTGCGCTTATTCATGCAGTTGTCACAGTGACATTCAAAGTGGACCAGATTGTTTCCGGTGTTGCATTGAACATATTCGCATTCGGTCTTGCAAGGTTCCTTTCACAGAAGGTCTTCGGACAGGAAACGCAGACACCCACCAATCCATACCTCTTTCCCCAGCTTCTGGGAGTAAACTCTGTAGCTTTCTGGTTGATACCGATTGCCATCCTTGCATGGTTTGTTCTTTACAGAACAGTCTTTGGGTTGCGCTTAAGAACCGTCGGAGAGAATCCTGAGGCAGCGGATACACTTGGCCTCAATGTTTACGGCTTGAGGTATACAGGCGTGATAATTAGCGGTGCAATGTGCGGAATGTCGGCTGCAACACTCTTTCCCTCTCAGTGGATTTCAGGAATGACGGCGGGAAGAGGTTACATAGCTCTTGCTGCAATGATATTCGGAAGGTGGGATCCGATAGGAGCCGTTCTGGCCTCGCTCCTCTTCGGTTATGCGGATACATTCAGGATAATGTTCGAAACGAAAATTCCCATACCCAGCCAGTTCGTTCAGATGTTTCCCTATATACTTGCAGTCGTCGTTCTGGCAGGAATGGTCGGAAAGGCAAGGGCACCGGCCGCAGATGGAAAGCCCTATATAAAGGGAGAGGACTGAAGTATTATACTGACTGAAGTATTATACTGGAAGTTCGTCAGTCTTACGGAGAATCTTTCGGAAAGGTAAGTCCAAGGATAAGCAGGGTGATACCATCCATGAAAAGGCTTATTCCGATAAAGAGGCCTACGATAAGAATACTGCTGGTAGGCCATCCTGCTATGAGTATTATACCAAGTATCAATGAAACTATACTGTTGACCGCCAGCCAGAAGGTTCCGTTTAGTTCGCTTAATTCGAACATCATCGAAAAGCCGGCAAATGCATCAATCAAAAAGTATATCGCAAGCATTATTCCGATGACTGCGATGCCTGCTACCGGATAAATCAGGATGAGTATCCCAGTAACGGAAAGGAGAAAAGGTTTTAGCCATACCATCATACTCTTCTGATAGCTTAAGAATGCCTGATAGCCCGATACTATCCCGCTTAATATTAAAAGAAGGCCGACGAAGAAGGAAAGGGACAGTGAAATAACGGGTGGAATTGTTATGCCAATTAAACCTATAATGACAAGCACTATCCCTGCGAGGATAGAGTGTTTTCTGAAATTACGCATTAACATGAGTGTTATTATTGCACGACTTTTCCTATCTGTCCATAGGGTTGTCAATCGTTGTCAGTGGTTGTCAATGAGGAATTGTCAAACCTCCTGGAAACATCCCGATCTTGCAGAGAGGTATACAGCATCGACAATTCTCATGGAATGAATGCCACTCTCTCCTGAATTCTCGATGATTGGTTTATCTTCAATCAAAGCATCAACGAAGGCCTTAGCCTCTTCGAGGAAGAGGTCTCTCTTCTCGTAATCCAGCGGTACGAATCGGGCAGTATCTCCCTTGTTCTGCATCGGATCGTAGCCCGAATCTTCCTCTTTAAAGAGAACCTCCACACTGCCACCCGGGTCCTGTCCCATAGTTCCCTCTGTAAGGATTGCTCCCTTCGACCCGTATATTTCGAGGCGTGTCTTTGAGGCTTCGTCAGGTATATTGAAAAAGGTATCCACAGTTGCCTGGACGCCGGATTCGAACTGAAGAATCGTTGTTGCTGAGTCTTCTACCGGGTAGTTCTGCACCAGGTTGCCTGTCAGTGCTAAAACTTTATGTATGGGGCCCAGGAATGTTTCAAGGAGATCATAGAGGTGTGGGGCCATGTCTATCAATGAGCCTCCACCACCCAGATCAGGAATCTGACGCCATGCCCCCTCTATAGGCGGATACCAGCAGGAAAGTTGTGCTCTTGCATACACGGGCTTTCCGATCTTACCGGCTTTTATAAGCTCTGCTATCTTTCTGTGTGCACCGTGATAGTGCATCATGAAGGCCACCTGGAACTTTACTCCGTGCCTCTTGCAAGCAGCTACCATTTCCTCTGCATCTCTGGCATTGAGGGCAAGAGGTTTTTCACAGAGTATGTGTTTGCCTGCCTCTGCTGCCCGGATTACCTCTTCCTTGTGAAGGTGTACAGGCGTGGCAATGTATATGGCATCTATATCATCATGTGAAAGAATATCCTCCAATCTATCAGTTGCAAAGGGTATACCGAACTCCTTTGCCAGGGTTTCCGGGTTGTGACGTTTCATCACAGCAATTATCTCGGAGTGTTCTTCTTTCAACAGTGCCGGAATCATCCTTCTCTTTGCTATCCCCCCGGCTCCCACAATTCCCCATCCTACTCTGTCCATTCTTTTCTCCTTGCCGTTTCTATTTTTAATTGGCACATGAAAAGGATACAAAAAAGGCATCAATATTTCAATTACAATGTGGAACGCGGAAAAAGGGGAAAAGTTAAAATAAATTTTTATTTTTTTCTTTTAGTTGCTATTTTTTTCTTTTATTGTATAATGAAACTGTGAATGCCTATGAAAGAAAAATTGAAATCCTCAAGATGCTTGAAAAAGAGGGAAAGGTACAGATAAAGGAGCTTTCAGACCTATTCAGTGTAACGAAGGTCACAATAAGGAATGACCTTGAAGACCTTGAAAAGAGAGGACTCTTGGTGAGAACCCACGGAGGGGCTCTGCTTGCCGAGAACAAACAACTGATAAGGTTCATTTCGAAGACTATACATGAGATGGAGAGGGAAAAAGAATCTATTGCCAGAGAGGCTACAAGGCTCATAACTCCCTCGTCTACTATCATGATCGATTCGGGCAGTACCACTGCCTTCCTTCCCCGATTTATCAGGGATACAAAGCTAACCGTGATTACCAATTCACTCCTCGTTATGGAGGAGCTTTCCGGTGCTTCAAACATCGAACTACTCGTTTCCGGGGGAGCATTAAGGCGTTCGTCCATGGCCCTCATCGGCGATACGGCGAGATTCTTCTTTAATCAGATAAATGCCGATCTCCTCTTTCTCGGTGCTACTGCCATGTCGTTAAACAAGGGTGTGAGCTGCAGTAATCTCGTAGAGGCTTCTACAAAGAGGTTGATGATAGAATCGAGTGAAAGGATATGCCTTCTGGCCGACTCTTCCAAGCTGGGTAAAGTTGCAATGGCACATATCTGTAACTGGGATGATATCGATATATTGATTACCGACTCCATGCCCCGTGAGGACCGGAGGGTTCTCATGGAGTTTGGGGTTGAAGTAATAATTACAAAATCTCAAGGAGGTTGAGAGATGAAAAGAATCTTGTTTGTATTTATCGTGATGCTTTTACTGTTGAGTTCTCCTCTTTTCAGTGCAGGGGAGAAGGAGGCTCAGTGGCCTGATCCTGAAAAAACGATAACCGTCGTCGTACCCTACAGTGCGGGGGGTGGGACAGACCTCATCTTCAGGCCACTGGTCGAGCAGATGAAGAAGTTTACCGAGGCAAACATAGTTGTCAGCAACATAAGCGGTGCGGGAAGCTCCCAGGGGACAAACGAGGTCTTAAGCAGACCTGCGGATGGTTATACGCTCCTTGCAAGTGGTACCCACACCGTTTCTGCCACACTCCAGGGGTTGACGGAGGGTTACAAACAGCTCGAGGGAATTGCAAGCCTCAACTGGGATCCATTCATCATAGCTGTTCTTAAGACAAAGCCCTGGAAAACGATGAAGGACCTCATAGAGGACGCAAAGGCCAATCCAGGTAAGATAAGTCTCGGAAATGCGGGGATGGGAGGTGCGACAGGCGTTGCCTCCGTTGGGATAAACCTGGCCTTCGGTGAGGTTTTCAACATAACACCCTTCAAGGGCGGAAAGAATCTTAGAGCTGCCGTACTGGGGGGGCACGCCGATGTCGGAATCTTCTCTCAGTCAGAGATCCTTGCAAACCGGGATAAACTACAGCCACTGGTGATACTTTACAGCGAACACAGCAGGCTGCCAGAACTTGCCTCTGTGCCCACCTTAAAGGAGGCGGGTTTCAAGAATCTGGATGTACCAGGGGGCTCTTTCAGGGCTATTTCAGTCAAAAAGGGCACGCCGGAAGCGATAAAGAAGAAACTCGCCGAAATAGTGAGAAAGGCCTACAACACGGATGAGTACCAGAATTTCATGAAGAGCAAGGGACTTATTCCAACCTACTATGAGCTGGACAAGCTGGATGAATACTTCAAGAAGATAGAGCAGGCATATATTCCAATAATGAAAAAGGCAGGATTGCTGAAAGAATAGCAATGGTATGAAGATAAAGAGAGTCATCCCCCTAGTCTTTCTCATCTTCTCCGTTTTCTACCTCGTCTTTGCCTTTTCGATGGAGCAGAGAAGGATGATAGGGGATCAACAGGGATGGGACCCCGGTTCCAGGGCGATACCCCTTGGGACCGGGTTTATAATGCTTGCTTTTTCACTGTACCTCACATTTTCAAGCAGGAGGGAAAAAAATGAGGAGGATGTGCTGGACAGGGAGACGAGAAACCTTGTTATTCTCTCTATTCTTCTTCCCGTTCTCTATATAACCGTTTTCCGTTACGTTGGTTTCATAATTCTAACTTCTGCCATGCTTTTTACCCTGATTTTCTTCTATTACAGGAAGGGTATCTTCTTGAGTGATGCTGGGAGGTATCTGTGGGGATTGATTCTCTCCGTCCTTCTCACATTGTCTGTGTATACGGTGGGAAGGCTGGTGACACGCTTTTTTGTTCGATACGGAAAGCACGTTTCTTCAAAGCTATTGTCCGGAAGGATGTTCACCTCCCTTGTGGTATTGATTCTCCTTGCGGTGATCCTTGCAGTTGTAAATATGTTCTACAAGATGTTTTACAAGAGGCGGAAGGGAAGAATCGGGAATGTGAGCAGATCGAATACCAACCGTGAGAGTATCGATTCAACCCTGTTTACAGCTATGATAACGGCAACCGCGATTACCGAGATACTCTACCTGGTATTCAAGCAGATATTCTGGGTAAGCCTGGCAAGGGGTGTAATTTTCTGGTGAAAATTTGAAATGAATGATGCACTGGTAGGTTTTTTACAGATATTCAATGTTCAGACGATACTCTGGATAGCCATGGGCGAGGTTTTAGGGATAATCCTCGGTGCCTTGCCCGGCCTGACTGCAACAATGGGGATTGCCCTTATGTTGCCGATAAGCTTTCAACTCTCAGATGCGACCGGAATGGCCCTTCTTCTTGGAGTTTACTGTGGTGCCGTTTCCGGTGCCTCGATTCCTGCCATACTCCTCGGAATACCGGGGAATCCCAATGCTATTGCTACCGTGTATGACGGGCAGAGAATGACCAAGAGAGGCCTTGCAGGTCAGGCGCTGGGAGGAGCGGTAATTGCCTCCTTTATAGGGGGTATCGGAAGCCTCCTGCTGCTCATGCTCTTCTCACCGCTCATTGCCCAGTTTACCCTCATGTTTGGTCCGGCGGAAAAAGCAAGCCTCGCACTCGTCGGGCTTACGATAATAGCATCGGTATCATCCAGGAATCTCGCCAAGGGAATACTTACAGGCGCCTTTGGCCTTACCATTTCACTGATAGGCACGGATCCCTTTACCAATTCACCGAGAATTCCTTTTCCGGGGATCTTCGAAAAAACGCCGCTTATAAGCGGCATTCACCTTATTCCTGCACTTATTGGCCTCTTCGGGATATCTCAGGCACTTCTCGATGTTGAGAGGATAAAGAGCGGAAATATTGCTCCGCCTCAGGTGAAGATAGAGAAGATATTTCCTTCTCTAAAGAAGATTGCCTCCATGTGGAGGATCATCGTTGAGTCGACTGGAATTGGAGCCCTCATAGGGGCAATTCCGGGTACTGGTGCATCCATTGCAGTTTTCTTGAGTTATGAACGTGCGAAGAAGATAACTTCCAGGCCGGGGAGCAAGCTTGAAAGAGTGGGAAGCGGAGCCCTGGAAGGGGTGTTTGCTCCCGAGGTGGCTAACAATGCCGTTACCGGAGGAGCATTGATTCCGGCACTTTCACTCGGGATACCCGGGGATGCTGCAACCTCGGTTCTGCTGGGAGCACTGCTTATAAAGGGGGTGGTACCTGGATATCAGCTCTTCAGTCAGAACATGCCTCTTGTTTATTCGATATTCTTTGCTCTACTCATTTCGAACATCTTCATGCTCACATTTCAGCTCCTCGGTGTCAGGATGTTTCCCAAGGTCCTTGGAATTCCGGCTCCCGTACTGGTACCATCTATAATAATCCTTTCCCTTATAGGTTCATACGCAATCCAGGGGCAGGCAATACTTGCAGCGGTTTTCGATATGGGTGTGGCCCTGTTTCTGGGAATTATCGGATATTTTCTAAAGAAGGGTGATTATCCGATAGCTCCCATTGTCCTCGGTTTAATTCTTGGAGGGATGTTCGAGGAGAATTTCAGGCGAGCGGTAAAGCTTGCCAGGGGTAACTATCTCGTATTCTTTACTCGCCCCATAGCAGTGGCATTCATAATCTTGGCAATACTCTCCGTTCTCATGACTTATCTTAGAAACAGAAAATCTTTGGTACAAGGGTGATTCGGTGGGGAAGAATATGGGGGAAAATAACGTAGCAGTGGTTTTTGATTTCGATGGCACTTTGATAGATTCAAAAGAAGTCAAGATAGAAAACTATGTTAGGGCATTCTACGATATATTCAAGGTGGCCCCCGGTTACAGGGAGACCGTCTATGAATCCTGCAGGTACACGGCAGGAGCAAACCGCTTTGTTCAGCTGGAAGATACACTGAATCGTCTGGGTATCGATGCCACGGAAGAGGATAAGGAGAGGTGGAGCAAGAGGTATTCGGAGCTCAACAGGGAATCACTCTCTGTCATAGGAGAATTCCCTTCTGTCAGGGGGTTGTTGGAGAAACTTAAGAAGAGAGGTTTCAGGGTTTTTGCTGCTTCCGGAATACTGGAGGATGAGTTTAAGAGGGAACTTAAGAAGCGTAACCTGGATATCTACTTCGAGGAGATAAAAGGTGGCGATAAGGAAGGCTTTTTAAGGGCTCTGAAGAGAAGAAATTTCAGAAGAATAATATTTGTTGGGGATACCAAATACGACGGTAGAGCTGCTGAAAAAGCCGGTGTCGAGTTTTTCAAAATTGAAACCAACGATGATATACTAAGGCTTTCCGCTATTCTCTCCTCTTGAATCTTCCGCTTTAAAAAAATAGTATCAGTGATCATGAAACGTGAAGGATCACTGATACTGTTGTCCTACCTGACTATTTACATAGTATGGGGGTCTACCTATTTCTTTATTAAAATAGCGGTAGAGTCGATTCCTCCCCTCGTGTTGGTTGGGTTTAGATTTTTCACGGGCGGCCTGTTTTTCCTGCTATTTTCACTCTTAATGGGAAAGATGAAACCAAGGCCCACCTTTGCACAAATAGGATCATCCGTGCTTCTTGCTACCCTCCTGTTGCTGGGGGGTAATGGCCTCATATCCTATGCGGAGAAGGGAATAGATAGTTACCTCGCTGCACTTCTTATCTCTTCCACGCCTTTGATGGTTGCGGTCTTTGATGCAGTCATTCTTAAGAAAAGGGTTACCCTTTTCAGGATTGTGGGAATAATAATAGGAGAGCTCGGGGTAGTGCTATTAATATACGACGGGAGGTCTGTATCTACAAGCCTGAGCCCGGAGCTTGTACTTGTGATCCTTGCCGTTCTACTCTGGTCGCTTGCAACGAGTCTTGGCCACAGGTTCAAGGTTTATCCTGACAACACGGTGAATGCCGGTATCCAGATGCTCTTTGCCGGAAGTGTTGCACTTATATATAGTCTTTTCTCCGGCGATCTTACAGTATCGAGTCTTTACGGTTTTTCCACTCGCTCAATTGCCGGTCTGCTATACCTGGCAACGATAGGCTCCCTTGCCTTCAGTGCTTACACTTACCTGCTGAACCACGAACCGGCATACCGCGTTGTGAGCTATGCACTGGTTAATCCTGTTATAGCTGTGCTGTTGGGTTTTCTTGCAGGGAATGAATCCGCCGTGCCTTACCTGGCAGAGGGCTTCCCTCTGATACTTGTTGGGCTTGCTGTAATGTTGTATGGCAGAATGATATTTGAACGCATTAAAGGAAGGAGAAGCAAGGATGCCGGATAGGCCTTTCTCCGGTGGTAGGTATCAACATGGATCAAATGAGAAGGGGAGGAGAATACAATGAGTCTCGAAGAGAGAGTTGTAGGGGTGCTGAAAACGGTGGTGGACCCGGAAGTTGCTCAAGATGTTTATTCGCTCAAGCTGGTGTACGGTATCGAGGTGGACGAAGGAAGTGGAAGTGTCGCCCTTAAGTTTCGCCCTACTGTTCCAAACTGCCCTGTAGGGATACAACTCGCGGTTAGCATCAAGAAGGCACTGCTTGGGTTAGAGGGTGTAAAAAGGGTGAAGCTCACTGTTACGGATTTTTACATGGCAAACTCTGCAAATAAGTATCTGGAATTGATGGACAGCGAGGAGTAATCTACCAGGCCCTCTGGCCTTCTTTCAGTGTGAAGAACTTGTATATCCCCATGGCGTAACTTATTATTGCGACAACGAGAAAGATCGGGAAGTATACAGCCGAGAATGGAATCACCAGGAGAACCTTGTACCACTCTCTCTTTGATTCCATGTTTATCAGGGCATAGGGGATGGAAAAGACAGGGTAGAGGAGATAGATGAAGATTGCCTTGAAAAGATGAAAACCTGCGGTGAGTTTCATAAGGCCGAAGGTGGTAATTACCGAGTATCCCAGGTCTCTGAAGTATCTGAAGAGCCTGAACATGTTTTCGAAGAAAAGGATGTTGTGGAAGAGAGCTATGGCAAAGGAGACGGTAAGCAGGGTGTAGGTAAAGGTAAAGAATAGGAAAACGGGATGAAAGATGAAAAAAGGAAAGTGCCTCAGTACATTTTGGATGCCACCGGCTCCCCACCTCAATTTCTGCAAGAACCACTCCTTCAATTTGGTGGGAACGGATGAATAGACGAAGGAACTTGCCTCTTCTACCTTCCAGCCGGATCTTCCAAGCTTCAAAGCAAGGTCCATATCCTCTATCAAGGCATGTTCGGTAAGCATGCTTACCTCGGTGAAGGCCTTTCTCTTGAATGCCATACAACCTCCCCACAGGCTCATTGTTGTCTTGGCATTGTATGCCGTCTGGATAAGGCTTATCATTCCGTACTCGATTTCCTGCATTCTTGCAAGGAAACCTCTGTTTATCGGTTTGTACCGGCAGCTAGTCGCCCCGACATGTTCCTCCTGGAGCCTGGAAAGCATATCCTCCATGGCCTTTGAATTGAGGATCGTATCCGAATCCAGTACCAGTATGATATTACCCTTCGTAAGATCGAATGCCCTGTTGATAGACCTGACCTTGCCGATATTTTTTTCGTTTTTTATCACTTTGAAACTGAATCGTGTCCGGTAATCCTTTAGAATCCGGTCGGTTTCACTGTCACTTCCATCATTGACTACGATGAGATCTATGAGGTTGTTGTCGTATGAATCGAATACGCTCTCTATCGTTTTTCCGAGCGTTCCGGCGTCGTTGTAGGTGGGAACGATAATCGATACGAGTGGTTTCTTCTCTATTTTCCTCTTTTTCCTGTAGTCTGCAAGGGCCACAATTATTATGAAGGTGAAAAAGAGAATGAAAATTGTAAAAACAATGGTGTTCCAGATTGCAGGATCTATCATTTCAATTCGACAGCCTTCTCTCGTTCATTTGGTTAAAAGAGTTCGAATGTTTAAAAGGTGATTACCCTTTTATCACTCTTTAGATATTCGGTAAGAGGTACACCCATGTACTTTACCTCTATTCCGAGCTTCTCCAGCTTTCCCGCCACTCCGTAGAGGTCTGCGCATGCCCTGCAAGCCTCGACCTTGATACCTGCTTCCCTCATCTTTGCTATATATTCCTGAAGATCCTTGTCCCTGGTCAGGAGCTCAGCAGATGGCCCCCACACCACAAGGGTAACTTTCTTCCACCAACCCTTCAACTTTGCATTAAGGGTATACATGAAAGTCATCTTTAGTGCCACTTCTCTGTCCCCGCTCGTCCACAGAACGATGAGCTCTTCATTCCCCTTGGCCACGGATACCTCCTCGTATAATCTGGAAAACTGTTGATATTTTAATTAGCTTGAAATTTGTATCTCCGTAATACGGCATTGTAAAGAATTTATATGCCATCCGAAGTATTGTACAGGAATAGGGCCCTATATGGAAGGGGAAGTGGTAAAAGGTCTATAAAAAAGTTATCCAGGATGCCCGGCCAGAAGGATTTTAAGGGTTCCGGCCAGTCTGGCTGAGGCTGTATGTAGCCGGAACCCTCTGTAATATGTTTCGCTACGTATCGTCGGTAGTAGATCTTTTTAGAAGTAGATCCTTTTGGAAATCACCGATCCCCAAATACTGCCCAAAGCTTTCCTTGCAGATTGCTGTTTTCTCAGATTAATCCCTTCGGATCAATATGTCGCCACAAGCCTTTAGCCCTTCGTAAAGGGTCCTATCTGTGGAAGCTCGTAAACCGATTTCCAGCCCTCACTGAAGGGTTCCTTGAGAAATGGTTCCATCTCCTTTGCGCTTCTCAGGGTCACCTTCTCTACGGGTGGTACCGTTCCCGGAGGGAATTTCTCCAGAATTTGGTCTATCACCAGGGTAAGGTACTTAAGAATTGCCGCTATGGGACGTTTTGCCTTTCTTGCCGTTGCCTTGCTTGGAGCACCGACCACCCCTTCCGGAGTTGCATATCTCTCTATGGCGAAGTGGCCTTCCCCCTCTGACCATCTGTGAGGACGCCTGTAAGGATCAACCGAAGTATCGAAATGGCCGTTTGGCAGGAAGGATTCTCCCCAGGCATCCTTTACCACGCTCATATCCACCATTTCCTTGAACATCAGAAGGGCAACGGCAGTCTCGCTCTCGTCTGCATGGATGAATGTGGTTTCCAGGCTGTCAGGCCTGTCTACAGGAATGAAGAACTCCCTCACTGCCCTGTGCCAGTCAAGTACCTGGAATATACCGGGAAGCTGAAACCGTTTCATGAACTCGTGAAGAGCGGATTCCAGCATCCATAGCTGGCCGTGGTTATTAATGACGATTATCTTTCTGTATCCGTCGTTCCACAACCCCAGCATGGTATAGATTAGCATCTCCTCTACCGTCTCTTTGGGTATTATCACGGTTCCCGGCATACCCATGTGGTGGTAGGGGTGCCCGCCGTAGTTCAAGGGAGGAAAGGCGAGGTTCACCTCTCTTCCCTGTTTTGCAGTGTAACGCCTTACCGCCTCTACGATCTGGGTGACCATGAATGTATCGAGACCCGAGTTTGCATGAATCCCGTGGTTTTCGGTGCATCCCACGGGCAGAAGAACTATGTCGTTCTTTTTTCTCTTTTCTATGCACTTCACCCTTGGTGTATTCTGGATGTAAGTACCCGCCTTTCCAATCTCAGACGGGGAAGGAACCTCGTACTCCTTTAGTATCCTGTCTATCTCTTCCTCGGAGGCATCCCATATCTCCTTCTTAAGGCGGCCCACCTCGGTATCCTCGAAAACTATTTCGGGATAGTTCGTTGTTAACCATTTTCCACTCATTATTTTCCTCCTAATACTGATCTTTGATTCACTTTCTAAAATCGAATGAATAATAAACATAAATGAAAACGTTTGCAATACCTCTGGTGGTTTTTATTTGATAAAAAACTGAAATATCCACTAAATGTTTGATTAGTGTTTGTGGCGCATCAACGGATATTTACGAGCTGCACGATGCCCATTCTGCCGTCTGTTAGCCATTCGGGGTTCTTTCTGGAATAAGATTGATACTTTTCACTCGATACATCGACGATCAATTCGCTTTTCAATGTTCTTAGTACCGCGAAATCCGCTGGAAACCACTCTGTAAGCTCTTTAAGCTTCAGTGTCGGATTCCACTGCCTGTCACTCAGCAACCTCCTGTAGTTCGCATCACCCTTCAGAATAACGATGTCTGCCTGGCTCAGTGAAAGCCGTATCTCCCCGGGGAAATCGATAAAATGAAGCGGCCCATTCCAGAAGTAGTGTTCCGCAATTTTCAGTCTACCTCTTTCAATTAAAGCCTTCAGGTTTTCCGCAATTTCGCCTAATTTTTCATGGCTCTTGTATTTCTCTCTTCCGGCTGCCATGCTTATTCTCTCTATGGCCTGAAAAATGTCCTTTTTCACTGTATCGGAAACGAAGAAGGGAGTTCTCTTTACGTGGAGTGTAATTCTCCTTTCAGATCCTTTGGCAGACCTGGTGGAAAGTAGGTAGAGGCACAGAATTAAGTCGGCAACCAGTTCCTGCCCGGCATTGTCGAGAATCATGTGAATATTGTCTTTTTTCAGGAGACTTTCAGACAGTCTTTTCGTATCGTCGATAATCAGGAGTTCCCTGTTTTTCTTTACAGTTTCTCCCTTCGAACGACTGGCTATTTGATAGTTACTAAGATCGATCCTGTTTCCCCAGAGTGATAGAAGAATGAGTTTTTCGAGGATACTCCCGGAGGGATTTTTCTTTGCCGTCATTGAATCTTCAAGAATCTCTGATGCTTCTATTGCCAGGTCTATGCCACCCTGAGGGGTTTCGAGTTCTCCAAGTTTCATGACTTCAAATGGGTCTTTCAATCTGTTTTTGGAATATCGGGAGTAATAGCCGAATGCAATCAGGAGCCTTAAGTAGAAGTAGGCTTCGGCAAAGTACCAGGGAATTTCAAGCCAGCTTTTTCCCTTGTATTTGGCAATTTCACTGTTCCATGTATTGATCTCTGCATTTTCAAAGAGGGACTTGTCGATATCATAGTATCCTTCTCCCTCGAAAGGATTTATGATAACCGATTCCCCCATTTCTTTCTTGAGTGACCGGAGATTTTTAATGGTCTTTCTCTCTATGGCATTGCTTGCAATAACGCGGTCGACTATAAATGGCAGCCTTTCGGTTATGGTTCTATGGGCAAAACTTCCTCTCTGTCCGGTATGTATAAAGGCTGGGTGCTCTTTTGGATGAGCGATGTGGGTAATATTACTCTTCATATATTACAATTGACTGCCAGGTGATTATCGTTTATTGTTTCATAATCCTCAGATAAAGTCTACAGGGAGTACTGGAAAGAATGAAGATCTGGATAAAACTGTTGATTGGGATAATCCTCGGACTCATTATAGGTTTTCTTGTGAATACGGGGAACAGCGTGGAGAATCTACTTGGCTATCTGTCTCGCCTTTTCATTCAGATTGGAAGATATGTAATTTTCCCGATGGTCTTTTTTTCTCTCGTTATGGGGACATATGAGCTTAAGCGTGAGAAAAAGTTATTCAGGGTGTACGGTAAGATTCTAGTCTACCTTCTTGGCTCGACCATAATTCTGGTTATTATTGGCATCCTCTCCGTGGTAATCTTTTCTCCCGAGAGAATTCCCATAATAACGGAAAAGGAGAAACAACTTCAGATCTACGGAATAAAGGAGGTGTTTCTTCATATATTTCCTTCAAACCTTTTCAAGGTTTTTGTGGAGCCGGGAAACTTCATGCTACCTCTTGTTTTTCTCTCCTTTTTTCTGGGAGTCAACATGGATTTTGATAAGCAATTATCCAGGCCTGCGCTACAGTTTTTCGATTCCATGTCGAGGACCCTGTATCATGCCAATTCTCTGATAGTGGAACTTTTCGGAATTGCAGCAATCGGGATAATTTCTTACAGGGTAGTCTATTTCCGAAATGTGAACATGGAGATATTCAAGCAACTACTCATTATCCTTCTCTTCGATACCCTCTTTGTCGTGTTTGCGGTGTATCCCGCTTTACTGCACCTTCTAGGTGATCGTGTTAATCCATACAGGTGGCTCTATGCATCTCTTGCCTCTCTCGTTACAGCCCTCGTTACCGGGGATGAGTATCTTTCCGTGGGGATGCTTTCCAAACACGGGAAGGAGAGTATGGGAGTAAAGAGAAGTGTGGGAACGGCAGTGTATCCCATATTTGCACTATTCGGGCGTGCAGGGACAGCAATGGTCACCTCCGTTTCCTTCATTCTTATTCTCAGGTCATATTCCAGTTTGGAACTGAGTTTCATGCAATACCTGTGGGTAGGACTCTTTTCTCTGTTGACTTCGTTCTTTCTCTTTTCTGTTCCGGGAATGGGAGCATTCGTGTCCCTTGCCTTCTTGAGTTCCTACTACGGGAAGGGTCTGGAGGACGGGTATCTGATACTCAGGCCGGTTATTCCCCTGCTTGTAAGTGCCGGTGTCATGGTGGATGTTCTTACTTCCTCGCTTGTCTCCTTTTTGATAGGTAAGAGCGAAGGTCTTTCCGAATCAGGCGAGATTGAGAATTTCATATGAGTTGAATTTGAGTCGATTTTACGATGCTATACATCCCTTTACAATTTGATCACAAAACCAATGAGACCCGATACTATCAACTGGTCATAAAAGGGGAGTGATTCGCCGTCCCAGAGGTGAAAGAGCGGATAGAGAATCTTGAGGTTGAAGGAAAGGCTAAATTTCTCATATACATTCCAGGTGAGATAGATGTCATTTGATGGGTAGAAAAAACGCCCCTTTCCGAATAGA
This sequence comes from Spirochaetales bacterium, assembly GCA_027021365.1. Taxonomy (GTDB): domain Bacteria; phylum Spirochaetota; class Spirochaetia; order SZUA-6; family SZUA-6; genus JALUUM01. The sequence continues at coordinate 100,202 of JALUUM010000027.1, forward strand.
TACTGCATCAGGGCAAGACGGTCATTCTTTGCCACGTCACTGGAAACTATTGGAAAACGGAGGAGAAAAGCCAAACCGATATCGGCACCGGCAAGGATTGTGCTGTTGAAAGCATACTCCATGCCGAATCTCGTATCTATCAGTGTGGAAAGCACCCAGTTCCATCTGTCTCCGGGTGCCTCTATTTCCTGTGGAAGTGCTCTGGTACCATTGTATGCATAATAGTTGCCCCAGAAGTCTATGCCGGTTCTTATTGTAAACAGGTTCATCTTTAGAAGGGGAACGGTTAACCCCACTGTTCTCAGTATTGGGCTGGGGGCACTATCTGTCTCTGAGTTGCCAAGATAGAGTAAGCCCGTATCTATCTCTATATAATCGATACCACTGGCATTGAGTATTCCTGCATTGAACAGGAAAAGGAGTGCTGTTGAGATGAGGATTGTCAGATTCAGTTTTCTTGAAATCATTCTTCCAAAAGTCCCTGTTACATTCGGGGTTTAGTAAAACCTGCCCCGTTATTCAAACTAAAGGATACCATCACTTGTAGAAAATATCCATTACAATTCCAGCACAAGCATTCCTGATGCACCTGTATCCATGAAGTTTCTCTCTTCCCAGAAGACTATAATCCTGTCATCAAAAAAATTGAACCCTGTATATTGAAAATCCTCGGGTAAAGGGGGAAGGAGCATCTTTTCTGGCCTTTTTTCTCCCTTCCTTGATATATAGATGGCAGGTCTTTGTTTTCCATCCCGTTGCGGATCTTTCGAAAGAGCCATGGATATATTCTTTTCGGGAGAATCCGAAATTATCTTGATTTCTTGTAACGTGTAGTCCTTTTTTGCTATATCCCTGTCATTACCGTAGACATATCTTTCGGTCTTATAACCACCGGTATCCCTTACCGTGAAATGAATGACAGATTTCTCATTTACCTTAACGAGATTATTCTTGATAGTGGTTATAAGTTTTTTAAGGCTTGAGTCTTCGATTTCATCGATATTCTTGAATCGGTAGCTCGCAATATATTCCTCTCTGGTTTCTCCTTCTTCCTTCATGGTACTGGTATCGAGCCTTGAATATCTGAATCTCGTTGAACTGCTTCCCGAGTATTTCCACTCGATATGAAAGACATTACTCGTCTCCTCTATGAAACCAACAGATTCCCATTCGGGATTTTCCTTCTGGAAAGGAATTATAATGAATCTGTAATTCTCGTACCGGGGTACAAGTCTGACGAGGCTGATTCCCTGAATCTTCAAATCCCTGGAATCTACTACGTTCAACATCTCGTTGAAGTAGAGATGACAGGCTATGCTGTCCCTGTACGGAAAGAGAAGGGTAATAGTCTTGTACCTGAATATTAGGGGATCATAGAAGTATCGGAACTCGGGAAAGTTGCCATTCCTGATACCCTTCAGTGAGAGTGATGCAATTCCGTGTCCGTTCACGGCTAAGTAGAAGGCACTATCGAATACGATGGAATCGGCTACGTATTCCTGTACTGTCCAGGGCAGCAGGTTTACATGGTTGATATCTTTTGGCCCTTTGATACTTTCAAATTTTCCATTTTGTAACTGGAACCATAGATAAGGAATGGTTTTCTCCGTCCCGCTCTCCCTTACCCTTGAACAGGAAAAAATGGTAAGGACAATAAGGGTTAGAAAGAGGATTCTTTTCAAACTGTTAAATTCCTCTAGTATGATTTTGCGAATGTGGCAATGAATTTGGCATCTTCTCCGCAGTAAAGGCATTTTTTCCCATTTGCATCACCGTTGTTGCTTATTGGAATCGCCCTTATAGTGGCCTTTGTCTCTTCCTTTATCCTCAACTCGCACTCCGATGACCCGCACCAGGGAGCCTGGATGAATCCTCCGTCACTATCGATTATTCTCTTGAAATCTTCGTAAGCCTCGATACCGTGAGTATTTTCCTGCTTGAATGTGGCAGCCCTCTTGAATAGGTTGTTCTGGATGTCCTCGAGGATTTCTCCTATCCTCTGTTCCAATGACTTGCTTGGTACCGAGATTTTTTCTCCTGTATCCCTTCTTGCAAGTATAACCTCTTCCTTCTCGATGTCCCTGGGGCCCACTTCTATCCTCAGGGGGATACCCTGAAGCTCCCATTCGGAGAACTTCCATCCCGGAGTATTCTGATCGTCATCGTCGAGAACTACCGAATACTTGCCTCTCAGAGATTGATAGAGTCTGTTACAGTATTCGAGAACGGTTGCTTTGGTCTTGTTCTTATAGATAGGTATGATAACAACCTCTGTTGGGGCAAGGCGCGGGGGTAGAATCAGTCCCTTGTCATCCGAATGGGTCATTATGAGGGCACCTATGAGCCTCGTAGATACACCCCAAGATGTTGCCCATACGTAGTCTAAGGTACCGTCCTTTGTCTGAAAGGTAACATCGAAAGCCTTTGCAAAGTTTTGTCCCAGGTTATGCGATGTACCTGCCTGAAGTGCTTTTCTGTCCTGCATCATTGCCTCTATCGTATAGGTCTTTACAGCTCCGGCAAACTTTTCATTTTCAGTTTTCTCACCGGCTAGAACGGGAATGGCCATGTATTCCTCTGCGAATTTCTTGTAGACAAACAGCATCTTCAGCGTTTCTTCCTGTGCCTCATCAGCAGTCTCGTGTGCCGTATGACCCTCCTGCCAGAGAAACTCAGTGGTCCTTAAGAAAAGCCTTGTTCTCTTTTCCCACCTGACTACATTTGCCCACTGATTGATTAGAAGCGGAAGGTCTCTGTATGATTGTATCCACTTCTTGTACATGCTCCATATGATGGTTTCCGAGGTTGGCCTTATTATAAGCGGTTCATCCAGTTCTTCCCCGCCGCCATATGTGACGACTGCAAGTTCCGGGGAAAAGCCCTCCACGTGCTCTGCTTCTCTCTTTAAAAAACTGTCCGGTATGAGCAGAGGAAAATATGCATTTTTGTGGCCTGTTTCCTTGAACATGCCATCCAGCACATCTCTCATCTTTTCCCAGAGAGCATACCCGTTTGGTCTTATAACCATGCAACCCTTTACGGGGGCATAGTCGGCAAGTTTTGCCTGTAATACAATGTCGATGTACCACTGCGAATAATTTTCACTTCTCGGGGTTATCTTCTCTGCCATGTAAACTCCAGATATATCTATTTTTTATTATTCGATCCTTAAAGGTAACGGTCTACAATGCCCTTTTTCTCGTAAAACTCAGGCTCGAATGGGACTGGTTTTCTTCCAAAGCAGATGCCTAGTTGTTCGTAGAATGATACCATCTCTACATCGACATGACGCTGTTCTATGGCTTTTTTGGTCGGAAGGAATCTTATCTCGCCCTTGTGAACATTGAAGACGGTAACACCTGAATAGCCGTTCTTTAAAAGAAGAACTGCACCGCCTCCCGCCTCTTTGCCAAAGTTAACATCGAAGGCAGAAGACGAACCTGCACGTACGAGGTGACCCGGGACAACCTCTCTGACCTCGGGGGTTTCATACAATCCGGGAACATACATCCCCTGTTCTTTCATGAATTCCCTTATCTCGTCGTCTTCCTTCATTCGCATTTCCAGCTGTTTTCTTACATACTTTCCGGCACCTGCAAGTTTCTTGTGTCCGAATGAGTCTACCCCGGCGCTCTCGTCCACTATCTCCTGTCCCCTCAAGTCCTTCATACCCTCGGCTACCACTATCGAATAGGTTCCTGCATTTACATCGCTTTCCTTTACCCTGCGTATGTATCTCTCTTTCATATGCTTGTAAACAACATCGAAATCCACAGGTATTTCCGGTATGAGAATACAATCGGCATCAGCGCCTATACCACCCCTGAAGGCAGTATGCCCGGCATATCTACCGAAGACTTCCACCACCATTATCCTGTTGTGAGTCTGGCCGGTAGTTTTCAGATCCTCTACGAACTTTGCTATCCTGTTTATGGCAGAATCCGCACCGACCGAGTAGGTCTGCAGATCGAGATCCATCGTTTTGGGAGCATGAACACAGGGAATCCCGTTGTTGGCAAGATCCACCACGACGCTTCCCGTATCGTCGCCTCCGGATATTACGAGGCCGTCTATGTTGAACTTCTTGAGTCCGGCTTTTATCTTTTCATACTTTTCGGGATCCTTGATCTTTGCTATTTTTACCCTCGAATGACCCGCTTCGGAACCGGCGAGGCTTGAATGGACATGATCGACCCTCGATAATGTGAGTTCAACGAGGTGATCCATGTTTATGAGATTATACAGGCCGGCATAACCGTTTGGTATCACGAAGGCGCCTATGCCGAGGGATTCGGCCATCTGGGCTGCTCCTCTCACCACTGCATTCAGTCCGCCACAGTCCCCGCCACTGGTAATTATGCCTATGTTTCTAAGGGTAGCCATTTCGTTCTCCTGTTGTTAATTATTTTTTTGGCATTCTAAGCCGTATTTCGTTCTCCTGTCAAGACAACTATTTAGTCCGTGCTTCCGTATATAGTGCTCTTGTCCTGCCATTCGGCAGGAAGGATACAGGAAGGATTGTAAAACTTCTCTCGAATCATTAGAATTGACCTGTAGAATCGGACCTTGGAATCCAACTCCCGGCTTGGATTGTTTTGTACTGCTATGAAGCAGGGTAAAAGCAGGTATGACAAGAGACCCGGGTGTATTTCAAGACAATCGGAGGTAGGACAATGGGTAACAACAAAATAGGCTGGATAGGGACCGGTGTAATGGGAAGGTCCATGTGCATGCACATACTTAAGGCGGGTAACGAGGTGAATGTTTACAACAGGACGAAGGCAAAGGCAGAAGACCTTCTTTCAAGGGGAGCAATTTGGTGCGAGTCACCCGGAGAGGTGGCGGAGAAGAGTGACATCATTTTTACCATTGTAGGATACCCTTCAGATGTGAGGGAAGTGATGTTTGGCAATAAGGGTATCTTGAAGTCTGTAAAACCGGGTTCCATTGTGGTGGACATGACCACATCGGAACCTTCTCTGGCTGTGGAAATATATGAAAAGGCCAAGTCAAAGGACGTATCTGCCCTCGATGCTCCCGTATCAGGCGGAGACGTGGGAGCAAGAGAGGCAAGGCTTGCGATAATGGTTGGCGGAGACAGAGAGATCTACGAAAGGGTGTTGCCTGTCTTTCAACTGATGGGTAAGAATATAAGGTACATGGGCGGTGCCGGTGCGGGCCAGCATACCAAGATGAGTAACCAGATACTCATCTCCACCTCGATGATAGGGGTGGTGGAATCCCTCCTATATGCTTACAAGGCAGGTCTCGACCAGCAAGAAGTCCTGGATATAGTGGGAAAGGGTGCCGCCGCTTCGTGGTCCTTTAACAATTACGGACCCAGGATAATCCGGGGTGATTTCAACCCTGGTTTCTTCATAAAACATTTCATAAAAGACATGGGAATAGCACTTGATGAGGCAAGAAAGATGAACCTCTCTCTTCCGGGATTAGCCCTTGCAAATCAGTTCTACATTGCAGCTTCTTCCATGGGTCTGGAGAACATGGGTACTCAGGCACTGTACAAGGTATTCGAGAAGATGAACGGGATGTGAATGACAGGGAAGCTGACAGAGGTGCAGTTGCAAGGCTTAAGGGGGTTTCCCCTGTGAATTTCCCATGGCAGGAGACTTTAAGGCTTTATGTCAGCCATTTAGTTAAGCGAAAGTGCCTCTACCATGTACCTTATATTGGAGCCCTTTCTGTCTACCTCTTCCTTCTCGATTACGAAGATTAATGATTTCTCTCCCGGTGAGAGTACTATCTGCCTCAGCTTGTAACTCTTTACACCTTTTCTCCTGTACTCGGGAAGTCCCACCTGGTAGTGTTTGGAGTCTTCCGTTTTTAGCGATTTTATATTCACATCGAGGTAGAAGGATGACCTGACATTTTCTCCCTTGCCAATGGTGTCCTGAATGAGGTGAATAGTGTAGAGCCTTCCTCCCTCGAAGTCCCTGAATGTCACCTTTTCTTTGGGTTTCTCACCATTGAGAAGTATGTAGAGCAACCTTCCCCTTTCGAAGTGATCTATCCGGTACTTCTTTTTAAGGCCCACCGTTTCTTCCAGTAAACTGAAGAGTGCCCCCTCTCCGGTATCACCTGCAAAGGCGCTCTTCTTGGCAACGAGATGCTTCACGCCATTTTCGACGAAGTTGTTCTTACTGACTCTTACAAGGAAGATGTCAGCGTACGGCTTGTTTCCCTCTTCCCTTACACCGTACTGGCCGAACATGAAATATTTCCCGTCACTTGAAAAGCCGAGGTTGACAAACCTTGCTATGTCACCTGCAAAAATCACACCGCCGGCAACCATCAATATGAAGATGATTATTGATATCTTTTTGCCCATAATTCCCCCTATATAGAGTATCGTGTTTTAAATTAAATTATTTAGAAATCAACCACTATCCATCCGGAGGGATCTGACATTGACTGGGGGACCATGCCGATCTTGACCTTCTCGGTCATCTCCGCATAGAGATAACTCTTCTTTCCGTATTGTATCCTGGCCCCGTCTATGGGGAGATCGAGACCTGTAGCGGAATGGCTGTACCGGGAGGAAACAAGGAGAACGGCATCGGAACCGATATGTCTTGAAAGTATTACCATCAGGAGGCTCCTCGAATCGCAGTCTCCCGAGGCGGTTGCTGCCGTCGAAAGCGGGGAGAGGAGGTCTGAAATCGTGTCCGTTCGGGAGTATTTGAAACTTTGAATCCACTCGACGAGTTCCTCTGTAACTTGCTCCTTCGATTCGCCCTTTGCCATCCTCTTCTCTGTTATCTCCTCTGAAAACCCGTCGAACCTGTGGTAGTTGTCCCGGTAAATCATTCTGTAGAAACGCTTCCATGCACTTACGGCCAGTGTAGTTCCTGCCCTGTAGGTAGAAAGTATCCTCGCCTCCCTCTCCACGAGCACCTGTGTTGCCTCGAGTTCTCTCCTGTCGAAGTAGAATCTGTAGGTATCTCCCCCTATGTTGATATTTGCCGCCAAAAAGTTGCTCCCGTCACTGGCATGGTCTCTCCCTTTGTCCTGTACCTTCTTTCGGTACGGGTAGTAGAACTGACTAATCGGCCCCGGTTCAAGTCTTCCCGCCGCCTCGGTTGAAAAGGAATCGATTGCAGAGAGCATCTCGTCTATGTTTTTCTTGTAAAGAGAGATGTCGGTAAAGCTCAGTATCGCGTAGTCGAAGTGCCTGCCATTTATGAATACAAAGTAGCCCCTCTTCTGTTTTTCCCTACTAATCAGTGTGAGGTCTGCAATGTATGAATCGAGGCCGGAGTAGCTGAAAGGGGCACCTTCCCCCTCTGCCTTTAGGGAATCTTTTACGTACCGGTACGTGTCTTCTGCACTCTTGAACTGGGCCTCCGGAAAGACAACTATGTTTATAAATGCGGTGTTGCTCCTGTTGGTAAAGGATAGATCCCACTGGTCTGAGCTTCTGTTATACGAATCGACAGATTTCCATCCCTCCGGAAAATCGAAGGAATAGTTTGGTCCTTCTACTGTAACGATCTCGGAAGGAGAGAGAAGAGGTGCAAATATGAGGAAGATTGTTGCAACAGTTACGGTGAAAAAAACTCTCACCTATTGATTTTCGAACTATTGCAACTCTACCTGAAGGACTTTTGAAAGTTTCTCGATGGATGAGTAGAGCTCCCTGAAGTGTTCCAGATTCAATGTCTGTTTACCATCCGACTTTGCAACCAGTGGATTTGGATGAATCTCCACCATGATGCCATCTGCCCCGGCTGCAATTGCTGCAAGAGAGGCAGGCAGGATGTAGTGCCAGTCTCCCATGGAATGGCTGGGATCAACTATAATGGGGAGATGGCTGAACCTTTTTACCACGGGTACTGCGGCTATATCGAGAGTATTTCGTGTGGCCGTTTCGAATGTCCGTATTCCCCTCTCGCACAGGATAATATTTGGATTTCCCTCTTTCATTATGTACTCTGCAGATAGCAGGAGTTCCTCTATCGTTCCCATCATGCTTCGTTTAAGAAGAACGGGCTTGTCAACTTTCCCGAGGCCGCGGAGAAGTGCAAAGTTCTGCATATTCCTCGCTCCGACCTGAAATATGTCCGTGTATTTTCCTACAAGGTCGATATCGTGTGCTGACATCACTTCCGTTACAACTGCAAGTCCATGCCTGTCTGCCGCTTCCCGAAGGATCTTCAAGCCTTTCTCGCCAAGGCCCTGAAAGGAATAGGGAGATGTCCTCGGTTTGAATGCCCCTCCCCTTATGAAGCTTATTCCCATATCGGCTATGAACTTGGCGATTGTTTCGACCTGTTCATCGCTTTCCACGGAACATGGGCCCGCAATAACGGTAAATGTACCGCTCCCGATTTTCTTCCCCTTTATCGTTACCCTGGTATCTTCCGGGTGAAAATCACGTGAGGCCAGCTTGTACGGTTTGAGAACGTGAATTATCTTTTCGATACCGGGGAGATTTTCGAATTCTTCCTCGGGAATCGTTCTGTCATCCCCGGTTATCCCCACTATGGTACGGAGTACACCCCTGCTCACATGGGGTTTGAATCCCAGCTTCTCTATCTTCTCTATGGCACCCTGGATGTCCTCTTCCCGTGCATCTCCGCTGAATACTAGAATCATGGTTAGTTATTTAAAACGGATGTGAGATTATTGTCAATCCTTTTTTGGGGGCTCATCCTTGTCCGTATTTGCAGCCATGTCGGCCGATTCCGCTTCGGATAGCTTTTTATCCCCCCTCATGGAGACGATTGTCCAGATTGCACCGGAAAAGTCTATCAATCCGAAGACAACTATTACCGGGTTTGCCTTAAGAAATATCACGAATAGGATAAGAATTACAATGGCTGAAAATCTCGTGTGAAGGGTAAGCATGTAGAATGGCCTGAACTTCCCCTCGTTCATTCCTGCCCTCAAGTAGAAGTAACCCATGAAAATCACGACCATCCCGATGAATCGTACCAGAATGGAAGCACTCTCACCTATGTTCAGTATCCTCAAAGTGACTATGGGAAAGAAAATCATGAAAAGTCCAATTATGATCATATAGAAACTGAAAAAAAAGACACTCTTTGCTGCTCTTGTCATTTTCTTAAAACCTCCCTTTCATGGAAATATATAATATTCCATGGCTAAAATAAATATAAATTTTCCCACTTGTTAAAATCGTCTTATCTGATTATTCTATTGCTCATATCAAAAGAACAGAACAGGGGTATAAAAATGAACGTTTACTATGAAAAGGATATCAATGAAGGATGGCTCTCGGGAAAGAGAGTTGCGGTAATCGGTTACGGAAGCCAGGGATTTGCCCATTCCAATAACTTGCGGGATTCGGGTATAGAGGTTGCAGTGGGACTCCGTGAGGGAAGCAGTTCGAGGAAGAAGGCAGAGGAAGCCGGCTTGAAGGTAATGGATACCAGGGAGGCTTCCGAATGGGCCGATGTAGTGATGGTTTTGATCCCTGATCACCTCCAGGCGGAGGTTTACAGGAATGATATCGAGCCGGGCCTGAAGGAGGGAAACACCTTGATGTTTGCCCACGGCTTCAATATTCATTTTGGCCAGATCAAGCCTCCCTCGTATATAGATGTATCGATGATAGCACCGAAGGGGCCGGGTCATACGGTACGGCGGCAGTACGAGCTTGGTTACGGTGTTCCCTGCCTTATGGCCATTGCTAACGATGCTACGGGGAAGGCAAGGGAAACTGCGCTTGCATATGCCAAGGCGATAGGCGGGGCAAAAGCCGGAGTAATTGAAACGACCTTTAGGGAAGAAACCGAGACGGATCTCTTCGGAGAACAGTCCGTTCTATGCGGAGGTGTAACACACCTGATGCAGGCGGGTTTCGAAACCCTTGTAGAGGCGGGTTATGCGCCGGAAATGGCATACTTCGAGTGCATCCACGAGATGAAACTGATTGTGGACCTGATTTATGAAGGTGGGTTCAGCCTTATGCGGTACTCCGTATCGGATACGGCAGAGTACGGTGACTATGTATCGGGTCCAAGGGTTATCGGTCCACAGGTGAAAGAGGAGATGAAAAAGATCCTCTCCGATATACAGAGCGGAAAGTTTGCCAATCAGTGGATGGAGGAAAACAGGAGCGGGAGAAAGAATTTCCTGAAGATGAGGGAAGAAGCCTCGAAGCACCAGCTTGAACAGGTGGGGGAGAAGCTCCGCTCCATGATGCCCTGGATCCAGAAGAACAGGCTGGTGGACAAGGACAAGAACTGATTAAAGTACGATTATAAGCATAATTTCAAGTATTTTCGATGGGCTCAAGCAGGTTCAGCCAGGTGCATCAGATCCTTTATAATGATATCCGGCTGAACCTTTTTTATAGTTTCGTCGTTACTCCTTAGTCTGAGGGACCTTCTGTCACCCGCAAAGAGGGCTGTTCTGAAGCCTTCGTTTTTCGCAGGATAGATGTCGTTTAGCATATCGTTTCCAATATAGAGGGCTTCATTACCTTCTATTTGGAAGGTTTCCTTTAGAGTTTCTCTTAAAAGTCTGAACAGCAAGGCGGAAGGCTTTGCCCTCCCTACCTCGTATGAAAAGATTGTAATCCTCTTATCGAAGCCAAGTTCCTCCATGTTTTTCCCCATGAGGGCCGGAAAGAGGAGCCTCGTGAAGAACTGAGCATTGGAAACGATCCCCAGCACTATCTGTTTTTCCGTTATCTTGGAAATGGCCTCTCTGGCATGTGGCATTGGCCATACCGGATTCACCCTGCATTCATACTCTACAGAGAGCCTTTTCAAAAGATCCGGGTTGGGTAAGTAGCCCTCTCTGAAGGCTATCAATTTTTTCTCTTCCAGTATTTCGAGTACGTTTTTCCAGATTTCGGTTATCACGACTTCGGGATAATCTATCCCCCTATCCCTGGCCATCCTGTGGGCATTTTCTATTTCGGAGTGAAGGAGGGACAAGCCCTCGGTTGGTGCATCGGCGGAGAGCAGATTTATACCTGAGGATTCCATTGCCTCCGAAAGTACCTCTTCGCTGCTGATTCCTTTTAGAATGCCAATGTCACCGGAGCCGGATACGAAGAGTGTGCCATAGATGTCAAAAACGATTACTTTCGGGTTCAAGGTGAGATCCAGTCTCTCCTCGATATCCGTTTCTATCGGTTCCAGCGGAGAGCTTAAAGCTTTTATTCTCTCTACTAGTATATTCGTCATACCTGAATTGCCAGTCCTAACTTCCCTGCTGGGTTTTCATCGTTTTTATACTTCGTCCATTCAGGCCGAGATAGCCACCCATAAGGTTTGCAGTAAGGCAACTGTGAACGGGGAGAACAAAGATTATATCACCTATATTGACCTTACCGATGAATTTCTCCTGTATTTTTATCACTCCGTGTTCCTGGCTCAAGGATTTGACGTAACTCCCGGTAAGTGACTTCCCCCAACCGGCTTCCGAAGGAAGAGAGACGAGCCCGTATACCGTGTTGCCATTCTCAAGGGTTATGCTTTCCTTTGAAAGGTGAACAGCCCCGCCATGTATTACGATTTCCAAACGCTCCTGATGTTTTGCTACAACCGGTGCTGCCAGTGCAATGGCAATGTCCTCCTCTCTGCAGCTTCCGATTTCAAGCTGTGTCACATCGTAGAAAACGAAGTTTCCCGGTCGCATTTCATCGACCTCGGAAAAATCGGATACTATGCTTGCAGTTGGGGTGTCACCGATAGAGAGGAGTATCTCTTCCATACCGTTTATTCGCAGGTAGTTTTTTACTGAATAGATTCGGTCTATCATCTCTCTGTATATTTCCTTGACCTCATCTTTTGAACGGGATCTATAGGTGTGGCCTGCATGTGTAAGGAGCCCTGAAAGTTTCATGTTGGTAGATCTGTCTATTATTCTTGCAAGTTCAAGTATCTCCTCCCTCGAATCGTGGGGAAGGCCTGTTCTGAAACTTCCGGTATCTATCTCTATCCAGGCATCTACATTTGATTTCAACCTGGAGTCGATAAGCTTGGCAGCTTCCCTCGATTCCAGCAGGATGCCGAGTTTTATCCTCGATGCAAGCTTGTTTATCTCTTCTACCTCACGAGGATTTACGGGAAAGGCAACAGTGATATCCTTCCAGCCATTCTCTGCAAAGTAGTATGCCATCTCCAGGCTGGAAACCGTTATGCATTCAACTCCCTCTTTTCTGAAGAGGTTTCCTATCTCTGCCGATTGATGCGTTTTGAAATGCGGCCTGAATATGACGCCGCTTCTAAGCGCTTTGTCTGCAATTTCTTTGATATTCTTTTTGACCCTTTCGATGTCGATGATCAGTGTGGGTTTTTTTATCGAATCTGTAAAACTTTTCACGGAGGTTATTCTATATCAACGAGGCCGTTTCGGATAGCGTATCGTACCATTTCGGCAGTGTTTTTGAGGCCAAGTTTCCTGAGTATGTTGGATCTGTGATTTTCTACGGTTTTCATGCTTATATATAATTTGTCTGCTATTTCTCTCGTAGAGAGACCAGAAGAGATTAGGGTAAGAATCTGGTTTTCTCTCTTTGTCAGCCTGAAATCTGATTTTTTTCCATAGGAAACGAATTTTCTATTCTTCAGGCTCTGTATGAGTTCATGAGTAACCCTTCTGTCAAGGAAATACATGCCATTCTCCACGCTCTCTATGGCTTCAAGAATCTCATCTCGATCTGCATCCTTCAAGAGCAGTGCATCGGCTCCGGCAAAAAAGATATCCCTTATGAAAGTCGTATTCAAATTGTCCGTAAATATGATAAGTTTCGTTTTGAAAAAATTTTTCTTTATCCTTTCGGTGAGAACAGTTCCGCTTTCGTCTGGCAGTTCCGGTTCTATGATTGCGATATTTGGCAAGAAACTGGCTATTTTCTCGAATCCATCCTCTGCTGTCTCCGCTTCCGCTATAATCCTGTACCTCCTCGTATCTCGGAGAATGGATTTCAGGCCCTCCCTGGAAAGCGGATGGCTGTCTATGATAATGATTCTTTCTTCCCTTTCCCGAAACATCCTGTTCAATTCTCTCCACTAAAACTTATATTTAAAATTGGAATGCTTTTCAAATAAATTTAGAGAAAATATTAAAATTGGAGTATTTGGATAACCATTATACATCCTGGTTGATTAATTTTTTTACAACTGAATCTATTTCATGAAGGGTGAAGGGCTTGTGAATGCATAGGTCAGCCCCGGCCCTGTATAGAGCATTTTCATGCATCGTGGATGTTATACCTATGGAGTGTTTGTTGGGAAAGCGGCTCTTTATACTTTTAAGGAATTCCTCACCGTTCATCTGGGGCATGTCGTAATCAGTGATAACGAGATCGTAGTATTTCTTTTCGATTAGCTTTAAGGCATCTTCCCCGTTGGAGGCACAGTCGATTTCCCAGTTCGAAATCTTAAGAAATGCCTTCAAGAGGTTCCTTATCTGTTCGTCATCGTCGACTATAAGAATTTTGCGCTTCATACTTTTAAACCTCAATAGGAGTTTCTATTGTTAAAATAACCTTCAGAAAATAGAGATATCATAGATTTTTAATAATTCAATAGGTAAAAGTCACTTTTTTATGGGAAATATTCCCGATTTTGGTTTTTTTTACATAATTTTCTTACTTTTTATTATTTCTTGAAATCAAAATTTATTTGTAATATAATAGTAATTAAATTTAAAGTAATATGAAGGAGGATAAAAAATTAATCGAAAGATATCTGAAAGAGAAAAGAAGATACTCGAGTTGATAACGGAAGAAAACGTTTCCACGGTAAACGAGATAAGCAAGGCATTGGGTGTTTCCGCTGTGACGGTGAGGAGCGATCTTGCAGATTTGGCAGACAGGGGCCTCATAGTAAGGACACATGGCGGTGCTACTCCTGCCTTTCATCCCGGTGTGCTGGAGAGGCAAAGGTTGAATGTCGAGGCAAAGAATAGGATAGCAAAGGCGGCAGCTTCTCTGATCACCGACGGTGATGCCATAATGATAGAGGCTGGAACTACTACCTCTCTTATTACCAGGTACCTCTTCGGGAAAAGGGATATCCAGCTCGTTACCAATTCAATGCTTGTCCTTCCCTATGTTCGCACCAATCCGAATATTCATCTGACAGTGACAGGCGGCGAGTTCAGGGCAGCAACGGAATCTTTGGTGGGTCCCATTGCACTATCCGAGTTGTCGAGATTCAATGCCAGAATTGCCTTTGTAGGGACTGACGGCTTTTCGGTGGATTACGGGTTGACTACATATCTCCTGGAAGGAGCGGAAATTGTGAAGAAGATGTCCGAACGGTCGGAGAGAACCGTTCTCGTTGCCGATTCCAGTAAATACGGGAAGAGGGGTTTTGTGCATGTCCTGGACATGGATATGGTGGATGAACTTATAACGGACATCGAGATTGATATGAAGCTTATTTCGGAGTTGGAGAAAAGGGGTATAGAAGTTCATGTGGTTTGATGTTACGGCCAAGAGTTTTTTCTAAGTAATACGGAGGAAGAAATGTCAAGAGAAGTGATACTTCCCCAGTTGGGGCAATCTGTAGAGAGCTGCATTATTCTGGAGTGGAAAAAGCACGAGGGTGACTATATAAAGAAGGGTGAGGTTATCTGTGAGGTAGAAACCGATAAGAGTACCCTGGAAGTGGAATCTACCGAGGAGGGGACTCTCCTGAAGCTTCTATATGCTGAGGGGGATCTGGTTCCTGTTCTCTCCCCGATTGCCATTGTTGGTGAGGAAGGCGAGATGGTCGAGCATTTGAAGGATAATTTGAAAGATAATTTGAAAGCTATTTCGAAAGGGATAGAGAAAGAGCCAAAAAGAATCGGAATATCGCCAAGGGCAAGACTGCTTGCAGAAAAACGGGGTATTGATATTACCGGTATCATAGGTACCGGCCCCGGCGGAAGGATAATAGAGAGGGATGTTCTAAAGGTGCTTTCTGAAAAGGAGCCTTCTGGGAAGCATCCAGGAAGAGCTGCCACCGAGAGCAAGGTAGAGGAGGTCCTGATAGAGGAGAAACCCTCTGTTTCCGTTGAACCTTCCGGGCTCTCGGGAATAAGAAGGGTAATAGCCGAAAGGATGCTCCATTCACTTCGTAACTCTGCCCAGTACACGATACATGGTTATGCCGATGCAAGCGGTCTCATATCCTACAGGAAAAAACTAAAATTACTTGAAAAATCAGGGGGCGGGTCGGATGGTAAATGGAAATCCTTCTCTCAGATCAGTATAGGCGATCTCGTAGACTTTGCCCTCGTAAGAACGCTGACAGATTTTCCGGAAATCAATTCCACTGTCGACAATGGCAAACTTACAAGCCACAGGAACGTGAACCTCGGTTTTGCAGTTGATACGAAGAGGGGGCTCATCGTTCCCGTGATAAAGGATGCGGATAAACTCTCGCTTCTGGAACTTTCAAGGAGGACAAGAGAACTCGCTCTCTCTGCAAGGGAGGGAAGGGTAAAACCGGAGGAACTAACGGGAGCCACATTCACCGTTACAAATCTTGGGAACATGGGTATCGATTTCTTTACTCCCGTTATCAACCCGCCCCAGGTGGCGATTCTTGGTGTCAATAGCATAAGGCCAAGAGCCGTTTATGCTGAAGAGTTGGGAGGGGAGGTAAAATTCATACCTGCGATTGGATTGTCATTGACTGCCGATCACAGGTTTATAGACGGGGCACCTGCGGCAAGGTTCTTAAGTGCCCTGGCTGAAACAGTTAAAAGAATAGAAATCATACTGGCTGGAGGTTGATGTATGCCCAAATCGTTACTTATAGATCCGAATGATGTAAGAAAGAGTGGAACCTTAAAAATAGATTCTATTCCGCTTAACTCATACAAACCGGACATAGAGAGAGAGCTTGAAAGGTACGGGAAGGAAAAGCTTAAGAGAATTCTCGAGACAATGATGACAATAAGGGAATTCGAAACAATGCTTAACAGTATAAAAACTATGGGGAGTTACAAGGATATAGAGTACAGGCACCTGGGGCCTGCCCATCTTTCCATAGGTCAGGAGGCGGCAGCCGTTGGTGAGGCATTCAACCTCGATGCCAATGACTTTATCTTTGGATCCCACAGGTCGCACGGAGAAATAATAGCAAAGTGTTACTCCGCAATAGACAAGCTTTCCGACAAGGCCCTCCTTTCCATCATGGAAGGATATCTTGACGGCGAGATACTAAAAGTTGTGGAGAGGTATAAACCTGCAAAGAAGGGTAATATCTCCGAACTAGCCGAGGCTTTTGTCCTCTACGGAACACTTGCAGAGATCTTTGGAAGGAGACAGGGTTTTAACAGGGGGCTTGGTGGTTCCATGCACGCCTTCTTTGCACCATTCGGAAGCATGCCCAACAATGCCATTGTTGGCGGTTCGGCAGATATCAGTGTAGGGGCCGCCCTGTACAAGAGGATAAACAGGAAACCTGGTATTGTTGTTGCAAATATCGGTGATGCCTCGATGGGTTGCGGGCCTGTGTGGGAGGCAATAACAGTTGCATCCATGGACCAGTACAGGACTCTGTGGGATAAAGAGATGGGCGGTGCACCTCCCGTCATGTTCAACTTCTTCAACAACTTCTACGGTATGGGCGGCCAGACCTACGGCGAGACAATGGGCTTTAAGATTCTTGCAAGGGTCGGAGCCGGTGTGAATCCTGAAAATATGCACTCGGAAAGGGTGGACGGTTACAATCCATTAGCAGTTGCGGATGCGGTAGAGAGAAAGAAAAAGATACTTCTTTCCGG
Organism: Spirochaetales bacterium; assembly: GCA_027021365.1. Taxonomy (GTDB): domain Bacteria; phylum Spirochaetota; class Spirochaetia; order SZUA-6; family SZUA-6; genus JALUUM01. The sequence goes on from JALUUM010000027.1 coordinate 116,927, forward strand.
TAAGGGCCCCGTATTCATGGATACCGTTACCTACAGGCTTTCGGGACACTCTCCCTCCGATTCGTCATCCTACAGGACAAAGGAGGAGATAGAACTCTGGAAGAAGAATGACTGCATAGAGCACTATAAGAGCTATCTTTTAGAAAACGGAGTGGTCGATAACGGAGAGATTGGGGCATTACAGGAGGGAATAGAGGAAAGGCTCTACCGCGTGGTAAAGGATGCGGTTTCACTGGAGGTTTCACCGAGGGTTGATGGCGAGTTTATCGGAAAGGTGATGTTTTCAAACGGAAGGGTGGAAGCCTTTGAGGATAGGAAGCCCGAGGTTCTGCTGGATGAGAAGGATAATCCCAGGGTAAAGGCAATAGCCAGGAAATCGAGAAGTGGCGTAGACGAGAAGGGCAACATTCTTCCAAAGATGAAGGTTGTTTCCATGAGGGAGGCCCTCTTCGAGGCGATGCTCTACCGTTTCTACAGGGATCCCACAATGGTTGCCTTTGGTGAGGAAAACAGGGACTGGGGCGGCGCCTTTGCAGTGTACAGGGGACTCACCGAGAGCCTTCCATATCACAGGCTATTCAATACCTCTATTTCCGAGGGTGCAATAGTCGGTTCTGCAGTTGGTTACGCTTTAAGCGGTGGCCGTGTGGTTGCAGAGCTCATGTACTGTGATTTCATGGGAAGGGCAGGCGATGAGATATTCAACCAGATGTCCAAGTGGCAGGCAATGTCTGCAGGCCACCTTAAGATGCCACTTGTTTTAAGGGTATCGGTGGGAAACAAGTACGGGGCCCAGCATTCCCAGGACTGGACCTCTATCGTTGCCCACATTCCGGGCCTCAAGGTAATGTTTCCCGCAACACCGTACGATGCAAAGGGAATGTTGAACCTTGCCCTAATCGGAACGGATCCCGTTGTTTTCTTTGAAAGTCAGAGGCTCTACGATATCGGTGAGCTCTTTGTAAAGGAAGGGGTGCCGGAGGGCTTCTACACGGTCCCGGAAGGCGAACCTGCCATAAGAAGGGAGGGAGGTGACATCACGATTCTTACAATCGGGGCGACACTCTACAAGGCAATAGAGGCTGCCGAGATACTTAAGGATAGGTATGGGGTAAGTGCCGAGGTTATCGATGCAAGGTTCATAAATCCACTTGATTACGGGCCAATCGTGGAATCTGTGAAAAAGACGGGCAAGATAGTACTCTCCTCCGATGCATGCGAAAGAGGTTCATACCTGTATACGATTGCAGGGAATATCTCACAGCTTGCCTTTGATTACCTTGATGGCCCACCGGTTGTTATAGGTTCCAGAAACTGGATAACACCGTCTGCTGAGATGGAGGAATCCTTTTTCCCCCAGAAGGAGTGGATACTGGATGCGATACACGAGAGGCTTCTTCCCCTTGAGGGACACAGTGTTAGCACGGTCCAGGCTACGGATGTAATCTCCGAAAGGAGTAGAAAAGGTGTATAGAGTGGTGTAAACTCTTTTCTGTCGGATGAAAGAAAAGAAGCTTGCAGCATATATTGCCTTTCCCCTTCTCCTTGTTGCCATATTTCTCGTGACCTTTATATTCCGGGAGACTCTCTGGTCGATATTTTCCTCTCCCGAGAGCTTAAGAAAGTGGGTAGCGGAGAAGCCCCTTGCAGGCCTCGTTTTTATCGGTATTCAAGCACTGCAGGTTGTTATCTTTATCATTCCCGGAGAGGTTCCGCAGGTTGCAGGCGGTTACCTATTCGGTTTCCTGGATGGTATTTTGCTCTCTGTCGCGGGAATTGCCATTGGTTCAACTGTCGGCTTCTTTCTTGCAAGGATACTCGGCATCCCCTTTGTAAGAAGTGTATTCAAGCCCCAGCAGATAGAAAAAACGGAGAAGCTAATATCTTCACCACGCTCAACACTTGCATTCTTTCTGCTCTTCCTTATTCCCGGAATCCCAAAGGATATCCTCTGCTACATAGCAGGGCTTTCCTCCATGAAATACTGGGTCTTTATTCTAATATCCACCCTGGGAAGGCTACCCGGAATAATTGGCAGTGTATTGATGGGTAACGCGGCTGCCTCCCGTCAGTGGTACTTTGCAGGGCTCATTTTTTCGGCATCCGTGCTCCTCTTCTTTTTCGGCTTCCTCTACAGGGAAAAGTTTGAGGGCTGGATAGAAAAGATTGCCTCCAGAAGGGAAGAAGCTAAAAAAGATTGATATTATCCGGTGCCGGCTTGATTTCTCCTGCTTCCATCCTTTTTACAATTTCAACGATTTTCCTGTTGACAGGAACAGGCACTCCGCAATCATTTCCCATTGCTACTACGAGGCCATTCAAGTAGTCTACCTCTGTCTTTCTTCCCCTTACAATTGAGGCTAGCATGGATGACTCTGTCTTTGAATGTTTTTTGCCAATAAGCATTATAAGAAGGCGGCTAAGTGCTTTTGGTATTCCCATGAGTATCTCTATATCGAGGCCTCCCGGTAGCCTTTCAAATCTTATTCCCCTTGCCTTCGCAACAGCATAGATTTCCCTTCCCACGTCAATAATGATATTCCTTATTCTTTTGTCCCTAACAAGTACTCCAAAGGATAGCCCCGTTATTGCACCCAAGCTGGTAAGGGAGGCATTTACCGTTAGTTTTGCCCAGAGTACACCCTCTATGTTTTCTCTTGTCTTTACCGGAAAAACTTTGGAAAGTGCATCTGTGACTTCTGCTCCCATATCGTCCTCTGGTTTCTCAGCTACAAAGACGCCTCCTGCCGTAATCTCGTATACTCCCGGTTGAAGCATCGATGCCCCCCAGAGCACCGATGTTACAAGTACCTTACCGTGGCCAAGCTCCCTCTTTAAGTCGAGGCCTGCAAGCCCGTTCTGGACAGTTACGATTTTCCCTGTATCCGAAAGAAAGGGAAGGATTTCCTTTGCTACCCGAAAGAGCGAGTCTATCTTTGTTGTAACTATAGCCATGTCAAGGGCTTTACTGCACTGCTCCGGTTTCTCAATGAGAGAAACGGGAATCGATTTCCTTTCTGCCTTTTGATCGATTAGAACAAGGCCGTTCTTCCCTATGGAACTGTTTATCTCCCTGTTTCTGCTTATAATAGTTACCTTGCCGGGGTATGATAGTGACAGCCTACCCGCTATTACTCCTCCCAGGCTTCCGCACCCGATTACGGCGATTCTCATGAAGGCAAGTATATGAAGTGGAATACTATTGTCAAGGACGAGGATTTCAGGCTATTTTTTAAGTCATGATACACGGATTACAACACATAGGAATAGGTTTTAGGGACTTGGATAGAGCGTGGGACTTTTACAGGGATATCCTTCACTTTGATGTTCCCTTAAGCCGCTCAAGAAGGGTTGCAGACAGGATGGGAAGCTTAACGGGCGGTCCTCAGGAGAGGAGGGTGATAATAGCTCTTAATCTCCTGGGTGGTGGACTTGTCGAGATATTTCAGTTTCTCTCGAAGGAGCCAAAACCTGCAGAGCCCCTCTCCATGACCGATACGGGGGTTCTCTCTGTTTCATGCAAGGTAACGGATATCGAGATGGCCTTTGATGAGCTTAAGGGAAAGGGTGTAAGAATTCTTGCAGAGCCCTACAGCCTGGCCGGTTCAAGTATCAGGCAGATGTTTATCGAGGATACCGAGGGTAACCTGGTAGGTCTCGTGGAGATGCCGGGGCTTAACTATTCGGTAAAGGTTAAGAATGCCAGTATAGGCGGCTTTCTCTTTCCCACGATAGGTGTCTCTGATATGGAAAAGTCTCTTAAGTTTTACAGGGATTTACTTGGTTACGATACGGTTGTCTATGATAAAAAGGGCAAGTTCGAGGAGCTTGCGGTTCTTCCGGACGGGGAGCTTACGATGAGGAGGGTGATTCTAAAGAGGGGAAGGCCTTCCACCTCCCTATTCAGTTTCTACCTGGATGGCGGAATGATAGAGCTTATCGAGGCAGAGACGGAGGGAAAAAGAAAGCACAGGTTCCGGGGAAGGGGCTGGGGAGACCAGGGAATAATGGAGGTCTGCCTCGATGTCAGCGACATAGGTGATACCTACAGGGAACTTACCGGTAAAGGAGCCAGGCCTGTAATAGAGGCAAATGAGGACAGGTTCGACATGGGTGAGGGGAGTTCCGCCCTCTTTGGCTACGTTGCAGACCCCGACGGAACCTGGATTGAACTTGCAGAGATAGTAAGTTTTCCCATCTGGGGCAGTCTCTCATTCGACCTTTCAAAGAGAAAAAAGAATAAACCCCTATCGTCCTTCGTCCTTAAACTCCTCCGTTTTGCGCGATCAAAGAGCTAGTGATGATCAGAATGAAGGTTTAAAACCACACCGGGTGGAAGTGTCTGTTTTTTGAAGAAGAGATACTTCAAGGGATGTATGTTCAACGGGTTGGGATACCAGCCTCCGATTCTCTTTAGATCTATGAGGTTGTATGAGGGGGCATTGTTAAGGGGAATAACAACTGCCCTGGATAGTAGAATCTCCTCTGCCTTTGCAAGTGTTTCGTAGTGCTTTTTTCCTGTTTCACTGTAGGATTCTTCTATAAGTCTGTCGAACTCCGGATCGCTGAATCTGGCATCGTTTAAGTTACTGTTGCTCTTCCACAACTCCAGGAAGGTAAGAGGGTCTGCAAAGTCTCCTATCCATGTGGATGAGCCTATCGTAAAATTACCCTTTTTGACATTCTTCATGTAATCCTCGAATGAGTAACTTACTATTTCAGATTCCAGAGACAGCTTTTCTTTCCATATCTTAGCAATCTCTCTCGCAATCTTTTCCGCCCTGGAGTGGCCTATCACCATGAATCGCAGCTTTGGAAGTCCCTTTCCCCTATCGAAGCCGGCTTCTTTAAGGAGTTTAAAGGCCTCCTTGTCGTTCTCCTTTTCTATGCCCTTTACCTTGGGATATCCTGGTATCGAGGGAACGAGGGTAGATGTGGGCAGGGGAAAGTTGTCATTTCTTATCTTTTCCCATGGAATAAGGAGTGAAAGCCCCTTTCTTACCCTGTAATCATTCCAGGGAGCCTTGTCGGAAACGAAGAAGAGGTAACCTGTACCGAAGCTGGGATGAGCCACGATCATTGACGAATCCTTTATTATTTCAGGGTCCCAGTCATCCGACCAGTCTACCTTTCCCTCTAAGAAATCCTCTGAAATCTTCTTTACGTCATCTGTAAAGATTATCCTGATACTATCCACCTTCACGTTCTTTGCATCCCAGTAGAGCTTGTTCTTCTTTAGTATAATCTCGCTGTTACTTCGCCTGTACATGAGAAATGGACCATTCCCTACAATGATTCCCCCGGCCTTCCAATTCTTGTCCTTGATATATCTGGGATGAAGGGGAAGAAAGCTTGCATGGCAGAGGATCTTTAAAAAGTGAGATGCAGGTTTTGTAAGGGTAACATCCAGCTCCCTGTCGGATATCACCCTTATTCCCACATCTTCGGGGTTACTGGTTAATCCCTTTCTGTAGTCGGAGGCTCCCTCTATGATGTCGAATAGAAACGAGTATTCCGCCCTGTTTTTGGGATCTATCATTCTTAGCCATGCATCCCTGAAATCGGAGGCCTTTACCGGGTCACCGTTACTGTAGAGGGCATCTTCCCTTAAAAAGAACTTGTATGTTTTTCCGTCATCCGATACCTCCCACCTCTCGGCTGCACCGGGAAGGGGTTCCATGGTAAATGGATGGTATGTAACAAGGCCTTCGTATATTCCCGTTGAAATCTCGAGCCCTATTGTTGTGTAGAGGTGTAAAGGATCCAGAGTCCATTTGCCGGGACTGAAGGCTATGGTTACCGTTTCCCCGGTATCTTCATCCTTCTCTTCGGGAAGAACTGTAAATAAAGATAGAAAGGTGAAGGTAAGTATCAAAGCTAATAGTTTTTTCATACTAAGAAAATAAACATTTTTTTCAGAATATTCTATAAGGAATCACCTCTTTTACAATCAGCTTTATCCTTACCCTGGTAACATACTCTCCGTGTTCGATAGCCGTGTAGGGAGCATCCCAGAGAAGGAGTTCTCCCCTTATCTCCCGTGGTTTGTTGTATATCCTTGGCCTCAAGAAGTTTCTTATTGCCTCCTTTATGGCATTGTCAAAGGATTTGGCTCTCCCCTCATCCCCCTCGAAAACACTTCCCTTTCCAAAGCCCGTTGCCAGGGGGATACTGTTACTGGACCATGCCTCTCTCTTTGCCCTCTGGAAAGGGATAAGATCGTAGCTGATACTTGCATACAGCCTGTCTTTCTTTACCTCTGTCTGAAGAACCTTAAGTTGTTTGTCACCCCACTTAATCTCTGCTACCGGATTCAGTGTGAATACTTCTAAAACTCTTCTTGCCCTGTCAGACGGGGTGTAGATGAAGGTATACCCATATATCATTGCAGAGAGAATCACCCTGGCATCTTCAAGGAGTTTTTTTATGGCTTTCTCCCTGGGAACCGGGTATTCTCCCTCCAGTGAAACCATTGGTTTCAACTCTTTCCAGAGGTAGATGACAATTCTATCCTTGTCCAGTGCCTCTGAGGAAGGGAGTGAGAGGGTGGCAAATATCAATATAGATAAATTTAAGAGAATTTTTTTAAGCATTTCGTTACTATGTTAAGTATCGGAATCTTTGTTTGTGCTTGTAGGATGTAATACTGTAATTTAAAGGCTTGCTACCTGCGACCGAAAAAGACCTTTATTGCATCGATGCGAAAGCGTATCAGAAAGTAGAGGTATGCAAGGAGAATGCCTGCAAGATGGGTGAGGTGAGCAACCCCCTGCTGAATGTTTGTCAGTTGGAAGAATATCTCCAGTCCTGCAAAGACCAACACGGCAACGGGGGCTTTCATGGGGATTATTCCGAATATGAAAAGAACGGAATCGGGAAATAGTATTGCATAGGCAAGGAGAAGACCGTAGATTGCACCGGATGCTCCCACTACGGGGATGAGAAACATTCCTGTGTACCAGTTAACGATCAGGGTAAGGATGCCGGCGCCTGTTCCTGTGAGGAAGTAGAAGAGGAGGAATTCCCTGCTTCCGATTCGCCTCTCCAGAGGTACACCGAATATAAAGAGGGCAAGCATATTGAGGAATATGTGTGTGAAATTTGCATGAACAAACATATATGTAAATAGCTGCCAGACGTAAAGCCTCTTCACTACGAGAATCGGGGTCAAGGCCATGTATGCTGTTAGTACGGGACTCAAGTATCTTGCGATGAAGAAGATCGTATTAACAATTATCAGTGTAAGTGTTACGTTACTGTAGGAGTATTTTATTGGTCTCCTGTAGAATGGAACGGGATTCATAGAGACAATTTAGAAATTAATGAGCGGGGAGTCAACATCATAGTGAAGAGAAACAGTGATTACTATACGAAACTTGCTAAAAGCAAGGGTTATCCTGCACGTTCCGTTTTCAAACTGAAAGAGATTCAGGAAAAGTACAGGGTAATTAGGGTAAATGACAAGATTTTGGAAATAGGTTCATCTCCGGGAAGCTGGAGCCTCTATATCTTCAGAGAGCTGAAGCTAAAGGGCAGTATTGTCGCAGTGGACCTTGTGCCGAGTGAGGTTTCTGCCGATGAGTATTCCCGCTACACCTTTATTCAGGGCGATATCATGGATGATACCATAACGAAGAAGATAGCCTCTTACGGAAGTTTCAATGTGGTGTTGAGTGATGCAGCCCCCTCCACGTCGGGCAACAGGCTAATCGATTCCTCGAGATCATATGAAATAGCAAAGAGGGTTCTCGAGGTAGGAATAAAACTCCTTAAAGGGGGAGGTAATATAGTTGTCAAGACACTTCAGGGCGGTGAGACAGGCAAGCTTAAATCTGAAATGTCCAGGTATTTTGGCTTTTCAAAGCTTTTCAAGCCGGCTGCATCAAGAAGTGAATCAACTGAAATCTTTCTCATCGGTATGAATTTTAAAAGTTGAACAAAAAAATGCTTGAATGCAAGGCAAATTCATTCTATCATGTTAGTTGCATCCTTTTTGACAGATTGGGTGCTAAAATAAAACTATCCCAAGGGGGCATGTAAGATGAAACACAAAGTAATGCTTGTAACACTTCTTTTACTCCTGGTACCGTTCTTTATTTTTTCCCAGACGGTCCTGGTAAATGATGATTTCAGCACGATGAGCGGGTGGAAGCCGGCCTATGGGAATTGGAAAATCATGAACGGTAGGCTTGCCCAGCTTGATACCAAGGCAGGGAAGGCAAAGATTGACCGTTATGTTCCTCAGTCCGGCTTGGTTCAGTATGAATTCGATGTTCATTATATCGATGGTGGATTGGATCGCTATGCAGGTTTTGGTATTCATGTGCTCGTTGACAAACCGCATGGTGGTTTTGCATGGGGCAATGGAAAGTCATTCCTTCTGTGGGTGACATACGATCCCAAGGCATACGGTGGTACGGGATTCTATGCTCAGGCATACAGAAGTGAGAGTAATTCCTATATGTATCTCATGAAGGGTTACCATATTGAGATTCCCGAGAAAATCACAATAGGCGGAAAGACATATACATATCTCGATCCGAAATACGCAGCATACAATATACCTATAAAATTCACCATTGATACTACAACGGGTGATGTAAAGGTTTACGATCCGCTTATTCCCAACTGGGTATGGAAATTCAACCTTGGCGGCCCACTGGCACCGGGAAGCTATGTTACTTTCAGGACGAACAGTCTGGCAGTGAGCTTCGATAATTTCAAGGTTACCAAGCTGAGATAGGTTACAGTAGAGTCGTCACTTTTTAATTGATAGGCCAAATCAGGGAGGGGTATTTCACAGTTGTCCTGTGAAATACCCCTTATCTTTAGAAAACTGTTATCAAGCTACTAGCGGAACACATAGAATGCGTATTCAAAGGGGAAAGGTACACCTGCTGAACATTCCTTTCAAGTTCTCGGTTTCACATGCAATGGCAACCCGGGATCATTCCGATTCCATAATCGTCCAACTGACAGACAGCCACGGTAACAGTGGGTTCGGAGAGGCTGTGGTGAGGGAATATGTTTCTGGCAGTCTTGGCTCCGGAGAGGAGCTTACCGGACGTGTAGAGAGAGAGGTGAAGTCAATTCTATCCGGTCTCAACGGAGAGGAGATAGATATTGATCTCTGTGGCGAGTATTTCAGAACTGTGAAAGTTGACCTGTCTTCCTATCCGATACTGTGTGCCGTGGAAACGGCAATCCTTGATCTCTTGTGCCAAAACTCGGGCAGGGATATCTATGATCTTCTCGGATTGAAACCGAGGCGGGAAAAGCTGCAATACGGGGGAACCCTTCCCATGATGCCTCTGGAAGTGGCGAGGAGAATACTGGACGGCTACGGATCTTACGGTATCTCAAACATCAAGGTAAAGATAGACAGGAACCTAGAGTACACTAGAGATGTACTATCCCTCGGCAGGGAGCTTCTTGGAGATAACTTCGATTTTCGGGTCGATGCAAATGCATCCTGGGACCTCGAAGCTGCTTTAAAAAATCTTGAGGTTCTTAGAGCCTTAGGGGTAAGGCTTATTGAACAACCCTTTGAACGGGGGAGTGGAAAGTTGGAGGATCTGAGAGCCAATCTATTTTCAAAGGATTTTATTTTCATGGCAGACGAATCAGCCATAACAATTTCTGACATAGATGATATAGCAGAGAAGAGAGATTTTTCAATGGTCAATATCAGGTTGTCAAAGAATGGGGGCTTTTTCAAAGCACTGGAGATGGCACGTAAATGTGATGAGAAGGATATAAAGTATCAGATTGGCTGTCACGTCGGTGAGACAGGTATTCTTTCCGCAGAAGAGAGGGTATTGGCCTCTCTTCTCGACCCGGTTTACCTCGATGGTTCATATGACTCTTACATTCTGGAAGAAAATGTAACTACGGAAAACATAGATTTCGGTATCGGAGGTTATGCCGGGATAATAAGAAATCGGGGCATCGGTTTCAAAGTTGATGAGAACAGATTGAAAAGGCTGAGCACGGTAAGCTCAGATTTCTTCGAAGTAAGCAGTTGAAGTAAGGTTACAACAGGCAATTCTAATTTTTACTGAATCTTATGAAAAATAGTACCGATATTACTTATAGATATTATCATATAAATATTGAGAAAAAAGTGTCTCCTGAATTTAGAGAATTTAATAAAGAGTACAATGACGAGAGTTGTATAAACTGTAAGGCTATATTTGACTATATAAAGAGATACAAGCCGGCAAAGCTGGATCTCCTCTTCGAGGACTTGCCGCCACCGTACGATAAAATTCCGAATATCGAAGAACTCCTTACGGATGAGAACAACTGGGTAAGCAGTGCCCTGGTAGCTCTGCTTTTCGAGAATGCAAAAAAAATACTAAACGATCCTCTTGCTGCCTTCAAGATCGGCTACGAATCGATTGAAAAGAGAGAATTCGGATACATGCAGAAGTTATTTCTTAGAAGTCTCTCCAGGCCGGGGGCGATTCTTGAAAAGATAAATCATCTTAACATGAAACTGAACAATACGAAGATAGTGGAAACGGTGTACCACTCTCCGGGGAAGGCGGTACTGGAACTTCACTGGCGTGAGGGATGTGTCCTTTCCAAGGATTTTTGTCTGTTCAACCAGGGTATCTATTCTGCCATTCCTACGATATGGAACCTTCCCCCGAGTGTGGTGGAAGAGACAGCTTGCTACTTCGAAGGAGATCCGTACTGCAGATACAAGATAACCTGGGAGAGCAAGAAAGGGTGGTTTCATAAGTTGCTCTACAACATTTCGACGAGAAAATCGATGTTACTGGAGGCACTGGACCAGATAGAGAAGGATAAACTCCTTTTAAAGAGGAAGTACCAGGAAGTACACAATTTGAATCTTCAGCTCTTTGACCGGATAGAGAAACTCAAGGCCCTGAACAGTACCTCCAACTATCTTGTTTCTACTCAGGATCTTCATAAACTCTTCGACTACACAATGAAAACCATTGTGAGGATACTGAAATTCGACAGGGCAATTCTCATGCTCATGGACGAAGAGAAGAAGAGTCTCGTTTATGGGTATGCGGTAGGGGGACGCGATGAGGATATCGCAAAGTTAAGGAATTACAGGATACCCATAGAAAGGGAACACAATATAATGGTAAGGGTTCTAAAGAGAAAGAGGCCGGTTCTCATAAAGGATGTGGAAAAGGCACATCTAAATCCGAGAAACCTTATTATCAGCGAATTCAAACCGACATCCTTCTCCATCTGCCCGCTGATTACAAAGGAAGGTGCAATAGGTGTTTTGGGAGCTGATAGAAGAAATTCCGACTACAGAATAACGGAAGAAGACATGGATTTGCTTTCAATATTCGCCAATAACATTGCCGTCGCCATTCAAAGGGCAAAAATGGATGAGGAACTTAAATCGAGTTACCTGAGTGCCGTTTTTGCACTGGTCAGGGCAATTGAAAACAAGGATCCCTATACCAAGGGCCATTCGGAAAGGGTTTCCTTCATATCGGAGAAGCTTGGTATTCAACTTGGACTTCCCCTCGAGGAGATCGAGTTCTTAAAGATAGGGGGGATACTTCACGATGTAGGGAAGATAGGTATCCCCGAATCGATTGTAAAGAGCCCCAAGAAGCTCAGTGCTGCTGAATATCGTATAATAAAATCTCACCCGGAAAAGGGTGCGGAAATTCTGGAACCAATCAGATTTTTCAAGAATCATCTCTACCTCATCAGGAATCATCATGAACGTTACGATGGCAAGGGGTACCCGGATAGCTTGAGGGGTGATGAGATACCTCTTGGTGCACAGATCATTGCCATTGCCGATACCTTTGATGCCATGATATCCAGGAGACCCTACAGAAGGGGTTTACCCCTAAGGCAGGCTGCGAGAGAGATATACAGGAATGCGGGAACTCAGTTCTCGGAAAGGGTGGTTTCTGCTTTCAAAGTCCTCTTTGAAGGCGAGATTCTGAAAAACAAACTCCAATATCTAAAAAAATAAAATTTTTTACTTGCATTATGATACCTCGTTGTGATGAAATATAGATAGAAAAAGTTAAATCACAGGAGGTATCATTATGAAAAGTAACCTTTCCAGATTCTTCCAATCCAGATGGAATGTCATGCTTTTCCGGCATGTTCACCCGTTGATCCTTCAGGGATACATCCAGTTTCTTGGTAGGATCTATTATCTCTTCAAAAGGAAAGAGAAGCTTCTTATCGAGAAGAATATAAGGGACTTTCTCTATGGTAAAACAGAGCGGGAGATAAGGAAGATAACGAGGGAAGCCTTCAGGGGCATTTTTCTCCACTACTTCGAAAAGATGTTCTCTGCTTATAGGAGCTTTCCAGAGGTAAGCAGGTACGTGGAGAGGCATTTCCAGGTTAAGAACCTTGAGGTGATAGAGAAGGCCCTAAAGAAGGGAAAAGGGTTGATTGTTGCCACGGCACATTTTGGTGCGGTGGAATTTATTCCGTGGGTTCTTGCTTTGAACGGCTTTCCGGTGAGTGTTATCCTGGAATTCAACACTGATGTCCTCAAAAAGGTTCTCGAAGAAAAGGTAAAGATAAAGAATGTAGAACTCATTTCAGAATCTGATGGGAGGGGTTCCGTATTCTTCAGGGCATTGAAGAGCCTTAAGAACGGGAGGATACTGATGACAGAATGTGACGAGGTTGACAAGTGGCATAGGAGAAAGAGCAGTACTATTCAACTGTTCGGAAAGACACTCTACTTTGATGATACCTTGAATATCCTTTCAAAGAGAACAGGCGCGCCAGTCGTAGGTGTTTTCCTGAAGCGAATGGGAAAAAACTCCTATACCCTGATATGTGAGGATGTTTCCGTGGAGAAACCTGTTGACAATACGGCAAAAAATGTTTTTTATCTCTGGCAGAAGTATGTTACAGAGAGCCCTGAACAGTGGTATCAATGGAAAAAGTGGGCTAATATGAAGGTGGCGTCCTAGGGTAAAAAAACTTCTTGAACGGGGAAGATTATGCGTGTTCTCAAATTTGGCGGGAGTTCTCTTGCCGATTGGCAACGTATCGAGAATGTGGCGAAGATAGTTCTCGATGAATTTCAGCGTGGTAAAATTGTGGTGGTTCTTTCCGCCATGAAAGGAGTGACAGACAGGCTGATAGATGCCTCGCGGAAGGCAGAAATGGGCCGGGAGGGTTACAGGGAAGATATCAGGTGGATTTCCGAAAAGCACTTTGAAACGGTGAGAAGACTCTTCCAGCCAAAGGATCAGACAGGTATAATTACTTCTCTTCAGTTGATGTTCAATGAGATAGATGATCTGCTTCACGGTGTCGAACTGATAAGGGAATGCTCCCCCAAGACACGGGATCTCATTATGAGTTTCGGGGAGAGGATGAGTTGCACTCTCTTTGCCTCGTATATCGAATCAAGGGGTGTCAAGGCTGAAATGGTCGATGCAAGGGAATGCATAAAGACAAACAACAGGTTTGGCAGTGCAATTGTAGATTTCGAGAGGAGTTATAAACTTACCGCCGGCAAATTGAAAGGCAAGGTACTGCCGGTGATAACCGGATTCATTGCCTCGACTGAAGAGGGAATAACCACTACGCTCGGAAGAAATGGTTCTGATTATACGGCATCGATTGTTGGTGCGGCAATCGGTGCCGAATGCATTGAAATATGGACCGATGTGGATGGTGTTTTGAGCGCTGATCCGGGATATGTAAAGGATGCCTTTGTAATCCCGCAGTTGAGCTACCAGGAGGCAATGGAATTATCCTACTTCGGTGCAAAGGTAATTCATCCCTATACCATGATTCCGGCTGTGGAAAAGAGGATACCTATAAGAATCCGTAACAGTTTGAATCCCTCTGCAGAAGGGACACTGATAACGGAAAGTGTGGAAAGGCAGGACCGTGCAGTAACAGGCATTGCTTCTATTGACAGCATTGCACTTATCAATGTCGAAGGGGGCGGGATGATAGGGATACCGGGAGTTGCAGCAAGAATCTTCGGGGCTCTTGCTAAAGCCTCTGTAAATATCATGATGATTTCCCAGGCTTCCTCAGAACACAGTATCTGTCTGGTTTTCAATGAGAGCGATTCACAGAAGGCACTCGATTCTCTACGTGAAGAACTTGCACTGGAGTTGGAGACCAAAAGAATTGAGAATTTTGAGCTAAAGAGAGACCTTGTAATGATTGCCATTATAGGGGAAAATATGCGTGGAACACCGGGGATTTCAGGAAAGTTGTTCAGCTCTCTTGGGAGAGAAGGAATAAATGTCTTTGCCATAGCCCAGGGTTCATCCGAGAGAAATATTTCATTTATTATTTCCAAGAAAGACGAAGTGCGAGCCTTGAATACGATTCACACTGCTTTCTTGAAAGGAAAAGGCTGAATTTGGAATCTTATAGCTTTGTCAAGGTTTTTGCACCTGCAACAGTGGCCAATGTAGCAGCGGGTTTCGATGTCCTGGGTTTTGCCCTGGATAATCCCGGAGATATTATTGAGCTCAAGCGAATCTCCGAGAGAAAGGTAACGATAAAAGCAATACATGGAGACTCGGGTAAGCTTCCGCTGGTAGCAGATAAGAATACTGCTTCCTTTGCAGTGAGTCGTTTTCTCTCCGATATTGGAGAGCCCTTTGGTGTAGAGCTGGTGATACACAAGCGAATGCCATTAAAATCTGGATTGGGCAGTTCGGCAGCCAGTTCGGTGGGAGCTGTTTTCGGTGCAAACAAGATGGCCGGAAATCCTCTCTCTCGTAAAGAGCTGATCCAATACACTATGGAAGCGGAGAGAGTTGCCTGTGGAAGTGCACATGCTGACAATACGGCTCCCGCAATTCTGGGCGGTTTTGTCCTGATAAGGAGCTATGATCCTCTCGATGTTGTAAAGCTTCCCGTTCCCGAGGGGCTTGCCTGCGCAGTGGTACATCCCCATACAGAGGTCAACACGGGAGATGCCAGGAAAATCTTGAAGAAAGAGATAAGCCTTACAAAGGCCATACGCCAATGGGGCAATCTGGCTGCACTCGTTGCGGCACTCTTTATGAATGATCTGGAACTGTTGAGTCGTTCTTTGCAGGATGTAATCGCAGAACCGATAAGGTCTCTCCTCATACCCGGTTACGAGAGGGTAAAGGAAGCGGCAATGATGGCAGGAGCACTGGGCTGTTCTATTTCGGGATCGGGACCATCTGTTTTCGCTCTCTGTGGGAACCTGGAAAGAGCAGGAGCTGTGGGAAAATCTATGGTGGAAGCCTTTGATTCTATCGGTTTGGACAGCGATCTCTATGTTTCCAGAATAAATGTAGAGGGCCCGAGGGTTATTGAAGAGTTATGATTTTTTTCAGCACACGGAACAGGAAAGAGAGAAGAGATTTTAGGGAAGCGATCTTTATGGGTCTCGCTCCGGACGGAGGCCTCTACCATCCTGCCTCAAAACCTAATATGAGCGAATTATTTTTCTCCCTCAAAGAAGAATTCAGGAAGACTTCCGGAGATACTTTGGATAAGAGAACGGTTAGTGATATGGAGCTCTTTCGGAGAATTGCAAGGGAGGTTTCATACAGAATACTTGGCCCGGAGATAGATAACCCCACGGTAGAGAGAATCGTGAAGAAGTCCTTCGACTTCACCCCTGTTCATAGAAGGCTCGATGAGAGGCTCTCACTTCTCGAACTCTTTCACGGACCGACATGTGCATTCAAGGATTTCGGAGCTTCATTTCTCGCAAATGCCATGGAGGAGTTACTTGAATCCCGGAACGAGAGCGCAGTTATACTCGTTGCCACATCCGGAGATACGGGTGGTGCCGTTGCAAGAGCCTTCCTGGGGAAAAAGAGAATAGATGTGGTTATCCTGTATCCTTCCGGGCGCGTGAGCTATCTGCAGGAAAAGCAGCTTACGACCCTCGGTCAAAACATTACGGCACTTGAGATAAAAGGTTCCTTCGATGACTGTCAACGTCTCGTGAAGGAGGCTTTCCTGGATGATAGTTTGAATGCCTCATTGAACCTTACCTCAGCCAATTCTATCAACCTGGGAAGGTTGATCCCCCAGTCATTCTACTACATATACTCCTATATCAGTGATACTCATTCCAATGAAGGGGTCACCTTTACTGTGCCCAGCGGGAACTTTGGCAACCTTACTGCCGGTGTTCTGGCCTGGGAATGGGGGTTGCCGGTTGAAAAGTTTATAGCTGCCACCAATGTGAATGATGTGGTACCTCAGTACCTGGAAGAGGGTTTGTTCAAACCTCGACCTTCGGTAGAGACACTGTCCAATGCGATGGATGTCGGTAATCCGAGCAATTTCGAGAGGCTAAGGGTTATTTTCGATGATAATGTGGATAAAATGCGAGTGATGCTCCATGGTGAGAGGGTGACGGATGAGGAAACACTGGAAGGTATGAAAGAATTTTACAAAAACTACGGGATACTGATAGACCCTCACACCGCTGTTGGATATGTAGCTTCCAATCGCATTCTGAAACTGGGAAAGGTCAGGGATATTGTTATTTTATCCACTGCACATCCGGGCAAATTCGGAGAGACCGTCGAGGAAGCAACAGGTATCAGACCTGAGCTTCCAGAGAACCTGGGAAGTCTTATGGAGAGGGAAAAGAAGAGTATTCCGATGGAACCTCACCTTAAGGATCTCCGGGACTTTTTACTAAAGCATTTCAGGTGATTTCCGATTCTTTCAGTGTAGAAACAATGTAGAGAGACACGGAGGTCATAAATTGAAAAGGATTTCGCTTGTACTTATCTTCATCCTCATACTTGTAATTTCAAGCTTTGCAGAGCAGGGGATAATCTTTCTGGAAAGAGATGGCAGTGAGAGTCTCTTCACCGAGGAAGCAAAGAATCTCGTAAGGCCAAATACGGAGTTGGTAGTGTATATTCACTATCCAGGTTCTGCCCCGTTGAGCTACACGGGGAAAGCCATTGCCAATCTTGAAGATGCACTAATAATAAATGTTGGTGAAAGAGTATTCTTTGTCAGAAAACAGTTCATAGAAAAACTCGTCATACTTGATACTGCAAGTGGAAAAGAGCTAGCCATGACAGGGTTAAGGTGATTTTCATAGGGGCCTGTGCAATTTTACAGATTTGAGGGATTTAAAGGGATTTTTCCTTTCTCTCAGATAGTTCTTGTAAATTCGACATGCCTCATAGTAGTTATCAAGTTCATTGTATGAAGAGGATATGTCAGCTCGGTACACTTCGAGAAGCATGGGAAAGAGTTCTGATTCCATTATCTTTTCCCTCCTGTAGGGAGGCATCTTTATCATTGCATGGGGAAACATGTGATGTTTGATAAGGAATAAAACATTTTCGATGGTCTCTTCGGGAAACTTGAGCCGGCGAAGGAATTTACGGGCAATTCTGGTGCCAACTATTGAATGGTTGTAGAAGGGTTTGTCTCCGTAAGATACCGAATATGCCTTCCCGATATCGTGAAGAAGAAGAGCCAGGGAAAGTTCTATGTTCTGTTTTTTCCTGAATTTCAGAGCTTCAAGGGTGTGTTCCCATACATTACCCTCGGGATGGTAGTCCTTGGAATGTGAAGTCTCTGTCATTATGAATATCTCGGGCCAGAATTCTTCTATAAATCCCGATTTGAGCAGCAGGGAAAAACCCTTATTGGGATATTTCCCGGAAAGAACACCGATGAGTAACTCTCTTTGACAATCCTCCGGTGGCTTGTCCCTACCGTCTACTCTCAGTGTCATATTTCCATTGGTAGAATAGTGGAATTTGGAAACCAGTTTTGCAGCTTCAAAGAGGATGACCCAGTTTGGATAATCCATATTCTCAGGTACCAGTACATCTTCCCTCAAATTGTGGTATATTCCCATCGGATCAAGGAAAACCTCCCTCTGTGGTTCGTAAAGAAGCTCCAACACGGTAAATGGTTCGGTTCTGAGCTTTCTACCGGAATCGAGACATTTGAATATGTATCGATTATCTCTAAAGACCAAAACGGCATCGGAGAGGGGATACCCGGGGTACTGTATTTCTTCGAATTCCCTTGCAAGTTCAAAGAGGCTTGCATCTGTGTAGATGAATTTATCGTTGTTCTCCCGATAACCAAAATATTTTTCCAATGCAGAGTAGCTTCCGAGGTATGTGGGTATGTTATGCTTTGCAAGCTCTCTGATCGGATCTGTCATCTCGATTTTTCCCGCAGATAAAATCTTTACTCGACAATTTATTTATTGTAAATTAAAATTAACAGAGTAAAATCCCAAAGGCAAGGAGTAAGGTATGATTTCGGTAATTTGTGATTCATGTAAGAAACCTATCCCCAATGCTCAGAGAGAAAGAAACTATTTCACTATTCTAGATAAGAATCTCTGTGTTCCCTGCAATGACAAGATACATGAAAAGGTCAGGGAAGAAATGTCAAAAAAGCCCCGATATATCTTCAAGGAGTACAAGAAGATCCTTGCCCAGACTGTGCACAAAATGTGTAGCTGAAGGGCTGGAATTAGCTCCTGGAATGACCAATCTCTGAAAATCCCGTGTAGGGAATCAATGCCTCTGGTATTCCGACAGAGCCATCTTCTCTCTGATAATTTTCAAGAAGTGCCAAAAGAGCTCGTGAAACTGCAATTGCCGTTCCGTTTAGCATGTGAACGAAACGGCGCTTTCCATTTTCCTTGAATCGCACTCCGAGTCGTCTTGCCTGGTAGTCCGTACAGTTGGATGCGCTGGTGACTTCACCCCAGTCACCGTTTTCACCTCTTCCCGGCATCCAGGCCTCTATGTCGAATTTTCTATATGCAGGCCCGCCGAGTTCCCCGGTGCATGTATCCACTATCCGGTATGCGATGCCAAGACCCTGAAATACCTTTTCCTCTATGTCCAGAAGATATTTATGCATCTCGTCCGACTTCGAGGGATGACAGTAGATGAACATCTCTACCTTTGTGAATTGATGGACCCTGTAGAGACCTTTGGAAAACTGTCCTGCAGCCCCTGCTTCCCTCCTGAAGCAGTGTGAGAGCCCCGCCATTTTTATTGGTAAAGTTGAGGGATCCAGAATCTCTTTCGAGTAGTAGCCACCAAGAGTGATTTCTGCCGTACCGACGAGGCATGTGTCAGTACCCTCGATACGATATATATTGCTCTCCTCACCACGCGGATTAAATCCTATGCCCTGTGCAATTTCATCTTTGGCTATATCCGGGGTTATTGTGACGGTGAAACCTTCCCCGGAAAGTATATCCAGTGCATATCGAACCAGTGCGAGTTCTAATATTACCGCTTCATTCTTGAGGTAGTAGAATTTCTGACCTGAAACCTTGGTAGCGGTATCGAAATCCACGAGGTCCAGTTCTTTTCCGATTTGTACGTGATCCTTTGGTTTGAAAGAAAAGCTGGGAATTTCACCCCATCTTTTTATCTCCACATTGTCCCCTTCTCCCTCGCCAACAGGAGCTTCGGGATGTGTCATGTTGGGAATTTTAAGGGCTTCCTCATAGAGCTTCCTCTCTATTTCAAAGAGAACCTCCTCCTCTGTTGCAATCGACTCTTTGAGTCTTTTGCCCTCTTCCACGAGCAACTTCCGTTCTTTATCGGGAAGTTTTACCTTCATTTTGGAGGCATTCTCATTACGTTTCTTCCTGAGTTCTTCTATCCTATGGAGGTGATCGTTTCTCTCGTCATAGAGCCTTACAACAAGCAGTGGATCTGCTTTCACCTTTCTGCGTTTGACGTTTTCTACTACACTTTCTAGGTTTTCTTTGATATATCTGTAATCAAGCATGTGATAGATAATAGCGATTCATCTTTCAAGCTTCAAGCTCTTTTGCTCTGTTAGCCGCTGATTTTATCGCCTCCATAACGGCACTGTTGAATTTACCCATTTCCAGGGCTTCTATTCCGGCTATGGTTGTTCCCGCAGGGGAGGTTACCTCCGAAATGATCTCTGCCGGATGTTTATTGCTCTCTTTGAGAAGTGCAATTGCTCCTTCCAAAACCTGTATCGTTATTTCAAGCGATTGTTTGTACGGTATGCCGGTGGCAACTCCCCCCATGGACATTGCCTCTATGAACTTCAGAGCATAGGCTATGCCGGAGCCGGATATCCCGGTTATAGCCGGCATGAGCTCTTCAGGTACCCTGATAACCCTTCCCAGTGCCTCTGCAATAAGAATGCTGTTCTTTTTGAACTCCTCGTCTGCTTTTTCATCGAAACATATGCCAACCAGGGCCTTTCCGACCTTTGCTGCTATGTTTGGCATCACTCGTGCAACGTTGTTCACGGAGAGTCTCTCCCTGTAGAAAGATGTCTCTTTGCCGGCGACTATCGATACTATTCCTCCCTGCGTTGTTTTCATTCTTGTATTAGCTTTTTCGATGCTTGTTATCACGCCTTCAACGTCTCTTGGTTTTACTGCAAGTATCACCATATCACTCGCTGCTACGAGGTGTAAAATGTCCTTGAAAACGGGAAGTCCGTATCTTTCCCGTGCCTTTACAATTCTCTCTTCATTTTTTTCGGAGAGGCCGATCTCAAAATCGTGTTTTGCTTTGAGAAGACCATTTACCAGCGCCTCTCCCATGTTACCGAAGCCGATAATGCCTACATGTTTCATTATTGATACCTCCTGGACAACCGATGTATACCTATTCTATACTCTTTTGAGGATACAGTTAAGTGAAGGGGAGGTTTTGGATATGCTGGTAGGTGTTATGTCAGATAGCCATGACAATCTGGAAAAGGTGAGAAAGGCAGTCGAAATTTTCAAGGAGAGGAGGATAGAGGTCCTTCTTCATGCCGGTGATTTTTGTTCTCCCTTCGTTTTCATGGAACTCAAGAAATTGCAATCCATCTGCAGGGAAGCATTCGGGGTGTTTGGTAACAACGATGGTGACAAACTACTCCTTGCTCAGAACAGCTCCGGTTTCTGCAAGCTGCAGAACGGCATCATGAAGCTCGAGCTGGATGGAAAGAGGATAGCAATGATGCATTACCCGGATGTTGCAAGAGAATTGCACGATAGCGGTATTTTTGATCTCGTAATATATGGGCATGTTCATAAAAAACTTGTGGAGGGGGATAGGAAGAAACTGCTCAATCCGGGTGCCTGTTCCGGTTACATTGCCGATGAGGCGACTGTTGCCCTGGTGGAACTCCGGGACATGTCGGTTGAGTTCGTGAAACTCTGATTCTCTGCTCACCTGATTTTTACCTGATTTTCAAGCAGATAGTGCAACCCGAGATGTGAAGGTGTTTCTTTCCGTTCCTTAACCAGATCTTTCCCAAGAGAAAATCTTCTGCTCCCAGTTCCCCCTTGCATACCGGGCATATTCGCTTGACCATCCCATTATCCGGGTAGCATACGGGACAACCATAGATCTCTACCTTCATTGCCTCGGTTATGCTGGTACCAAGCCTTTCCCCTTTACTCCCATAAATAACGGAGTGTACCTTCTCTTCTGCTGTTAGCCTCTCCCCGCAGAGGGGACATCGATGGGTGAATCCCTCCCCTTTGACAGGCCTGTTTGCGTGACTTTTTCCATATCTTCCAATAAAAAAGTTTCCCACCAACAGATAGGTGAGAAACGCGGCAAGAATCAGTATAATTATGTACGGTAGAATGCCTATTACTTAACTCCTATCTCCTGTTCCCCCTTGGGCCTCGCGTAGGTTTCCCTCGAGTTCCATGGATGAATTTTCCCTCCTGCTTGAGTACCTTTTTTGCGGGTAAACGGATTGCAAGTTTGCTTCCCTTCGGCATACTTCTACCCTCCTCATATTCAAATTTAACCCACTTTGTTGCCCTTGGCAATATTTTCTCAATTCGTATAGACTGTTATCCATGGCGAAGCTCTATATAGTTGCCACACCGATAGGGAATCTCGATGATATCACACTAAGGGCCATTGAAACACTGAAAGAAGTGGACATCGTGGCATGCGAGGATACCAGACAGACTCTCAAGCTGTTGAACCATTTGGGCGTAAAGAAGAAACTGGTCAGTTATCATTCTCAAAATGAGCGGTCATCGGCAGAGAAGATTATCAGGATTCTCGAGGATGGGAAGAATGTAGCCCTTGTTAGTGATGGGGGTACTCCGGGGATCTCCGATCCGGGCTCTTTGGTTGTGAGACTTGCCAGGGAGGAGGGTTTTGAGGTTACCCCGATTCCCGGAGTATCGGCTGTTACTGCACTAATGAGTGTTTCCGGATTCCCATCCAACAGGTTCTGTTTCTACGGTTTTCTTTCACCATCCAGGGGCAAGAGAAGGAAGCAACTAAAGAAAATCATGCAGAGTGAATCACCAGCCCTTCTCTTTGAATCACCTTTCAGGGTTGTTTCTCTTTTAAGGGAGATAGTTGCCATTGAAAGCGAGAGAAAAGTGCTGGTTGGAAGGGAAATTACAAAGATACATGAGGAATTTTTCTTCGGAACGGCCTCCCTGATATTGACTGAACTTGAAAAGAGAGAGAAAATAAGAGGTGAGTTTTGCATTTTGATCGAGGGGAGTAAAAAGGTTTAAGTTACCAATATGCGGTGACGATATTGAAAACTGAAAGGAAGGATCGAGAAGATGACGATTGAACGGGTAGGACCATTAGATCATCTTTCAAAGATACGCAAAAACGAGGGACAGGCAAAGTCCAGAAAGTCTCAGAAGAAGGACTCTGTTCAGCTCTCCGAAGAGGCAAAGGCCAAGGCGGAAATCTACAAGGCCGTGGAAGTAGCGAAGAGTGCCTCTTCCGTACGTGCAGATAGGGTCGAAGAGGTAAAGAAAAAACTGGAAGATCCTTCCTACATGAGCAAAGAGGTAGTAGAAAAGGTGGCAGAAAAGATAATGGAATCTTTCGGAATCTGATATTTTCGGAGGATATGATTTGCAATTTGACGGGGGAGCGGGAGAAAAGGAACATTTTCTTCCGCTCCTTTCTGTTTGAAGGGAAAAAATGGGAGATATTGTCTTTAATGTACCGACAAAGGTTTATCTTGGGCTCGATATCCTTAACAGGCTTGGTACCATTGTTTCCGAACTGGGCGACAGGGTTTTAATTGTAACCGAGGCTATTCTTTATGAGCCAAAGACCATTGAGAAGGTATGTAACCTCCTGGATAAACGGGCCATACAGTACATAATCTTCGACGAGGTGGTTCCCAATGCAACGAGTTCAGTAGCAGATGCCGGTATAACTCTTGCCAGGGGTTCCCATTCAAACCTTGTTCTCGGACTGGGAGGAGTCAAGACCCTTTCCATAGCCAAGGCTATCGCCATGGCTGCAACTTCCGAGAATGATATCGATGACTATCTTGCCGGTATGCAGCCGGGTGAGAAACCACTGGCCTATGTCGAGATTCCTACAACATGCAGAAATCCTTTCATGTTTACCGATGAATACTTCCTGGTAGATGCAAAGGACAGAACGGGAAGAATAGGAAAGACCAGGGGAAATATTGCAAAAGCGGTGGTCATAGACCCGAAATTGAACAGGTCCCTCACAAGAAAGTACACCATGACTACCATGTTCGATACGCTGCTTGCAGCTATCGAAGGTTTTCTCTCTCAGAAAACGAATTTTCTAGCCGATACCTTTTTCACCCGGGCAATCGAGATTCTCGGAAAGACGATTTCGGAGATGGAGAAGGAGGAGGACGAACTTAGAAGCCGGCTCGACGCTTCCACGGCTGGCCTCCTTGTTGCATTGGGACTTTCCATGAGTAAGCGCGGTATGGGAGCAGCACTTTCCCTTGCCATAAACGCCCGCTTCATGGTACCGAAATCCTGGCTTGCAACGGTTTTTCTCCCGCATGTGATGGAGTTCAACCTCAGTGCCAATACCGAAAAGCTTTCCACGGTAGCCGCGCTTCTCGGAGAAGAGGTATCTAGTACCGCCTCTGTGGAGGCTGCAAACAGTGCAATTGATGCGGTAAGAAGAATGATAGGCATAGCGCGAATCCCAACGAGGCTGCGTGATTTTGACCTCTCCATCGACGACCTGATAGAGACTGCCGGGATAGCGAGGAATTACGACATGATGAACTATCTACCCCGTGTGGTTTCCACTGAAGATCTCTACGAAATAGTAAAGGCAGCCTATTAGCTATTAAAAATCGGGAATCGATGATAACGATAACAAAGCTTGAAAAGATTCCGAGAAAGACCCGGCTTAGAAAAATAGTCCAACTGTTGAAAAGAGCAGAGACGGAGATCCTTGGCGGGAGAGATATAGACAGGGAATACTATCGGAAAATACTTGAACTTGCAGAGAAAGATCTTGGAATGGACAGGGGAATGAAAGAGGATGATTCCAGGCTGCTCAGTATCGCGGATAGGGATTTCATGTTACGAAGATTCAATGGTATGAGGTACAGGATCCAGGCTGAACTTGGAATATCAGTTGCCGAATGGGATTTCATCTATACGGATGAGTTTTCGGAAGGAAGTATCACTGAGAAGAGGCAAATCCTGCCGATCGAGGTGTATCTGGAAGACGTTAGGTCACCGTACAACGTAGGAGCGATATTCAGGACTGCAGAGGCATTTGGTGTTAGCCGTATCTTGCTTTCAGCTTCGACCCCTTCACCCACGCATACCAGGGCCTCTAGAACATCCCGGGGAACTCACAAAATCGTAGAATGGCGATACGGTGATATCGATGAAATAGCGGTGGGAGATAGCGTGTTTGCCCTGGAAGAGGGGGGAACCTCGATAGAGGAGTTCGTTTTTCCCGAAAGGGGAACGGTTCTTGTAGGTTCAGAGGAACTGGGCCTGAGCCCGGAAGCCCTGGATATTGCCAGAAAGAGCAGGGGTATTGTTTCCATACCGATGTTTGGTGTTAAGAGATCTCTCAATGTGTCCGTTGCATTTGGCATACTACTGTATGTGTGGTCGAAAAGAATTGTCCAAAGCTTAGATGCTTGAAAAGAATACCTCTTCCCAGGACATAAAGGAGTAGTAGCAAGTGTCACCACGCTCGTAGATTGTTACCCTCCTTCCCTCTGTCATTCTCGATGCTATGGATTGAATAGTTTCCAGTAAAGCTCTATTAGCCTTCCTGTTACTGCCGATCAGGACGAATCGTGGTATCAATGCGGCGACTTCCCTCTGGAACATCACGGCATCCAGCCTCTCTCCCCTGTCATTTCTCACTTTGGAGACGATTTCGAGGTGACCTGCTCTTATTATTGCCCTTGTACTTAGGATGACATATGACACGAAAACCCCCTTTCTTCTCTCTATCATATGGTGTTTATCCTATTGAAAGGGGGTTTCTTGTTTTCTGCTTCTTATTGATTGTATTGTCTATTGATTTAACACTATTTCGTAATTTATCTTTGCGGTTTTTTCAAGCATTGCAGTAACGCCACAGTACTTGGTCTGTGACAGCTTTACGGCCTTCTCGATCTTTTCTCTCTCGAGGTTTTTTCCCGAGAAAATATACCTTATGAATATCTCGTTGAAGACCCTTGGATGTTCATCGGTGAGGTTTCCCTCCACCTCAAGTTTAAAAGAATCCCATTCCATTCTCATCTTCCTAAGGAAATAAACCACATCCATCCCCGTGCATCCGGCAAGGGCGGAGAGTACCAGGGGTTTGGGCCTGGGTCCCTTGTTCCGGCCACCCACAGTCTCATCTGCATCTATAGTAAAATGGTGACCATGAAGTTCTATATCGAATTCCATTCCACCTTCCCAGGTGGCGGTTGTCTTTTCTCCCACGTTACCTCCTATCTTCTTAAGGCTTTTTCTATCTCGGGTTGGTTGAAACCCACTATTATCTTACCATGAATATCGATGACCGGTACACCCATCTGCCGGGACTTTCGTACCATTTCATCCGCCCTTCTTCTGTCAGCGGCCACATTGTATTCCGTAAAGGGAATTCTCTTCTCCCTGAAGTACTGCTTTGCCTTCCTGCAGAAGGAGCATGTAGGTGTGGTATAGATTATGATTGACATAGCTTCCTCCGTTTCTTCATATTGCTGTCTGGTTTATAGTGAAAATAATATATTAGATTTTTCGCGTCAAGTTTTTTGTCACGGGGTAGATGTATCTTCACTTGAACATATCTCTTAACTGTTATAGAAATAGGGAAATAGTATGAAGGTAGAGCTCGCAGGATTCAATATCGACAGGTTACTCCTAAAACCGCTTTTCTTGGGGAATGGTGCTGTTGCAGGCAATGCAATTACACCGGAAACTATCTCTGCATCGTATGCCCGGATATCACGGAGCAGAAAGAGCATAGAGGATATCAGAAAAAGGGCCATTGGTGAAGTTGAAAAGGCAAGACAATCGAACAGACGGATAATCTTTGAAATGGGGCATGCTTCAGTGGCCGAGCATGCCGTTTTCAACTTCGACGTGGAAGGCATATCGAGACTGGCTGTAGAGTACATCGAGAGTTTCAGGCTGGCCTCTTTTACCGAGAAATCCCAGCGATATGTGATATTTGACGAGGAGTACCATGTTCCGGAGAGTATCAAGGGGAAAAAGCTCGAGGCCGAGTACAGAGGAACGGTACATAAGCTGGCAGGAATCTACAGGGAGTTGTTTGAAAAACTAAAAGAAGAAGGGGGCGAGGAGGAGAGTGCCAAGGAAGATTCGCGTTATGCAACACCTCTTGCCACGTTGACACAGTTCGGCATGACACTGAATGCAAGAAACCTCGAGTACATGATAGTAAGGCTGAAGAATTCTCCCATACGGGAATTGCGTGACTTTTCATCGAGGTTGTATGAAAGTATAAAGGATATTACTCCTTCACTGGTAAAGTACGTAGATGCCGATCCCTACTATGAGGATTTCTTTCCCTCTAATGAAGGAAGGACAGAAGAGAGGAATGATGCCTGCGATAGGGGAAAGACAGAGCCGGAGGTGTTTCTGGAAGAATGGACAGATGGCGGAGAGGAGAAGATTGCAGGTGCACTTCTCTTTGCGGAGGGAAAAGCAGGAAACCTCGACAGTGACATGGCAGAGGATGAGTCTGTAAGGAGGAAGCTTTTTGGCAGGATTTTCAATGAGATGAAAGCCTTTCATCCCCTTCCCAGGGCATTTGAAATGGCCGGTTGTACCTTCCTCATCGAGTGCTCCGCATCTGCATTTGCACAACTCAAGAGACACCGTATGGCGACGCTGATACCGGGGCCTTACGAGAGGAAAATGGGTTTTACGGTACCGCCTTCGATTGCCAAAGTCGGGCTGACCCATCTACTAAAGGAAGCTGTCGGGATCTCCGGTAATCTCTATGAAAAGATTTACAGGGAAGAACCTGATTCGGCTCCCTACATATTGACCAACTCTCACAGGCGAAGGCTCATATTCAAGGCTGATCTTAGAGAACTGTATCACATAGCAAGGCTCAG
The DNA here is from genome assembly GCA_027021365.1 of Spirochaetales bacterium. Lineage (GTDB taxonomy): Bacteria > Spirochaetota > Spirochaetia > SZUA-6 > SZUA-6 > JALUUM01. Next base: position 144,254 of record JALUUM010000027.1, read on the forward strand.
GTCTGATCACCATGCGCAGTGGGAGATAAGAATGATAGCCGACAGAATGGTGGAGCTTACACGGGAAAAGTTCCCCCTTGCAATGGCAATGGCATGCGGTAAGGATGCTTTTGATGAGTACAGGAAGAAATTTCTCTCTTCCTGGTAGGTTACCCCTGTAGGTTATTACATCTGGAATCTCGTTCTCTGGTTGTCAAAGGCCTTGCTCAACCTCTCCTGGATGGTGGCAAGCTGATCCTCCGATTCTATTCCGAAATCCCTTAACACTCTCTTGTCTATCTGGTCAAAGAGGATCTTGTCCCTCTCGTAATCACAAATCGCATTGGCAAGGTAAACTGTATATACTATACCCTCAAACTGCGGTTCGCATTCCGTTGGTTCATGGTGGTACTTTATTGCCGCAATGAGTTGTTCGGGGAAGTTCCACTTCTTTGCAATCATTGCCCCGATTTCAGGGTGATTCAAGCCGACGGAAAGGTCCTCCAGCATTCTCATTGGAATACCCTTCTCCTTGCACACGTTCTTTATCTTGTCCAGCAGATCGGGGTGAAAGGATGCAATTATTATCTTCCCAAGATCGTGAAGTATCCCGCCTACGTATACATCATCGAGAATTTCTTTCTTTCGCTTGAAGCTCCTTGCGAGGTTGTATGCATAGAAAGCCGCCCGGTAGGAGTGTTGCCAGAGTGTTCTCATTTCACTGTACTTTTCACCCATTATCTTCTGTGTTCCGTAGGAGTAGAGGAGATTCCTCAGTCCCCTCATCCCAACGAGCTTTACAGCTTCCACTATGTTGTCGACCTTGTGAGGGAGCATGAACTGGGCCGAGTTGACCAGTTTCAGGAGGTCTGCCGTAAGGGAAGGATCGGTACTTATCTGCCTTGCTATGGCTGTTATCTCAGAATCCGGATCTGAAATGAGTTTCTGCAGGTAAACGATGTTCTCGGGGAATTGCGGCAGGCTCTCTATCTCTTTCACTATCGTCTGAGTGAGAAGTTCCAGCTTTTCGAGATGAACCTCAGAGAAGGGTATTATGATCTGTGCCACCGTTTCACCGTTCTCCTGGTCTACAGAAAACGAGTCCTCATCGAGACCTATCTTCTTGAGCATCAGAATCAGTATCACTATCCCCAGCCCGGCACCCTCGGTGTTGTCGAGAACAGTGGAGAAGGCCTCTTCCAGTGAGGAGAAAGCCCTCGATCTTGCAATCCTGTCGTATATCCTTATCTGTTCCTTTTTCGTTATCTCCACATTGTTTCTCACTGCAATGGTGAAGGTTTTTCCCTTGGTATGAAATATTACCTTGATATAGAGACCGAGCTCTTTCTGTTTTTGAAGGTAATACTGAATATTGTTAAGGGTTTCCTCCTTGAAGTGCTTCATTCCCTCCTCGTAATCCTTGTCGTTGTTAAGGTCCAGGCCCTTTTCAAGAAAGTACACACGCTTCGTGTTGGCCTTCTTTGCATTTACGGCAAGCTCTTTCATACAGTAGGCGAGGGTGTCTTTCAATTTTTCCTGGCCCAGCTCTTTCAGAAACATTTCCAGGACGTTTTCCAGGTACTCTTCCGTTTCATGGGGCAGGGTATATGTCTTGAATGTAAGCGGAATGGAATTATGTGCAGCCCTCTTAATTTGGTTCAGATCCAACTGTACAGGCATTGAAAAACCACCTTTTTTGGTTATGAATGTATCTTTTTATGCAACAAGCTGTCAAGCATGGTTATTATGCTATTTTACAGCATATTGGTGCTTTTATCATTAAATTATCTTAAAAAATCTTTTCACGGTGAAAGTAGCTTCTTGAGTATCAGAAGGTGCCGTGCTTCCATATCTGCAAGAATGTTGAAAGCCTCTTTTGCAGCTTTCAGTTTGCTTATCTTCGAAAGATTGGCATAGAAGATTACTGTCTTTTCCTCCTCTCTCAGAGCCTCCTCGATCTCTTTCCCGACCCGCTCTTTCAATTCCTCGGGTATCGGTTTTATTCTCGATATATCATGTAATTTGAAATCCGATAGATTTTCAAGATTCTGGTCCAGGTCACAATCCGTGATGGGGCATTTTACTATCTTGTCGAGAAGAATCCTGTGCCTCTCCTCTTCCCTCATAAGTTTTTCGAATTCTCTCTCCGCTTCGGTTCCTGCAGTTTCCTCTTTCAATTTTCTGTACAGGTCCGTTGAATCGTTTTCGAAGGCAAATGCACTTTTGAGTATCAGTTTCATTATCGCTCTTCTTATGTATTTGAACACCTGCGACCTATCCCTTTATCACTTCTATTATCGTCCAAATGCCGAAGGCGAGAAATATCATACCTGCTGTGAGCTTGGTGACCTTTAGCGGAATCACCTTTCCGACTGCCGCACCAACCAGCACGGCTATGAGAGATGTGAGAACGAGAGCAGATGCTGCACCGATAAACACGGAGAGGCCTGATTTTTCCCTGGATGCAAAGGCAAAGGTAGTTATCTGGGTCTTGTCTCCCAGTTCTGCAAGAAAGATAAGTAGAAACGTTGATATGGCTACTTTAAGATTGAATATCATAAGACTCAGTATAGTGCATTTTAATTACAGTTTAAAGGTATCCTGCAGTTGAAGATAGCCTTTGTATATCATATTATTGCTCTTGCTTATGGATACCTGTGAAAGATACGACCTGGAAGGCGATGTCGTTGTAATTGGAGGTTCAGGAGCTGCCGTTTCGGCTGCCCTTGCCGCGGCAGAGGTAGGAGCTAAGGTGATACTTCTTTCGAAGGGGAAGGTGGGGAGGAGCGGGAATGCAATTATTTCAACCGCAAATATTTCAATGGACGGGGAGAGTGCCTACAGGATGGGAGAGAAAAGGGCGGATAGGAGAATCACTCCCAAAAAGATCTTCGAAGGTATCGTAACAAACTCCTTTTTTCTCTCAGAACAGTACCATGCAGCGGCATTTGCAGAAAATTGCGGGAGAGCGGTTAAGGATTTCATTGAAACGGGAAGGAGAATAGGAGAGAGATTCATATTCATTCCTCCCTCGGGATGGATAACAAGCGGTAGGGCAATCGGAAGAATAAACAGGTATAGGCTAAGAAGCACAGAGAGTGTGACCTTTCTCGAGGATGTGATGGTCACCGATATACTTACGGTTAGAAACAGGGCAGCCGGGGTGCTTGGAGTGGAATTGAAGAGTGGAAGGTTAATCCTTGCAAAAGCAAGGGCAGTGATAGTTGCATCGGGAGGTTTCCAGCCCTTTTCATTCAAATGTACCTCCAGCGATACAACGGGTGACGGGCTTGCCATGGCGCTGAGGGCGGGAGCCGGCCTCTCCGATATGGAGTTTCAGCTATTCCTTCCGGGGGTACTGGTTCAGCCTTTGAATCACAGGGGTTCCATTTTCCCCTTTCTCTGGTATGTAGGCGGCTTTGCAACTCCCGATATCCTGGATGAGAAGGGCCGGAGAATCATCGATTCGTACGAGAGGAGTATTCTCGAAAAATCCTTGGCATCCAAATGGTTTAAATTGATACATGCCTACTACTGGGCAAGGGCCCAGGGGCCATTGTACTTTGATTTTGGTAGTGTGAAGAGAATGAAATACCTTGTATCCGTTGTAAGGGAGAACATTCTGTTGAAGTTGATGACCGGTGAAAGGTGGAGGTACCAGGGAGAGGATTTCAGGGACTTGCATGAGATGGTAAAGAGGGGTGAAAGGTGGAAGGTATCAATGTCGAGCGAGTATTCGATGGGAGGGATACTTGTGGAGAGGAATATGGAGACCTCTGTAGAGGGGCTTTTTGCCTGCGGGGAGGCTGCAAGCGGATTTTTCGGGGCATTCCGAGGCGAGAGGGCCCTGACGGAGGTTCTTATAGAGGGTGAGATAGCGGGAAGGGAAGCTGCCCGCTTTGCAATGGGAAGCTCTTTCGCAGAACCGGGGAGGGAGTGGCTTGCGGAGAGAATCAATATGATTGCAGTGGGAAAGGGTAAAGAGGCGCAGATGCCCGACTACTTCGAAATGAGTGCGGAACTGGAGAGACTTGCAGATTATGGCTTCGGAGCGCTTAGAAGGGAGGAGACGATGAGAGAAGCGCTGGATGGAGTGAGGAAGGTCAGGGAGGCACTGGATATGGCGGCTTACCGTGGGGTGAAACCCGGCTACGATACCCTTTTCATCGAGAGGGTGAGGGTGGAAAACCTTGCAATTTGCCTCGAGGCAGGGCTGCTCTCTGCCCTTAAGAGACGTGAGAGCAGAGGTATGCACATGAGAAGCGACTACGAGGAGGTGGACAACGAGAACTTTCTATACCGGAGTGTCGTGAGCTTGAGAGAGGATGGGAGGATAGAGTTATCACGGAAAAAGCCCGATTGCTCCGTGATAGAACCCCCTTCGGGAAGGGAGGCAGGTATCATCGATTACATAAGGAGATACCCGTGAAGGTATATCTTTTCAGGTGGAATCCCAGGACGGAGGAGAAGCCCCGCTATGATACGTACGATATGGATCTTAACTCGTATCTCGGGAGAAGAGAAGCGACCCTCCTGGAGCTTCTTGGTTTGATTGCCAGGTACTACGATCACAGCCTTTCCTTTCTCAACCACTCGAACTGCAACCGTGGAGTTTGCAAGAGATGTATGGTTAGGTTGAATGGTAAAGTGGTGCTTGCCTGCAATGAAGTCGTTTCCGAGGGGATGGAAATAAGGGTGGAACCGGTAAACGCGACAAGGGTCGTAAGGGACCTTGTTACCGAGGGATTATGATATGAGGAGGAGATGATGAAACTCTACGATTTTGATTCCATGATGAGGGAACTTTTGGATATCGATACGATCGATCCCGCCGATGTTGCACTTAACGGGCTTCAGGTGGAGAGGGCCGATGATGAAATCGGAAAGGTAGCCTTCTCTGTGGATGCTTCCATGGAGAGTATCAGGAGAGCGGGAGAGGAGGGAGCGGACCTTCTTTTTGTTCATCACGGGCTATTCTGGAGAAAACCGTGCAGATTGACGGGAAGGTTGTATCGCCTTGTTGAATTGCTCATAAAGAGCGAAATAGCTCTTTATGCCGTTCATCTGCCCCTGGATATGCACGAGAAGTACGGGAACAATGCAGGGATTGCTGCAAAATTGGGCCTTAGGGATGTCACTCCTTTCGGTGAATACCACGGGCTGAAGATAGGTTTCATGGGGAGATTGGAAAAACCTCTATCGATGAACGAGGTGGAAATGAAGATACTGGAACACGGCGAGAGTCCCGTGGCAAGGCTTCCCTTCGGCAAGGATTCTATAGAGACGGTAGGCATCGTATCGGGAGGGGCACCGGAGATAGTAAGCGAGGCTGTCAGGGAGGGGCTTGATCTCTTTATTACAGGCGATGCATCGCACACCGTTTATCACGAGGCTCTGGAAGGGAGAATGAATGTCCTCTTTGCCGGTCACTATGCCACGGAAACATGGGGGGTGAGGTTGCTAAGGGATTACCTCAAGGAGAGTATCGGCCTCGAGGCTCTCTTTATTGACATTCCAACGGGACTGTGAGAATATCAGGCGTGATGAGTTACAGGGAGAAATTGATTCCATTTTCATTGACGGCCTTTATCATACTCCTGGACCAGGTAACGAAGTGGATAGTATCCCGTACCCTTCAATACGGAAGGCCGGTTGAGGTAATAGGGGATTTTTTCAGGCTGCTCTATGTAAAGAATCCTGCAATTGCCTTCAGCCTGGGAAGGAATCTCGATGGCCCCTTGCAGAAGGCTCTTTTCCTTGTCCTGCCCCTTGTCGTTTTGATTTTTCTCTTATTCTTTTACTTCTTAACAAAAGACCTCACGAGGCTTCAGGCATGGGCATTGGCAGCAATAATCGGCGGAGGGATTAGTAATATCCTTGACAGGATTATAAAGGGCGACGGAGTAGTGGATTTTTTTGATTTCAAATTCTACAATGTATTCGGTTTGAAACGATGGCCGACATTCAATGTGGCCGACATGACCGTTGTGATAGCTGGTATTATCCTGCTTGCAAGTTTTATCTACAGTGAGGTCAGGGAAAAGAGATGAACAAGAAGTTGAATACGCTCTTCTTTATTCTGGGAGCTACTGTTTTCAATCTCTTGGTGATGATCATTTTGATGGTTATCCTCTTCGGGGTGGTTCCCCTGCTTCTGGGAGAGGGATTGTACAGGAGTGTGATGCCCTTCCTCGTTCCGATTCTGTTCATTGCTGCCATTGTTGCAACCTTCTTCATATACAATGCCATTATGAAGTTCGTGACGAGGAAGATCGATATGGAAAAGTACTTTCACCCCATCTTCAAGGGAAGGAAATAGAAAAGCTCATCCTTTAATAAACATCTAATAAACATCTAATAAACATCCTAATAGCCATCCGATCTTGCTATGTTTACATCCTTCTTGTACAGTTCGTTGTAGACGAAGCCCCTGTTCTTAAGAAGGTCTTTTACCTCCTGGGGAAAGGGAATATTTCTCCAGAAGATACCTCGTACCTCTCTGTCCAGTTTCTGTGTTCCCTCGCTCTCCTTGGTTATCCAGAGTATGTAGTCCCTGATGAATGCGTCCTTCACGTCGCCCTTCATTTTTTTCGATTCGAACCACTGGTAGTACTTGCCCGTTATGCCCTCTTCCATCCAGTAATGCTGGGCCTTCTCCTTTGCAATTTGCCACCTCAAGTCTGCAAGGGCCGAAATAACTGCTGTTCTTAAGTTCTTGGAATACATCGGTATCGCTATTCTTCCCCTGCTTGTAGCCCTGTTGAACCTTTCGAAGGGTTCCCAGCAGATTCCGCTGTCTCCATAGTTGGGAAGAAGGATGACATGCGGTACAATCCTGTTGGTCTGGCCCTTGAAGGTTCTTAAGAAGATACCGGGATCGAGTTTTTCCACATAGGCCATTTCATTGATAACATTCTCCCTGCTCCCTATATCCCGGAGGCTCAGTCTTGCATACTGTTTCATAAGGATTGGAAAGTGGTTACCCTGTTTGCCAACACAGAGTTTGGCCATCTGCCTTACACTGTTGAACTCCTGAATTATCGTCTGTGAATCGACGGCAACTTCTCCCTCCACCCCTTCGGCTTTTCTCTGCAGGATGTTTATATCTTCGGTAATGCTGTCAAGCTTTCTGTAACCTTCCTCTATCTCCCTGTTTATACGTGACATGCTGTGAATTATATCCGAAATGGCACTTAAGGCACTTTTCTGCATGGGATTGAAGCTGTCCTTCATGCCGCCGTACTCTTCTCTCCTGTCGTGGGTTGTTAGTATCTTTATCTGTTCTGAGAGCTGGTTTTCCAGGTCTTCCAGAGTTGCAATCTTAGCCGCAACGAGTCCCATCTCGGTCTGCCTCTGGCCGTTTTTTTTCTCGATGTTCTCTATGAGTTTCTGGTTGCTGTCCAGTTTTTTCTTCTTAACCTCGTCCGTTGCCGAGGGATGTACCACGCCCATTGCGACCTTTTTCAGCCACTCGTCCATGTAGTGAACGGGTTCCCCCGTATTGTTTTCGAATATGAGACTTGCAAGTACATTCTGCTGTTCACGTGTTATGAGGTTCGGAGCGAGAACGCCAAACCTTAGTAAGAGTATCTTTGGAAGGGGCAGTTCCGAAGTTATTCTGGCGGCAATTCGTGATGCAAGGTCCCAGTAGGCAGATATCAACTTTCCTCTGTAGAGGGATTTGTCCTGAGGATCCTTTGCCTGAAGGAACTTTGTGAAGAGGGAATGAAGACGTTTTGCCTCTTCCCCTTCCCCGGATAGAACCTTCTTGTAGTAGTCCCTGTCCCCGAAGTAAGGTTTTGGTTCCTCATAGGTTTTCGTTATTATTTCGAATTTCTTCTTTGTAAAATCGACCTGTTCGACGGTGCCCTTTGGCTTTTCCTCTTCGAAGAGGGAGGTAAAATCCGGGGGTCTCTCCTCACTCACTGCCGGTTCGGGTTTGGTCTCTGTTAATCCCATGAGATTGGCAATTTCCGGATCAAGCTCTCCTGAGAATGGTTTTCCTGAATTGGTACCATCGTTATCCATAAAGATACTGGAGGCGACGGGAATCGAACCCACGACCTCGTGAATGCCATTCACGCGCTCTAGCCAACTGAGCTACGCCCCCATTTTGACTCCTTGTGATAAAATAATAGTCATTACTCGGCTTAGGTGTCAATAGAAAGTTTATCCCTAACTTTCACTCATATAATTTACCCCGTTTTCAAATATCTTCAGGCCATTTTCAGGATTTACTTTCTCCCTCATCCAGCGAGGATGATTCTCCCTGAAGAGGAAGGCTTCCGGATGAGGCATGATACCGATTATCCTTCCCGTCTCATCACAAATGGAAGCGATATCATTCACCGATCCGTTGGGATTGAAGGGGTACGGGACATTCCAGGTGTTCTCTGCGTTTACCTTCCTCTCTGAGCTGTCATGTATTGATCTGTCGTATGCCTGTCCGGGTACAGTGTCGAATTTTTCCGTGTACCTCATTGTAACGAGGTTTTTTCTTTCCAGCTCGTTAAGTACCTCTGTGGATCTCGTTACGAACCTTCCTTCCCCGTGTCTTACCGGTAGTTCTATTTCATCGATGCCCCTCGTCCAGATACAGCGCGAAGTATTATTTATCCTGAGCTTTACCCATCGGTCTTCGAATATACCCGATAAGTTGTGTATCAGAGAGACCTCCTGATTCCATCTTCCCGAGAGGTTGGGAAGGATACCCATTTTTACCAGTACCTGAAAACCATTGCATATACCTATTATGAGTTTTCCCCTCTCGATAAAGATTTCCAGCCTTTCTTTCAAGTTTTTTTTGAAGATGGTTGCAAACACCTTGCCTGATCCAAGGTGGTCACCGAAGGAGAATCCTCCCGGAAAGGCCATTATCTGAAACCCTTCGAGTTGCCCTGGATTTTCTATCAGATCGTTTATGTGTATCCGACTGGGATCACTCCCTGCTCTCCTGAATGCCTCCTCCAGTTCCAGGTCTGCATTTATTCCGTAACCTGTTACTATGCATGTGGATACCTTCATATCTCCCTCTTCCAGTTCCTTTCCACCTCACTCAACTCGAGTTCCAGTATGGGCTCTTCTTTCTCTTTGAAATTGAACCTGAGAATTTTATCCTCCCTCACCCTTCCCAGTACGGCGGTTCTGGTTCCTCTCATCTGCCCGAGGAAATCTTTCAGTTTTTCAGGAGAGATGGTTGCGATGAAACGTGATGGCGATTCCGAGAAGAGGATTTCATCACTCTGCAAGTCACGGGAAGCCACTATGGCATCGAGAAACACTTCCGCACCAACTCTTCCACCCAGGGCAGATTCGCAGATGGCAACGGCAAGGCCGCCGTCCGAGATATCATGGCAGGAAGATACGAGGCCATGCTCCATGGCACGAAATAGTTTGGTGTAGAGTTTCTTTGCTCTCCCTGTGTCGGGAAGGGGAAGTTTCCAGTTGTTCCCCTTCTCCGCCTTGTATCCCCTCTTTAAGAGAAACCTGTGATAGAAGCTTCCAAGGAGGTGTACATCCGTGTCTCCAAGGAGCAGTATGTAATCCCCTGGTTTCTTGAAATCCGTACTCACCGATCTCCCTATATCGGGGATTATTCCCATGAGTGAGATCAAGAGGGTTGGCTTTACGGAAAGCTTTTTACCCTCTATCTCAGTTTCATTTTTCATTGAATCCTTTCCCGAGATAAGGGGTATCTCGTAATCGATACATGCCTTCTCGAGCCCCTTGCAGGCTCTTACAAGTTGTGCCAGTTTAAAGTCCCCCTCGGGGTTGTCCTCGGAAAGAACGGGGTCGGGCCAGCAGAAGTTGTCCAGTGCGGCCACCTCTTCCGGGTTCCCGCCCATCGCAACGTGAGCCCTTAAGGCCTCGTCCACTGCACACATTGCCATGTTGTATGTATCGTACTCACCGTACCAGGGGCAGATACCGTGGGTTACGGTGAGACCCTTCTCGGAATCATAAAGGGGTTTTAAAAGTGCACCGTCGGAAGGGGCATCCTCCAGGGCTCCTGTAAATGGTTTTATCACGGAATATCCTTGGACCTCGTGATCGTACTGCCTTACGAGTCTCTCCTTCGATGCAATATTGGGCTCTTGAAGTAGCGAAAGCAGGGTATCTTTGATTTCAGGCCTCATGAGGCTGGCTTCCCGTCCGGACTGAACCCGGTCGAGCTGTTCCAGGCCGAATTTTGTCAAGTTGTGCTGAACCCGGTCGAGCTGTTCCAGGACCCTCCGGCTCCCGGGCCAGTTTGCCTTAAGCTTCATCACGGGAAGGCCATTGTGAAGAAACTCCAGGTCGAGGTATCCTACGACAATACCGGCATACAGTACCTCCACTACCCCCGAGTTGGTAAATTTCCCAACCACGGTAGCTTCCACGTCACGTCTAGATGCCAGTTCGAGGAAACTATCGATCTTATCGGGAGCCACAGAAAGGCTCATCCTTTCCTGCGATTCCGAAAGGAGTATCTCCCAGGGAAGGAGACCGGGGTATTTCAGAGGACAGGCAGAAAGGTCTATCGTTACGCCACCGCTCTGCCTGGCCATCTCCCCGAGAGAGGAGGAGAGTCCCCCTGCACCGTTGTCCGTTATCCCCTTGTAGAGCCCCCTGTCCCTGGCCTCGAGCAGGAAGTCCAGCATCTTCTTCTGTGTTATGGGGTCTCCGATTTGAACCGCCGATGTAGGAGAACTTTCCGAGAGTGAGAGAGAGGAGAAAGTTGCTCCGTGAATACCGTCCTTCCCGATTCTTCCCCCTACCATCACCGCAAGATCGCCTGGGTCTATATGCTTTACCCACGAATCTTCTCCCATGATCTTTGCAGGTAGTATTCCCCCAGTTCCGCAGAATACCAGGGGCTTTCCCATGAAACTCTCGTCAAAGAGGAAGGCTCCGGCCACAACGGGTATTCCTGACTGGTTGCCTCCGTCTACTATTCCGCTGTGGACACCGTCCATCACCCTTCTGGGATGGAGAAGCCTCTCCGGCACATCCCTCTCCGGAGTGTCGGGATATGCAAAACAGAGGACGTTGGTGTTGAAGATCGGTCTTGCACCCTTCCCGGTGCCCATGATATCCCTGTTGACCCCCACTATACCCGTGATGGCGCCTCCGTACGGATCGAGAGCCGATGGTGAATTGTGGGTTTCCACCTTAAAGCATACAAGGTGGTCTTCGTCGAACTGTATCACGCCCGAATTGTCGTCGAATACCGATTTGAGGTAACCCTTTTTCCCCTTCAGTCTCTCTGTGGTTCTCTTTATATAGGTTTCAAAGAGGGAATTTATCACCTCCGCTTCGGCATCCTCCCGGTCTTCCCCTCCTTCAACCCCCTCGCTGTACTGAATCGTGGCGTTGAATATCTTGTGCTTGCAGTGTTCAGACCATGTCTGGGCAATCATTTCCAGTTCCACGTCGGTTATGGCTCGTGTCAATCCCCTCTTCTCCCTTCTCCTTATGAAATCAGCCCTTTCATATTGATTCTTTACAGCCCTCATCTCCTCCAGTGAGAGGGCGAGCAGTCTATCTTTCGAGAGCTTCTCTAAATCGCTGTCGGTCATCGAGGGGAGGTCGAAGCTTTCAACGGGAGCCTTCTCCCATCCTGGAGCTCCGCTCGATTTCATCCTGGCAATGGGGGGATGGCTTTGATGCCTTGCGATTTTCACATCAGCACTCTTTTCTCTTGCAAACTCACCATGCTCCGTTATGCGGGCTTCCTGAATGAGGGGATTGTGAAGGTCCTTAAGTATTCTTTCTATCGCATCTCTTCCGAGGGGAGATTTCGGATAAAGAAGATAGATGGTGGAAAAACTAACCTCAATTTCTTTGCCCTTACCGTCGGATTCGTCTCTCTCATAGAGTGATATTGCATCCCTTGCGGTTAGGGCAACGGGGTCTGTGACGCCCCTCTTGTAGGAGACTTCAATCATGTAATCCCAACCCTTTATCTTTCTTGATGCGGCAAAATCGTCTATGAGGATTTCCTGGGTAACGGGGTCACAAAAAATTTCCCTTACAGCGGAAGGGCCAGGTTGTGTTTCTCCCTCTATCAGGTATGCATCTATAATGCGAATGCTTCGTAGGAGAATTCCATGGTGTTTTCTTAAAGATGCGATAAGCTTGAGGGCTCTGCCATCCTGGTAGTTTTTCTTGTTAAAAATCTCTATTCTCAAAGTGGTATGCTCCCCGATACGGAGTGATACGGGGTGATGTTAGCAGATTTACTTTATTTCTGACAACCTTAAAAATAAACTTTAAAATATGATTTTTATCCCTTGACAGTATACAAAACAATCAAGTACCTTATTTAATCACAAATGAGATATCTGTCGGACTGTTTCCTTAAGGGTAGTATAGTCAAGAATCTTCTCAATACCGAAAAATTTCTCGCCATACACGAGCTTATCCAGAGGGCCCCTGTTTTTTCGGCAATCAAGAATTTGAATGAATTCGAAGAGGCCGTTTTCGAGCGTGAAAAGATACAGTCCACAGGTGTGGGCAGGGGAGTTGCAATAGCACATGCGAGGATAACGGAGACTGACAGGATTCTTATTGCCCTCGGTGTTTCCCGGGAGGGCATAGAGTACCAGGCGATGGATGGTAAACCGGTTCATTTTCTCTTTCTCATAGCAAATCATCCGGAGAGGAGGGAGGAGTACCTGAAGGTTCTCTCCTCTATCATGAGACTTGTAAGGGATGACTCTTTCAGAAACTTTCTCTTGGAAAAATGCAAATCCGATGATACTCCGGATGAAATAGCCGATACCCTGAGAAATGCATTCTTTGCATCTCTTAGGAAGGCGAGTGGAAGGGTTTCTGTAACCGGATAAGGTCTTTTTTAAATAGATTTTAAGAGAGATGTTGATAATTCCCGCAATAGACATAATCGACGGAAAATGCGTAAGGCTCTACAGGGGTAGTTTCGACAGGGTAACGGTCTATGGTGATGATCCAGTGAGTATTGCCCTCGCCTTTGCCGAAGCCGGAGCAAGATACATTCACGTGGTGGACCTTGATGCGGCAAGGGGAAGCGCTGGTAACAACAGAGAACTTGCCGCCAGAATAAAGAGGGAAACAGGATGTGTGGTAGAGCTTGGAGGTGGGATAAGGAGTGAGAGGGATATCGAGGAAATCCTTGCACTGGGAGTGGAAAGGCTTATACTGGGAACCGTAATGGTAAGGAATCCGGAGGAAGTTCAAGGCTGGGTTGAACGTTACGGGAGGGTTTTCATAGCCGGAATAGATGCGAGAAACGGAAAGGTCAAGGTTTCGGGCTGGGAGGAAGACGGGGGAATCGGTGATGTGGAACTGGCCTCGATGGCAAGAAATATGGGTATCGACAGGATAATATACACAAGTATTTCAAAGGACGGAGTGCTCGAGGGGCCTGACATAGAGGCGACCAACAGGATCGCCGAAGTATCAGGTGCAAAGGTTGTACTTTCAGGCGGCATTGGCAGTGAAGCCGATATAGGGGATGTTTACAGGATACGAAAAGAGGGAATCGTAGGCACCATTGTGGGAAAGGCCATATATGAAGGCCTCGTTGACCTTGAGCGAATGATAGAACTCTTTCAGGAGAGTGAAGAAGTCGGGAAGGTGTGGTAATGGCAAAGCGGAGGTCGTGGTACAAGAGGTGATCAAGAAGGATAACCTGATAGACATTGTGGTAGTATCCGAGAGAGGGAAAGTGCTGGCCAGGCTCAAGACGAACGAGAAGGGCTACAGGAAGAGTATCGAGACGGGAAGAGTGTGGTATCTTCACGAAAGGACGGGAAGGCTTCTCCCCTTCGAGAGTGGTGCGGAGGGCGGTAAGAATCAACATGGAGGAGAGGATTTTCATAAGGAAGGAAGCAGCAGGGCTTCGGGTTCTGCGGCCGGAGTTTTGAAAACTCTCTCGAAGGTCATATCGGATAGAAGGAAGAAAATGCCGGAGGGTTCCTATACCAGTCATCTCTTCCGTGAGGGCGGGCTCAAGATAAGAAAGAAACTCGGCGAGGAAGCTGTGGAACTGGTACTTGCGAGGAATCACGGGGAAGTCGTCTACGAAGCCGCTGACTTGATTTATCACCTTCTCGTTCTGCTCGAGGAGGAGGGTATAGGAATCGACGAGGTGCTGGATGAGCTCGAGTCGCGGATGGAATAGGGGTAAATATATTAGCGAGAAATGAAGGCAGCTATTTCGTCTGCAATCTCAAGCGGTGTTTTACCCACGGTTTGTATGGGATGGCCCAGCGAGCGGTATATTGGAAGTCGCATCCTGTAAAGTTCTTCGATCCTTGCCTTTGGCATTTTTAGCAGAGGTCTATTGTCACTTCCCTCTGTCCTCTTCAGTACCTCTGCAAGAGGTACCTCGAGGAAAAAGGTGTAAGCCTCGTCGGTAAAGAATGGCCTGTTCTCCCTGGTAATGGGAGCACCACCCCCGGTAGCGATTACCACTCTTTCACCGTCCTTCAGCCTGGAAAGGCAGATGCTTTCGTACCTTCTGAAAGCCTCTTCTCCCTCACGGGAGAAGATATCGGGGATGCTCATGCCCGCATATTCCTCGATCAGTGTGTCGAGGTCTACAAAACTGTAACCGATCTTTTTTGCGAGAAGCTTACCGATTGTGGATTTGCCCGAGGCCATGAACCCAATGAGTGCGATTTTCGTTTTTGCTTTCCCCGCTGTTTTCACAGGTAATCCTTCCCTTTCGTGTACCGGGATTATACAGGGATGCAGGAAAATTCTCAACAGCAGCAATGGAAGTACTTCCAAAATCATCAGATTTGTTGTAGCATGCTTCGATACCGTGGGCACTCACAGGTAAATTGCAGATTGAGAATTCATAGATAGATTGGAGCAAGGTTTTGAGAAAGGGATATCTTGACAGATTGAAGGATGGAGTACTTCTCTTTGACGGGGCAATGGGAACGATGCTCTACTCGCGCGGCGTGTTCCTTAACAGGTGCTATGAGGAGACTGTACTTTCAAATCCTCAGCTTGTCCGGAAGATACACATGGAGTACTTAGAGGCAGGAGCCCAGGCAATCGAGACGAACTCCTTTGGTGCAAACCCCATAAAACTGGCAGGTTACGGGCTTTCTGAGAAGACCGAGGAGATAAACAGGGCGGCAGCGAGGATTGCAAGGGAAGTGGCCGGCGATGAAATTTACGTTGCAGGTTCTGTCGGCCCCATCGGTGTATCCATCGAGCCCTTCGGAAGGATAAAGAGGGAGGAAGCGGAAGAGGCTTTCAAAAGACAGGTATCCGGTTTGCTCGAGGGAGGGGTGGACCTAATACTCTTTGAAACCTTCAAGAGTGTGGACGAGCTGATTCTTGCCGTTTCGGTCTGCCGAAAGCTTTCCGGGGAAATCCCTATCCAGGCACAGTTCACCCTTGGTCCCGATAAACTGGGTGACGGTAACACCGAGGTTGTCAACTCCGCCCTCAGGCTGGAGGAAAATGATGGGGTGGATGTTCTTGGCATGAACTGCTCCGTCGGGCCGGCTGATATGCTCGACATGCTGGTCTCCGTAAGGAATCGAGTTTCCAAGCCCATCTCCTTAATGCCCAATGCCGGCTTTCCCAGGGAGGTTGACGGCAGATTGATGTATCTCGCCTCTCCCGAGTACTTTGCCGAGTATGCCAAGCAGTTTCTTGAGGCGGGAGCCAACGTTATTGGCGGTTGCTGCGGCACGACCCCGGCCCACATAGGGGAGATGGCAAAAGCAATACTCTCCCTCGATTCGGGAAGGAGAAGCTCCTTTCATATAGAAAGGGTTACCGAGATTGAAGGGGAAGAATTGAAAGAACCTGTCAAATTCTCGGAAAGGTCACGTCTCGGTTATGCACTGGATAGGGGAGACTGGATTGTATCCGTGGAACTTGTGCCTCCATTAAGCAGCGACCTCTCCAAGATAATAGCCAAGGCAAAGGAGCTTTACAGACACAATATTACCTGTATCAATATCCCTGATGGCCCGAGGGCTTCTTCAAGAATCTCCTCCATGATAACCGCAATCGAGATCGAAAGAAACGCAAAGATAGAGACTATTCTACACTACTGCTGCAGGGACAGAAACCTCATCGGCATGCAGAGTGATTTACTTGGGGCACACGCAGCGGGCCTTAGAAACCTCCTTATCATAACGGGGGACCCTCCAAAAACAGGGGGTTATATAGAGGCCAAGGGTGTATTCGATGTGGACTCAATTGGCCTTACGGCTCTTGCAGACAGGCTTAACAGGGGAATGGATCTTGGAAAGAATCCCCTGCCGGAAACGACATCCTTTGTACTCGGTGTCGGGGCAAATCCTGCAACTCCGGATTTCAACAGGGAGGTGGAGAGAACCTTCAAGAAGAGGGAGGCGGGTGCCGAGTACCTTATAACCCAACCGGTATTCGATGTTGATTTGCTGTTCAAATTCCTGAAGGCAATTGAAGATACAGGGCTTCCCGTAATTGCCGGTGTATGGCCACTTGCTTCCTACAGGAATGCCCTCTTCCTCAACAATGAGGTGCCGGGAGTGAATATTCCGGAGGAGATTATGAAAAGGATGGAGAGAGCTTCATCGGAGTCGAAGGAGAGGGGGAGAGAAGAGGGCATTGTGATAGCACGTGAGATAATAGACAAGATAAGGGGTAGTGTAAGGGGTGTGCAGATAAGTCCTCCCTTTGGAAACATATCTACCGCACTGAAGGTGGCTGAAGGTTTCTGACTCCCTGTTTTGAATTTTCTACAGCCCCGTACCAAGGCTCCTCTCTATGATTTCCCTGTATTCGGGAATTCGCATCGCATATTTGATTATTGCCTCGAGGTATCCTCCCGGTTCTCCCGTATCCAGCCTTGTTCCCTCGACCTGCTTGTACACCACCTTCCCCTCATCGGCAAGTTTCCTTACAGCGTATGTATGGTAATACTCACCGCTTTTGTGTTTTTCAAGACCTTCCTCGAGATATTTGAAGATCTCAGGTATATAGAGGAATCTTCCTATTGATGCTTCTCTGCTTGGTTCCTTGCCCTTCTCAGGCTTTTCCACTATGTCTGTTACATGAAGGTTGTCAGCAGCCAGGGAGATAACACCATATCTATTGATATCGGGCGGATTGTGCAGCGTGGCAAGTACACAGCTTCCCGTTCTTTCATATACTTCCATCAATTGCCTGGTAAGTGGGGGCTTGCCGAAATGAAGGTCGTCGGGGTATGCGACAACAAAGGGTTCGTTGTTTACAAAACTCTTTGCAAGCAGAAGGGCATGACCGGTGCCTCTCATCTCTTTCTGCCTGACGAAGTAGAAGTGAGCTTCGGGTGGATGAACCTTTTCAAGTTTTTTCAGGGCTCCCTCGTTGTTGAATACATATTCTAATTCTATCTCTCTGTCTATGTAGTCTTCGAGACTCTGTTTTCTCCTAGAGGTGATTACGAGAATCTCCCGTATGCCGGAGGATACGAATTCTTCGATTATGAAATCTATCGAGGGTTTGTTTATCAGTGGTAACATCTCTTTTGGAACCGTTTTGGTAACAGGCAGAAACCTGGTACCATAGCCGGCTGCCAGTATTACACCTTTCAATTTTTTCTCCTCTGTAATATGTAATTGCTTCGATTTTTACCCGGTTGTTTTCATTATGGATAAAAATCTATATATTGTAAACCTGTCGAATAGCAGTACCGAATCAAGGTACCGAATCAAGGTACCGAATTTCAGCCGATATCTTTCGGCAAGGTACCGTCTGGCCTGTTTTTAAGATTATCGGGAGGAGTTTCTTGGGAAAATGAGCAAACTGAGAAGTGTAACCATCAAACCCTGGAACATGATCTTTCATGTTGAAGAAGGGACTATTTTGAGGGATCTGTTGTTGAAGGAAGGGATACTTATAGATTTTCCCTGTGGTGGAAAGGGGCTCTGCATGCAGTGCCGGGTAAGGATAGATCCTCCCACTGATTCCGGTAACAAGGGTAGGAAAACCCTTCCACGGGAGGAATTGGATAGAGGTGTAAGACTTGCCTGTCAGACTGAAATAGAGGATGACTGTACCGTTACAATAATCGAGCCTAAGAGGGCAGGAATCCGCTGGGAAAGTGGTGAGACGAAGGGAGTAACTGTAACATCGATTCCCGGAGAGCCTGCCGTTACGAGAGAAGCTCTCTCGATAGAGAGGCCTTCGCTGGATAATCAGCAAAGTGATACAAGACGGTTGAAAGAAGCACTTATCAAGGCAGGTTTCGGGCTCACTCCTTCAGATCGTTGCATAATAGATCTCAGCCAGGCTGAGAATTTTTCCGAGAGTTTAAGGAGAAACGACTGGGAAGTGGATGTCGTGCTTGACAGGACTTCGGGAATCGAATTACTCGGTGTCACGGAGAGGGGCTTCCAAGGAGGGAACTCCTCCGGCGAAAGGGTTACGGGCCGTGGTATATTCGGATTTGCCATAGACCTGGGTACCACCACAATAGACATTGCCCTCCACGATCTCGAGACCGGTGGCATGATTCTGCGGAAGACACTGCTTAACAAGCAGACATCCTTTGGGGCGGATGTGATTTCCAGAGTCGAAGCCTTCAGAAAGGACAGGAAGAGAGTAAGAGCGGCTGCACTGGAAACGATTGCGGAAGGCTGCAATGCCATGCTTGGCGAGGCTGGTATAACTTCTGACAGGGTATTCAAGAGTGTTGTTGTGGGTAATCCCATTATGCTCCATATCTTCAATAATATCGACCCGTATGAACTGACCCTTTCCCCTTACATACCTGTGGTTTCCGAAACTGTAAGGGAAGTCCCTGCCTACTATGGCTTCGATTTTCAGGCATGGGGGATAGTGGAGGTCCTTCCCGTAATTTCGGCATATGTCGGTGCCGATACGGTTGGAATGATACTTGCTTTGTCGATAGACAGGGAAGATATTGTTTCACTCTCCGTAGACATAGGGACGAATGGCGAAATCGTACTCTCAAGAAGGGGGAAACTGTTTGCCACTTCTACGGCAGCCGGACCTGCCTTCGAGGGTGCCCAGATCTCCTGCGGTATGCGTGCAATAGAGGGGGCAATATACTCGGCAAGGATAGAGAGAGGGACAGAAGACTGGATTTTTGAGTTTGAAACCATAGGAGAAAAACGAGGAGAATCTGTTCGGGGTATCTGTGGCACGGGCCTCGTCTCTCTCCTTGCAGAACTGCTCGATGCGGGATTGGTGGACAGCACAGGCAGACTGTTGAAACCGGAAGAAATAGAGGATGAAAATGCCCGCAGGGTAGCCGGTGCTCATCTCTTTACCACGGAAAACCAGCTTGCATTTTCCCTCACGGAAAACAGGCGTGTATACATTACCCAGAGGGACATAAGGGAACTTCAGCTTGCAAAGGGTGCGATAAGAACGGGAATAGAGAGCCTTCTTTCGGAAATGAATCTGACTGCCGGAGAGATAGATCTTATCCGTCTTGCCGGTAATTTTGGTGCCGGCATGGATGTAAGGGCTGCCATACGGATTGGGTTGATACCCAGGGTCTCTCCTTCCATGGTTGACATTGCAGGAAATGCCGCACTGCGAGGTGCCTCGCTTGCCCTGGTTTCAAGGGAGGCGGGGAAGAGGGCTAAGGCTATTGCAGAGAATACGAGATTTATCGAATTGGCTGGCAAGCCTGAGTTTCAGATGCGTTTTTCCGAGTCGATGCTCTTCTGAAAAAAGTCGGTGAAAACTTCTTATATAATAAAAATATCGGTATATACCAAGAGTGCAGCAGAGGTAAGTGCCTTTTACAATGCAAACAAGGACCTAACTGCCAACTGGTAGGCTTTAACGGTAAATAATACCCGAGGGGGTAAACGTGAAAAGCCACCGTGTGTAATTTGAACCTAAAAATTGAATCTTAGAAATCCTTTTTTCGTGCGATAGTTGACCCTTCTACAGTTGATCCTTCCGGGATTTTCAGAAAGTGTTTCCCAGATAAAGCTGGCATACCCCCTGATATCCGCTGATGGTGATGAGAATGATCCGATAATGATATTCTCATCATCGTTCAACCTGCAGAGTGATCTCAAAAAGCCCTCCGTCCCTCCTCTTATGAATCCCTCGAGAGGAGTGAGGTAGTTGAGTTCAGAGGTGATGTGGTGTGCTATGGCAAGAACGGAGTTTCCCTCTCTGTTACCCTTCAGCAGGCTGCTTGAGAATACACTCAAAACTTCCTTGGTAAGGAACATGGTTCCCTTTATTACAGTGTCAATTGTTTTCTCTATAGTGGTGGAGTAGATTTCATGGTACATTTTCTTCCAAGCTTCTGTGGACTGGATGATTATGGCAAGGTCAATTACACTGTAACTGTTCAATGCCGTTAGAACTACATTTCTCGCCGATACCGATGAGTGTTTCGACCATTTCGTGTAAATGAAGCTCTCATCCTTGAAGCTGCTTAGAAGGGATGATTCCAGGTCGCCTGAAACCGTTCCCGTAATCCGGTTTCCGCTTTCCAGGAATCTTTTTGCCAGCTCGAGACCAAGAGGTGTATCTACGTCTGTTATCAGTATGCTCTTATCCTTCATCTTTACTTCCGGTGAATGCAAATTTTCTGGAGTCAATCCATTTGATAACGGGTAGAAGGTCATTGGCAACTTTCTTGAGTTTTGGAATCATGAATACGAATATTCTCTCCTCAGCAGGAACAATTGCAACATGCCTTATGCTGCCAGGATTCTCCATTTTTCTTGCAAGCTCAAGTAATCTCTTCCTTACCGAATCGTCCTCGTAGTAAAGGATAAACTCCATTCCTCCCCAGGAATATTCCTCATGTTCAAGTGAAGCCGCATTTTTTATCTTCGGACCATGAAATCTAGAGTATCTTCTTTCTATAAGGTGCCCTTCCTTTAAAATCCACCTGGCTTTTTTCTTTGGGGCCAGGAAGAAGGTTAGAAAGAGCCTGTCGAAACCTTGCATTATGAGTGAAAAGGGGAAATAGAGCCATGACTGCCTGGGAAGAAGGGTGAGTGTTGCATCTACACGCCTGTATATGTCATTTTTCTTTGGAATCAGGTTCGCATGGTAGCCTGTAAGTCCACCTATATTTGTGAACTGCTGGTCCTTTGTCTTGATAAGGTCGACGAGATCATTGAAGGTTGAGAGGTAGATTCTCTTGTTCCTTCGCCTGCCCCATGAGTAACCCAGGGAGATAAGTATGGTAAAGGCAATAAAGAGGTAAAAGATTGGCTGGTTTATTACTTCTCTGTTCCTGAATAGATTTTCAAACATTTGCTTTTCCCCGCTTTCTCCGTTTATAAGAATATACTAGCAAGATTTTCATCGAGTTCATACGTTGCCTCACCTGTTCTACCCTGTTTCGATACCCTCAGGAGCTCGATCTCATGATTTTTTCCCTTTCCCCCGAGAAGTTTCCCCTCTATTTCCTCTGCCAGTTCGGACAGACTCTCTTCATACTTGTTGTCTATTGCAGCGCGAATAGGCATCCCCAGTTCATCCAGAGAATCTATCAATCTCTCCGATTCTCTGAGTGAGAGGAAATCGGGGTTGAATACAACGACGATTGAGTTGTTTTCGCTCTTCAGGAATTTCTGTAATTCGATAAATCGCTCCTCTATGGATTTTAGTTTCTTCATCACCATGTCTTCATCCTCGTTATAGGCAAGCTTCACCCCTTTCTCAGAGAAATGGCCGTTTATGTTATGTATCGTGTAGCGTTTCTCGAGGATGGAGCTCCTTATTCTTTTGAGCCGCTCGATCCACGAAAGTGTCACGTAAGGCAGGGCAAGAATTCTCAGTGTCAAACCAGTGGGGGGGGTGTCAAATATCAGGTAGTCGAATTCCTTTTCCCCTCTTATAAGCTCCTCCATGGCAGTGAGGGAGGCATATTCCTCGATTCCTGGTGAGTATTTTAAGACTTGAAAGTACCTCTCCATGTTGAAAGGCTTGAGATAGCTGTAGACATCCTCCAGAAGGGCAATATTTTCCCGGATATACCTCTCGGAAGCCTTGTTCAGATCGACCTCCTCCAAATAGAGGGTGTCTTCGAATCGTTTCTTTCTGTCTGATAGCTGTACTCCGAATATATCACCCAGGTTGTGTGCCGGATCGAAGGATACGGCAAGAACCTTCTTGCCACTTCCTGCAAGCTGCCAGGCGACTGCAGATGCAATGGTGGATTTTCCGACCCCTCCCTTTCCCGTAAAGAATATCGTTTTCAATTTGTTGAAACCCCTTCCTGGCTAATCTGTATCAATCCATGTCGAGTAATCCGGCCAGTTCCGAGAGTGC
Source organism: Spirochaetales bacterium (assembly GCA_027021365.1). GTDB lineage: Bacteria > Spirochaetota > Spirochaetia > SZUA-6 > SZUA-6 > JALUUM01. The sequence goes on from JALUUM010000027.1 coordinate 166,472, forward strand.
ATCGGATGCCTCCTTCGATCTGGCTTCAAGAACCTTGAGTTCGTGTTCCATATACGGAAAGAGCTCTACTGCAATGAATGCCGGAGGTGAGGGAATTCCCGCCAATGAACCGAGGAGGAGGAGAACAAAGATGTTTTCAAGTTCACGCTCCTCATATGCAGTCAGCTCCGTTACCCTGCTCCTGTGAGCTCTGTCCATTACAGAAAAGAAATTTTTGATTATCTCAAATACCCGTTTTACGATTTCAAGCATCTATACAAAAAGTTTTAATGGTATTTCGTATTTTTAACAACCGTTTTTTATAGAAAAAAGCGTGCAGTCCGTACTTCCCGATGAACCGCACGCTTATGTTTGGATATTTCGGAGTTTAAGCTTCCGCCTCAGCCTCTATCGGTTTCTTGTAGTTCCTTATGAAGTCGATTATGAAGATTATGTTCATTATGAACATTATTACTTCGATTACAAGAACCGTTATTCCCGTTACAGGGCTCTTTGAGATTGTGCCGGGAAGCACTACTGCCGAGAACCAGACTATGGCTGCAGTTACCGTTATCCAGAGGAAGTATGCGGGTACCACAGCAACGGCGGCAGCCTTGGATTTGAGTTTCTTGGCTACCCAGGCAGAACCGGTAAGAAGAGCGATGGATGCGATAAGCTGGTTTGCCGAACCGAAAGACGGCCATAGTATCGTGAAGTTCTTGCTCCAGGCAAGCCATATTCCTATGGCCGCAGGAATTAGTGAAGCAACCCACCTGTTTGTGAGGAACCTGTAAGCCCCTTCATTCTTATCCTTGAGACCGGAGAAGATCTCGGTCAAGCAGTACCTTCCGAGCCTGTTGGTCGTATCCAGTGTGGTCATCGCAAAGGATGCAACCCACATTCCGGCTATCGTCTGCACGATCTTTATAGGAATGAAGTTCAACCATGTGGAGTTGACCATCTGGGCGTATGACGCTGTAAACATTGCAGCTTTGGGATACTTGGACATCATGGAACCCATGTAGGTCGTTCCCCAGGTGGATAGGGCGATCTTTGTTCCGGCATCCTTTAACAGGGTATAGCCGAATCCTGCCACGGAAATCACCACTATGGTGGAGAGGAAACCTTCCGTAAGCATGGCACCGTATCCTATCATAAGCCCGTCCTTCTCCTTTTCGAGCTGCTTGGAGGATGTTCCCGAACCGACCAGCGAGTGGAAACCGGAGAGTGAACCACAGGCTATTATCAGTGGAATCACCGGCCAGTACGGAGTTGCCTTTCCGCCGCTGACGATGGGAGAAAAGCTTGTGAAAGCAGGCGCAGTAAAACCGTGGAGACTGAAGAGTGCGGCGATTGCACCGATTATCAGACCGAAGTAGAGCAGCCAGGAGTTCAGGTAGTCCCTGGGCTGGAGGAGGACATTCACCGGAATTGCCGAGACGATTATTATGTAGAAGAACATCACGAGAATCCACGCATTGTATGAGGCCTTTATTGGAATCAATGTACCACCCCAGATTGCAAGTGCCAGCATTATGATTCCGATAATCGTGGCAAGTCCGAAGTTCATCTTTATCCTGTAGATAAGGACACCGAGAATCAGTGCCGCTATTATCTTAAGGATATAGGCCGAGGGAACTGCCGGCTGCCTTACGAATATGCCTCCAAGTACAGCACCGAATGCGGCAATAACGAGAATGAGCAGGAAGAAAACGAGCCAGTAGAAGAGAGTGCCGGTTCGTTTTGTTATGAGGTCTGAGGCAACGAACTGTATCGACTTTCCGTCATACCTTACGGAAGCCATGAGGGCAAGGTAATCGTGGACAGCACCGATAAAGATGTTACCGAACCAGACCCATGCGAGAGCAGGAACCCATCCCCAGGCCATTGCCAGTACGGGACCGATGATCGGTGCGGCACCGGCTATCGAGGCGAAGTGATGGCCAAAGAGTACCTCCTTTCGTGCAGGTACATAGTCCACGCCATCGAATAGCCTCTGGGAAGGGGTTGCGTTGTCGTTGGAAGCCTTGACTACGTCTCTCTCCAGTTTCTTGCCATAGGTTGCATAGAGAATGACGTAAACAGCGATTCCAACGAGCACGATAAGCGTCGTCATAGCGAACCTCCTGTTATGATTTTTCTGGTATTCTATACGCTATTTCGGAAAAAATCAATTGTTTTCGACTTTTTGATTCAAAAGTTCTAAAAAAGGCAGGCCTTTCCAACATTTTTTCAACGATTTAGGGGAGGAAATCAGAGAATTTTTATCTCCACACCTGGAAATTCCAATTCGAGCTGTTTTCTCAAGTCCCTCATTATGGTGGATTCAATGGCCATGGTTATACCGATGCATGTGAAGCAAGCAGGACGGTGACTGAAAAAATCGGTAAAAACATAGAGGAGATTGTGTTCTCTGCTATAGCGGAATTTCTTCACCAGTCCAAGCCGGGAGCAGGATAACCCGCTCTCCGGGTCCTTCACTCTTTCGAGAACAGCTTCCAGTTTTTCGCCGAGTTTCTCATACGAGTAATCATTTGAGTAACCACTCGAGTTTATCGAAGTGTCCCTATCGGGTTCTGTATTCATTTCAATTCAATACTATAATTCGCTGATATGGTAATGTCCAGCCAATTCTGTTACAATCATGTGTATGAGAGTGGCTATTGCACAGATAAATCCCGTTATAGGTGATTTCGAAGGCAACACGGAAAAGATACTGAGTTTCATCGATCGGGCTGATAATCAATCCGAAAGGCCGGAGCTTGTTATATTTCCGGAGCTCAGTATCTGCGGGTATCCTCCCATGGACCTCCTGGATCAGGAGGCTTTCGTAGAGAAGAATCTCAAATCCTTGAGGTACATACAACAGCATGCACCACGTGGAATAGGTGTGGTCCTTGGCCATGTCGACCGGAACAAGTCTCACGCGGGAAAGAAGCTGATGAATGTCGTTTCAGTGATCAGTGACGGGAAGATTCTCCACAGACAGGCAAAGACCCTTCTGCCAACCTACGATGTCTTCGACGAGGCAAGGTACTTCGAACCTGCCAGGAAACGAGAGCCTTTTACCTGGAAGGGAAAGAGAATCGGAATAGCCATATGCGAGGATATCTGGTGGGAGACCGAGCCGTCTGCAGCGGTGAGATACCCGATAGACCCTGTCGAGGAACTCCTGGACGGCGGGGCATCCCTTTTAATCGTACCTTCGGCGTCACCTTACTATTCCGGCAAGCTGCAGACGAGGTTCAAACTCCTCTCCGACATAGGCAAATCTTCAGGTGTCGGTGTGGTATATGTAAACATGACAGGTGGCAATGACAGCCTGATATTTGACGGCCAGTCGCTCGTAACTTCGAGCTCCGGAAGGCTTGTCTTCAAGGCCGCTGCCTTTGCCGAGGAGCTTTCGGTAGTGGATACCGGTAAGGATGGCGAGGTCGGCCTTGACGGTGAGAGGTACGAAGAGTTGGAGGGAGCACTTGTACTTGGAATAAGGGACTATCTGGAAAAAACAGGTTTCCAGAGGGTCCACTTCGGCCTTTCCGGAGGAATAGACTCGGCACTCGTTGCCACGCTGGCAGTAAAGGCCCTTGGAACCAGGCGGGTTAAGGCTTTTGCCCTTCCTTCCAGATACTCTTCAATTGAAAGTGTCGAGGATGCAAAGACACTGGCGGGAAACCTTGGAATCGAACTGGAGGTTCTTCCGATTGAAGATGTATTCAAGTCGTATCTGGATACTCTGAAGAGGGTTTTCAGAGGCACGGAGCCTGATATCACCGAGGAGAACCTTCAGGCAAGGATACGCGGAACCCTTCTGATGGCCTATTCAAATAAATTCAACTCTCTCCTGCTGGCTACGGGAAACAAATCCGAGCTTGCCACCGGGTACTGTACCTTGTACGGTGACATGGCAGGAGCCCTTGCGGTGATTGGCGACCTCTTGAAGACTGAGGTGTACGAAATGGCGAGGTATATCAACCGCAATGGCGAGGTGATACCCGAATCGATACTTACAAAACCGCCATCTGCCGAACTGAAACCCGACCAGAAGGATCAGGACACACTCCCTCCCTATGAGATTCTCGACAAGATAATAGACCTCTATATCGTCCATAACAAATCGGAAGAGGAGATAGAATCTGAAGGCTTCGAAAGAGAACTGGTAGGGAGAGTGATAGGGATGATACGAAGGGCAGAGTACAAGAGAAGACAGGCACCGCCGGTACTCAAGGTTAGCCCGAGGGCATTCGGAACGGGAAGGAGGATTCCAATTGCGGCCTATGGCAGGAAACCTCTGGATGGTTGACTGCAGAATCTCGATACCATTAAGAATAGCATCCCCGGGCTTACCTATTGTGCCTCCTTATTGTGCCTGCCTGCTAAGGTTATCCGAGGAAAGAGTCTATACTGCTTGCTGCCCTTCTTCCGTGGTTGAGTGCCCTCACTATGAGAGATGCTCCCGTATGTGAATCACCGGCTGCAAATATTCCGGGTACGGATGTCATGTAATGTCTATCGATTTTTATGTTACCCCTCTCATTGAACTCCAGGCCGAGTTCGGAGAGCAGTTTTGAATGTTTGACATGGAGGAAACCCATCGCAAGAATTACCAGGTCTGACTCTATGGTGAACTGTGAACCGGGAATTTCTGTGGGTTTGTAACCGTTTCCCGATTTTTTCCATTCCACCCTTACAAGTTTAGCCTCACCCACAGTTTTCATGTCATTATTACCACTCTCTCTCTTACCGCGGAACTCCTTTACCGTTACCGACCATTCCTGCTTGAGTATTCCACGCCTCTCCGCCTCCTCGTGAGAGCTCGACTTCCTCAGTTTTTTTGGCCAGTACGGCCACTGGGGATTGTAGCTCTCCCTCCAGTCCATTGGTTTCGGCAGTATCTCTATCTGTGTAACGGAAGTGGCACCCTGCCTCGTTGCAGTGCCAACACAATCGGAGCCCGTGTCACCGCCACCAATGACGAGCACTCTCTTCCCCTCCGCAGAGAGAAACTTTTTTTCCCTTTGAGAATCCTGTTCCTCCTGGCCCGAATATCGGGAAGTTTTTCCTTCAAGAATGCCTTTGGTAGCGCATGAGAGGTAGTCGAGTGCGAAAACAATGCCCTCGAGGTCTCTGCCCGGAACATCCAGATCCCGCGGTTCTCCGGCACCCATTGCAAGAAGCACCGCATCGAATTTCTTTTTCAGGTATCTTGCCGATATATCTACTCCGACCTCTACGTCGGTTTCAAATATCACTCCTTCCTCTCGAAGCTGATCGAGCCTTCTCTCCAGTATATCCTTTTCCAGCTTGAAATTGGGAATACCGTACATCAGTATCCCTCCCGGCCTGTCTGATTTTTCAAAGACAGTGACCCGGTGCCCTGCCCTTCTAAGCTGCTGGCCTGCAGCCAGCCCCGACGGGCCTGATCCGACTATCGCTATATGCCTGCCAGTCTCCGTCTCCGGCGGCCTTGGAATCACCCATCCTTCCCCGAATGCCTTTTCGATTATTGCCCTCTCTATCTGTTTTATAGAGACGGGAGCCCTGTTTATGGAGAGCGTACAGGATTCCTCGCATGGTGCCGGGCAAAGCCGTCCGGTAATTTCGGGAAAGTTGTTGGTGAGTTCAAGGCGCATCCAGGCCTCCTCCCATTTACCCCGAAAAACGAGGTCATTCCACTCGGGTATCAAATTGGCCAGGGGACAGCCGAGAGAATGACAGAAGGGAGTTCCGCAATCCATGCACCTGGCACCTTCCTCGGTAAGTTCCTCTACCGGTATCGTGATATTCACCTCATTGTAATCTCCGATCCTCTCCTCCACAGGGCGGTACTTGCTTGCTGACCTTTCAAATTTGATAAAACCTCTTACGTCACCCATCAGGCATACACCTCCTCCGTTACGCTGGCAGTATCCGATTTTTCATTCTCACTCTCCTTCAGTTTCTCCAGTACCTTCCTGTAATCCATTGGCATCACCTTTACGAAGAGAGGAAATATTTCTTCCCACATGTTGAGTATCTCTATTGCATTTCTGCTCCTTGTATACCTTGCATGTTTTTCGAGGTACCTTCTTATGAAGGCTTCGTCATCTTTCGAGGTTATGTGTTCAACGTCTACCATCTCGAGGTTACATCTCGTATCGAAGAGCTGGCTCTTGTCCAGTACGTAGGCGATACCTCCACTCATTCCTGCAGCAAAATTGACTCCTGTTTCGCCTATCACGATAACCCGCCCTCCTGTCATGTACTCGCATGCATGATCTCCCACACCTTCGACAACGGCAATCGCTCCGCTGTTTCTTACGGCAAAACGTTCTCCTGCCATTCCGTTTATGAATACCTCTCCCGAGGTGGCACCGAAGAGGTTTACATTCCCGGTAATGATGTTTCTCTCCGGTATGAAGGTTGATCCCTTTGGAGGATACACTATAACCCTTCCGCCCGAGAGACCTTTGCAAAAGTAATCGTTTGCATCACCCTCCAGTTCGAATGTAACTCCTCTTGTTAGGAACGCTGCGAAACTCTGACCCGCAGAACCGTTGAATTTGATCCTAATCGTGTCGTCTGGAAGACCCTTGCTTCCGTATTTCTTGGATATCATTGCACTTAGGCTTGCACCGGTTGCCCTTTGAGAATTTCTTATCTTCATGGAAAACCTTACCGGTTTTCCTTCCTCGAGTGCTGGTTTTGCTTCTCTCAGTATTTCCAGATCGGGATGTTCTTCAAGGCTGTAGGGTTTCCTCGGTTGTTCCGATTCCTCGGTGAATCTCTCCGGTTTCCACTTCTTGAAACTCTCGGGCATGTAAAGAACTCTGGAAAAGTCGAGGCTCTTGGTTTTTTCATTGCCCCTCTCGTAGTCCGGTTCAAGAAGGTCGGTCCTTCCTATTATGTCAGCGAGTTTCCTGAAACCCATTTCAGAGAGGTATTCGCGCACCTCTCTTGCGAGAAAACGCATGAAATTTACCACATACTGAGGCCTCCCGTTAAAAAAGGCTCTCAAGGCGGGGTCCTGCGTCGCCACTCCCACGGGACACGTATTTAGGTGGCACTTTCGCATCATCACACAACCCAGAGTGACAAGGAGAGTAGTTGCAAAGCCAAACTCTTCTGCTCCGAGGAGTGCGGCAATTACTATGTCCCGTCCCGTTTTTATCTGGCCATCGGTCTGTACTCTTATCTTGTCCCTCAGATTACTTTTGAGCAGAACCTGATGAGTTTCCGAAAGCCCGATTTCCCAGGGGGTACCGGTATGCATGATCGACGAAAGTGGTGAGGCTCCCGTGCCTCCGTCTCCGCCACTTATCAATACGGTGTCGGCCTTTCCCTTGGCAACCCCTGCTGCTACCGTGCCGACTCCGAGTTCCGAAACGAGTTTTACCGAGACCCTTGCATTCGGGTTACCATGTTTCAGGTCGAAGATAAGTTGTGCGAGATCCTCTATCGAGTATATGTCATGGTGGGGCGGGGGAGAAATTAGCATAACACCGGGTGTCGAATGCCTTACCCTTGCAATTTCCTCCGTCACCTTGTGCCCGGGAAGCTGACCCCCCTCTCCCGGCTTTGCACCCTGTGATATCTTTATCTGAAGTTCCTCGGCATTTGCAAGGTAATTGCTGGTAACTCCGAAACGAGCCGAGGCGACCTGTTTTATCTTGCTGTTTAGGCTTACACCATTTTTCTTGCCATAGAACCTGTAATCGTCCTCTCCGCCTTCGCCGCAGTTGCTCCTAAGGCCCAGGCTATTCATTGCAAGGGCTATGTTTTCGTGGGTCTCCTTGCTTATCGAGCCGAAGGACATTGCAGAGGTTACGAATCTCTTCATTATGGATTCTTCCCCCTCTACCTCATCTACTGGTATGGCTTTCCCCTTTCTTATCTTAAGGAGTCCTCTCAGAGTGCACAGGTTCTCTGTGGTATCGTTTATGAGGTTCGAATACTCCTTGAATAGTCGGTAATCATTTTCCCTCGTGGCCCTCTGAAGGAGAACTATTGCCTTCGGAGAGAAGAGGTGCTTGCCCTGATCGATTCTGTAACTGTACATGCCTCCCGATTCGAGCTGGGGTAAGGCAGTCACCCTGTTTTTCCGACCGAATGCCTTGCCATGAATCTCCCTCTTTTCCTTTTCCAGGACATTGATACCTATCCCGCCTATCGAAGAGGGTGTTCCGGTAAAGTAACGTTCTATGAGCTCCTCTCCGAGTCCTATGGCTTCGAATGTCTGGGCTCCCCTGTAGCTCCTTATGGTAGATATTCCCATCTTTGACATGGTTTTTAAGAGCCCCTTCTTGATTGCGGTTATATAGTTGTCTATGGCATCTTCCTCTGTAAGGGATTCCGATATGTAGCCCTTCTGCTTCAGCGCGATAATCGTCTCGAAGGCGAGGTACGGATTGATAGCGCTTGCCCCGTAACCTATTAGTGTGGCAAAGTGGTGGACCTCCCTGGGTTCTCCCGATTCCAGTACCAGTCCTGCAAGGTGCCGTTTACCCTTGCCTACGAGGTAGCGATGCACGCCTGAAATGGCAAGAAGTGACGGGATTGCAGCATTCTCCTCCGATACTCCCCTATCGCTAAGGATAATGAGCGAAGCACCCTCGTCTATTGCAGATTCAACTTCCCTGCAGACCCTGTTCAGTGCATGTTCCATGGACCCCGGGTGGCCGCTTGTGGGAAACAGAATCGAAACGGTAGTTACACTGAAATCCTTGATTCTTGCCGAGCGCAGCATCTCGATATCATCATTTGTAAGGATTGGATGTGAGAGTTTCAGCTGCCTGCAATGTTCGGGTGTTTCAGCGAGAAGGTTTCTTTCCTTTCCTACAAAACTCATTAGCGACATCACGAGGTTTTCCCTGTAAGGATCAATGGGGGGGTTGGTAACCTGGGCGAATAGCTGTTTGAAGTAGTTGAAGAGTAGTTGGGGTTCTTCGGATAGAACAGCCAGAGACGTATCGTTTCCCATCGAACCTACAGGCTCCTGAGCATTCTCTACCATCGGGATGATTATCTTTCTCAAGTCCTCGAGAGTGTAACCGAAGGCTTTCTGAATGACAGGAAGCCTTTCCCCGTCTATTTTCAGTGTCTTGGGGGCACCGAGAAGCCCCTTTAAGAGGATTCTGTTTTTCTCCAGCCAGTGCCTGTAGGGCCTCCTCCTCGATACACTCGACTTTATCTCATTGTCCTTGAGAACTCTCTTCTTTTCCGTATCTACCATAATCATCTTGCCCGGTGCGAGTCTTCCCTTTTCAAGGATGTCATCTGGTCTGAAGTCGAGGACTCCTACCTCAGAGGCAAGCATAAAGATTCCGCTCTTTGTGATTATGTATCTGGCCGGTCTCAAGCCGTTTCTGTCCAGCATCGCCCCTACTCTTATACCGTCGGAAAAGGATATGGCTGCAGGTCCGTCCCATGGTTCCATGATGGCGGCGTGGTACTCGAAAAAGGCCCTCTTGTCTTCCGAGATATGGTATCTGGAACCAAAAGCCTCCGGTATCATCATCATCAGGGAGTGCTGGATGCTCCTTCCGCCCATTACGAGGAGCTCGAGAACGTTGTCGAATATGGCAGAGTCACTCATGTTTCTGTCTACGATGGGAAATATCTTCTCTATCTCATCTCCAAAGAGTTCCGAGGAAAGGGTTTTCTCTCTCGCTGTAATCTTGTTGACATTTCCCTTTAGGGTGTTTATTTCACCGTTATGGGCTATGTACCTGTATGGATGGGCAAGGTACCAGGATGGAAAAGTGTTTGTACTGTATCTCTGATGAACGATAGCGAGGGAGCTCTTGAAATCCTTGTCCGTGATGTCCGGGTAGAAGGATTCGAATTGGGTGGATACGAACATCCCCTTGTATACAACCTTTCTCGAGGAGATGGATACGGGGAAGAATTTATCCGGAGTCCAGCCTGACTTCCTTGCTTCTCTCTCGAGGGATTTTCTCAAAACGTAAAGCCGCCTTTCCAGGTAGTCCGGATCCGACTCCATTTTCGATGCCAGTTCTTCCGGCGGTTCATTAGGTGATAGAAAGAGTTGCCAGAAAGAGGGCATTTCTTCTCTTGCCTGCTTACCGAGGGAGTCGGGATTTACCGGTACATTTCTCCAGCCGAGGATTGTAAAGTTTTCCGTGGAAGAGATAGTTTCTATCATCCTCCTTGCAAGCAGACTATCATTCTCTTCAGGTGGCAGAAAGAGGAAGGCCACACCGTAATTGCCGGGCTCCGGAAGTCGGAAATCCACGTGTTTCTTGAAAAAATCGTGGGGAATCTGCAGGAGCATTCCCGCACCGTCTCCGGTTTTCATATCACCGCCTATGGCCCCTCTGTGCTCAAGGTTCTTAAGTATTTCGATTCCATTCTTGATGATACTTCGAGTCTTCTTTCCGTTGATGTTTACTATGAAACCAACTCCGCATGCATCGTGTTCATTCTGCGGGTTATAGAGGCCCTTTTCCTCGAAAGCCATGGCTGAAACTCCTTGATAGTTATAAATTAAGTGCATAAATTTACATTTATTTTAATGATTGTCAACAGGTTTACGGGTTTTTTGTGGCAATAACAATGACTTTTTTTACTGCGGTTATTATTATGATAGATGTAATGGAGAAATCCGCAGCCACGATAAAAGATATTGCCAGGATTTCCGGCTATGGCGTGGGAACTGTTTCTCGTGTTCTAAACGGGAGCCCTCTGGTAAGGGATGAGACAAGAAAACGCATAATGGCGGTAGCAAGAAAATTGAACTACAGGCCCAATAAAGTTGCAAAGATGCTTGTTACGGGTCGCTTTTCACAATCTACCATAGCGATACTTCTTCCCAAGATTACTCACAGGTTTTCAATGGAGATAGTTGCCGGGATATACTCGAGATTGAATGAACTGGGATACAACCTACTTGTGTTCAACATTGGAAAGAAGCGTGAAGAGGTTTTTGAACACATAAGGTACAGCCACTTTTCAGGCCTGATAGTTCTTTTGAATCCACTGAGACCCGAAGAGAAAAGCATGTTGAAGGCTGAAAATGCCCATTTCGTTTACCTCGATTTTCATGACAGGAATGAGAATTCGATTTTTTTCGACAATCACCTCGGCGGAGGCTATGCCGCTGCCTATCTGGAGGAAAAGGGATGCAAGAGAGTGGTATTCATAGGTGACCTGGCAAAAACCGTTCAGAGAGAAGAACGGGTGGAAGGATTCAAGAGCGGCCTGCGAGAGAGGGGAATGGATCTCATTGATGAACTTTACATTCCGATCGATGAGAAGGAATCCTACAGGGTTACGAGAGATCTCATAACAAGGCGGCGTATAGACGGTATCTTCTTTTACAGTGATGACCTGGCTCTTGGAGGGTTGAAGGCAAAGCGTGATCTTGGAAGTGATATAAGGATCATCGGCTACGATGACATCCAGGCAGCTGGTTATGTAGGCCTCTCTACGGTACGACAGGATTCTAATGTTTTAGGAAGGCTTGGAGCCGAGGCTATTGTCGAAATTGTGAAGGGAGAGAAGTTAAGAGCTGAAGACCTGCCCATATACAAGTGTCTCAAGCCTCAGCTCGTAGACAGGGGCAGTTGAAAATCTTGCTTTTTTCAAGCAGCTCTTTGCGCTATTCCTATACGAACTTTTTAGAAAAATTGTACGAAAATCGAAAGAAAATAGTTGACAAGGGAAAAATATCATCCTAGAATGAAACCATGGAAACGTTTCCATCAAATGATCATGGCTTTGTTAAAAAAGATAAAGAATCAGTTAATGACATGTACCACTCCGGTTTCATTGGCTCGAAGAAACCACATATTCTAATGATCACAAACCACGGTATACATCAGTGGAATGTTATCCCGGGTCTGAGGGATACGGGCGGTCAGAATGTCTTTGTAAATCAATTCAGCGAGGCAATTGCAAGCTTCGGCTTCCGTGTCACTATCCTGAACAGGGGAGGCTACAGACACCCCGTAACGGGCGAGTGGCAGAGAGGCTATCGTTACAGGAACAGTGACATGCGAATATACTACCTGGAGGACGGGCTTGATGAATTCGTGCGAAAAGAGGACATGGCGGAGAGGATACCTTTTCTGTTGGAAGCCCTTCGGAAATGGCTGGATGAAGATTCAATTCCTGTCGATCTGATAGTATCACATTACTGGGATGCGGCTCTCCTGGGAATAAAGCTCAATGAATCCCTGGAAAAACCAGTGAAACATATCTGGGTACCTCATTCACTCGGTGCAATAAAGAAGAGGAATGTTGATCCCTCGGAGTGGAAGGGCTTAAGGATAGACGAGAGGATTGAAACGGAGAAGAGGATAATAGACAGGCTCGACGGAATAGCCTCTACCTCGGGACTGATCGGACGTTCTCTTCAGGAAGACTATGGTTACAGGGGACCTGAGATCTTTCTTCCTCCATGTGTGGATGTGAAACGTTACTATCCCCACGAAGTTAGCCGTGATAGCGAAGTATGGAAATACCTGGAAGAGAAGACGGGAAAATCGATTGAGGAACTGGAAAGAGTCAATATCGTAACCGAGATAAGCAGAACCGATACGACAAAGGGAAAGGATATACTGATAAAGGCCTTCGCCGAAACTGTAGGAAGGGTGGGTAATACCCTTCTGGTCGTGGCTATAGACGAGAATAGGAAGGAATTAGCCGATGAGCTTAAATCCCTGATCACCTCTTTGAATATTGGTGACAATGTTGTACCTGTAGGTTCCATATGGAACCTACTTCCTGACCTCTATGCCATATCGGATGTGTACTGTACACCGGCAATTCAGGAGGGCTTTGGAATGTCGGCGGAGGAGGCAGCAGCAACGGGAATCCCGATTATTGCAAGTGACAGGGTACCTTTTGTTACGGAGTATCTTCTGGGAAGGGAGAGAAGGGATATCCAGATAGGAACGATGCCGACAGACCGGATAACCATTGGTGAAGGTGCTGTAGTGGTTGGTTCGGGAGATATCAGAGGCTTTGCCTATGCGATAGAACTGCTCTTGAAAGATGAGGAGCTTAGAACGAAACTGGGTGAGAAAGCCTATTCCCTTACGATACCCTATTTTACATGGGAAAAGGTTGTAAAGGATTTTTTGAATACAGTGGGAGTAATGCGGTAAATGGAACTGTCACGTCTTTCTCTTGAAAAGATATTGGAGAACTCGGATGTAGAGAAGTTGAGTTTAGAGAATCTGGAGGGATTGTTTCTTTCAGAGGAAACGATAAGGGAACATGCTCCTTCCGGAGCGTACAGTGTTGATCCGAGAACCGGGGAGATAATAGTTTACAGCGAGGCAAGAACGAGGCGTCCTCATGACAATAGGTCTCCCGGCAGAAGGGTCTCCGATGGCAGGGAAAATGCCGTGGAAACCGTGCGGTGTGTGATCTGTGAGGGAAAGACAACGGGTGTCGTAGATGTCGCTCCGCTTTCCGATGGTTTCACCTTCATTAACAAGAACCTCTTTCCGGCAGTCTATCCCCACGATGAGGTCGAAGGAATGGAAAAGGTGTCGGGTTTTCACTTTCTCCAATGGACATCCTCGATTCATGGTCGGGACTGGCACAACATGAGTACGGAAGACCTGACAGTCGTTATGAGGCGGCTTGGCATACTGGAGGAGCGCTTGCTTTCGTACGGCAAGTATCAATATGTAATTGTGATAAAAAATTACGGAAGAGAGGTGGGAGGTTCGCTTTCGCACGGCCACCAGCAGATAATCTGGACAGATGCAAAACCGGGGCATTTCCTTAAAGACGAACTCTTTTCCAGGGAGAGAGGAATGAGTTTCAGCAGCTATATGCTGGAAGCCAATCCTTCCCAGTTGATTGTAAAGGATTACGGAAGGGCTGTTCTTGTTGTCCCGTATTTTATGAAGAGACAATTTGATATGATCCTCCTCCTTAAGGATGCGAAGAAGACGAATATCTTTCAGCTGGAGGACGAGGAGCTTCGTGCCGTTGCAATGGCCTTTCATGATGCTGCGAGAAGCATTGTAGGTCTAATGCCACGTCGAGGGAGAAACCCTGCTTACAACATTGTTACCCATAATACGGGAGAGTCCGGTCTCTACTTCGAGTTTCTTCCCTATATGCAGGAGATGGGAGGACTGGAGCGTCTCGGATTCTATATATGCGAGGGGAATCCTGAGAACGCAGCACGATTGTTGAGAAGAGAAATCGAGGGAGAGGAAGCATCATGATTGGTGATAAACTGGTTATAGAGGAGCACCATACGAAAAGGGCAACGGAGATATGTGATTTCCTTTCCGGGGAGATTGGTGAGAGGTTTACCATATCCATTGCGGGCGAATCGGGATCCGGAAAATCTGAGCTCGCCTCTGAAATAGCGAGGATCATGAGCGAGAGGGGTATTCCGTCTGCAATCCTTCAGCAGGATGATTACTTCGTGTTTCCTCCCAGGACCAACCACGAGATGAGAAAAAGAAATATCGAGCAGGTGGGAACCTATGAGGTTAAACTGGATTTTCTCGATTGTAATCTAAGGTCTTACAGGCGCGGTGAGAATCCGATATACAAACCTCTGGTAATTTTCGATGAGGACAGGATTACAACCGAGGAGTTGGACCTTTCAGGAATACGGCTCCTCATTGCCGAAGGCACATACACTTCTGTTCTTCAATTCATAGACAGAAGAATTTTCATTGACAGGAACTACTTTGAAACACTGGAATCGAGAAAAAGGAGGGCGAGGGATTCTTTCGAACCCTTCATGGAGGAGGTATTGCGACGAGAGCATGAGATAATTTCAAGTCACAGGAGGTTTGCCGATATGATTATCCCCGCATCCTTCGACAGGGTCGAGAGGGTTGAAAGGGGGAAAGGCGGGCTGTAACGTATGCATTTGGTGGAAACGTTTCCAGATATTTGAGTATTATGGGGATTGTAATGGGTGAAGAAGAGAGAAAGATTTTTTCCGGTCGATGGAATACCGGAATGAATGTGATTAATTCATTAATTTATAGTATAAATGGCCAATTTTCAGACTGTCAGTCTGATTTTTGAAATATTTTTTCAAGGAGGTTCAAAATGAAAAAATTGTTGTGCATCCTGCTTGCTGTAGCATTCCTGGCGCCTCTCTTTGCCGGAGGAAAACAGGAAGCGGCAGCCGGGGGGCCTGTCACCATAAAGGTGTGGTTCCACTCGGGAAAGGGTGAGGAAAGGGAGGTATTGAATGCCCAGATAAAGGAATTCAACACCATGCAGAATGAGGTCAAGGTAGAGGCTGTAATGCTTCCCGAAGGTTCTTACAACGAGCAGGTGAGTGCGGCGGCTCTGGCGGGGGACCTTCCAGATCTGCTAGATTTCGACGGGCCTTATGTCTATAACTATGCATGGTCGGGGCACCTGATTCCTCTGGACAAGTACATAAGCGCTGATCTGAAATCGGATCTTCTGCCCTCGATAGTTGCTCAAGGAACCTACGGTGGCAAGATTTACGCACTGGGTACATTCGATTCCGGCCTTGCCATCTGGGGTAACAAGGCATACCTCAAAAAGGCCGGTATAAGAATTCCCAAGGGAATCCAGGATCCCTGGGATTTCAACGAGTTCAACACGGCTTTAAAGAAACTTCAGGCACTGGATGAGGTAAAGTATGCCATCGATTTCAAAATGAATTACGGTCAGGGTGAATGGTACACGTATGGTTTCTCACCCATAGTTCAGAGTTTTGGCGGAGACCTGATCGACAGAAGTGACTACCAGTCGGCAGAGGGAGTGCTAAACGGTCCGGAATCAGTGGCAGCGATGAAGTGGTTCCAGAGCCTCTTCAAGGAGGGTTACTCCAATGTCAAACCTGCCGGTGACGATGACTTTTACGGCAAAAAGATTGCTGCACTCTCCTATGTTGGTCACTGGATGTGGACTCCCCACAGTAAGGCTCTTGGGAATGACCTTGTGCTTCTCCCGATGCCAAAGTTCGGAAAGAAGGTTGTAACGGGAATGGGTTCATGGTGCTGGGGTATAACCTCGCAGGCCAAGCATCCCGATGCGGCATGGAAATTCCTAAGCTATCTCATGCAACCGAGCCAGATTCTTTTCATGACCAATGCCAACGGGGCAGTTCCTTCAAGAAAATCGGCACTCGCCAGGTCCAAACTCTATGGAAAGGGTGGTCCTCTTGAGATTTTTGCCGATCAGCTGAAGGCAGGACTCGGTATGCCACGGCCCATAACACCGGCCTATCCTACCATTACAACTGCATTTGCAGAGGCAGTCCAGAATATCGTAACGGGTGCCGATGTAAAGACAGAACTCGACAAGGCAGTAAAGAAGATAGACCAGGATATCAAGGACAACAAGGGGTATCCGCTTCCCAAGTAAGACACGGATTTTTAAAGAAAGAGGCCGGATAGATAAATCCGGCCTCTTGTAATTTTCAACTGTTCCGTTGATTATCCAATTATCGATGCCTGCTTTCGAATTTGGCATCCAGTTGTAAACATCGAGGAGGCAGGGAGTGAGGTGATTTATGAAATCAGATATATCCAATGCAAGCAGTAGCGTTAGTATGAAGATGCAGAGAAGAAGGGAGGCCCTTACCGCCTGGCTCTTCTCTGCCCCTTCACTACTCTTGCTACTGTTCTTTCTAATAATTCCCTTCATCATGGCTTTTGTGCTTTCACTGACAGATCAGAGAATGATACCAAACCCCAATCTACCGACGGAGTTCATAGGCTTGAGGAATTATATCAGACTCTTCGGAGAGGAGACCTTTTACAGGGCCATACTCAACAACTTCATATTCGCAGCAATTGTAGTACCGCTTCAGACCTCTTTCGCACTGATACTTGCCATGCTGATAAACCAGAAGCTCAAGATGATAAACCTATACAGGACGATCTATTTCAGTCCCGTTGTAGTAACGATGGTTGTTGTCGCAGTGGTGTGGTCCAACCTGTTCAATCCTACCGAGGGTTTCATAAACCAGTTTCTGAAATTCATAAGCTTCGGAAGAATCCAGCCCATTGGCTGGCTACAGGATACTCACTGGGCATTTCCTGCAATAATGATTCTCTCTATCTGGCAGGGAGTGGGTTTCCAGATGGTTATATTCCTTGCAGGCCTTCAGGATATACCGGCCGAACTCTACGAGGCGGCAAGGGTGGATGGAGCCAGCAAGTGGCAGCAGTTCAGGTTTGTAACCCTTCCGCAGTTAAGAAATACAACGATTTTCGTTGTCATTACCACCACGATTCTTGCCTTCAAGCTCTTTACACAGGTATGGGTGCTTACCAAGGGTGGCCCACAGAATGCCACAATGACAACGATAGTCTTTCTCTACAGACAGGGTTTCAGACAGCTTAGAGTGGGGTATGCATCCACGATAGCGGTGGTATTTTTTCTTATAGTGCTTACCATTTCCCTCTTTCAGAGAGTTTTCTTGAAAGAGGAAGGGGGGAGATAAATAATGAGACAGACAAAATCGACTACTTTTGGTAAATTCATGGAGAGGTTCTTAAAGTATGCCTTTCTGACAATTCTTGCACTCTTTTTCCTATTTCCCCTCGTTTTCATGTTTGTTTCATCTGTGAAGAACAACGAGATGCAGGTTGTAAGTGACATGAGCAACATAAGGGGTTTCATACCCTACGGGGATCTTGGATTTCAGAACTACCTCGATGTATTCACCAGAATGAACTTCGGCAGGTTCATGTTCAACTCGGTTTTTATAACGGTTACAACTGTAGTACTTGGAATGATATTCAACAGCATGCTCGCCTTTGCTCTGGCAAGGCTAAGGTTCAAAGGTCAGCACTTCATTGTTTCGTTAATCATATCGCTTATGATAATTCCGATAGAATCGGTTGTCATACCAATGCTTCTCATGGTGAACAAGGTCGGCTGGATTGACAGTTACCAGGTTCAGATAGTACCGTTCATTGCAGAGCCATTCTTTATCTATCTCTTCTACCAGTTTTTCATAGGAATACCAAGGGACTTCGATGAAGCAGCGGTGGTAGACGGTGCAAGTCCTGCCACGATATACTACAGGATAATCGTTCCACTCTCGAGGCCTGTTTTTGCCTCCGTAGCGATTCTCCAGTCTATATTCAGGTGGAATGAATTCCTCTGGCCCCTCATGGTTACGAGAGGAGAGACCTACAGGCCTCTCACAGTTGCAATGCAGCAGTTCTTCAGCCAGGATCCGAAGTTATGGGGTGACATATTTGCATTTGCATCCATGATAACTCTTCCTCTCTTGATACTCTTTCTCTTCTTCCAAAAATGGTTCATCAGGTCTGTTGCATCAAGTGGTATCAAAGGTTAAAATGTCGACATGAACATTTTCAGAAAGATAGCAGAGATAGTGGATAGAGGAGAGAGTGCCGTCCTGGTAACGGTAATGGAGGGAGAGGCCGGCTCTCCCGGCAAAACGGGTTTCAGGTTGATAGTTGCCTCGGACGGAAGCATCTATGGTACCGTGGGTGGAGGAGCAATCGAGCACAGGGCAATAGAGGAGGCAAAGAAGCTCCTTCGTGATAAGAAGAACCTCCTGCTTCCGGTAAAACTTAAGGACGAGGGAATGCAATGCGGAGGGAATATGACCCTCTTCTTCGAATATGTAGAGGGAAAGAAGGAATTCGTCCTCTTCGGCGGAGGCCATATAGGCAGGGCTCTTTCTACTATTCTGGCAATGATTGGCTTTCACGTAACGATACTTGACATGAGGAGTGAAGTGAAGGAGCTGCTTGCAGCTAAGGAAAACATAGAAGTCGTGCTTGGCGACTACGAGGATATATCCGTTATTAAGGAGACCCTCGAAAGAACGGATTACACCTTCATTGCAACGCACGGGCACCAGTACGATGGTATCATACTGAAGCAGCTACTGGAACTGAAGAAGGATTTCACATACCTTGGTCTTATAGGCTCGAAGACGAAGGTAAAGACGCTCTTTGGAAAGCTGGAGAAAGAGGGGATAAAGATACCTAATTATGTCTATGCACCTGTGGGTATAAAAATTGGCGGAGATTCTGCCGAGGAGATAGCGGTCTCTATAGCAGCAGAAGTAATAGCGGTGAAGTACGGGGTCAATGTGGAGCATATGCGGGATATCCTTCGCAAGAAATCGGAGGTAAAAACGGATATACCGGAAGACAACATACCTCGCCTTGTGTGAATGCTCCGATGGAAGAGAGAGAAGAAACATTCCTGACAGATATAACCTTTGAAGGTATGGTAGATGTCCTCACTGTAAGGTCTGCCATACCGCATGGTTTGATAAAGAATATAAGACCACCCAAGCTACCCAGGGGATACGGAATTATTACACCGGATCAAATCCCTGGCAGTCATTTTCTTATCGATGAGGAATACAAGAGAGAGGAACTGAAAAGCCTTCATTCCCGGAAGGTGAAGAAGATTGAAAGGCCCTGGTTTGCCGAAAAACAGGTAAACTACGAGGGGGAGCCGATTCTCCTCCTCTACGGAAGGGACAGGAGAATCCTTGAGGATATAAGGGAAAAGCTTGAAGTAAAATATGAAGAGGGAGAAGCTGTAAGAGGTATCGAGAGTGCACTGGAAGAGAAGGATCATGTAATTGAAAAAAGGTTATACAGAAGAGGTGACTTCAAGAAGGCAAGGCGTGAAGCGTATCAAATTGTGGAGGAGGATTATAAAAGTCCGGAACACCTTCCTGTTTCAAGTGAACCCCTGGGAGCGATTGCCCATTGGGACGGAAAGAAGCTTACCATCTACAGCTCAACACTGGATCCTTTCCTGCTACGAAGAAATATTTCCGCTCTCCTTTCGATTCCTGAGACCAGGGTAAGAGTCATAGTACCCAGGGGAAGTTCTCTGAAACGGGGGAAGTTTCCGGATACGATTGTTGCTGCCGGTCATGCTGCGCTCGTTTCCTTCCGTATCGGATTACCTGTGAGACTGATATACAGGGGAGCGGAAGATTTTTTCCTTACATCCAGGGGATTTTCACTTACTTCACACTACATCACTACGATGGATAACAACGGAGACTTGACGGGTTTAAGTATCAGACTCGTTGTCGATGTCGGTGCATACGATAGCTTTCTCTATGATATTCCGGAAAGGATAATTCTCTCTGCTGCGGGAGCTTACAGGTGTGAAAATCTCGAGATTGAATTCGTGATGGTAAGAACGAACAGGCCGCCGCTCGGTTTCCACATTGGGTTCGGGGCGCCGGAGGCATTTCTCGGCATAGAGCTTCACACTGCAAGGCTTGCAGAGATAGCGCAACTGGACCCGTTTATCTGGAAAAGCAGGAATATGTTGAAACGGGGGATGACAATTCCACTGGGGTATCATGTTCCAGATTATGGTATTTCAGGTCTCCTATTAAGGCAGGTATGCGGGATATCGGATTTTCAGAGAAAGTATGCTGCATACGAAGTTCTCAAGAAGAGGCGAAAGGGTATAGAGAGCGGGAAGCTTCCCTTAAAGGGAATCGGCCTTTCACTTGTTTTTGTGGGAAACGGATTGCTCGCGGGATATGAATCCTTTAGAAAGAGTAGCCTCGCTTTGCGTCTGGACAGAGAGAGAAGGGTCACCGTTATGACTTCTTTCGCAGACAGGGACGGTTCTCTAGCCTCGTATGCAAGAATGAGGGCAGCAGAAGAACTGAGCCTGGAACCTTCCAGAGTAACTGTTTCTACCATAGATACAGGTGCTGTTCCCGATTCGGGGCCATCGATAGATTGCAGGAGCGGTTCAATTGTTTGCAAACTTATAGAGAGAACTATAAAGACTATCAAGAAGAAACGAATGAAAGAGGTTCTGCCCATCGTGGCGAGATCCACCTTCAGGAAACCGGCTTCTTCTAAAGAAGGCATGATCCCCTTTGAGGGCATTACCTGGATAGCAACAGTTGCCGAGGTAGAAGTCGATCCGGTTACATTCGACATAGATCTGAAGGGACTCTGGATTACTTTCAATGCGGATCTACCGCCAGAGGTAACAGGTGAAGGTGAAATACTGAAAAAATCAGGCAGGGGTAGGGCTAAGAAGGTGGACGCCGGGGACTACGGGAATCTAATCAATCGAGAGGTACCCATGTACCGGGGAGTTCTCCAATCGATACTGGAAAGGGTGCTTGGAGAGGATTTTAGAGGAGATGTGGATCTTAATTCTTCCTTCGGAATGGAGATTCTTTCGGGCAGCTACAGGAGGAGTAGAGAAATAAACTGTTCAAAAGTTCATTTCGAGTGTTTCTTTCCCAAAGGCATCTTAAAAGACGCTGAGGCTGAAACGGAAAAGGAGAGAATCCCCACACCGGGAATGGAGGAAGTGGCCGTTTCAGGTGTTACTCCGGCATTGATTGCTGCCATATCCCAGGCAACGGGTCTCTATATAAATAAAATTCCCGTAACAGGTGTATCTCTGAGGTCACTTATAGACAGGGCGGAATCGGAGGTTCATCGTTGAGAATAGATTTCACTCTGAACGGAAGGGGTATCACCATCGATGCAGATCCGCTGGAAACATTGATAGATATTCTCAGAGAGAAACTTGAACTGCACGGTGCAAAACGGGGGTGCGGTATTGGGGAATGTGGCTCATGTCTCGTCATCTTTAACGGGGTCATTGTGAATTCCTGCCTTATTCCTGCTTTCAGGTTGGAGGGCTCTGAAATCCTCACTCCGGAGGGCTTAAAGGAAAAGAAGGATTTTCCCGATGCGGACATGATTGTAAGAGAGGTGCTCGGCGGGAGGAGAGAACTGTTCTGCTCAAATGGGGTAATAATGGCTGTAAAGAACCTATTTACAGAACAGAGTTTTCCTGATGAAAAAACAATCCGGGAAGCCCTGAAGGGGATAGATTGCCGGGAGGTGGGAAAGGAAAACATCATAGAGGGAGTAAAGAGGCTTGTATCTGCAAGACCGAGAAGGAGACAACTTCCATGAGCGAAGTTAACGTTTACAAGCCGGAGAATCTACGGGAACTGATATCAGTTTACAACAGTCAACCGGGCAGTATCCTCTTCGCCGGTGGAACCAGAGTTATGTTGGATGTGAATACTTCCGGTCTTGGCAAGGGCTATTCTGGAAAATCGAAGGGGGTTCTTCAAAATGCATCGAATGTGCTTATTTCACTGGAAAAAGTCGATGAACTCAAAAGAATAATAAGGCGGGAGCGTTACCTGGAAATAGGTTCAGCAGTTACACTGCAGCAGATAGCAGGGATAGGAAGCAGGGTAGTGCCTGCTGTTTTACACAGGGCAATTTCCGGAGTTGGTTACAAATCTGTCAGAAGTACCGCTACGCTGGGAGGCGGGTTGTGCACTGCTTCCCTGGATTATCCCCCCCTGACTGCTCTGGTTTCCCTTGAAGCAAGAATAGAGATACGTGGGAAAGCAAGGTCCAGATGGGTTCCCGTGGAGGACTTTATCGTAGAAGAAGGAGTCACTCAGCTTGCCGTGAACGAAATTCTGACTAGGATTCGAATTCCCTACGGAAATTGGAATGTGCAGTACTTTCGCAGTACAGGTGTCAAGGGGAGTCCCTCTTTTCCCCTTGTCAATGTATCCATTCTGGCGAGGCTGTCCAAGAATACCCTGGAGGATATAAGGATAGCGGTAGGAGGGGAAAGTATCGGAATAATCAGAAACAGAAAACTGGAGATGTTTCTTGTGGGGATGCGATTGCCACTCTCCTTGAACGATCATAATGATTTCTACAGGAGATTGGGGGATTTTCTTGCCCTTGCAGAGGAGAGGGATACGGAAACTCAATTGAAAAACAGGTATGTCACTTCGACAATGAGGAAGATGCTCATGAACTTCATCGACAATCTGATACTGATGGAGATTGTCGGATAAATATCCCAATCATAGTTTACAGAAGCTCAACTTCAAATTATAGTATTCTATCAGACTGGGAGATCATAAAATGTCACAATTTGTACATCTGCACACGCACTCCGATTACTCGCTCTTGGATGGTGCTGTTACGATAGAAAAGTTGCTGGACAAGGCAGAAAGGCTTGGTATGCATGCCCTTGCACTTACCGATCATGGCAATATGTTTGGCGTGCTCAAGTTCTACAAGGAAGCCAAGAAAAGGGGTATAAAGCCACTTATAGGTTCGGAATTTTATGTGGCACCCGGCTCACGTTTGAAGAAGGGGGGGGCCGAGAAGCATCAGAAAAATACCCACATGGGTTTCATAGCAAGGGATGTAGAGGGTTACAGGAACCTCATAGAGCTATCATCCCTTTCTTTTCTCGAGGGTTTCTACTACAAACCGAGAATAGATACGGAATTGATAGAGAAATTTCATCGGGGCCTCATTGGTTTTTCAGGTTGTCTTGCAGGTGAAATACCGAATCTACTCCTTTCGGGCGAGACGGAACGAGCCATTAAGAGGGCGGTATATTTCGATGAACTTCTTGGAAGGGGAAACTTCTATCTCGAGCTACAGTTTCACGGCCTCAAGGAACAGGCAAGGGTAAACAAGGGTTTGATAGAAATTTGGAAGAAGACGGGGATACCTCTCGTTGCAACCAATGACGTTCACTACCTGGAACGGGAAGACGCAAGGGCCCAGGATGTCCTCATATGTATAGGCACGAATAAGAAGGTGAACGAGGGAAAGAGACTGAAATTCGAGTACCCCGAGTTCTATTTCAAGACGGAAAGGGAAATGGCCGAGATTTTCGGCGAAATTCCCCAGGCACTAAAAAACACCCTGGAGGTTGCAGAGATGTGCAACCTCGAGATTCCGCTTCCGGGGCCTCAGCTTCCGAAATACGAGGTTCCGGAAGGTTACACGAAAGAGGAGTATTTGAAGGAAATTGCAAGGAAGGGCCTCGAGGAACGTTACCCCGTTGTGACAGAGGAGATGAAAGAGAGGCTGGAATACGAACTTTCGGTTATCATAAACATGGGCTTTACGGGTTACTTCCTTATTGTCTGGGATTTCATCTCATTTGCAAAGAGAAATGGTATTCCTGTTGGCCCTGGAAGGGGTTCGGGTGCCGGTTCACTCGTTGCATACTCCCTGAGGATAACGGATATAGACCCGCTGAAGTACGGCCTGCTCTTTGAAAGGTTTCTCAATCCGGAAAGGGTTTCGATGCCGGACTTCGACATAGATTTCTGCTACGAGCGACGTGGTGAGGTAATCGATTACGTAACCAAGAAGTACGGTACAGACAGGGTGAGCCAGATAATCACCTTTGGAACCTTAAAGCCAAGAGCCGCCCTCAGGGATGTGGCAAGGGTTCTGGATTTTCCCTATTCCGAGGCAGACAGTATCGCAAAAATGATACCCTCCGGGCCCAAGGTAACCTTCGAAGATGCCTTGAAGCAGGAACCGAAACTGCGAGAGATACAGAAAAAGGGAGACAAGTACGAAGAGCTCATTACGATCAGCAAAAAACTCGAAGGTTTGAGCCGGCATGCCTCGACCCATGCGGCGGGAATAGTGATTGGTCGCGAGAAACTTACAAACTACGTTCCTCTATACAGGGAAGCCAAAACAGATACCGTAATGACACAGTACTCGATGGAGCATCTCGAGGAGTGTGGACTTGTCAAGATGGATTTTCTCGGACTGAAGACCTTGACTATTATAAAGAACACACTGGAACTTCTAAAGAAACGAGGTATCGAACTCGATATAAACAGTATTCCCGAAGACGACGAAAAGACATTCCGGCTGCTGGGAGAGGGAAAGAGTGCCTGTGTGTTTCAGTTTGAAGGTTCGGGAATGCAGGGAATACTAAAACGCACAAGGCCAACAAGGATAGAGGATCTCATCGCCTTGAATGCCCTGTACAGGCCCGGGCCGATGGACAATATAGATCAGTTCATAGACAGTAAACTGGGGAGAAGGAGTATCAAGTATCCTCTTCCCGAACTGGAACCGATTCTTAAGGAGACCTATGGCGTAATCGTCTATCAGGAACAGGTGATGGAAATAGCAAGAATGGTAGCCGGTTTCACTCTGGGGCAGGCGGACATCCTTCGAAGGGCAATGGGAAAGAAAAAGCATGATGTAATGGCCAAGCAGAAGAGCAAATTCATCGAAGGGGCAGTGGAGAAGGGGTATTCGAAAAAGCAGGCGGAAAAGATTTTCGAGCTGCTGGTTCCCTTTGCCGGTTATGGATTCAACAAGTCCCATGCAGCCGCCTATTCCGTACTGGCCTACCAGACTGCTTATCTCAAGGCCAACTACCCCGCCGAGTTCATGGCAGCAAACCTTACCAATACCATCCACGATACTGCAAAGCTCTCGGAATATATCCGGGAATCGAGGGATATGGGGCTGGAGGTTCTCCCGCCGGATATAAACCTCTCCGAGAAAGATTTTTCAGTACATGAAGGCAAGATAATTTATGGCCTTACCGGTATAAAGAATGTCGGAACTGCCGCTGTTGAGGATATTCTGAGGGCAAGGGGTGAAGTCGGGAGGTTCAAGAGCTTCGTTCATTTTCTTGAAAATATCAATATGAAGGTTGTAAACAGGAAGGTAATAGAGACATTGATATTTTCCGGCGTTTTCGACAGTCTCGGAGACAACAGAGCAACTCTCTTCCATAATCTCGACAGGGTGATAGATATCGTTTCTGCGAGAAAGGAGAGCATGAAATACGGGCAGGTATCCCTCTTCGAGACGGCTGGTGACGAGGAAGAAGGTATCGACACTATAAGTCTGGAGAAGATGGAGGAGTGGCCGCCGATAGACAGGCTGATCTATGAGAAGGAGAATCTGGGATTTTTCTTCTCCGGCCATCCCCTTGACAGTTACAGGCAAATGATAGATGAATTTGTAGACCTGAGGCTGGCTGAAGTTGAAAATGCAAGGAATGACAGACTTTATACGATGATTGGCATATTAAAGGAGATAAAGGAAATCAATACGAAAAACGGGAGACGTATGGCATTTGCAAAGCTGGAAGATTACGAGGGTGCCGTAGAGTTGGTAATATTCTCTGATCTTTACGAGAAGTCGCATGATACGCTTCTGGATGACAGTATCGTCACGGTAAAGGGAAGAATAGACAGATCGAGGGGAAGTGTAAAAATTATAGCGGAGGCAATAATGGAACCTGAATCCTTGAAGGAAAAGAATACACATTCGATACACGTAAGGTTGTCCGAGAACATAGAAGAAGAGGAAGAGGGACTCCTAAACATGAGAGAGTTTCTTATAGAGAAGAAGGGAAGGATTCCCCTCTTTATTCATATAGGTAATGTTGTGATCAAGGCGTCGTCTCAGTTGTCCGTTTCGGATTCTGAGGAAGTGGTGAAGAGCCTGAAATCATACTCATTGGTAGAGGAAGTATGGAAAGAATAGAAATAGGTCTGATAGGTTTCGGTACCGTAGGAAAGAGTTTCTATGAACTTCTGCGAAAGCGAAGGGACAGATTGAAAGAGCAGTTTGGGGTTGAACTCGTTGTCTCCATGATCGGAGTGAGAGACCCCAAGAAACATGGAGAGAGAATCGATAGCAGTGTTTTCGTAGCGGGGTATGATGAGATTATCGCGAACCGGGATATCAGTATCGTAGTTGAACTGGTTGGAGGAATAGAGATTCCCCTCGAGATAATAAAGGGAGCCCTTTCCAGAGGAAAGCATGTGATAACTGCAAACAAGGCCCTCCTTGCGGAGCATGGGAAAGAACTCTTCATGCTTGCAAGGGAGAGCGGAGTGGAATTGAAGTTCGAGGCATCTGTGGGGGGAGGAATTCCCGTCATCAAGGTGATAAGGGAGAGCCTCAAAGGTAATGAGATATTCAGTATAAGCGGGATACTGAATGGTACGACCAACTACATTCTGACGAGGATGACAGAATCAGGGCTTTCATTCGAAGATGCATTGAAGGAGGCTCAGGAGAAGGGATTTGCCGAGAGCGATCCTACTCTGGATATAGAGGGAATCGATGCTGCACAAAAGATATCACTACTCTCCAGTCTCGCATTTGATGGTTGGGTGGATTACAGGGATATACTCTGTGAAGGTATCAAGAGAATTACAAAGAAAGATATAGATTTTGCGGCACTGGCCGGATTTGTCTTCAAACTAGTTGCCACGGGAAAGATGATTGGTGACAAACCCCTCGTGGCAGTTTTTCCAGCGTTGCTGCCAAAGGGTCATCCCCTCGCTACTGTAAGAAATGAGTACAATGCCGTTCTCATAGAATCGGATTTTCTCGGTAAATCGATGTATCTCGGTAAGGGCGCAGGCGGTGATGCAACAGCCTCTTCGGTAGCATCCGACCTCGGGGATTTGATAGAGAGGATACGTATGAAGGCAAAACCGGATCCGGTAAAACCAAGGCCCTCCAGGCCCTTTTCACTGTTTTCCAAGGAGGATATGTCTTTCAAGTACTACTTTCATTTCGTAACTGAAAACAGGCCAGGGATATGGGCTACTGTCACCGGACTGCTTGCATCCAATGCAATAAACATTGAATCAGTACATCAGAAGTGGGAAAATCCTGCAGAGCCATCGGATCTCTACGTAATGGTAGATGAAACAGCCGAATCAAAGGTTGTCAAAGCATTCGAGGAGATCATCAATGCGGGAGGTATCTATGATACCTCGACCTATTTCAGGATACTGGAGGAATGAAGATGATAGATTTCAATACCCACACATTCCTAAGTAACGGAAGTTGTTCTCCAGGTGAACTTGTAAGGCATGCAGAGGAGAATTCATACAGGGTAATCGGGATTACCGATCATGTCGATGCGTCGAATTTGGAGCTCGTTCTCTCGGCGCTGATACGTTTCTGCCGAGAGACGCAGGCTTTCCTGAAGGTAAGAGTCATTCCCGGGGTAGAGATAACTCATGTGCCACCGGGCCAGATACCTTCCCTTGTGAGCCGGGCCAGACAACTCGGTGCACGGATCGTTGTAATGCACGGCGAGACAATAAGCGAAGAGGTGGCCATAGGTACGAACCGTGCAGGGATAGAGGCAGGTGTGGACATACTGGCCCATCCGGGTTTGATCTCCAAGGAAGATGCCGCCCTTGCAGCCGAGAAGGGAGTATTTCTCGAGATATCTTCCCATGCGGAACATGCCTTCTGCAACGGGCGAATCACTGCAATGGCCAGGGAAACCGGTGCTCAACTGGTACTGGATTCCAATGCACATTCACCCTCCGAGCTGTTGACCGCGGACAAGAGAGAGAGAATTGCATTCGGAGCGGGATTGAGCGCCGAGGAATTGGATAGGATCAATTCAAACATGGTATCTCTCTATGAAAAACTCGTACCGGCTTCATACTTTGCATAGGCAAGGTTGAATCGGAAATATTGATATGCGATTGAGGAGGCAAAGATGGTAATTCTTGTCCTGAAAGTACTTAATGCTCTGTTGATGGCTTACCTCCTTCTCCTCTCTGTGAGGATAGTTCTGACCTGGTTCCATGGAATGATATACAGCAAGGCATTTCATTATCTTGCCGCGGTTACGGAACCGTATCTGGCACTGTTCTACAAACTCAAATTCTTAAGAAGGGGAATATTCGACTTTACTCCCATAGCTGCCATCCTGGTTATCGTGGTAATCCTGGATATGCTGAGTGCTCTGATATACACTGGCAAATTGACCCTTGGGTATGTCCTTGCCGCAATGGTCACTGCCCTGTGGTCGGGGGCATCTTTCATACTTCTTCTGTTTCTCGTAATAGGTTCCATCAGGATTTTTATAATAGCCTTCAGGAGAGGCTCCGACTCCCCCTCGTTGAAGGTCTTCGACATAATGATTCAGCCCATGGTTGCGTTTGTTATGAGGATAGTAAAACTTGGAAGAAGGGCGGGATACACCCAGTATCTCCTCCTGACAGTCGGCTTTCTCCTGGTTTTCTGGCTGTTGGGAAGGTTTCTTGTTTCAGAGCTCGTATCGCTTTTCCAGAGCCTGCCTGTATAGAAGAAGCACTGTGTGGGACACATTGCGGAAACGGCGGGTGTAAAGTATCAATTTTCGATGAGACTTGATTTCAAGAAAGGGCATGTTTTTAAGAGAGTATGACAGAGATGTTCGATACGTAAAGGGTGTGGGACCAAATATTGCAAAGCTTCTTGGTAAGCTCGATATTGTAACTGTTCCCGATTTGATTCTCCACTTCCCCAGGGATTATGTCGATAGGAAGAAAACCGATCTGATAAGTGATTCACTTAAGAAAGGAAACGTTAATCTTCTCGTAAGGGTCATAGCTCAGGATAGCATCGGTTATGGCAGAAAGAAGACCCTCAAGGTGTATATAGAGGATGACAGCGGAAGGGCGTCTTTAGTTTGTTTCGGAAGGAACTTTCTGGCAAAGGTGCTGATACCGGAGAGGCTCTTCAGGGTGTATGGAAGTTTCACTTACAGGTACGGAGAGATACAGAGTACCAACTTCGAGATAGAACCTTTCTCCGAACATTCGGAGAACTTTGAAAGAATCGTTCCCATCTATCCCCTCACCGAAGGTCTAAATCAAAGGCTCATGAGGAGGATTGTAGCGAACGCTTTCAATCTCCTCGACTCGCGGATAGATGAGGAAATACCGGCTTACCTAAGGGAGAAGTACCTCTTCCCGCCACGGGAAGAGGCCCTTCGAAGAATTCATTTTCCCGAAGATTTCGATTCCCTGGAGATTTCGAGGAAACTCCTTGCATATGAGGAACTCTTCTACTTGGAACTCTTTATGCTCAGGAAGAAGAAAAAGAGAAAGGCGGTAAGGAGAAAGAGAAGTGCTGTTTCCCACAGGCTTAAGAATGCCCTTATAAGGAGACTTCCCTTTCGACTGACCGATGACCAGGTAAAGGTGCTGGAAGAGATAGAGAAGGATCTCTTTGATACCAAACCCATGATGAGGATGCTTCAGGGTGATGTCGGTTGTGGCAAAACTCTCGTTGCTTTCCTTTCGGCACTCTCTGTAATCGAATCCGGTGAGCAGGTTGCCCTAATGGCACCGACAGAGCTGCTTGCCAGGCAGCATGCGGAAAATGCGGCAAGGCTGCTGGAACCGATTGGAATACGGCTTGGACTTCTGGTCGGGGGTATGAGCGAGAGGGAAAGGCTGTATATCGGCGAGGCATTGAGAACGGGAGAGGTGGATATGGTAATCGGTACACACGCCCTGTTCAGCAGTGATGTAAAATACAGGAAACTGGGTTTGATAGTGATAGATGAACAGCATAGATTTGGCGTTCTTCAGCGTATAGCACTTGCAGAAAAGGGAAAAAACCCCGACCTTCTCCTTATGACGGCTACGCCGATTCCAAGGAGTCTCTCGCTAACTTTTTTCGGCGACCTGGATATATCCACCATAAGGACGATGCCGGAAGGCCGAACTCCGGTAATCACCCACCTTGCAAGGGAGGGTAACGAAGCAAAGGTATACGACAGGGTAAGGGCAGAGCTTAACAGGGGACATCAAGCGTACTTTGTCTATCCCCTGATAGAGGAATCGGAATCCCTCGATTTGAAGAATGCCCAGAATATGTTCGAATATTTGAGCAAAGAGGTTTTCAAGGACTGGAAATTGACATTGATACATTCGAGGGTACCCCAGGAAGAGAAGAAGAGGAGGATGGATGATTTCGTTAATGGGAAATGTCAGATTCTCGTTGCCACAAGTGTGGTTGAAGTAGGGGTGGATGTTCCTAATGCCACATGCATGGTAATAGAGCATGCCGAGAGGTTCGGACTTTCCGCACTTCATCAATTGAGGGGGCGTGTAGGGAGAAGCAGCTTCAGATCATACTGTTTTCTGATATATGGGAAAAATCTGACTGAAAGTGGCATAAGACGCCTCAGGGTGATGAAGGAAACGACGGATGGTTTCCAAATTGCAGAGGAGGATCTGAAGATAAGAGGGCCCGGTGAGCTTCTGGGAATTCGCCAGTCGGGGCCCTTGAGGTTCAAGGTTGCTGATCTTACCTCGGATACCGTGCTGATTGAAAATGCCAGAAGGGACGTAGAGGAGATAATAGAGAAAGATCCGGGACTACTGTCACCCCGTAACCTTACGGTGAGGAAAGTGCTGGAACGTGTTCCACCCTATGATGATTCGCTACTGGCCGGTGGCTGACCCGGTGTTGTATATTTGAATGACATGAGAGTAACAGGTGGAAAGTACATAAGGAGAAAGATACTCTGTCCTGCCGGAGAGATAAGGCCGGCAATGGACAGGATGCGTGAGTCGATGTTTGCTATTCTTGGCTCTCTCGATTCGATGTCCTTTCTCGACCTATTTAGCGGTTCCGGGATTATTGGGATAGAGGCAGCATCACGTGGGGCAAAGAATGTGGTTTTTGTGGAAAAAGACTACAGGAAGAAGAAAACCCTTCTTAGGAACATTTCCATCATGGAGGAGAAGAGTGAGGTTTTTTTCGAATCCGCTGAGAGATTCATAAAAACATCTGGAAGGAGTTTCGACTATATATTTCTCGACCCACCCTTCAGAATGGAAGAAAAACAATCAATTCTTGAAGAGTTGGTTATCCGCGGAGTAGCCCGCGAGGGTTCGATAGTTGTCATACACGTTCCGAGAAAGGAGTATCTTCCGCTCATAATAAAAGACAAGCTCCTTATCTTCGATATTAGGAGGTATGGCGGGTCGAGGTTATATTTCTATCACGTTTCTGCAAGACAGGCTTCTACTTGAGGTCTATTGCGACACCCTCAATATAGAAATCCAGAACTGCCGTGAGAATCGGAAGCGTGACGTAGGTGAATGGTGACGGTTTCCATGAAAAGGTCACATTTGTAACTCCGTCTGCGCCCAGGGCTTTTGCCTTTGCAATGAGCTTTTCGAAGAGGTCCTGATGGACTTTGTTGATATCGAAAAGGAAAAGCGGAGCTATTACTACCTTGTTCTCCTGCAGGATTCCCAGTGTTCTTACTCCTTCCACGTAGTCTCCCGTGGAGATGAACATCCCTCGTGGCACCTTTACAGAAAGGGTTGAGCAGCCGGAAAGGAGAATAACAAGAACAGCTATCAGAAAAAGCAGAAAGATTTTTAATGTTTTTCTCTTCATGATCCCTCCTTGTATTTTTATTTTGATTCAAATTATATAGCATAAACCGGGATAATCAAATAAACTTTGAACTTGACCATCAGGCAAAGGGAGGTTAATTTTTTTAGAATGGATGTTAAGAAGATTTTAGAAAATTCTAAGGTGATAGCGGTAGTCGGATTGTCCCCTGACCCCTCCAGAACGAGTAACTGGGTGGCATCTTACATGCAGTCGAAGGGATACAGGATTATTCCCGTAAACCCCAGGGAAACTGGAAAAGAGATACTTGGTGAAAAAGTATACAGTGACATCCTTTCAATTCCCCAGGAAATCGACATAGTGAACATATTCAGGAGATCCGAGTTTGTTTATCCTCATGTTGAAGAGGCGGTGAAGAAGAATGCCAAAGTCGTCTGGATGCAGCTCGGTATAATAAACGAAGAAGCGGCAGAGTATGCCAGAAAACACGGGCTTGAGGTGGTGATGAATCGCTGCATCGCTACCACGCACTCTTCGTTGTTCGGATAATAGGTTCGGATAAAAAATTTGAAGGAGAAAAACATGGATATTATGAGAGAACTTGCCATTGAAAATGAAAAGAAGATAGTCCTGCTTGTAATGGACGGTCTCGGAGGACTGCCAATGAAGACGGGAGGTAAAACGGAACTGGAAACTGCCAGTACTCCCAATATGGACAGACTTGCAGCAACCTCTGAGTGCGGACTGCAAACCCCCCTTGGTATTGGTATCACTCCGGGCTCTGCACCAGGGCACTTTTCACTTTTCGGTTACAATCCTTTCAACTATCAGATTGGCCGCGGCGTAGTGGCAGCCATGGGAATAAACTTTCCCATGAAACCCGGTGATGTAGCTGTTCGTATAAACTTTGCCACAAAGGACAATGAGGGAAATATTACCGACAGGAGAGCGGGAAGGATTCCAACGGAGGAATGTGCAAAATTATGTGATCTGCTCAAAGATTTGAGAATAGAGGGTGTTGAGGTATTTGTTAAGCCTGTAAAGGATTACAGAGCGGTGGCGGTTTTTCGTGGGAAGGGTCTTTCCGATAGGGTGACTGACACGGATCCTCAGGCAACAGGTGTAAAACCGTTGAAGGCAAGGGCTACTTCGGAAAATGGGGAGAAAATGGCAGAGGTTGCAAATGAATTTGTCAAACAGGCAAATGAGATACTCAAAAATCAGCATCCGGCCAATACCGTTCTGATGAGGGGTTTTGCCGAGCTACCCCATATACCATCGATGAAGGATATGTACAAATTGAAACCCCTTGCTTTGGCCGTTTATCCTGATTATAAGGGAGTAAGCCGTCTCGTTGGTATGGATGTAATAGAGGGACTTACAAGCCTGGAAGAGCAGGCAAAAGCCCTCGAAGAGAACTGGAAGGATTATAACTTCTTTTTCGTTCATCACAAGTATACAGATTCAAAGGGTGAAGACGGTAATTTCGACGGAAAGGTAAAGGAAATTGAAAAGGTTGATGCTTTTCTACCTAAAATTCTTCAGCTTGAGCCGGATGTCATTCTTATTACCGGAGATCACTCAACGCCTTCATTCCTGAAGTCTCACAGTGGCCATCCAGTTCCTTTTATGATCCACGCCGAGGGAATAAGACCGGACGACGTTACTACCTTCGGAGAGAGAAGCTGTGCCAAGGGTCTATGGGGAGTTATCGAGGGGAAAATGCTGATGCGGCTTGCCCTTTCCTATGCGGGTAAATTGAAAAAATACGGTGCATGACGGAGAATGACATAACAGTCGACGAGGATATACTCCACTTCACCCTTGAGACAGGAAGGATATCCTATAGGGTTTACCAGCCACATGTTACGGAGATCGTTCTAGGTGCAGGTTGTCTCCCTGAGAGAGAGATAAACCTTGATGTGGCAGTGAAGGACGGAATCAGTGTAAGGCGGAGAAAGGGAGGGGGAGGCACAGTGGTCCTCTCGCCCGGACAGGTTGTAGTTACCCTCGCTGCCAGGGTCTCATCGCCTTTCAGGAATACAGTGTACATGCATCGGATAAACCAGTTGATCATAGATGCGCTTGCCGAATTGGGTGTAACTGGAATTGAACACAGGGGGATTTCGGACCTTGCCATCGGTGAGAGGAAGATTCTCGGTTCTTCTCTTCACAGGAAGAAATTGTTTCTCTTCTACCAGTCCAGTCTCCTGGTAGAGAATGATCTTTTGCTTTTTGAAAGGTACCTCAAGTCCCCGCCGAGGGAGCCGGAATACAGAAAGGGGAGAAGCCATTCCGAGTTCTGTACAAACCTTAGATCGGAGGGATTCGATATCACTGCAGAAGAGGCGGCGGAAGGTATTAGAAGGATCATGAGGAACAGACTGGCGGAAATAGAGAATATCTGATGCCTTAGTAGTATTTCTTTATTCTGAAGTCCCCCAGAATGGTATACTCCCAGTTGTACGAGGAAAAATCATCGAATTCATCGAATGACATGGAAAATTCTACGAGGTGAAATTTTTTCAATTCTCTGTCTGCAAGGCCGGATTTTTCTTTGAATATCCCCTTTATTTTCTCCAACTCTCCCTCCGAATGGCCCTCAAGGTACCCAAGAAAAAATCCATTGAATCTTGGAATGGAACAACGTTTTCTGTATGAGATTGGTTGATCATCCGGCTCTCCCTGTAATCGGGAGAGATTCAGGCTGGTTATTATTTCAATAAAGAGGGAATCCCCGGATATTGCAGGTTCAATTATCCGTATGTATGGCAGAGCCTTACACTTCTCTATTGCCATTTTCAGTTTTTTCTTCACCTCCTCGCCTTTTCTGAAATCCCCCTTACCGGTAGAAGCGAGGGGCAATATTGGAAGTAATATACGATAAGAGGCATTTCCGGTAACCGAGAATAAATGTCTTCTAAACTCCTGGATACGGATAACGGTATCCGGATCAGGAAGTATTGCAAGGTAATGTTCCTTCACTTCCCAAGGATTGCCATCTAAAAAGCATTCGGTCATTTGGAAACTCTTCTCAGAGTAACCCTGAATGTGGTCCCCTTTCCCTCCTCACTGGTAAAATCTATCTTTCCCCCGTGTCGTTCTACATTTTCCTTTACTATGGCAAGTCCCAGTCCTGTTCCGTTTTCCGTGAGTTGCTTCGCATTGGATGCCCTGAAGAACTCTCTGAAGAGTTTTTCCTGTTCAGGCTTTGGGATGCCTATACCGGTATCGCTGATTTCGATGACAACATCGTCACCGGAGGCTAGCATTCTAAGAGTTACCTTGCCCCCCCTGTTGGTATATTTTATTGCATTGGAGAGGAGGTTCGTAATGATAGACTGTAGGCCGTCCCTTCTGCCATAAACAATCGATTCGTGTGTAGCACAGACTATTTCCATGAGAACCCCCTTTTCTTCCGCCCTTGCCTGATAGAAACGAACGGCCTCTTCGAAGAGCTCGCAGAGGTTTATCTTTTCCCTTTCTGCAAGTGTTATTTCAGCCTTGCCTCTTGCCAAGTCTATGAGGTCCTGTACTATCTTGGAAAGGGATTTTGCCCTGTTGTCTATTCTTTCGATTAATTCCTTCTGCTTTTCATTAAGTTCACCCAGGTAACCCTCACTGAGAATCCTGGCCATCGATTGAATTGCATTGAGAGGGGATTTCAGCTCGTGCGAGGATTTCAGAAGAAACCAGCTCTTCGTCTCATTCAAACGTTTGAGATTTTCATACACAGTGGCATTGGCTATGGACAGCGTAACAAGTTCCCCCAGGCTGGCAAGGAAGGAGATGATATCCTGGGATAGGCTTTCTCCCTTTTCACCGTATACACACAAAGCACCGAGGGGTTTGTTCTCCAGCTTAAGCGGAATGCAGATGAGGGATTCGGATTCGTCATCCAGTTCGGGGAAATCCTTTTTCATGGCATCGTCCATGAACAGCACATTTCCCTCCACAAGGCTCTTGTGATATATATTTTCTGCTACCTGTATCGACATATCAGAGGCTTCTCTCTTTATGCCTGCCAGGGATTTTACCTTCATGGTTCCCGTCTTTTCATCGAACAATTTTATACTGCAACCCTTCACACCTGTAACTTCCACTGTAAGTTTTGTAATGGTATCCAGTATGTCCTGTAATTCGAGAGAACGTCCTGCCTTTCTGATTACACTGTGTACCGCTTCCAACTGGGTTGCACGTTTCTCCATATTCTTGTAGATGGGAAGGTCCCTTGCAATCAGAATTCCTTCCACAATGGAGAGTACAATTGAAAAGGCAAGGAGTGGAATAGTGAGTACTATAATGTTGCCCGTATAAACAAGGGAAAGTATCATTGCAGCAACGGATGCCAGCCAGATGGGGAGTATGGGAATCCATAGCCTGGTAAATCTTCTCTCTATCATGCTATCCTTCGACATTGCTCTAATAGATTGCAACAAAAAGCTTTTTTTATCAAATGTTTTATGCTAATATGAAAAAAATAATTGTTTGGATAGGTGGTACTATTTAAATGCGGAACAAGGTACTAAACATAGCAAAGAATCTTTCCGAGAGAATCAAACGCTGGGAAGGAGTGGAATGTGTCACTCTCGGGGAGGCGGCAGAAATAGAGATTTATGATCCCTACTTCATAATCGATCTTGATGTTCTCTACAGGGGAAGCATTCTTCCTACCAATGACAGGAGGAAAAACTTCGGTGAGATTTCAGGTTTCGAAAGCTCCCTGGTCTACCAAGTGGACAATTTTTTGATAGAGGATTTACCTGTAAGGGTGAACTATCAGGAGACTACAAGAATCGAATTGATTCTCGAGAGGATAGAAAACGGTAAGTGGTCCTACAGGGAGGGCAGCACGAATATATTTTACAGAATACAGCATGGCGAGGTTATCTATTCAAGGGGAGATTGGTTGGAGAGAATAAAGAAACGTGTTGAAGCCATTCCCGAAGATTTCTGGAGGGTAATCATGGAATCCGCAAGGTGTCAGTTGTCCAGGATTCTAAGTGACCTCGGGGCCTCGGCATACAGAAAGGATACACTCTTTTTTACAATATCTGCCGCTGACTTCCTTAAGGTTTTCTTGAGTTTTATCTTTGCCGACAACAGAACCTTCGAACCTTCGGGTAGAATGCTTCTTCAGCGTGTAATGTCACTTCCCAGGTTGCCAGACGGTTTTGAGGGTCGCCTGGAGAGTTTCCTGCGCTACGATGGTACCTTCGATCTGGAAAAGAAGAGGGAGATAGCGGAACTCCTCTTTAGGAGTATTCTCTCCTGAATCATGAAAGAAAGCTCCCGCGGAAAGTATCAACTCATTTTTCTGGCATTTTTACTCCTCATCCCAAACCTTTCGTCATGCTATAGAAAAGTGGAGGGTTTTTCCTTCAAATACGGCCATGAGACGGTTGATATTTACCAGAGGTCTGCCGGAAAATCCGGCCGACTTGTCTATAGGCTGGGAAGTGTTGCAGAGGTCGAGGGTGAGGGCTATTCCTTTTATCTGACCTACAGAACGGATGATACGATCGAAATAGAGCTCATAGATTACAAGGGGAAGCGTATTGGGGAGTACAGACCTGAAATCCGGGCGAAAGTTCCGGTTGAGTTCGGCATTGGTATTCCAAGGGGTGTGAAGCTTCGGGGTTTTTCCGTAGAACACAGAGAAGGTGATTTCAAGATCCTTGCTGCCGGAATAGGGAGAAGGGAGAGGGGATTCCGATTTGAGGGTGGGAGAATCATAACGGATGATACTGTAGTCATTGAAAAACCGCCCGTGGTGAGGGGTGATTACCTGGAAAAACCTGAACTAATTTTCAGTGAAGGAACTTTCGGCGGGAAAGCTTTGTGGTTCCTCGATATGGGTCTTGCTGAGGGTATGGAAGGAGATTCTGAGAGATTTTCCATCGATTTTAAAAGGGGAAATAATCTCGATGAGAGGCTCAGTTTCCGGTATCAGGGAAGAGAAACTCATGCATATATCTATCCTGCAATGCTCGATTTTACTCCGACAGGCTTGAGTTTTGCAGGTGAAAGTGGGTTGTCCGTGGGCGTTAAGAGCCTTGTTATAGGGGAAGTGAAGGGGGACGATGACCTTGTTGCTCTCCCTGCAGAACCGGGTGTAGCTATCTACTATGACAGGCATTACTGGAGGAACAGGGCCTTCGAAATTTTCGAATGGAAGAGATTTCCCGGTATTCTCATAATGGATACGGCTGATTACGAAACGCAGAGTGCCTTTTTCAAGAGGATTGCCTTTTTCGTGGAAAAGCTTGGGTATGCCGGGAAGATCCTTCCGGAAGAGAGCCTAGAAGGACGGCATGGGTACAATGCACACGATTACAGATCAGAGGATCTTGCTCTCTTCTTCAACAGGGCAAAGCAGGAGGGGGTAGAGCTCAATGAGAGGGAGAATTTGTTGAGAGAGATTATGTTGAGAAACGGGCTTTTGATTGAATCGGACGGTATACTCGAATCGAAGGGGGGAGGTATAATCTCGTTTTCCAGGGATTCATCGCCTCTTTTAAGGAAGCACCTCTTGACACACGAGTGTTACCATGGGATATTTTTCTCCTCTCCCGCTTACAGGAAGGCCTGTTTTAAGATATGGAATTCGATTTCCGATAAAGAAAGAGAGTTCTGGAAAATGTTTCTTGGTTGGCGAGGGTATGATATTTCAAACAGATACCTTCTTGTGAACGAATTTCAAGCATACCTTTTTCAGCAGAGTGAGGGAGAGGTGGATAGATACTACAAGGACTATATAATTCCCAGAATGCTCCAATCACATCCCGAACTAGAGGAAAAGTTAATGAACTTTCTTAGGGAGTTTCCCCATCATTTTACCGGTACATATGAAAAATTGGAAAGGGAACTGGAAAAGGCAACGGGTATGCACGGAGGAGACGTTTTTGTGTTTCAGGGGAATGTAAGATGATAGAGAAATATACCAATTATATAAAGGACCTTCCCGTTATGCCGGAGGTTGCAACGAAGGTATTGTCGATTGCAGAGGATGGTCTGGACATATCTTTCAAGGACCTGGAGAATATCATAAAGCTTGATCCGGGATTAACGGCAAAGATACTCAAGATCGCCAACTCTGCCCTCTATGCACGTCAACGGGAGATAAAGAATCTTCAAATGGCGATAACCCTTCTTGGTTTCAAGAATATAAAGAGCCTTATCCTGCTCGTCACGGCATCGAACCTCTTTTCGAAGATGAAGAAGACCACTTTTCACAAAAAGTTCTGGCGTCACAGTATAATGACGGCATTCCTGAGTAAGAATATTACCATTCGATGCAGGAAGAATGAGTATGCCGAGGAGGCTTTCCTTGGTGGGTTGCTTCATGACATAGGACAGGCTGTTTTCTTCAACTATGATAGGGAGAGGTACCTGGAGATACTGGAGAAGGAAAAGGCAAATATCGAACCTCTGGAGAAACTTGAGGTTGATGCGTTCAATGTAGATCACAGGGATGTGGGAGCTGCTGTTCTTGCCAAGTGGAACTTTCCGGAGGTCTTTGTCGATATAGCCAAGGAGCATGACAGGCTCAATATAACATCTTCCCACAAGAGTGTGATAATCACGGTGACTGTCGGGGGCCTCCTATCGGAGAAGCTTGGTTTCGGCATCTTTGCAGATGACAAGAAAGAGCTCTACTCCAAGATTCTACCCTACAGTTGCCTAAAGCAGGAGGATATCGAATACTTCGAAACCTCCTTTGTAGGTGAACTGCAGAAAGACCCCCTCTTCAGAGATTGCAAGAATCTCTTCGGTATTGCGTAATTTTTAAGGCCAACCTGTAATTCCCGATCAGGCTTAAAAGCGGGCAGCTACCTCGTCTCGAAGCTTCGATTTTTTTATTATTTTTTTAAGAAATTTAATGCTTATTCCACTGCACAAGATTGTATTTCGGAAAGATTTTATTTATACTTACAAGTTGCGTGTAAAGGCTGCGTCAGCGATATTTTCACGGTAGATTTCACTTGGGAGGGGAAGGATGAAAATAAAGCGGCGGTTCACCACAGCCAGTGGCGGACCATACGAGGGAATTACCTTCGAAAAGAGAACCTCGGAGATAAGAAATCCCGATGGCAAGGTAATATTTCATCAGGACAATGTAATCGTTCCGTCTTTCTGGTCACAGATTGCAACGGATATAATAGCGCAGAAATATTTTCGAAAGACAGGTGTTCCTCTCGATGGTAAGAAGGGGGAAAAGACCGGCCAAAAGACCTCCGGTAAGCAGAAGACCGGTGGTGAAAATGACTCCAGGCAGGTCTTTCACCGTCTGGCATATACGTGGAAAAAATGGGGTGAACGTTACAACTACTTCGATTCCGCAGAAGATGCCGATGCATTCTACGACGAAATGTGCTACATGCTAGCCCATCAGATGGGAGCACCAAACTCGCCACAATGGTTCAACACCGGTTTGTATACAGTTTATGGCATAGAAGGTCCTCCCCAGGGGCATTACTATGTCGATCCGGATACCGGTAAGCTTAAAGAGTCGAAAAGCGCATACGAGAGACCACAGCCCCATGCCTGTTTCATACTGGATGTAGAGGATGACCTTGTGAATGAGGGCGGGATAATGGACCTCTTCACCAAGGAGGCAAGGCTTTTCAAGTACGGTTCCGGGGCAGGAACTAACTATTCGAAACTGCGTGGCTCAAAGGAACCGTTGAGCGGAGGTGGTGTATCTTCCGGCCTTCTCTCCTTTCTCAAGGTTGGTGACAGGTCAGCCTCTGCAATAAAGAGCGGTGGTACCACGAGAAGAGCGGCGAGGATGGTGACGATAGATGCCGATCATCCCGATGTCGAGGAATTCATAGACTGGAAGGTACTGGAAGAACAGAAGGTTGCCTCACTCGTCACGGGGAGCAAGATCATAAAAAAGCACTCGAAGGCGATCCTCGATGCATGCTGGACCGAGTCGAAGAACCTTAATGGGAACAGGTTCAACCCCCAGGAGAACTCCTTTCTCTACAGTGCAATAAGGAATGCCCTGGAAGACGAAGTTCCCGCTGTGT
Organism: Spirochaetales bacterium; assembly: GCA_027021365.1. Classification (GTDB taxonomy): domain Bacteria; phylum Spirochaetota; class Spirochaetia; order SZUA-6; family SZUA-6; genus JALUUM01. The sequence goes on from JALUUM010000027.1 coordinate 207,408, forward strand.
ATATACATCAGCTTATCCAGCTGGCAAGGCAGGGCATAAAATCAATAGATTTTCCCGAGTTCACAACGGACTGGGACAGCGAGGCTTACAACACTGTAAGCGGGCAATCCTCCAACAATTCGGTAAGGCTGACAACGGAATTCATGAGAGCAGTGCAGGAGGATGGTGACTGGGAGCTTGTATACAGGACAGATAGAAAGAAAAAGGTAAAGGTCAAGGCACGTGCCCTATGGGAAAGGATAGCATATTCGGCATGGTCGTGTGCCGACCCCGGAGTTCAGTTTCATTCCACGATAAATGAGTGGCATACCTGCCCGGCAGACGGGGAGATCAATGCTTCGAACCCCTGTTCTGAGTACATGTTTCTCGATGATACGGCCTGTAACCTTGCATCCATCAATTTTCTTAGATTCTACGACCAGGAAACAGGGAAATTCAGAATAGAGGATCTCAAGCATGCAATCTATCTCTGGACGATCGTACTGGAGATAAGTGTTCTCATGGCTCAATTCCCCAGCAAGTTGATAGCGCAGAAGAGCTACGATTACAGGACTCTGGGACTTGGCTTTGCCAATCTCGGCTCACTCTTGATGGTTATGGGTATCCCATACGATAGTGAGAGGGGAAGAAACATCGCGGCGGCACTCTCCGCAATACTGACGGGGGAAGCATATGCAACATCGGCACTTCTTGCGAAGGAACTGGGGCCCTTCAATCGCTTTGAGGCCAATAGAAAACACATGCTTCGTGTAATCAGAAATCACAGAAGGGCTGCCTACAATGCAAAGCCCGAGGAGTACGAAGGCTTGTCAGTTACCCCGAGGGGAATAAACCCCGAGTACTGTCCGAAGGAACTCTTAGAGGGTGCAAGGGAGGTCTGGGACAGGGCGCTTGAGTACGGAGAAAAGTACGGCTACAGGAATGCTCAGGTAACGGCCGTTGCTCCCACGGGAACCATTGGTCTGGTAATGGACTGTGATACCACGGGAATAGAGCCGGATTTTGCCCTCGTCAAATTCAAGAAGCTGGCAGGCGGTGGCTACTTTAAGATAATAAACTCTTCCATACCTCCGGCACTCAAGAAACTCGGTTACAGTAAAGAGGAAATAGATGATATCGTACATTACTGTGTGGGTCACGGAACGCTTAAAGGTGCCCCGGGGGTTTCATATGAAAGATTGTTAGAGAAGGGGTTTACCAGAGAGGTTCTCGACAAAATAGAGGAAACGATAAAAAACTCCTTTTCCATAAATTTTGCCTTCATTCCCGGGGTCATAGAGAAGGATTTTCTAAGAGATACACTGAAGATACCTCAGAGCAAGTTGAACCAGCTGGGCTTCAACCTTCTTGAACATCTGGGATTCACCGAGGAAGAGATAAGGGCGGCCAATGTCTATGCATGTGGCACTATGACGATGGAGGGGGCTCCGCACCTCAAAGAGGAACATTACCCCGTTTTCGATACCGCCAACAAGTCGGGGAAAATGGGAAAGCGCTACATAAAATGGCAGGCACATATAGACATCATGGCAGCGGTGCAGCCCTTTATATCCGGTGCCATCTCGAAAACGGTGAACATGCCGGGAAACTCCACGATAGAGGACATAAAGGGTGCATACATGCATTCGTGGCAGAGTATGCTGAAGGCAATAGCGATATACAGGGACGGTTCGAAGCTGAGCCAGCCCTTAAGTACCTTTTCTTCAGAAGAAGACCCGGCTGCCCTTACCATTCTCCAGATGATGAAGAACGGCGATTCCCAGAAACAAGTCCATGGCGAGGAAAAAACTGAAACGTGGGCAAGGAAAAAGCGCCATCTCCTTCCTTCAAGGAGAACGGGTTATACTCAAAAGGCAAAGATCGGCATGCACAGCCTCTTCATAAGGACAGGAGAGTATCCCGATGGAAGTCTGGGAGAGATTTTCCTCGACATGCACAAGGAGGGGGCAGCATTCAGGTCTCTTTTAAACAGTTTTGCGATAGCGGTCTCCCTGGGGCTTCAGTACGGTGTGCCTCTGGAGGAGTATGTGGATGCCTTTGTTTTTACCAAGTTTGAACCCAACGGCATCGTTCTTGGCCATAAAAACATAAAGATGGCAACTTCGGTTCTCGATTTCATCTTCCGAGACCTTGCCTTTTCTTACCTCGGAAGGACAGACCTCGTCCAGGTGAAGCCGGATGACCTTATTGCCACAAACACGATGAGTAACGGAAAGGCCAGGGATGCTGCAAAACCAACGACGAAGGGTGAAGATGCAGGAGCTTCCAAAGCCATCACAGGGGACGACCCAGCCGCAATTGCAAAACTTAAAGGTTACGAGGGGGATCCTTGCCCGGTTTGCGGTAATTTCACCCTGGTTAGAAACGGTACGTGCCTGAAATGCGAGACCTGTGGTTCCACTACGGGCTGTTCGTAGATTTCGTAGAGCCGGGAATGCAGAGCTTCGAATTTAATATATCTAGGGAATTTAAGGAGCATTTGAAATGGCCGAGCATGATGTAGGAGAGATAAGACTGGTAAGGAAGTGGTTCTACCATCTCATGACGGCCATTTTCAGGCCTATCCTTGTGGGATACTTCAGGTTGAGTTCGGAGAATGCATCCGTGGTCCCTCAGAAGGGACCGGGAATACTCCTTATAAATCATGTCAACTTTTTCGACCCGCTCTGGGTATATGTAATGCTAAGGAGGCCAATATACTTTGCGGCAACGGAGGATCTATTTAGAAAACGCTTCCTCGGTAACCTGATAAGGTGGTTCGGAGGCTTTCCGAAGAGAAAGAATGCCAATGACTTCAGGGCGGTGAAAAACATCTTCATAATTCTGAAGAAGGGCGGGCTCATAGGCATATTCCCCGAGGGGGTGAGAACCTGGGACGGTTCCAATTCCCCTCTAATTCCAACGATAACCCGTCTTATAAGGAAGCTTAGGGTTCCCGTTTATACCTGCAGGCTGGAGGGGGGGTACCTCGCCTACCCCCGCTGGGCGAAGAATTGGAGGCGCATACCGGTAAAGGCGGTCTTCGGGCTCCTCTACTCCGGTGACGATATCCCTCAGGACGACGAGAGGATTTACAGAGACATAATGGAGGCGATAAGAAACAGGGATTACGAACTGGAGATAGATGAAAGCAAGTATCATTACAAAGGCCTGGCAGTCGATATAACGAAGGTTCTCTACAGGTGTCCGATATGCGGTACGATGGAGGGACTAAAAATACTGAGACCCTTAAGCAAGAACATGATAGAATGCTCGAGTTGTTTCTCCGCATGGCGGGTTACCATAGACTCGAGGCTTGAACCCGTGGATGAGGAAGGGAAACCGGAAGGTTCGAGAATACCCTTAAGTGAATATACTGCCCAGATAAAAAACATGCCTCTCCTCCCGATAAGGACTCTTTTCAATCTCCCCCTGGAAAAGGGTGAAATAGTGTATCTCAAAAGCAGGCCGCATTTTATCTTTATAGAGGAAAATTTCCCCAACCTAAGGGTGCTTGCATTCGGCAAGGCTTACCTTACAAACAGAAAACTGATCTTCAAAACAAGGCTTGGTTTCCCCCTCGTCGCAGATCTCAAGGATATCAGCTCGATATCGATAGATCCCGGTGATAAATTCCACTTTACCTACAGGGGTAAGTTCTACAGGATTTTGTTCAACAGGGAAAGTCCCGTTAAATGGTACGATACCATTTCGAGGCTCCAGGGGGAAATCATCAGACAAAATCCATGAGAAGATAGCACATATCGTCCTTGTGCCTGTTACTGCCTGAAAATTCTTCTACTTTTAGATTGATGTCTGCCAACCGAATCCGTCCCGAGGATTTGAGCATCTCCTCTACATAACTCATAAGCCTCTCGGTGCCAAAATTTTCCTTACCGTTGTAAGCTTCTACTACACCGTCACTTACGAAGAGCAGTGAATCTCCCCTATTCACCGTTTTCCTGGATGTCTCGTAAATGTTGTCCTCTACGAAGCCTATGGGATGGTCAGAGAGGTCGAAGAGTAGTGAAACATCCTTTTTCGAGATGAAGAGGGGAGGGCAGTGGATTCCTGCAGATGAGTATGATATGGAAGGCTCTCTCCTGTCGTAGAGAAGGTAGAATATGGTAAAGTATAATTCCGGGTTTCCGTCGTTGATATCCTGCATGAAACTGCTGTTGAGTTTAGTAAGAACCTCTCCCGGTTGCCGCGGTTGTCTGTGTCCGTACTTTGTTTCGGTTACTGCAATGTTGTCGATGAGCTGTTTAAGGTAGATCGTTACAAGTGCACTTGAAACTCCATGCCCGGATACGTCACCTGCATAGATCGCCGTTACATTGCCATCGTATTCAACATATCCGCAGATGTCACCGCCTAGTTCCTCACAGGGAATGTACAGTGTCTCCAGATTGAGCCCCGGAAGGTTAAATCTTTCCGGAGGAAGGAATTTTTTCTGGATGCTCTGTGCCAGCATAAGCTGCCTGTGTATTATGCTGTTCTTTTCCTCCAGTAGCCTGTTCTTCTCGTGGAGCTTGAGAGTTCTCTCTTTTATCCGTTGCTCGAGTATCTCCCGCTCCACTTCGATTTTTTCAAGGACCCTCCTGTTAGAATCCTGAAGCTGGTTTATTGCATTTACTAGTATATTCTTCATGACGGCTGGATGTTCCTGAGTAATCTTATCGAAGGATTCCTCTTCCAGTGTAATCACGGCCATGTCGCTTATTGCCACTACAGAGGCTGTTCTCTTTGCATCCTTCGAGAAGAATGACATTTCACCAAAGAAATCCCTGGGCTTAAGAATCTTCAGTGGGACGGTCTTTCCGTCCATGTCTGCGATTTGAACCTGTGCGTTCCCCTTTACTATGAGAAATACCTTCCTCTCTTTGTCATCCTTTCTTATTATTACGTCTCCCCGCTTGAAGAGCTCGAGCTTGAAATACGGGGTAATCCGTTCGATTTCTTTCTGCTTCAATCCCTTGAAGAGCTTGTTTTTCCTGACGATGTCGATGCTTGTAGTCATTATCAGGCTATCCTCTTTAGCATGAAAAGTGCAAAAGTTGCACCACTCACCGAACCCAAGAAGTCTGCTACTATATCGAAAAATTCCGGTGTCCTGCCTGTGAACTTTTGCAGAAATTCTATAATCGAACCGTATAAAATTGCAAGTGTGATTGTTATAATTAATGTGAATAATTTTGAAGTTTTTACTTCATATATGTTTAGAAACAGAATAAATGACAGTACGAGGTATGCAGTGTAATGTTCCAGTTTATCTATCCCTCTAAAGGAATCCAGGGAAATGGGGTTCCTGGGAATAAGTGACAGAACAAGGATAGACAGTGCCACTATGACCAAGGTTGTTATACGTATTTCACGAGATATCATACCTTTATATCGGATTCCTGATTGATTTTCTGAATTATGGCTGTTTTATGGCAGATGCGGGGGACGCCGTCTTTGCATGACCAGTTTAATCAGAGAATGCCAAGCATCAGTTTTGCCTTCTTGGAAGCCATTGTCCTCGGGTTCCAGGGTGGTGAATAGACGAGTTTTACGGATGCTTCCTTCACACCATTTACCTTAAGTGCCTCTTTCTTCACCTGGTTTACCAGCATTGGTCCCAGGGGGCATGCAGGTGTTGTAAGGGTCATCTCGATTTCGACTTTACCATCTTCTTCCTTGATACCGTATATAAGGCCAAGGTCTTCCAGGGAAAGCATCAACTCCGGGTCCAGTACCTTTCCTATTGCCTTCCTTACCTCTTCTTTTATGTCCATAGTTCCTCCTGCTGCGATAGAAAGATAATCAAAACAGCGGTATTTATCAATATTGATTTGTACTTTATTACTTTTTTAATTATCTTTATCCTTGAAAAACAAAACAATCAAATGATATCAAGGAGTTTCAAGGTAATGCCCGCTATTGACAACAATAATGCACTGATAATAAAGGATCTTCACGTTTCCGTGGAGGGCAGAGAGATATTGAAAGGTGTCGACCTCGAGATACCAAAGGGAGAGGTTCATGCCCTCATGGGACCTAACGGTGCGGGAAAGAGCACACTGGCCTATGCACTGTTGGGTCGCCCGGGATATGAAGTAACAGGAGGTGAAGCCATATTTCATGGAAAGAATCTTCTTGAACTTCCCGTGGATGAGAGGGCAAGGGAAGGAGTCTTTCTGGCATTCCAGTATCCTCAGGAGATACCCGGCCTCAAGGTTTTCCATTTTTTAAGGAGTGCCTACCTTGCCTACAAGGGTCTCAAAGTGGAGGAATTCTCTCCCATGAAGTTCATGAATCTACTTAATGAAAAGCTTGAACTATTGAAAATGAAGGAAGATTTTATTTCGAGGTACTTGAATGAGGGTTTTTCAGGCGGAGAAAAGAAGAGAATGGAAATACTCCAGATGGCCGTACTGGAACCGGAGATAGCGATACTGGATGAACCGGATTCCGGTCTCGATATCGATGCTGTTAGGATAGTTGCAAATGGCGTGAATTCACTTCGGGGTCCGGAGAGGGGCATCCTGGTGATCACCCATTACCAGCGACTCTTAAACTATATCAAACCGGATTTTGTTCACATACTTATGGACGGAAAGATTACAAAATCCGGTGGTCCCGAGCTGGCAGAGGAACTGGAAGAAACAGGATACGAAGTTGTAGAGGGAATCGGGTAAGATGAGTGATTCGGATTACAGATACGGGTTTCATGACCCGGAGAATTACATTTACAGGGCAAAACAGGGAATATCACATGATATCGTGTCAGAAATATCCTGGCTGAAAGGTGAGCCGGAATGGATGAGTAGGATAAGGCACAGGGCACTGGATCATTTTTTCAAGAGAGAAACGCCAACATGGGGCCCCGAACTTGGAAACCTCAACTACGATGAGATTTACTACTACATAAAGCCAAGCGAGAAGCAGGAGAGAAGCTGGGATAATGTACCGAAGGAGATAAGGAATACCTTCGACAGGCTTGGGATACCGGAGGCTGAAAAGAAGTACCTTGCAGGTGTAGGGGCTCAGTACGAATCCGAGGTGGTTTATCATTCGTTGAAAGAGGAGTGGACGGAGCAGGGGGTTGTTTTCCTCGACATGGATGGTGGCTTAAGGGAGTATCCGGAACTTGTCAGAGAGTACTTCGGTTCTGTCGTACCGTACACTGACAATAAATTTGCCGCTCTCAATACGGCAGTGTGGAGTGGTGGTTCTTTCATATATGTGCCAAAGGGTGTGGAGGTTGCTATTCCGCTTCAGGCATATTTCAGGATAAATGCCAAGAACATGGGGCAGTTCGAGAGGACATTGATAATTGCAGACGAGGGAGCAAAGGTTCATTACATCGAGGGTTGCACGGCTCCCATATACTCCACGGATTCCCTTCATGCCGCCGTGGTGGAAATAGTCGTGAAGAGGGGAGCAAGGGTAACATACTCCACGGTACAGAACTGGTCCAAGAACGTTTACAATCTCGTTACCAAAAGAGCCATGGTTTTCGAAGACGGTTTGATGGAATGGGTAGATGGAAACCTCGGTTCGGGTGTTTCGATGAAGTACCCGGCAGCTATCCTGAAAGGGAAGGGGGCACGGCTCGAGGTTCTGTCCGTTGCCATGGCATCGAAGGGTCAGGTACAGGATGTGGGAAGCAAGGTGATTCACATGGCGCCGTATACCAGTTCTACAATCGTGTCCAAGTCGATAAGCAAGGATGGCGGGCGCTCCTCATTCAGGGGTCTTGTAAAGGTGATACCGGGTCTAAAAGGGGTAAAGGCAAGTGTGAGGTGTGATGCATTGATAATGGACGAGGAGTCCCGTTCCGATACGTATCCCTACCTCGACGTGAACAGTGATGATGTCGAAATCGGACATGAAGCTACCGTGACAAAGATAGGAGAAGAGAAATTGTTCTACCTTATGACTCGCGGAATAGGTGAGATAGATGCGGCGAAGATGATAGTTAACGGCTTTATAGAACCGGTGGTGAGGAGATTACCCATGGAGTTTGCCGTGGAAATGAACAGGCTGATTGAACTGGAAATGGAAGGAAGTGTCGGATGATGACAGAAAGAGAACTGCTTAGAGGAATGGTTGGCAAGGAGGCTTCCCCTTTGAGGAAGAGGGCACTGGAACTGGCAGAGGCCCTATCTTTTCCTGCTCCCGGGGATGAAAACTGGAAGCATACCGATATAAGAGGATACTTGAGCAGTGAAAGAATCGAAAACAAGCTTAATGAGATATTCGGAGACAATGGAACCGGAAAATTTGAAAGGAAAGGAAAGGGTGGCAAGAATCAACTAAGAATAGAAGTAGAAAAGGGCCACTGTGAGATATCTGAGATAGATTCACTTGATCTTACAGCCGCCATCCGTTGGGTAACGGAGTTTCCCGGAATGACTCGGTACTATCACGATGCCCTTCTGAGGGCTCTGTACGGAAGGGGATTCTACCTGAAGGCCAGAGGCGCTGAAGGTGAAAGGGTGGAAGTTTCGATTATCAATGACCTTTCTCGACCTGGCAATCTGGATTTCTTCTGGTTGATAGTAGAGGTGGAGAGGGATACCGGGCTCTTGGTAAAAGAATACGGAGACGTGGGAGGAATCCTGTTGGGGGAGCGTGATTTCAGGTTGAAAGAGGGTGCATCCCTGGAATTAACCTCTATGGATTCCGTTTCTGTAGGCAGCTTTTTCAGGAAGAGGGATGTCATAGTTGCAGAAGAGGCTTCTGCCGTTAAAGGAAATCTGGCTGTCGTGGGAAGCGGAGATTTCAGGGGTGAAGTAGAGTTTTTCGCCCGGGGAAACAATGCAGAGGGTGATTTTGAAATTGCATACCTTGTACCTTCCGGTTCGAAGAAGGATTTCGTTACCCTGCAGCATCACCTGGAGCCCAACTCGAGAAGTAACCTGCTTGTAAGCGGGGTTGTTGGTGGAGATGGCAGGGCAGATTTTACCGGGACTATAAGGGTGGAGAGGGAAGCTCAGAAAACAGATGCCTACCAGAAGTCACGTAGCCTGCTCCTGTCGGACAGGGCGCACTCCGGCTCTGTTCCCAGGCTGGAGATCCTTGCAAATGATGTTCGCTGTACCCACGGAGCAAGCCTTGGCAGAATAGGCGAGGATATTCTCTTCTACCTTATGAGCAGAGGTATCGGGAGAAAAGAGGCAGAGCACCTTGCCTCTGTTGCCTTTTTCGGTGGTTTTTTCGAGAGGATTCCCTCTGATATGAAAAATGAAATAGAAGAATCATTTTCGAATAGTCTCAAAGCCCTGATAGAGAGAGAAAGGGGGAAACCGGCGTGAATCCTGCGAATGATATTTCTTCGGAGAGTATACTGAAAGATTTTCCTACCCTAAAGAGGCGATTTGATGGCAAGAGACTCGTTTATCTGGACTCCGCTGCAACTTCATTGAAACCCGAGTCGGTAATCGAGGCAGTTGCGGATTTCTACAGGAACCATAATGCAAATATCCACAGGGGCGTCTACAGATTGTCACAGGAAGCTACGGCGCTGTACGAAGAGACGAGGAAAAAGCTTAAAAGATTTTTCAACGTTCCCGAGGACGGGGAAATCGTCTATACCAAGGGAACCACGGAGGCCATAAATCTGGTGGTAATTTCCTGGGCAAGAAAATTCCTAAAGAGGGGAGATACGATTCTTCTCTCGCAGCTCGAGCATCACTCGAATATGGTTCCATGGCAACTTGTTGCAAGGGAGAGAGATGCAAGAATCCTCTACATCCCGATAGACGACAGGGGAAATCTGGACATGGATTTCTTTTTGAATGCCATCAAGGGAGGAGTTAGGCTCGTTTCTGTGAATCACATTTCCAATGTTCTTGGTACGATGAATCCGGTTGAGGAAATAGCTAAAGTTGCCCATGAAAACGGGGCTCTTGTCTTGATCGATGGTGCCCAGAGTGCCCCGCATATTCCCGTGGACCTTAGAGCGATCGGTGCCGATTTCTATGCGGTATCGGGACACAAGATGCTGGGGCCAACGGGAACAGGCTTTCTCTATGCAAAAAAGAGCCTCTTGAAGGAGATGGACCCCTATCAGGCGGGAGGAGATATGATAAGGGAGGTTACCCTGGAAGGTGCTACCTGGAATGAGATTCCCTATAAATTCGAGGCTGGAACTCAGAATATTGCAGGCATTGTCGGACTCGGTGCAGCGGTCGATTACCTTGAAACAATCGGAATGGAAAGAATCAGGGAGCATGGGGAGAGGCTTGCACTCGAGACGAGGAGACGCATCTCCGAGATAGAGGGAGTAAGGCTGTTTGGTTCGGATGATAGTTCGCCGGGAGGGGTGGTTTCCTTTAATGTGGGGGACATACATGCACATGATGTGGGTACCATCCTCGATTCATATGGTGTTGCAATCAGAACGGGCCATCACTGTGCACAACCGCTAATGGAAAGACTGGGAGTTCCTGCCACTGCAAGGGCCAGTTTTCATATCTACAACATTGAAAGTGATATTGAAAGCCTGTACAATGGACTTAAGAAGGTTACGGAGGTCTTTGGAAAATGGAGTTGAGCGACCTTTACAGGGAAGTGATCCTTACGCATGCTACACATCCTCATAACTATGGTGCGCTGGATCATGCAGACAGGAAATCACACGGTGCAAATCCCATTTGCGGAGATGCCTTTGATATAGAGATCAGGCTGGATGGCGACAGAATAAGCGATATAAGGTTTCATGGCATGGGCTGTTCCATATCCAAGGCGTCAGCCTCGATGATGACGGAAATGGCAAAGGGAAAGACTGTCAAGGAGTTCGAAGAGCTTCTCGACAAGATAGAGAAACTTGTAAGGGGAGAACTTCCCCCGAATGAGAGGGCTTCTCTCGGTGATCTTGCCGCTTTGGCCGGAGTTGCCTCTTTTCCCACCAGAGTGAAGTGTGCGATTCTTCCATGGAAAACACTTGAAAGTGCCATAGAATCAGATGAGTAAACTGTCAGCGGGAGATACGGGTGATTCTCTCTTTGATTCCCCCTTCATGAAACTGGTTAGCACCCGTTTCAGTGTACGCAGATATGATCCTGAAAGAGATATTGGCGACAGTGATATTCTTTCGATTCTGGAAGCCGCACGACTTGCCCCTTCTGCATCCAACAGGCAACCATGGCGTTACATAGTTGTGCGTGAGCGAGAATTAAGAGACAGGATATGCAGCTTTGGCCTCGGCGGTGTCGTTCCCAACAGGTTTGCAAGGGAGGCTCCCGTTATCATCGTCCTCTGTATTGATATCAGCATGAATTATGTGAGAGCCGGGGAGTTCATAAAAGGGATACCCTATGCATTTATCGATGCCGGAATAAGCGGAGAGCACCTCATTCTCAGAGCATGGGAACTTGGTATAGGGAGTTGCTGGATAGGATGGTTCAATGAAAAGGAGATAAAGAAGATACTTTCAATTCCAGCAAACCTGAAAGTAGCCTCCTTGATTACCCTCGGTTACCCGTTGAAGGATTTGCGAACATCGAAAGTGAGAATTCCGGGAAAGAAGAGGAAACCTCTGGAATCAATTGCCTTCAAGGACAGATACGGAAACCCGTTTGGGTTGGGGAACGAGGAAGGAAGAGACTGAAAAACCCTCATAATCTGTTCTAAGGTCGGTGTTCAGAGGATCCAGCAGCTTATCACCGTTTACAATATAGTAATAGTAATGTCTTCCCGGAAGAACCCTTATCGTAACCTGGTACAGGCCGGGTTCGGTTTCTCGCATTCTTGTCAGGAATGGGTCCCACATATTGAAGTCTCCTGTAAGTGTTACTATCTTTCCAGGGTTTGTCTTCAATTTGAATGTCACCGTGCCGTCATCTCTTACTGTCGGATTACCTGTAAATCGCTGAAAGGCTCTCTTCAATTCCACTACCGAGAATTCAGTTCCGTATCTGTCCTGTTCTCTGGTTTTATTAGTGGGGTCCGGCATCCATACTCCGTCCGCTACTATTCTGTACTTTATTTTTTTGATTCCATCCGGTAGCGGATACACCAGTACGAATACCCCATTTCTGTTTCTCTGGTATAGGTGGAGTATCCTGTAATCTTCATGTTCAAACCTCGCTCCCACGTATCTTACGGGTTCAGGAGACTTGTACGTAAATATTACGGAATCTATCAGTATTTCAGGTGGTCTTGCTTCTTTAATCGACTGAACGGTGAGGTCTGTAAGCAGGCTGTTCAAGGGCCAGAGCATAGTGGGGGTGATAGTGACAGTAGAGATTATGAGTATACTTAATATGAATCTTTTTCTTTGTGCAATCATGGATACGTTTCAGTTAAAAAAATCGGTATTCACGTATTGTAACTTAAAGGTATTCTTATCCTGACCTTGCTCTATACCGAAACTTGTGATAGGAAGAAAGTATGCCAAAGGTAGAAGACATCGAAAGGTTCAAGTTAACGCTGAATTCTCTTGGCAATGAGCCTGAAATACTTAAAGAGCGCGGTGAAGAGATAGAAGAACCTACCATAGGGGCCGAAGAACTCCTCGCAGACTTGAGTGAGTTGCTAGAGGGAACAGAAGGGGAGAAGCCTGAAGAGGCAGAGGGCTTGGGAACGGAGGCAGGCCGGGGTGAAGTGGAAGGAGAAAGAGAACCCGAGGCAGGTGAAGGAGAAGCTCCGGCAGAAAGCGAGGAAGAGACTCTTGCCGGTGAGGAAGCTGGCCCTTCAGAAGAGAGCATTCTTGAATCGGAACTCCCCGAGCTCGACCTCGAATCACTATTTGGCGAAGAAGCTCCTGAAGTCGAAGCTACTCCCGGTGGTGAAGCCCCTGCAGCGGAAGCCGGAACAGAAGGAGAGGCTGGATTGCCGGAAGCGGAAGAGACGGCAGAAGAAGCAGCAGCAGAGGAAAGGGCTGAGGAGGAATTCGAAATTCCGGTTTTTCCGGAAGAGGAGGCTGAGGAAGGAGGGGTTGAAGGAAAGGCTGAGGAAGAAACGGAAGGACCTCCTTTGGAGGAAGTTACTTTAGAAGAGGCTCCTTCGGAAGAGGCTCTTTCGGAAGAAGGTGAAATAACACCGGGCGAACCGGAGGGTTTTGAAGCACTTGAAGGACTGGAATTCGAGGAAGAACCGGAAATCCCTGAAGAAGGAGAGATGGAGACACGGGAAGCGCCGAAATCAGAGGAAGAGCATCCGGAGGAAAAAGCTGCATTTCCGGAAGCGCCTGAAGAGTCCGAAGAGATAGAAAGCATAGACCAGATAGAGATACCGGAGGATTTCTCATTCGAGGAACCCACTTTCAGTGAAGAGGAAGTGGAAGGTGTAACAGAAGAAACCACTGAGGCAGGCTTTGAAGGGTTGTCTGAAGAAACGGCCTTTGCAGGATTCGAGGAAGAAGGAAAACCTACACCTGAGGAAGCACCTCCTGCTGAGGAAGAAAAAGTGGGTGGAGAGGAAGGCGAGGAGGTTCCCTTTGAAGGGGAGGAAGAATTTGTTCTGGATGAATTTGCACTTCCCGAGTTCGGTGAATTCGAAGAGGAGAAAAAAGAGGAGAAGGCAGAAGAAGCCTTTGTTCCCTTAGAAGAAGTTGCCCCGGAAGAGGCGGTAACACCGGAAGAGATAGAACTTACCGATGAACAGTTTGAAATCCTTAAGAAGACCCTAACGATACTTCCTATCAATCTTAAGATAAGAATAGAGGAGCTCATAGCAAATGAGGAGATAAAAGGGGCCAAGCTCAAGGGGTTGTTGGATTTGCTTACCGGAGGGGCTTCTCCCCATGAGATAGCAGCATATGTTTCAAAGGTAACCGGAAAACGGATAAGGATACCGAAAGCTTACGAGAAAAGAGCAGGAATTGCCTTCGAGAGAGAAAAACGAACATTCGCCTATGCCTTGAGGGAAAATATTCTGCCCGTGGCAACGAGTGTATTTCTGACTCTCATCGTCCTTGGGCTCTTTTCTTTTCTCACTTACAGATTCATCTACAGCCCCCTCCATGCGATAAATCTCTACAAGCAGGGCTACAACAGACTCGAGGCGAACAGGTATGAGAGTGCAAACAGCTATTTCGAGAAGGCAAAGAAGATTTGGGATATGAAACCATGGTACTATAAATATGCAGATGGTTTTACTGAAAAACGGCAGTTTCTCCTGGCCGAAAAAAAGTATGACGAACTTCTCGAGTCTTTTCCGGGTGACAGAAAGGGGATACTCGATTATGCAAGGCTCGAATCCCGTTACATGGCAAATTATGAGAAGGCAGATAGACTCCTGAAGGTCCTCCTCGACAGGGATATGTATGATTACGATGCTCTTCTGGCTCAGGGTGACAACTATCTGGAATGGGCACGAGAGGACCCGTCGAAGTACGAAAAAGCCCGTTTTTCGTATGCAACGATCCTGGACAGGTACGGGGAGAAGAGAGAGGTACTCTTCAGGATGTTGAAATATTTCATCAGAACCAATCAATATGGAGAATCTGAGAAGCTCTTTCTTGCACTGGAGGAGGATAAGAATGCAAAGGTTGATGCCAAGGTATATGCCGAGCTTGCCGGTTACTTTATAGACAAGAACAAGCTAGAGCATGTATCGGATATTCTTTCCAGGGCAATGAAATCCAACCTTACACTTCCCGATGTACACTATCAACTGTCCAGATATTATGGGAAGATAAAAGAAATTGGGGAAGAGAAAAAGGCTTTGAACTATACGATAAAACTGCTAGAAGGGAAAGAATCGCTATCACCTGAGTATCTGAAAATGCTTATTGCATCGTATGACAGGTTGGGAGAATTGTACTACAATGAAAAAGAGGTTATAACGGCAGAGAGAAATTTCAGGAATGCTCTTAAAATACTCGAGAGGGCCGTATCGAGGAAAATACTGAAACCGCAGAAGCTCTTTGGCAATGTGTATGAGCATCTTGGTAACATCTCGTATTATATAGATAACGACCTCGATACAGCCCTCTCGATGTTCTCCAAGGCAAGACAAAATGGCCTTAACAGCATAGAGCTGAACTACAAGGTTGGCTACATACGTTACATGAAAGGAGATTACAGGAATTCTCTCCTGGAGTTTGCAAAGGTCGTCACAGAATTCCCAAATAACTGGAACTCCATGTATGCAATGGCCAATACATTGTATTTTCGGGAGGATTATTCTGCTTCCCAGGGGTACTATCTCCAGCTACTTGAACAGCTGGAGGCAAGGCGTGAATCGATAAGATACATCAATATCGAGAGCAACCCCAAACACAGGAATCTCATAGAGTATCTCGTTAGAGTGTACAATAACATAGGTGTTACGATTTACAAGCTGTCACAGAGGACCGGAGATAGAAAAAAGTTTTCACAGGCTTTGGTAGACCTCACCAGAGCTTCTGAATTCTATGATGTACTTACCAGAAATCCCGTTACAATGAGGAGGACCCTTACCAAGAACCTCGCCCACCTAAACATGAACGGGATACTTCATCCCCAGACTGGTTTCGAGCCACAGATCTACCGCAGAATCCAGAAGGACATGAAAGCAATTTCTTTTTGATCGAATATACGAGAGGCTACTCGCAGGGAACCATCCATCCGTACTTGTCTTCAATGGCTCCGTATTGAATTCCCTTCAAGGTTTTTAGAAAATACCTCGTTAGTTCACCCATTTTGCCATTTCCAAAGGTAACGGTCTTATCATCCATGGTAATAGATTCGATATATGTAACCCCCGCTGCCGTACCTGTTACGAAGACCTCCTTTGCTTCGGAAAAAGCCTCTTCAACGGATATCTTTCTCTCCTCCGTTTTTAATCCCCTGTCCCTTGCTATCTGCAAGACGGATTTTCTTGTGATGCCGGGAAGTATCGTATCCTCCAGGGCTGGTGTTACGACGGTATCGTTTTTAAGCACGAAGAATATATTACAGGATGAACCCTCTTCGAAGTATTTATGTTCTTTGGCATCGAGGAAAATCGCCTCCATGTATCCGTTGGCTTCGGCCTCCTTTTTTGCCAATGCACTTGTTACGTAATTTGCATTGCACTTTATCCATCCGGTACCGCCGGGGTTTGCACGTATCCTTTTGGAGATGATAGCTTTGGAAGTTCCGACAGAGAAGTAGGAGCCTACCCCCGTAGAAATAATGACAACCCAGGGATTGTGACTGATATTTACACCTATTCCAGGTTCAGTGTAGGTAAAGGGCCTTACATAGACCGAATGTGCATATATGAAATTGTCTTTTTCCCATTCAGAATCGTAGGCAGGTGTGAATCCCAAAGCACTGTTCTTGGCTACCACATTCTTGACCGCTTGGACGAAAAGTTCGGGAGGAAATGCAGGCATCATTAGGCCCTTCATCGAGCTGTGCATCCTCTTTCCGTTCTCTTCTGGCCTGAACAATTTAAGGGAACCATCCTTCTGTGGAAAGGCTTTCAAACCTTCAAAACAGCCCATTCCGTACTGTGTTGTATAGTTTACCAGTGGGAGTTCCTTGAAACTGTTCCTCTGGCCCACTAGCTGGTTTCTTGTCTCCTCGGGAAGATTAGCCTCCTCTTCCGGGGAGAGGTGAGGTTTTTCTACATAATCCTCCTGCCATTTTCCCTCTGAAGTATACTTTGCAAGATAAACCCATGGGTATATAGAGAGTGTGAAGCCCTTTGCCATATATACGCTCCTCTAGCAAATTGAAATTTGATGATTATCATAGTCCCTCCATGGAATAGGGTCAATATAATCGGGTGGCTAAATAATTTTAGTTTTTAAAGAAATGGCTCTTTGAGTCGATTATAAGAATGATGAACAACACAAGGGATCACATCATATTCTTCATGGCGCAAAAGATGTTTTACCTGGAAAGAACCGGTAAAATAGAGACATACAACAGGTTGGTTCAGCATTTCGAACAGATAAACCTCGATCTCCTGCTGAAATACCTCACAAAATACTATTCAGTGGACATAGAAAGGGAGATGGATGATTTTTTTCTCGATGAGGGAGAATTGGTTTTTGTTACGAGGAGAAAGAACTTCAGATTCAAGCATGTCTATAGGGACAACCACCTGCGCCTTGTCGGCATAGAGTACGCCGATGACTCACCTTCCGACTGAACATTGATACAACCTTTATATGACGATGGATTCACCTTCCGTTGCCGCTGTCACTTTCATCGAACTGCCGAGTTCTTTCACATATTTCCTTGCATCCTCTTCCATTTGCTCAACTGTTGCATCGTCGTTGTTAGGATCGAAATGCGTTAATACCAGGTGCCTGACACCCGCCGCTATGCCGGTCTCTACCGCACTCTTGCAGTCGGAATGGCCAAAACCCTGTACGATGAATCCCTTTGAGTAGTACTGTTTTTCGGTAAACTGAGAGTCATGTATCAGTATGTCAGCGCCTTTGGCAAAGTGTATAAGATTGTTGTCTCCACCCTTGTATGGCTCGGTGTCTGTTGCATAGACTATCCGTTTTCCAGTTTGATGTTCCGTTATCCTGTAGAATAAGGTACCATTCTGAGGATGTGAGAGATTTTCACAGACCTCTATTATTCCTGTCTCTCCCTTCAACCTTGGTACGGAAAAGTGTCTCTTCACGTGAATATTTTCCAGAACCGGATACAGCTTCTCGATCTCTTCGTATTCTTCTCCAAGTGACGATTTAAGCTCTTTTTTATTCTTGATATCGAGAAGCCTTATCGTTTCGGTAGAGCTTATCTCTTCTATTTTTTTCTTGCTCTTCGTGTCATTCAAAAGAACAGGAAACAGCGGTGAATCGAATAGTTCCGTTTTGAGGATGCTGGTAAGCGAACGATTCATCCTCAGAGGTGAGTACATGTTTATCAACCTGTCGGATGAGTACATCCATTTGAAGAAGGGGAGTCCCTGATGATGATCGTGATGAAGATGTGAGAAAATGATGATAAAGACATTCCTGTCGACTGACTTGCCAAGGTTTCTGATACCGGAACCTGCATCGAGGATTACGAAATGGTTCCCCATTTCGACAGAGTAACAGGAGGTATTACCCCCGTACTTTACAGTTTCCTTCCCAGGTACAGGTATGGAACCCCTGACACCCCAGAATGTGAGTTTCATCCCTATATAATTGATTAATAAAATGAAAAAATCAAGAATAATTTTTGTTGAACAAGATGCTGTGAGAAGGTTAGTATACCTTTATGGTTGAAGATGTAGTAATTCTGGCAGGCGGATCCGGTACGAGACTCTGGCCTGCCTCCAGGCGAAAAAGACCAAAACAGTTTCTCGATTTGGGGACTGGCAAGAGTCTCTTTCATCACGCCCTGGAAAGAGCACTCTCCCTGGAGGTAAGAGGGTTGATCCTGGTTGTCACCCACATAGATCATGCAGAGGGAATCTCGAGAGAAATACAGGCCTGTGTAAAAGAAAAAGGATTGGGGAAAGACGTATCAGAGAGGATTCTTGTATTGAGTGAACCTGCAGCGAGAAATACTGCTCCTGCCATTGCCCTGGCATGCAGATTCCTGGAACATAGATATGCCGATATAAAGAAATCAGATAGAACGGTGATTGTCCTTCCTGCCGATCACATGATTGAAAATCTCGAAGTTTTCAGGGAGGACGTGGAAAAAGCCTCTAACCTGGCATCAGCGGGAAAACTTGTGACATTTGGTCTTAAACCGTTAAGGCCGGAAACGGGCTATGGGTACATCGAGGTGGCGGATCCCTTTCTTGATGGTTTTGTGGTACATAAGTTTCATGAAAAGCCCGATGAGGAAAAGGCAAAAGAGTATGTAAGGGCGGGAAGGTTCTACTGGAACTCAGGTATATTTACATTCCCGGTAGATACGATGCAGGCTGAGCTTGAAAAATTTGAGCCTGGGATATACGATGCAATAGCGCGGTATACCTTTGAAGGAATTTCCCCTGAAAAAGCTGATACGGAACTCTACGATATTTACGAAAAGGTGCCTTCTCTCTCCATAGACTATGCCGTTATGGAAAAAACAGAGAGGGCTGCCATGGTGCCTGCATCTTTCGATTGGAGTGATGTCGGGAGCTGGGACGAAGTGGCTAGGATATTCGAGGGAAAGGAGAGAGGTGAAGACACCATCTTTTCTGTCAATTCGGATAACAACTACGTTCTATCTGATATGCCAGTTGCCCTTGTTGGCATAAGAGATATGATAGTCGTACAGAGGGGAAATGTACTGCTCCTCTGTAAGAGAGGTGAATCACAACGGATAAAGAACCTGGTTAGTGATATAGAGCGTAGAGGAAAAGAAGAGTTTCTCTAAATGAAGAGCTTCTCTAATTGTAGTGAAAGTATGTCTGGTTATACAGATTTAACTTCCGGATTTGATTATTCTGTTTAAAATTATAACAATTTCGTCCCTCATTTCCCTGCTCAATCTCTTTGTACAGTTTTCTTGCTTGAGAACGGGGTGTTCCTCACATATTTCACGATAGAATCTTGCTTCAGATTCAATGGTATCGAGTATCCTCTTCTTGTCATTGTATAGAGCAACCAGTGGTTCCCTGGTTCTGTACCTCTCTGCTCTGGCGAAGGCAAGTGTGGAACGTATCCTGGATATTTCTTTGGCCTGCTTTTCATAGAAAGCTGCCATTTTCTTTATCGGCAGGGAGACTAGCAGGGGAAGATCTTCGATTCGCCTGTTCTTTTTGGCTTCTTCGACTAGTAGTTCGGAATAATTCTTCCTTATGCTGTCGAATATCGTATCAAAGGTTTGTACGAAATTGGAGAGATACGAAGCCATCTTATCCAATTTTATCTTCGGAAATAGTTCCTTCAGTTTTTCGTGTTCTTTCTGGTAGAGACTCACCTGAAGGAGGATTTTCTTCACCGCCGGGTTGCTTTTTTCCGAAGGGTTTTGCTCGAGCCTCTTTCTTATGATGGCAATAATGGTATTGACATCTTCGCTCACAAGTTTCTGCTCGGCCCTTTGCCTTAGTGCTGATGGTTGAATAACCCCCATGCAGAGAAGTCTCTGTACCATTATTACCAGCAGGAGGGATTCACTGTTCTTCTCCTGCCTGAACATCTCCTCGGTATTGAGGGACTGATATTTCATATTCTCCAGGGCAAGGAATATGGGAAGGAGGGATGCTCTCTTGTACTCTATCAAGTCTTCCTCAACAGAGGATTTTATCGATTCTGCCTGTCTGGAGATTTCAGGGATGGGAATCTTCAAATAATCGAGCAGAGAATATATATCTCTCGATGCTTCACGGAGGTCAATCCAGTCTCCGGTTACCTTCTTTTCAACTTCATACTGCATTATCAGGCTATTCTACCGGTTTTACTCGTACTTTGCAACGTTAGATAGGAGACAATAGAAGTTCCCCAATGGTTGAAGTAGCAAGAAGAAACAACCGGAGAAAGCTTGACACAGGTTATATCAAAAAATTATTATTCATTTGTTTTAAAGTGGGAAAAGAGGATTGTCGATGGAAATAAGAGACCTTGACTTTGAAAAGGGAGGGGGCTTGATACCTGTTATAGTACAGGATGCGGATTCCGGTGAGGTCTTGATGCTCGGATATGCAAATAGGGAAGCGGTTGAAAAAACGTCAGAAACAGGTTATGCGCATTATTATTCCAGATCACGAAAGAAGTTATGGAAAAAAGGTGAAACCTCGGGTAACCTCCAGGAGATTAGGGAGATATGGGTGGATTGCGATGAGGATACACTGTTATACAGGGTGAAACCATACGGCCCGGCATGTCATACCGGCAACAGGAGTTGTTTTTTCAGGAGGCTTGACTGAGATAAATGGTAGTATTTAATTTTTCATACATAATAAAAATCACTTGACAGTAATTGAAAGAGGTGACTATAATTATTCAAACTAGTATAAAAAGGGGTGGTTCAGCATCGGGTCGTTGGCCTGATTAACCCCAAACTAAAACAGGAGGAAGTTTATGAAAAAACTTACACTTGTACTTGCAATGGTGTTACTGATTGCAGGATTTGTTTTCGCAGGTGATCCGGTAGCAGCAACACTAACAGGAAGTGCATCAGTAACCTGGGGTATTGATCTTGAAAATCAGGCAACTGGTTTTCAGAACTCCGCATCAGCAACAGTTACTGTACCACTGGTTACGGGAGCGACTATGTCAAACAAAGGCAATGTTCCTTACGGTTCTATTTCACTTGGTCTTTCCGATATTAAGATTACGGAAGATGGAGTATCTGTATCAGCACCAAGTGTAACCGCAAAGTTGATCCTTACAGATGCTTTGGATCTTACGATCTATGGTGTTCCAAGCTATGCAATTGGACAGGCTTCGCCTTTTATGAGTATTTCTGATGTAGCTAATGGAGAAAGTTCGCCTACGCTAGCAGACGCAGTAGATCCGGATCTTAGCGGATATACCGGTGGAGTAACGCTTACCTATTCAATGGATATGGCTTCTCTAGCATTGATATTGACCTCGAATAATGATTGGGATTCATCAAGCACGGATGCTGTTTATGGTTGGGCCAATACTGATAATGGTGATGGTACATGGTCAATGGATGATAGTTCAGGTGTTGTACCATCATGGCATATTGTAACCGCAGCTTCGACAACACCTGCAAATACTTCTAATGACTATAGTGCTGGAGCAATTCTAACATTAACACCCGTGGATATGCTCTCTGTCAATTTCAAAGCCGCTTACGGAGTTTTCTCTGCAGCAGATTTTATTCTGTCAAGCAAACTGACAGTAGCACCTACGGATATGCTTAGCGTATGGGCTGCTCTGGATGGTAGTTTACCCAATGGTGGAACATTTGCCTACGATGCATCTTTTGGCATAGGTGTTACAACAGATCCTGCAGATTTGAGCGTAACAGGTTACTATGGAGCTGATGATTTGGAAGTACAGACTGTGCTCTCAGTAAAAGCAGTAGAAAATCTTTCACTTTCCGAAACTTTTGAGCTTTATTCAGTGCTGACAGCTCTTGATTTTGCTTCAAAGACAGCTCTCTCTTATTCACTCGATTCTGGTTTCAAACCATATGCAAATGTTACATACTACAACAATGGCACAGCTGCTGGTACCCTGCAACTTCAGCTTGGAGTTGAAGCTTCAAAACTTGTAGAAAACACGGTATTCAAGGTGGATTGGACAAGCGGAAGTGATATCACAACGGATAAAGGTGATGTAGAAGTATCTGCAACAATTTCTTATTAAATTATTGTTTGAAGCTCTTAATTAAACAGGCGCACCCACATATGGGTGCGCTTTTTTTTTCAATTTTTATTTCCAGAAGCAGAAATTCCGTATTTTAGCAATAAAAAATCGCGAGCGGTAACAATCAAAATGAAATGTTTTGCCTTCATAAGTATCTGAATGGGTCCCGGTTTGGGGTCTTAAAATATTTACAGGAGGCGTTTTATGAATCATCTAAATTCGGTACTTATTGAAGGTAACCTGGTAAGAGATCCGGAAGTCGGTTATTCACCGAAGGGAACGGCTGTTTGCAGTTTCAGCGTTGCTTCCAACAGGTTCTACAAGCAGGGGGAGGACTTCCAGAGAGAGGTTTCTTACTTCGATGTAACGGCATGGTCGAGGCTTGCCGAGGTATGCGGGGAATACCTGAAGAAGGGAAGGGGCGTCAGGGTAACAGGAAGGCTAAAGCAGGACAGGTGGGTAGGAACCGATGGCAAGTCGAGGTCGAAGGTTTTCATCCTGGCAGAACACGTGGAATTCAAGCCACAGTTCAAGAGTACTTCGATAGAGGAGGAAGAGCGAGAGAAAGATACAGACACGGACACAGGCAGGGAGGCTGAAACACCCTTGGAAGAGGTTGCTCCCGTACCGGAGATTGCAGCGGAGGCTGGTTGATAACCGGTTGATAATGTGAATATGCCATGGTAATGTCGCAATTGCGAGTGAAAGAAAAAGGGGTACCGATAAGGCACCCCTTTTTTACATGGTCTTTATATTACTATGATAACTTGAAATTGAATAATTTATCATAGTATAATGCAATAAAAGTATGGATATCAAGAAGCTTACACCAACAGAGATAACCGAGGTAGTCGAAAAGATAAGAAAGCGTTACGACGAGTACATATACAAGTACTTCAAGCCGAAGACCCTCAAAGGGGCATTCGAGGAGAGATACCTTAATGCCCTAAGGTCAAAGGCGGATATATCCTCATTTCTCCTGGCAGAGATAAGCGTTATAGAGGAGCTTATCGCAAAGGAAGAGAAGAAGGTTTTGAGCGTGCCCTTCAAGAAAGTCACCAGGAAGAAAAAGAGCATTGCAGACAGGGTGGTAGAGGAAAACAGGAGACGAATCCAGAAGTATGAGGATATTCCCATACATGGTGATGCAAATGAAGAGGTGAGAAGGCTTTTAGGAGCATTGAACGAGCTGGATACCAAGTACTGGGGCGCACTTGCCGTGGTGCTTCGTAACACACCCTATTCAATGAACTCGCTGCAGATGGTAAACCTCGAATCCCAGCTGCGCTACTTGAGCAGCCTTACGGATGCCGGTGTTCCCCAGAGGTTGGAAAGATACTTAACCCTGCTGAAAGCTTTCCCCAGGGACTATCATGCTATTGACAGAGAGGAAAAAGAATATATACTTGAGGTTGCTTTTTTTCTGCACGACCTGGCAGATATTCTGGAGGTCGTACAGAAGAGTTACGAGGATATCGAATCGTTCAAGAAGGATGATCTCGATAAAATCATAGACTTTGTGAATGGGATAATTGCTGATTTCAGACTGAAAGAACTGAAAAGAATGAAATGATACCGGAGGTTTTATGTCTAACGAAGTAGTTGTAACCAATGATAATTTCAAGCAGGAAGTCTTGGAATCGGATGTACCTGTGATAGCGGATTTCTGGGCGGAGTGGTGTGTTCCGTGCAGAATGGTAGAGCCTATTCTGGAAGAATTGGCCAATACCTACCAGGGAAAAATCAAGGTGGCAAAGATAAATGTGGATGAAGAGGGAGAGATTGCATCCCAGTACAGTATCGTGAGTATTCCGACATTGCTGGTTTTCAAGAATGGCCAGATCGTAAAGAAACAGATAGGTGCCGTTCCGAAATACGTCATAGAATCGATGATAAAGGAAGTTCTCTAAAGGATTTACCCCCATTACCCCTTAAAAGCCTATCTTGAGTATCGATCGTCCCTGTTGACAGTTCCGGGAGTGGCGCCTCTGGTCGGTACTATGTGCCAGTCTTCCCGTCTGTCCGTATCGGCGGAATTTCTGTCCCTGCAGATGGAACGGGTCCCTGTCGAACCCTCGGGATTGACCGCATCCTCGGGAGCGACAGAGTCACCAGAATAGTACCACCCGCCTGATTCTGCCAATTCTGTCGCTCTTTCCAGGGTAGCCGCAAGACCGAATCCTCCGTACCTGGAATCGGAATCAGATGTCCTGTTACTGTAGATAACACCGTCCATCAGAATTCCTTCCGGGCTCTCATAGAGGCTCAAGACACCGTTGTTTCCTGAGAGGCCACTGCCATCTTCTACCCAGAAGTCGAATGCTTTCGGTGAAGAATCGTATCCTCCGGATTGATCCTTCCGATCAGTTTCATTCTTCTCCTCCTCGCTTCCCCTTGGCTTGAAGTGGACTATGATAAAGTCTCCCCTCTCCACGGTGAAGGCAGGGAAAATCAGCCTGTTCTTCCAGTTTCTCAAGGTGCCGTTGAGCAGCGTGACCCCTCCCATGTTGCCTCCTTCCGTTACGAATAGCTCGACGAAATCGGGGTGCCTTCCGCTTCCCCTCGTTGTGAACTCGTTTATCAGCAGGCCGGGAAGATCACCGTTGTGCCCGTAGAAATCCTTGATGAATGAATTGCTGTTTCCCTTTAAATCCGTGACTTCTCCTACCATGGAGTACCGCTTTCCCATCTCCTGACTTCCAGTAGATATACGAATGGTATTGCCCTCGATATCTATATCCGTTACCCCAAGCGAAGGCTCTACCCTCAGTTTTCCGGCTTCGATTTTCACATCCTCATCGAAGGACATTACGATACTGCTTGAATCGACTACGGTGAAACCTGTAAGTATAGGAGGTGTCAGGTCGATAGCCTCTAAATCTGTAAGATTCTCTGTAAAATTTTCAATTGGGCCACATGAAGAAATGGCCATCGTTACGATGCACGAGATAAGCATCTCTGTTGCAACAAGAAGTACATGAAGAATTGAAAGTTTCATTGTAAATTCTCCTTGAATGTACTATATGTTAAGGAAGAAACTTGTCTCTTGATTGAAAGTTGAAGGAGAAATCTCAGAAAAATCATGATTATTGAAAAAGGGGAATGAGATGTGCGGAATCATAGGATACTGCGGGCCAAAGCCTGTTAAGGAAGTGCTTATAGAGGGATTAAAACGCCTTGAATACAGGGGATACGATTCGGCAGGTATCGCAATTGTCAACGACAAGGGGCTCGAGCTGATAAAACGCCGTGGAAAGATACTGGATCTTAAAAAATCCATTCCGGAGAAGGTAAAAGGTTTCTATGGCATCGGGCATACGAGGTGGGCAACCCACGGTGGAGTAACGGATATAAATGCCCACCCGCATGTGGACTGTACCGGAAAGATAGCAATCGCCCACAACGGGATAATAGAAAACTATTCCAGCCTCAAGGAGGTGCTTCTAAAGGAGGGCCATACTTTCAAGTCTGATACCGATTCGGAGGTAATAGCCCACCTCGTTGAAAAATACTACGATGGCAGCCTCGAGCATGCGGTAAAGGAGGCCGTAAGCCTTTTAAAAGGGACATACGGGATAGTCTGTATTTCCGTGGATGAGCCGAATACAATAATCGGGGCGAGAAACGGTTCTCCCCTCGTTCTGGGGATAGGTGATAATGAAATGTTCATAGCCTCCGATGTAACGGCAATAGTGGCACATACGAAACAGGTCGTTTACCTGGAGGACGGTGAGGTTGTCAAGCTTACAAGGGATGGCTTTACCACTACCGACCTTCGTGAGAATCCAATAGAGAAAGAGGTGGAGCACATCTCCTGGGAATTGGAGGAAATAGAGAAGGCGGGGTATTCCCACTTCATGGAGAAGGAGATATTCGAACAGCCGGAGGCTGTAAAGCGAGCCATGAGCGGCAGGATTCTTCATCCTGAAGCCTCTGCTCACCTTGGGGGCCTCAACCTTACAAACAGGGACCTGATAAACATAGAGCGTGTAAAGATAATTGGCGCAGGGACCTCCTACTATGCAGGAATGGTCGGTGCATACCTGCTGGAATCCATTGCCAGGGTTCCGGCCCAGGCAGAGATAGCCTCGGAGCTGCGTTACAGAAACCCGGTTGTTGAAAGAAACACCCTGTACTTCGCAGTCTCCCAGTCCGGAGAAACGGCAGATACACTGTATGCCATGCGCGAACTCCAGAGAAAGGGAGCCACGGTCCTCGGTATATGTAACGTAGTCGGTTCAACCATTGCAAGGGAGTCGGATGGAGGTGTCTACATACATTCGGGTCCCGAGATCGCCGTTGCCTCTACAAAGGCCTTTTCCTCTCAGATAACGGTCTTCTACCTCTTTTCGCTCCTCCTTGCCAGAATGAGGAACATGTCCTTCGATGAGGGTGCAAGGTACATAGAGAACCTTCAATCGATTCCCGTAAAGATAGAAAAGGTCTTGAGCAGGAAAAACGAGATAGAAAGAATAGCCCGCAAGTACTCCCACTACAAGGATTTCCTCTTTCTCGGCCGGGGGTTCAACTTTCCCGTTGCACTGGAGGGTGCCCTAAAACTCAAGGAGATTTCCTACATCCATGCGGAGGGTTACACTGCTGCCGAGATAAAACACGGGCCCATTGCCCTGATAAACGAGGAGACACCCAGCGTCTTTCTGATACCGAATGACTCACTTAAGGAGAAGATACTTTCCAATGTAAAGGAGGTAAAGGCAAGGGGCGGCAAGGTCATTGCAATCGCCACGGAGGGTGACGGCGAGATCGAGGATATCGCCGACGATGTCTTCTACATCCCCGAGACGGCCGAGGCCTTCTACCCATACCTCATGGTTGTTCCGCTTCAGCTCTTTGCCTACTTCTCGGCAATCGAGCTGGGTAGGAATGTCGACCAGCCGAGAAACCTTGCCAAGAGTGTCACTGTTGAATAGATTGATTCTTGCCACTGCAGCACTTCTCCTCCTCCTTGCAGTGCCCCTGTCTGCCGGGGAGGAGTATGCCTTCCTCTATACCAGTCCCGCACCAAGAAGGGGCATCCCCCAACTGGGGCCCAATGCCATGGAGAGTTACGTGGCAACCTACCGGGTGGAAAATATCAAGTTCGATGTTACCTATACCGAAGAGAGTGTGCCCGTCCTAAAGGAGTGGAAGGCAGATTTCTGTGGGAAGTTGAAACTGTACGTGATTCCTTCAGAGGAAAGGGAGAGAAGGCTGTACAGGGACGAGAAGGGTTACATCGTGATTTTCGATCTTCCTGAAAAGTGGGAGTATTCCTGTACCTTTATCATCAATTTTGTGAAGGATTTCAATTTCTTTCTCAATTTCAGAAAGGTAAAGAGTGACATCCCCTTCCCGGCGGTGGTGAAGCTTACATCTGTAACCGGCTGAAAGAGCTTCGGAAGATTAAGAGAGTCAGGAAATAAATCCGATTATTAGAATGTGAAAAAGTTACTTCTCGTACCGCTTATCCTTTATACTTTACAGTTTTCAGGTGCCCTGGATCTTAATATTTCGGAGAATGACATATATATCGAACAGAGCATAGAGGGGGGGTATCATATATGGATAAGGAGGAGGGGTGATATCGCCTCCGTACTGCTTACCGAGTCAACTGCCGATCCGAGGAAAAAGAACGCCGTTTATGCCCTCAGGGCACCGAAATACAACAGGATAAACGGTGATGAAAAGAGAATGCTTAATGGTAAGTTCCTCGATAATAAAAAGGGCCTTTACTCAATCATAGATTCCACCCCGGAAGGTTATAAGAAATTCGGAGAGGCATTTCACCTCTTCGTACCATACATAGTGATTTATGGTTATCCCTGGAGCAGGAACGGAGAACTCCAGGTTCTAGACGGTACATTCCTCAATATAAGAGCCTTTTCAAGGCCATATGGCGATTACTCGGGGGGCTTCAAGGACAACCCCTTTGTTCTGAGGGTGATACAGGAGCCTATAAGGGATGCGGAGAAGGGCGAGTACATGAAGGAAGCGGTGGATGCATTTAGGAGCATAGCGGCGGAAGGTAAGGGAGAGGCTGTTAAATCTCTGGGTAAAGAAGATATGGTTGATAAGATCGGCGATGTCCTGGATTCTATGAAGGGCAAAAGCCTCGATCTCGTTCTTGCTCTGGATACCACTGCCAGCATGCACGATGACATGCCCCCGCTAAAAAGAAGAATCGTCCCACTCCTTAAGGAACATCTGTCGAAGTTCGAGAGATACAGGGTAGGATTGCTATTCTACAAGGACTACATGGACGAGTATCTCTATAAAACATTTCCCTTTACCGATAACCTTACACTGATTCAGAGGTATATAAACGGAATCGCCGTGAGGGGTGGAAGGGATATTCCAGAAGCTGTCTATGAGGCGCTGTATGCGGGAATTCATGGGTACAAGTGGAAGGCGGATGAACGGGAGATTATTCTTATAGGTGATGCACCTCCCCATCCGAGGCCAAGGGGCAAGGTAACCAAAGAGATGGTTTTCAATGACGCAAATAAGTACGATATAAGAATAAATACGATAATCCTTCCCGGTAAATAATTTTTCTTTTTATCTTGACTAAAGGAAAGGCTTTTGATAGATTTTTATGCCCTTGAATGATGCATAGATCGCCTCTGTAGCTCAGTTGGTAGAGCACCTCCATGGTAAGGAGGGGGTCACCGGTTCAAGTCCGGTCGGGGGCTTAGCTTAAAGATTTAGAGAAAAGAAAAGATAAAAGATTTGACGTTTTAATTGACGTTTTGTTGATAATTTTATTATACTAAAATTTCAAGCATACAAGGAGCAGTGTGTACAAATGGCTAAATCCAAGGGAAAGAGTGTGGAGCTCATAGCATTGGAATGCACGGAGTGTCACAGAAGGAACTATACGACCAAGAAGAACAAGAGAAATATTCAGGGTAAACTGGAATTGATGAAGTACTGCCGCTACGACAGGAAGCACACTCTCCACAGGGAGACCAAGGTAAAGTAGGGGAGGGCAGTTCCAGCAGGTCAAAGGCCAGTAGCTCCAATTGGCTAGAGCGCCGGTCTCCAAAACCGGATGTTGCAGGTTCGAGTCCTGCCTGGCCTGAAAGATACGGGCAAACGGGCTTGTTAAGGCCTGTTTGATTTTTGTGAGAGGGGTAAAACAGGAGTCAGTATGAAAAAAATAATACAATTTTTCAAGGAAAGTTATGCTGAACTCAAAAAAGTAACCTGGCCAAGCAGGGAAGAGGTTATTTCATCGACTAAGGTTGTTATCGTTTCCATAACGATCATAGCCATAGCCCTCGGTGTCGTGGATTTCCTCTTGTTCAAGGGGATCGATCTCATTTTCTAAGAAATAGTGGAAAGATATGGCAAAGTCCTGGTACGTCGTGCACACCTATTCCGGCTACGAGAATAGAGTGGAAAAGCACATAAGAAAATTGATAGATAAGGGAACTCTCAAAGATACTGTCTTCGATGTAAAGGTACCCTCCGAAGAGGTGGTAGAGGTGCGTGATGGCAAGAGAAGGGTTTCCACGAAAAAGTTCCTTCCAGGTTACATTCTCGTTGAGATGGACCTTCCCGATGTGGGATGGAAGGAAATATGTTCCACAATAAGACATATCCCCGGTGTTACCGGTTTCGTTGGCGCTGCGAGGAATCAGAAGCCTCAGCCCATATCCCAGGACGAGGCAAAAGCGATACTTCAAAAATCGGGTGAAATAAAGACGGAAAAGATACTGAAACCAAAGCAGACCTTCTCGGTGGGCGAGATGGTAAGGATAATAGACGGTCCTTTCGGATCTTTTACGGGGAGTGTTGAAGAGGTTAACATGGAGAAGGGAAAGCTCAGGGTGATGGTGGGGATTTTCGGGCGATCAACGCCTGTTGAGCTCGACTTCATGCAGGTAGAAAAGATTTAGCCAGTAATTGGGAGCTTCACCGATGAGTGGAGCGTTAAAACCATATACGGAGTAGAAGAATGGCAAAAAAAACGGTCAAAGCGGTTATCAAACTGCAGGTGCCAGCGGGAAAGGCTACGCCGGCACCACCAGTTGGTCCTGCTCTCGGACCGCATGGTGTTTCGGCACCACAGTTCGTACAGCAGTTCAATGACAGAACGAAAAACATGGAGGAGGGGATACTGATCCCCGTAGTGATAACGGTCTATGCTGACAAGAGTTTTACCTTTATCACCAAGACACCTCCTGCTGCAGTGCTTATAAAGCGTGCCTGCGGTTTAGAGAAGGGTTCCTCGGAACCAAACAAGACAAAGGTTGCAACCCTTTCCAAGGAAAAACTTAGAGAAATTGCAGAGCAGAAGATGCCCGACCTCAATGCCAATGACATCGAGGGTGCGATGAAGATCATTGC
This sequence comes from Spirochaetales bacterium, assembly GCA_027021365.1. Classification (GTDB taxonomy): domain Bacteria; phylum Spirochaetota; class Spirochaetia; order SZUA-6; family SZUA-6; genus JALUUM01. The sequence goes on from JALUUM010000027.1 coordinate 237,871, forward strand.
AGGTACGGCGAGGAGCATGGGAGTCCTTATAGAAGGAGGTCTCTCATGAAAAGGGGAAAGAAGTACAGGGAAGCTCTCACAAAGTATGACAGGACGAAACAGTATCCCCTCGACGAGGCGATAAGGATAGTGAAGGAACTCTCCTATGCCAAGTTCGACGAGACAATCGAAATGGCCATGAAACTGAACATCAAGGCCAAGCATTCGATAAGGGATACGCTGGTTCTGCCCAACCATTTCGGGGCTGAGAAGAAGATTCTCGTATTCGCAAAGGGTGAAAAGGCAGAAGAAGCTGAAAAGGCCGGGGCTACCTATGTTGGTGATACTGACTTGATAGAAAAGATAAAGGGGGGCTGGCTCGATTTCGATGTAGCCGTTGCAACACCCGATATGATGAAGGATGTGGGTAAGCTCGGTCCGATTCTCGGAAGAAGAGGTCTCATGCCCAACCCCAAGACTCAGACAGTCACCTTCGACATCAAGGGTGCTGTTGCCGAGCTTAAAAAGGGAAGGGTTGAATTCAGGGCGGATAAGACCGGTGTCGTTCATCTTGCAGTGGGAAAGGTTTCGATGGATGATGAAAAGATAATGGAAAATGCCAAGACCTTTCTGGAAGAGGTTAAACGGAAGAGACCAGCAGACGTGAAGGGTGAGTTCATAAAGAGCATAGCAGTCTCATCGACGATGAGCCCGGGAGTCAAGGTTTCGACGAAAGACCGTATCAATTAAGGATGTGGGGGTAAACAATGGTTAGCAGTACAAAGAAGGTTCAACAGTACAAGATAGATGCAGTCAATAGAACAAAAGAACTCCTCTCTTCGTACAAGGATTTCATATTTTCGGATTTCAGAGGACTGACTGTGGAACAGATAACGGAGCTGAGGGGAAAACTCCGTGAAGCGAATGCTATCTACAAGGTGGTTAAGAACAGCTACTTAAGAAGGGCAACCAGTGAACTGGATATGCCTGATTTGAATACCTTTTTCGTTGGCCCTACGGCAGTAACCCTTGTTAAGGATGATGCGGGAACAGCGGCAAAGGTTCTTGCAGGTTTCATGAAGGATTCGACCTTAAAGATAAAGGGCGGATACGTAGAGGGAAGAGTATTCTCAGAAAGTGAGATAGAGGCACTTTCCAAGATCCCTCCAAGGGATGTCCTCTATGCACAGTTGATGTCCACCATGAATGCACCTCTTCAGAACCTCGTTTATGCAATGAACGGCGTGACATTGAAACTTGTCAGGACTCTGCAGGCTTTAGCCGAAAAGAAGGAGAAAGAAAATTAATTACAGCATTAGTCTTCACTTCGGTTGCATGCTATTGCTGTAAAATAAAAAATAAGGAGAAGTTAAAATGGCAACACTGACGAAAGAAGAAATTCTCGAAGCGATCTCCAACATGACGGTTCTCGAGATATCGGAACTGGTTAAGGCTATGGAGGAGAAATTCGGAGTAACAGCAGCCGCACCGGTTGCAGTGGCAGCGGCACCTGCCCAGGGTGGCGGAGAGGCTGCAGAAGAGAAGACGGAGTTTACCGTCGTATTGAAAGGATTTGCTGACGGCAAGAAGATACCCGTTATCAAAGAGGTAAGGGCCATTACCGGCCTTGGTCTCAAAGAGGCAAAGGAACTGGTAGAGGCGGGTAACAAGCCGTTGAAAGAGAATGTTAGTAAGGATGAGGCTAACAAACTCAAAGAACAACTTGAGTCAGCTGGCGGAGTTGTTGAAATTCAATAGTGTGAAAAGAGCAATCACATTTAATCTACTCATAGAACCACCGGAATATTTTTCTTCCGGTGGTCTATTATTTGTCAGGGGGGTATGATGATTCTTGACAAATCAAAGAAAATAGAAAGGGTTTATTACGGTCAGCCCTATGAAGAGGTTATGGAGATACCCAATCTCGTCGATATTCAGCTTTCGTCGTATGAGAGGTTTCTTCAGAGAGAACGTCTAAAGAAGGGGGAACCCCTTAAGAGGCAGGGACTGGAGGATGTGTTTCAGAGTATCTTTCCCATAGAGAGCCCCAACGGTGACATGCTGCTCGAGTACGGCGGTTACACCCTTGACGAGGAAAACCTGAAGTTCTCAGAGCTTGAGTGCAAGAAGAAAGGGCTTTCCTATGCAATTCCTTTGAAGGCAAAGATAAATCTCGTTTTCCTCAATACAGGCGAGATAAGGCAGAAAGAGATCTACATGGGCGACATTCCCCTTATGACGGAGCGGGGTACCTTCATAATAAATGGTGCTGAAAGGGTCGTTGTGAGCCAGATTCACAGGTCACCCGGTGTTATTTTTTCCGATGAGAAGGGAGTCTATTCGTCGAGAATCATACCCTACAGAGGCTCATGGTTGGAATTCGAGATAGACCAGAAAAAAGAGCTGATATATGCCAAAATAGACAGGAAGAAGAAGATTCTTGGCACAGTTTTCCTAAGGGCTTTGGGCTATGACAGCCGTGAAAAGATCATTCCCCTCTTCTACAAGACCAGGACGGTACGGGTAGAGGAGTCGAGGGACGAGAAAGAGAAACTAGTTGGGAACGTTCTTGCAAAGGCGGTATATGTAACGGAAAATGGTGAAAAGAAGAAACTCTACAGAGCAGGGGACAAGATTCATCCCCACGATATCGATGAGCTTCTCCATTCCGGCATAGAAGAGATAGAGATAATAGACTGGGATCACGAGGAATCACTTCATTCCGACATGATACTGAACTGTTTCGAAAATGAAGAGATGAAGATAATGAAGGACAATCCCGAAGTGGATGAGCCGTCGAAAGAAGATGCCCTTTCCATAGTGTATTCCGTGATAAGACCAGGCGAACCAATTACACTGGAGAGTGCCGAAAAGGACCTTCAGTCGATGTTCTTCTCCTCAAGGAGGTACGACCTGGGAAGGGTTGGGCGTTACAAACTGAACAAGAAGTTCGATTACAGGGAACCTGTTCAGAAACATACCCTGATTCCCGAGGATATCATAAATACCATGACTACCCTGATAAAGGTCTATATAGGGGAGGCCAATGTCGATGATATAGATCATCTTGGTAACAGAAGGGTAAGGTCGGTGGGGGAACTCTTAACAAATCAGCTTAAGATTTCCTTTACCAGGATGGAGAGAATTGCAAAGGAGCGAATGTCGATAAAAGAGATTGATACTATAAGGCCGCAGGACCTTATCTCAATAAAACCGATCGTTGCAACTATAAAAGAATTCTTCGGTTCCAGTCAGCTCTCACAGTTCATGGATCAGGTGAACCCACTTTCAGAGCTTACTCACAAGAGGCGCCTCAATGCTCTTGGCCCCGGTGGTCTCTCCAGGGACAGGGCCGGTTTCGAGGTGAGGGACGTTCACTACACCCACTACGGTAGGATGTGTCCTATAGAAACACCGGAAGGGCCGAATATCGGCCTCATAGTTTCTCTTGCAAACTATACCCGTGTCAATGAGTATGGATTCTTAGAAACTCCCTACAGGAAGGTTGTAAACGGTAAAGCTACCAGGGAGATAGAGTACCTCTCTGCCATTGATGAAGAAAAGTACACAATAGCCCAGGCAAATGCCCCGATAGATAAGAACGGTAATTTCCTGGAGGAGCATGTACCGGTAAGGAAGGCCGGTGATTATACAACGAGGAGACCGGAGGAGATACAGTACATGGATGTGTCTCCAAAGCAGGTAATATCCGTTTCAGCCTCGCTGATCCCCTTCCTGGAACACGACGATGCAAACAGGGCCCTCATGGGTTCCAACATGCAACGGCAGGCAGTCCCGCTCCTTCAGCCCGAACCGCCTAGAGTTGGGACAGGTATGGAGGCGAAGACTGCCTACGATTCGGGGGTGCTGGTAACTGCGAAGAGAGCGGGGAAGGTGATATATGTCAGCTCCGAGGTTATCAGGATTCTGCCGGACGATGCCAAGAACAAAAAAGATATCGATGAGTATCAGCTGTTGAAATTTCACAGAACGAACCAGGATACCTGTTTTAACCAGAAACCCGTGGTGGACCTGGACCAGCATGTGGAGAAGGGTGAGGTCATTGCAGACGGTCCGGCTACCTACAGGGGCGAACTGGCGCTTGGAAGGAATGTCACGGTGGCTTTCATGCCTTGGAACGGTTACAACTACGAGGATGCAATACTGATTTCGGAGAAGATAGTTAAGGAAGACATCTTCACTTCCATTCATATAAAGGAACTCACGGTTGAGGTGAGGGAAACCAAGCTTGGCCCGGAAAAGATAACAAGGGACATTCCCAATACCAATGAACATGCCTTCGAACAGCTCGATGAAGAGGGAATAATCAGGGTAGGGGCCAAGGTGAAATCAGGTTCGATTCTTGTCGGAAAGGTGACGCCCAAGAGTGAAACCAGCTCCACACCGGAATTCAGGCTTTTGAATTCCATATTCGGTGAGAAGGCCAAGGAGGTTCGCGATACCTCCCTCCGTGTTCCTCATGGCATAGAGGGAACCGTGATAGACGTACAGAGATTGAAGAGATCGGAGGGGGATGATTTGAGCCCCGGTGTTGAAGAGGTGGTAAAGGTACTGATAGCCACGAAGCGGAAGCTTCAGGAAGGTGACAAGATGGCAGGGCGGCATGGTAACAAGGGAGTGATCTCACGTGTTCTTCCAGAAGAGGACATGCCCTTCATGGAGGATGGTACGCCTGTTGATCTCGTTTTGAATCCTCTTGGTGTTCCCTCCAGGATGAACCTCGGCCAGATACTGGAAACCGAGCTTGGTTGGGCAGCCATTGTTCTGGATGAATGGTATTCTACTCCCGTATTTCAGTCCGCAACGAACGAGATGATAGAAAAGAAACTGAAAGAGGCAGGTCTTCCTGCCAATTCCAAGATAACACTCTACGACGGACAGACAGGGGAACCTTTTGAGAATCCGGTAACCGTTGGCAATATATACATGCTAAAGCTTCACCACCTCGTGGATGACAAGATGCACGCCCGTTCGACGGGACCCTACTCACTCGTCACACAGCAGCCACTCGGTGGTAAGGCTCAGTTCGGTGGCCAGCGTCTGGGTGAAATGGAAGTATGGGCCTTGGAGGCATATGGTGCTGCAAACACGCTACAGGAACTCCTTACCATCAAATCGGATGACATGATGGGAAGGGCTAAGATATACGAGAGTATAGTAAAGGGTGAACCGACCACGGCGGCAGGTCTGCCTGAATCTTTCAATGTTCTTGTTCAGGAGCTCCGTGGCCTGGCATTGGATATTACTATTTTTGATGCAAAGGGAAAGAAGATCCCATTAACGGAACGGGATGAAGAGCTGATAAACAGGCAGGGAACCCGTTTCTAGGAGGAAAGAATGAGGGATTTACAGGATTTCGATCATATTATGATCAAACTGGCCTCGCCGGACCAGATAAGAGCCTGGTCATACGGCGAGGTAAAGAAACCGGAGACGATAAATTACAGAACCTTAAGACCGGAACGTGACGGGCTTTTCTGTGAAAGAATATTCGGTACTACCAAGGAATATGAATGTTACTGCGGTAAATTCAAATCAATCCGGTACAAGGGTGTGATATGTGACAGGTGTGGCGTGGAGGTCACCCATCCCAAGGTGAGAAGAGAGAGGATGGGTCACATAGAGCTTGCATCACCGGTCTCACATATCTGGTATTACAGGTCGGTACCTTCCAGGATGGGTCTCCTTCTGGATCTCTCCGTGGCTGCACTTCGTTCGATTCTCTACTATGAAAAGTATATCGTAATAGAGCCCGGTGATACGGACCTTAAAAAGATGCAGCTCCTTACGGAAGAGGAGTACATGGAGGCTCAGGAACGCTATGGTGTCGGTTTTACCGCTGGCATTGGAGCCGAGGCTATAAGGAGCCTTCTGGAATCACTCGACCTGGATGCCCTTTCTGCAGAGTTAAGGCAGAAGATGATGGAGAAGGGTCCAAAGGCGGACAAGAGGCTTCTCAAAAGAATCGAAATAGTTGAGAATTTCAGGGATTCCGGGAACAAGCCCGAATGGATGATACTTGACGTTATTCCCGTTATTCCTCCCGAATTAAGGCCAATGGTTCAGCTGGACGGGGGAAGATTCGCAACATCCGACCTCAACGATCTCTACAGGAGGGTGATCAACAGGAACAACAGGTTGAAACGGCTTCTCGCCCTTAATGCTCCTGATATCATTATCAGAAATGAGAAACGAATGCTGCAGGAGGCGGTCGATGCTCTCTTCGATAACTCGAAGAAGAAGAGGGTGGTCAAGGGTGCCTCGAACCGGCCTTTGAAGTCTCTCTCCGACCTTCTAAAGGGAAAGCAGGGTCGTTTCAGGCAAAATCTTCTCGGTAAGCGGGTTGACTACTCCGGGCGTTCCGTAATAGTCGTTGGACCGGAATTGAAACTTCATCAGTGTGGCCTTCCAACGAAGATGGCTCTCGAGCTTTTCAAGCCCTTTATAATGAAGAAGCTCGTGGAAAAGGACGTAGTCTATAATATCAAAAAGGCAAAGACCCTCGTGGAACAGGAAACCCCGGAGGTCTGGGCAGTGTTGGAGGATGTGGTACAGGAGCATCCCGTTATGCTTAACAGGGCGCCCACCCTGCACCGTCTGGGAATACAGGCCTTCGAGCCTGTTCTCGTTGAAGGAAAGGCAATAAAACTGCATCCGCTTGTCTGTCATGCCTTCAATGCCGATTTCGACGGTGACCAGATGGCGGTACATGTTCCCCTTACACCGGAAGCTCAGATTGAATGCTGGACCCTGATACTCTCTTCGAGAAACCTGTTGAATCCTGCAAATGGTAATCCGATTGTGATACCTACACAGGATATGGTTCTCGGAATCAACTATCTCACAAAGGTGAAGCCCGGTTCCAGGGGAGAGGGGAAGTACTTCTCTTCCAAGGAAGAGGTGCTAATGGGCATCGAAACGAGGAGTGTGGATTATCAGGCGAAAATCAAAGTGAGAATAGACGGAAAATGGCTGGAAACCACTCCGGGAAGAGTGATTCTTAATGAGGAACTTCCGGAAGAGATTGAATTCATAAACAAACCGATGGGAGAGACGGAACTGCGAAAACTCATTGCCGACTGTTACAAGAGATTCGGGCCAGCAGTTACAGTGAGAATGCTCGACACTATAAAGGAGCTTGGTTTCAAGTATGCCACGAAGTTTGGTGCCACCATAGGAATGGATGACATAATAATTCCGGAAGCAAAGAAGAAACTGATAGAAAAGGCCAACAAGCAGGTTGAAGAGATACAGGAGCAGTACCTTCAGGGGCATATCACTCACGAGGAGAGGTACAACAGGGTTATAGAGGTCTGGAGTACGACAAATGAGAATATTACAAATGAACTTATGAAAACCCTGGAGAAAGACAGGGGAGGTTTCAACCCCGTTTTCATGATGGCTCATTCGGGAGCCAGGGGAAGCAGAAGCCAGATAAGGCAGCTTGCAGGCATGAGGGGCCTTATGGCCAAGCCTTCGGGAGACATCATTGAGCTCCCGATACGCTCGAATTTCAAGGAGGGGCTCTCTGTTATCGAATTCTTTATTTCGACCAACGGAGCAAGAAAGGGTCTTGCAGATACTGCATTGAAGACTGCGGATGCAGGTTATCTTACAAGGCGGCTTGTCGATATCGCTCAGGACGTTGTGGTAAATGAAGAGGACTGCGGTACGATAAATGGTATAGAGATGAGAGCAATAAAGGACGGCGAGGAAATAGTAGAGTCCCTGAAAGACAGGATTGCCGGAAGGTTCACACTGGAAAGGGTAAAACACCCGATAACAGGAGAGATAATTGTCGATGTAAATGAAGAGATAACGGATGAGATTGCAGAAAAGATAGAGGAAGCGGGAGTCGAAAGTGTCAGGATACGAACTGTTCTTACCTGCGAAGCTGAGCATGGTGTCTGCAGGAAGTGCTACGGAAGAAACCTGGCTACTAACAGAACCGTCGATATAGGCGAGGCCGTAGGTATAGTAGCGGCACAGAGTATCGGTCAGCCCGGAACACAGCTTACCATGAGAACCTTCCACATAGGAGGTGCGGCAACCAAGATAAGCGAGGAGAACAGGATTTATCTCAAGTATCCCGTTATAGTTCAGGAGATTACCGGGAATACGATTCCGCTGGAGAGCGGAAACCTGTTGTTCTCGAGAAAGGGAAGTATCAAGGTAGCCAGGATATTGAAGACGATAGAACTGAAAGACAAGGACAAGTTGCTTGTTGAGGATGGCCAGAAAGTCATAAAGGGAGAGGGAATAATAAAGCGGGAAGGAAAAGAGATAAAGTCTACCGAGATAGCTTACGTCGTGGTTAAGGAGAAAAAGCTCCTCCTCGTTGCACAGTCGCAGAAGGTAGAGATACGTAATGGATCGGAACTTATTCGTAAGGAGGGGGATATAGTTCAGCCCTCGGAAACCATTGCATTCTTCGATCCCTTCAGTGAACCGATAATCTCCGAAGTGGATGGTACCGTTAGATTCGAAGACATAGTACTCGGAACCACCCTGAAAGAAGAGATAAATGAGGATACGGGAAAGATCGAGAAAAAGATAACGGAGTTTACCCTGGAATCACTTCAACCGAGAATCGTGATACTGGATGAGGAAGGCAACGAGAAGGCCGGTTACTATCTGCCTGGTTCGGCATACCTGAACGTGGAAGATGGTGAGAAGATAAAGGCTGGACGTATACTAGCAAAGCTCCTAAAGGAAAGTGTGAAAACAAGGGATATAACCGGGGGTCTTCCCAGGGTCGGAGAGCTTTTTGAGGCAAGAAGACCCAAGAATCCGACAGTACTTGCCAAGGTTAGCGGTAAGGTCTCATTTGGGGGAATTGTAAAGGGAAAGAGGATAATAATAGTTACCGATCCCTTTGGAAAAGAATACAAGCATCTCATTCCTCTCGGTAAGCATCTCCTTATAAGAGACGGTGATATGGTGGAAGCAGGTGAGATGCTCTGCGACGGAAACATAGATCCGCATGATATCCTCGATATTCTCGGTGAAAATGCTCTACAATTCTACCTGGTGAATGAAATACAGGAGGTATACAGGCTGCAGGGAGTAAATATCAATGACAAGCACATCGGAATCATTATCAGACAGATGATGAAAAAGGTAGAGATCATCGAGGTGGGAGATACCAATTTCATCTACGGTCAGCAGGTTGATAGGTACAAGTTCCATGAAGAGAACCGAAGAGTGGAGAGAGAGGGTGGAGAACCGGCTGTTGGCAAGCCTCTTCTTCTCGGTATCACGAGAGCTTCATTGAATATCGAATCATTCATCTCAGCTGCTTCGTTTCAGGAGACAACTAGAGTATTGACAAATGCTGCCATTGCGGGAAGCGTTGACAAGCTGAGGGGGCTGAAGGAAAATGTCATAATCGGGCATCTGATACCGGCAGGGACAGGTATAAGGAAGTATAAGAGGGTTAAGCTGTTCGATGAAAATATGCAGGATCTGGATGTATCGATAAACAAGATACTGGAAGAGAAACAGAAGGAAAATGAACTTAAAGCTCTCCTACAGGAGGGGAGTAGTTAGAGGAATATTTATCCTTCGGGGTCTTGATATTTATGGAGTGATGTGTTAACTTTGAATGTGTTAGCTGGGAGGGTAGCCTTTTATGGCGAATACAGGATGACTTATCCTGTATAAAGAGCTGGTATTTCAGAAATAACTGTAATACGAATATTTTCAATCCATTTCAGGGATAAATTTGCTGAAATGGGTTGACTTTTTTTTAGTCTGTTGATAGATTTTCGTTTCGCATACAGAGAAAAATTATTGTGGAGACATGATTAAATGCCAACTATAAATCAGCTCATCAGGAAGGGCAGAAAGAAGATTGTAAAGAAAACCAAGGCTCCGGCTCTGCAGAGCTGTCCGCAGAAGCGCGGCGTATGTACAAGGGTAATGACAGTTACCCCTAAGAAGCCAAATTCAGCTCTGAGAAAGGTTGCAAGGGTAAGGCTTACAAATGGAATAGAGGTAACAGCCTACATACCCGGAATAGGGCACAACCTTCAGGAACACTCAGTTGTGCTGATAAGAGGCGGAAGGGTAAAGGATCTGCCCGGAGTGAGGTATCATATAATTCGTGGCGCCAAGGATACTCTTGGTGTGGAAGACAGAAGAAAGGCCCGTTCCAAGTATGGAACGAAGAGACCTAAGGCTTGAGGGGTATTTGATATGCCAAGAAGAAGAGTCGTTCAGAAGAGAAAGATTGATCCGGATCCTCGTTACAGGAGTACCGTGGTTGCTAAATTTGTTACAAGAATGATGTTGCGGGGGAAAAAGAGTATTGCAAGAAAGATACTCTACGATGCTTTTGGCATAATCGAACAGAGAGTAAAGAAAGACCCCCTCGAGGTTTTTTTGAAGGCCTTGGAAAATGTGAAGCCGGTGGTCGAGGTTAAGTCCAGGCGTGTGGGAGGATCTACCTATCAGGTTCCTGTTGAGATAAGAGAAAGCAGGAGAGATGCTCTTGCAATGCGCTGGATGATTCAGTTTGCAAGGCAGAGGAGCGGTCATTCTATGAGTGAAAAGATAGCCGGTGAAATTATAGATGCTTACAATTCCACCGGTGCCACCTTCAAGAAAAAGGAGGACACTCACAGGATGGCAGAGGCCAATAAGGCCTTCGCTCATTACAGATGGTGAAATCGTAAGAATGGAGTTGCGATTTCCATTAAAGAGGATCCGTAATATTGGTATAATGGCCCACATCGATGCTGGGAAGACTACCACGACAGAGAGGATCCTCTACTATACAGGCAGAACACATAAGATTGGTGAAGTCCACGAAGGCGAAGCCGAAATGGACTGGATGGAACTGGAAAGGGAGCGGGGAATTACCATCACAGCCGCTGCTACTTTCTGTTCCTGGAAAGATCACCAGATCAATATAATTGATACACCTGGACACGTGGATTTCACGGTCGAGGTGGAACGTTCTTTGAGAGTTTTAGATGGTGCAATAGGGGTCTTCTGTGCTGTTGCAGGAGTAGAACCACAGAGTGAGACCGTATGGAAGCAGGCTAACAAATACGGGGTGCCGAGGCTCGTGTTCGTCAATAAGATGGACAGGGTTGGATCCAGATTCTACGAGGTAGTCGAGGAATTGAAGAGTCGCCTCGGTGCAAATGCTGTTCCCCTTCAGATTCCGATTGGAAAGGAAAGTTCTTTCGCCGGTGTTGTAGACCTGGTAAAGATGAGAGCTTTTGTCTGGAAAGATGAAGGACTTGGAACAAAGTACGAAGAACAGGATGTGCCTGCCGATATGATCGATCTTACCGAAAAGATGCGTGTTGAGCTGCTGGAGAAGCTCTCCGAACAGGATGACCTGTTCATGGAGGAGTATCTTGAGGGGATCAACGTCTCTGAAGGGAGAATAAAAGAGGTCTTGAGGGCGGCAACTATCAAGAATAAGATATTTCCCGTGCTCTGCGGTTCGGCGTTTAAGAACAAGGGGATTCAACTACTGCTCGATGCTGTGGTTGATTATCTTCCTTCGCCCGTGGATATACCTGCAATAACCGGAATAATTCCCAGTACGGGTGATTACATCGAGAGAAACCCAAGCGATGACGAACCCTTCTCTGCATTGGCATTCAAGATAATGACAGACCCTTATGTCGGTAAATTGACATTCTTTCGAGTCTATTCAGGCTCGCTCCATGCAGGCAGTTATGTGTACAACTCGACTGCCGATAGGAGGGAACGGGTTTCGAGAATCTTGAGAATGCATGCTAACGACCGGGAGGAGATCAAAGAGGTGCATACCGGTGATATTGCAGCGCTCGTGGGTTTGAAGAAGACGACTACGGGTGACACTCTATGTGATGAAAATCACCCGATCATACTCGAGTCGATGGTATTTCCGGAGCCGGTGGTCTCTATTGCGATTGAGCCCAAGACGAAGTCGGACCTCGACAAACTGATGGCGGCATTGAAGAAGCTTTCAGAGGAGGATCCGACATTCAAGGTGCGCTACGATGAGGAAACGGGACAAACGATAATATCCGGTATGGGTGAACTTCACCTGGAGGTGCTGGTGGAGCGTTTGTTCAGAGAGTTCAAAGTGGAGGCAAACGTGGGAAGGCCGGAGGTCGCTTACAGGGAAACCATACGGGAGTCGGCCAAGGCTGAGGGCAAGTTCATAAAGCAGTCCGGTGGCAGGGGCCATTACGGTCACGTTGTCATGCAGTTTGAACCACTACCCCCGGGTACAGGTTTTCTCTTCGAGAGCAAGGTCGTCGGCGGAAGGGTGCCAAAGGAGTATATCCCGGCTGTACAGAAGGGAATCGAGGAATCGATGGAGAACGGAGTTCTTGCCGGGTATCCGATGGTGGATTTCAGAGCGATCCTTCTTGACGGATCGTATCACGAGGTGGATTCAAGTGAAATGGCCTTCAAAGTCGCGGCATCCATGGCGTACAAGAACGGGCTCACAAAGGCTAAACCAACTATCCTGGAACCGATTATGGTCGTGGAGGTGAGCACTCCGGAGGAGTTTCTCGGTGAGGTAATCTCCAATTTCAGTGCTCGCATGGGACAGGTTGAGGGAATTGAAGATCGGTATGGTGGTAAGGTAGTCAAGGCATTGGTCCCTTTAAGATCGATGTTCGGATACACTACGGCTCTTCGCTCGATGACGAAGGGGAGGGCTACCCATACCATGCAATTTTCACATTACCAGGCAGTCCCAAAATCGGTACAGGAAGAGATAGTAAACAAGGTCAGGGGAAATTGATATTTTCCGGGCCTGAAGATAACAAAACAATTTGTTATATGTTTTGAACAGCGTTTCAAAGCAAGGAGGAAAAAATGGCAAAGGCAAAGTTTGAAAGGACCAAGCCACACATCAATGTGGGAACTATTGGTCATGTTGATCATGGTAAGACAACTCTGACGGCTGCGATTACGATGTACTGTGCTAAGAAGTTTGGCGACAAGGTTATGAAGTACGAGGATATTGATAATGCGCCAGAGGAAAAGACGAGAGGTATTACCATAAATACTCGACATGTTGAGTATCAGACGGAAAATCGTCACTATGCGCATGTCGATTGCCCGGGTCATGCTGACTACATAAAGAACATGATAACCGGTGCCGCGCAGATGGACGGAGCTATTCTTGTTGTTTCAGCCCCGGATTCTGTAATGCCTCAGACTAGAGAGCATATACTTCTTGCTCGTCAGGTAGGTGTGCCATCGATTGTCGTCTATCTCAATAAGATAGATCAGGTTGACGACCCTGAATTGATAGAACTTGTCGAGGAAGAGATAAGAGACGTGCTGAAAGAGTACGAATTTCCGGGAGACGAGATACCGATTGTTAAGGGTTCGGCACTGGAGGCTATGGAAAATCCGGATGATCCGGAAAAGCAGAAATCAATTGTTGAGCTTTTGAAGGTTATGGATGAGTACATTCCTCTTCCCGAGAGGCCCATCGATAAACCTTTCCTCATGCCGATCGAGGATGTTTTCTCCATATCAGGTCGTGGAACCGTTGTTACCGGTAGAGTGGAAAGGGGAAAGATCAAGGTAGGTGAAGAGGTTGAAATTGTCGGTATAAGGCCAACGAGAAAAACAGTGGTAACTGGCGTTGAAATGTTCAACAAGATTCTCGACGAGGGTCTTGCCGGTGACAATATCGGAACACTCCTTAGGGGTGTGGAGAAGAACGAGGTCGAGAGAGGACAGGTCCTTGCAAAGCCCGGTTCCATCACACCACACAAGAAGTTCAAGAGTACCGTCTATATTCTTACAAAGGATGAGGGTGGTAGACACTCACCCTTCTTCACTGGTTACAGGCCCCAGTTCTATTTCAGAACGACTGATGTAACGGGCACTGTTACGCTTCCGGAAGACAAGCAGATGGTAATGCCCGGTGATACTGTTGAGCTGACGGTGGAGCTTATTTCGACAATAGCCATTGAAAAGGGATTGCGATTTGCAATTCGTGAAGGTGGCAGAACCGTTGGTGCCGGTGCAGTTACAGAGATACTTGAATAAATGATGCTCCTGCCGAATGTGCAGGAGCATTTTTAGGAGCAATCGAATGACAGGGGACAGGATAAGAGTCAAATTACGAGGCTTTGATGTTGAGTTGATAGATCAGAGCGCTAAATCTATTGTTGAAACGGTATTGAAGGCAGGCTCAAAGGTTTCGGGACCGATTCCCTTACCTACAAGGATAAACAAGTTTACCGTTTTGCGTTCACCTCATGTAAATAAGAAGTCGAGGGAACAGTTCGAAATGAGAACCCATAAAAGGCTCATAGATATTATAGAACCTACAAAGGATGTTATGGATGCTCTGATGAAACTTGAATTGCCTGCCGGAGTTGATGTTGAAATTAAGCAGTGAGGAAGGATTTATGTTGGCTTTGATTGGAAGAAAGCTTGGAATGACACAGATTTTTGATGAAAATGGAATTCTTACCCCTGTTACCGTTGTTCAGGTTGAACCCAATGTAGTGGTTGGACAGCGCACCATCGAGAAGAATGGTTACAGTGCCGTTATTCTAGGGGCACATGCAATGAAAAAGAGCAGGGTGAAGAAACCTTATGCAGGGCAGTTTCCCGATGGTATTGAACCGACGAGGTATCTCATGGAGGTAAGGGATTTCGAGAAGGATACTTCTGTCGGAGAAAAGCTGGGGGTGGAACTTTTCGAGGGCATTCGTTTTGTCGATGTAAAGGGAACTACAAAGGGTAAGGGCTATCAGGGTGTAATGAAACGTCATGGTTTCCGTGGTGGCAGAAAAACCCATGGTTCCAAATTCCACAGAGCGGGGGGTTCGACTGGTCAGGCAGCATGGCCGTCAAAGGTACTCAAGGGTACAAAGATGGCGGGGAGAATGGGTGGAACCAGTGCCACTGTACAGAATCTTGAACTGGTACGGGTGGACAAGGAAAAACAGGTTTTGCTGATAAGGGGGGCTGTCCCTGGCAGAAACAAGGGCAAAGTCGTTGTGATGAAATCAAAGAAGAAATAGAGGGTTTACATGAAAGCGCAGGTTTTGGGACTTGATGGAAAGAAAAAACGGGAAATTGAACTGTCTGATGAGGTTTTCGGCATAGAGATAAGCGAAGGCTCGATATACCATGCCATTAAGAATGAACTTGCAAATGCCAGGGTTGGTACTGCTTCTACCAAGGGAAGAAGTGAGGTGAAGGGTAGTGGTGCCAAACCGTGGAGGCAGAAAGGTACGGGAAGGGCAAGAGCCGGTCATAAGCGATCTCCCATCTGGGTCGGAGGAGGTACCGTATTTGGTCCTAAACCGAGAGATTTCAGTTACAAGCTTCCCAAGAAGATCAAAAGGCTCGCAATGAAATCAATTCTTTCCCTGAAGGTGAAAGAGGAGAGGATGAAGATCGTTGAAGATTTCAAGGTGGAGAAAGGGAAGACTAAGGAGCTTATCAACATATTGAAGAATCTTGTACCCGAAGAACGAACGGTTCTTGTTCTTCATGAGGATGATACGCTTATAAAGAGATCGGGCAGAAATATTCCCTGGCTTGGTTTTCTTTCCTATAACAGGCTCAGAGCCCATGACCTGTTTTATTGCAAGCATCTTCTGGTGACGGAAAGTGCTGCGTTAAAGCTTAATGAGTTTTACGCTTCTTAGAAGTGAGGTAAGAGATGGATGCAGACAAGGTGATTATTGAACCGGTTGTTACTGAGAAGACAAATATTCTTAGAGAAGAACACAAGTATGCCTTTAAGGTGGATGCGCGTGCCAACAAGTTTCAGGTGATGAAGGCTTTGAATGAGCTTTTTGGTGTACACCCCGTAAAGTGTAACATTATGAAGGTAAAGGGGAAGCCTAAAAGGGTAAGGTACAAACTCGGATATACTTCCTCGTGGAAGAAGGCAATCGTCACGCTTCCGGCAAATGAAACGATAGAGATCTTTGAGGGTGCATAGGAGTAGGTAATGGGTATAAAGAAATTCAAGCCTATAACGGCAGGAAGTAGATTCAAAACGGGACTTACCTTCGAAGAGTTGACGAAGAAGAAACCCGAAAAATCTCTTGTTAGGGGAAAGAGTGAGAAGGCAGGTCGTGATACCTTCGGAAGAATCAGTGTGAGGAGAAGGGGTAGCGGGCACAAGAGACGCTACAGAATAATAGATTTCAGGAGAGACAAGATAGGCATACCGGGAAAGGTAGCAGCAATAGAGTACGATCCTAACAGGAGTGCAAATATAGCCCTCATAAACTATGTGGACGGTGAGAAGAGGTATATCATTGCACCGGAAGGCCTCTCTGTGGGGATGAAAGTGGAAAGTGGTCCTGATGCACCTTTCGAAATAGGGAATGCGTTACCCCTGGAAAAGATTCCCCTTGGAATGACGGTACACAATGTAGAACTTCAATACGGAAAGGGTGGACAGCTTGTGAGGGCGGCAGGTGCCGGTGCCTCGATAGTTGCCAAAGAAGGAGATTATGTCACCCTCAAACTTCCGTCGGGCGAAATGCGCATGGTTTACAAAAAATGCTTTGCAACTGTCGGAAGGGTAGGGAACGAAGAGTACATGAATGTTTCGCTGGGTAAGGCTGGAAGGGCCAGGTGGTTGGGAAGAAGACCCAAGGTGAGAGGTGTTGCGATGAATCCCCACGACCATCCGCATGGTGGCGGTGAAGGAAAATCTTCCGGCGGGCGTCATCCGGTTTCACCGACAGGTTTGCCTACGAAGGGATACAAAACGAGAAAGAAGAGGAAACTCTCTGATAAATTCATAGTAAAGAGAAGGAAATAGGAGCTAGCGGTGTCAAGATCTGTAAAAAAAGGTCCTTTTATTGCAAAGAGTCTGTACAAAAAAGTAGTGGAAATGAACAAAACCGGGGAGAGGAAAATGATAAAAACCTATTCCCGATGCTCCACTATCATACCGGAGATGGTTGGTTTCACCATCTCTGTATACAACGGAAAGACATGGATACCCGTTTATATAACGGAAAATCTTGTTGGGCATAAGCTGGGGGAATTCTCTCCTACGAGATTGTTCAGGGGACATGCAGGTTCGGACAAGAAAGCATCGAGAAGATAGGTGGATGGAACGATGGTAGAAAAAACAGGATACAGGGCACATGCAAGATATTTAAGGATATCTGCATCGAAGGTACGCCGGGTTGCCGATATCGTAAGAAGGCGTCCATATACGGAGGCAGTTGCCATTCTTGATACTTTGCCACACAAGGGGGCAAGGTTGTTGAGAAAGGTGATAAAGTCTGCCGCTGCCAATGCTCTCTATACAAACAAGAAGCTGGACGAGGAAATGCTCTACATAAAGGAGCTCCAGGTAAACGAAGGCCCTACGATGAAGAGGGTATGGCCGAGAGCAAGGGGTCGAGCAGACAGGCTTTTAAAGAGAACTTGCCACATATTTGTGGTATTAGATGAAATACATTAGAGAGGTTAGGTGTGGGACAGAAGGTTAATCCGATAGGTTTAAGGCTTGGGATAAACAAGACCTGGAAATCCAAGTGGTATGTTGATCCCAAGGAGTACGCTGAAACTTTACATGAGGATCTGCGCTTGAGAAAAGCGATTATGGAAGGTCCTTTTGCAAAGGGTGCTGATATTGCGGATATTGAAATCATAAGACACCCCCAGAGGGCGACCATTGTGATTCATACTGCAAGACCCGGTGTCGTAATAGGGGCAAAGGGGGCCAATATAGAGAAATTGGGTGCAATGCTTCAGAAGATTGCCGGGAAAAAGATTCAGCTGAAGATAAAGGAGATTAAAAGGCCCGAGATAAACGCCCAGCTCATAGCCGAGAATGTTGCAAGGCAGCTTAAGGCGAGGGCATCCTACAGGCGGGCTATGAAAATGGCCATAAGCAATGCAATGAAGGCAGGAATAGAAGGGATCAAGATAAAGATTGCCGGAAGGCTTGGCGGTGCTGAAATGGCACGACGAGAGGAGTACAAGGAAGGGAGAATACCGTTACATACCTTCCGTGCAGACATAGATTACGGTTTTGCGGAGGCTATTACCACATTTGGTTCCATTGGTGTGAAGGTGTGGGTATTCAATGGCGAATTGTACGGTAAAGAGAAGAAAGAGGATGCCGGAAAGCTGCTTAGAAAGAGAAGAACGATCTCGACAGATAGGAGATAACTGATATGTTGAGTCCAAAGAGAACCAAGTACAGAAAGACCCAGAGGGGAAGGATGTACGGAAAAGCCACCAAGGGTAACAAGATATCCTTCGGGGATTTTGGTTTGGTGGCTTTAGAGAGGAAGTGGATTACAAACAGACAGATCGAGGCTGCAAGGGTTGCCATGACAAGGCATATCAAAAGAGGTGGAAAGGTCTGGATAAGGATATTTCCCGATAAACCTTATACAAAGAAACCGGCAGAAACGAGGATGGGTAAGGGAAAGGGAAATCCTGAATACTGGGTAGCAGTGGTTAAACCCGGGAGAGTGATGTTTGAAATTGCTGGCGTAGATGAAAAACTGGCTGAAGAGGCAATGAGACTTGCTGGTAGCAAGTTGCCTATAAAGACAAAATTCCTCGTTAGAAGGGGTTTGAGGTAGAGCTATGAAAGATTCATTCAATGATTTGACATATCCTGAGTTATTGAACAAGAGAGAAGAACTGAAGAAGCAGTACAGGGATCTTAGGTTCAACATGGTAATAGGCCATGTTGACAATCCTCTCCTCAAGAGGACTTTGAGAAGGAAAATAGCTCGGCTCAATACTATTATACATGAGTATGAATTGGGAATCAGGAAGGCATAGATAGGAGATTACAGTGGAAGAGAATCCTGTTGTTAAGAAGACAAATAAAAGAATGCTGACGGGACGTGTGGTAAGCAACAAAATGGACAAGACGATTGTGGTTGCTATTGAACGTAGAAAACTTCACAAATTGTACAAGAAGTATGTTAAGCATACGAAGAAGGTCAAGGCACACGATCCTGAGAATCAGTGTAACATTGGTGACGTTGTTAGGATTATTGAATCCAGACCGCTTAGCAGAGAGAAGCGGTGGCGGCTTGTCGAGATAGTAGAGAGAGCAAAATAGTGAATACATTGGGGGAGCGCTATGATTCAGATGAATACATACCTGAACGTTGCAGACAACAGTGGAGCTAAGCGGGTTCAATGCATAAAGGTACTCGGTGGTACGAGGAAGAAATATGCACGTATAGGAGACATAATCGTTGTGGCCGTTAAGGATGCATTGCCAAATGCTCCTATCAAGAAGGGAACCATTGAACGTGCAGTAGTTGTCAGAACGAGCAAAGAGTACAGAAGGCCAGACGGGACATATATCAGGTTTGACGACAATGCCTGTGTTATTATTGATCCGGGTAAAAACCCCAAAGGTAAGAGGATTTTCGGTCCTGTGGCGAGAGAGTTGAGGGAAAAGGATTACATGAAAATAATATCCCTTGCACCTGAGGTTTTATAGGAGATTGATGATGGTCAAGAAGAAGCCAAAGATTAAGTACAAGATAAAGAAGAATGACACCGTGCAGGTTATTGCAGGAAAGAACAAGGGAAAGAGCGGAAGAGTCTTGAGCGTGGACCGCAGGAAGGGAAGAGTTATCATCGAAGGGGTCAATATGGTGAAAAAGGCTATGAGACCCAAGGGGCAGAACCAGAAAGGCGGGATTACTGAAATCGAAGCACCGATTCATATTTCAAATGTTATGATTATCTGCAAGAAGTGTGGTCCAACGAGGATAGGAATAAGATTTGAAGGTGAAGAAAAAATAAGAGTATGTCGTAAGTGTGGAGAGCAACTATAATGGCAAAAGCGAAGTATATACCAACATTGAAAAAGCTTTACCGGGAAACCCTGATAGGTAAGTTAAAGGAGGAATTCAACTATTCCTCTGTTATGCAGGTTCCCAGACTCGAAAAGATTGTTGTAAGTACGGGAGTTGGAGAGGCAATTCAGAACAAGAAACTTCTCGATTCTGCAGTTACGGAGCTTACACAGATAACCGGTCTTAAAGCAGTCAAGACAAGGGCTAGAAAGTCCATTGCCGGCTTCAAATTGAGGGAAGGCATGGAAATAGGAGCAAAGGTAACTTTGAGAGGAGATTACATGTACGAATTCCTTGACCGTTTGATAAATGTTGCAATTCCTCGAATAAAGGATTTCAGGGGGGTTAACCCAAATGGCTTTGATGGTCATGGGAACTATTCCCTGGGTATAAACGAGCAAATCATATTTCCAGAGATAGACTACGATAAAATTGAAAGGGTCAGTGGATTGAATGTAACAATCGTAACCACTGCCAAGACCGATCAGGAGGCCAAGAGTCTTCTGGCAGGTTTCGGAATGCCCTTCAGGAAATAAAACGGGGGAGTTATGGCCAGAAAATCAATGATTGTAAAAGCACAGCGGAAACCCAAATATATGACTCGTAAGGTGAACAGATGCAAGATCTGTGGAAGGTCAAGGGGATATATGAGGAAATTTGAGATGTGCAGAATATGTTTTAGAAAATTAGCCAGTGAAGGTAAGATTCCTGGTGTAACTAAATCAAGTTGGTAGGGAGAGAAATATGAGTCTTTCAGACCCTATTGCGGATATGCTGACTAAAATCAGAAATGCATCGATGGCAAGGCATGAAAAGGTCGATCTAACGCCATCGAAGTTGAAACTGGAAATCGTCAAGATCCTGAAAACAGAGGGTTATATTAAGAATTTCAAAAAGATCAATCAGGATGGTAAGAATTACATAAGAGTCTTTTTGAAGTATGACAAGGACAACAGATCGGTTATTCATGGTTTAATGAGAATTTCCAAACCCGGTAGAAGGATATATGCGGGTTACAAGACAATGCCACGGATTCTGAATGGTTACGGGACGATAATTGTAACCACCTCAGCCGGTGTCATTACCGGTGCGAAGGCTGTTGAAAGCAAGGTTGGTGGTGAATTGATCTGTAGTGTTTGGTAGAAGGGGATTTAAGCAAATGTCAAGAATAGGAAGAATGCCAATAAAGATACCACAAGGTGTTACCGTGACAGTGAAGAAGAATGAGGTCTCAGTCGAAGGACCGAAGGGAAAGCTTTCCCAGAAGGTCAGACCTGAAGTCGATGTGAAGGTAGATGGTGATACCGTTACCTTAACGAGAAAGAATGAATCTAAATATGCAAAATCGCTGCATGGCCTTTACAGGAATCTTATAAACAACATGGTTATCGGAGTCTCGGAGGGATTTAAGAGGACTCTCTTAATAAATGGAGTTGGATACAGGGCGGAAATATCCGGAAATACTCTCATCATTAACGTCGGATATTCTAATCCTATACACTATCCAATTACCGAGGATATAAAGATTTCTGTTGAGGGAAACAATAGCATTACCGTAGAAGGGATAGACAAGCAGCGTGTGGGCCAGGTGTGTGCTGAAATAAGATCTTTCAGACCGCCAGAACCGTATAAGGGTAAAGGAATAAAATACGAAGATGAGCATGTGCGAAGAAAGATCGGGAAATCCGGTATAAAATAGGGGTTTGCTATGAAGAAACTGCTTGAAAAACAAAAGAGACGATTGAAGAGAAAGTTGAGGATAAGGAAGAGAATAAGGGGTACAAGTGACAAACCAAGGATTACCGTGTACAAGAGTAACAGGTATACTTATATCCAGGCCATTGATGACACCAAGGGTATCACTATTGCTTCTGCTTCGAATATTGAAAAAGAGCTCAGAGAGGTAAAGAATCGCGTCGAAGATGTCGGTAAGCTTGGAGAGACCATTGCGAAACGTCTTAAGGATAAAAAGATTGAAACGGCTGTTTTTGACAGAAATGGTTATGTCTATCATGGGAAAGTCAAGGCAATCGCCGACGGGGCCAGAAAAGCCGGATTAAAGTTTTAGGGGGAAAGCGTGGAACCAGACAGAGACAGAATGGAAGTTGAATATATAGAGAAGCTTGTGAAATTGAACCGAGTTGCAAAGGTAGTAAAGGGTGGAAGAAGATTTTCCTTCTCTGCCTTAACGGTTGTCGGGGATAAAAACGGTAATGTCGGTTATGGCTTCGGGAAGGCAAATGATGTGGCCGATGCCATAAGAAAGAGCATAGAGAAGGCTAAAAAGAACATGATAAAAGTCCCCATTAAGAAGAATACACTTCCGCATATGATTATTGGTAAATATAAGAGTGCAGAGGTGTTACTGAAACCGGCAACGCCCGGAACTGGAATAATTGCGGGAGGTCCTGTAAGGGCTGTTATGGAGGCAGCAGGGGTAAAGGATATTCTTACAAAGTCTTTGGGAAGCAAGAATGCAATAAACATTGTCAAGGCTGTCTTTAACGGAATAGAAAACTTACTGGATGCTAGAGAAGTTGCAGAGGCAAGGGGCAAGAAATTAAATGAACTCTGGGGTTAGTCATGAAAAAATTGCGCATTAAACTTGTAAGAAGCACGATAGGGAGAAAACCCAAACATAGAAGGACTGTAGAAGCTCTGGGATTAAGGAAGGTAGGTTCTGTTGTTGAACATGAAGCTACACCACAGATACTTGGAATGGTGAACAAGGTTTCATATTTGCTGGATGTAGAGGAGTTGAAGTAATGGATGAGTTTGTAATTAGAGCGCCAGAAGGCTCCAGAAAAAAGAAGAGACGCGTGGGACGTGGGCCAGCTTCGGGAAAGGGAAGTACGGCAGGACGGGGAACAAAGGGACAGAAATCCCGTTCAGGTGGTGGTGTTAGACTCGGATTCGAGGGAGGGCAGATGCCCCTGTACAGGAGAGTTGCCAGGCGTGGGTTTTCAAACTATCCTTTCAAGAAGGAATATCAGATAGTAAATGTCGAATCTCTCTCCAAATTCGAGGATAACGAAATTGTCAATGCAAAGAGCCTGAAGGAAAAGGGCCTTATTAAGAAGGAATCAGGGTATGTGAAGATTCTTGGTAATGGGAAACTGGAGAAGAAACTTATTGTTGAAGGTGTAAAGGTTTCCGGAAGTGCCAGAGAAAAAATTGAAAAGGCAGGCGGTCAGGTGAAAGTTACCGGTGAAAGGGAAGAGGTTGTTCCTTCTCCGAAGAAAGAGGAAATCACCGCAAAGGTTACCAAGAGGGCAGAAGAGAAAGCTCCTTCCGTGAAAACCCAAAAGAAGGAGAAATCAGAGAAAAGTCCCGTTGAAAAGAAGGTTAAAAAGACAGAAGCTAAAAAAGAGAAGGCAGAAAAGGAGAATGAAGACGGAGGGACTCCTGAAGAAGGTTCCAAGAAGAAGGTAACAAAGAAAAAGACTGCCGAAGAAACGGCCAGTGATAAAAGTGATAAAAAGGAAAAAGGCAAAACCGAGGAAAAGGTAGAATAAGATGGCAACTAATCCATTGATAGATGTTTTCAGGGTAAAAGATTTAAGGGATAGGATACTTTTTACTGTATTTATTCTTATAATATTCAGGCTGGGAACCCAGATTCCCATTCCCGGAATCAACATCAATGCATTGAAGGTATATTTTCTTGCTCAGCAAACGGGTGTCAATGTTGGAATAACTGATTATTTGGACTTTTTCGCCGGGGGTGCATTCAAACGATTTTCGCTATTCATGTTGGGTATTATGCCCTATATCTCCATGTCTATAATAATGCAGCTTTTTCTTGTTGTTTTCCCCAAGCTTAAAAAGCTTTCAGAGGAGGAAGGCGGTAGGAAAAAGATACACAGATATACGAGAGTTGGTACCGTAGCAGTTTGTCTTGTTCAATCTTTTGCAATTACTCAGTATGCCGACAGGATTCCTGATGCCATAACTATGGATAGACTCCCTTTCATTCTCATTGCAATGTTGACGGTTACGGCAGGAACAATCTTTCTTATGTGGATGGGAGAGCAGATAACACAGCGGGGTGTCGGTAATGGTATTTCACTTATAATTTTTGCAGGAATAGTTGCAAGAATTCCCAATGCACTTTTTCTGACACTCAACCAGATTCAGAGCAGGGAGTTAAACCCTGTTTTTGTAATCGTAGTCTTCATAATGTTCGTGGTTGTGGTTGCACTGGTCGTTTATGAGCAGCAGGGACAGAGGAAAATACCTGTCCACTATGCAAAGAGAGTTATAGGAC
The DNA here is from genome assembly GCA_027021365.1 of Spirochaetales bacterium. Classification (GTDB taxonomy): domain Bacteria; phylum Spirochaetota; class Spirochaetia; order SZUA-6; family SZUA-6; genus JALUUM01. The sequence continues at coordinate 261,946 of JALUUM010000027.1, forward strand.
GAAAAGTCTATGGTGCTCAGAATACATATATACCTTTCAAGATAAACCCGTCGGGTGTTATTCCTGTAATATTTGCCTCTTCGTTGTTGATCTTTCCGTTACAGATAGCACAGAATCTGGGTTCCAAAATCGTATGGCTATCAAAGTTTGCATCGTGGCTGAGGCCAACAGGTCTTCCTTATATAGTACTGTATGCCCTTTTGATAATTTTCTTTGCATATTTCTATACGCAGGTTACATTGAATCCTGTGGAAATATCAAAACAGATACGGGAAAACGGAGGTTCCATACCAGGTATCAGATCAGAGAAGATGGAAGAGTACCTTACCAGGATATTGAACAGGATTATCCTGCCCGGGTCACTTTTTCTTGCATTTATTGCTATTATTCCAACACTGGTACAGGTCTGGATCCATTTTCCCAGGTCTTTAGCACGTCTTATGGGTGGAACATCGCTTTTAATTATGGTAGGTGTGGACCTGGATACGATGTCGCAGATAGAAGGGCACTTGAGGATGCATCACCATGAAGGTCTTGTAAGAAAGGGTAGAATCCGCTCGAGGAATTTATAGGGGGTAATAATGAAAGTCAGAGCAAGTGTGAAACCGATATGTGACAAGTGCAAGGTAATTCGCAGACGAGGGGTCGTAAGGATTATCTGTGAAAACCCAAAACACAAGCAAAGGCAAAAATAGGAGTAGTTTTAAATGGCAAGAATTGCAGGTGTAGATTTACCAAACAAGCATGTTGATATTGCTCTTACCTATATTTATGGAATAGGTCATTCTTCAGCTCTGAAGATATGTGAAGCAACCGGTATCGACATATCCAAGAGAATGAATGATCTGACAGCGGAAGAGATCAACAAGCTCAGGAAGGTTATCGAAAATGATTATAAGGTTGAAGGTCGACTGAGAACGGAAGTCTCTCTAAACATTAAGCGGCTAATGGATATCGGAAGTTATAGAGGACTACGTCATAGGAGAGGATTGCCAGTGAGGGGGCAGAGAACGAGAACCAATGCCAGAACGAGAAAGGGTAAAAAGAAAACCGTAGCAGGGAAGAAGAAACGCTAAACTATGTGGAGGATGATGGAAGTTGGCTAAAAGAACGAGAAAAGAAAAGAAAAAGAAAAATATAGCTGTGGGTAATGTTTATATTCAGGCTACTTTCAACAATACCATAGTTACTATTACAGATACAGCGGGAAATACCATATCTTGGGCATCAGCTGGTGGCCTGGGCTTCAAAGGGGCAAAGAAATCCACCCCATATGCTGCACAGGTTACAGCTGAAACTGCGGCAAATAAGGCTATGGAGAATGGTTTGCGTGAGGTGCATGTTTTTGTAAAAGGGCCTGGTGTAGGAAGAGAATCAGCCATTAGATCGCTTGGGGCGCTTGGATTGAAGGTACGTTCAATAAAGGATGTTACCCCAATTCCTCATAATGGTTGCAGGCCAGAGAAAAAGAGAAGAGTTTAATAGGGGGAGTCAATGGGAAGATATTTGGGTCCTCAGTGCCGATTATGTAGAGCTGAGGGAGTGAAACTATACCTGAAAGGTGACAGGTGTAATACCGATAAATGTCCGATTACGAAGAAGAAGGGTATGCCGGGAAAGGGTCCCAGAGCCAGGATAAAGAAACGTTCCGATTACGGAGTTCAGCTGAGGGAGAAACAAAAAGTAAAGAGAATGTACGGCATGCTGGAAAAACAATTCAAGATATTCTTCCTGAAGGCTGAAAAGATGCGGGGTATTACCGGTGACAACCTTATTCAACTTCTGGAGAGGCGTCTCGACAATATCGTGTATAGGATGCATTTTGCCTCTTCAAGGAAGATGGCCAGACAGATTGTTTCACATGGCCATATTCTTGTAAATGGTAGAAAGGTCAATATACCATCGTATCTCGTTAAGGAGAATGATGAGATAGAGGTGAGGGAGAAGAGCAAGAAGCTGCTTGTTATTAAGGAAAGTTTGAAAGAATATTCGAGGGCAGGCGTGGTACCCTGGCTCGAAGTTGACCCTGACAGGGTATGGGGTAAGGTTAAGATGATACCACGAAGAAACGATGTTACAGATCTTGCCAATGTCAATGAGCAGCTTATCGTTGAACTATATTCCAAGTGAGGTGTATTAAATGGCGCGTAAGAATCTATTGAAAGGATTCAAAAGGCCTAAAGGTATAACTTTTGAACATAGCGAAGTTAATCCGGATTATGGGAAATTCATTGCATACCCCTTTGAACGTGGTTACGGAACGACAATCGGAAATACCCTAAGGCGCATTTTACTTTCTTCTATCGAGGGTTACTCGATAACAGCTGTTAGGATAACGACTTACGATAGTGAGGGGACTCCGCATGTTATTTCAAATGAATTCGAAGCAATTCCTGGAGTAAAAGAGGACACACCCGATCTCATCAACACGTTGAAATTGATAAAACTTAAACTCGATGGAGATCTGGAAGAAAAGGTTATAACAGTTGAGAAACGCGGCGGGGGTAAATTCCTGGCTGGTGATCTGGAAGTTGATAATGATATAACAATAATCAATAAAGATGTGCTTATTGCCACATTGATGAATGATGCGAATATCGATTTTGAATTTCAGATAAATCTTGGACGAGGATACGTACCTTCGGAGAGAAATGAGAAGTATATCGAGGTTATTGGCACTATTCCGGTGGATGCCATTTTTTCACCCATTATGAAGGTTAAATTCTCTGTTGAGAATGCACGGGTGGGGCAGCGGACAGATTATGATAAGCTTATTCTCGAGTTGTGGACGGATGGTACGATTGCTCCGGATGATGCATTGGCCGAGGCTGCAAAGATAGCCAAGGACCATTTTACAATATTCATAAATTTCGACGAAGAAGAAACGATGGAAGAGGAAGAAATAGACGAAGAAGAGGAAAAGATACGGGCCATCCTGAATACCCCTGTCGAGGAGTTGGAGCTTTCAGTTCGCTCCAGCAACTGTCTTCGCAATGCAAATATCAGGACAATCGGAGATCTTACCAGAAAGACCGAAGAAGAAATAGCAAAGACTAGAAATTTCGGAAAGAAGTCTCTCCAGGAGATCAAGGAAAAATTGAAAGAGAGAGGTTTGAGTCTTGGAATGACGGATTATAGTGTGCTGAAGCAGAGAAACAAGAAAGAGGAGACTAAGGATGAAACATAGGATAGGATTCAACAGACTCAGTAGAAAGGCGAGTCATAGAAAGGCTCTCTACAGAAATATGCTTCAGGCCCTTTTTAGGTATGAGAGAATAAAGACAACGAAAGCAAAAGCAAGAGAGATTAGAAGACTTGCAGAAAAAATGATTACAAGGGCCAAGAATGATACTGTGCACAATCGAAGGATAATTTTTAAGTACATACACAACAAATCGATACTGGATAAATTGTTTAAAGATATTGCACCCCGCTTCAAAGAGAGGCCAGGTGGATACACAAGAATTCTTAAGCTTGGTTTCAGGTACAGTGATGGTGCTGAAATGGTTTTGCTTGAACTTGTCGAGAGAAAAGAGCTGGTTAAGAAGAAGAAGAAAGAAAAGGAAACAGCAGCCAGCGAAGGATAGCAGATACGGTGACTGTAAAGAACAGGGGGGATGGTGCATGGCTATATAACAATGTATCATCCCCTTTTTTGTTTCTATCTGGTTTCCTGTTTGCAATAGCCATTATTTTTCAGAGGAATCTTATATTCAAAACAGTCGAATTTGTCATCATTCTGATGTTGCTGATTCTTTTGAAAAAAAGTATTAAATTATTTATTAGTACGATTCTTTTTCTTGCCATTGTTTTCTTCAATGCTCTTTCACCGGCAGGAAGAGTATTGTACAGGATTGGGAGATTTGTTATTACGAAGGACGCACTTGAGTTAGGGATAAAGAAAGGGTTGGATATAGTGAGTCTTTTTTATCTCTCAAAGATAATTATCAGGAGGGATCTGATATTACCCGGTAAAATCGGTATGGTATTGGGTAGAGCATTTGTGTATTTGAATTTACTCTTTGAGAACAGGGAAAAGTTGGATATCAGGGAACCGATCAAGAGTATAGATCAAATCATGCTGGATGTTTACAACAGCAGCATCGTTGTGAATAAAAGAAACAGTTCCAGGACTACAGTGAAAGGAGCACTGGTTCTGTTTTTTTTCCTCTCTACGAGTTTTCTGATTATCTTTTTTTAAACTAACGCCCATACTCAGTACTGGCCGATAAATAGATAAGGGTAAAAATAGGAAAAATCGAGGAGGATATCAACTGCCGATGAGGCAATCCCTGAAAGTTTCTCTCAGCTTATTGATTACTCTAATAGTATCCGCTGCATTTTTGCTAATTGCTTTTTCAGGGTTTTTTGATTTTATCGAAGCGAGCTTTTTTCAACCGAGGGTGCAGGCTCAGTTCGATTCTCAGTTACAGGGGATTGCTGAAAGGGTAAAAGAGTACCATAAGAAGAATATTCAGAGGTTTACCTCTATAGTTCAGGATCCTTCTGTATCACGCGCTTATCTCTCACAGCAGAGCGAAGAAGATATATTCAAGAGAGTAAATCTGTTTGGAAGATTACAGGAGGATTTTACTAACCTGCGTCTGGTAAGGCTAATCGGAAAAGAGGGTAAAAAGATACATTTCAGTACCCTTGATTCTGATATAAGGACGAAAGAAAAATTCAGGATTGTTTATTATGACTTGAAAGATATCGAAAAGAATCTATCCGGAAAGACTCTGGTTACGGATATAAAGGATAAGTACAGGATAATCTACGATTCCAAAGGTAATCAGATAATATATTCTTTTCCGGTTGTTGATTCTTTTGGTGTTTACAGAGGTTCCGCCCTTTTTTACGTTGCATTGGTTGACCTTGAAAACTATCTGCTAAATAGTCCTGGCCTCATGTTTCGTAATACTACAATAATTGATAATTCGGGTCTTCTTGTAAATTTTCCACAGGAGAAAGCTTCGCTTGTTTCTTCTGATATTATAGCTGAGTGGGAAAAGGGCAATAAATCGCAGAAATATATCGTACCATTTCTCTTCAAATACAAGGATGGAAGATCAGAGAAATACCTCTTTTTCTTCAGATCGCTTGGTGTTATGGGAAATGTGGGAATGCTGATTCCTATAGAGAGGTTTTCCCTGCAACTGTGGATGAAAATAGTTCTCTCTGCAACATTCTTCATGACTGTATTCCTTCTTGTATTTTTCATTTTAAATCTACGGCAGGATCCAATGGTAGTGCTGACTGAGCGAGTAAAACGCTTTCAGATAGAATTCCTTCAGGAATTCATAAACAGCAAGGAACAGTTGGATTGGGAGAAATGGCAGAGAGAACTGGCTATTAAGCAAGGGGAGATCAAGGAACAGATAAAGAAGGGAATCGGACATGTATCGAAAGATAAAATGAAAGAAGTGGATGAGTTGATTGACAAGAGCTGGGAAGAAATAATTTCCATAATAGGTAAACGTGCACAGGTTGCCCCTCCTGCGGAAAAAATAGATCTCAAGAGCATAGAATCTATAATACAGAAAGCCTTATCAAGCGGAAGATTCGTGGTTGCCCCACAACAGGTCCGGCAAGGCATGTCTGCCAGTGCAGTGCCGGTCGAGCAGGTATCGGAAGAGAAGCCCGGGGAGAAGTTAAGGCCAGTACAGGTGGAGGAAATAGATGAATCGGAAGTAGAGGAAATTGAAGAGGTAGAAGAAGCAGAGGAAGAACCCATTGAGACAATTGAAAAAGTGGAGGAAGTTGAAGAGCTTGGAGCACCGGCTGAAGTCGAAGAAGCAGAACCTGTTGAAGAGCTGGAAGAGGTGGAGGAGCTTGAGGAAGTCGAAGAGGCGGAGGAAGCAGAGGAGCTAGAGGAGCTAGAGGAGCTAGAGGAGGTAGAACCGGTAGAGGAGTTGGAGGCAGAAGGGGAGCCTGAGGGAATGGCGGCCGTGCCTGTGGAAGTTGAAGCACTTGAAGAAGTAGAGGAAATTGAAGAGCTTGGAGAACCTGTTGAAGCAGAAGAGGCAGAACCTGTGGAAGAGCTGGAAGAGGTGGAGGAGCTTGAGGAAGTCGAAGAGGCAAAGGAGGCAGAGGAGCTAGAGGAGACAGAGGAGGCCGAACCTACAAAGGAGGTTGAAGTCGAAGAAGCCATGCCTGTGGAAGAGCTGGAAGAGGTGGAGGAGCTTGAGGAAGTCGAAGAGGCGGAGGAAGCAGAGGAGGCAGAGGAGGTCGAACCGGTAGAGGAGTTGGAGGCAGAAGGGGAGCCTGAGGGAATGGCGGCCGTGCCTGTGGAAGTTGAAGCACTTGAAGAAGTAGAAGAAATTGAAGAGCTTGGAGAACCTGTTGAAGCAGAAGAAGCAGAACCTGTGGAAGAGCTGGAAGAGGTGGAGGAGCTTGAGGAAGTCGAAGAGGCGGAGGAAGCAGAGGAGCTAGAGGAGACCGAACCGGTAGAGGAGTTAGAGGCAGCAGAGGAAGAAGAACCTATAACTGAAGAAGAGCCAGTCGAAGAGCTTGCTGTCCTTCCTGAGGTGGAAGAACTGCCACCTGAACCCCAGGAAGAGGGGTTGGAAGAATTGCCTCTTGTAGAAGAGGAACAAACAAAGAAAGAGACGCCATATTTATCCCAAACATATGAAGTGAAAGGTTATGGAGAGGTGGGAATAATGGAAGATAAAAGTACTAAAGATGAATTGAAAGAGGATATTACTAAAATACCAAGTGAAGATGTTTCAGAAGAAGCGGGAAAACCCGAAGGTAAAGAGGAAATTCTTCTCTCTGAAAGTGGTGAGGAGAAGGGGGAACAGGCTGAAGAAGAGATAGAAGAACTGGAGGAACTGGAAGAGGTCGAGGAAGTTGAGGAACTTACGGAAGAACTGGAAGAGACGGAAGAGGAAAAGAACTGGAGCCGGGAAGAAGAGGAGAACGAGCTCGACGAACTTATCAGGGAAGAAAAGATAAAAGTCTTGACGATTGAAGAATTCAGCTCTGTTGTAAAGGAAACAAAACATAGCATAGTTATGGAGGACGGGGTTTATAAGATCAAGGAGGATCTATACTCTCCCGTAGACAGTTCTGAAGGTGAAAAAGAGGAAGATAATGAGCTCAGCATAGGCACCTTGTTTGAAGATGTAGAAACGGTAGATCTGCTTAAAGATATGAAAGGAATTGGTGAGGTTTCCGAAGATTCGGAGAAGATCGCACATAGAGATAAGTTAAAAGTCCTGCCCATGTCCGATAGAGGGCTGGACTATGATGAATATCTCGAGATGTTCGATAATCCTGCCAGTGATACGACCCTTATAAAATCGCTCGTAGAGATGTCAAGGCAGATAAAGGCGGTAGGAGTTGCAATTCTCACTGCTGATAAGGAAGATGGTTCTTTGTATAAGGCTGAACTTAAAATCGGACTTTCTGATAACTCTGAAAGCAAGTTTTTCTTTAAGTCAGACGAACCGTTCTTTGAACGATATATTGCAGAAAGGAAGTGTATTTTCATACACTTGCCACTTCAAGAGATGAAATCGCTGAAGACAAAATTTGTCAAGGAAGATTTTTCTTTCCTTCTATCAGCAGCGTTTCTCCCAATTGTATTACGGAAGAGGGAAGCAACACTCTTTTTTGGTTTTTCAAAGGAAGACGGATACTCAATCGAAGAATTTATCGAGAAATTGAATATAGTATAATGCATTATTTATCATATAGATATAATATGTTGATTGATTTTATGCTTGACAAATCAGACTATGATAGATAATATAACAACAAATATATAGGTGGAGGAAGATTATGGATCTTGTGTTTTACTTGATTCTTCCTCTAACCGGTTTGGTTCTAGGTTGGATAATCAGATGGCTATATGCCAGATTTCAACTTTCATCTTCGGAGCAGAAAGCTTCGAGGATCATTCAGGAAGCAATAAAGGAAGCTGAAGCAAAAAAGCGTGAAGCTCTCCTGGAGAGCAAAGATCAACTGATTAGAGAGAGAAATCAGCTTGAAAGAGAAACAAGAGAAAGAAGAAATGAATTACAGAGAATTGAAAGAAGAATTCTACAGAAAGAAGAAAACCTAGAGAAGAGATTAGAAGCTCTTGAAAAACAGGAAAGAGAGCTTACAAACCGGGAGAGGTCGATTGCAACCAAGGAAGAATTGGTTGAAGAAGAACAGAAAAAATGGGTCAAAGAGCTTGAAAGAATATCGGGTTTATCAGTAGAAGAGGCAAAGAAACTTTTAATCCAGAGTCTGGAAAATGAAGCTCGACATGATGCTCAGGTAAGTATCAATCTTATCGAACAGGAAGCACAGAGAACCGCTGAAAAGAAAAGCAGGGAAATACTCATCTCGGCGATACAGCGTATAGCAACGGAGGTTAGTTCCGAAGTTAGCGTGACAACTGTAAGTCTGCCCAATGACGAAATGAAGGGAAGGATAATAGGGAGAGAGGGAAGGAATATCAGAACTTTGGAAACGCTTACAGGTGTGGATATCATTATAGACGATACGCCTGAGGCTGTTGTTATCTCCTGTTTTGATCCTATCAGAAAAGAAATTGCCAGTATGGCTCTGGAGCGCCTGATTTCCGACGGCAGAATTCATCCTGCCAGAATAGAAGAGATTGTCCAGAAGGTAACCAAGGAAATCAGCCAGACGATCTATGAGGAAGGAGAAAGGGTGCTTTTCGAGCTTGGAATACATGGTATGAGTCCGGAAGGCATTCGAGCACTGGGTCGTCTTCATTTCAGAACGAGCTATGGCCAGAATGTTTTGAGCCATTCGAAAGAGGTGGCCATTATTGCTGCTACACTGGCTTCGGAGCTTGGAGCTGATGTTGAGATGGCCAAAAGGGCAGCCCTGCTTCATGATATTGGAAAAGGAATAGAGACCAATGGTGAGGGAAGCCACGTTGAGATGGGAATGGAGCTCGCAAAGAGGATAGGAGAGGACCCGAAGATAATAAATGCAATTGGTGCACATCATAATGATATAGAACCGGAAAGTATTGAAGCTGTAATAGTACAGATAGCAGATGCGATATCGGCATCCAGACCCGGAGCACGACGTGAAACACTGGACAACTATTTGAAGAGGCTGGAAAATTTAGAGAGAATAGCCGAAGATTTTGATGGCGTGGAAAAGGCCTACGCCATCCAGGCAGGAAGGGAATTGCGAATTCTTGTGAATAATGAGACTGTTGACGATGCGGAAGCCAAGGATCTGGCCAAGAAAATTGCGAAGAAAATAGAGTCGGAGCTGAAATACCCGGGTAGGATCAAGGTTACGATAATCAGGGAAACGAGAATTGTGGAATATGCGCGTTAAAAAGCTCGTCATTGGTAACGCGGGAAAGGACTTCCATTGCAGGAAATTGTCAAGATTCTCTTTTTAGGAGACATTGTTGGTCAGCCGGGGTGCAGAGCAATTTTTATCGGATTGAAAGCCCTGATAAAGAAAAATAGCGTGGATGTCGTTGTTGCCAATGGTGAAAATGCTGCTGACGGATACGGACTTACCCCTGATATTGTACGTTCTCTCTTCAATTCCGGAATCGATGTCATCACATCGGGTAATCATATCTGGCAGAGACAGGAAATATTCCCTCATCTGGATTCTGAGATGAGGTTACTTCGGCCCGAAAACTATCCCGCTGGTGTTCCGGGACATGGACTTTGCATGGTGAAGAAGAACGACTACCAGCTTGCAGTAATCAACCTTGAAGGTCGTGTATTACTCTCCAATTTGAGGTGCCCTTTCAGGGTGGCTGAAGATCTTGTAGCGAGGATTTCGACAAAAACCAACCTTATTGTAGTCGATTTTCATGCTGAATCAACAGAGGAAAAGGAAGCTCTGGGTCTCTACCTCGATGGCAAAGTATCGGCAATCGTCGGAACGCATACGCATGTCCAAACGGCAGACGAAAAGATTCTGCCGCAGGGTACGGGATATATAACCGATATTGGGATGACAGGCCCTTCGGAGAGTGTGATCGGAATGGATGTAGGTGATGCCATGAAGAGAAGCCTGAGTCAGATGCCAATCAGGATGCGAATTGCTGATAAGCCGGCCGTCATAATGGGCGTGATACTTGAGCTGGACAAGATTTCAGGAAAAACATTGAAGATAAAACGTCTGTACGAAAGGGCGAGTGTTTGAAAGGTGTCCGGGATAAAAAAGGATACACTTCTTAACATCCTTGCAATAGAAAATCCGACGCTCGACAGGGACACTCTTTTTTCACTTATACTCTGTGGTGACGTGAGGGTTAATGGTGAGGTGTTTATCGACCCGAGAGTTAGAATTCCTGTGGATGCTGAAATAAGGATTGAAAAAAAGAAGGCGTATGTTTCCAGAGGCGGGATAAAACTCGAACACGCTCTTTCGGCATTTAATGTGGATGTGCGTGGCAAGATATTCCTGGATGCGGGGTCTTCCACCGGAGGTTTCACGGACTGCCTTCTAAGGCATGGTGCCAGAAAGGTATATGCGGTGGACGTTGGCTATAATCAACTTGATTTCTCTCTCCGAAGAGATCCCAGGGTGGTAGTCTACGAGCGAAGAAATATAATGCACCTCACAAGGGTTGATTTTAAAGGTGAAGGGGGAGCCGAAGGAGATATTCCCGATGCTGCTGTTTGTGATCTTTCTTTCAGGTCTATAAGAGGTGCAGCCAGTCATATAATCGATTTGACGAGAGAGAGGTTTCTTATTGCCCTTGTAAAGCCTCAATTTGAAAGGATGCATGTAAGGGGTTTTGAGAAAAGGAAAAAGGATGCATTCAAGGGTATAGTGGAAAATCGGCAAGAGCTTCTCGAGATAATCCGCCGACTGGTTCTGGACTTGAAAGCTGAAGGCTTGTCTGTCACAGATGTGACAGAATCACCGATAAGGGGTGCCAAGGGTAATCGAGAATTCTTTTTCTTGCTTGAAGAATATAAAATCAAAGAGAAATCCGGTGATGAAGGGATCAGGAAAGGTATCCTGGAAAAGCTCGAAGCGGTCATCTTTGAAGACAGTCCAAATAACTGAGCCTCATGGTCACTCTTATCACAACGGATGCCAATTGATTGCCTATTGGTTGCCTGCAAAGGATTCCCTGCTTAATGGTTTCCCTATATAGATACCCTCCGGGCCAAGGTAGTCCTCTTTCTTGCCGTTTATCAGAATCTGTACATACTTGATATTGCGGAACTCTGTTACCGTGTATACCACCTGCTTGAGCTGGTTTTTAAGCCCTTCTACACCAAGCGGATTGAATCTGAAATCTTCTGTAAAATCGATATATGCCGTATCTCCCTTTACGTAAATGTTTTTTATTCTAGTACCTCTGGGAATAAGGTTCAGCAATCCTTTTGCAACTTCCTGCTGGTTGGGACCTTCCATGAGTTTTTCCAGAGTCCTCGTGAGTGGCGCATCGATGTAGGTAATCTTTCTTATTGTGCCCTTCAGTACTATCCTGCCTTCCTTGTCCACCTGGGCAAAGAATATTCTGGATTTTCTCGTCTTGTATTTTGGCCTTTCTTCTTTACGCTCTCTCGTAGGCTCTGTCGTTTTCTTCTGTGTTTCCTCTATGGTAATGGTTGTCTCCGATGTTTTATCTTTGACATTTGGATTGATAGTGCTTTCCTCTCCTCCCTTCTCTTTTTTCTTAACGGTGATTTCAGGTTTTTCGGCAGGTTGCTCTTTCTTAATCAACTCCTTAAAGCCGGTCTTCTCGATTACATTTTCGATGTTCTTTCTGTTGAAAAAGAATATTATCAGAACGAGCAGAACCAATGCTATCCAGAAAAGACATCCCAGAGAGGTTTTTTTCTTCTTCATTTCAATTCTATAATCGGCAGCAGGCACTGTTGCGTTAATCGGTATATTTGACAGGTCATCTAAAAGCACTTATATTAAAATCGAAATGAAAGAATTCCATGGTATCACCGCCTCACCAGGTATCGCAGTGGGCAAGGCATACATATTCAAAGAAGAAAATATTTCTGTTCCTAAGTACGATATTTCTCCGAAAGAGGTGGAGAATGAATTGAAACGTTTTATCAATGCTGTGGAAAATGCCACTGAGGAGATAGAAATACTTAAAACCAGGATGAAAGACAGCATGGGTGATGATGAGCGTAATCTGCTGGACTCTCATATAATGATGATAAATGATCCGGAACTGAAGAACCAGGTGGATGCTGAACTCAGGGCACAGAAAAAGAATGTCGAATGGATACTAATTCAGGTTATAGAACAGATTGTTGAGAAGCTGAAAACTTCGAATGATGATTACCTCAAAGAACGCAGCGTGGATATGAAGGATGTATCGAAAAGAATTTTGAATCAGCTTCTCTACCATAAAGGTCAGAGCCTTTCCGGGTTAAAGGAACCGGTTATCGTTGTTGCTCACAATCTCATGCCCTCCGATTTAATTGGTATGAAGCGGAACATGGTGCTTGCCATAGCTACCGATGCAGGAGGTAAAACTTCACATACCGCCATCCTCGCTCGTTCCCTGGAGATTCCTGCCGTGCTGGGCCTGATGGATGTGTCGCGGTATGTAAAAAATGGTGACGAATTGATAGTCGACGGGAACAAGGGCTCTGTCATCCTCGAGCCCGACAAGAAGACGAAATCAGTCTATATAACTACTCAGAAGAGGTGGAAGAAACATGAATTGGAGTTACTTCAGCTCAACAAGCTGGAGGCAGAAACGAGGGACGGAAAGCTTATCAATCTCGAGGCAAATATAGAGATACCTGAAGAGGTGGAATCTGCTCTCAAGCACGGTGCCGACGGAATCGGGTTATTCAGGTCGGAATTCTTGTTTATACAACCCAACAGGTTTCCTACAGAGGAAGAGCAGTTCAGAGCCTACAGGTATGTTTTAGAAAGAATGAAAAACAAACCGGTTACTATTAGGACACTCGATCTTGGAGGCGACAAGTCGCTATATGGTTTCAATGAGCTGGATGAGAAGAATCCCATACTTGGCTGGCGGGCCATTCGTTTTTGTCTGTCCCGGCCGGATATATTCAAGGTTCAGTTAAGGGCTCTTCTTCGTGCATCCGTGTATGGAAATTTGAAGATTATGTTTCCGATGATTTCAGGAAAGGAAGAGGTAGAGCACAGCCTGGAATTGTATGATATAGCGAAAAAGGAGCTGGAGGCCGAGGGGGTGCCTTATAAAAGGGATATTCCTGTTGGAATAATGATAGAAATTCCTTCCGCTGCACTTACCTCTGATGTTCTGGCAAAAGAGGTCGATTTCTTCTCCATAGGTACCAATGACCTTATTCAGTACACCATAGCGGTTGACAGGGGAAATGAACGGATAACCTATCTGTACGAACCGTTTCATCCCGGCGTACTGAAACTGATACAGTTGACTATAGAGAATGGTCACAAACAGGGAATCCCCGTAGGAATGTGTGGTGAAATGGCCAGTGATCCTCTTGCCACTACGATACTTCTGGGAATGGGCCTGGATGAATTCAGCATGAGCCCTATCAGTATTCCTGAAGTAAAGAGAATAATCAGATCCGTAACCCTTCTCGAAGCGGAAGAAGTGGTGGGGGCTATCATGGAGATGGACAGTTATGCAGGCATAACCAAATATATAAAGGATTGGATGGGGAAGAAATTTGAGTTTGAAGAAAATTGAAAACAGACTTGCCCGGGGTGAAAAACTGCCCGGTGGGGAGAAACATATAAACAGAGTCGTTGCCGGTAGAACTGCCAGAAGAGTTGCCATAGTTGGAAGACCCAATGTAGGTAAATCGACACTTTTCAACAGACTCGTTGGTAAGAGAAGAGCCATAACCGATTCCCAACCCGGTGTTACAAGGGACTTAATCGAGGAATGGTGCCACATCGGTGACGAGACTGTGCTACTGACAGATACGGGAGGCTACAAGGTGGAGAGGGAGGGGCTCGACCATCAGGTGGCTGAAAGAACACTTGAGGCAGCGGAAAAGGCGGATGTTCTCCTTCTTATGGTGGATGTGGAGGAAATGACAGGAGAGGATCACTTTTTCATAGAAGAGATGCGAAAGTTCGAAAAGAAAACAATTCTCGTTGTGAACAAGGTTGATAATGAAAAGAGAGAGGAGGCTTCATGGAACTATTACAGCCTCGGCTTCGATGAAGTGATTTCGATTTCTGCCGTTCATGGAAGGAACATGGATGCACTCAAAGAGAAGATAGAAGAAATGCTCAGTCGCGGTGACTCCGATACTCACGTAAATGATGCACAGACAGCTGAAAGGCGAACAGCTGGTATGCAATCAGCTGATAGAAAGACAGCTGATAGGAGGGCAGTTACTGCCGTCGAAATGAAAGAGAAACGAGCAGGAGCAGAGGATAAAGGTGAGGAAGCAATTTCAGCAGTAAGGCTTGCAATTCTTGGCAAACCGAATACAGGAAAATCCACCCTCCTCAATTATCTCCTTGGTGAGGAAAAGTCGATGGTATCCGAGATCCCCGGTACGACGAGGGATACTGTAGAGGGTTACTTCCAATGGGCTGGCATAGATTTCCGGGTAATCGATACGGCGGGAATAAGGAGAAAGAAGAAGATAGAGGAGAGGGTCGAGTATTACTCTGTAAACAGGGCTATAAAAAGTATAGATAGGGCTGATATCGTTTATATCCTCATAGACGCAGTGGATGGCCTCTCCGAACAGGACAAAAAGATAGCCGGTCTTGCGGTAAGGAAGGGACGAGGAGTAATCCTGGTCCTGAACAAGTGGGACTTGTTGGAAGATATCCCAAACAGGCTTGAAGCCATGAAAGACAGGGTAAAGTTTCAGTTTCCCGTACTCTCATATGCTCCCATTGTGAATATATCGGCACTCAACGGCTCCGGGATCGAGAAATTACTTCGAGTCACCATGAAGGTCTGGAAACAGTTGAATTACCGGATCGACACTTCACAGCTCAACAAATTGATTGAGAAGTGGCTGGAAGAGTATCCCATTCCTGTGAGAGGCAAAAACGTAAAGATAATGTATGCAACTCAGGTATCGGTAAATCCGGTAAGCTTTGTATTCTTTGTGAACAACAAGAAGGGTTTTCCATCTCTGTACCTTCGATACCTGGAGAACAGGATTAGAAGGGATTTGAGATTTGATTTGATTCCCTTTCATTTAGAGATTAGATTGAAATAGAAAAATAGTAGAAAAATACAATCAACCGATGAGAGAGTATACAATAGGCCAGATCAGCAGGCTATTGAACGTAAAACCGCATATCCTGAGATACTGGGAAAAAGAACTGCCCTTCCTCTCGCCCAAGAAGAATCTGGGTGGCAGAAGGGTATACTCCGAAATCGATTTGCAGCTACTCTACAGAATCAGGTACCTTATTCATGAAAAGGGATACACGCTCTCCGGAGCAGGGAAACGTGTCTGGGAGGATTTGAACAGCAGTGATCCGAATCTCCTCGGAAAGGTGAGATACCTGCGGGGCGAATTGATAAGGTTACTCGATATAATAGATGAAGGGAGGAAAAAAGAAGCCATGACTGATACGATCAAGCTCTTTAGGGAGAAGGGTCAGGAGCATCTTTTTCGCTACTGGGAGAGGAGAGATGAAAGGCAGAGGGAGAGGCTCATAAGGGATTTGAATAGGCTCGATCTTGAAATGCTTGGAATCCTCCAGAAGAGGTTGAAAGAGGAGAAGAAAAAAAAACCGAAGTTGGATCCTATCGATTTTGTTTCGATCGATGAAAGCAGGCGAGATATTGATGCTCTACGCGCGGGAAAGGATTTCATCAGAGCTGGCAAGACGGCGTTTCTCACCGTTGCCGGAGGCCAGGGTTCAAGGCTTGGTTTCGAGGGACCCAAGGGCATGTTTCCGATAAGCCCCATCAGAGGGGCATCGCTCTTCCAGATTTTTTCAGAAAAGGTAATGGCGGCAAGAAAGATATACGGTGTTCCTATGCCATGGCTTATAATGACGAGCATTCTCAACTACGAGGATACCGTGAACTACTTCGAGGAAAATGCCTTCTTCGGTTTGGAGGAAAATGATATTTATTTCTTCAAGCAGGACGTACTTCCCTCGCTGTATCCGGATGGAAGGCTCGTATTGGCACCGGATGGAGGTTTGTTCAAGAATCCCAACGGTCATGGTGGTGTAATAGAGGCTCTCAAGAGGTCCGGAATGCTCGATATGCTGAATGAGAGGGGAATTGAAGAGCTCTTCTACTTTCAGGTGGATAATCCCCTTGTACAGGTACCGGATCCTCTCTTCCTCGGGTGGCACCTCAAGTATGGTTCTGAAATGTCAACAAAAGTGATTGAAAAGGCATACCCCGAGGAAAAACTGGGTTCCATAGGCCTGATAGACGGGAAGCCAGGTGTAATCGAGTACTCAGACCTGGATCTGGATCTAAAGCTTGCCAGAAACGAGGATGGCAGGCTCCTCTACTCTCACGGATCCATTGCCGTACACATCCTGAATGTGGATTTCTTGAGGAAGCAGGAGGGAAAACTCCCATATCACCTGGCTTTTAAGAGTGTCAAAACTTTAAAACCTACCGATACCGGTGCCGACATTATTGAAGAGGAGGCTGTAAAGTTCGAGATGTTTCTATTCGATGCCATCCCCTTTGCCAGGAACCCTCTGTTTTTCGAAACAAGCAGGAGAGAAGAGTTTTCTCCTCTGAAAAACAGGGAAGGGGTAGATTCGATCGAGACCTGTATCAGGGGTCAGATAGAAAAGTATGCCTCCTGGTTGGAGAGAGTTGGAACAAGGGTTAGGAGGGATGAAAAGGGAATGTCTGTTCATAAGATCGAGATAAGCCCCCTGTTTGCTCTCGATCTGGAAGTTTTAAAAACAAAGAGGAATGAGATTCCCAAAGAAATAAATAATGAAACACTTATCATCTAGTATCATTTTACTTCTCGGTATATTTTCTTGCTTCACCGTGTATTCTCAGGGTTTTGGGTTGACCAGCTATACAACTGACACGTCATTCTTGGGAGCGTTTGACAATTTTCCGGAGAACGATGAGGCAAGAAGGTTGCAAGTCGATGGAATATTTGCTCCTCTCTTCGAACTGATTAAGGCCGGCAGGAGGATCATTTATCAGAACAGTTACGGAACGGAAGTGATATACGAGGTAAAAGAAACGAAGGATTACCTGTACATCATCTTTGCAAACAGGGATAGACATGGCAGCTACGATCTTCCTTCGAAGGGTGATTACATTATAAAGAGGAGCAGAAAGAACGGAAAATTCTTACAGTTAAAGGTCTTTATACGAGACGATACCGGTTCATTTGTCCGGATATACCCCGACGGTGACAGAAGTATAATGGATCTCTACATATACGGCTTTTCTCTCTACAAAGGTGTTATTGTACCTGCCAGATTCAAAGATATTCTCACCATGAAGTTTCAGAGAGTTGCACTGATGACAGAAGGAATCATAGACTGGAAGCTACTCCTATACAAAGGCTCACCGGAAGACGAAGATATCAGAATAATGGCGGATAAGATAAGAGAGGCCCTTCCCCGTTTGAAAGATGCAGATGACGGTGCTTTGGATGAGAAAGGGAACTTTGTGTATATCGAAACGGAGAAACCTCAAATTGAGAGTTCATCGAAAGAGAAGGAGATCGGAGGTTTCAACTGTTCCGGTTTTGCAAAATGGATTGCAGACGGTCTATACTTTGAACTTACTGGAAAACTCCTTGATATCAAAAACCTGAAGAGGAAGGAGCTTGAATACAGGGGAAACAGGTGGAGCAAGAGGTACGAGGATGAGCGAGACCCCTACTTCGGATTGGATTGGAGTAGAAACCTTGCCGTTAAACTGGAGGAGGTGAGGCTGGGTAAAAAGATCGATGACCCGGAAGCAATGGATGTAAGGGATGACAGGTATATCCCCTATATCGAAGATGTTGGTTATCCTGTCAAGGATTTGAAATTCCTGCTCTTTTATCTTACCAGAAAGAATCCGGGTTTCTTCTATATCGGTTCTGTAAATAGGGAGTTCGGTAGGGACCCTGTTTTAAGGCAACACTTCCATGTTGTTGTAATTTTTCCCTATTTTGACAGGTCCGGTAATTTCAGGGTAACAGTGATGGAGCGAAACGTGGAGACGAGTATTGAATCGTTGTTCAAGAGATACGGAGAAAATTATATTCATCTGGTCAAGGTGAAGGCGGATAAAAAGTTTATTCCCCTGTTATTTGAATAATGAGGGATTGTGAAGTATCTTTTCTATGTGGTGATGAAAAGATATTTGATATTAGTATTCCTGTTGGCAAGTATCAATCTGTTTTCTCTGGGTAACGATAAGGAACTCTATACCCAGGCGGAAAGGGAGTATCTCAACGGCAATTATCAGCTTGCACTGGAAGATTACAATGAATTCGTAAAAGAGTATCCTCTTTCTGACTTTCTGCCGGATGTGCAGTACAGACGGGCTGTGACCCTCTTTAGACTGGGACAGTACGAAGAATCCCTCCAGCTCTTCAGAGAGATAGAGAAACGGTTTCGTACAACGAGATATTTCGATTACGTACCTTTCTGGGAGGGTATAATCCTTTACAATTTAAAGAGATATAGCAACTCCGTGGATGCGCTGGATGCATTTCTAGCGATAGCAGGTAAGGACAAGCTGGTACCGAAGGCCATTCTGTTCAAATCACTTTCCTACTATCATCTTAAGCTATACGGGAATGCTGAGGAGGGTCTTAAAGAGCTACTCCGGTATGAGGATTTCGAAAACAGGGATTACGCAATAGTGCTGCTCTTCGATGTGTTATTGAAAGAAAAAAAATACAATGAAATTCTGGATTATTCAAAGAGCCTTACGGCGGATGATTTTCCTCGGTATCTCAAATCTCAGTATGAAACGTATCTTGCAGAAGCTTTGATGGCGACTGGAATGGTTAAAGAGGCAAAGCGCTACTACGAGAAGCTTGCAAAGGAGTCACCTGAAACGGCATCTTTTGCTATAAGGAGACTTTTCAACATAGCCCAGAAAGAGAATAATCTCACCGAGATGGAAAGGCTGACCCAGCTTGCCGAAGCCAAGCTTGCCGGTAATTTCGAGGAATTGAAAGATTTCTGGATTCGTATCGGTATAGAGAGCTACAGGAACAACAATCTCGAACTGGCAAAGCACTTCCTAATGAAGGTATGGACTTTGAAGAATATTGGCACGTTGATTCCTGCCGTACCCCTCTACCTTTCCGAAATACTGATTAAGGAAAACAAGATAACCGATGCGAGGGATATCCTGAAGAGTTATCTTGAAAAGGCAAAGAGAAACGAGCCTTCTATCGTAATGAGGCTCGGGGATGTCTACCTGATGCTGGGAGATTATACCAGTGCCGGAAAATACTACTCCCTCTATATGGAGGAGAATCCGGATTCCGGACGTTTCAACGAAGCTGCCTATCTTCTTGCATATACGTATTACAAGAGTGACAAGCTTAAGGAATCACTGGATCTTACCGAGAGCATTCTGGCCAATTTGCATGAAGGACCCTACTATCAGTATACCCTCAAGTTGCAGGCAGTGATCCTGATGAGAGAACATTCATACAGAAAGGCGAGGGGAGTTCTGCAGAGTTATCTCCGGGTACGTCCCGATGATATGGGAGCCAGGATGGACAGCATAAAGGCAGCCTTCCTTTTGAAGAAGTACGGTGAAGCTCTGGGGGAGGTTGAGGAGCTATTCAGATTCCTTCCTGATTTGAAGGAAAGGGATGTGAAATCCTATGTTCTTGCCAATTATTTCGGTGGTTTGTCTTCTATCGTTGAGAAAAAATACAGCACCTCGATCAAATATCTATCCGGTATAAGGGAGAAAGATCTATCCTCGACAGGTCTTATGCGCCTCTATCCCTATGTCCTCTACTATACCGGTTGGGCGTACTATCGCCTCGGTGATTTCAGGAAAGCACTGGAAGTTTATAAATTTTTTGCAGAGCATTACAAAGATCATTATTTCTATGAGAATGCCATATACATGGCGGGTTGGTGTAGTTTCACACTGAACGATTATACGGGGAGTATAGGATTTTTCAATTTGCTTGCTGCTGCCAGTGAAAAAAAACTTAGAGTGAAGGCTGCCTTTCTGAAGGCAAAGGCACTTTTGAACATGAAGAAACTCGATGAAGCTGAAAAGGCTTTTGAGGCAGTTTTTTCAAAGTACCCAGAATCAAATTTTGCCGATGATGCGCTGTTCGATTATTCGGAGATTCTGTCGAGAGAAGGAAAGATAGAAGAAGCGGCCAGCGGATACATGCGTCTTGCGAAAAACTATCCCGCAAGCCCCCTGGTTGAGGAATCATATTACAGAAGAGCGGAGATGTATTTTGCAAATGGCATGTACAAAAAGGCAAAAGAAGCCTTCTACGATTACAGGGTGAAGTATCCCAGGGGCAGATTGATGGATGCGGCACTGTACTGGGGTGGTTATGCGGCATTTAAGATAGGTGAGAAATTCGGTGCTGCCCTCCTGTGGGAAAAACTTATTTCCAGTTACAAGGGAAGCCCTTTCAGGCCCGATGCTCTTGCAAAGACAGCAGAGATATACTCATCCAATGGCGATTACAAGAGGGCACTCGATCTCTACACGGAGTTGATTGCTTCTAATCCAAAGGAAGCGGAACTCCTTGGTGCCAGGGAAAAGGCTGATAAGTTGAGATATCTGATACTAGGTCTCAGCGAGAAAGAGGCCCAACTTTCGGCAATCATTGGAAGCAAAGGAGGTGCCAAGAGCAGAGAGGGCAGAGAAGCGATGATCGAATTGGCGAGAATATATATCATGGAAGAAAACAAGATGGAGCTGGCATACAGATTGTTGCAGGAAGTGATAGCAAAGGATGACAAAGAAACCAAGTCAAAAGCGATGTACCTTCTTGGTGAGTACTATTACAGGAAGAACGAGTTGATCGAGGCCGGTAATACCTTCTTGAAGGCAGCTTTTATAAATCCGGAGGACAGGGATCTGATGGCTGTTTCCATTTATCGGGCAGCGGTGATGATGAAACTTGCCAGGAAATACGACGATATGAGAGAACTTGTAAAGCGGCTGGAGGAAAATTTTCCCTCCACCCAGTGGGCAGAGGATGGGAAGAAACTGTTAGAGGGCATCCAATGAAGAGAATAACGGTAATATTGTTTATATTTTCAGTGCTGACCTTTCAGATTCATTCCGAGGATACACCGGAAGCAGAGTCAAAACCGGAAGAACCGGAAATAGTACTTCCCCCTGTTATTCTCAATATCGAGGATCTTGTTGTAGAAAAGGTAGAAGCGGGCTTACCTGAGGAAGAAGAACTGTTACCCCCTGAAAGGGAGATTAGCCTTCCGGACGTGAGTGCGTTGAAAATAGAGGAACCTGAGCTCAAGGGGCTCATCAATGTTCCCGGTATTGTAAAGAGAGAAAAGCAGCAGGGAGTTTTGAATGCCGAAGGCACCCTTGGGATAGGAAGCATGAATCATGTGCTGAGTAACATTTCTCTTTACAAGCTTGGCGACATGCCAAGGTTCAAGTTGAGTTTCAATCATGAGATGCTCGATGGGTTCGGATACAATCCGGCCGGTTCAGGATATTCGTTAAGGAAAGACAGCCTGGAAGGGTTTTTCAGGGCGGAAAGGTCAGGTATCAAGATAGATGCAAAGGGTAGTTTCAAAGAGATAGAACGAGGTTACCAAGGGAAGAGCAACTACATTTCAGGATTGGACAGATTTGCAAAGGCAGAGATAGGTGTTTCAAAGGATATATCCGAAAAATTCAATATCAGCGGTTCCCTGAATGGCAATTTAACCTCTCTTCTACTGTCAGGAAACAGTCCTGTTGGGATGAATGAGTACCTCATTTCACCTATTGCAAGCGCTTCGTTCAAGTCTTCTATTGTAGAAATAGCTCTCAGCGGCGACTACATCATGCGTGCCTATTCAACGGGCATTCTTGACCACAGCGTGGGTAGCAACCTATCGTTGAAGGTCGACCTACCCCTTAATTTAAACTCTTCGTTAGATGTCGGGTGGTTCTGGAGCAGCTCTTTGAATCACATATTGACATTCGATCTCTCACTCGGGGGATCTCCTTTAGAGGCTTTTTCATTCTTCCTGAAGGGCGGATATACAGTGAGAAGACACAATCTCTTCGATCTGCTGGAGGATGTTATTCTTACCGACATACCTGTCTCTTTGCCTTTGAAGGATGATATTGGTTGGCTTGCCTCGGGTAATGTAAGAGTCAATATATTCAAAAACCTTGTTTTCTCACTTGGGCTCGATGCAAACTGGTACTCTGCAATGCCTGATCTCGATATAACCACGTCATCGGGTTCCTTTAGTTCCGTATTGCAGCAAACAGAAGCATTCAGGTTTACATCCGCCACGGCACTCAACTGGAGTATCAGTAATGTTTTCACCTTTATTCTGGGGTGGAGGAGAGAATTTGCCGACAGACCTCTGTTCGTTCCATTGGACAGCCTTAACGCTGAACTGCTTGCCGAAGAACCGGGTGGCAGATACGGAGGGAACCTTACCGCTGAGTACGATACGGGGTTCACGGATTTTCTGCAGTTTCCTGTGATCAATTTGGGTGGTTTTTACAGATTTTCCGAGAATCTCCGGTTGATGATTCAGCTGAATGATATACTGCAGGTTCCCGGTTTGCATAGATACAATGAATACTCTCTGGAAGAACCTGGTTTCAGGGGTAGCGTTGAGATGCAGATAAACTTTTGAGATTTCAAGAGGAGAGAAGAATGCTTCAGATTATGAATCAGGGTGGAATAATAATGTATTTCATTCTTCTGTTTTCATTGGTTGCCACTGTTATTATTGTAGAAAGATTGCTCTACTTCAGGAAAATCGGTATAGATGAAGAAAAAATGATAGATCGCTTGAAAGGTGCGCTTTCAAAGGGACATTACGAGGAAGCCCTTTCCATATGCGACAACAATCCTTCACCGATCACGAATCTCATGAGAGTTGGTATAGAGCATCGTCATTATGATAGCCATGTGATAAAAGAGGCAATCCTGGATGCTGCAAACATGGAGATACCAAAGCTGGAAAGATTTCTCTCCGCTCTTGGGACGATTGCAAATATAACGCCTCTTCTTGGCCTCTTGGGTACTGTTACCGGTAATATCAAGGCATTTGGCATCCTTGGGAAGTTCGGGGCAGTGGGTGACCCGAGTCTCCTTGCCCAGGGTATCTCAGAGGCCCTCCTTACAACTGCCGCAGGACTTATCGTAGCGATTCCCGTTATAATCTTCTACAACTACCTTGTGAGCAGGGCAAACAACATAATCGTAAGGCTCGAGAACAGGGTAAACGATCTTGTCCTCCTTCTGAGTGACCGGAGGAAAGAGGAGGTTGAGAGTTGAGATTCAAGAGGCGAATGACTACTCAGGTCAATGTGAATCTCGTACCAATGATCGATGTGGTTTTTCAGCTCGTCATATTCTTTATGGTATCCACGACTTTTATTCTCGCACCGGGGATAAGCATAGTACTTCCCGGTTCCTCTACCTCCGAACCGGTTGTAATGGGAAAATTGATCGTGACTGTGGTCTCCAGAGATGAGATATACCTCAACAAGGAAAAATTCAATCTGGATGGTTTGGAGAAGAAATTATCTGCCTTGACACTTAAGGAGAAGGAGAAGATACGAACCGTGGTGCTCCAGGGAGACCAGTCCGTATCCTACAGCCTGATAATCGAGATACTTGATATTCTGAGAAAGAATGGTTTCAAGGGAGTCAATCTTAGAACTAGGGAGGTTCGTTAAGGGTTTAAAATGTCAGTGGCATTGAGGAAAGATCTGGAAAGAGTACTGTTGAGTCTTATGGTTGCCATTCTGATACATGTAGTTATATTTCTGATTTTTCCCTATATTATTAAATTGGGCAATCGGGAATTGCCACATTACAGTGGGCCTATATACGTCAATATAGAAGAAGTGCCCAGCATAACGACCAAAGTGACTGAAAAACGGAAATTGCCTGAAAAGCCTGTAGAGACGAAACCTGTAGAGACGAAACCTGAAATCACAAAGGCGGAGAAGAGCAAGGAAATTACTGCTTCGAAAGTTTCTGAGAGTGCCACAGCTAATAAGGGAATTGGTGCGATTGGTAAAACCAGTGAAACACCTTCCCTCCAGAGTCTCGTCAGGGAGCCGGCAGTTGAGAAAGTGAGCAAGAGCCTTTCAGGAGAAAGTATTTTCAAGAGTGAAGAAGCTTCACCTCGCTATGTGGAGAAGCGGGAGGTGAATGTTCCCCTTGCTCCTTCCGGGGAGAGGAAAGAAGTTAAAACAGAAAAATTGCCTGTTCCTGAAGAAAATGAGAAAGAAAATCTGGCACTCGGAGAAAGCACCTACAGCAATCTGGATAAGTTGCTGAAGAAGACAAGCACGAACAAGGCGACGAGCACTTCCGGAGAAGCTGGAGCATTGTCCGGAGCCACAACCGAATCAGGAAAAGGTATCGATACAACTGGCACTGTAGGTGAAAGTGCAGAGAACGTGAGGATTCAATGGGAAGAACCCTCCCAGGGGAGAAAACCTATATACACCCCAAAGCCAAGAATTCCCAAATGGGTTAGCGAGCAGGGACTGGAACTGGAGGTAACAGCCTTCTTTGTACTTCGTCCGGAAGGGATAGTTTCTTCCATTACTTTGGAAAGATCTTCCGGCTATTCGGATGTCGATTCGGCAATCACCGAAGCGATAAGAAGGTGGAGATTTCAACCTGTTGCCAGCGAGAGGAACGTCTTTGGCAGGATAACCTATGTGATAAAACCTCAACGGTGAATCTGTCATAAAAGGATCTGACCAGAGAAAAGATGGAGTTTGACAAGTTAAGAGCTTTTGCCTTCGATCTTGACGGGACACTCTTCCCGTATTTTTACATGATACTTCTCTCACTTATCCTATTTGTGAAACATCCCCGTTTTGCTAGCGCCTTCAAGAATGTGCGAAGTAGAATACGAGAGGAAATTAAAAGGAGAGGGAAAAGGGCGGCAGAAAACACAATCGATTTCAGGATGTACCAGGCAAGCCTGCTTGCAGAAGAGCTGGGAATCCCGACTGATAGGGCATTCAGGCTAATCGATGGAATAATTTACAATGAATGGGAAGACATGTTCAGAATCATAAAACCTTTCAGAGGTGTGGAAGAGCTTCTCGGTGCATTGATTGCAAGAGGGAAAAAAATTGCACTTCTTTCAGATTTTCCAGCGCATAGGAAACTTTCATATTTGAAACTTTCATCTTATTTTGACCTCGTTATGTGTTCCGATGAGAGTGGATTCTTAAAGCCTCACAGAGCTCCTTTCGAACTTTTGTGCAAAAGGCTTTCCCTTAAACCCACCGAGATTATCTATATCGGTAATGATCCTGCATATGATGTGAAGGGGGCTAAAAGCGTAGGAATGAAGACGGCACTTATAAGAAGCCTATTTGGCGGGAAAAGGAAGGAGAAACAATGCCATGCAGATATCATTTTTTCAAATTATTACGAGTTTTTGGATATAATTGACAACTAACCACTAGTAAGTTATGATTTGATAAAGATTAAGGGGGGAGGGGAACGATGATTTTTTCTATTGGAAATCTCGTTACATTACTTATTGTACTTCTCATTCTGTTGATATTCCGGCAGGTTGATAAGAACAACAGGTCACTGGAAAAGGTAAAGAAGTACTCGGATAGAGTGATAAAAAATCTATCGGGCTATGTTGATGAAAAAACCACAGAAATAAAGGACCTTTCGATCGAGCTACAGGTTAACCTCAAAACCGCCAGAGAGATATTAAAGAAGGTACAGAGTGTGAAGGAGGAACTTAAAGAGAGAACCGGGGAAGTAGCAACGATTGGAAAAAAGCTTGCGGAGTATGACAATGCTTTAAAGGAACTCGTACAGATGACGGATCGAGTGGATGAAAATATGAGAAGGCTTCATGGCGAATCCCAATTCGTGGATGCTGTGTTTGGTAAGATAAAAAGTATAAATAGTCAGCTTTCAAAGATTGAAAAGGATATACCGGCACTGGAGACGAGAATAACCACAGCAAACAAAATTGAACTCGAAAAAGTGAGAAAGGGGGTACTTGAGGGGACCGAATTGAAGGTCAGAGAGATGGCCGGTCTGGTTGATGAAGCGGAAAAAAGGGTTAAAGATTTTTCTGTTTATCTCACTCACCTCGAGGAGAGGCGGGAAGCACTGGAGAAAGAAACATACGACAAGATAAAAGGTATATTTGAAAGTTTCGAGGTAAAGGCCAGAGGTGAACGAAGCAGGCTCATGCAGGAATTTGTTGCTTCTGTAAAGAAAATCTTGAGTGAAGTGGAAGAAAAGGGTAAGGCCTTCACTAAAAAACTTGAAAATTTCGTTAACAACTCGGAGCAGAGGTACAGTGGTCTCTTGGAGAGATTCAGAGAAGAGTTGGGCTCTATAGATAAAAATTATGAGCTACAGATAGAAAAGAAAAGGAACGAATACCTTGAGGTGATAAAGAAGGGTGAAAACCTGGACGATGAGATTTTTTCTTCTATCAAGGAAAGAATCGAAAGAAACGAGGAAGAGGCTAAGGCAAGGCTGGATTCGATGAGGAAGAAACTGGAGGAAACGCTTACCTTTATAGACGGCAGACTTGGAGAATACGAGGAAGAAGTCCGTTATCGAATTTCGAAACTGGAGGAGTCGAATGTAGACATTGAGGAGCTTGAAAAGAACCTGAGAGCTGCAATGGACAAGGTTTCTGTCAAGGTAGAGGGAGATTTCGATACATTCGTAAAGTATTTGGAGCAGCGAAGAGTAGAAGAAAAATCAAGAGCAGAAGAGGAACTGAGAGGGATAAAAGAAAACATAGAGTCAATAGACAGAGAACTGGCAGAGTTGAAGGCAAAGGCATATCAAGATGTATCTGAAAAACTGGATGTATTCGAGGATGAGTTTTTTAATGACTTGAAAACAAAGACTAAAAACATGGAGGAGAAGATAAGGAGCTGGCAAGGTGATGTAGAGAGTAAAATGGTAGAAATAGAAACGGAATATACCACTTCCAGAGAGAATCTTGAAAAGAAATACGAGAAGGAATTGAAGGAAAAGCTCATATCCCTTAAGGCTTCAATAGATTCTGATATCTCAAGGATCGAAAATAATATCGGAGAATTTGAAAAGCAGTTGAAGGAGCGGATTACAGGTTCGGAGAATCTTCTTGAATCTCTTGGCGACGATCTGAAGGGAAAGCTCGAGCAAACAAGGGCCGAGGTTCTTCAGATTTTCGATAGTGCTGTTTCATCGCTTAAGGAGACACTCTCCGGTAATATCGGCCGAGTGGAGAGAGAGACTGATCTTCGTTTGAATGAGCTTATGAGTGATCTCGATTCGAGACGTAAGGCTATTGAGGCAATGGTAGAAGCATCTCGTGCCGATGTTTCCAATTGGCAGGCGGAAATAGTTGAGGAACTGAAAGAATCGAAAGTTACCATAGATGATCGGATTGCAGACTTGAAGGACCAGGTTGATAATGTTCTTAGGGAGATCAGGGATGATTTTGCATCCCAGAGGGATGATCTTATTGTTTCTACCAATGAGGAGAGGATGAATCTGAAGAATGAGCTTAAGGACATAGAGGGAAGTATAATTGAACTCCAGAACAATCTCGAGATGCGAAGTGAAAGTGCCTTGACAGAACTGAAACAGAATCTGGAAAGTTTCGATATCGACTTCAGAAAACATCTGCTCAATTTTCAGAATGATGTAGAGGGACGGATGAAGGAATTCAAGTCTATGATAGATGAAACGAAGGAAAGGGCAGAGGCCATGCAGAAGAAGCTCTTTGGCAGAGTAGAGGAAGGTTATAAGCAGCTTCAGGGAAACCTCACCGATGTTGACAGAAGACTTAAGGATTTTATCTCTCAGACAAAATTGTTCGATAGAGCCGATACTTTGAAAGAGGCACTTTCAAATGATATTGAGTCGATGAAGAGTGAAATTGACAAGTTGAAAGACTGGAAGAGTGAAATTGACAGAATAGAGACAGAGCTTTCCAAAACGAGAAAGCTCGGCGAAGATGTCTCTGCAAAACTCACTAAATTCTTCTCGGAAAAGAGAAGAATTGATTCAATGGAGGGTGATTTTAAGAAACTGTTGAATATTTCCAAGGATATAGATATCAAGCTGGAGAATGTCACGGCAAGTCATGATGTACTACAGGAGATACAGGCCAGGATAAGATCACTTGAGGATCTGGAGAAAATAGTAGAAACCCGTTATGAAAGGCTGGAAAAGAAGAAAGAGATTATAGAGAGTACAATAGATGGCATAGACAAGAATTTCGAGAGTTTGAGCCAACTGGAAAAGAGTCTCAAAACCATGAGTGCAGGTCTCGAAGATTTTACGGTTAAACTGGAAGATGTGCGCAGGGAGATAAGCGTTCTTTCTACTAATAAAGAGAGGGCGGATGAAGCCGTGGAATTGATAACCGAAATCGAGTCCACAATTTCAGAGCTTGAAGAGAGAATGGAAAAACTGCAGAAGGCACGTGAATGGCTGGCAAGGACTGAAACAAGGCTTGAAAATATAGGAAGACAGGCGGAAGAACAGGTAAAGCTGCTGGAAAATCTGATAAGGGCCGAATCAGATGGTTCGGGGGATGACAGAGGAGCCCCTCCGGTAGACAAGCGGGAGATGGTTATTAAACTCGCCCATCAGGGATGGTCTTCCAAGGATATTGCAAAGGCAACAAAACTGAGCCGGGGTGAGGTGGAACTTATCCTGGAAATTGCTCCGAAAACCTGATACCCCGGCTGAAATCTGAAAACTATTGTTATAGTGCTCTGCCGGTTTACTTTTTCCTGGAAAATACAAGCCCATCCTTTCCGACATCTACCACAATGGTATCTCCTTCCATGAAATCGCCTGCTATCAGTTTCCTGGCAAGCGGATTCTGAAGAAGATTCTGTATCGTTCTCTTTAAGGGTCTTGCCCCAAAGTGCGGATCGTAACCTACGTTTGCAAGATACTCCTTCGCTTTTTGAGATACTTCAATGTCGATCTTTTGTTCCTTAAGCCTTTCTCTCACATGGGTGAGCTGTATATCCACGATTTTCAGAATCTCTTTTCTTGCAAGCCTGTTGAAGATTATTATTTCGTCAATCCTGTTCAGGAATTCGGGTTTGAAAGTAGCCTTTAGGAGAGAATCTATACTACCCCTTACTGATTCTATATCCTCTGCCTGTAGGATCAGGTCACTGCCGAGGTTGCTTGTCATTATTATTATACAGTTTTTGAAATCGACGTTTCTGCCCTGTCCGTCTGTTAGCCTTCCTTCATCCAAAAGCTGTAACAGGACGTTGAAAACATCGGGATGAGCTTTCTCTATCTCGTCGAAAAGTATAACTGAATAGGGCCTTCGCCGGACCGCCTCCGTCAGCTGGCCACCTTCCTCGTAACCGACGTATCCGGGAGGTGCTCCGATGAGTCTTGAAACGGAGTGTTTTTCCATGTATTCGCTCATATCGATTCTTGTAAGGGCCCTTTCGTCGTTGAAGAGAAAATCCGCCAGAGTCTTAGCAAGCTCCGTTTTACCGACTCCAGTAGGTCCCAGAAAGATGAAAGAGCCGAGTGGCCTGTTAGGATCAGAAAGGCCGGATTTATTCCTCCTGATTGCATCGGAAACGGCCCGTATTGCTTTCTCCTGGCCTACGACTCGTCTCTCAAGAATCGATTCAAGCTTTAGGAGTTTTGTCTTTTCCGATGTCAGCATCTTTGAAACGGGTATGCCGGTCCACTGGGATACGATTTTTGCAATATCCTCTTCAGACACCTCTTCTCTGAGCAAGCGGGATTCTCCGTGAAGCTTTTCCAGTTCCTTTGTCTTTTCAGCCAGCCTCTTCTGTGTCTCCGGTATCTTTCCGTGTTTTATCTCCGCAGCTTTGTTAAGGTCACCCTGACGCTCATATCTTACCTCTTCTATATGGAGCTCTTCGAGCTCTTGTTTCAACTTTCTGATTTCATCTATTATCGTTTTCTCGTTTTTCCACTGTAGCTGCATCCGGTTGCGCTCGGATTCCAGTTCGGCAAGTTCCTTCTCCAGATTCTTAAGCCGTTCCTTCGATGCGGGGTCATCCTCTTTGGAAAGTGCCTGCTTTTCAATGTTGAGCTGAAGTATCTTTCTTTCGATCTGGTCGAGCTCGGTTGGCTGGCTCTCGATCTCCATCTTCAACCTGCTTGCCGCTTCATCAATAAGGTCGATAGCCTTGTCAGGAAGGAACCTTGATGTTATATACCTGTCAGAGAGCATTGCGGCAGCAATCAGGGCTTCATCCTTTATCCTTACACCATGGTGTACCTCGTATCGTTCTTTTATACCACGCAGGATAGCAATTGTATCTTCCACAGAGGGTTCAGCGGTGTAAACGGGTTGAAATCGTCTTTCCAGTGCCGGGTCTTTCTCTATGTGTTTCCTGTATTCGTCCAGGGTAGTGGCACCGATTGCCCTCAGTTCACCCCTTGCAAGGGCGGGTTTCAGGAGGTTGGAAGCATCCATTGCTCCCTCTGCAGCGCCAGCTCCAACGAGAGTGTGAAGCTCGTCTATGAACAGTATTATCTGGCCGTTGGACTCTTCTATCTCCTTTATTACGGCCTTCAACCTGTCCTCGAATTCTCCGCGGAACTTGGCTCCTGCTACGAGTGCACCGAGGTCCAGGGCAAGTACCCGCTTGTTCTTCAGTGAGTCGGGAACATCACCGGAAACAATCCTCCTTGCCAGTCCTTCCACAATTGCGGTTTTACCGACCCCGGGTTCGCCTATCAGTACGGGGTTGTTCTTCGTTCTCCTGGAGAGAACCTGCATCACCCTCCTTATCTCCTCGTCCCTGCCTATCACAGGATCGAGTTTTTCTCTCTTGGCAAGCTCTGTGAGATCCCTGCAGTATCTCTTTAAGGCCTGGTACTTGTCCTCCGGGCTTTGATCGGTTACCCGCTGGTTGCCACGGACGGACTGTAATGCTTGTAGGATCCTGTCTTTCGTTATTCCAATTTCGGACATTAACCTCTGCACGGAACTCGAAACCTCTGACATCGCAAGAAAGAGGTGTTCTGTGCTTATATACTCATCCTTCAGCTGGTTTGCTTCATTTTCCGCCTGGTGAAGGACACGGTTCAACTCGGGAGAAAGATAGACCTGGCTGCTGTCCCCGTACACCTTTGGTTTGGATTGGATGATGCTCCTTATTCTCGAATCGAACGATTTTCTGTCTACTTTGAGCGCATCGAGAAGTGGTGGTATTACACCATCCTCCTGCTCCAGCAACGCCACCATAAGATGGTCGGTATCCAGTGCATTGTGATTGTAATTGTGCGCAATGGATTCCGCCTCTTGAATGGCCTCCTGTGCCTTTATGGTAAATTTGTCAAATCTCATATTTATCTCCTTGGTTTATCTGGAAGCGGAAAGGAATTGATCTAAAAGTAATAGAGTAATCACCTATAAAATAAAAAAAGGTATTGCAGAGGTCAATAAAAAAATCGCCTTCCAGGGAGAGGAAAGGCCGGGGATAGTGCTATTCTTTGAACTATTTATAATTTCAACCTTTTTAAATCGATATTTTTTTAGCAATTTTCTCGTAAAACCCTTGCAAATCGCATTCGGTATGTTTATAATATGTTCCATATATAGGTTATAAGCAATATTTTGATTTTTTAATAGCGTTTTCGAAGGAGCTACTATGAACACGGTGCTGTGGATAATATTCTATCCCTTCATTGCCTTCTTTATCGGGATCTTCTTCATGGGCTACTCGAGAAAGTTCAATGCAAGGGTACAGAGGCGTTATGGCCCACCATGGATACAGCCTCTCTTTGATATTTCGAAGTTGATGTCAAAGAGAACAAATATCTCACACGGGTACATGCATGACATAGCCATACTGATGCTTCTCGGCGGTACCCTTCTCACCTTGATGTTCATTCCTGTCCCGGGTTTCAACTATTTTACCAAGTACGGTGATATGCTTGTTATAATGTACATAATTCTGATTCCTTCTTTGGGAATGGCGCTTGGAGTGGGAGAAACCGCAAATCCAAACGGAAGCATTGGTATTTCGAGGGCCTTGATGCTTCTTGCGGGTTACGATATACCTTTTGCACTTTCCTTCATAGGCATGGCCATGTTGAATCATACAACATCGTTGTATGGCCTTATCAAGATACAACAGGCGGGCGGAATAGCTACATGGGGCATTGTTACCAACCCCCTTCTCGCTCTTGCTGCCCTGTTCTCCCTGCAGGGAATGATGGGTGAAAAACCATTCGAGGTTTATATTGCACCGCATGAAATTGCAACGGGTCCCATGACGGAGATGGGCGGAAAGTTTCTTGGAATGATGTTCATTCAGCATGCAATCAATATATTTATCGAACTGACAATATTTACCAATCTCTTTCTGGGTGGTGCAATGAACTGGGTAGAGTTGATAGTGAAGCAGTTCATAGTTTTTACCATAATACTCAGCGTAAATGTGGTTTTCGGAAGGTACAGGATAGACGATGCGGTGAGATTCATGTGGAAGATTCCGGTACCTCTGGCAGTACTTGGAATTCTCTTTATAATTCTTTGATTACAAATGATGACGGGGAGTAGAAAATGAAAGAAGAACTCACACAGAGAAGTGTATGGGGAAAGATATTTGCCAAACTCAACAAGAGGTCACTGTGGATGCTCCACTATTGTACCGGTTGCGGAGCAATAGAACTCCCTCCTACGATGACATCCAGATTCGATATGGAAAGATTTGGAATCATGCCTATGGTAACTCCAAGACAGGCCGATATTCTTCTGATAACAGGTTATCTTTCCGTAAAGACCCTGAAGAGGGTGATCCTCACTTATGAGCAGATGCAGGCTCCCAAGTGGGTGGTCGGTTTTGGCTCTTGTACCGTGAACGG
The DNA here is from genome assembly GCA_027021365.1 of Spirochaetales bacterium. Taxonomy (GTDB): domain Bacteria; phylum Spirochaetota; class Spirochaetia; order SZUA-6; family SZUA-6; genus JALUUM01. The sequence goes on from JALUUM010000027.1 coordinate 294,864, forward strand.
TGGGATGTACTGGAATTCATACACAACCATAAAGAGGCTCGATATGTATCTTCCCGTTGAGATCTATATAGCAGGATGTATGCCACGACCTGAAGCCATAATACAATCCTTCAATGTGCTGATAGAAAGAATCGACAGGGGAGTTGCCAATTCGTGGAAGGATTACTATACAAATTATGATTTTTATAGGAAAAATCAGGAAAAAGTCTTCGGCGATATAGATACGTATAACGATATAAAGGCGGATGCCGAATATTTCAGGATCAAGTAAATCAGGAAGGAATGCCATGGAGAACAGTGAAGAGAAAAGAGTGGTAGAGGACATAAAATCGGTTTTTAAGGATGCCGAGTGCAGGATAAAACGGGAACGCAGGGTGGAGGTAAAATTGGCAGCGGATAAACTCCTGGAGTTTGCCCTGCGAATGCAGAAGAACTGGGATTTTCCCCACCTTTCTGCAATAAGTTGTGTGGATTGGATAGATGAAAACGAGTTCGAGCTTGTCTATCATTTCTGGAGTTACTCGAGGAAGGTCCTTGTCAGTGCCAGAATAAGAATTCCGAGAGAGAATGAACCACACTTTGAAACACTGACACATCTGTGGCAACCGGCGAGGTTTTTTGAGAGAGATATACATGAAATGTTCGGTATAGTTTTCGATGGTAATGATGACCTGGAGAAATTCATTCTGACAGAGTGGAAGGGACCCCCTCCGATGAGAAAGGATTTCATCACCCGTGAATTTGCACTCAATTTCTATCATTTCAAGGAATACAGGCCTGAATGGTTAAAAGAGTTAGAGAAATCGGGAGAGATAAATGAGTGAAATTAAAGAAAGAAGGGAATACGAACTCTTTATTGGCCCCAACCACCCTGGTATCGAGGGTAACTATGCTATGAAATTGACCCTCGAGGGTGACAGAATTGTAAAGGCAAAGACGGAAGGCGGGTTCCTGCACCGTGGATTCGAGAAGTTGATGGAGGAGAGACTCTACATCCAGAATATTGCAATTGTGTGCAGAATCTGTGTTCCGGACCCGGATCCCAACGAAGAAAACTATGCCAGGGCAATAGAAGAGATAGCTGGTATTGAAGTACCAATAAGGGCAAAATACATAAGAACGCTTGTACTTGAGCTTTCGAGGATGGCCTCGCACCTTTTCACTTTTGGCGGTCATGCTGGAACTATAGGACTCTATACGATGCCCAACTGGTCCATAGCTGACAGGGACAGGATTATGGAACTCTTCGAGGAACTCACCGGAGCAAGGGTATATCACATATATATCCTGCCGGGAGGAGTAAGGCGGGATCTTCCTGCCGGTTTCAAGAAGAGAGTGACGGAGGTGATGGATTACATAGAGAGCAGGCTACCCTACTATGATGATCTCTTTTTCAACAATGCGATACTCCATAAAAGGGCAAGGGGTATCGGCAAGATGAGCAGAGAGGATGCAATAAGGTGGGGTGCAACAGGGCCTACTTTAAGGGCCTGTGGTGTTGCAGCTGATGTGAGGAAAGATGATCCCTATGAAGCGTATCCAATGGTAGATTTTGATATTCCCGTTAGAACGGAGGGAGATGCCCTTGCAAGGTTGCTGGTAAGACGTGCAGAACTGGAACAGAGCATAAGAATTATAAGACAGATTATCGAGAATATTCCGGAAGGTTCCGTGTGGAACAAGATACCCAATCCCCTGAAATGGAAGGTTCCTCCCGGCACTGCATATGTCCGCTCTGAATCTTCCAAGGGTGAGTATGCATATTATATGGTGAGTAACGGCGGAAAGTATCCCTATCGGGTTCATGTAAGAGGAGCCTCTGTTACCCATGGTGTTCATATACTGGAGAACCTGCTCGTTGGAAGCAGGATAGAGGATGCATCCCAGATCATGTTCAGCCTGGATGCCTGTCCGCCTGAGATTGACAGGTAAATAAACGAATTGCTATCAAGGAGCTGTCTATGGCAGAAGATAAAAACGGTAACGGAAAGATGGTAAAGGAGAAGAGAACAAGTATTCTGAAACCATTCAGGGCTCTTAAGTTCATTGCGGAGAAACCGGTTACAATCAGGGTACCATATGAGACGCGACCTACTTCGCCACGATACAGGGGGTTCCATGTAAATGATTGGGACAAATGTATCGGTTGTGGTACCTGTGCCGAGATATGTGATAACGATGCCATAAGGATGATAGAGATCCCTACCCTTGAAAAGGGGGTGGGAAAGACAAACCTCCGACCGGCAATCGATTACGGAAGGTGCTGCTTCTGTGCACTCTGTGTCGATATATGTACCACCAATTCACTCTCCATGACGCAGGAATATACCCATATCGACTCGGAAACGGACAGTTTCTACATTCTTCCCGACAAGGAGGGAATTCATAAAAAGGCATTTCCCCTCGGATATACTGCAGACAAGGATATAAACTTCCTCGATCTCGAAAGAGTAACGATGGAACAGCTTACCGCCGAGGAGAGAATCGATTCCTTCGTTGAGATCGTTAAGGGATACTCGAGAGAGCAGGCGGTAAAGGAAGCCTCACGCTGCGTTGCCTGTGGTATCTGTACCGATACCTGTCCTGCTCACATGGATATTCCGGAATACATCGAGGCTATCTGGAATGACGATGTGGAGGAATCTGCTCGCCAGATATACAGGACGAATCCTCTTCCTGAGGTTTGCGGAAGGGTATGTACTCATAAATGCGAAACTGCGTGCAGCATAGGTGTAAGGGGAGAGCCCATTGCAATCAGATGGCTCAAGCGTTACGCCATGGACAATGTAGCGCTGGAGGATTATGAGAGGGTAATAGGAAGCAAGGTTGTAAAGAGTGTCAACAAGAAGGTAGGAATTGTAGGGGCAGGACCTGCAGGACTCTCTGCTGCGTACTACCTTTCATTAATGGGATACAAGATAACGGTTTACGATGCATATCCCAAGCCGGGCGGTATGATGCGATATGGAATACCGGAGTACAGGCTCCCGTACGATCAGTTGGACAAAGACATAGCCTATATAGAGAAGATGGGAGTGGAATTTGTCTGCAATACCAGGGTGGGAAAGGACATTACGCTGGAAGAGCTACATGATAAGTATGATGTTGTAATGATAGCGACCGGTCTGCACCTGGGAAGAAGTACCAGAGTGGAAGGATCGGATCACCCCGATGTATTTCAGGCAATAGATCTTCTAAGAAAGATAACCCTCGGTGAAGATATAAAGGTCACGGAAAAGATAGTAGTGATTGGCGGCGGAAATGTTGCAATGGATATTGCAAGGTCTCTTGCGAGGCTACAGAAACAGAAATACGGTAAGGTGGATCTGACCGTCACATCTCTGGAGACGAGGGATATAATGCCTGCCGATGAAGAGGAGATCGTGGAATCCGAGGAAGAGGGTATAGTTTTCTATCCGGGAAGGGGACCCAAGGCTGTAGCAATTGAAAACAATAAGATCAAGGGACTCGAGACAGTCAAATGTACGAGGGTCTTCGATGAAAACGGAGCATTCTCACCTCGATTCGATGAGTCTGACAGGCTCTTTCTCGAGGGCAGCATGATAGTGGAAGCCATTGGACAGGCTCCGGACATGGAATACCTGGGTTCCTTCAAGGACAAGCTCGAGTACGCAGGTAGAAGAATAAAGGTAGATGAGTACTATCAGACAAACCTGCCCTGGCTCTATGTTGCAGGTGATATCGTAAAGGGTCCCGATGTGATCAACGGAATAGAAAGCGGGCATTTGGCTGCCCTTGGTATAGATCAGTATCTTGCCAACAGGGAAATCAAGAGGATAGATGATGTTAATGAAGTGCTGGATATAGCACTAAAATTCGAGGAAGATTCGCTTGCCTTCTATGAGAACTATGAAAATAAATTCAAAGGGACGGCAAGTATCATTGTGAGAGAACTCATTGAAAAAGCGAAGAGTCACAAAGAAAGGATCGAGAAATTCAAGAGGAACAGGAATGTTCAGATATTCATGACCAACCGTTTGAGCAGAGAACAGAACGAGTACGCCTTTGCCTATGTGATGGAAAAACCGGAAGTCAACGATGGTAAGTCGGAAGGGGAATTTCTCAAGTACTCGCTGGATCGAACCATCAAGGCTTACACCTTCTACAAGGATTTCGAAAAAATGGTCAAATACAAGGAGCTAGAGTTCATGCTCAAACTATTCGAAACAGAGGAGAACAAGTGCAGAGAAAAGCTTGAATCTCTAATAGGAAAGAAGGAGCGTTAAATGAGAAAGGTAAAGGGTTTCATTCTTTTATGGCTTTTCACTATGATAGCATGGGTGCTGGGAACCGGCACCTTCAGGATCGACGAGCTTGTAACGGGACTGGTGCTCTCCTTTGGTGTTGTAGTGCTCTTTGCATCCTTCACCAGCCTGTACAGGGATATAAAGATCACGCCGAAGTCCATTGTTTTAATGCCGGTGTACCTGATTGTTTTTCTCTGGGAAATGATAAAATCAAACATCGATGTGGCATTGCGAGTTATCAATCCTGCTATGCCAATAAAACCTGGTGTAGTGCAGCTGAAAACGAGGCTTCACAGTCCTCTCGCAAAATTGATACTCGCCAACTCGATAACTTTGACACCGGGTACATTGACGATGGATGTAAAGGATGACAGCCTCTTCATTCACTGGATAGATGTTGAGGCAGAAAATATAGAAGAAGCCACCAGGAAAGTAGGGTGGAAATTTGAAAGGATTCTAAAGGAGATTATCCAATGATAATCACTATTTCATTGATCTTGATAGGTATAGCAGTTTTTCTCTCTTTTCTCAGGCTTTTGATAGGCCCGACAGTATCTGACAGGTTACTTGCAGCCGATACGCTTACCACTATAACTGCCGCATCGATAGTACTGGTTGCCTTCGTGCTGGGCAGGCTCATCTACATGGATGTGGCGATAGTCTATGCTGTGATAGGTTTTGTCGGAGTGGTAACGGTTGCAAGATATCTGGAAGGAGGCATTTAAGTGGAAATAGCAGGACAGGTTCTGGTATTGATAGGTGCGATATTTCTCTTCCTCGGTTCCCTTGGAATCATAAGAATGCCCGATGTTTTCAACAGGCTGCAGGCAGGCACAAAGGCAACGACTCTTGGAGCCCTCTCGCTTATAATAGGTGTCGGCCTAATGAATACCGCTTTTCTCTGGAAGGCAATAGTCCTTGTCGTTTTCGTGGTTCTTACCAATCCTATCAGCAGCAGTACCATTGCAAGGGCAAGTTATAAGATGAAGGTTCCAATGTTTAAGGGTACCATCAAAAAGATGGAAGAATCTTTCCTGGAGGAGGAAGAGAAATGATCAATTATTTCTTTCTTTTGCTTGTTATCGTTATGCTTGGATCAGCCATCGCCATAATATTCATTAGGAACCTCCTCGCAGCAGTGATAGTGGTGACAGTGGTGAGCCTGGTAGCATCGATACTCTTTATTTTCATTGCATCACCGGATGTGGCAATAACAGAGGCAACGATAGGTGCTGCTCTGACAACTGTTATATTTGTTCTCGCACTTTCCAGAACAAAGAAAAAAACTTGAAGAGATAGGGAATAGGAGCAATGAGAAGATTTTTTAGCCTGATATTGATTATTGGTTTCGGATTCTATCTGGTAACTGTAATTGGCCGTATTCCCTTTGCCGCCACGGGTGAAGCAAAGGGAAGTGTAGGGGTACAGATAGTAAATGATACAGTAAATGATACGGGAGCTGCAAATGCCGTTACGTCGGTGGTTGTACTTTACAGGGGATTTGATACCCTTGGTGAGGTTACGGTACTCTTTCTTGCAGCGCTCGGTATGTCGTTACTGTTGAAGGGGACAGAGGAGGTAAAGGCCAGGGTTTTCGACGAGAGCTTTATCCTGAAGACGGGAAGTTATCTCCTGTTTCCCTTTATTGTACTGTTTGGCCTTTACATCATCGTACATGGTCATCTTACACCGGGGGGTGGTTTCCCGGGAGGCGTGGTAATTGCAACGGCCTTCTTTATAATAGTGATGACATCGGAGATGGTAAGACTGCGGGAGAATCTTGTATCGATACTGGAGAGTCTTGCCGGCTTGACCTTCATAGCACTGGGTATAGCAGGCCTTCTAGGAACAAAGAATTCCTTCCTTGCAAACTTCATGGGTAAGGGAGTTTTCAACACAATTTTGAGTGCCGGTATAATACCATTCATCTATGCAGCAATCGGTATAAAGGTGGGTTCCGAATTGACAGGAGCGGTAGGTTCCATGTTCCTCTCCCCATTCGGAAAACAGGAGGAGGCAGGAGAATGAGTAATCTTATAACCATAGAGAATATCGTATATTTGGCTTCTTTTGGTTTGATTTTGATCGGACTTTTTATAGTATTTTCAGACAAGAACCTTGTAAAACTTGTCATCGGGCTGGATATTGCTGAGACGGGAGTAAATATCCTTCTTGTATCGACAGGGTATATTCAGGGAAAAACTGCTCCTATCTTTTCCAGGACAGGGCTTAAGGCTTCACAGATGGTGGATCCCGTACCGCAGGCCCTGGTACTGACAGCAATAGTAATAGGATTCGGCGTGACGGCACTTGCGCTAGCCCTGGTTGTGAGACTTTACCAGAAAACGGGTACACTAGATGTTTCGGAAATAAGGGGGTTAAAGTGGTAAATCCTATTCTTTTGATCATAATACCATTGGCTACGGCATTCTTTATTCCTCTATTAGCTATTGTCTGGAAAAACGGTTCCAGGTATCTTGCCCTCCTGGCTGCACTCGCCAATGTGCTCATAGGGATAAAACTGCTTCCCTATGTACTGGAAAAACCGATTCATGTAACGATCGCAGGTTTCAAGGCTCCAATAGGAATAGATCTACTGGCAGGACCCCTGGGGATCGTATTTTCCCTTATAATATCGATAACCGGTTTCCTCGTTCTCATTTACTCGATTGGTTATATCAGAGACGAGAGTATTAACAAGTACTACACACTCTTCCTCTTACTCCTTACCGGTTCGACGGGGATGGTTCTTACCAATGATATTTTCAACCTCTTCGTATTCTTCGAGATACTCTGCATTTCCTCCTATATACTTGTTGCATACAACCGGGATGAGCATGGACTGGAGGCTGCAATAAAATACCTCGTGCTTGGTTCCGTGGGTTCTCTTCTCTTTCTCATTGCGATTGCCATTATCTATTTGAAGCTTGGAACCCTCAATATGGCTGACATATCCGACAAATTCGATGCACTTGGCGGAAGTTACAGGATGATGGTTGTTGTGCTAATTCTTTCCGGCCTGGGAGTCGAGGCTGCCATTTTTCCGTTGAACAGCTGGCTTCCCGATGCCCATTCTTCCGCACCATCCTCGATAAGTGCTCTGCTTTCGGGGTTCGTAATAGAAGTGGCTTTGATAGTCGTTATGAAGCTTGTTTATTCCGTTTTTCATGCAATGCAGGTGCTGAATGCTTTGGCCGTTGTCGGTGTAATAACCTTACTTGTCGGAGAATTTGCCGCTTTCAGGCAGGAGAATATAAAGAGGGTGCTTGCATATTCCAGTATCGGACAGGTAGGATTGATACTTCTCGCGCTCAGCATCAATTCAAAAGCGGGAATAAGCGCGGCCGTGTTACAGATAATAAATCATACCGCATCGAAATCCATCCTGTTCCTGGTAAGCGGATACTTCATACTGAAGACAGGTTCATACAGGTACTCAGACTATAGTGGAATAGCAAAGAGGATGCCTGTAAGCAGTTTACTATTCGTGCTTGCTGCTCTTTCGTTGATTGGTGTCCCTCCTTTCCTTGGTTTTTTCAGTAAGCTTCAGATAGTGATGGCAGCAGCCGCAAGGGGTTCGACTTTCTATGTATCTCTTGTATCGCTGGTCCTTCTGGGAACGATCGTTGAAGGGGCCTACTTCTTGAGGATAGCCCAGGTTCTCTACTTTGGGAGGCAGCAGGATACCGATTCCGGTTGGCTTGAAACGGGAAATGCCGCGGGAATAGACATGGAAAGTGTCGGTAATGCCCCTGTAAGTGCAGTGATACCGGTACTCCTGCTGGGTATCGTTGTCGTATTCGGATTTCTCTTCTTGACGAACTTGAATGGTGTTACAGGCAGTATTGCGGGTGAAATAACCAGGGCTTTGAGCCTTGCTTCATTATTTTAAAGCTTGGAGGAATTATGGCTTTCAGTATGCTTTTCATATTACCAGTCATCGGAATAGTCTTGAGTCTCATATTTGTAAAGGTAGATTTCTTGAAGAATCTTATAAACCTTACTATCTTTGGTGCGCTGGTCTACTTTAACATCCTTCTTCTGAATTCGGTTGGTGAGACTTTCAAGCTGCCCTTTGCATTTCTTGGGCAATCTCTCACTTTCAGGGTGACATACCTTGCTCTGTATTTCAGTCTCATGATAAACGGGATAAGTTTTCTTACAGCGATCTTTTCATGGAGATTCATGCGTGAGCGTGAAAATAGTTCTCTCTACTATGTATGGTGGTTGACGAAGACCTTGGGCATGTTCGGAGTTATTTTTTCCGGTGATTTTCTTACCTTCTTCCTCTCATGGGAGCTTATGAGCTGGGGCACATACTTTGTGATGGTACAGAGGGGAGGAGCTGCGGCAAAAGCCTCATACAAGTATCTTGTATATGCAATCTCCTCGGCAATGGTACTGTTGGCGGGAATCGTGATTCTATATGCAAGCTTCGGCACCTTCAGTTTTGCCGAGCTGAGTAAGGCTTACTCCAATATATCTACCGGTATGTTGATACTTACACTGGTTCTCTTTATCGGTTCTTTTTCCGTTGAGTCTGCCGTATTTCCGCTTCATTCCTGGCTTCCGGATGCCTACTCGGAAACATTCTCTCCCATGTCCAGCTACCTTTCAAGTATATCGACGAGGCTTGGCACCTATGGAATAATCCTCTTTCTCTTTGTCATTGCAGGTGTCTCTGTAATCGATAGGCTTCAAATAATAGGTGCCATAAACTTCAGGTACGTAATAGGTGTCTTTGCGGTTCTTACGATAATCGTCCCGACATTTACCGCTGTATTTCAGGATGACGCAAAAAAACTGGTAATGTGGAGTGGTATCGGACAGGGTGGTTATGTTCTCCTAGGTATCGTATCGGGGAGTGCCCTCGGTATAGGAGGGGGAATGTTCCATATGATGAGTATGTTGACATTCGAAAGCGTGATCCTCTTGAGCATTGCAGCAGTGGAGTACAGGACAGGGACTACCAATATGAACAAGCTTGGCGGTCTTATAAAGAAACAGCCGGTTGCATTCATAGGGCTCCTTGCAGGAATAATTGCACTTGCAGGTATACCGCCGATGAACGGCTTCGTATCCAAGTGGTTCATCTACAGGTCTCTCATCTTGAGTGGCTATCCCTTTCTTGCAATAGGAGCAATGATAGGGACACTTGCAACGATACTTGCCGTTTACAAGCTTATACATAACATTTTCCTCGGCCAGCTAAGAGAGGAGTACAACGGGGTGAAAGAGGTGCCATTCGATATGCAGCTACCTATCTGGATCCTTATTATTATTGTCTGGGGCTCAGCCGTTTTCCCGGGAATTACATTTTCACTGATTGCAAAGATACAGAGTTCCCTGGGGTTGACACCTGTTCCCTATTCACTGAATGGAATAGCAACGAGTGCAGGGGATCTCGACATGCTTGTTGTATCAATCGTTTTTGTTGCGGGTCTGGTTGTTGCATACATGGTGTATCTCCTCGGTCACAGGCGAAAGCATGTAATTCAGTACGACAACTATGCCGCCGGGCATTTTCTTAACAAGGATATACCTTACAACTACAATGCTCACTTCTATGCAGGTATGGAACATATATTCGAACCATACAGGAAAAAGATAATAGCTCGAAGTGAAAAGTCGCTTGCCGCCCTCACAGGTACTATCGGGGACTATCTGCGGCACATCTATACGGGAAATGTGAGTACCTATGCATACTACATCGTGGCAGCCTTTGTCATTGGAGCTATAGTGCTTGGCGGGGTATTTTAAGGCCAGGTTTTAACAAGACATATTCTTACAGTACTCTCACATACTCTCGCATAAAAAATCCTGCTTGCCATAGAGTGATTTTATGTTATCATGATTTTCATGAAAACAGGTGAAAATGGTAAAACAAATGGCAGGCCGGAAGGAAAACTAAGCAGAAAGGTAAAGATAGGCTTCGGAATATGTGACCTCGGAGGAAACCTCTTCTTTACGGTAATGGGTTTCTACCTCCTCTTCTTTTTGACCGACGTTGCAGGGCTTGCAGCCGGCCTTGCGGGAACGGCACTGATGATAGGAAAAATATGGGATGCTGTCACTGATCCTGCAGTGGGCTATCTTTCGGACAGAACTGCATCCAGGATGGGAAGGCGAAGACCCTACATGCTCTACGGCTCCATCTTCCTTTTCATCTTCATGGTAGTGATATTCTACAATCCCCACATAAAGAACCAGAGCCTGCTGTTCATCTGGGTGGCAATCGCCTATTGTCTTCTCAATACGGCATATACCCTGGTAAACATTCCATACGGGGCGCTTACCCCTGAGTTAACCCCGGATTTTCATGAAAGAACGGTTGTGAACGGGTACAGGATGAGCTTTGCCGTCATCGGTACACTAATCGGAGCCGGTGTGGTTCTTCCCCTTACAAAACTCTTTCCAAACAGGGATGCCGGCTGGACCTTCATGGGCGGTGTCATGGGCGCGGTGATGCTGGCAACAGCACTGATAACATTTTACACGGTAAAGGAGTACGACAAGGGCAAACCGATAGAAAAAACCAATGTTATAAAGTCTTACAGGGAAGTACTAAAGCTAAAGCCCTTTCTTCTCGCCCTGGCACCCTGGTCGCTGCATATAGCCGGCATAACCGTGATTCAGGGTGCACTTCTCTACTACTTCAGGTACATATACAAGGCGGAAAACTTCTTCCAGGTTGCTCTGTTGGTGCTTCTCTTGAGCAGCCTTGTTTTCATACCCGTTTGGGTGAAGATTTCGAAAAGAATTGGTAAAAAGTTCAGCTACAATATCGGTATGTTGATATTTGCCGCGGCAGTCATACTTTTCTTCTTTCTCGGGCATCGCCTTGGCGTCTATTTTGCGCTTGTTGTGATGTTCGTGGCTGGTATCGGCTTCGCAACCCAGTATGTGATGCCCTATGCAATTGTTCCCGATATCGTTGAGTATGATTTCGTGAACAATGGCGTGAGGCGTGAAGGTGCCTTCTACGGCCTTTGGACCTTTTTCAGCAAGCTGGGGCAGTCATTTGCCCTTGCCCTAAACGGCTGGATATTGAGCCTCTTCGGATATGTGCCAAATACTGAGCAGAGCAGGCTCTCCATCCTTGGAATAAGAATCCTGAGCGGTCCGATTCCTGCTCTTTTCTTCCTGAGTGGTGTCGTTATTCTGTCGTTTTACCCGATTACCAGGGAGTACTACGATAAGATGCTGGAAAAGGCAGCACCTGCTGGTAGTTGATGCATCAACCTTTTTTGTGTGTTTTTAGCTTTTTTTCAATAAAGTAGGCGTCTCTTATTTTCATACCGGCCAGTGAGGTTATGACCGTATTATCCGGGATATATTTGTCCTGCCTTATGAATGAATTAAGACCTATTGTGCATTTTTCTCCTATCACGACTCCCGGAGAAATATAACAGTGTGCACCAATTAAAGTATCGTTGCCGATTTTTACCGGTTTCAATATGAGCTTGTTGTTTTCAAACAAATGGCATGATATATCGGTACCACCGCCTATTATGACGTTATTTCCGATTTCAAGGAGGTACGCATCATTCAACACCCATGTATTGAGCTTGACATTCTTTCCCATTTTGCATCCTACTATTCTGAAGAAGAGATTTGTAAAGAAGGTCATTGGAACCATGGGAAGTATCAATCTGGTTGCGAGTGTGTAAATGCCTGAATAAACGAGCCACCTTAGGGTAACGATAGAAACAGCCTCATAACGTCCGGGTTTCATGCCGAGTGACAGAAGACGTATCAGGCTACTCATGACAATGATTCCTGCAATGAAGAACAGGTAGAGAGAGAACCCCATGGATATTGAAAACAGGAATATGTTAGATAAAGTATTTAATGGAGTTAATATCCTTGATGCTGTAAGTATCAGATAAAAAGAGGGTAACAGGCTGATACCTATTACCCCTCCGTAGAAAACATAGACAATTACTGTTAAAATCAACTGTACGAGAAAAGAATTCGATAGTCTCTCAATGACTTTCATTAAATAAAAGTATACAGGAGAATATCAATTCCTTTCAATCGATTTAGTATTCCTGATATCTTCTTCTGTTATTGTTGTAAGATTCCCTGCTTCTGGCTTCTGCTACCTTGAGCTCTCGCCCGTCCAGTTCCTTTCCGTTTATGCCATCAATAGCCTTCTTTGCTTCTTCGTCAGTTTCCATCTCTACGAATGCAAAGCCTCTGAAGCGCCCGGTATACCTGTCAGTTATCATATTGATACCTGTTACGTCACCGTAACCGCTGAAAAGATCACGAAGTGAATCTTCCGTCGTGTTGTAGTTCATGTTCCCTACATAGATTTTCTTGCTCATTAGAAAAAATCCTCCTGAAAATATTGCTGTTCCTCCTTTTAAAGGAACGGTTTTAGGGATATAGAATAAATTACAAGAAAGAGCTGGTTTCTTCTAATATCAATTCTGTGAGGATTTCTTAGGAATCACGGCAAAATTGATCTTTAGGCAGGCCTTATCTAACATTCTCGAACTCGGTCTATATCCAGAAGCAAGTTAACATCTATTTACGTTAAAGTCAATAGTTATTCTTTTTTTTTCAATTTCAGGCCATGTGTTTTGGCAAATTCCATTATTATTTCAGTTGCTCTTTTCAAGGGTTTGAATCCGAGCCTCTTAAAGGTTGCTTCTCCGTCTATCAGCACGGGAAATCGAAGTAATTCCAGTTGAAAGCTGTTTGTTACTACAAGCTTTATCCTTGTTGCAAGCATTGCAAGTGCCTTTAGGAGTCTGAAGGGGAGGTAGATATATTTCTTGCCCAGTAATTGGTACAGTTCTTTCATTGTTATGACATCCCTCCCCGCAGCGTGATATATCCCTGAGGAGCCTTTTTTCATCGCCAGGTAGCATAATTTTGCAACTTCATTCTCGTGTATCACCTGAAAGGCTCCTTTCCCGCCTATCGGCAGAGCGGCAAATGGCTGCCTCATTGCAGAAACGGTGAGATTGGACTTCAGATTCGGGCCAAATACTCCTGAAAATCTTACTATCATTACCCTCATCTCGGGATGCTTGGCCATATATTTCTGGCAGATTCCCTCTACTATTGTTTTGTGAAGGCCGTACTTGTCACCTTCATTGGGCTTTGGGATATCCTCTTCGTGATGAACCCTGGAGTGCTTCTCCCATGCACCGAAAACTGAAATACTCGAAGCAACAGTTACGCTTCTTGCTCCGGAATATACGGCTGCCCTTAGGAGGTTTTCGGTGCCGTTGACGTTTATATCGTACATCAGTTCTTCATCAGAAATATTTTCCAGGATGAATGCAAAATGGAAAATGTCTGTTATGCCATTGGATTTCAAGATATTTTCCAGCTTCTCCGACCTGATATCGCTCCGGATGTACCTGTATTTTTCGGCCGGCTTGGATTTTTTCTGGATATCGATACCAAGTACCAGCTCTACATCCTCTCTTGCAAGGAGAAAATCTCTCAATACAGAACCAACATAACCGTTTACCCCGGTTATTGCTACTCTGTGTCTTTCCATATGTCTACCCCCAATGACTGTGATATTGTAACTTTCAGAAATGAAATGATACTTTCATAGTTCAAGCCTATTTTTTTGCTCCGTGAAAGCTTGACAGAATTCAATATACCAAGAAAGAAAACGACGATTGCTGTTCTCATATAGCTTCTGGATACGGAATCCTCTTGTTTGGTTCTCTTCATGATTTCATGTATAGTGGAATGTATAATATCCGTAATCTTGTCTATCTTGTCTTCCAGGCCGGTGAAGGTTACCCCCTCGGTGAGGAGGATGTTTATAAGATCCACATCACTGATTAGCTGTGGTATGACCTGATCGACTATCAACCTCAACCTGACCAGAGGATCCCCCTGTCTCTGCACGATATTTTTAAGTCCGGAATAGAACTCGTTCCACCCTATTTCCACTATCGTTTCTATGATATCCTCTTTGTTTCTGAAATACGTGTAGATGGTACCCACAGGCAAACCCGTAGCATTCACTATATCTGAGATAGAGGTATTATGGAAACCGTTCTTTGAGATCAATCTTTTTGAGGTATTCATTATAAGTGTTCTTTTTTCTTCATCTTTGAGTCTTGGCATAGAACCTTTCCTTTTGAACGAGCGCTCATTCTTTTATTTAGTATAATGCATCTGTAAGAAGATATCAACAGTTTAACGGCCAAATTTTCTTGAAAAGCTTTTCATTTGCGTATATCCTTTGAAAATTGAAATTTGTTGTAGGAGATTAGAAATGAAACCTGTAAAGTGGGGTATCCTTGGAGTTTCAGGACATTTCAAGAAGAGGGTGCTTCTGCCCATGAAAAAGTCAGCATCGGTTGAGCTTTACGGAATAGCCTCGAGGGACGGGAAAAAGGCAGCGGAAGCAGCAGCTAGCTATTCCATACCAAAGTACTACTCCGGTTATGAGGATTTGCTGGAAGATCCGGATATAGAGGCGGTATATATTCCGCTACCGAACAATCTCCATGTTGAATGGGTAAAAAAGGCTGCAGACAGGGGCAAGCATATCCTATGTGAAAAGCCTCTGGCACTTACGGCAGGGGATGCCGAAGAGCTCGTTGAATATACGGAAAAGAAAAAAGTTTTCCTTATGGAAGCTTTCATGTACAAATTTCATCCCCAGTGGATGAGGGCCAGGGAATTGGCAACGGTAGGAGAAATCGGAAGCGTAAGGGCTATTCAGACCTTTTTCAGCTATAACAATCCAGACCCGAATAATATTAGGAATAAACTGGAACTTGGGGGTGGAGCTATATACGATATTGGTTGTTACGCCGTTTCCACTGCGAGATTCATCTTCGGCAGGGAACCTGAAAAAGTGGTGAGCCTTATCGAAAGAGACAGGATCTTTAGAACGGATTCCCTCGTGTCGGGGATCCTCGATTTTAATGGTGCACATGCGGTATTCACCGTGGGAACACTCACCTTCCGTGAGCAGAAGGTATATATCCATGGTTCAACCGGGAGAATAACGGTCAATCTTCCCTTCAATGCGTATCCCGATGTACCACTAAGTTTGACCATTGCAACTTCTGTCGGACAGAGGGATGTATTCTCGGGACCCGCAGATCAGTATGGCCTTGAATTCGAAGCCTTCTCACGTTCTGTAAGGGAAAATATACCGGTTCCCTATCCTCCCATCGATGCGGTAAACAATCTGAAGGTAATGGATGCTCTTTTTGGCTCGGAGAAATCGGGGAACTGGGAAAAAATTTAATCTATTATCTCGACTTCTCTCCAGAAGGCTATGTGATCCATTATTTTAATAGCCTTTTCCTTGGAACGAGGATAGTACCATGCGGTATCAGAATAAAGTTTCCTTGACAAAGTGATTTCTTACTCAAATAATTGGTTTCATGAATGAAGTACGCCCCATTACCCGCACCGTCAATCTGATAATCATACTCAGTCTCACTCTTGGTCTTGGCCTTACAATCGTCTATTTTTCATACAATCAGAATGTTACCTTAAAAACAACTACAAGGGGAAATCTTCATCAGCAGGCCGATCTTCTCTACCAGTCGATAAAAAACGCCATGCTCCCGGGTAATGCTCCGAATGCCGTTTCACTTTTCTCCGATATCAAGGATATAAACCCTTCATACGAGATAATGCTCTTCAGGGCACACGGAGTTCAGGCCTTCTCCGACAATGCTACCATAGAAACGGTGAACAAGAACCTGGACCGGCAGAAATTCAAACTGCGCAGTTCCCCGCTAGAAAATGTGATAGATATCAGCGGGGATACGAGATTTAAAAATTCTGTTGCTCAGAGAAAAACGGTAGCCTTTGAAGCGTCCGAGAGTGGAAGGCACTTTTTCACAATATACAAGCCTCTCCTTAATCTCCCAAAGTGTACCAAGTGCCATGGAAGTGATCATACCGTGCGTGGTGTAATCAAGATATCTTCAGACATCACCCCGGTACTGGACAAGCAGAGAATCAATCTAGCCATTTCCGGTCTGATTTTCATTGTCGTCGTTTTCATTTTAACGGTGATCCTGACCCGGTTCTTTCACAGAAAGATTATAAACCCTGTAAAGCATATCGGTGAGGTATGTATCTCTGTTACCAATGGCAATTTCAGCAACAGGGTAAGTATCCCCAACAGGGATGAAATAGGTGTTTTGGGAGAAACGGTGAACAGGATGGTCGAGGGCCTCTACGAGCGATTCCAGCTTTCCAAGTTTGTCTCCTCCTCCACCATTCAATCGATCAGAAATAAAGACAGGGGAGCAAGGGCCGAGATAGCGATTCTTTTCAGTGATATAAGGAGTTTTACCGCTTTTTCGGAGAACCTGCCCCCGGAGGAGGTTGTTGAAAGGCTCAATGGCATACTGAGTTTCCAGACGGATATTATTCACAGGAATGGCGGGGATGTGGACAAGTATGTCGGTGACGAGGTGGTGGCGCTTTTTTCAGGTGAGGAAAAGGAGTACAGGGCATGTAAGAGCGCCCTGGAGATCCAGCAGGAGGTGGAGGCCGATGCCGGAAAGAGATTCGGCGGACTTCACCTCGGTATAGGAATAAATGCAGGCGAGGTTATCCTCGGAATGATAGGTTCCGAAGAGCGGGCAGATTTTACTGTAATCGGTGATCACGTAAACTTTGCTTCACGGCTCTGTGATGCTGCAAAACCGGGGCAGGTTATAATATCGGAGAATATCTACAACATGGTGAAGGATAGGTTCAAATTGAGTTCGCCTTATAAGATAAAGGTGAAGGGCAAAGAAAACTACCAGAAGGTTTTCATTCTGGAAGAAAGAGTGGAGTGACCATATGAAGCACAGGATTTTTCTGACAGTGATTGCTATATCTTTAATTTTCATATCCTCCTGTAAAAAAAAAGAAGTCAAGCAACTGGTGCCAGATGATTACAAGGGTTGGGCGATGACAGCCACTGAATTGACATACCCAATACCCGGGCACGAGAGCCATTACAGGCAGATTTTCATAAACAAGATCGGTGAAAATGTAAAAATCGAAAAGAAAAACGGAAGGGTATATTACGACTATCCAAGGGGAACCATTATTGTCAAAGAGATATATCCCACCCTGGAGCCAAAGAAGGGTGACAAACCTATTAGCCTTTCGGTGATGATAAAGGACCCGGATAATCCCCTCTCGAGAGACAAGTGGCTATGGATCGTGAAGAACTTGAAGACCGGAAAGGAAAAGGTTATCGATTACGAGTTCTGTTTCGACTGTCATGCCAATGCCAACGAACCGTACCCCTATGGCGATGGGAACAAGAACGGAGATTTCAGGGATTATGTCTATTTCCCGTATAGGAAATAACAATTCGGAAAGCAACAACCAAGAAAAGATCAGATGAAATCCGAGACTCAATAATTTGATATTCAGGTTTCTGAAAATATCTTGATATAGTGTTCTACCTTTTCGAGATTTACCTTTAATCTCTCCAGTTTTTCCCTCTCTCCCGCTATTACCGCCTTGGGTGCTTTTTGCAGGAAGGCTTTGTTCTCGAGCTTACCCCTGGACCTCGAGATATCCTGCTTGAGCTTGTTTCGGGTCTTCTTTAACCTCTCCATCTCACGGGGAATATCGATCAATCCTTCAGTGGCAATGAACACCTCGAAACCGTTTCCCATGGCAGGGAGTGCATTCCTTATCTCTCCCTTTCTCTCCTTTTCTATGGCTAGATTCTCGACACCCGCCAATAGCTTTATATGGGGGCTGAACTGTTCGAAGATTTCCTCCACTTTTCCATTCCCCTGCACTATGACCGTGGCATTCACCTTTTTTTCGGGAGCTATTGTAAACTCGCTTCTTATCGTCCTTATAGCCCTTGTAAGCTCCATCACGTAACCGAATCTTTTCTCTGTTCCATTGTCTCTACGGCCAGGGGAAAAGGAGGGGTATCGTGCCCTTATTATGCTGAAATCATGCTCCGGGAGCTTCTGATATATCTCCTCTGTTATGAAGGGTAGAAAGGGATGCAGTAACCTCAATGATTCCTCGAGAATGTCAAGGAGAAGCGTTGCTATCCTATCCTTCTCCCTCTCATCCTCGGAGTAGAGGGAAAGCTTTGACAGCTCTATGTACCAGTCGCAGAAATCGTTCCAGAAGTACTCGTAAACGGCAGAGGAGGCGTCGTTGAACCTGTAGGTTTCGAAGGCATCCTCCACTCTCTTTGCCGCCTCGTTGAGCCTGTGGTATATCCACCTGTCCGTATCGGTAAGTTCAACATCTTCGATATTCATGAGATTTCTTCCCTCGAGATTCATCAGAATGAACCTCGATGCATTCCAGACCTTGTTTGCAAATTTGGAACCCATTTTGAAGGTTTCCCTGTCAAGGAGTATGTCCTGGCCCTGTACCGCGAGAAAGGCAATGGTAAATTTAAAGGCATCGGCTCCGTACATGTCCACAATCTCTATCGGATCTATGCCGTTGCCAAGGGACTTGGACATCTTCCTTCCCAGTTTGTCCCTTACAAGTCCATGTATATAAACATCCCTGAATGGAGCTTCTTTCATGAATTCCATTCCCATCATTATCATTCTCGCCACCCAGAAGAAAATGATATCGTAGCCTGTCACTAGAACGGAGGTGGGATAGTAGAGCTGAAGATCCCTGGTCTTTTCAGGCCATCCGAGTGTGGAGAAGGGCCAGAGAGCCGATGAGAACCATGTATCCAGTACATCACTGTCCTGGAAGATGTCGCTGCTTCCGCAGTGAACACATGTATCGGGATCCGTTCTGGAAACCGTCATTTTACCGCATGTATTGCAGTACCATACGGGAATTCTGTGTCCCCACCAGAGTTGCCTGGATATACACCAATCCCTGATATTGTTCAGCCAGTGGGCGTATGTGTTCTCCCATTTTTTTGGAAAGAAACGAACATCACCCCTCTTCCATACCTCGAGGGCCTTTTCAGCAAGGGGTTTCATTTTCACGAACCACTGGGTGGAGAGGTACGGCTCTATGGGAGTATGGCACCTGTAACAGTGGCCTACCTGGTGGACATGCTTTTCTTCCTTTATAAATAGCCCCTGTTCCTTCAGATCCTCTACGATTAATTTTCTCACCTCCATTATCGTAAGGCCGCGATACCTCTCCGGGACGTTTTCACCTAATGTGCCATCCGTATTAAGGATATTTATCTGCTCCAGGTTGTGTCGCTTACCGATCTCATAGTCATTCGGATCATGTGCCGGAGTAACCTTGACGGCACCGGAACCGAATTCCATATCTACATATGAATCCGTGATTATCGGTATCTTTCTTCCCGTCAGGGGAAGATCCACCGTTTTACCCACAAGCGATTGGTACCTCTTGTCCTTTGGGTTCACAGCCACTGCCGTATCACCGAGCATGGTTTCCGGACGTGTCGTGGCGATTGGTATCTTTCCCGAACCATCGGATAGCGGGTAGTAGTAATGATACATCTTGCCTTCGACTTCCGTATGCTCTACCTCGTCATCGGAGAGGGCGGTGCCGCAGGAGTAACACCAGTTTATCAGGTAGTTTCCCCTGTATATCAGACCCTTTTCGTACAGTGAAACGAATACCTCTCTCACTGCCCTGGAAAGTCCCTCGTCCAGGGTGAACCTTTCCCTGTCCCAGTCACAGGAGGCCCCTATCCTCTGAAGCTGCTCGGTTATTATCCTGTGATGTTCCTCCTTAACCTTCCACGTTTCCTTGATAAACTCTTCCCTGCCAATTTTCTCCTTGGAAAGTCCCCTCTCCCTCAACCTGCGCTCGACGACATTCTGCGTAGCGATCCCCGCATGGTCGGTTCCCGGTACCCAGAGTGTCGGTTCTCCCTTCATCCTGTGGTACCTTACAAGGATATCCTGAAGGCTGTTATTAAGGCCATGGCCCATGTGAAGCACACCCGTAACATTTGGCGGAGGAATCACTATGGTAAAAGGTTTCCTGTTGATATTTTCCACCGGCGCAAAGAGTTTGTTATCCATCCAGAATTTATATATTCTTTTTTCGTAGTCCCTGGGGTTAAAAGCCTTTGCAAGTTTTATCGCCTTCATTCTTATCCCTATTACCTGTTTATACTATTGAAATACGAACCAGAATAGTAACAGAAAAGCACCGTTTAGGCAAGAAAACTTCGATGCACAGGCTATGAGACGAACTTCTTCACCTTTTCCTTTTTACTTCTATCCACCGTTGTGTACTTGAGGTACGGAGCTATATTTGTGTTCTTGTATTCCGTTGTACCATCGTATGTTATGGTCAATACCGGCACACCCGTGAGTCTCTCTATGTCCTTGGCCATTGCCTCCGTTATCAGAGAGGGGCAACAGAATGTTGGATTGGCCTGAACGAAAAGCCGGATATCGGGATGAACTTTCAGAAGGTGGAATATCTTCAGAATATTGTCGTAGGATTCACCGGTGTGCTCTATCAGTATGCCGAAACGTTTCAGTTTTTCCTCACTGTCGCTTCCGTTGAAATCAGGCATGGGTCCGAGATACTTTTCGAAGTAAGAGTAGTACCGGTTTTCCAGGAGCTTCATCGATGCAAGGAGCGGTTTGTTCTTTATCAGCTCGAGGTAGTATCCTTCCCTCTGCCATCTCTTGAAGTAGGCATCTGCAATGATCTTTACATATTCGTTGTACGGGGTGGTTACCACTTCGCCGCCTGCATCCTCGATGGCATATATTAATCCCTGGTTGAATATTTCGTTGTCTCGGACGAAGAGATCGCCGAATATGGCAACCTTTGGCCTTTTTCCGGTTCTCCTTGGTATCGAATCGAAGTAACTTACCACCGTTTTCAGGGCATCCTCTTTTGTGGTCTCTCCGAGGAATGCTCTTTCGAGAATCTTTACCGATTTTTCGATAGCTCTGTCGGTATCTCCTCTGTTTATTTCGTATGGTCTTATCTTGCAACCAAGGCGTCTTAGCATACCGCCGAACATGTAGGCGAAATATGCATTTATAGTCGTTTTGACTGAAATTTCCGTAAAGGCAAAATCACCTGTATATACTCCCGCCTTTCCCATCTCCCGGCTGTGAGCCTCGAGAAGGCTCTTTATGAAGAAAGGATACATGGAGAAATTACATGGCAGGTCTGACCTGGGCATCCAGAGGAGTGTCTTTTCCGGCTTCAGATTGTATTTTTCAATGGTCTCTATCATTTCACCGGCAATGATATTGAGCGGGATACACTGATTGGTGTTGAGTTTCATTCCCTTCTGGATGGTGAGTTGTGTCTCTTCCATGAGGATCGTATCTATACCTTCCCTTCTTAAGTTTGCCGCAAGGAGGGGAGTGGTAAGCGGGTCCCAGTTGGGAAAGATCAATGTTTTCCCCGAAATCGATGTTTCGTTTCTGGGATTTACAGGCAGAGTGTCCCTGACATCGGCAGGTTTTTTGGCAGAGTTTCTGTGGTTCCTGAAAGCCCTGATTGCCGCCTCTATCCTTGTTTCGTATCCGACATTCGAGTCATGGTCGTCCAACTGGAGTATCAGGTATGGCTTGCCCTTCGAATCCATTATTCTCTTGAAATACTCGATTACGAATGAATCCGGTGAACACTTGAAGGAAGTGACCAGTACGGGGTAGAGTTTATCATCCTCTGCAATTCTTGCCGCCGTTTCCAGCATCTTGGATGCATAGTGCCATTGAAAAGCCTTCAGTAGCGGGCTTATCTCGCTGGTATCATTGTAATCCGCCGGTATCATATCCTGATAGAAGGTTTTGATACCAAGGGATGTAATAATATCTGGTATGCCCTTGTTCATTACGGGGGAGAGGATTGTGTACGGGCGTCCGACAAGAACTACGGCGAGTTCCTCCACATCCTTCATCTGGCGGTGGAAAGTATCATTCAGGAGTCTCGTCCGTTTCGTATACCATGAGAGGGCTTCATCGAAAGCCTTTTCTATTTCACCGAATCTGAACATACCGGGAAACAGCCGATCGAGTTCCTTGAAGAGTTGTATTTTCGAATGTTGTACCCCGTCCTGATGATTGATCAGCGGCATTATGCACCTTTCGGAGAGGCCATCCTCGATTCGTGATGCCAGTGCCGGGCTGTACTGTGTATAGTAGCAGTAGTACCTGTTGGTGTCTTTTGGTTTCACACGCGACTCCAGGTAGTAGGGGAGAAAGATGTAATCTGCCCTTTCTGCGAGGTGCTTTACGTGTCCGTGCATTGCCGACATGGGTGCGCAGAACTCTGCACCGGCAAGGCTCTTTCCAATCTTTACGGCATCCTTGAAAGTCTCCGATGTAATCGTTTTGATTCCCAGTTTTTCGAAGAAGTAACGCCATAGGGGAACCTCGTCGAACAGGTGTAGGGAAGCGGGTATTCCTACTGTGATTCCCCTGGCATATACAGGGGGTGTAATGTCCTTTGGCAATCTGAATATTTTTTTTCTTTCCCCGAGGAGGTCAAAACCGCTCTTGTTCCCGTTTACATAATGCTTTACATCGTAGTCCCTTCCACAGAGGAAGCCGTAGGCAACCTTCTCTCCCTTTACCGTTGCTATCCTGATTCTGCAGTGATTGTTGCAGAGATTACAGATTTCAGTCTCCACGGGAATCTCTTCCCTGTAGAGTTCAATCCCCTTGAATGCAGAGCGGTAACGGATTCTTTCTTCTTCATTCAGTTTCCTGTCGGTCAGTTCTCCTTCCAGCAGGTATAGGGCAACGCCCATTGCTCCTGTAAGGTGGCAGTACTTGGAAACGAAGATGGGCTTTCCTAGCTTCTGTTCGAAGGCTGCAACGAGAGCCTTGTTCTTGGCTGTGGCACCCTGAAAACAGACATGTTCCCCGATGCTTGCCTCCCTGGCAACCTTCTGCAGGTAGTTCTCTCGTACCGAGAAGAGAGCCGCGGCAAGGATCTCGTTGGTCGAGTAGTCCTGGTTGAGGTAGTTGTTGATATCGCGTTCCATGAAGACGGTGCACCTGTCACTGGCAAGAGGAGCTTCCACACCGATGGCCCTGGAAGAGTACTGGAGGAGGGGGCAACCTAGCCGGTTGGCCTGTTCTTCTATGAAACTGCCCGTTCCGGCAGCACAGACCGTATTCATCTGGGAGAATGTTACCATTCCGTTTCTCATGGTGGTAAACTTTGCATCCTGGCCGCCAATCTCTATTATGGTATCAGTTTCAGGATTCAAATCGTAGGCTGCCTTCGCATGGGCGGATATTTCATCGAGGATAAGGTCTGCCCCGATTATCTTTCCTATGAATTTCCTGCCGGAGCCCGTTGTTCCAACACCTAAAAAGTTAAAGTGGACATTCCTGTTCTTTTCTATGCTGTCTATACATTCGAAGATAGATTGTACCGCAGCAAGGGGATTCCCGGCTGTTCTCAAGTAGAAACCTGCAACAACCTCTTTCGACGAGTCCATTATCATTGCCTTCGTGCTGGTTGAACCTATATCGATTCCGAGGTAAGAATCAATTTTACCCCTGCCTTCGATATCCGGATAGATATCCACCTCCACCGGGTTTTCCCTGAATTTATCGGGTAGTTCCCTTGCCGGATAGTACCTGTAACTCTCAAAGCTGGAAAAGTCAGGATACTTTGAATATTTCAGTTCGAGGGGATTGTAGAAATACTCTCTTTTCCTGTTCTCCGGTATCATGATGTCGGAGAGTTTTCTATATTTTTCACCTAAGGGTGAAGCGAGTTCGACTTCTTCCAGAAATGTCAGCGCGGCGCCAATAGCAGGAAACAGGTGAGACAGAGGATGGATGATGATATCTGTATCCAGAATCCTGTTTAGGTGTCTTACGACCGCCTTGTTCAAGGCAACTCCGCCTGTCATCAGGATGGGAAAAGATACCTCCTCGCCTGCAAAGAGCGTATCGGCGATGTTCCTTGCAAGTCCAAGGCAGAGGCCGTCACATATCGCCTCCAGGCTGTAACCCTCCTGCTGGGCATGAATGAGGTCGGTTTTTGCAAAGACGGCACAACGTGATGCAATGTGAGGAATATCCTCCCTGTTGTTCAATGCGGTACTGCTTAGCTCCTCTACATCTTTCAGGTTAAGACGCCTTGCCTGTTGCTCGAGGAAACTGCCAGTCCCGGCTGCACAGGAAGAATTTGTTTTCAGTTTCCTGTAATTACCATCCCCGTCGAATACGATCAGCCCGAATTTTTCTGCACCTACCGTCAGAATGGTACCAAGTCTCTCGTAGTAATGCCTGGAAGATGCTATGGTGGCTATCTGGGGATCGATACCGTACTTCTCCCTGAAAATATCGGGACTGTTTGTGGTGTATGCCACACCCCTGACTCCATTGATGTCGTATTTGTCGAGAATTTCTGTAAGTTTTTCCCTTATTCTGCCCATATGGGGAGTGTACGTGAATTCTCTGACTTCTCCGCTATTATCAAGCTTGACTACGGAGAGATACGAAGAACCCACGTCTATCCCGAGAATGTAATTACCGCTCTTGATCCTTTTTTCTCTCATGCCTGTCTCCGCTCCTCGTCGTATTAGGGGTTATCAGTTCCTCGCTACCAGCCCGTGCAAAATGATGTCAAGCATTATCTCAAGGTCGGTTTCTATCTCTTTGATGTTTTCCCGGGAAACCGCCCTTTCTTCCAGGTACTTCATCGAAGATACTATGTTGATTGCAAGTTTATCAGGATCCAGTTTTCTGAATGTTCCTGCCTTTATCCCCTCGTTAAGGATATTCCTTATCGATTTGATCTCCTCTTCTCTGCTCTTCTCTCTCAAATCTGCCACGAAACTGTAATGTTCCAGGTGTTTGTCTTTCAGGGCACTGTAATAATTTGGAAGCTTATCGAGGAACTCGATTCGCTTTTGGAAATACCTGACAAGTTTATCCTTGGGTTCCAGTTTCCCTTGCAGAATGGGTGCCAGCTCATCATCGAGTTGTGACTTCTCCTTTTCAACAATGCTCCTGAAAATATCTTCCTTGTTCTTGAAATAGTAGTAAAGGGAGCCTTTTGCCTTGTTCAGGGAGCCTGCTATATCCTCCATAGTTGTTTTTTTGAAGCCGAATCGCTTGAATATGTTGCTTGCCCTTGAAAGAATCAATTCCTTGATACCTTTCTCTCTCGGTTTCTCCATCACGACTCGATACCTGCCTTTTTGAACAAAATGTTTTTTTATTCAAATTACTCTGATAAAATAGCACATTGTTGATTGCTTGGTCAAGTTTTTTTTGGGGGTTTTACTGTACGAAAAGCTGCCTGAGTACCGGAGAGGGTGAGAAGGTTTGCCCGAAGTACTTCAGTCTGTAAAGTATTTCGTTATTTAAAGTCTTTCATTCTTTGGCCCGGATTGTTTCTTTTCTTATTATTTCCTTGATTGCATCGAGGGTCACTATTCCGAGAATTTTCCTGTGATTCTCTTCCGACACGACGGGAAGGAAGGATAAACCGTTTCTTACAATGGTCTTGTATGCTTCTCGCAAGTTACTGACAGGGAAGGCATGGTGTATTACCGGCAGCATGAGGTCCTGGGCAATAACGAGATTTGTGGGTATGTTCCTGCTAAGCATTGGTTTTATCTTCGAAAGTCTGACTATACCGATTATTTCGCCCTTTGCATCAACAACCGGTATATCGTCCAGATCGCTTGAAGAGAAAACATCGAGAATTTCCGGTAACATCATATGAGGCTTTATGTACGGTACCTCTTTCTGCATTACATTTCCCACACTGTACTTTTCCAGCATTTCCTCTTCAGTTACGTTCCTGTTTATCTCATCAGCCTTTTTAATGGCGAGTTTTACGAATGGCGGGCCGATAATCTGGACAATGAAGGTGGTGAGAGTGACAATGTTTATAATGGAGAGCCCCAGTGAAGGATAGTTGTGAAATGCCGATATTGCAAGTCCTATTGTGACACCTGCTTGCGAGAAGAGGCCGAGGCCCAGGTACTTCGCCACTTTGGAGGATGCATGGGAGAGCTTTGCACCTATGAAGGCTCCCAGGTTCTTTCCGAGCGTTCTCCCGCCCAGATATAGCAGGGCAGTTATAACTGTAAAAACGGTAAGGCTCTTCAATTCCAGCCTTGCACCGGCAAGGACGAAGAAGAGAATGTAGATGGGCGGAGAGAAACTCTTCATGGAATCGAATACCTTCTGAGAGTAGAAGGGGGCAATATTCACCAGTGCCACACCGAAGAACATCTCTGCGAGTATCATGTCGAAGCCGAATCGAAGAGAAAGAGCAATTATAAGGATAATCGAACCAAAGGTAAAACTTAGCATCAGATCCTGTTCGTGTTTCTGTTTTCTCGTTGCATCGAGGATCAACCTGAAGATTATTGCAACAAGAATGCCGAGGAGGGCAGCTCCGCCAATGGAGTAGAGTGGTTTTAGGATGCCCTCGTAGAGGCTGAAGGCTCTGTGTTCAACGAGGATTTTGGCAATCGCGTTGGCGAATCCATAGAGGAGTAGTGCCAGGCCGTCATCCAGGGCGACGATGGCAAATATCATTGTCGTGAGTACACCTGCAGCCTTGTACTCCCATAGAACGTCTACCGTTGCTGCAGGGGCCGTGGCGGAGGCGAGGGCTCCAAGGATTATGGCAAGCCCCCAGTTTCCTGTGAAGAAACCGGTGAGGAAGGTAACGAACAGGAAGGCAGCGATTCCTTCGAAGAGGAGGATAACTACCATACTCTTACCGAATTTCTTGAATACCGATTTTTTAAGTTCACCACCTACCAGGAAACCTATTATCCCCAGTGCGATGTAGTTCAGGGGCCTGAATTCCTCTATGAGATCCTTTGTGAGAATGTTTGTAACCGAGACACCGAGAACAAGGCCTATGACAATGTAGCCTACTACTTGGGGTATTCTGACTGTTTTAAAGAGCCTTGCTCCGAGGACACCAAAAATCAAGGCTATTGCAATTACAAGTATGGTTCCTGAACTCATCTCTGTTTTCCTTGTATCCTGCTGATTAGCAGCATTGTAAGGCCAATGGCAACAAAACTCAAGTGACCAAGTCTCAGTATTATCGTGTATGTAAGGCCTCTCTCCGGGCCCATCTTTAAAAGGCTGAAGATGAAAAGGTTTACCCCTTCCATACCTCCCAGGTTGGCAGGGATTATTGTAAAAATGGCGAGAAAAAGTGAGGATCCGAATATGATAAAAGCGTTTATCATGCTTGGAAATTGCATCAGGCAGAGTATATAGTAGGTCTGACAAACCTCGATCATACTTATGGTTAGTCCAATCGTCATAGCAAGGTAAAAGTATTTTTTTTCATGGATGATAAGGGTAATTTCTCTCTCGAAAGCCTTTATGAATGAGTATATTTTCACTGCAATTCTCGGATTACTCTTTATGATGGGTCTCAAAATTTTTTTCGAGATTCTTTTTATAAAGGCTCTATCATGGAGCAGCTTTACCATTACGAAGAAGAAAGAAGCGATAAGTGATAACATAAGGATGGCTGATATAACAATGAGGATCGGCTTGGGGTTAAAAAAAAATATCATAAAGGATAGCCCTGTTACAATGGCAGGAAATTTGGTAAAGAGTTCTATATACTTGTCCAGTGTTACCGTTGCATAAATCTTATTGTAGGAGGTATCGGGGTCTTTTATCATTCCAGCCCTTACCGGTTCTCCCCCGATGTATAGAGAGGGTGTCAGGTAGCTCACAGAGTAACCGCTTATCCTTGCCTTAAGAATGTTAAAGAAGCCTCTCTCTACTTCAGCCTGCCTCATGAGAATTCTCCATTGAACAGAGCCTAAAAGTTGAACCGAGAACTGGAAGAGTAGAATTACAAGTATATTCTGAGGTTTTAAGATTTTCAGATACTTCCTGAACTCGTTGATATTCAGAGTCTTGAGAAAGAGGAAGAGAAGAAGTGATATGACAAGTAATTCTGTCAAAAGAAATGCTACACGTTTTTTATTATGCATTACAATTTTTACTCTTCTACTTTTTTTACTTTTCTTCTCTCCTACTCTTTCGACCGGTCCTCCTCTTTCAACCAGCCTTTGAGATTTGTTCTGTTACTGTCGTTCTTGGGATTCTCGTTTTCTCCGTAGAGTGCATCTATTGTTTCTCTGTACGCACTTACGATTCTTCTTCTTACCATCTTGAGTGTGGAGTTAATCATTCCGTTTTCCTCGTTGAAAGATTCGGGAAGAATGGCGAATGTCTTGGGAACCCATTGAGGCATGAATCTCTGTGACAGTCTCTTATCTTCCCTGTACTTCTTTAATGAGTCTGCTATCGAGTCTATTATTCTCTCAACCGTTTCATCCCCCTCTGCGGGAAATCCCCTTTCCTCTGCCCATTTCTTCATTTTTTCTCTATCAGGAACAATAAGGGCTACCGTATAGGGGTTCTGCTGGTTGTAGAGCATCACCTGGGAAATGAATGGTATATGATCCACAAGGTGCTGTTCCAGTGCTTCCGGTGAATATTTCTCCCCGTCTTCCCCCACGAGAAGGCTCTTTATTCTTCCCGTAATGAAGAGAAAGCCGTCTTCATCGAGGTATCCCAAATCTCCCGTGTGAAACCATCCATCCACTATTGCTTCTCTTGTAGCCTTTTCGTTTCTCCAGTAACCGATCATCACACAGTCGCCTTTCACTGTAATTTCACCGGTACTGCCTGCAGGGAGGGGATTACCCTCTTCATCGACTATCCTCACCTTCGCCCATGGGAAGGGTTTCCCGGATGAGCCTATCTTGAACTCTCCCTTTTCAAAGGTATTGCATGAAATCACGGGGCTTGTCTCGGAGAGCCCGTAACCCTGGTAGATCGGTAATCCAAGAGCTGTGAACCATTTTACATGGTCATCTGAAACCCCTGAACCTCCGGAAACCATGAACCTGATTCTTCCGCCCAGGGATGCTTTGAGCTGCTTTGAAATAATGCCCCGAAGGGGGATATATACCGGCCAGAGGAGCAGTGAGAGTGGATCCGTAGCCTTCTTGAAGCCATTTCCAATGAGTCTCGTACCCATCGTTACCGTTACCCTGAACAACAGCTTTGCAAGGCTTCCGCTTTCCTCGATTTTTGATTCTATCGATCTCCTGAAACTTTCGACGAGGGCCGGTACAACGAGTAGGTAGGTTGGTCGTACCTCCCTTATATTCTTGGGAATGTTTCTCAAGGTTCCTATCTCCGTCTTTCCCGGTTCCACTGCTGCTACTACGCTTCCCTTTTTGAGAAAGGAATAGATGCCTGCCGTGTGTGCGAAGGAGTGATCCCAGGGAAGAATCAGCAGGGTGTAGAAGGGTATTGGAATCCTGAAAACCTCATTTACGTCGGATACATTCACCCAGTAGTTCTTGTGTGAAAGTACGATTCCCTTGGGTTCTGCAGTGGTACCGGAGGTATATGTGAGAGTTGCAGGATCATTTTCATCGATTCCTTCCTCTCTTTCACCAATGGCTTTGGGATTCTCCCTGATAAACCTCTCTCCGCTTTCGATGACCTCCTTCCACTGGTAAACCTTCACCCCGCTTCCCTTAAAAGATACCCCCTCGGGAAGTGTGTCCATCAACACCACAGCCTCTGCATCGGGGAGTTCATTAAGTAGTGGCAGGACCTTTGTTAACTGACCTTCGGAAACCACGATGAATCTTGAACCCGAATGTTTTAGCCTGAAGAGAAGCTCCTCCCTCGTCTTTATCTTGATCGATATCGGAACGCTTATGGCGCCGGATAAAAGTATGCCAAACTCCGTGGATACCCATGAATTTCTTCCTTCGGATAGAAGTGCGATTCTGTCCCCCTTTTCAATCTCCCTCGAGAGAAAGAATCCTGCAATCGCCTCGGCCTCTCTCTCCACTTCTTTGAAAGTAGCACCAACATAACCCTCTGCATGTCTCTCCATCATGAATGTCCAGTTGGCATATTTCCTTGCACTTTCCCTTAACAGACCGGTAAGAGTTCTCTTTGCTGCCATTTAAAAACCCCCTTTCAAATGGTTGCGGAGATGCTATATTATAGAGGAGAAAATAATATTGGTCAAAATTATGAGTCTACGAGACGATAGAGAAACTGTGAAAAAAATATATCTTATTTTGATATTTGCCGTCCTCCTTATTTCTTTTCCCCTTGCTGGTTTCGCCTTCGAACAGGGGCTTGCCTCGTGGTACGGGGGTAAATTTCATGGCCGTATTACTGCAAGCGGAGAGATTTTTGATACGAACAAGCTCACGGCAGCACACAAGACACTTCCCTTCGGTTCCATAGTAAAGGTGACAAACCTTGATAACGGTAAGTATGTGATTGTGAGGATAAATGACAGGGGTCCCTTCGTGAAGGGAAGAATAATAGACCTCTCGAGGGCTGCTGCAGAGGCGATAGACTTGGTGGGAAAAGGAGTTGCAAGGGTAAGACTGGAGGTTCTCTCACTTGGAAACTCTGAGAAGGTCTATAAAATCCAGGTAGCAGCTTACAGGGAGATAGAAAATGCTGAAAAATTGAAGGCAATGCTTGAAAAAGGTGAAATACAGGCCATATTTGAGTATGGAGAGAATAATATCGTTCGTGTAGTCATAGAAAATGTACTACAAAACCAGCTGGATTGGACCATCGCAAGGCTGAAAAAGCTGGGAATAGATGATCCTCTGGTACGGCTGGAAATAAAAAAGTAGAGAAAGGAGAGGAAAGTGGCAAAGAAAAAGTACAAGCTGGCCAGCTATCTTATTGCAAAGGGGCTGATCACGCGTGAACAGGCAAGGGAGATAATGGCCGAGCAGGATGGAAAGAAAGGTCCTATTAGGGAAAGATTCGGAAGGATTGCCGTCAGAAAGGGGTACATAACCGAATCTCAGCTGAACAGGGCAATTCTGGAAAAAGAGAGGGAAGAGGCTGGCTATTGAATCCTTTTCTCTCTGGCTATGGCATAAAGATCGTTGCCATAGCAGTCATCGATAACAACTAGAGGCATTTCTCTTACCGTTAACCTGCGAATTGCCTCGGTTCCGAGTTCTCCGAAAGCTATCACCTCTGCCTCTACAATGGACCTGGATATCAGCGCAGCGGCACCCCCTGTAGCTCCGAGATATATTGCACGGTATCTTTTCATTGCCTCTCTCACTTCATCAGACCTCGGCCCTTTGCCTATCGTTGCCTTCAGTCCGGCCTTCAGGAGCATCGGTGTGAATGTGTCCATCCTGTAACTCGTTGTGGGGCCTGCAGAGCCAATGATCTTCCCCGGTGGTGCCGGTGAAGGTCCCGTGTAGTAGATGACCGCTCCCCGTATCGGGAAGGGCAGGGGTTTACCCTTCGCTATGAGATCGGTGAGAATCTTGTGAGCAGCATCCCTGGCGGTATAAACAGGACCACTCAACAGGACCCTGTCTCCTGCTCTGAGTTGACTTACTATCTCATCCCTTAGGGGAGCTTCGATTCTTATTCTATTCATGTTTCTCGATCCCTGACAAACTTAGGCATGAACTTACCGCATTGATACTTCAGATTATCTTGGTTCCTGCTCTCGCAGCGTTGCACTGTATGTTCACGGCAACGGGCAGAGTTGCAATATGCCTTGGGAAAACCTCTATGAATAGCTCGAGGGCAGTAATCCTTCCCCCGAAACCTCCCGGACCGATTCCCAGCGAATTGACCTCTTTGAGCCATTCTCTCTCCAGTTTGGCAATACCGGGGTCCTCGTTTCTCTGCCCAATTTTTCTCAGAAGTGCCTTCTTTGAAAGCAGTGTCACATAGTCGAAGGTTCCGCCTATTCCTACTCCCACTATCACCGGCGGGCATGCATTTGCCCCTGCAAGTTCAACTGTTTCAACTACGAAACTCCGTATACCCTCGAGGCCGTCGGATGGCTTTAGCATACCCAACCTGCTCATGTTTTCAGCGCCACCGCCTTTGGGCATGAGGGTCACCTTAACAGTTTCGCCCGGAACTATTTCCGTATGTATCACGGCCGGTGTATTGTCACCGGTATTTACCGGGTTTGTAAGCGGGTCCCGCAGAATCGATTTTCTCATGTAACCTTCCCTGTAACCCCTGCTGATTCCCCTGTTTACAGCATCCTTCAAGTTGTCACCGGAAAGCCTGACATCCTGCCCTATTTCCAGAAAGACAATTGCAAAACCGGTATCCTGGCAGATTGGTATGCCCTCCTCTCCGGCAATACGAGAGTTTTCTATGATTTGTCCTATTACCTCTCTCCCCGTTTCTGTTTCTTCCTTATCGAGTGATTGCTCGAGGGCGCTCTTTATATCCTCTCCGAGGAACCTGTTTGTCTCTATTGAGAGTTCCCTGACGGCATTTTCAATTTTACTTACGTCTACGATTCTCATTCTCGGATATTTGAGCCGGCCTTTCTGTCTGATTTACTCTCCAGGACTTCAACTATCCTCTCTGCCATGCCCTGTGCATCGAGACCGCACATGGAGAGAAGTTTTCCTCTTGGGCCATGAGAAATGAATCTGTCCGGTACGCCGAAGGTTTTAATTACCTTGTTCCTGAAGTGAGAAAGAATGAGTGAGGATACCTTTTCTCCTATACCTCCCTCCAATGAACCTTCCTCGGAGATGAAGATATATTTATATGGAGAAACGATATCGAGGAAGTATTTTGTATCCAATGGTTTTATGAATCTGAGGTTATACACATCGGCGGAGAAACCCTCGCCGTAGAGAATATCAGCAGCTTTCAGCATCTCTATGGTGGTGGAGCCGACACCGATCATCAGTACCGGTGCCTTCTCTTTTCTCACGAATATTCCCCTTCCCTCGGTTATCCCTTCTTCACATCCCTTTATGTGTTCCGGGCAGTAATCCTTGGGATACCTGATAATGAAGGGACCCTTAAGTGTAAAGGCATAATCGAGGAGCAGTTCCATCTCCTCCCTGCAGGCCGGTGCTGTAATAGTGATACCGGGTACCGACTTGAAGATAGGAATATCATAGACTCCCTGATGCGTTTCACCGTCACCCGGTACGATGCCTGCCCTGTCCAGAGCTATTACAACGGGAAGATGCGGGATGGCAATGTCGTGTATTATCTGATCAACTGCCCTCTGGGCGAATGTGGAGTAAACAGCAACAACAGGTCTCTGGCCCGAAATAGCCAGTCCTGCAGCAAAGGTAAATGCATGTTCTTCGGCAATGCCTACATCGAAGAAACGCTTGGGAAATGTTTCGGAAAAGACCTTGAGCCCCGTTCCGTCACTCATGGCTGCCGTTATTGCAACGACACGAGGGTTGTCCTTGGCTTTTGTCACCATGTACTCACCGAAGGCCCTGCTCCAGGTAAATGGTTCTGTAACTTTATCCTCCGAATCGCTTACCGAATGACTCCAGTCAGGTGATAATCCGTGGAACTTTGTCGGATTGATTTCAGCCGGCTTGAAACCCTTTCCCTTTACGGTGGTTACATGAAGGAGAACCGGTGTTTTAAGATCCTTTATGTTGTTCAAAACGTGGATAAGCTCTTTCACATTGTGTCCGTCTATCGGTCCGAAATAGTCGAAACCGAGAACGGTGAAGATATTCTGATAGTGAAGATATGCCTTCAAAGCCTGCTTTGTCCTCTTTGTCACGGAGAGAAGGGGTTTCCCTACGATGGGAAGGGATTCTACCGTGCTGTCGTACCAAGATCTGAAGTTTATGTAGGCTTTTGTTGCTTTCAGCTTCCCGAGATTTGAAGCAATGGCACCGACATTGCTGCTTATGGACATGCCGTTGTCATTCAGAATTACTATGAGATTCTTTCTCAGGTGCCCTGTATTGTTTAGTCCTTCCAGGGCAAGGCCGCCTGTAAGGGCACCGTCACCTATTACGACAATCACCTTGTTTTCCGTGCCTTTAAGCTCTTCACCGATCTTTATGCCGAGACCTGCCGAAATGGATGTGGATGCATGGCCTGTGTCGAGAATGTCGTGTTCGCTCTCTGTATGTTTTGGAAAACCGCTTATTCCGCCAAGCTGCCTTATCGTTTTGAAGAGCTCCCTTCTCCCCGTAAGGATTTTGTGAGCATAGCTCTGGTGCCCCACGTCCCATATGATCTTGTCTCTCGGAGAATCGAAAACACTGTGTAGTGCTACTGTGAGTTCTACGGTTCCTAGGTTGGATGCAAGATGTCCTCCGCTTTCCCGGACATGCTGTATAATGAAATCACGCAGTTGTGAGCATAGTAGGGAGAGCTCTTTTTCATTTAGAGACTTAAGATCTTCCGGGCTGTTTATCTTTTTGAGGATTGAAAAGTGATTGTTGTTCATACCTGATAGTGCCTCTCTTTTTTCGAACTTTCAATATATCACTTTAATTATGTGAATTCAATCTATATGAACGATAATCCGGGTAATCCCATATATCGGGCATGGTTGAAAATTCTTCCTATTTCGGTTTATAAAGGATTCTGTGGTATCCTGTGATATCCTGACGTATATGTTTAGGAGGAATTATTGAGATGAAATCGTTGACAGAAGAACTTTGGTTCAACACGAAAAACAGGGTTGAGTTTATCAATATAACAGGAAAGGTGGAAGAACTTGTAAAGAAGAGCGGAGTGAAGGAAGGTTTGTGCCTGGTAAATGCCATGCATATAACTGCAAGTGTGTTTATCAACGATGACGAATCGGGGCTGCACAGCGATTACAAGAAGTGGCTGGAAAAGCTTGCGCCACACGAGCCGGTCTCCCAGTATGCACACAATGTTGGTGAGATCAATGCTGATGCACACATGAAGCGGCAGGTAATGGGGAGAGAGGTAGTCGTGGCGATTACAAACGGAAGGCTTCATTTCGGGCCCTGGGAGCAGATTTTCTACGGTGAATTTGATGGCCAAAGGAGAAAGAGGGTACTTGTAAAGATAATCGGAGAATGATCGGCAGAAACGTATCAGGGCCAACCGGTCTGATAGAAGAGGGAGTTCATCCTTTGGATATACTCCTCTCTGTCAAAGATGGGTTTATGGCCTGCTATTACCTTTTTAGCTGTTTCAGCATTGCCGGAAAGGAGGTCTATCACGGTCATTGCATAGAGTTTTGCAGGTACAATATAGGCCATTTCCTCATCGGTAACAGTGAAATCCTTTGAATGAAGGCCCCCTGTAAATCCGCCGCTTGAGGGTTCAATGGCGGGTATTAGGTGTGAGACATCTCCCATATCGGTGGAGGCTCCTATACTTTCCCTGTGAAAGATCATCGATTCACCGAGCAGTTGGGATGCATTGTCCTCCCACAACCTGTGGAGTGATTCATCGGGTTTCAGAGGGAGATATCCCGGGATGTTTTTTATCTCTACCTTTCCGCCCATACCCAAAGCACCTGCTTTCAATGCGTTGTCGACCTTTTCTCCTGCATTCCTTATAGCCTCCAGGCTCTTTCCCCTAACATACATCTCAACATCAACCTCATCCGGAATCACATTTACACTTTCACCGCCCTTGGTGACTATCATGTGAACACGTATGGAATCGGAATCCCTGAAAGTTTCACGCTGGGCATTGATTGCCGAAAGCGCAACATGAAACATATTGATTGCATTTATCCCTAGGTGCGGTGCAGCTCCCGCATGCGAAGCCCTCCCGATAAACCTTATGCTCTTTCCAACGAAACCGTTACTACAATGAGGAATCTGAATGGAACGGGCAGGGCTGTCACTGTGAGCATGGTTCATTATTGCAATATCGACATCATCGAAAAGCCCGAGCCTGATAAACTCCTGTTTTCCCCCATAGAACCTTATTTTTCCTTCGTTTCTCAATTTGCCCCGGTAGTCAATCTCGATAAACTCCTCTGCCGGTATCGCCATCAGGAGGATTCTGCCTGAAAGTTGGCCAAGTACCGGTTTCAGCCCAATTAGCGCTCCTGTTATCCAGGATACCTGGGCAAAGTGTCCGCAGGCATGGGCAGCTCCCGTTCTACTGTCGGCATCGGGGTGTTTTGCATTTATCAGTGCATCGAGTTCGGAAAGTATTGCAACGGTTGGTCCTGGTTTTCCCGTATCCATTTCGCCAATGATACCGGTGATTGCAAGTTTCTTCCTGAAGGGTACACCATGGGACTTGAAAAGCTCCTCTACCATTGCCGATGTATTGAACTCCTTGTAGCCTGTTTCCGGATTTCTGTAAATGGTTTTGCCGGTTTCTATGATTTCATCTCTTTTCTTCTCAATCTCATCCAAAGAAATCCTCTTAAGTTTCTCCTGGTTGCCTTGGTTTTTCAATGATACACCTCTTTACCTCGATATTTCACTTAATATATACCTTAATATATGTAGTGGGCTATCCGTATCTTTTTTTATTATAGGTAGATATCACACATTTTCAATAATATTTATCTTTTCTAATATAGACCAAGGGAAGCGTCTTGTGATAAAATCCTATTAAACAGAGAAACATCGGGATTTAAGGTTGGCATATGAAGAAGATACTGATTGATACGGACTGCGGTGTTGATGATGCAATTGCAATTATGATGGCCCTTGCTAGCAATCGAGTCGATCTTGTTGGTATCACTACCGTATCGGGTAATACCTATGTAAATCAGGTAACAGACAATGTTCTAAGACTTCTTACCTATCTCGGGAGAGGGGATGTTCCTGTTTTCAAGGGAGCGCATGTACCTCTCGTTGCAAAGCCTCATACAGGAGAGAGGATTCACGGCAAGAATGGTCTTGGAGACGTAGAGCTTCCTGGGACAGAAAAGAGAGAAGAAAAAATGTCTGCTCCCGAGGCAATATTTGAAATGGCGAGGAATAATCCCGGGATCACAGTGGTAACGATAGGTCCGCTTACGAATGTTGCCATGGCTCTGAATCTTTTTCCCGAGCTCAAGAAACTTGTTTCTGGTATCGTCTCGATGGGAGGCGCCCTCTATACGGGTAATGTCACGAGATTTGCCGAGTTCAACTTTTTCTTCGATCCGGAGGCTGCACAGTTTGTCTTCGAAAGCGGCATTCCAATGAGTATAGTTCCGTGGGATCCGATCGTGAAAGAACCCTTCGGGGAAGAAGAGCTTAGAAAGGTTTTTTCGTCTCCCTCCGCTTCGGTTTCCTCTAACGGTGAGGGAGAAAAAAAAGCTCGCAGTGGCGGAGATGAAAATCCTTCCGGCAGGGCGGTGAAGTTCTTCTTCGATGTTCAACAGGTCACCATGGGACATATAGAGAAATTCTACGGAGTCAGGGCGACCATGCTTCCAGACCCCGCTGCCATGGCCTACGTAATAGAAGAAACCGCTGCAAAGCAGAAGATAAGGGGAAGTCTGAGAATGGAACTCAACTACAACACCTTACGAGGTGCGAGTGTGCTCGGTGACGGACATGGTATGGAGATAGTAACGGAAATCGACAGGGATGTCTTACTGGGACTACTGGCTGGTATATCACGCCTCGGTTAGAGGTGTTAATTCTATAAAAAAGGAGAGTGTCTATGAAAAGAACACTTGTACTTGCAATCGCCATACTTTTTCTTCTGGGTACCTTCAGCTCATTTGCAGGAGGTAAGCAGGAAGCGGCAGGAGGAAAAGCAAAACTAAAGGTTGTCCTCTATCTGAACGGAACTCTGGGTGACAAGTCATTCTTTGATTCTGCAAACAGAGGGCTTCAGAGGGCAATAAAAGAGCTGGGAATCGAGGGAAAGACAATAGAAGGCGGATATGATCCTGCCAGGTGGGAGCCCGACATTGAACAGCTTGCAGAGGGTGACTGGGACATAATAATAGCGGGTACATGGCAGCTTACCAGTGCTCTCGAGAAGATTGCGCCACAGCATCCCGACAAGAAGTTTTTTACCTATGATACATCGGTGGATTACTCCAAGGGTAATCTGGGAAATGTGTACTCCATTCTGTACAAGCAGAATGAGGGTTCATTTCTCGTAGGAGCGCTGGCAGCAATGATAACATCATCCGATATGCAGTATGCCAACAAGGAGAAGATAATAGGTTTCCTCGGCGGAATGGATATCCCCGTTATAAATGACTTCAAGGTCGGTTATATCCAGGGTGCAAAGTACATCGATCCCGATGTGAATGTTCTCGTCTCATACGCAGGATCCTTCAGCGACCCGGCAAAGGGAAAGGAGCTTGTTCTTGCACAGTACGATCAGGGGGCGGACATTGCCTTCAACGTGGCAGGTGAGACAGGTCTAGGTCTTCTCGATGCGGCAAAGGAGCGCAAGAAATACGCTATCGGTGTGGATTCCGACCAGTACATGCTTTTCAAGGACAGTGATCCCGAAAAGGCATCTTTCATAGTAACCTCGATGAAGAAAAATGTGGATTACTCGCTATACAGGGCAATAAAGTTGCATCTCGAGGGAAAGCTGAAATACGGCCAGGCCGAGGCTCTCGGAATCAAGGAAAACGGAATCGGTGTGGCTGATAACGAGAATTACCAGAAACTCGTTCCTGAGAAGTTCAGAAAGAGGATAAAGGAACTCGAGCAGAAGATAATCAACGGCGAGATAAAGGTAGATACCGCCTTCGGAAAGTGATTGGTTGAACTGAAATTGTCGCAAAATAAAAAAGGGGAAGGTCGCAATGGCCTTCCCCTTTTTGTCTTAGCCTGTTACCCGGATTTTTCATCCGGATTCCTCTGTTCTATACTCGTGTTCTATACTCCGAATTGCTGCATCGGACCGTTCTTGTCCGATTTCATCATGATTTTCTTGATATTTTCCGCCTCGCTTTTCAAGGAGTCGATATCAACGGTAAGAAGCTTTCCGCCTTCAACTACGATCCTACCATCGACGATTACCGTATCGACAGCTCTCTCACTTACCGAGTAGAGGATGTTTGCAGGAAGGCTTATCTCCGGCATCATGGTCGGGTCTCTCCTTTCTATCAGAACCATATCCGCAATGTATCCCTCCTTTACTCTTCCGATTCGAGGGATAATTGAACTGCAGCCGGATAGGAGAGGAACGAGCTCATCGATGCGGCACTTCTCTGCATCTCCAGTTGCTAGCTTGCAGAGCAGGGCGGCATCCCTTGCCACCTCGAGTATCGAGAAGGTGTTGTTGGATGCGGGGCCATCCGATGCAAATGAGAGCTTTAATCCCCTCTCGATGGCTCTGGGAAGGAATGGTTTCAAAAAACCGAATTTCATGTATGTCTTTGCGGCATGTGCAACCAGCGCCTTCGATCTTGCTATGATATCGAGGTCTTCATCGGTGGAACAATAGGCATGTGCCAGGATGGAACTTTCACGTATTATACCGAGATCGTAGAGGTACTTAACCGGAGTAACACCCAGCTCCTTGAGGCTCTTCTCTACCTGCCATTCTTCTTCCGAAACATGTATGTGCGTTTTCAGATCGAGCCTCTCTGAAATATCGGCTATCTCTTTTAGAAAGGTTTCCGGACAGATGTAGGGAGAATGCGGCCCGAGACTTATTGTAAGCCTTTCTTCCTGCCCTCTGTAGCTCTCCGTGAAATCCATGGCCCTCTCGAAATCCTCCTTCCAGTTTTCCCCCTGTCCGAAGAGAGCCCAGGCGAGGTCTGCCCTTATTCCCGAATCCCTGTATGCCTCGAAGGCCCTGTCCATTGCAAAGTAGTGGTCACAAACAAAGGTCACCCCGGCAAGGAGCATCTCTGCCGCACCTATGAGGCTTCCAGTGTAGACGAATTCCGGCTTAAGGTTTTGTTCGTATATCCAGATGTGCTTGTTGAACCAGTCAAAGCTGTTTACGTCTTCCGATGAACCTCTTAGCAGTGTCATTGCCGTATGGGAGTGGGCATTTGTCATTCCGGGAATGACGATTTTTCCGCTTCCCTCTATTACCCTCTCATATTGATTCTTACCACCGTCAGAACTCTCCGGGAATCGAAGGGCATCCTTTCCCGTTACGATGCTCGTTATCTTGTTCCCCTCTATTACGATATGTGCCTTCTCCGTGTATGAGAGATCGTGGAAGTTGAATATCGAGGTGTTTCTGATAAGTATGCTGCTCAAAAGGCCTTCTACCTCTTATCTAGCCTCTCCAGGGCATCGAAAATCATAGTCTTGAATTTTTCCACATTTACATTCGTGGCAACACTTGCATTGGCTTCCTTACCCGTTACTCCGTAAACATCAACTACAGTCCTTCCCGAAGTGTACTCTCCCATTGTCTCTATATCCACCCGAAGGCTCCTCGTTTCGAGTACATCCCTGTCGATAAGGTAGGCAACGGTAAGAGGGTCGTGCAGCGGAGCACCCTCTATACCGAAGATTTCGAGGTTGGCCTTGGCAAAGAATTCGAGAAGGGGAGCAACCACCGAGGAGACATGACCACCCATTTTACCGATCTTTTCAATATCCTCGAAGGTAAAAACAGCCTTGTTTGTCACGTCAAGGCCCACCATGGTTATTGGAATACCGGAGTTAAAGACAATGCTTGCCGCTTCGGGGTCAACGTATATGTTGAACTCCGATGCGGGTGTTATATTGGAATCATAGATGGCTCCTCCCATGAGGACTATCTCTTCTATCTTTTCCTTTATTGAAGGTTTTTTCAGCAGAGAAAAGGCGACATTCGTAAGGGGGCCTGTGGGAACGAGTGTAACAGGCTCATCCGAGGCAAGAAGGGTTTCGATGATAAAGTCTGTCGCATGTTTCCCCGTATCCTTTACCGTTGCTTCCGGCAGGTTTGCACCGTCCAATCCTGATACCCCGTGAATCCGGGGAGCGACGGTGAGTTCTCTGACCATCGGTTTGTCGAACCCCCTCGAAACGGGAGTATCTTCTCCTATTAAGGTGAGAATCCTAAGAGCATTTTTAAAGGTCTTTTCCCCTGTCTGGTTTCCTGCCACGGTCGTTATCCCGAGAAGCTCTATTTCCGGGGATGAAGTTGCCAGCATTATGGCTATCATGTCATCATGACCGGGGTCGCAGTCCAGTATGATTCTTTTCATTCACTTACCTCTCTCTTTACCTTTCTGCTCTTGTTTATCGAGTAGATTGCAAGGACGATCACGGTGGTGAGGTACGGAATCGATTGAATGAACTCCGAAGGAATCTTTAACGGTGCTATGAATATTGCAAAGGCATTTACAATGCCGAATAGGAGAGAACCCAGAAATGTACCAAGGGGAAGGTTGCCACCAAGGGAAGATGCCGCAATCGCAATAAATCCCCTTCCGGCTGTCATGTCTCTTGAAAACCATGAAACGTATCCCATTGCAAGGTAGAGTCCGCCAAAGGAACCGAAGAAACCTGAAAGGAGGAGTGAGTAGAGGCGAACCCTTTTTACGTTTATACCCACCGATTCGGCAGCATCCGGATTCTGTCCCACTGCTCTTATCCTGAGACCCAGGGGTGTCTTGTATATGAGGTAGTAGAATACGATTACCGCAATGAAGACGAAGTAGGTGAGGATATTGTGGCCGCTGAGCATGGGACCCACTACCGGGATGTCTTTCAGCAGGGGAATATCCAGTGAAGGGAATACGAGGCTCTTTAACGAACTGGATGTTCCCTTGTCGTGTGCAAATACGTAGAGAAGAAAGATAGTCATACCAGAGGCGAACATGTTCAGGGCAATTGCTGCAATAATGATATCCGCCTTCAGTTGCAGGTGAAAGTAACCGAGGATGGCGGCCATTGCAACGCCGGCAGCGACGCCGGCAAAGAGTGCCAGCCAGAGGCTCCCCGTAAAGCCGCTTACCATCACCCCCGTAAATGCGGCCATCAACATGATTCCTTCCAGTGCTATGTTGATCGATCCGGCAAGTGCCGTTATTGCAACACCGATTGCAGGGTACAGAATAGGCGTCATAACCCTTATTGTGGCAAAGATGAATTTTGGTGAGAGGATACTCTTAATTATTGGGTTCATCTATTGCCTCCTTCCTCTTTGCCTCTCTGATGGTTATCCTGTATTTGAACCTTTCGAGGAAAGCTTCTGCCGTTATGAGGAGGATAATTATAGATTGAATGGCAACAACCATCTCCGATGGTATATCAGAGAGAAGGTTCATAATCTGGCCACCGGTCCTTAAGTATGAGAGGAACAGGGCTGCAAAGATTATGTATATCGGATTGTTCCTTCCTATGATGGCAACTACTACACCGTCCCACCCGTAACCGGGGCTCAACTGCCAGTTGAATCTCCTGTGAAGGCCCATTACTTCGGTCATGCCGCCTATTCCGGCAAGGAAGCCTCCAAGGACCTGTGATAGCACGATAACCATGAAGACGTTGATACCACCGAATCTTGCAAAATTCTTGTTTATTCCCGTCGTCCTTATTTCGTAACCTCTTGTCGTATGGTAGAGGAAGTAGTATGTAAGGATGGCAAACGCAAAGGAAATTATAATTCCGAGGTGTATTCTCGTTCCGGGAACGAATTGTGCCAGCCAGGCTGTTTTCGGCAGTTCATAGGATACGAGAAAGCCTGCCGACTTGTCCCTGAAGTGATAGTTTATCAGGTAGAGCCCGAGAAAATATGCTACATAGTTCATCATCAGGCTTATAACGAGTTCATCGGTATTCCACTTTGCCTTCAGTATCCCCGGTATGAAACCCCAGATAGCTCCCGTGATTCCTGCAATAAGTAGTACCGTGGTTATATGGAGAATGGCAGGCATGTGAGTCGATACTGCAAATGCCGTTCCGACCGCTGCTCCTATGAAGAGAGCGCCCTCGGCGCCGATGTTGAACTGTTCAGCCTGGAATGGTATCGATATGGCCAGTCCGCATAGAATGATAGGCGATGCAGTTTCTATGAAGTTTCCGAATCTACCCTTGGAGAGAAGCGGACCGAGGAAGAATGATTTCAGAGAAAATCCAGGATTCTTGCTTATGATGAAAATTATGAGCACGCTGATCACTATGCCTATTAGAACCGCAATGATCGTGCGAATCAGATGAAAGTATTTTACTATGAA
This sequence comes from Spirochaetales bacterium, assembly GCA_027021365.1. Classification (GTDB taxonomy): domain Bacteria; phylum Spirochaetota; class Spirochaetia; order SZUA-6; family SZUA-6; genus JALUUM01. The sequence goes on from JALUUM010000027.1 coordinate 337,895, forward strand.
TTTCTCCACTTCTTTCCTCCTGAGATCATCCGTTATTCAATGCTTGTCCCTCTTGACACCGAGCATATAAGGACCGAGCTGTTCCTGTGTAACTTTGGCAGGCGAATCGAATTCCGCCACTATTTCTCCATTGTAGATCACAAGTATCCTCGATGAAATCTTCAGTATTTCATCGAGGTCGGCAGAGACGAGAAAGACGGCTATTCCGTTGTCGCGGGCATTCATTAGAAGCTCATGAACCATCTCCTCCGAACCGACATCGATACCGCGGGTCGGCTGGTCGGCAACTATCAATTTTGGTTCCGAGGATAGTTCCCTTGCGACGACTACCTTCTGGATATTACCTCCGGATAGCGCGGAAACGGGTGTTTTCGATGACTGTGCCAGTATCTTGAATTGTTTGATGAGCTCTTCCGAATGTTCCGTTATCTTTTTCCAGTCGAGAACCATGCCCCTGGCGAAGGGTTTCTTGTAATACCTGTCCACTATTATGTTTTCCTGAATGGTGGATTTTTCTGCTACACCATTCTCCATTCTGTCTTCGGGAATATGGGAAACACCCAGTTCCCTGATGTCCCTTGGTGTAAAGCCAGTTATCTCCCTCTCACCGAGGAATATGTGTCCGGATGTGGCCTCTCTTAAGCCTGTAAGTATTTCAACCAGTTCTGTCTGTCCGTTTCCCTCTACACCTGCAAGGCCCAGTATTTCGCCCCTCCTCACTTCAAAGGATACATTCTTCAAAACATGAAGGTTCTCCTCGTTTATATAGTTGAGGCCGTTTACCTTTAGGTAGGCCTCTCCCGTTTTTTCGGCTTCCGGTATCCTTTCGAAGCTTATCTCTCTTCCCACCATAAGTTCTGCTATCTCATGTTCCGTGAGTTTTGAGGCATCCTCTGTGGCTATGTCCTTACCATCACGAATTATCGTTACCCTGTCTGCTATAACCTTTACCTCTTTGAGCTTGTGGGAGATAAATATTATCGTTTTGCCTTTGGCTTTAAGCTCTTTGAGTGATTTAAAGAGGACCTCTGTTTCCTGCGGCGTGAGAACAGATGTTGGTTCGTCCAGTATGATAAGTTCCGCATTTCGAATCAGCACCTTTAGTATCTCGATTCTCTGCCTTATTCCCACGGGGAGGTCCTTTACCAGCTTGTTCAGGGGCACTTCAAAACCGAATTCCTTGCATGCCTCTTCTGTTTTTTTAAGTATCTTTTTGGAATCGAGGAATAGTTTCCATTTTACTGGCTCCTCGCCTAAAATGATATTCTCGGCAACGGTGAGGTCGGGCGCAAGCATGAGGTGCTGGTGAATCATTCCTATTCCCATGGCGATTGCTTCCAGCGAGTTGTGAATCTTCACCTTCTTGCCCTTGTAGAGGATTTCTCCTTCCTGAGGAATTTCCTCTCCGAAGATTATCTTCATGAGGGTGGATTTTCCCGCTCCGTTTTCGCCTACTATTGCATGAATGGTGTTTTCCTGGACATCGATATTGATGCCCTTGTTTGCTACGACACCGTTTGGATAAACTTTTACTATATTCTTAAGAGAAAGTATCGTTCCCATTTTTGCACCTCTGTTGGCATTTTAGGAAAAAATAATTTCTGTTACTATACCTTATAGAGGAAAAAAAGCAAATATATTTTTTATGGGAATAAGAATCGAGGTGGAGTTTATTTCCAGAATTTTTGCATTCTCTTTCTTAAGCTTTCCCTGTAGGCATCCCAGTCATCTATCGGATTCTCTGCTATCCCTTCCTCACAGGCAGCCCTGGCAACGGCACTGGCCTCCCATTCTATGACACGGGGATCGAAGGGTTTCGGAACTATGTAGTCGCGTCCGAAAGAAAACTCTCTTCCCTCGTAGGCCTTCTTCACAATATCGGGAACAGGTTCCTTTGCTAGCCCTGCAAGTGCATGGGATGCGGCTATTTTCATTCCTTCGGTGATCTTTTTCGCATGAACATCGAGTGCTCCCCTGAATATGAAGGGAAAGCCAAGAACGTTGTTTATCTGGTTGGGGTAATCGCTCCTTCCCGTAGCCATTATCACGTCTTCTCTCGTCTTCCTTGCAAGGTCGTAGGTGATTTCCGGGTCGGGATTTGCCATGGCAAAAACGATGGGGTCCCTGTTCATGGAGAGGAGCATTTCCGGGCTTACAAGGTCTTTCGTGGATACCCCCATGAATACATCGGCACCGGCAATAGCTTCTTTAAGGGTGCGCATCGTAGTATCCGCAGCGAATTCCTCCTTCTGAGGGTTCATACCCTCCTCTCTTCCTCTGTATATCACGCCTCTACTGTCACACATCACGAGGTTCTCCTTCTTTACACCGAGGGAGACAAAGAACCTGGCACATGATATTCCTGCAGCTCCGGCACCGCTGAATACTACCCTTATCTCTTCCATATCCTTACCCGTCAGTTCCAGTGCATTCAGGAGCCCGGCACCTGCTATTATTGCAGTGCCGTGCTGGTCATCGTGGAAAATCGGAATGTTGCAGATCTCCTTCAACTTGTTCTCTATGTAGAAACACTCGGGAGCCTTGATATCCTCGAGGTTCACTCCGCCGAAGGTGGGCTCCAGGAGTTTTACCAATTCTATTATCTTGTCGGGGTCTTCCGTATCCACCTCGAGATCGAAAACATCGATGTCGGCAAACCGTTTGAAGAGGACTCCCTTTCCCTCCATGACAGGCTTGCTGGCAAGAGCTCCCCTGTTTCCCAGTCCGAGTATTGCAGTTCCGTTGGATACAACCGCAACGAGGTTCCCCCTGTTGGTGTATCTGAAAACATCCGAGGGATTCTTGTCGATTTCAAGTACCGGTGCTGCAACACCGGGGGTGTATGCAAGAGAGAGCTCCTTTGCAGTCTGGCAGGGCTTCGTGGTAACAACCTCCAGTTTTCCGGGCCTACCCTCGGAATGATACCGGAGTGAATCCTCTTTCAGTCCCATTTTTTCCTCCCTTTAAAACTTTCGGCTCGAGATTTTCAACCCTATTTCATGTTTTCTTCGAAATCAAACTTGTAGGGGAGATTGTACCTGTCCCTGATTTCGATTATCTGCTGCTGTAGAACCTTGTCCACCTTTGCTCCCTTATCCTTCCTGTAGAGCCATGCCTCGTACTCTTTCTCTCCGGCGGTATAGATTCTCTTTGCACCGGGCATCTTTTTGGAATTCCTTAACTGCCTCAGTATGTCACCTGCAGTCTTCTTGAATTTATCGAGCTCTATGAATGCTTCCACATTGATTGCAATGAAGAAGTGACCTAAGGGATAGGGTATCTTGTTTCCATTCTCATCGTAACCGAGAAGCATCTTAAGGTATGATCCCTGTTGAAGTGCAGCGGAGAGGAGTTCTACCACTGTGGCGTATCCGTATCCCTTGTAGCCCCCGAGTTCCTCTCCCAATCCTCCGAGGGGGGCGAGGGCCGCCTTGCCAGCAACGAGATCCTTTAGAATCTGTTTAGAATCTGTCTTGTAAGTCCCGTCTTCCCCGATTACCCATCCCTCCGGAATGTCCTTTCCCAGCCTTGCATATACCTCTATCTTTCCCCTCTGGGTAACGGAGGTGGCGCAGTCCAGCACGAAGGGGAACGGTTCATCGGTTGGCATGCCAAAGGTAAGGGGGTTGGTTCCCAGCATATTTTCCACGCCAAAGGTCGGTGCAATGGAGGGTCTTGCATTCGTACCCGTTATACCTATCATTCCCGCATTTGTTGCCATGAGTGCATAGTATCCTGCTATGCCATAGTGGGTGGAATTTCTTGCCACTACCATTCCCATTCCGTATTTCCTTGCCTTCTCGATAGCCATGCTCATGCATCTGTGACCTATCACATGGCCCATTCCGTTGTGGCCGTCCACCACGGCGGTGGTAGGCCCTTCCCGCACTATCTCGAAATTGGTGATTGGGTTCAGTATCCCGTCATTTATCCTGTCAATGTATATCGGTTTGAACCTGCCAATACCGTGGGAATCTATCCCCCTCTTGTCGGATGTTATCAGTACCTCGGCACATATCTTTGCATCTTCCTCCGGCACACCCACTGCCTTGAAGCCATCAACCATGAACCTCTCCAGAAGGTCGAAATCTACCCATACGAAATCTTCTCCCATAATGTCTTCGGACATCTTTACTCTCCTTATATATTTTTAAATTTTTTCACCTTCATTCTTTGCAATAACGATTCTGATACCGGCCTCTTCGAGTTCTTTCCTGTACTCCTCGTTGAACTGGTCATCAGTTACGAGAATGTCCACCGAATCTATCGTTGCGGTGAGGAAGTTCGATGTGACGCCGAGTTTTCTGTGATCGGCAACGACGATTACAGTACCCCTTGTCCTCTCTATCATCATGCGTGCAACCTCTGCCTCCTGATAAACAGGAGTTGTGAGTCCGTATTTGACGCTTATTCCGTCTACACCAATAATAGCCTTCGTACCGTAAACCTGTCCTAGAGTGAGAGATGCAAACCCGCCTACCAGTGAATTTGACTGGTACCTGTAGACACCGCCGACCAGTATCAGTTCCTTGATATTGGGGTTTGGCTCCATTACCGCACCGAGGTTGCTGGTTATAACCCTGATATTGTTGCCGTGGAGATGCCTTATCACTTGAAGGGTGGTGGAACCGCTGTTTATGAGTAGTGTATCGCCGTCTTCTATCAGCTCTGCCGTGGTTCTTCCTATGGCTTCCTTTGCCTCGCGGTCTATCCTGTTCTTCTGTATGTAGAGGGGTTCCGTTTTCATTCTCTGGCTGAAAATGGCACCCCCATGGGTTCTCTCCAGCAATCCCTGTCTTTCGAGTATATCGAGGTCACGCCTTATCGTTATTTCCGATACGTTGAGTGATTCGCTTAACTCGGTAACCTTTACGATTCCCTTCGTTCTTACCATCTCGTATATCATCTTCTGCCTTGCAGCAGGTATATATCCGCCTCTGTTTTTCTTTCCCATAGAATACCTCAATTAAAATTAAAACATGATTGTTTTTGATTGTCAACTTATTATTTAGAACTTTTTAGAACAAATACAATCGTTTGATAATCGATTCCACTGTGTCAATGAATGTTGTCATGTCGAATGGCTTTACCAGGTAGGGTAACTCGAAGGTTTCAAGAAATTCTTTTGATTCTTTGCTCGCCGTGTCACCTGTAATTACAAGAAAACGTGTTGCAAGCTCGGGGTGTTTTTCTGAAAGCTCCCTGTATATATCGATACCGCTGATTCCGGGCATCCTGATGTCACAGATTATAAGGGCTATCGATGCGGTCTCTGAGTGCTCGATGAACTCCAGTGCCCTCTTCCCATTCTGGAATGAAGCGGTCTCGTAACCTTTCCTCTTTAAAAAACGGTCCAGTATCTTTCCAAGTGATTCTTCGTCTTCTATGAGGATTATCCTGGGCTTTTCCCTCGAACTGATACCCTCGTCGTAATCGTAACCTTCGCCTCGGAGCACTCCTTCCCCTTCCTCTCCGTCTTTTCCTTGTGACTCCTCTGGCATGCCACTCTCCGGAAGTTCGATGAAAAAGCGTGCCCCTCCGTTCTCTGCATTTTCCGCCCATATGTTTCCGCCGTGTTCCGAGATGATACCGTGAGTAACGGAGAGCCCCAGCCCGGTTCCCTTACCGGTTGGCTTTGTGGTGTAGAATGGATCGAAAATGTGGGGTAATGCCTCCTTTGGTATCCCCGGGCCATTGTCCTCTATTACCACTCTGATTATCCTCTTCTCTTCCTCTCCCTCTGTCAACGTGGCAAGCGGGTACCTTGGCTTACCCTTTTCCATTATAACAGTGACAAGTCCGTCCCTGCACGTATCTTCTATCGCCTGGACGGCATTGTCTATGATGTTGAAAAAGACCTGCTCGATTTTGTACCTGTCTCCCGCAATAAAAAAATCATTTCCCCTCTTTGAAAGAACCATATTGATATTTTCCGTGTCTTCCTTCTCCCGGTACTGGGAGAGCACCTTCTCGATTATGTCGCCCAAGTTGAGTCTGGTCTTCTGAGCCTTCTGCTGTTTTGCAAAGGATAGGAGGTTCTTAACGATGCTAGCGCTTCTCTTGGTCTCCTCTATCAGGGTATCCACAAGCTTCAACTGATCTTCGTTGAGCTCCTCCATCTTTAATAGTTGGGCTATTCCCATTACCGCAGCAAGGGGGTTGTTCAGTTCGTGGGCGATTCCCGCAACGAGCTTGCCAATGGAGGCTAGTTTCTCATTCATAACGAGCTTGGCCTGGAACTCTTTCAGAGCATTCATCTTGTTCTTGAGACTCGTGTGGAGCATGGCATTTTTTACCGCTATGGCCGCATGGTGAGCGAAACTCAGGGCAAGCTGAGCATCGCTTTCCGTGAAAAAACCCTGCTTCCTGCTGTCCAGGGTGATATATCCTATTACTCCGTCCTGGGATATCATGGGAACTCCCATCCATCCCCGTACATAGTCTGTGTTTCCCCACTTCTTGAAATAGTGGCTTGTACTGGCATCATCCAGTATCACCGGTTCCTTTTTTCTTGCAAGCATCTCCTCCAGTTCGGTGACTTTGTATCGCTTACCAATGGCATTCTCTTTCATGGGAAGATTCTTTCCGGCAAGAACCTGAACATACTTACCGTGAAGGAGCATCACCGATGCACTGTCATAGTGGATTACCTTTCTTATCTCATCGAGTATTGTGTTGAATACCTCTTTAAGTTCGAGGCTGCTGTTTATCGTTGCTATGGAGGACCTTAGTGCCTTTAGTTGTTCTATGTGTTTTCTTTCCTCCTCTGCCAGGCGCGCATTCTCTATTGCCACGGCCGCCTGGTTGGAGAAGAGTTTCCAGATTCGTATTGCCTCTTTTGGAAAGGGCCCTGGCTTGAAGCTCGATATGTTCATCACGCCAACAACACGTCTTCCGATTTTCAGCGGCAGGCTCACTATGGAACCTTCCCAATCGGGAGGTGCATCGGAAAAAAACCTGCTTTTCTGTATATCGGAGATTATCTTTGCTCTTCCTGTTTTTGCGACGGTATAGGTGATTCCATTCTTCCTCGGTTCTGAGAAGGGCTTATCCCAGAGGCCGTCCGGACCCATTGCCGCCCCGAAAGTAATTACATTGCCGTCGTATAGAAAGATATGGGCAAGATCCACCGGGATCAGGTTTATTGCCGTAACTAGAAGTGACTTGAGAACCTTTCTAAGGCTCATCTCAGTGAGGAGCTGCGGATTAGACTTTAGGGCGGCATCTATGGCACCTTCCGTAAGTTTTAGGTTGCCTGTGAGTCTCGCTTCCTCTATCTCCTTAAGAAGTAGTGTTCTTGCAACCATAAGGAGATCTTCGATTTCCCTTTCCTTTCTCGCAAAGGTTCCGTTTATGCCAAAGTGAAGGGAAGCGTACTTTCTTTGCTCCTTTCCCAGCCAGATACTGTAGAATGAACTTTCCGAGGAAATCCTTTCGAAACTGATTGGCCTGTTCTTTTCTATTCTTTTTTCCAGATTCCTTATGGTATTTTTCCCAGCTTCGAACTCCCTGGGAATGGTAAATCCTTCAAGGAGAATATCCTGGGTCCTGGGAATACAAACCACGAATGATGCCTGAAGATAGTTCTTTATCACAGATGAGATTCTTCTCAGTTTAACAGAGAGCTGCTCATCTGACTCGAGAATATTGGATATCCTGGAAATAGTGGAAAACCTGTCCACACCTAATATTGTAACAATAAGAGACAGTTTTTTCCATGAAATTTGTCTGTATTGCTAGGTTCGCTCTGTTTCCCTCTTCTGAATCTTTGCCCATGTATCTTTAAGGCCTACCGTTCGGTTGAAAACGGGTTTGTCTTTGGTTGAATCCTTCGAATCGAGGCAGAAGTAGCCCTTTCTAAGAAACTGATAGTTCTCTCCCGGTTTTGCATCTTTAAGAGAGGCTTCCAGCTTGGAATTCTTAAGCACGATGAGGGAATCCGGATTGATGTAATCGGTGAAATCTTTCCCCTCTTCGGTATCCAGAGGATTCTCTTTGATGAACAATCTCTCATAAAGCCTTACCTCGGCACTTATGGCATGCCTTTCCGATACCCAGTGAATTGTTCCCCTTATCTTCCGCCCGTCAGGTGTACTGCCCCCCCTGGTAGCGGGATCGTAGGTACATTTAAGAGATGTAACCCTTCCGTTCCCGTTCTTTACCACCTCGGTACATTTTATTATATACGCATGTTTTAACCTTACCTCTCTCCCCGGAGAGAGCCTGAAGTATTTTCTGGGAGGGTTTTCCATGAAATCATCACGTTCTATAAATATCCTGCGGGAAAAGGGGAGTTTTCTCTTTCCCGCAGAGGGATCCTCCGGATTGTTGTCAGCCTCGAACCATTCTATCTTGTCCTCCGGGTAATTTACGATCTCGACGGGCAGGGGGTCGAGTACGGCCATCCTTCTCTCTGCCTTCCTGTTCAGTTCTTCCCTGAGGACGAATTCCAGGAGGGCTATATCCACGGTGCTTTCAACCTTTGATACACCGATTCGTTTGCAGAATGCCCTTATGGAAGAGGGGGTGTAACCCCTTCTCCTGAGGGCGGAGATCGTTGGCATCCTCGGGTCGTCCCACCCGGAGACGTATCCTCCCTTGACGAGCTCCAGGAGTTTTCTCTTGCTCATTACAGTGTAGGTGAGGTTCAACCTCGCAAATTCTATCTGCCTGGGATGGGGAAGTTCTGGTAGCTGGTCGAGAAACCAGTCGTACAGTGGCCTGTGATTTTCAAACTCAAGTGTACAGATAGAGTGGGTTATGTTTTCTATTGCATCTTCCAATCCGTGTGCCCAGTCGTACATCGGGTAAATACACCACCTGTTTCCCGTTCTCGGGTGGGGAAGCTTCTTTATCCTGTACATTACCGGGTCACGAAGGTTGAGGTTCGGTGATTTCATGTCTATCTTTGCCCTCAAGACACATTCTCCCTCCTCGAATTCACCCTTCCGCATCTTTTCGAAAAGCTCAAGGTTTTCTTCGGGGCTTCTGTTCCTGTACCTGCTCTCCTGGCCGGGCTTTGTGGGAGTCCCCCGCATCCTGCTTATTTCCTCGGGGGTAGAATGATCTACGTAAGCTTTCCCCTCTTTTATGAGTTTTACCGCATACCGGAAGAATTTTTCAAAGTAGTCCGAAGCATAGTAGAGCCTGTCTTCCCAGTCGAAGCCGAGCCATTTTACGTCTTCTATGATCGATCTTATGTATTCCTCGTCTTCCTTTGCAGGATTGGTATCGTCGAAACGGAGGTTGCATTTTCCGCCATACTTCTCTGCAGTGGTGAAGTTGAGTACTATCGACTTTGCATGCCCTATATGAAGGTACCCGTTTGGTTCCGGCGGAAACCGCGTGTGTACATGGTCGAAACGTCCAGATTCGAGGTCTCGCTCTATTATTTCATGGATGAAATTGGATTCTCTTCCATTGTCATCTTGCTGCATTTTATGAACCTCCCCTTAATGTGGTATACATTAAGGGGAGGAACTTATTAAGTCAAGGAGCGATATCCTATTGTTTTACCCAGTGGTTGATCACATCGAACCGTTCCCCCGTGTCTCTCTCGCAGACGTAGGTGAACAGCCCGAAGCTGTACTGTTTGTCTGCAAAGAGGTTTGCAGGGGTTTTCTACCGTTCCGGAGTAGGTGGTAGTGCTTCCGTTTACAACGGTAAGGCTGTTCGCGTAGCTTGTACCAACGGAGAATCCGCCCGTGGCACCAACTCCTGTCAGTTTTATCGATTCTTCTGTTACCGATAGTATGTGCCAGTATTGATGTATCGATTTTCTTGAAAGAAAGCACGAGCTCGTTGAAGAATCCCTTTTCAGCCATGATCGTAGCGGGTTCCCTTGGAAGTGCTATTACAGTTTCCCTTCCTATGAGGGAAGGATCCGGGTGGGAGAGAATCGTGTATTTGTAGATGTCCATCGGTATGGAGGTAAAGATTACAGAGTCTTCCAAAACTCACCTTGTATAGACGAAGGTTTTTCCCAGGGTGTAGGTAGAAAGGTAGGTCTCCTTTACCATGGTGGATAGGTTGGCCTCCATTTCCAGTGACGACTGGGAAAAGACGGTAATTATTCTGGTTCTGTGAATCTAAGGAATACTCAGGCTTCATGTATTTTGCCACTCTCGCTTCGGTGTCTGTTGCTCCCGAAAATTTACTAAAGAGAATAAAATTGGAGTTTTACTGCATGAACAGGAACAAGACAAACCCCTCGGTGTGGCAAGTATCAATGTAAGTCTTTAAATTTTAAAGTATTGATTTTTAGTTTGTCTGGTATAAAATTAATAATATATTGAATGAGGAAATTGATTTTCTCCAGTCACATTCTCTGTTTGGCGGCCTGTCCAATGAGGAAATGGAGAAGGTCCTACCCTTCATGAGAGAGAAAGGTTACGGTAAGGGTGAGCTTATATTGCAAGAGGGACAGGTGAATGACAGGCTTTTCTTCATCTACAGGGGATCCGTGGAGATAATCAAGAGGGCAAGGCGGATAACCTCGCTTAAAGCGGGGGATACCTTCGGGGAAATGGAGGTTATAGACATCCAGCCTTGTATTGCTTCTGTGAGGGCGCTAGAGCCTACCACCGTACTTACCCTTTCCAGTGTGGACCTGTACAAGATTTCGAAAATGAACCTGAAGACCTTCACAATGATAATCATGAATCTTGCCCGCGAAATCAGCAGGCGTCTCAGGAGGATGGATGAAATAGTTTCCAGGGGATCTTTCCCGGAGGATTTCATAGTAGAATGAAGGAGAGGCTAGTATTCTCATTGATACTTTCGAGCCTCATTGTGTTGACTGGTCTTCGTTGTTATTCCCAGTCAGCGATACCTCCCTTTTCCGATGAGGAGAAAAACCTTCACAACAACCTGAAGATGCTGATTTTTTCTTACCCCCTAAAGGAGAGGGGAGAATCGCTTTTACTCGATATTACAACGAGGTCTGTAGCGGTTGCCTTCGAACGGGCTGGTTTCAAGACCGTATCGAGGTCGGTCAGGCAAATGAAGGCCATCGTATCGAGCCACGATTACGATGAAATACTTCCTCTGCTTGTAAAGCATGCCGGAAGGACAGGGGCGGATTTCATTGCTCTTTGCTCGTACTCGGAAAATGGGGAAACGGTGAATTTCAAGGTAGAACTCTATTCCATTGAAATTGATAAACCTATTGATTCGGTCGAGGGGAGGGCAGGCCTGAACCTGGACTTCGACAATGCCATAGAATCTGCCGTGGACGGCATTATCAGGAGAAATGAGGAGAGCTTTAGAAGGGTTGCCAATGAAAAGATTGCAAGTGCAAAGCTTCCGTCAGTGGAGAAGGAGGAACCAAAGGGATCGATTTCAGAGTCAGTCAATGAAAAAACCGAAACAGCCAAAGAAAATACCGATGCTCTGGCTGTTGCCAAGGCCATGAATAGATTTCTCCCGTATGTGAAGTGGGGATGGGGAGTGGCACTGGGTAGCGGGGTTTTGTTACCCGTGGACATTCTTGTAGACTATACCAATGTACTGGCCACCCCTGTCTTTAAACTCTTTGTAAGTCGGGCACTGTTGAGCAACTACTGGGAGTTCGGTATTACCACCGGTTCATGGCTTGGTATGGTTGACGGTTCATCCAAGAGTGATTTCATGATTCTTGTACCGGTTCACCTTGGTATCTCCTATTCGGCGAGGGATGGGAAAGGGCGTTCTATTTTCATTGGTACCTCCGGCGGCGGGGATATCATTATGCTTTTGAACTCGGGAAACGCCGGCTCTCTGAGTATCGATTATATAAGTGTGCGCCCCGGGTTTGGAACTGATTTCGGATTTTCAATTCCCATTTCAGGTCATTTTTCTGTCTCTCTCTCAGTCAATTTTTCGATGAGCCTGGAGAATGGGAGGCCATTGATGGGTTTAAGCCCCGCTATTCTGTTCAATGTGTCGGGTTAGGAGGAAGGAAGTATGTTTTGCAAGAGATGTTTTCTTCCTTTTGTCATCGTTACCATGGGCGCCATTCTCTTTACTTTTCTCTCCTGCAGCGAGCAGAACATCTTCGAGGTCTTGAACGGGGGAGAGCTTATGCCTGTTCCGACGAGTGCAGCCTTGGAGGCGGGAGCTACCCTTGATGTGAATGCAACAGGGGGAATCCCTCCCTATGTATTCTCATGCCTTACGGGGAGTATCGATGAGGAAACCGGCATGTATGCTGCTCCAACTGATCAATCGACCGACACGATTACGGTAGAGGATTCATCCGGGGCAACGAAGTATCTGTCGATAGTTGTCATTATGGAACCCCTTTCCATTTCACCCGGCGCGCTGAACATAGAGGCAAATGGGAATTACCCGTTTACTGTCACAGGGGGATTGCCGCCTTACGACTATACGCTTGATGGAAGCTGTTATACCGACAAAGGCAGTATTGCATCTGACAGTACTAATTCTATTATTACCTATACGGCACCGTCCACTCCCTGTGAAGACATCACCCTTCTTGCAGAAGACAGCCTTGGTAATATGGCGGAGGCGGTTATTCATGTTTTCGCAGCGGGTAGCCTCTTGATAAATCCACCCTCGGCAACGATTCAGCTTGGAAGTAGCGTGAGATTTACACTTTCAGGGGGTACTTCACCATACAGTTACAGTTATTCCCCTGCGGATGGCAGTGCCTTGAATGTGAGTGGCTCGGATAATGAAAATGCCGAATTTACACCGGCAAATGACGGTGTCTATACAATAACAGGGCAGGATAATGCATCTGCCAGCAAGAGTGCAACTGTGATAGTAGAACTGGTACCCCTGACATTAAGCCCCACATCCGCCAATGTGCACGTGGGTGACAGCTTTACTTTCCATGCTTCCGGTGGAAAGAAACCATACACATTTGAACTGCTATCAGGCCATGGAACGATAGATTCTGAAACTGGCCTCTATACCGCTGTCAAACAGGGAAATGACAGGGTAAGGGTTACTGACTCTTTTGGCAACACGGCAGATGCAGCAGTAAAGATCTCCAAATGATTTTTACGGTTTACCCTGAAATTTTACATGGGCTATTGAAGCAGTTTCTTTAGTTTGTCCAGCATCTCTATGTATTTTGTCGTTTCCTCTGAATCACCCGATATGAAATCTGCCTTGGGTGGGTTTGAGACTATTGAACGTGAAAAAGGTGTGCCTCCAGTACTCTTCATCACGTATAGATAGCTTAAGAGGCTTGAAATATGATCCAGGACCTCTGCCTGTCCCTCCCTCCTGTTTTCCTCGGCAAGGACATCGAAGTAATCCTCCAGTTTGTTGTAGAGGTCTGGATACCTTCTCCTTATGGAACCCGATGTTACTATCTGTTTCACGATTATCTTTGTCTCGAGCAATGAGAGTAGCTTCTCCTTTGCACTGGTTCCCTTTCTCGTTACTTCCATGCTGCTCTTATAGGTGGTTTCCAGATCCTCGATACTTTCGGCAATCTTTGCGAATCTCCTCTTCTCTTCCTCTAACCTTGTCTTCAAATCTGCTATTTCACTCTGTAACTGTACGATCGACCTTTGAAGTTCTTCTATCCTGTTATTAAGCGTCTCTATCCGGTTATTGAGGTTTTCCTTTTCCCTCTCATTCCTGGAGATTATATCCTGGAGTTCTTTTGATTGCATCGATCTGAGCCTTTTGTATCCCCCGGAAATAGCGGACACCGCCGTTATCGCCTTTTCGTATTCGGCCTTTGCCTGACTGAACCTCTTTCTCCTGTAGTAGTTTTCCGCCCTCTTTACAATTGCTGCGGCCCTATCTATCTGGGCCTTATACTTTTCAAGTTCCTCTGCCCTTTTTCTTTCCCTTATCAGCGAGTGTAATGCCTTTACGGTAAGATCCTCTACCGGTTTCCTTTTCTTTATAGCGGGAAGCGAGGCAATATCCGGTTTGTTTATTAGCTCTTCCAAGGAATCGAGCCTGCCGGAAGCAGATTCGTAATTTCCACTCTCTATATCAACGATGGCATTCTTGTAAATGGAGAATATCTGGTCGAAGGCAAAATCCTCCTTCTTCTGGATTTCCTTCAAGCTCGATAACTGGGCCGATATTCCCTTTTCCCTGGCAAGCAATGCAGCTTTCTCGCTTTCATACTGTTTCTTGAGCTCGTTTTCCCTCTCTTTGTAGAAGGTCTTCAACCTGTCTGCCTCTTCTTTCGCTTTCTCGAGCTGACTCTGGTACCTGGAAATCTCCTTGGATATTTCTTCCTCTCTCTTTTTAAGCTCTTCCTCTGTCTGTTTCTTGAACTCGAGGAGGGCCTTTTCGTTTTCTGATTTCATCTGTGCCTGGATTGCACTTATTCTCTTCTGTATGTCCGATTCGGAGAGGCCCTGGCCTTTAAGTTTCTCCCTTTCCGACTCAAGGAGCCTGTCCATCTGTTCCTTGAGTTGTCTTTCCCGTTCCCTTATTTTCTCCTCCATGGAAGCCTTGAGGGTGTCTCTCTCGTGTTTTATCTCGCCCAGTTTGCTCTGAATTTGGAGAATCTCCCTGTTCTTTTCGTTTATCTTTTTCTCCGATTCTTTCTTCAGTGTCTCGATTACCTTTGATTCTGCCGTGACGAGGTTGCCGGTTGATGATACGTAGGCCGATTCCTTTTGATTGAAAAAGGAGAAGAGCAGGTATATACCGGCTGCGAGGACGATTATTGCTGCGATATTTACGATAATAGGTATAGTTACATCCTTCTTTAGAGGTTTCAGGGCGAGGTTTTCCGGTTTCAGCTGGATTCTCTGTTTTTCTACTATCCTGTTTATCTCTTTGAGTATTTCATCTCTCTCACCGGGAGGAATTCCTGATTCTTCTGTGTCCCTAGTTTCGAAAGATTTTCTCTCTTCCCTTATCTCGATTGCCTTTCTCAGTAAACCTTTCATCTATACCCTGAATTTCGACCCTCTTCGAATTAATGTCAAACCATTTTTACTCTGTTCCCACATTCCCATATTTCCATTCATTTGACAAGTTCTCTCCCGTCGATGTATCATCCCGTAAGAAAAAATGAAAATTCGTTCAAAGATCGTCTGGATAGTCCTCCCGCTTATAATAGCACCTTTTATTTTACTGGGAGTAGCTGCTTCGCTGTCGGCTCGTAACGGTATTACAAAGATAGCAACGGAATTCCTGAGGTTCAAAGTCGATGAGCTTTACAACTATGCTGCCAGCCAGTGGAAGGTATTGGAGGAGAACAACCTCACAGGAAAAAAAGAATTCATCGATGCCACGAAGGCTGCTGTTTCTTCCTTTGCTGTAACCCTCGTGCGAAGTGATACTGAGTTGATCTTTGCCATTGATAAGAGTGGGAAGGTTGTGATGTCAACAGGCAAACTCCGCCTTTCAGAAGGGGAAACGGATGATTTGCTAACCATCTATTCGGAGTTGAGCCGGGAATCAGGCAGAGGAGCAAAAGAAGCCCAGGGCAAAGGCGGGAAGACTGTTCCCAGATGGATTCAGTTTTCAGTTGCTGGTAGTACCAGGGTGGGGGCAGCTCTCTTCTTTCAACCCTTCAAGTGGGTTTTTCTCGTAACGGAAAAGAGAGAGGCTTTTTACAGCGCTGTCAACCAGATATACCTTCAGAGTGCAGTGATACTGGGGGCTGCAACTCTGATCTCTCTTATACTACTCATTATCCTCTCCAATTTCATTACCAATCCCATACAATCCGTGGTTCGTGCAATGAGGCAGATAATCGAAAAGAACGATCTGAGTAGAAGAGTACCGGTATTCTACAGGGACGAGATAGGGGAGCTTGGCCATACCTTCAATATAATGACTGAGGAGCTGGAGAATGCATACAACCAGATAAAATCTTACGCTTACCGAGCAGTGGTCGCGAGAAAGAGAGAGGAAAGAATACGAAACATCTTTCAGCGATACGTTCCAAAGGATGTAATCGACCAGTTTTTTGCCAACCCGGAGAGCATGCTTGTCGGAGATAACAGGGAGCTTGCGGTGCTCTTTTCCGACATTAGAAGTTTTACGACAATCTCGGAGAAGCTTCCCCCCAACCAGATAGTCGAATCACTCAACCATTACTTCGGTATGATGGTAGATATAGTGATGAACCACAGCGGTATCGTGGACAAATTTATTGGTGATGCCCTTATGGCTTTCTACGGGGCACCTGTAAGACACGATGATGATGCAGAAAGAGCGGTGGAATCCGGCTTCGATATGTTAAATGCATTGAATGAATTCAACAGCTGGCAGAGGGAAAGGAACAGGCCTACATTCAAGATTGGTATCGGAATCAATTTCGGCGTAGTGACTGTGGGGAATATAGGTTCCGAAAAAAAGATGGATTATACTGTTATAGGGGACATGGTGAACCTCGCATCTAGGCTTCAGGATCTTACAAAGTACTATGGCGAACCTATTATCATCTCGGAACCGGTCATGAAAGAGGTTAGGATGAAGTATCCCTGCCGGCTCCTTGACAGGGTGGCAGTAGTCGGAAAGAGTGAAGGGGTACTGATCTATACTCCAAAAAGAGAGCTTACTCAGGAAGAGGAAAAGGCCTGGAAACTCCACCATACCGGCATGAAACACTACTTCGAAGGCCGATTCAAGGAAGCACTTTTTTTCTTTTCCAAGGTGAGAGATATGATTGGGGATGACAGCCTTGCAGGCTTGATGATAGAGAGATGCAGGGACTTCATGAAGAACCCGCCTCCCGAAGACTGGAACGGTACGATGGTAATGACCCACAAGTAATTTTAAGGTTTTAAGGACAATTTCACAGAATCTAAAACATTCAAATACTGCGTGCTCTATATTCTGCCTATCCTTCTTGACATTTTCATGAAATATTTGTATATAACGTATATACGGATAATGTCCGTTATTTCGGAATATTATGGATAAACGTTATGTAAAGTCAGTCTACAGGGCCTCAGAGATACTCGATTTCATTGCAGAGAGGAAGCATGTAACCCTTGCCGAAGTTTCAAGGGAACTTGGCATACCAAAAAGTACAGCGCACGAGATAATCTATACGTTGACTGCCGTTGGAATACTGGAAAAAGAGGAAAAAACGGGTGAATATTCACTTGGGATTAAGCTTATCGAACTTGGTAACCATGCACAGCAGAATCTAGAGATAAGAAGGATAGCCACACCTATCATGAGGGAACTCAATGAGGAACTGGACGAGACGGTACATCTTACCGTACTGGATGATGACGAAGTGCTATATGTGGAATGTTTCGAATCTTCCAAGAGGTTAAGAACCTATTCGGTAATCGGAATAAGAGCGCCACTATACTGTACCGCAGTAGGAAAGGCGATACTAGCAGGAATCGATGAGGGTGAGGTAGACAGGGTAATAGAGCGACGGGGACTAAAGGCATTTACCAGGAACACGATAACCGACAGGGATAAGCTCATCGAGGAACTGAAAAGAACCAGGAAACGGGGATACTCCGTTGACAATGTGGAACACGAGGAGGGAGTTAGATGTGTCGGTGCTCCGATAAGGGATATTTCGGGAAGGGTTGTCGCCTCGATAAGTGTTTCCGGGCCTACTCAGAGGATAACGGAGGATAAGATACCTGAAATCGGAAGGATAGTAAGGGAAAAGGCAGAGAGGATATCGAGGCTGCTTGGCTATAGATAGACCGGTGACTCGTGTAAACGTGTAAACAGAGCCTTGTTAAGGCTTTGATAATAAAATTTTTATCAAGGAGGTTTCTATGAAAAAAATCCTAATGATTCTGCTTGCTCTCTCGCTGGTGATGTCACTGGCATTTGCCACCGGCGAGCAGGAAAAGAAGGGAGCAGCTCCTGCGAAAAAAATCAAGATCGTATGGAGTTCGGTATCGGTACCCAATGATGCGCATACCAAGGCGATGTACGTCTTTAAGGATGAACTTGAGAAATTGACCAATGGCCAGGTAGAGGTTGAAGTGTATCCTTCAGGCCAGCTCTTCACTCAGGAAGCTGCTCAGGCAGCCATAAGAAAAGGAACACTGGACATGGTTTACACCGGCCCCAACTGGTTAGCCGAGTACGTACCGTACATGTCGATGTTTGCCGCAGCCTACATGTTCAAAGACTACAACCACATGACCAAGACTTTCAACGGACCGATTGGAAAAGAGATATTCGAGGATATTGCAAAGAAGGTTGGTGTAAGACCACTCGGTGCCTTCTATCTCGGTACGAGAGAGTTGAACTTGAGGGACATAGGAAGGGTTGTAAAGACCCCACAGGATATGAAGGGTGTAAAGCTAAGAATGCCCAATACTCCGACATGGCTCTTCATGGGTAAGGCTCTTGGTGCCAATCCTACTCCGCTCAGCTTTACCGAGGTCTATATGGCTTTGAAAACAGGTACGATAGATGGTCAGGACAATCCTCTTCCTACCGACAAGAATGCAAAATTCTACGAGGTAACCAAGTATATTATTCTTACGGACCACTATATCAACCCGATCTTCCCCACGATGAACGAGAAGAAGTGGCAGTCACTGGGATCCGATATCCAGGACAAGGTGTACCAGGCAATAGAAAAAGCACGCCAGTTCTGTGACAATGCCAATCTCAAGGCGGAGGCAGAACTACTCGATTTCTTCAAGAGCAAGGGTATGGTTATTGTTAAACCTGACAAGGATGCTTTCATGAAGTATGCACAGAAGATGTACCTTGAAAACAAGGACATAAGCGGAAACTGGGATATGGAGCTCTTTAAGAAGGTTCAGGCACTGGCCAAGTAATCCGGAACAAAAAAGCCTCACTTCATGCTGTTTGACAGAAGTGAGGCTTTAAAATTTTATCTTGATATTGATCCTTATATAGTGTATTTACGGGAAGACGAGTATTTGCTATGAGTGACAATGAAAGAATGATATATGATTACAGGGGAAAGAGTATCCCCCACAAGATTCTTCTTATACTTCTCGATACTTTCGAAATATTCATTCCGGTTATCGCCTTTTCGGTGATGTTCATCGTTTTCGTTATCCAGATTTTTTTCAGATACTTTCTGGACAATCCTCTAACATGGCCCTATGAGCTTTCCGTTTTTGGTTTCATATGGACGGCAATTCTGGGGGGGTGTTTTGCAAGGCGGATGGGTGTTCATGTGGTTTTTGGGCTCGTCTATGACAGCTTGAATGACTTCTGGAAACTTATATTCAGGTTACTGGCCAATGGCATCGTCTTTGCAGGATTTGTGATCAGCTTCTATCCAACCTACCAGTACGTTAAATTCATGTCTTTTCAGAAATCCACCGTTTTGAGGATACCCTTTGACATTGCATTTTCGCCATACATTGTCTTCATGGTGCTCATACTGGGACATACCGGTTACGATCTGGTAATGGACGTGAAAAAACTGATAAAGGGGGAATACAGCAGTTGAACTTTCCACTTCTCATTTTCATCCTGTTTTTCATTCTCATATTTCTCCTTAGAATTCCCATTGCCCTCGGAATGATAGTAACCTCGGTATTTTACATGCTGGTAAAGGGACTAGACATAGGCCTTGTTGCAAATCAGGTTCTTACAAATCTGTTTTCTAAATACATATTAATAGCGGTTCCCCTTTTCGTATTCACGGCGAAGATAATGAACACGGGCAAAGTGACAGAGATGGTCTTCAAATTTGCGAATTCCATGGTAGGCGGGCTTAAGGGGGGAATGGGGCATGTGAATGTTGTTGCATCTATCATTTTTTCAGGGATGACAGGTTCTGCCGTTGCGGATGCCTCCGGACTCGGAATAATGGAGATAGAGGCGATGAGGGAGCATGGTTATGATGATGGTTTCAGTTGTGCCATAACTGCCGCTTCCGCAACGATCGGGCCCATTTTCCCTCCCAGCATACCGATGGTTTTCTATGCAATGCTATCCGGCGCCTCCATCGGGAACCTCTTCCTCGGCGGAATGGTCCCGGGAATTCTCATTGGAATTGCCCTGATGTTCTACATTGCCTTCATAGCGAACAAGAGAAACTACCCAAGGGGGGAGAAAAGGGGATTCAGGGAGTTTCTCTACTCCACCATAAAGGCATTTCCCGCTCTACTCACCCCTGTTATCCTCCTTGGTGGGATATACACCGGCGTGGTGACTCCTACAGAGGCAGGGGCACTGGCAGCATTCTATGCCATAATCATATCCATGTTAGTCTACAGGGCAATGGGTATCAAGGAACTTGTCAGGGTAATAGTGGAAACAGTTCTTACTACCGGAACCCTCTCTCTTATCGTAGGTGCAGCATTTACCTTTTCCTATATAGTAGCACTCGAGCACATTCCCCAAATGATAGCGGGATTCCTCCTCAACATCACGACAAACAAGTATATCCTGCTTCTACTTATAAATATTCTCTTTATAATACTCGGAATGTTCATAGATACATCCACCATAACAGTGGTTTTTATTCCGATGGTGTTACCTCTGGTACAGACCCTTGGTATCGACCTCGTTCATTTTGGCGTAGTGATCGTGCTAAATATGATGATAGGGCTCTCAACACCTCCCATGGGAATGCTGCTCTTCATAGTATCCGGTATTTCTGGTACCTCCTTAAAAATAATCATAAAGGAGGTTTTTCCCATGATAATCGTACTTCTTGTGGTGCTGTTTCTAATTACCTATGTGCCGGAAATCGTGCTATTCATACCACACAACTTTGGCATGTAGGAAAATACTTACCTGGAGGTTAATATGAATAAAAGAGAACTCAGGGGTATAATTCCTGCTATAATTACCCCTCTGGATAAAGATAGAAAGATTGACAAGAAACTGTTTGAAAAGCAGATGAGTTATCTCTCCGATGCCGGAGTGGATGGTTTTTTCATAAGCGGGACCACAGGGGAAGGGCCATACTTATCAAGGGAGGAGAGAATCGATATTTTCGAGATTGCAAGGAGTGCCAAGAAGGACGATCAGTTCCTCTGTGCGGCATGTATCATGCCATCGACAGAACAGACACTGGAGGAGATTGGATACTTCGAAAAGCTTGAACCTGATTTTATCGTTGCCGTAACGCCATTCTATTACTCAGTTTCCCAGGAGGTGCTGATAGAGCATTTCAAGCGAATCGCATCTGTCTCTCCCGTACCCCTGATAGTGTATAATATTCCTCAGTGCACTCATAACAAGATAGAGTATTCAACGGTGATAGAACTCTCAAAAACAGAAAATATTGCCGGTATCAAGGATAGTTCCGGAGATTTCGTTACCTTTTCAAGGTGGTGTTACAGTGACATGGGTAATGATTTTTCAGTGGTGCAGGGAGAGGATTACCTGGATGGCCCTTCACTTCTCATTGGTTCCCGCGGAATTGTTACCGGATTGGGTAATGTCTGGATTGAACCCTACGTTGAGATGTACAGGGCTGTTTTAGAGAATGATACGGAGAGGGTTAATGAACTTCAAAAGGCTATAGACAGGCTATATAAGGTAATCGAGGTTTCCGGCGGAAAAGTGATTCCGGCCATAAAAGCAGCATGTTCGCTGCTCGGGCGCTCAAGCATTTTTATGCGAACAAGGGGTGACGAGGTGGATAGAGGGAGCCTAAAAAACATGGAGGGAGTGCTTAAGGATCTTGGTATCCTGTAAGGGGAACCCCCTGTGAAAGATGAAACAAGTGCTGCTTCTGCCTATTCCTATCCCATTGTTCAAACCTACCTTCCCGCATTCTTTGTTTTCTTGTCTCTGGCGCTTTTTTCCTCTTTCATACCACTCTATGCAATAAAGCTAGGGGCAAACAAGGCCCAGGCAAGTCTTTTTACAGGGATAAAAGAATTAAGTCTCTTCTTTTTCGATCTCCCCGCGGGTATGATAATGGATGCTATTGGTGAGAGAAGGTCTCTCATTCTGGGAAGCCTTGGTTTCGCCCTTCTTTCAATCATGGTAGGTCTTTTCGGGAATCTCCCCGTACTTGGGTTTTCTCTCTTTTTCTTCGGTGCAGCCCAGGCACTCTGGCTTGTTGCCGTCCTCTCGTACCTTCGTAAGGCTGCTTCTCTGGACAGGAGGGGAAGAACGATTGCCTCTTTAGGGGGAATAATGCGTCTGGGGAGATTCCTGGGACCAGTTGCAGGCGGATTGATTGTGCAATTTATAGGGTATTCCTACCTCTTCTTATGCAGTGGCCTGTTTTTCTTGACAGCGGTCGTTCTTCATATGATCTTCACCGTAAAAATCGGTTCAGAGGAAGGCCAGCCTGATGGAAAAGTGAAGAGAGAAACTACGACAGATCCTTTCGGGAAAATGGCAATAAGGGATGTCATAAGGAAACAGAGGAAGGTCTTCCTGACAACGGGAGTAGTAATGTTGATACTTGGCGTTGTGAGGAAGGCAAGACAGATAGTACTTCCCATATGGGGTGCGACCATAGGGCTTCCGGTTGCAAGTATCGGCCTCTTTTTAGGCATTGCATCGGGTATTGAAATGTTCATGGCCTTTCCCGGCGGCCTAATAATGGACAAGGCGGGAAGAAAATGGGCACTCGGGCTGTGTATGGTCTTGATTTCCGGCGGACTGATGCTGATACCACTGGTTGGAACACCTCCTGCGTTTTTTCTTGTGACCATTCTTATAGGTATAGGTAATGGTTTTGGCAGCGGTATCAATATGACTCTCGGCGCTGATCTTGCAAATGGTTCGAGTGTTGGTATCTTTCTCGGGATATGGAGGGTTCTGTCCGATATGGGCAGGGTGATCTCACCCCTTATAATTGGCCTGTTTGCTGGAATTGCCTATTTCACTACCGGGATTTTAGTGGTATCATCCATTGGGTTCGGAGGTTTTTTGTATATGCTCTTCAGGGTGAGAGAAACAAAGAAGGGTATGCCAGAAGGAGGTTGAGCGATGGTAATTAAGAGAGAGAATACAAAGGCTGTTGAGGCGGGTAAAGGTGTGGTTAGGAGGGTTCTTAACAGAGGGGGAAAACTCATGATCGTTGAGTTTACCTTTGAAAAGGGTGCGGTTGGTGACATACATTCTCATCCTCACGAGCAGATAGGATATGTAGCTTCAGGTTCGGGGATATTCACCATTGATGGTAAGGATACGGAGGTGGAAAAAGGGGATTCGATGTATATTCCTCCCAATGTTCCCCATGGATTTCGCTCATTCGAGGAAGGAACCGTACTGGTGGATACTTTCACTCCGCAGAGGGAAGACTTTCTCTGAACCGGTTGTTGCAGACTTCGGCTTCACCACATGCCAAAGGTGGTCGGTATGGCAGATATCAGGTTTATTCTTGTAAGACCGAAAGACAGCAGAAATGTGGGTGCTGTCTGCCGTGCAATGAAGAATATGGGCCTGAAGAATCTCACCATAGTTATGGATAGATTGATAGATCCACAGGCTGCGAGTGTCCTTGCCATTCATGCCTCTGACATACTTGAGGAGGCAGCAGTATGTACTTCCCTCGAGGAGGCTGTAAGGGGCTCTTCCCTGATAGCGGGTGTAACCAGGAGGCGTGGAAAGAGAAGGAAGTACTTCAGTCTCAATCCTGAAGAGTTTGCTATAAAGGCAACTTCCATCGAAAACGGTTTGGTAACGGTCTTGTTTGGAAATGAAGCGGCCGGCCTTTCAGATGAAGAACTTTCAATATGTCATGTGGCGGTAGGAATACCCGCCCATTCGGAATTTCCCTCATTAAATCTTTCCCATGCGGTTCAGATAATTGCTTACGAGATATTCCTTGCCATGAATAGGAAAATGGAAAGTTTCTACAATCCGGTTGAGAACGAACGGTTGAAAAGCATGGTTGGTATCGCAATGGACAACCTTAGATCCATTGGTTTCTTCAAACAGGTGGATGGTTCGGATACGGAGAGGTTCTTTACCGACATCTTTGCACGGGCAGCGATGTCAGAGAGAGAGGTAAAGCAGATGGAAAAGATTTTTAAAAAGATTGGCGGGCTTGCCTCGAAAAACAGAAAACTTCCTTGACCAACTCTCTGTTAGCACCTATTATTTCATAAAGTTATGAAGAGAATAGTTTTATTACCGTTTCTTGCCATCCTGCTATTACTACCATCATTGACCTTTCCGATTTCCAGGGATGACCTGAATAAATTGTTCGATCTGAATATCACGATCAAAACCCTGGATCTCTCCCTGAGAGAGAACAGAACTGAAAAGATAGACAAGAGCAAGTTTGTTCTTCTTAATGGTGCCGTCTCCAGTATAATCGTCTTGAACAGTAAGAGAGACAGTTATGAAGTGGTTCTCGAGATTATTTCGGGGGAGTGGATAGGTACAGAGGATGTAAGGAGCTACAGGGTTTATGTCGATTTCAAAGGGAGCAAGTATTACAGTATGATTCCGAGAAGGAAACCCAGGCATCCCAAGGGAAATGAGATACTCAGGAATACAGGGGTAATGATAATAGCCAGAATCCTGCAACCTGTCATTCCGCCTGGTGCACAATCGGAGAATGATAAGGCATGGTTTCTTGAAGGCATCTATATTAGAAAAATTTACTAGCTGCCCCTTCGATAGTTTAAATTATTTTCCTGCAAATTCTTTTAAAAAACTATGTTACCGGGAAGAATCCTCTTGCCATCACACAGCAAAGTGGCACGTACTATTGTGTTCTTTAGCTGTCTTACATTTCCGGGCCAATGGTAATTCGTGAGTTTCACAATCGATTCCTCCGAAAGTGTTATCCTGTCTCCCTTCTGTGCGATGAAATAAAGTGAGAGAAGGGGTATGTCCTCTTTTCGGTTGCGCAGGGCAGGTATGTCTACTGGGAGTATGCTTATCCTGTAGAAGAGGTCTTCCCTGAACTTTCCCTCTCTTACCATCTTCTCCAGGTGTCTGTTCGTAGCTGTTATTATCCTTACATTCACCGGAATGAAGCTCGTTCCTCCCAGTCTCTTGATCCTTTTTTCCTCGAGAACACGGAGAAGTTTTACCTGTGCCCGTGGGCTCAGTTCTCCGATTTCATCGAGGAACAGAGTTCCCTCATTGGCAGCTTCGAAGAGGCCGGGTCTGGAAGTGGCGTCGGTGTATGCGCCCCGGGCGGTACCGAAGAGCTCCGATTCAATAAGGGTATCAGGAATTGCACCACAGTTGAATGGTACAAAAGGGCCACTTTTTCTTCCCGAATACCGGTGAATGGCATTGGCGAAAAGTTCTTTACCGGTACCGCTTTCTCCCCTCAGGAGGATTGTTGCATCGGCAACCGAGTATTTCACAGAAAGGAATTTCGCATTTTCTATTGCTTTACTTATACCGATAATACTATCGAATACGGAAGAAACAGAAGGCGATGAGACTCGCCTGTATTGCCTGTTTTCCACAGCCTTTCTTATCGAGCCTTCAAGCTCCTCCAATCTGTAAGGCTTAACTATGTAATCGTAGGCACCTTCCTTTATGGCCCTTACCACATACCTCGTGTTTCCCGTAACTGTAAGCATTATCACTGGCGGGGGATCGGGTAGCGAGATGATTTTTCCAAGCAGGCTCAATCCGTCCGTGTCGGGCAGGTCTATATCGAGAAGTATGGCATCTACCCTCTCCCGGATGAGTTTTTTCATCCCATCTTCACCGGTCAGTGCCTGAATCATATTGTATCGCTCGGAGAGTACCATGCTAAGAGTGTTCTGTACCGCTTTGTCATCGTCAATCAAAAGGACATTTATCATGTCTTTAAATCTCAATGATATACGAATTGTGTAAAATATCAATCTATATTTCCAATATTGTCATACTTGCTGATATCCCTGCTTGATGTTAGAATCTTCTATCATGCTGGAATTGAAAGTTCTACTCAGATTCTTCGAGGGAGATTTCATTCTGAAACTCCTCTTCCTCATGTTGCTTTATTCCATACTACCCCTTGCAGAGATATTCATTCTACTCAAGCTTGGAGGGATTCTTGGTAATTATCTCACCCTCGCTCTTGCTGCTTCGACCGGCCTTTTAGGGGTGCTTATCGCATTGAAGGAGTTCCGGAATACTTTAAAGAGGATACGTACTGCCATCAAGGAAGGTGTGTATCCGGGAAAGGAACTCGTCGGTCTGGTGATTATACTTGCCGGAGGGATATTTCTTCTTACTCCCGGATTTATAACCGACTTTCTTGGTTTTATGCTGTTTCTTCCCGTCGTAAGAACTTCGGTGGGTAAAATCGTCTCGAGAAGGCTTGAAAAGAGACTGAAAGAGGTTTACGAATATCTCAAACTCTATGAACTGTAGAAGGTAAGCCTTACAACTTGAAGACTCTGTATATGATTAACAGAAGAAGAAAATAGATGTAGGGAAATATCCGTAAGATGATCCAGGGTTTCTTCTTTATCTCATGGAGGCTCTCCAGACCAATGTTGTACAATCCTCTTGGTGGTTGTCTTTCCTTTCCCGCAAAAATCTCAAAACAGTTGTCAGCCCAGATATAGATGCCAGGGTTGAAATCCCTCTTGTGTCTCACTATCCACTTGGTTTTTCCCGGCAGGCCGCTTCCGCATATGAGAAGGCTCGGAGAAGATTTTTTGATTACGAGTATTACATTCTTCTCCTGGTCTCTGTTCAAGAATCCGGAGAACCTTCCCACTATTCGCATTCCGGGAAAGGATGCCTTCAGGTTTCTCTCTGCCTGTTCTATTGTATCCTTTCGACCGCCTATGAGGTAAACGGTCTTGTTTCTCTCTTCTATCAGTGTGAGGACTCTTATCAGGAATTCAAAGGGCCTGAAACGAATGAGTTTGCCGGCACGGAGAAAGGAAGCTCCTGCAACGATGCCTTTCGAAACGGGAAGAATAAGTGCCGCTTCCTTCAGCATCCTGTGAAACTCCAGATCGTGTCTCGCCCTTAAAAGGTCACGGATCCGAAGAAGAACTATCTGGTTTCTCTCTGATCCCTTCAATAGTTCATCGACCAGTTTCAGAGAATTTTCTGCTGAAATTTCATCAACGGGGACACCAAGTACCTTGATTCTTCTCTTCAATCCGGTAATCTGCACTTTTTCGATTTCCTTTCAGATGGATATTCTTTCATTTTTATCAATATATGTCCAGAAATCCTTCTCTCTGAGAATCGTTTTTATCGAAGCAATGGCATATATTGCAGCTGTTTCTGAACGTAAGATATTCTCTCCCAGAGAAACCAGAGTAGCCCCCGTTTCAACTGCCTTGGCTACCTCTTCGTCTGCAAAACCTCCCTCAGGTCCTATGAGGATGTGAAGTTCGAAGACGGGCCGGGACAGTACTCCGTGGAGAGTGTTACTGTTCTCTGTTTCGGGATGAAATATAATCAACTGTTTACTGGTATCCTCTGCTATGAATCTAAGATTCATCATGAGGTTATCGAAGGTGACAGGTTCTCTTATTGATATGGGTTTTCTGTTGCCGCTCTGCTGGACCGCCTCCTTTGCGATACGGTTCCACCTTTTCTGCCTCTTGGTTCTTTCCTCCCTGCTACTTAGAATCGGAACAGAAAATCTGCTTATGACCGGTACGATTTCTGCCACTCCCATTTCCACTGACTGCCTAACAATCGTATCCATCTTTTTTCCCTTTGGGAGGCATTGATAGAGGTATATAGGGGATGGATTCTCCGTATCATCCTCTATTTTACCCAGGGCCTTGATTGTTATCTGTTTTTTATCTATTTCTACTACCTTTATCCGAAAGAGGCTGCCTGACCTGTCTATGGCAGTAAATTCGTCACTCTTTTTAAATCTCAACACCCTTGCGAGGTAGTTGAAATCCCTTCCAGTTAGCTTGAGGGGCTTCTTCTCTGTGAATTCTTCCGGTAAAAGAAAGTATCTCATGCTGCCTATTTGCCGATTATCTGTACAATTACCGAGCGGTTTCTCGGGCCGTCGAATTCACAGAAAAATATTCCCTGCCAGGTGCCGAGGGTGAGACGTCCGTTTTCAACGGGAATCTGTACGCTGGCACCGACAAGTGTGGATTTTATATGAGCGGCAGAGTTTCCCTCCATGTGGGAATAGCCGTCATTGAAGGGAATTGTCTTGTTAAGTTCCATGAGTATGTCCCTTTTTACCGAGGGATCGGCATTCTCATTAATCGTTACTGCCGCAGTCGTATGTGGTACATAGACGATACAGACTCCGTTATCTACTTTGGAATTCCTTACTACGTTGCCTACCTTGTCCGTTATATCGACAAGCTCCGTTCTGTTTCCGGTTCTCACGTTGAAACGTGATACAGCCATACTCTCACCTCCTGATTTGTCTATCGATAGCTACCGTTACGCAGTTCTTCCACGGCTTTTTTTAGAACTATATCGAAGTCGAGGTCGTAAACGGGAGGATTATTGTGCCTTCTGTTCATCTCGTTTCTTATAAGTCTTTTTATGTACCTTTCGGGAAGTTTTATTCCTTCTTTGTCAAGTTTGGCCATGAAGTCCCTGATATCCTTTTCTCCCGGAGACTTGTGTTTTTTCACGAAATCCTTTATGTACTTACCATCCATTAATTCCTGCAGTTCCTTTTGTTCCTCTTCTGTGAGTTCCGGTTCTTTTATCACCTCGTCCGGCGTAATGCCTATTTTGTCTATGCTTCTTCCCGAGGGGGTATAGTACCTTGCCATGGTAAGCCTGAAACCGGCATCGTCTATCCTTCTCACCTGTTGCACGGAACCCTTTCCGAAGGTCTTTTCTCCAATCAGTTTTGCCCTTCCCGTATCCATCAATGCCCCGGCGAGTATCTCAGAAGCAGAGGCGGATCCTCTGTCTACCAGCACGATTATAGGGATACCGGGATCGACGATCGTATTCCTGGGAGATGCATTGTAAACTCTGTCTTCCGAAGGTACCCGGCCTTTCGTACTCACTATGGGGCCATTCGAGATAAAAAAGTCTGCCACGTCTATGACCGATGAAAGCAGGCCACCGGGGTTGCTCCTTAAGTCTATTATCATTGATTTGTAGTT
Organism: Spirochaetales bacterium; assembly: GCA_027021365.1. Lineage (GTDB taxonomy): Bacteria > Spirochaetota > Spirochaetia > SZUA-6 > SZUA-6 > JALUUM01. The sequence goes on from JALUUM010000027.1 coordinate 366,748, forward strand.
ATTGTCCTTGAAGTACTGTATCGACTCCTTCACTCTCTGGGGTGTAAGAGGCGTAAATGTTGTAATCCTGAGGTATCCTATGCCTCCTGGTATCATGGCATGCTTTACCGTTGGTACTTCAATGATACCTCTGGTTATCGTAACATCGAAGGTTAGATTCTCACCTCTCAGTATCGTTACGGTAACGTCGGTTCCGGGCTCGCCCCTCAGTTTTTTTACCACTTCGTTTATATTCAAGTCTACGGATGATTCACCATTGATTTTTACGATTATATCTCCTGCAGAGATTCCCGCCTTGTATGCCGGTGTTCCCTCTATTGGCGCTACAACGAGAACTCCCTTGTCAACCTTGGAAATAATGAGGCCAACTCCTCCGAATCTTCCCGTTGTAGTGTCTGTGAGGTCTCTCATATCGTCGGCAGTGAGGTAAGTGGAATGGGGATCTCCGAGAGATTCGAACATTCCTTTCAGTGCACCTTCTATGAGGCTCTTGGGTTGAACTTTGTCTTCGTCCACGTAGTTGTTCCTGATAAACTGAAAGACATCGTAGAAGATGCCAAGGTATTTCTGTGCTTCGGCTTCCTCGTTGCCGGCAAGTGCTTTTGGGGTAAATGCGAGTACTACAATTAGCACCAGCAGAATCGATGTAAGCGATATCCAGATTATTCTCTCATTTTTCTTTTTCATATATGACTCCGGTTGATTTATCGACTATTGTAATCTACATGCATACTTTGTCAACGTCAAATTGGGTAAGTGTTTGAGATGAACACTTGACTGATCACTCGAAGTGAAGATACACTCCATGAAGTATATGAAAGCGAGAAAATATAGCCTTTTGCTTATCCTCCTGTGGGAGACCATAAGGGTTCTTATTCTTTTCATTGTCGTCACCTATGTTTTTTTGAAAGAGATTCAGCAGAACAGCCAGGCCATCTATTGGCTCCTGGCTCTGGGAGCGCCTCAACTGGTATCCCTGCCCGTTGCTGTTTTTATCTTTCTGGAGCCTTTCCGTTATGAGGGACTGATAAATGTTTTAAGAATCGGAAAGGTACTAAACATCTTCACCATGTTTCTTGTTTTGTTGAACTTCAATTCGGGAAGCATAACTGATGTACTTCCACTTAAAATGATTCCCCTGCGTATCTACCTGTTTCCCCTGACACTCATGATTCTATTTTTAGATTTGATTTTCTTTGGCCTTTTGATATCATATAGATTAAGAGAAACAGCCCCCCTGGAAGAAGGCCCAAAAGCTGGTCCGAAAGAAGGCCCAAAAGAAGAGGCTACACTGAAGGTTCAGGGCAGATCAGATACCAATGAGAATGAAACGATGAAAGAGGAATTGCCTGATTTTGAAGAGGTTGAAGTAAGCGATAATTCAGAGGAAGTATAAATGCGAATCGTACCAATAGGCAGTGGTAAGGGAGGGGTGGGAAAATCGGTTATTGCCACGAACCTTTCCATAGCACTTTCAGAAGCCGGGTTGAAAGTAATTCTCGTGGATCTGGATCTTGGTGGTTCCAATATTCATACGATACTGGGATTTCGTTCCATAGAGAGAGGGATAGGTACGTTTCTCAATGATAGGAAGGCTCGCCTGAATGATATCATTCTCGATACGGCCTATGATGGCCTGTTCTTCATACCCGGTGATGCCGAGATACCGGGAATTGCCAACCTGAAGAGTTACCAGAAACAGAGATTGATAAAGAATATATACACCCTGGAGGCTGATTTTGTTGTACTGGACCTCGGGGCAGGAACGAATTACAATGTGATGGATTTTTTCCTTATGTCAGGAAGCGGGATAGTCGTAACGAATCCTACCCTTACAGCGATTCTCAATGCTTATCTCTTTATTAAAAATGTTATCTTTCGTTTGATGGACTCCGCTTTTGGCAAGAAAACAGAGGCATACAAGTATATAGAAAAATTGAAACGCGAGGGAAGTCCCCTTCAGAGGGTCTATATTCCGAAGCTTCTCTCTGAGATAGCAAAGATAGACCCTGAAAGCCATAGAAAATTTGTACATCTGACGGAAAATCTGAAACCAAACCTGATACTCAACATGATAGACGATCCTAAGGATTCGGACAAGGCTCTTAAGCTAAGACGTTCCACGCGCGAATATCTGGGAATAGACCTGGAACATCTCGGCGTCGTATACAGAGACAACCTGCAGGACATCGCGCTGAGTTCACGACTGCCCATAATAAAGTACAAACCGAATTCAGTGATTTCTCAGGCCATATACCGTATTGCAGACAAACTCGTGCAAACTGGCGGAGATGATTCGAGCCCGATAGATGTAATGACTATAGATGAGAGTTATCAGGTAGCCGAGATAGAGGCGGAGACTGATTTCCAGGTTAAGATTCACAATATGGAAGAACTTCTTCACAGTGGTGCTCTTACTATGGGTGATCTGGTAGAAACGATTCGCTCACAGCAGTTTGAAATACAGAACCTTAAGAAGGAAAATCAACTGTTAAAGACGAAATTGGCAGAGGCTGTAAGAGAGGGTTTCAGAGTTTAGTTTCAAAAATCTTCGTTCGATATGATCTGAGGTAGTTGTTGAACCATGAGCAACGATAATATGGAAAGATCTTTCAGGGGCATTCTCGAATTAGAAATCAATGAAAGCGGAACCAAGGCTACTCTGAACTTTTCTCCTTCCGAGGATGGGGCTGAATGGAACAGGGAGAAGATTATAAAGCTCTTTGAGGAGAGGGGGATAAAGGAATCTATAGACCCTTCACTTGTAGAGGCTGCAATCGCAAAATTTTCTTCCATGAAATCGGGCAGTGAGAGTGTAACAGTAGCTCATGGAGTTGAGCCCGAGGCAGGGGAAGAAGGTTCCATTCTATGGGAAGAGCTGACAGTACCGGAAGAGATGGCAGAAACCGCGTCCAGGATCCTGGAGAGAGCACCTTCTCCGGAAGTTTACGAGGTTTACGAGGCTAAGAAGAAGGTAGAGCAGAAGGAAAAGAAAAAATCCTTCCTCCCGTTTCTCCCGGCAAAAGAGAAAACTTCTGTAAAGTGGGTAAAGGAAGAGGTTAAACGAAAGGTCGGTATCGAAGAAAGGATAGAGGGATACGGTTTCGTAGAAGAGGGTGATTTGCTTGCCAGGATAAGGGAGGGAAAACCGGGCAGGGAGGGAAAATCCATATTCGGGAAAAGGATAGAGCCTCCCGGACAGAAGAAGGTCTCCGTGTACCTCGGAAATGGCGTAAAGCGAGAGGGTCAGGAGATAAAGGCTGAAATCACGGGACTAGCAAGAAGGGGTAAGAACTGGATTGATATAATAGAGTTTCAACCCCACAGTATCGAGGTGAAAGCATCGAAGGACAGGGCAACATGCCTTCTCGATTTTACTCCGGGAAAGGGAAATACGGAACTCCCCGATATAGAATCCATAATAAAAAGGTGCAGGGACTTGGGTTTCAAGGAGGAGGAACTTATTTCTCCGGAAGAAATTCGTGAGGTTTTAAGAAACAGCATAAATCAGAGTAAAAGGCTTTCCGACTATCCCCTTTCAGGCACCGAGGATTCTAAAATCCTCATTTCAGTGAGTGCCGATAAGCTTAAAGCCTATCTGACTCTGAAAAAGGGAAGCGGTAAGGGCAAGCCGCTCTCTTTGAAAGAAGTGGGTGAGAGGATCAAGAGTTACAAATTCAAGGGGATGGATACGGAGAGGGTGAAAAAGGATATCCTGGATTTTTACCACAGTGAAAAGAAGGAGTTGATAGGTTATCTCCTCGTAGAGGGAGAGGCGCCGGAGAAGGGTGAAGACGGAGAGGTAAAGTGCGAGTTTAACTACTTGAGTGAAGAGGATGCAAAAAGGATAAAAGCCCTTACCGAGGAGAGAAGGGAGAGACTTTCAGATATTAAGTCCTTCGATGAGTTTCCGATTACTGCCGTGGAAAAGATAGGGCTTATCAAAGAGGGCGACAGGATTGCCTCTATCGTGCAGCCCACGGCAGGAAAACCAGGGAAGGATGTATTCGGGAATACGATCCCGGGGAAGAAGGGAAAAGAGGCAGCATTCAAGGTTTTTGAAAACCTCAAGGTTTCAGCCAGTGAGATAGTTTCTGCCACTGACGGAATTATCGAAGCGGGTAATGTGGAAGGTTACCTCTGTTTCAGGGCTCGTCCACATAGGAACGGAGATGCAGAGGTGGTAATATCCGAGGACAGGATGAAAGCCTACCTCACTGTATATCCTCCCCTGGGAGCGGGTGAACCTGTAACTGTTCAGGCCATAGAAAAGGCAATTGATGAAGCCGGTGTAAAGAAGGGAATAAAGGAAGAAGTCCTAAAAAAAGCGATAGAAATAGCAGAAGAAGGGAGGGGAGTGGATAAGCTGCTCTTTGCAGAGGGTAAGCTGCCAAGGCACGATGAGGCAAAAAAACCGGTATTCCATGTGCAATTCGCCACAGGAAAGCGTGTCAGAATAAGGGAAGACGGAAAGGCTGATTACAAGAACACCGACCTGATTACAGTTGTAGAGAAGGATCAGCTTCTTGCAGAGGTAGATGCAACGGAGATAGAAAAGGAGGATGGCTGGGATGTGACCGGCAGTGTGTTGCCTGCGGCAAAGAGTGTTCAGACACTACTCACAGCGGGCAAGAATGTACGTACCGAAGAAGAGGGAAAACTTGTAAAGTACTATGCCGAGAAGGACGGAGAACTGAAATATGAACGAAATACACTCGAGGTGATCGAGGTTCATTCGGTGGAGGGAAATGCGGGCCTCGAGACGGGTAATATCAAATTTTCAGGCTCAGTGGTGATAAAGGGTTCCGTTCTCGACGGCATTAAGGTAATAGCCGGGGGCGATGTCGTAGTTGGAGAGAATGTTCAGGCTGCCCTTGTATCGGCAGATGGGGAGATAGTGGTAAAGGGCGGAGTGAAAGGAGCAAACAAGGGAATCCTCAGGGCAAAGAAGGGAATCGAAGCATCCTTTCTCGAACAGGCTCTGGTGCTTTCTGTGGGGGACGTGAATGTTCACGGAAGTTGCCTAAGGTGCACGGTGAAGTGTAACTCGAAGCTCCTTCTCGATTCGGACAAGGGAAACCTCATAGGGGGGTCTGTAAAGGCACGCAAGGGGATAGAGGTACAGAACCTGGGGTCTGAAAGCTGGGCAAAGACCCAAGTGTCTTTCGGACAGGACTATATAGTGGAGGATCAGATACAACTCGAAACGAGAGAGCTCGAAAAGCTGAAAAAGAAAATAGCTATGCTGGATACCGCTGTCAGGAAACTCGAACGGTCGGGTAGCAAAGAGAAGATCGATGTGCTTAGGAAGGAGAAGGTGGTTGCACTTAAGATGCTCGAGAGGAGAAGCCACAGGATATTTGCCCTGAAGGAAAAGTTCGAGGAGCATACCCCCTCCGAGGTGGTGGTAAGGGGAAACCTCTATCCCGGAGTAAAGATAGAGAGCCACGGAAGGTTCTACGAACCCGATAAGGTTGAAAAGGATGTGATACTGTTTTTCAACAGGGAAAGGGGTATCATAGAGAAGAAGAAGAGAGGAGAAAAGAATGATTAGCTATATACAGTATCCGGCATGGCTGAAACCGGAGGTGATTCCAGGCTTACCTATAAGATGGTACGGGCTGATGTACCTGATAGCCTTCATAATAACTTACCTGCTTTTCAGGTACCAGATAAGAGAGAGAAAGTTGAAAGTGGAGGATGATACGATACTTAACCTCTTCTTCTGGGGGATAATAGGACTCCTAATAGGTGCCAGAGCCTTTGCCGTAACGATCTATGATCCCACGGGTTACTACCTCAAGCATCCGTTACAAATAATCCTTCCCTTTGCCGTAGAGAATGGGAAACTCAGATTCACAGGCATTCAGGGCATGTCCTATCACGGTGGACTGGTGGGTGCAATAACGGCTGCAATAATATACTGCAGGGTGAAAAAGATAGACGTTCTGGATTGGGGTGATATGATAGTTGCCGCCGTTCCACTTGGTTACACATTTGGAAGGCTTGGTAATTTCATAAATGGCGAACTGTACGGCCGGGTCACGAAGGTTCCATGGGGTATGGTTTTCCCCAATGCGCCGAAATTTCCTACCTCCAAGGAATGGGTAAGAGAATTTGCAACAAGCATCGGAATGAAAATCGAGGGGTTGAAATACGTTAACCTTCCCAGGCATCCTTCTCAACTCTACGAGGCATTCTTTGAGGGTATAGTTCTATGGCTCGTGATGTGGTTTGTCTTGAGAAAGAGAAGGCCTTTTCGAGGCTTCCTTATCTCGGCCTATGTGATAGGTTACGGAATAGTGCGGTTTTTCATAGAGTATGTGAGAGAGCCGGATATCGGTATAGGCTATCCGATCAAGTTTGTTCACGGCATCAATCCCGTATATCAATTTACACCGTGGAACTTTACGACGGGCCAGATCCTAAATTTCCTCATGATAGTGGGGGGAGTGATTGCCATGCTGGTATTCAAGGCGAGGGCCGAGAAGAGAAACGAAACTATCGAAGGTACCCAGCAAAAGGTCAACTACAGGAAATTGAAGAAACGTATCAAATAACAGTATCAAGTGACGATCAATTCTATTCCCATGGAAGTGATTGCATCTGCATACTCAGCGTCAATACCGGTATCGGTAACTATCGTATTGAAATCCTTTAGATCGGCAAAGTAGGCTGACCTTATCTTTCCGAATTTTGATGAGTCTGCGAGGAGAATCCTCTTCTTTGCAGATTGAATACTTGCCTCTTTGGCTTCGATTTCGTAGGAGTTGGAACAGGTTACACCGAGGGTGAGGTCTATTCCGCTTGCCGAAATGAAGGCCTTCGTTGCTCGGAATCTCTTTATCAGTGAGGTTCCCTCGGAACTTTCGAACATTAGTGTGTCCTCGTGTAGGTAGCCCCCTGCAAACACGATTTTGCATTTTGGTTTCCTGTGAGCCTCGATAAGTATATTGAGAGCGAAACAGAGGAGGGTGATCGACTGATCGGTTGGAATGGAGCTTGCGAGGTAGTTCGTTGTGGAACCTGAATCGACGATTATGATGTCATTGGGTTCCAGTAGATCTGCAGCTCTTCTTCCGATTCTTTTTTTTTCCTCTGCCCTTACCGATTCTTCCTCGGTTATGTGGTAGTGTTTCCCCGTTTCTCCCGGTCTGCTGGTGGGATTCAGTATGGCAACCCCGTGAACCAGCCGGATTATATTCTCTTCCTCCAGCTTTTTGAGGTCCCTCCTTACAGTCATTTCGGAGACTCCGAGCATGGATGAAAGTTCGTGAATCCCTATGGCACTTTCCAGGAGGAGTTCGTTGATGATTCTTGTGGTTCTTTCACGCCTTTTTTTCATTTTTGTTATGATTCTAACGATAAAAATAACAGAAATCAAGTAAAATAGAAAATAATATTGACAAATAGTTAGAAATATAACATAATATATGAGAATTATGTAAAAATAGAAACAATAATGAAAATTATGATTGTTATTAATCATGATTAAGGAGTTAAGCAGAGATGATTGAACTTAGAACTTATGTTTTTCTTGATTCCCTTCAGTACCAGATGGCCTCCTTTCTTGCAACCGTTTCGAAGGGTTATTTCCCGGTGGCAGAGCAGGCCTGCATGGTAATAGAGATCTCACCTGGTATAGAGATAAACAGGTTTACCGACATAGCATTAAAGGCGACAAATGTGACACCCGGTATCCAGATCGTGGAACGCCTCTTCGGCCTGCTCGAGGTCCATTCGGACAGTCAGGGTGATGCACGACAGGCGGGAGCTGCTATTCTTGATGAACTGAATTTGAAAGAAAAGGACAGGATGAAGCCGAGGATTCTTACGAGTCAGTTGATAAAGAATATAGATGACCATCATGCCCAGCTTATTAACAAGGTTCGCTACGGGAACATGGTCCTAAAGGGAGACACCCTGTTTGTCCTGGAGATAGAACCTGCCGGATATGCCTACTATGCAGCAAACGAGGCGGAGAAGGCCTCTCATATCAATATCATAAATGTCGTGGGGTACGGACGGTACGGAAGGATTTACATAGCAGGTGAAGAGTCCGAGGTTTTGGTAAGCAAGGAAATAGTGGAGAACAGGCTGAAAAGCATAGAAGGAAGGGAGCCGGAAGGGGCAAGAGAGTAGGCTTTCGGTTCCTTGAAATATAAATGTTTAACAGGAGGAAGAAATGGCTGATGTTTATTCCGATGCACTTGGAATGATCGAAACGAGGGGTTTTGCCGCAATGGTAGAGGCATCCGATGCCATGGTAAAGGCGGCAAAGGTGGAACTTACAGGATACGAGAGGACCGGAGGTGGTTATGTGACTGCCATAGTAAGAGGTGATGTTGCCGCTGTAAGGGCAGCTCTTGATGCCGGAAGCAGGGCAGCTGAAAAGGTTGGCGAGCTTATCTCCGTTCACATAATACCACGTCCGCACAGCAATGTGGATGAGGTTCTTCCCCTTGGCAGGGGTCCTGTAAAGAACAAGAAAGCAACTGTTGATTGACGGTGTAGAATATGACACTTGCGAGAGTCGTGGGTACCGTTGTCTCCACAAGGAAGGAACCAAAAATCGAGGGGATAAAGTTTCTACTCCTCGAGAAGATAGAACCTACCACCCTAAAGGGTAAGAATGATTTTGTTGTTGCAATGGACAGCGTTGGTGCCGGTCCGGGAGAAATTGTCTTTTATGTATCGGGAAGTAGTTCAAGGATGACCAGTGTTACGGAGGGAAGACCGAGTGATGCAACTGTTACTGCCATCGTTGACAACATAGAGGTGAAAGGCAAGCTGATTTACAGAAAAGACGGAAAGGGGTAGGTGAGCCTATGTTGCTGGGTCTGGTAAGAGGTACTGTGGTGGCCTCTAAGAGGAGCGATGAGCTGGAGGGGGCAAGATATCTCCTCGTTGAAGTCTGCACCACCGGCGGAGAAGGCACCGGCAGTTTTATCATTGTGCTAGATGTACTTGGAGCCGGGGAAGGAGAGATGGTACTTGTCTCTCAGGGAAGTTCTGCAAGGCAGACAGCCGTAAGCAAGAACAGGGCTGTGGATGCCATAACGGTTGGAATAGTGGACAGGGTTTATGAGTCGGACGGTGTTGCATACAGAAAATAGAGAATCGGTACTTCCCGAATGGATGTATCGCTATGCAGATTGTGGAATCTTCAGGGAAGGGCGAATAGTAAGGATAGATGTGAAATGGCTCCCGCAAAACCTCGAAGGGAGCTCGTTTCAGTACCTCTACGTGATGAACGGAGTTGGTGAAGGATATATCGATCCTGTTACGAGCTACCTGGCAGTGAATGATACAGAGAGGGTTGTTGCCAGCTTTATCGATTCGATGTTTTCACTCGGTTTGTCAGAAGGAATTCTGGTTTTTCCCGGCGCAACGGGAGAAACCGTATCCGATGGTAACGTGGAGTTGTTGGAGACTCAGGGTATTAAGATTCATACCCTCTATGCGGATAACGGATATCCTCTCGATATATACCGTATCGGTATGATGGTGGGTAAAAAGCTCGGTAAGAATCAAGATGGAAAGATTCTGATTTCATTGAAACCACAGGCATTTCTTGCATCAAAGGGCCATTGGTTCGTAGCAGTGGCCGGAGAGGTGGAGAAACCCGGCATATACGGAATGGCAAAGGGAGACTGCTACGGTGACCTGCTCGAGTCAGCCGGATGGGGGGGTGGAGAATCTTCCGAAGAATTGGTGCTTCTTGCAGGCAATCCTGTTTCCGGTAGAATCGTAAGGCCTGAGTGGCCGGCGGAGGAAGAAGAAGGCCTCCTTCTGGTTCTGAAAAACGACCATATGCTTGTTGATTTGAAATCTCCTCGTCTTACGGAGGCTGTATGCAGGGTAAAATCCCTCTGCAACAGATGCCTAATCTGTAGCGATTATTGTCCTGCAGCAAGTTCGGCATTGAAACTTGAACCGCATCTTTTGATGAAAGATATTCAGTCAGGGTACGTTGCGGAGGCAGAACATGTAGAGGCAAGCATTGCCTGTACGGACTGCGGAGTGTGCAGCATCGTCTGTCCGCATAATTTGCCCGTGAATAAGATCGTTTCCGATATCAGGAAAGAATATGAGAAGGAATATCACTTTACTCTCGAAGGGGTAGCAGGTAGCGGAGGCTCTACCAGTGCCTTTAGCTCTACCGATAGGTTGCACGAAACAACGAGGTTGGCTCGAAAGGTGTATGCCAACCGGCTTGGTTTATTCCGTTATATGGAGAGGTTGGGGGTCTCATGGTATTAGGCGGCCTCGAGATTTCAAGCATAGCAATGGGTTTCAAGGTGCTGGATACCACGGTAAAGACCGCCATGGTGGAAATCCTCCTTGCAAGGCCTGTCTGTCCGGGGAAATTCCTGATATTGATGACGGGTGATGTAGCTTCTGTAACAGCATCCGTTTCTGCGGGGGAGGAGATGGGAGAGGGATTTCTCATCGACAGTTTGGTGATTCCGAATCTCCACAGTGAGGTTGAAGGGGTGATTCTTGAAGGAAAGAAAAGATTTCAACTGGAAGCCGTGGCAATGGTGGAGAGTTATAGTGCACTCTCTTCGATCAGGGGTGCCGATGTGGCATGCAAGGTTTCGGAAGTCAAGCTTGCCAGGCTTCATCTGGCCTACGATATCGGCGGAAAATCATTCTTTATGATAAGCGGAAGTATAGAGAATGTGGAAGCTTCCTCGTCGGCAGCTTCTGTTCCCGAAAAGAAGAAGGGATTCCTCTGCAGAAGCATTGTCATACCACGACCGCATCCCGACATTCAGGGTTACCTTGAGGACTCCTTTAAGGGGCTATCGGGGATCGAGTTTGGCCATGCAAGTTTCAAAGGTTGATAGGAGTTTGAAAAATGGAATTGAATGAAGAGAGTATAAAGGTCCTTATAAAAGAAATTGTCAAGAATATCGGGGTTGATTCCATAGCTGGTGACAGAGCCCTTCCCTCTGGAAGGAAGTACAGGGGAGTTTTTACAGGCATAGACGAAGCCGTTGAGCAGGCTATGATAGCTCATGAAAGGTTACTCAAGCTGAGTCTCGATGTGAGAAAGCAGATAATCGAAGCGATGAGAAAGGCGGCACTTTCCAGGCTGGAGGAGATATCGAGGATGGCAGTCGAGGAAACGGGGATGGGAAGGGTTACAGACAAGATAGCGAAGAACAGGCTAGCAGCCTTAAAGACGCCGGGCGTGGAGGATGTCGAAGCCGCGGCTTTTTCTGATGACAACGGACTAACCCTAGTAGAGAGGGCTCCCTATGGAGTGATAGGTGCAATTGCTCCCAGCACAAACCCCACAGAGACGATTATTAACAACTGTATAAGTATGATATCCGGGGGGAATTCCGTAGTTTTCAATGCCCACCCGGCAGCGAAAAAGGTGACTCTTCATACGATTTCATTCCTCAACGAGGCAATAGAGAAGGCAGGTGGACCGGCCAACCTCATCTCTACTGTGGAGAATCCATCGATAGAGACTGCAAAGTCCCTTATGAAACATCCGAAGATAAGATTACTCGTGGTGACAGGTGGCCCTGTAGTTGTCAGGGAAGCTTTGAATAGTGACAAAAAGGTGATAGCAGCAGGACCCGGCAATCCCCCGGTTGTCGTAGACGAAACTGCCGATATAGCCAAGGCTGCGAGAGATATAGTAAATGGTGCCAGCCTGGATAACAACATCGTATGCATCTGTGAGAAGGAGATAATAGCTGTATCCAAAATAGCAGATTCTCTTAAAGCACATATGAGGGGTAACGGAGCTTACGAACTTAACGAGGAACAGGCAAGGCTCGTTACGGAAATGGTGATAGAGGAGCCGGGTGGTCCCGGGCATGAGGGAGCACCGAAGAAGGCTTACGTTGGCAAGGATGCTGCATACATAGCAAGAAGCGCCGGGTTGAATATCCCGGAGGATACCCGGTTGCTCTTCTTCGAGGCAGAGCGGGATCACCCCTTAGTCTGGACGGAACAGTTAATGCCCGTTATTCCGCTTGTAAGGGTGGAAAATGTGGGTGAAGCCATATCCCTTGCCGTTGAATGTGAACACGGATTCAGGCACACCGCTGTGATGCATTCGAAGAACATAGAGAATCTTTCAAAGATGGCAAAGATAATGAACTGCTCGCTCTTTGTAAAGAATGGTGCCTCCTACAATGGAATGGGTTTCGGCGGGGCTGGTTTCACCTCTTTTACCATTGCAAGCCCTACCGGAGAAGGTTTTACCAGGGCAAGGACCTTTACAAGAGAGCGACGGTGCTCTCTTATAGGCTATTTCAGGATAGTTTGAAAGAGGATGCCATTATGAAACTTGCAAGGGTAGTTGGTAATGTGGTTTGCACTAAAAAAGAAGATTCCCTGGAGGGAGTAAAATTGTTATTAATTCAACCGGTGGATGAAAAAGGGCAAGCTTACGGTTTGTCGATAGTTGCTTGCGACACTGTACAGGCAGGGCCGGGTGACATGGTGCTGTATGAAGGTGGACGTGAGGCAGCCCTTGCATTGGACAACTGGTTCAATCCCTCCGATGCAACAATCATGGGAATTGTAGATCATGCGGGGTAGGTTATGATAACAGCGAAAGTGATTGGCAGTGTGGTTGCTACTCAGAAACACAAGATTCTTGAAGGGCAGAAACTGCTTCTTGTAAGGCCGGTTGGAATCGATGGCAATGTGAAGGGGAAAGCTGTTGTTGCCATCGATACCGTTCAAGCAGGACCCGGTGACACGGTTCTGATATTGGATGAAGGCAACTCGGCAAGAATGATACTTGGGAGCAAGGATGCGCCAGCAAGAACGGTGATCGTAGGCATTGTGGATGAGATAGGTGGAGGAGTCTAAAGATGAGTTCGAGTAATGAAAGAGATAAATTCGCCGGTGGCTTGATTGCAAGCCTGCACGGACTATCCGTTAGAAATGAGAAGTTCCAGGAAAATGAATCGGAGGATGTGAATGAAAAGGACAATGTTAGGAGTGTTGCGATTGGTTCAGACCATGGGGGATTCGAGGCCAAGGAGGTTCTGAAGGCCTATCTGGGCAGCCTCGGGTACAAAATAGTCGACATTGGTACTTACAGCAAGGAGAGCGTGGATTACCCCGATTTTGCAGTGAAGGTTGCAAGGAAAGTCGTGAGCGGGGAGTGTGACAGGGGCATCATGATAGACGGAGCCGGGATCGGTTCTTCCATGGTCTGTAACAAGGTAAAGGGGATACGCGCCGCCCTATGCTATGACCTTAAAACTGTGAGAAACAGTAGGCAACACAATAATGCCAATGTACTCACCCTGGGAGGACCCTTGCACAGCCCTGATGAGATCTGTGAAATGGCAAGAGTCTGGCTGGAGACGAGGTTTGAAGGGGGAAGGCACTGGAGAAGGATAAACAAGATGATGGCAGTGGAGAGAAAGAGATAGAAACAAGGAGGCTTAGGGATGACACAGGAAGAATTGATAGAGAGAATTACAGGACAGGTACTTTCCAAGTTAAAGACCGTACAGACCGGTACAAGCGGGACATCCGTAAAAGAAGCAAGGGGAATTTCAGGGGTAGCTGTGACGGACATCACTGCGGTTTCTACCGCTATTACCGCTACTACCGGTAATATTTTGACTCCGGCTTCAATTGCAAAGTATATAGACCATACCCTTCTGAAACCGGATGCGACACTCGATGAAATAGACAAGCTCTGTGACGAGGCAATTCAGTACGGTTTCTACTCGGTATGTGTTAACTCTTGCTGGGTTGAACACTGTGCAAAACGGCTGCGAGGAACCGGGGTAAAGGTTGCCTCGGTCGTTGGGTTTCCCCTGGGAGCCATGGATAGCAGGAGTAAATCCTTTGAAACGAGGAATGCAGTGGAGAACGGTGCCGATGAAATAGATATGGTTATGAATATCGGTATGCTAAAATCAGGTAACCTGAAGCAGGTTGAGGATGATATTCGCTGGGTCTTGCGGGCATGCAGGCCTACAACTGTTCTCAAGGTGATTCTTGAGAATGCGCTTCTTACAGACAGCGAGAAGGTAATTGCATGCCAGATTGTAAAGAGAGCAGGTGCCCATTATGTAAAGACATCGACCGGTTTTTCCAAATCCGGGGCAACTGTTTCCGATGTGGCACTTATGCGCAGAACCGTAGGGCCGAAGATGGGTGTCAAAGCTGCAGGCGGGATTAGAAACTTTGAAACTGCGAAAGCTATGATAGAGGCGGGAGCCACCAGAATCGGAGCCAGCTCCAGTGTTGCAATAGTAACGGGAAAGAGCTCCTCCGGTAGTTATTGATTGGGGTGTTGATAAGTTGAATGAAAAGGTTGTCAGAGATGAGATAGTAAGGGCGGGGAAAAAACTTGCAGAGAGGTTTTTTGTTGCAGCCAATGACGGGAACATAAGCTGCAGGATATCCGAGAATGAGGTGTTGATTACTCCGACAGGGATAAACAAGGGAGATGTGAAGGAGGAGGATATCCTGAAGGTCGATATGGATGGCAATGTACTATCAGGAGAGAAGTCCCCGACCTCGGAAATGAAGATGCATCTTGAGGTTTATGAGAAGAGGAATGACGTAAGGGCAATAGTGCATGCACATCCTCCCGCTGCAACGGGTTATGCTGCCTGCAGGATTCCCCTTGACAGAAATATCCTGCTTCCCGAGGTGATCTTCAACCTGGGGCGAATAGGCCTTGCCGATTACGCTACTCCTACCACGGAGGAAGTACCACAGTCGGTATCAGGTGTAATATCGGATTGTGATGCCGTTATACTTGCAAACCATGGAGCACTGACAGTGGCAGAAAACGTCATGGCTGCATATTACAGGATGGAAACTCTTGAAATGTATGCAAGGATAAACCTCATAGCAACCCTCATTGGAAAGCCGGCCTATCTTAACGATGAACAGATAGAAAGACTCTTTTCTATCAGGAATGAAAGAGGGTGGGGAACATTAAAAAGGTCTTCTGAAGATTTGAGTGAAGAACTCGTTGAAAAAATAACCGAGGTTGTTGTCCGAGTTCTTCAATCCACGATATTGTAATGAAATAACTTGAAGTTGTAAGATTCTCTTGTTACACGCCGTCTATAATTGTATCATCAGGTTAAAGGATAGAACCATGATAGAAACAAGAAAAGAACCTGAGCTGTCTCTTTTGTATGCATCACGGGAACCATCATCGATAAGGCTTGCACAGATAGAATTTTCAAGGCGAGCTGAAAAAATAGATGCCATCAATGTTGCAATCGGGAATGTGAGTCTTCCCATTCATCCGGCAATGAGGGAGAGGATGGAAAACCTCTTTGCTAAAGGAAGCCCTTTTGCAGGGGGAGTGGTAAGGTATACCCCGACTGTCGGTATGGATATGACCCGCAGGGCTTTTCTAAATATCATTGCCTCAAGCGGTATGGATGTTGAAAATCTGAATGTGCTGGTTACAGACGGTGGTTCCCAGGCAATGGAACTCATGATTCTGGGAGTTTCCGGAAGGCCTGGAACTATGGAAAGGCCCCTTCTCGTTATTGAGCCTGTCTATACCAACTATATTGCTTTTGCAAAAAGGCTGGGGAGAGGAGTTGTATCCGTAAAGAGAAGTCTTGGCACGGACGGAAGTTTCGCACTTCCCTCCTTTCAAGAGATTGAATCGATGATAAAGCATTATAGGCCCGGTGCCATGTTGATGATTCCCTATGACAATCCTACCGGACAGATGTATAGCCAGGAGATGGTCATGGAATTGGCAAGGCTATCGGTTAAACATGACATGTGGCTGGTGAGTGACGAGGCCTACAGGGAGCTTTTCTACCTTCATGATAAAGACGATGAAACTGATAGAAGGGGTCCGGTAAGCATCTGGGCTTTGAATGAGAGGAATGTTCCGGGAATAGGGGGAAGACGCATAAGCATTGAAAGTGCATCCAAGGTATGGAATGCCTGTGGCCTGAGGATAGGAGCTCTCGTAACGGACAATGAGGAATTTCACAGAAGGGCTGTTGCAGAATATACGGCTAATCTATGTTCAAATGCTATCGGTCAGTACATTTTTGGTGCCCTTGCAGAGGAGAGCCATGATAAGCTCAGAAAATGGTATGAGAGACAGAGGAACTACTACAGAACTATAATAGAGAGGCTTCATGAGAAGTTACTGAATAAAATACCGGAAATTATCGTATCAGCACCCGATTCTTCAATCTATTCCGTGGTCGATGTTCGAAATATTGTGGATTCGAAATTCGATGCAGAAGACTTTGTCATGTACTGTGCACGCGAGGGCAAGGTTAACTATAATGGTAAGGACTATACTCTTCTCGTCGCGCCAATGAGCGGTTTTTACGGTGTTTCCGGGGGAAAATCCAATGAATGGAAAACACAGATGCGTATTGCTTATGTGGAAACACCGGAAAGGATGAAGTTGGTTCCCGAATTGTTTGCCCTGTTACTGGAAAGATACATGAGAAAATGATTTGACCCTGTATCATAGTACGGGGATTATATTTATGACATATTCAATTTGTGTACCGCCAATCACTACTTAAATCCGAATAGACGGTTTGATTGAAAATAGGAGGAAGTATGTCATATTCAAAAAGAGAATACGATATTGTAGTAATAGGAACGGGAGCTTCTGGAGCTACCGTAGCATACAAATGCAAGAGAGCCGGATGGGATGTTGCAGTTATAGATTCAAATCCGTTCGGTGGTACATGTGCCGTGAGAGGATGTGATCCCAAGAAGGTATTAATAGGTTTCTCGGAACTTGTGGATTCTTTCAGAAGGATAGAAGGTCTTGGGATCAAGGCAGCGGATTTTACTATAGACTGGAAGGCGCTCATGAAATTTAAGAGAACCTTCACGGATCCCGTACCCGAGAACAGGGAGAAGGGATACAGGAAAGCCGGTATAGATACCTACCACGGAAGGGCTCATTTCATGGGAAAGGATACACTTGAGGTAGGAGGAGAAGTACTCAAGGCAAGATACTTCATGATAGGAGCAGGTTCGACTCCGAGAAAGCTCGGTGTCCCCGGTGAGGAATTTGTGATATACAGCCATGATTTTCTTGAACTGGATGAACTTCCAGAGCGTATAGTATTCATAGGGGGAGGCTACATTTCCTTCGAATTCGCCCATATTGCGGCAATGGCTGGTTCCAGGGTGACTATAATCCATCGCAGCGCAAAAGCCTTGAAACGTTTCGATCAGGATATTGTGAAGTGGGTTCTGAAAGCGGTAAATGACAAGGGAATAGATGTTCACCTAAATACTCCGCTCGATAGTATAGAAGAGGTGAAAGACAGTTTAGGGAAACACCTTGTTGTGCAAACAAAGGGTGAAAGTAATCTTGCCTTACAGGCTGACCTCGTGGTGCATGGGGCGGGGAGAGTTCCCGACATAGCGGATATGAACCTCGAGAAAGCGGGTGTGGATTATGATGAAAAGGGTATAAAGGTGAACGAGTATCTCCAGAGTGTTTCGAACCCCAATGTTTACTCAGCAGGTGATGCGGCAGCCACTAGAGGCTTTCCCCTTACACCTGTTGCCACCCTGGAGGGTTATACCGCTGCTTCCAATATACTCAAGGGAAACAGCAAAATCCCCGATTACAACGGAATTCCCACCGTTACTTTCACGATACCCCCACTTGCATCGGTTGGGCTTACCGAGGAACAGGCAAAGAAAGAGGGTTTGAATTACAGAGTAAATATGGGAGAAACTTCGGGTTGGTACTCCTCCAGAAGAATTGCAGAGAAGCATTCCGGGTACAAGGTAATACTGGAGGAGAAGACTGACAGATTGATAGGTGCTCACCTCTTTGGCCCTCATGCAGAGGAGGTGATAAATATATTTGCCATAGCCATAAGAAACAATTTGAAGGCATCGGCATTAAGGTATATGCCATACTCTTATCCCACTGCTTCTTCCGATATTTCATATATGATATGAAATGAAAAATATAATTATGTAGATAATTTTTCAATCCGGAATGGAATAAGTAAAATATTGAAACTTCTATATTGACATTCATTTAAATTTAAACTAAGATTATTGTCCCATGGCCGATACACCACTTGCACGCTCTGCTGCCTTTACAAAGTTGAAATTCCAGCTAACTCGACTTAGGTACAGAACTGATATAATTTTATCTATTATTTTCGTAATTGTTTTCGGTTTTCTTGTTCTTGTGCCACTTATAAAGATAATTATCGTGTCATTAACGTACCAGAGTTTCGACATGAGGGTGATAAGGGATATGAAGAAGCTCGGGACCTTCACCCTCTACCACTACAAGCGAATCTTTGCAAGTGATTTCTCATATGCCATTCTTGTAAAACCATTCATAAACAGCCTCCTGGTTGGTTTTGGCGTAACAGCCATGGCAATGCTTCTGGGTTCTCTCCTTGCATGGGCGATAGTGAGGACAGACCTTCCCTGGAAGAACTTTTTCGATTCGATAATAGTGATTCCCTATATGATGCCTTCGTGGGTAATCGCCCTTGCATGGCTTATTATTTTCAAGAACAACAGGGTGGCAGGTGAGGACGGTATGCTGAAGATTCTCTTTGGCATTACACCACCCGACTGGTTTTCGTATGGCCTTTTCCCCATAATAATCTGTCTTGGCCTCCACTATTATTCCTATTCATACCTGTTGATTTCAGGTGCACTCAAGACTGTAAATTCTGAACTGGAAGAGGCAGGGGCTATAGCTGGATTAAAGAAATGGGCTGTTTTAAGGAAGATTACATTTCCCATAGTCCTCCCGGCACTGGGTTCTTCCTTCGTGCTGACCTTTACGAGAAGTATGGGTACCTTCGGAACGCCTGCTCTCCTGGGGCTTCCCGTAAGGTTTTTCAACATTCCTACTCAGATCTATGCCTCGATAAGTATGAGGAACATGGGTGATGCCTATGTGCTTGCACTGATACTGGTTGTGCTTGCCGGTATCGCAATCTATATAAATAGCAAAATCGTAGGTGTTCGTAAGAGTTTTGTAACCATGGCAGGCAAAGGATTCAAGAACAGGATGAACAGCCTTGGGTCGTGGCGGTACCCCGTGGCAATTATCATTCTGTTGTTCCTGTTTGTTGCGTTTTTACTGCCATTGCTTCTTCTTGTATGGAATACCTTTCTCCTGCTGCCCGGAGATTATTCCATATCAAACCTGACAACCCATTTCTGGATCGGTGACAGTGATTACAGGATAGCAAGCGGCGAGCCGGGAATCTTCAAGAACCCAGGGATATGGAACGGTGTCTGGAACAGCATAAGATTGGGTGTGCTTGCAGCCCTGATAAATGGTTTCCTGGGTCTCTTCATAGGATACGCAGTTGTTAGAAACAGGGGAACAAGGCTTTCGAAGTCACTCGAGGCGATATCCTTCGCACCGTATGTATTTCCCAGCATAGCAATGGGTGCTATATACCTCGGTATGTTTGCAAAGCCACTGGGGCCGATACCTGCGCTCTACGGAACATTCAGCCTATTGGTCCTGATTGTGGTTGTAAAGAATATACCCTTCTCCTCACGTTCAGGCATAAGTGCGATGCTGCAGATAGACAAATCCCTCGAGGAATCGGCACGCTTGCAAGGCCTGCCGTGGTTCAAGCGGTTCAGGAAGATACTGTTTCCACTTACAAAGAGCGGTTTTCTGTCGGGAATGATTCTTACCTTCATAACTGCGATGAGAGAACTGTCGCTTATCATTCTTCTCGTAACACCGACTACAAGGGTGCTCACTACGATTATCTTTGCATATGAAGACCAGGAAGAGGTTCAGCATGCAAACGGAGTAACCCTTATCCTGATAACGATAATCATTATAGCGAATTTTATCGTAAGAAAATTTTTCGGAAACAAGAGCCTTATGGGGCTCAAAGAATCCTGATAGACTGATCAGGTAAAACTATTAAGGAGGTCTTTCATGAAAAAAAGACTAGTGGCAATTCTTGTACTCCTGTTTCTCGTCGGAGGGGTCTCGATGCTCTTTGCCGGCGGTAAACAGGAAGCTACAAGTGCATCGGGGTATCCTCCCGAGATGGAAAAGTGGCTCAAAGAGGCAAAACTGGGCCCATACGAGGAGCATCCCCAGAACTGGAAGGAAATAATTGAAAAGGCAAAGCAGGAGGGAGAGGTCGTAGTTTATTCTTCTTCTTCCAGGGTGGCCAAGGTTGCGGAGATGTTTGAAAAAACATATCCTGGTATAAAGGTGAAGTACTTCGACCTTGGTTCGGTACAGTCGGTTGAAAAGACGGTACAGGAACAGAATGCAGGCCTTTACAAGGCCGATATTGTAACAACAGGCGGCTCCGGACAGGTTATTCATCAGCTCCTTGACAACCACATGATAGTGAATTTCGTTCCTGATACTGTTGCCGACAGGATACCAAAGAAGTACAAGGATCCCCTCCTTGTAAGGATTAATGAGGCCATTGTTTTCTACTACAACACGGAAGCGTACAGCAAGCCTCCTATCAAGAATCTCTGGGAGCTCACAATGCCTGAATGGAAAGGAAGAGTGGTAACGAAGGATCCCTTCAAGTCACTTTCCGTCTTAATGGGTTTCATTACCATTGTACAGCATTCGGATGAAATGGCTGCGGCATACAAACGCCTTACAGGAAAAGACCTCGAACTGCATCCCGGAGTACCAGATGCAGGTTACGAGTTTGTTTACAGGCTGCTTCACAACGACCTGATTATTCTGAAATCAGGTGGAAAGGTAGCGGCAGCTTCGGGCAAGAGAGGACAGAAGAATCCTCCCATTTCCATGATATACTTTACCTACTTAAGGTATAATGAATCCAAGAATTATGCCAATGGTGTCATTCATCCTCTCGATCCCGTAGAAAAGCTAGTTTATCCGACATACACGGCAATTGCCCGACAGGCACCCCATCCCAATGCAGCGAAACTTTACACGGCCTTCGAAATGGGAAGCCCCAAGCTTACAAAGGATACGAAGCTCGAGCCGCCCTATGCAGAGGGAAGGGCAGGGGAGCTTCTACAGGGACTGGCTCCCTACTTCGATCCGGGTTCTGCAAGTCCGAGAGTTGATGTTCCAAAGCCCAAGGGTGGAGAGATCTGGGATGAACTGAAAGGCTGGGATGTCGATCCGGACTTTATGTGGTACAATGCTCCACAGTTCCAGGATTTCTGGACAAAGGAAGCGACGAAATAAGACGAAATAAACGGTAAAAACAGGAAACATAACTTTGAGCTGGATAGAACTTAAGAACATAAAAAAGACGTACAGCGGGGCTCCCGCTGTACGTGAATTGAATCTGAAGATAGAGGACAAGCAGTTCGTTACACTCCTTGGGCCGTCAGGATGCGGAAAGACTACCACCTTAAGGATAATTGCAGGTCTCGAAGAACCGGATTCGGGTGAGGTAATAGTTGACGGAAAGATCTTTTTTTCCAGAGAAAAGGGCATATTTGTTCCTCCGGAAAAGAGGCGGCTTGGCCTTATCTTCCAGAGCTATGCCCTATGGCCACACATGACCGTAAGAAAGAATATTTCGCTTGCTCTGGAACAGATGCACCTATCGAAGGAAGAGATTGATAACATAGTTCATGAAGTGCTGGAAAAGGTCCAGCTCTCCGAGTACATAGACAGATATCCTTCGGAACTTTCAGGGGGGCAGCAGCAGAGGGTTGCAGTTGCAAGAATGATTGCTGCCAAGCCCTCGATATTCCTTATGGACGAGCCGCTTTCCAACCTTGATGCGATGTTAAGGGTAGATATGCGTGCTGAATTAAAAAAACTTCATCATGACTCGGGTGCTACAACGGTTTATGTAACGCATGACCAAGTGGAGGCTTTAACCCTATCGGATAAAATAGCTGTAATGAATAACGGTGTACTTAAACAGATAGGTACCCCTGAGGAAATCTACAAGAGGCCAGAGGATTTATTTGTAGCCCGTTTTGTGGGAAGCCCGAGGATAAACAGTATAGAAGGCAGCCTGGCAAAGAAAGATGGCAGGTTTTTCTTCGAGAGAGAAGAGATAAGAACTGCGCTGTCGGAAATCGATGACAGTGATATGTCCCGGCTTGAAAAACTTTCCGAGGGCAAATTGATAGCAACGATAAGGCCTGAGGATATAGGGGTTTCCAAAACGGCAAAACCCGGGTGGCTGGAAGTTGTCGTTACCTCTGTTCTGCCGGCAGGTTCTGAAACAATACTTACGGTTATTACTAAAGGAAATGTCGAGCTCTCACTAAAGATGAATGGTTTTACCGATATCAAGCGAAACGATCGCATCTGGATAAATATCGATCCCGGAAAAACCAACTATTACAATGAAAAAACGGGTAAGCTTATCTTAAGTTATTTCAAGTAACCAAGTAACTGTTAAGAAATTTCAGTTTTTCCAGTATGTGAAAGGAACCGCCTCCCTCATGCTGGTTAAAGCTGTATATCTTGCTGTTCCTCCCTTTTAAGGAAGGTAAACTTTTAGCTCCTCGAGGGGAAGATCAATATATACCATGCTTATCTCTTTCCAAAAGCCTTTTAGAATGCATACTAATTAGAATGCGTACTGACCAAAGATTTCCAGATGGGGCCATATTCCCAGAGGTATATTGGAACCCGCGCTGAAATGATTATCCTTGTAAAAGAGCGGATATCCCACGCCCAGGGAGGAGCCGATTGAAATTTTTTCATTTATCAGAAAGGCCGACCTTAAAGTGGCACCGAGATTCCACATGTAGGCAACGGGTGTTGTAAAGACAATCACTCCGTCAGTAATTCCTACCACAATATCGGTTTCGATGGGCAGGCCAAGGGTCTTTTTTGTCAGATATATGACCGGTGTAATATCATAGGTTATTTCATTGAAACCGATGAAAATCAGCATGGTTGTTCCGATATTGGCTGCTATTCCTAAATAATCATTGAATTGATACTCGACACCGACGCGTAAATCCAGTGAGGGAGCTCCGAAGGCTATGTTGAAACGGAAATCTCCAGTCTGGCTATAGATAAATAGTGGTGAAAAACAGGAGAGAAGCAAGACAAAAATTAATGTTTTGGTTTTCATAATACTTTCCCTTATGAGGCTAGCATCATAATATTAATGTGTCAAATTAGCATTATTTTAATTTTGGAGGTTGTAGATGAATAGATTAAATGGCAAGGTTGCCATTGTAACGGGCGGAACGAGCGGAATGGGAAGGGCTATTGCAGTTCTCTTTGCTTCGGAAGGTGCATCGGTCGTTGTTTCCGGGAGAAACGGGGAGCGAGGAAGAGATGTGGTATCAGAAATTGAATCGAATGGAGGCAAGGCTGTCTTTATCCGTGGTGATGTTTCGGTTCCCGAAACGAATAAGCTCCTTGTCGAAAAGGCGGTAGACTCCTTTGGAAGGCTCGATATACTTGTAATGTCGGCAGGGGAGCTGGGAATAGGTTCCGTTACAGATGTAAGCCTCGACCTTTGGAAGAAAACGATAGATACAAACCTCAATGCCGTTTTCTACCTTCTCCACCATGGCATACCAGCCATTAAAAAGTCCGGTGGCGGAAGTGCCGTTGTAATCGGTTCCATTGCAGCTTTTAAAGTATTTCCCAACCACCCTTCATACTGTGCATCCAAGGGTGCCCTTACCCAGCTTGTAAGGCAGGTCGCCCTGGATTACGGACCCGATATAAGAATAAACCAGATTTGCCCTGGGCAGGTTGATACGCCGCTCTTGAGGAACTCAGTCAAAGCCTTCGATAATCCCGAAGAGATTATAAGGGAGACCGAGGTTAAACTTCCAATGAAACGGCTCGGTAAGCCTGAGGATATTGCAAGGGCCGCACTCTTTCTTGTAAGCGATGATTCATCC
This sequence comes from Spirochaetales bacterium, assembly GCA_027021365.1. GTDB lineage: Bacteria > Spirochaetota > Spirochaetia > SZUA-6 > SZUA-6 > JALUUM01. Next base: position 390,571 of record JALUUM010000027.1, read on the forward strand.
TGGACAACAGGTGCCTCGTTCGTTGTGGATGGCGGCTCCCTCTGTATACCGTAAGCTAATACTTACCTTCCTCGAGGTTTCTGCATATTGCCAGAAGTTCATTCACACGCTCATCGGATGTATCCCAGGTGACATCGGCCATTACGAGGTCACACGGTGCAATGGCATCGAAGATGGTTTTCATGTCTCTCTTGATTGTATTGATATCTGCCACGTGAAGCGTATTCGGTGAATACATCACGGCCCTCCTTGCATCGGGAAAGACCTCTTTCACGCGCGCCATATCAGACATCATGCCCATGTCGATGTATCCAACCCTGGGGAGCCGGCGTAAAACATCAATATAGGGGGTAACATTCCAGTTACAGGTATGAACACCGAAGCGTTCAAAATTCTCGGCTATCTCTGTATCCAGAGGAAGAATGAACTCCTCATACACCTCGGGCGCAATCATGTTAAGGGTGCAGTTACTGACACTGAACTGGTCTATGTAAAAACCCGATTCACGTTGCCTCTTTTGAACAGCCTTGGCAAGCCTTATCATGACTTCCGTAATTATTGAAAAGAAGTGTTTTATAAAATCAGGCTTATCGTAAAACTCCAGGAATACGTTCTCGCCGTGAATGTGAATTGCATTGTTGAGTATCCCCTGCCAGTTCAGGTATCCGTGAATCTTGCCCCATTCCTTTTCAATTGTATCCATCTGGGAAAAGAGCTCCTCGACGAAGGGTCCCTCAAGTAGTTTGTCGGGCTCCAGTTTCTCTATCTCTTCTATGCTCAACTTCTTTGTGGGGTCCAGCTCGGGCCATCTGTCGGGATAATAGAGTAGCGGTATTCCGAATACCCGGGGTATCACGTAGGCCCCGTAGCAGCCGGAGATTGTTGCAAGGTCTTCGGTTTTTAAGGTATCCCAGTATGAAACCGTCGGGAATCGCTTTACAAGCTCCTCCTTCATTACTTTCAGCGTGTCGTATCTATGGTATGGGTCCCTGTGCCACTTTTCTGAAAAATCCACGTTGCACCTTTTTACATACCACATCGGCTCGAAACCAAGGGAAACGCGCATGTCTGTCTCTGTTCCGTCAGCGGGCTCCCGTCTTGCAGGTGATGCAATTGGTATGTGGTTACGCAGCTTTAGTACTGCCATTTCTCTCTGTCCTCCTTGAGCTTTTTGTCTATCAGATTTCGAAGCTGAATGCACTTGATCCTGTATGATGAATCCCTTGCGAGGTTTCTGCTTTCAAAGGGGTCATTTTTATAATCGAAGAGTTCCTCATAAATTATATTTTCTTTATTGTCTAAGTAGACTGAATACCTGTACTCCTCTGCTCTTACGCTGTGAGCGACGGAGTAGGCCTTTATCCTGTCATGCCACTGGTGCTTCCTGTGGGAAAAAACCGCCTCCTTGCCCCCTTGGCCGGATGCCTGCGGCTCTTTCATGAGCGGAAGGAGGCTATTACCCTGGAGGTAACCGGGTGGCTCTATTCCAGCCATGTCGCAGAGGGTTGGAAAGATATCAACGTGTTCTGTAAGACCATTGGAACGGGGACCGGGGACTACATTGATATTTTCCGAGATATTTGCCGAAGTCGGAACTCTTATTAACAGAGGAACCTCAAGTGATTTGTCCCAGAGGTTGTGCTTTCCCCAGTAACCGTGCTCTGCCGTGTGGAAACCGTGATCGCTCACCAGAATTATGGCAGTATCGTCATAGAGCCCTTTCTCTTTTAATGCATCGATCAGTCTGCCCACCATCGTATCGATATAGCTTATGGCTGCGTAGTAACCGTGCATCAGTTCCAGTGATTGTTCCCTGTTTGCAAGCCAGGGCTTCTCGTATCCGTGTTGTGTATAGTACTGGGCAGGTTCCGAATCTCCCATTGCCCAGTCTGTGGTTCCTAAAGGCGGTTCCCGGTTTTCGGGGCGTTCAAGTGATTCCCTGTCGTAGAGATCCCAGTATTTGGAGGGTGAATTCCATGGAAGGTGTGCCGCGGTAAAGCCTGCAGCAATGAAGAAGGGCCTTTGTTCATTGACTTCCCTTATGTACCTTACAATCCTTTCCGTCGTCTGTCCGTCGAAGTAGATGCTGTCATCCACTTCTCCGCTCTCAACAGGAGGGCCCTTCACCTTTCTAAGCCCGGAAGGGGTAAAGATCTCTTCATCGGGAATTCCCATTTTTTTGAGGTTTTCCATCCTGATCGTTATGAGGTCGAAGGAGTCTCTGTTTACCCATGGGTTGGGGGAGTTTTCGTTAAAGACCCGCATGCTTTTAGGGAGGCCTTCCGGAAGCTTGGGAAGTTCCGGCCTGAAAAAGCCTTTACTCCAGGAAAGGGGGTCATCCACATCGTGGAAGACCAGGCCTGCGCCAAAGGTCTCGTAACCGTTCTCCTTGAAGAGTTCGGGAAGTGTCTTTAAATCCATGCCTCTCTGTTTTTTCAAGGCCTCTCTGAATTTGGGAAAGAAGGCCTCGTTGTCAAATCTCTCTGTAAACAGGGGTCTCAAGCCACTGAAAATGTTTGCCCTCGATGGTCCGCATAGGGGAAACTGGCAGTAGTGGTTGTTGAACCGAACCGATTCTTCTGCCAGTTTGTCTATGTTGGGTGTTACTATCTGGCTGTTCCCATAACAGCCATACCTTCTTCCGATATCGTGCATTATTATAAACAGGTAATTCATAGTCTGTTATCTTAATGGGTTGCACAATCTTTTTCCATAGTGATTGAATCTTGTTTTAATGAGAGATAAAATTGCAATAAGGATGATCTATAAGGATGATCAGAAAATGATCAAGCGGCTTATCCTTTTCCTTTCAATCTTTTTAATTATTTCCTCTATTATTTCCTGCAGCCTTTTTTCCACGGAGATCTCCATGACAGAAGTTACCGATGAAGTCTCGTCCACGGTGATGGGGCACAGTTATACCCTGTATGTCTATCTTCCGCCGGGTTATGAAAGCTCTGCTGATGCGTATCCTGTTCTGTACCTATTGGATGGAGATACGGTTAAGGATGATGCTTCACGTGTCGTTGATGACCTTGTTGAATCAGGGACAGTTCCTCCGTTAATCGTTGTAGCTATCGGTTATGGTTCCGGGAAAAACATGCGAACCTATGACTATACACCGACGGTCGATTCTGATGGTGATGGCGGTGGGGTTGCTGATTTCTGGGACTTTCTAACGGGAGAGCTCTTCCCGTACATAGATAGCAAGTACAGGGTAATTTCAGGGGCAGATTACAGATACATAGACGGGCATTCCTTTGGCGGATTGGCCGTCCTTTACGGGTTTTTCTTTCATAACGATGCGATCAAGAATTTTATTGCAACGAGCCCGTCACTATGGTGGGACAATGAGGTCTTCTTTAAGTACGAGGGTAAGTTTCCTGCTTCGGCAGGAAGCTTGACTGGTTCGATTAAGCTCTTTATCTCTACCGGTACCCTTGAGGGAATGGGTATGAATGTGCTTATGGAGGAATTTGCAGCGAGGTTGAAATCCCGTGGCTACGGTTTTCTATCCTTGAAAAGTATGGAGATTCCTCATAAAAGACACTGGAACAATCGATATTTCGCCCTGGAGGAGGGGCTTAAATTCGTCCTGGGCGGTAAATGATGGGAAAAATAATTTGAAAGTCACAATGCGAATGATTTTCATTTTTGCTCTTCTGTTTCTTTCTCCTGCAGGTCTCCTGCGGGTAGAGGCAGAGAGTATGACGAGATTTGAGGTATCTCCTGCCGTTGGTTTTATGACCGTTGGTTTCGACCTGAATGTATTTCATGATTTTCCCTCAGGCTTTTCAGTAGGAGTTTTCAATACGGGGGTATTCCCCCTAATGGATAATGTGACAGGCCTTAAGGTAAATATTGATCTATACAATACACTCCTTGGTCTTGCAGGTTACAGGTTGAATATTCTTAACGGATTGTTATCCCTCGGTTTCTATGGTGCACTGGGAGCAGAGTTCGCCATTATCAACGAGAAGATAAACAATCCCCTCTATAAAATAAATAGAAGTTACAGTACATTTGATGTCCTGTTTGAGGCCGGGTTACTTAATAACCTTGAACTTAGCTTTTCCGGATACCTGGGGTTGGCCTTGAACTTTTATCTTTCTGTCTTTGAATTAAGAAAATCATTGCTTTCACTTGGCATATCTATGAGAATCTAAAGGATAAAGGGAATTATTGCCTTCCTGTTTTTCGGGTAATCGGGGAATTTTTTGAGGTACCATTTGTGGTGAGTGATGGCACGGGGTATCAGGTTTGCCATTGTCCAGACGGCAAATATCAGGCCGATTAGCGACCATGTGAGGATGGCCCAACCTATCCACTCCATGATTTCGCCCAAGTAGTTGGGGCTTGTTACGAACCTGAACATACCGCCATAGGGGATGTAGTAACCCGTGTCACCTGGTTTCCTTAAGTTTCTTAAGATGTGGTCCGAGTGGAGGTTTATTATGTAGCCCGAGATGAAGATAATAGAGCCTGTAATAAAACGTATATCTGTAAGCCAGCTTACAGGATAGGGATTAGAAAGTGCAAAGAGGTACCTTCCCTGGAGGTAACTGTTAACAAGGTTGAAGGTCATGCCCATGGCAACTATCGTTATGGGGATCGTTTTGTTACCCCGAATCAGCAAGGGGTATATGAAGGCACGTTGTATGTAGTGGAGCTCCCATATCAGAAGAAAGGTAATGGCAACCGTATTGCCCATCCTGTCTCCTGCAAGGTAGAGGATGAAGAAAACAATCGGTGAGACCGCTTCCATAACCACCCAGCCGAGCCTGTTATCCATCTGTGGGCCCCACTTTCTGCTGTTGTACCTTCCATAGCCTGCCGCCACGAAGAAAAGGACAACGAAGACTATCCCTGCAATGGAGAGAAAAACGTATTTAATTGTTTGAAATATTTGTATTTCAAGCATAGTATTGCCTATTACATCATGTTTTGTAATATGAATGCAATAGTGAGTTTGGGATCAAAATGAGGGTTTAATTGATGGCAAAAGTTTTTATAACAGGAGCAACGGGGCAGGTTGGAAGCCACCTTGCAGAGTATCTGGCAGGCAGTTTGAAAGGCAGGAAAGAGGTTGGTGGGTCTGGTAAGCCAAGGTATGATGACCCTGTTGGTATTCCCGGCCTTCCCGGTTTGGAAAGCGAGAAAGATATTCTATGTCTTGTAAGGCCACGCAGGAGGGTAACCAGAAAAGATACGGTAGAGAGGATTTCTGAAAAAGCTTCCGTCCCTGTAGCCTCTGTTCCAGTGGGTTCAGTTCCCGTGGGTATCCCCTCCGGAAGAGGTGTGGCACTCCTTGAAAAGCTTGGTGTTAAAATAATTACGGGAGATCTTTCGGACAGGGATCTATTATTTGAAGTTCTAAGAAAAGTGGATTACGTTTTTCACCTTGCCGCCAATGTATATGTCTATTCGAGTTTCGATGACATGTACAGGGCGAATGTTGAGGGTACGAAAAATCTCCTTGATGCCTTTGTAGCCTCCAAAGGAAGGCTCTTCGTTCATACGAGTTCCATTATAGTCTATGATACGTCTAAAAAAGCCTTTAAGCTCTGTGGAAGCAGGGAAAGGGCAGTTAAGACTTTTGGTAACATTGGTGCGGAAAAGATATTTGATTTCAGGGAGGATTGTCCCTGGGGGCCTGTAGAACGAGGGAAAGATATACCCTATGCTGTTACAAAGAGGCTTGGTGAGAGGCTTGTCTTAAAATATGCAGCGCAGTATGCAGAGCGATATGGAGCCGGTTATGGAGGGCTTGGCAGACAGAATGCAAAGCAGGGAAAAACCGGCCAAAAGCTTTTCGTAATCACAAGGCTGGGGCCTGTAGTCGGTTCGAGAGACAGACAGATGATACCGGCACTTGTCGAAAGTATGAGGGTTCCGCTTCCCAGGCTTGTGGGTGGGGGAAGAACGAGGATAAGTCTTACTGCCCCGAAAGATGTGGCAAGGGCTCAAGTTTTCCTTGCTTTGAAGCTGCTTAAGGGCGAGATATCATCGGGTGAGGTCTTTAACATTGCAAATGAGATGGTCTCATTTCGTGAACTCTTTTCTTTTGTTGCAGAGTACTATGAAAGAAAGCCTCCGTCTTTTTCGATTCCCAGGTGGATTTTCAGGCTGGTAAAGCCCTTATTAAAGTTTGCAAGGAGATTCGTTCCGCATAACATGTTTATTCAGACCTTTTTTTCCCCATCGGCCCTGGAGTATCTGGAAAAGAGCTACAGCTACAATTCGGATAAATTGCGCTCTCTTGGTTTCCGTTTTGCCGTTCCCATAAGGGAATCCGTGCTTGAGGGGTTAAGGGAGCTCGATCCGGAAAAGAAGATGCTTTTAAAATGATTATTCTTCGGGTGCTTCTATTCATGTTGGTTTAAAACAACACTGATACTTTCCACCGCAGCACTGTGCAGCTTACCATTGCTGGCAAGTATTCCCTTATTGTTGATCAGTTTTCTTCCCAATTCGAAGTCGAGTTCTCTGCCAAAGATATCCGTTACCCTGCCACCTGCCTCTTCAACGATAATAGAACCTGCCGCATGGTCCCAGATATTTTCGATGTAACCCTTTTTCGATGGAATCCTCATGTAGAGGGGTGCATCGCCCCTGGCAACAATTGCATACTTTGCCTGGCTGTCTATTCTGACAGGGGGTTTTACTATGCCGAGCCTCTCTGCGATTAAAGCCGCTTCACTGTGTGACGAGTGTGCCGATTCAACGGATTCGACAAACCAGGCTTCTTCAGGTTTTTCAACCTGTGAAACATGGATCTCTGATGCAGATTCTATGTCATTGGTTTTTGCCATTCCCGAGCCATCCCCCATAAGGGGAAGCGAATATGCCCCATGGTTTCGAATTGCAAAAGCGATATAACCTGTTTGTGTATCCGAATATTTTAGGTTCGGACACGCAAGAAGACCAAAGACAACCTGGCCTTCCTCTATTAGTCCGATTGCTATGGCATACTGTTCTCCTCTCAGGAAACCCTTTGTACCGTCTATGGGATCGATTGCCCAGAATCTTTGTGATCTTCCTCCCTCAAAGTTGCCTCTGTCGATGGCCTTAAATATTTCTGTTTCAGAGTAATTCCCGATTACCGAGGTAACCCTGTTTGTTACTTCTCTCCCCAGTGTTCTGTTGTCACGGAGAATCGAAGCATTCTCCTCACCAACAATCCTGTCCGATGGGAAGTTTTCAAGAATGTGCATATTGATAATTGCCTGAGCGCCAAAATCTGCTATGGTAACAGGCGAGGTATCATTCTTGTTGGCGGTGCCGGAGCTTTTGGTATCCCTGTTTAGAAAATCTTTCTGAACAGACATGCAGAGTTTCGATGCATATATTGCAGATTCTACTGCAACTTCCAGTTCCCTTCTGTATTTTTCTTGTGGTATCATCTTGAATCCTTTTAATATTTTTTGGTCAGTGTGCTATAATTTAAGCAAATTGATGTGATAAATCAATTGTTACCCTAGGAGTCTGTCGGACTTTACAGTCATACAATTATTGAATAGGGAGGAATAAATATAGTAAAATTACAGGCATGAGTACACGATTTGTGAATGTAGATAGAGACACGCCGATGCTGCTGCC